>JBKBHP010000001.1:0-453470 GCA_046299695.1 Hylemonella sp.
TCTTCCGATCTGCGACGTCCGTGGCCCAGGCCAGCCCAGCGCCGGCCGAGTCGGCGGCGGCTGTGCCGGCGACCCCCACGGCTTCAACCACCCCCCCGGCGGCGTCCGAGCCCACGCCGCCGGTCGCTGCGGCCACCCGGCCCGCACCCTCGCCGTCCCCCGCGCCGGCCATGATGCCGGCCGCTGACCGCCCGGCCCGTGCCGAGCCGGCCGCCCCGACGCCCGCACCTGCCGCAGCGCCCGCGGTGCAGACCCCCGACGCGGCCACGCCCTCGCGTCCCGCGCCGGCGGCGCGCAAGCCCGCACCGCCGCCGCTGCGCTATGTCTGGGTGGTGCAGGTCGGTGCCTATGCGCAGGAGGAGAACGCGCGCAAGGCCCTCGCCCAGGTGCAGTCGCTCGGGCTGGAAGCGAGTGCCGAGAGCTTCGGCTCGCAGCCGCTCACGCGCGTGCGCGTGGGACCGTTCACGAGCCAGGCCGAGGCTGATCGGGCCGCGCTGCGCATCAAGTCGCTGGATCTGCCAGCGCTGGTGATCCGTCAGCGTCCTTGAAAACTTGTCAATAAATCCACTGCGCGGCCCGATCGTGGCGTTAGGCGGTGCGCGCCATCCTCACGTACCTCTGGACGTTCCGGTGGCTGTGCTCCGTCCGCCTTGCGCTCGGGCCGCTCGCTACGATTTCTTCACAAGTTCTACGCTGGCCTGTTTCTCTCAGCGCATGCCGATGCGCACGTCCCCGAAGATCCCTTGCGCGTCGCGCGGCAGGCAGCGCCAGTAGGGCGGGCTGGCCTGGACCTGGCCGCGCAGGGCCACGGCGGCTTCCCAGGGCCAGCGTGGCTTGTAGAGCAGGGCGCGGGCCAGGGCGATGAGGTCGGCATCGCCGGCCTGCAGGATGTCTTCGGCCTGCTGCGGCTCGGTGATCAGGCCCACGGCCGTGGTGGGCAGACCGCAGGCCTGGCGTACCGCACGCGCGTAGGGCACCTGGTAGCCCGGGCCGAGCGCGATCTTCTGCTGCGGCGAGACGCCGGCCGTGGAGACGTGCATGAAGTTGCAGCCCAGGGCTTTGAGGCGCCCTGCGAGTTCGCAGGTTTGTGCCGTGTCCCAGCCGCCTTCGACCCAGTCGGTGGCCGAGACGCGCACGCCCAGCGGGCCATCGAAGACGGCGCGCACCTCGGCAAACACCTCCAGCACGAAGCGCATGCGGTTCTCCAGCGAGCCGCCGTAGTCGTCCGTGCGCTGGTTGGCCAGCGGCGAGAGGAACTGGTGCAGCAGGTAGCCGTGGGCGGCGTGCAGCTCGATGGCGTCGATGCCGATGCGTCGTGCGCGCTTCGCCGCGGCGACGAAGGCCGCGCGCGTCTGCGCGATCTGCGCCAGGCTCATGGCCGTGGGCGGCGCCTCGCCCGGCAGCTGCGGCAAGGCCGAGGGCGCGAGTGGCTGCCAGCCACCCTGGTCTGCCGTGAGCAGGCCGCCGCCCTGCCAGGGTGCGGCGCTGGAAGCCTTGCGGCCGGCGTGCGCGAGCTGGATGCAGACGGGCATGGGCGGGGCGTTGCGGCGCGCGCGCTGCAAGGTGTCGGCCAGTGCGGCTTCGGTGCGCTCATCCCACAGGCCCAGGCAGTGCGGGGTGATGCGGCCGTCCGCCGTGACGCCGGTGGCTTCGAGGGTGAGCAGTCCCGCGCCGCTGTTGAGCAGGCTGGTCCAGTGTGCGAGATGCCAGTCGGTGGCCGCGCCGTCCTGGGCCGAGTACTGGCACATGGGCGCGACGACGATGCGGTTGGCCAGGGTCAGCGGGCCGCGGGGGGCAGGCAGTTCAAAAGGGGTGAAGAGCAGGCTCAAGGGGATTCCGGTGTGTGGGGGAGAGAATGGCGTGGGCAAATTCTGGCACGCGCTCATTTCTGCCGCTGCGCACGTCCCTTTGGCACAATCAAGGCGCCCACTGCGGAGGTTCCCCTCATGCGACTGCTCCTCACTCTTTTCTCCCTGCTGCTGGCCTGGCCGGTGGCGGCGCAACTGCCCGAGCGCGATCTGGTGCTGGAGCTGCGCGAGATCGAGGAGGGTGGCGGGGGTTATGTGGTGGGCACGCGGCCGCAGGTGCCGCTGATGGCGCCGCAGCAGCTGCAGGTGCGCAATGGTGGCGCGGCGCGTTTGAGTTTTTCGCAGGTCACGCCGATCCAATGGGTGCAGTCCGTGCAGGCGCAGGGCGCGCTCACGGGCGCGGGGGTGAAGCAGGGCCTGATCTGGTTGCAGGCCGGCCAGAACCTGCTGTTCAAGCCGCGCTGGCCCGGTGGCCAGAAACCCGCGACGGTGGAGGTTGAGGTGCAGACGGCCAGCGTGCAGCAGCAGCCGGGTCGCGAGCTGCCGACCCAGGCGCGCAGCGAACTCAGCACCGCGGTGCAGGCACCGCTGGGCCAGTGGGTCACGCTGGCGCGCAGCGGCCAGGCGCCGCAGCCCGGGGTCTACAGCAGCAACGCGGCCTCGCAGCGCCCGCGGCTCTTGCAGCTGCGTGTGACCGTGCCTTGATCCATCACAAGGCGACGACTATCGCATTCGGCGTCAGGATGGCACAATTCAATCATGACGCTGACCGAACTCAAATACATCGTGGCCGTCGCGCGTGAGAAGCACTTTGGCCGCGCGGCCGAGGCCTGCTACGTCTCGCAGCCCACCCTGTCGGTGGCGGTGAAGAAGATCGAGGAGGAGCTGGACGTCAAGCTCTTCGAGCGCAGCGCCAACGAGGTCACGGTCACGCCGCTGGGCGAGGAGATCGTGCGCCAGGCGCAGGCCGTGCTGGAGCAGGCCGCAGCGATCAAGGAGATTGCCAAGCGCGGCAAGGATCCGCTGAGCGGTCCGCTCAAGCTGGGCGTGATCTACACCATCGGCCCCTACCTGCTGCCCGATCTGGTGCGCCAGATGATCGAGCACACGCCGCAGATGCCGCTGGTGCTGCAGGAGAACTTCACGGTCAAGCTGCTGGAGATGCTGCGCACGGGCGAGATCGACGCGGCCATCCTGGCCGAACCGTTTCCCGACGCCGGCCTGGCCATCGCCCCGCTCTATGACGAGCCGTTCTACGCCGCCGTGCCGCACAACCACGCGCTGGCCGCGAACGACAGCATCAGCAGCGAGGCGCTCAAGGCCGAGACCATGCTGCTGCTGGGCACGGGCCACTGTTTCCGCGACCACGTGCTCGAGGTCTGCCCCGAGTTCGCGCGCTTCTCGAGCAATGCCGAGGGCATCCGCAAGAGTTTCGAAGGCTCTTCGCTCGAGACCATCAAGCACATGGTGGCCGCGGGCATGGGCGTGACCCTGGTGCCGCGCCTGAGCGTGCCCAAGTCGGCCCTGGGGCCCCGGGGCAAGCTCAAGCCCAACACCGACGAGGGTTTCGTGCGCTACCTGCCCTTCAGCGGCGAAGCGCCCACGCGCCGCGTGGTGCTGGTCTGGCGCCGCAGCTTCCCGCGCTACGAGGCCATCGCCGCGTTGCGCAACGCGATCTACGCCTGCGAGTTGCCGGGCGTGAAGCGCCTGTCCGAATAGAATTTTTTCAGGAGTGAGAGCCATGGCCAAGACCGCCGCCCCCGCCATCAACATCGGCATCAGCGAGAAGGACCGCGCCGCCATCGCCAAGGGCCTGAGCCACCTGCTGGCCGACACCTACACGCTCTACCTGACCACGCACAACTTCCACTGGAACGTGACGGGGCCGATGTTCAACACCCTGCACACCATGTTCATGACGCAGTACACCGAGCTGTGGAATGCGGTGGACCCGATCGCCGAGCGCATCCGCTCGCTGGGCCATGCGGCGCCCGGTTCCTACGCCCAGTTCGGCAAGCTGGCCTCGGTGCCCGATGCGCCGGCCAAGCCGCCCAAGGCACTGGAGATGGTGCGTATCCTGGTGACGGGTCACGAGGCCGTGGCGCGCACCGCGCGCAGCCTGTTCCCGCTGGCGGACAAGGCCGGTGACGAGCCCACGGCCGATCTGCTGACCCAGCGCCTCACGGTACATGAGCAGACGGCATGGATGCTCCGCTCCTTGCTTGAAGAGTGAGCGTGGGGAGCCACGCAGTGGCTGAGAAATTCCGTCTCTACCTCGACCTGATCCGCTGGGACCGTCCGGCGGGCTGGCTGCTGCTGCTCTGGCCCTCGCTGAGTGCGCTGTGGGTGGCGGCCGGGGGCTGGCCGGGCTGGCACCTGCTGATCGTCTTCGTGCTGGGCACCATCCTCATGCGCAGCGCGGGCTGCTGCCTCAACGACGTGGCCGACCGCGACTTCGACAAGCATGTGAAGCGCACGGCACAGCGACCCGTGACGGCGGGCAAGGTCTCGGTGCGCGAGGCGCTGGTGCTGGGGGCCGTGCTGGCCCTGCTGGCCTTTGGCCTGGTGCTCACGACCAACCGCGTGGCCGTGGCCTGGTCCTTCGCGGCGCTGGCCGTGGCCATTGTCTATCCCTTTGCCAAGCGTTTCTTTGCCATGCCGCAGGCGGTGCTGGGCGTGGCCTTCAGCTTCGGTATTCCCATGGCCTTCGCCGCCGTGCAGCAGCAGGTGCCGCCGCTGGCCTGGGGCCTGCTGATCGGCAACCTGTTCTGGGTGCTGGCCTATGACACCGAGTACGCCATGGTGGACCGCGACGACGATCTGCGCATCGGCATGAAGACCTCGGCCATCACGCTCGGGTCCTGGGATGTGGCGGCGGTGACATCCTTCTATGTCATCCACCTCATTGTCTGGACCGTGCTGCTGGTCGAGGGGCTCGCGCCCTGGGCCTGGTTCCTCGCGCTGCTGGCTGCGGTGGGCCAGATCGTCTGGCATTACCAGTTGATCCGCGGGCGCACGCGCGAAGGCTGCTTCCAGGCCTTCCGCGTCAACCACTGGTTCGGCTGCACGGTGTTCGCCGGCGTGGTGGCCGGTTACGCCTTCAAATAAGCGGGGCGCTCAGTCCTTGCCGAACTCGATGCCGAGCTCGCGCGCACGACGCTCGGCTGCATGCAGGGCCTGGCCGAACAGTGCCTTGACCTTGCTCTCCTCCATGCTCGTGATGGCTGCGTAGGTGGTGCCGCCCTTGGAGGTGACGCGCTGGCGCAGCACTTCGGGCGGCTCGCTGGAGGCCCGGGCCAGGGCGCTGGCGCCGCGGAAGGTTTCGACGGCCAGCTTGTAGGCCTGCTGCTGCGGCAGGCCCATCTCGGTGCCCGCCTGGGTCATGGCCTCAAGGAAATAGAACACATAGGCCGGACCGGAGCCCGAGAGGGCGGTGACGGCGTCGAGCTGTTCCTCGCGCTCGACCCAGAGCGACTCGCCCATGGTGGCGGTCACGCTCTCGATCAGCGCGCGGTCCTGTGCGGTGACACCGCCACGTGCGTACAGGCCGGTCATGCCCAGGCCGATGAGGGCCGGCGTGTTGGGCATGCTGCGCACGATGCGCTCGCTGCCCAGCCAGCGCGCAATGCTGCTGCTGGGGATGCCGGCGGCCACGCTCAGGTGCAGGGCCCCCGCGACATGCGCGCGCACCGGCACGGTGGCCTCTTTGAAGGTCTGTGGCTTGGTGGCCCAGACCACCAGGCCGACGCCGGCGAGGAAGGCTCCAGCCTCTTCACGGGCGACGATGCCGAACTTGTCTTTCAGCGCCTGGCGAGCTTCGGCAAAAGGTTCAACTACCTCGAAGGAGGAGGCCGGTCGGCCCTGCTTGATCAGGCCGCCGATGATGGCGCTGGCCATATTGCCGCCGCCGATGAATGCAATGCGTTCGCTCATCTTGTGGTGTGCGGGGCTCGCGGGCCGCCGTTTTCGGGATGGTTGGAGGGTCTGCCGATTGTCGCAGCTTGCGTCCGCCCCGCCGGGAGGCTGAGGGGGCTCAGGCGGCGATGGTCTGGCGGACCGCGTGTTCCCAGCGTGCCATCAGTTCCTCGGCGCGGACGCGCGGCAGCGTGGGGACGAAGGTCCGGTCCACGCGCCACTGCTGCGAGAGCTCTTCGAGGTTGTCGTACAGACCGCAGCTCAGGCCCGCCAGGTAGGCGGCGCCCAGGGCGGTGGTTTCAACCACCGCGGGCCGCAGCACGGGGATGCCCAGCAGGTCGGCCTGGAACTGCATGAGGAAGTCGTTGACGCAGGCCCCGCCGTCCACGCGCAGTTCGCTGACGGGCACGCCGCCGTTCTCCACCGCGTCGCGGCTCATGGCCTGCAGCAATGCCGCGCTCTGGAAGGCAATGCTCTCGAGCGCAGCGCGCGCGATGTGGGCAATGGTGGTGCCGCGCGTGAGGCCGACGATGGCGCCGCGCGCATCGGGCTGCCAGTAGGGCGCGCCCAGGCCGGTGAAGGCCGGCACGAACATCACGCCGCCGGCGTCGGGCACGCTCTGTGCGAGGTTCTGCACTTCGCTGCTGCTGTGGATGGCGTGCAGGCCGTCACGCAGCCACTGCACCACGGCGCCGCCGATGAAGACGCTGCCTTCGAGCGCGAACTCGGGCGTGGTGCGCGGTTGTGCCGCGCTGGTGGTGATCAGCCCGTTGTGGCTGGTGTGGAAGCGCGTGCCCGTGTGCATGAGCATGAAGCAGCCCGTGCCATAGGTGTTCTTGGCCTGGCCGGCGGCGAAGCAGGCTTGGCCGAAGAGGGCACTCTGCTGGTCACCAGCCACGCCACCGATAGGGATGCTCGCGCCCAGCAGCGACTCGACGGTACGGCCGAAATCGGCGCTGGAGGGGCGCACTTCAGGCATGAGTGCGGCCGGGATGTCCAGCGCCGCGAGCAGCTCGGCGTCCCAGCGGTTCTCGTGCACATTGAAGAGCATGGTGCGCGAGGCGTTGCTGACGTCTGTCACGTGCATGCGGCCTTCGGTGAGCTGCCAGATCAGCCAGGCGTCCACGGTGCCGAAAGCCAGTTCGCCGCGCGTCGCCTGGGCGCGGGCTCCCGGCACGTGGTCCAGGATCCATTGCAGCTTGGTGCCGGAGAAATACGCGTCCACGCGCAGACCGGTCTTGGCCATGATGGTGTCTTCCAGGCCGCGCGCGCGCAGCTCGGCGCAACTGGGCTCGGCGCGCCGGTCCTGCCAGACGATGGCGTTGTGGATGGGGCGGCCGGTCTTGCGGTTCCAGACCACCGTGGTCTCGCGCTGGTTGGTGATGCCTATGGCCTTGATCTGCCGCGCCTGCAGGCCGGCCTTGCGCAGCACCGCGCGCGCGGTCTCCAGCTGGGTCTGCCAGATTTCCATCGGGTCGTGTTCCACCCAGCCGGGTTGCGGGTAGATCTGTCGGAACTCGCGCTGCTCCATGGCCACGATGCTGCCGTCGCGGGCAAAGACGATGCTGCGCGAGCTGGAAGTGCCCTGGTCCAGGGCCAGCAGGTAATCCATCGGTGGGTCTCCTCTTGGGGCAGGGGGCTCAGTCGGCGATCACGCACTCCACGCCTGCCTGCGCCATGAGCGGGGCGAACAGCTCGGGCGGCTCGGCATCGGTAAAGATGCGGTCGATGTCACCCAGCGGGGCCAGCTGCACCATGGCCGGGCGGTGGAACTTGCTGTGGTCGGCCGCCAGCCAGACCTCGCGCGAGTGGTCGATGATGGTGCGCGCGACCTTCACCTCGCGGTAATCGTAGTCACGCAGCGTGCCGTCGGCCTCGATGCCACTGATCCCGATCAGGCCGATGTCCGCCTTGAACTGGCTGATGAAGTCCACCGTGGCTTCTCCCACGATGCCGCGGTCGAGCGCGCGTACCACGCCGCCGGCGATGATGACCTCGCAGTCCGGGTTGTCGACCAGGATGGACGCCACGTGCAAGTTGTTGGTGATGACGCGCAGGCCGCGATGCCGCACGAGCTCGCGCGCCACGGCTTCGATGGTGGTGCCGATGTTCATGATCAGCGAGCAGCCGTTCGGTACGCGCTGGGCGATGGCGCGCGCGATCCGCGCCTTGCCTTCGGCTTGCAGAGCCTGGCGTTGGCGGTAGGCGATGTTCTCCGTGGTGGAGCTGGGCAGGCGCACGCCGCCATGGAAGCGCGCCAGCAGGCCGGCCTCGGCCAGGCGCTGCACGTCGCGGCGCACGGTCTGCAGGGTGACTTGGAACTGGTCGGCCAACGCCTCGATCGAGGCGGAGCCTTGGGCTCGCACCTCTTCGAGCAGGCGGGCCTGGCGTGGATTGGGCGTCATCACTCGTGGTTTTTTTGTTGGGGCGAGTAGACCATAAACAAACCGTCAGGCGCCCTGCTTAGGGAAAATACCGAAAGAAAGCGAAAATAAAAATATTAAATTCGAAAGCTGAAGAACAGAAAAAACCCCATGTTTCGTTCATTTTTGACCTTTTCGGGTTCTGATTCGCGCGCTGCCGCGTGGGAACCACCATGCGCCTGAGTCTGGAAGGCGTGGCCCAGACGGTCGGCGCCAGCCCCTATCTCTACCCCCTGGACCTGGACCTGCAGCCTGGCATGGTGACGGTGCTGCTGGGCGCGACCCAAGCGGGCAAGACCAGTCTGATGCGCCTGATGGCAGGACTGGACCGCCCGAGTCAGGGCGTCGTGCGGGTCGACGGGCGCGACGTCACGGGCATGCCGGTGCGCGAACGCAACGTGGCCATGGTCTACCAGCAGTTCATCAACTACCCGTCGATGACGGTGTACGACAACATCGCCTCGCCGCTCAAGCTGCGGCGCGAGGCGAACATCGACGCCCGCGTGCACGAGCTGGCCGCCAGGTTGCGCATCGAACCCTATCTTCAGCGCCTGCCGGCCGAGCTGTCGGGCGGGCAGCAGCAGCGCGTGGCGCTGGCACGCGCCCTGGCCAAGGCAGCGCCACTGATGTTGCTGGACGAACCCCTGGTCAATCTGGATTACAAGTTGCGCGAAGAACTGCGCGAAGAGCTCACCCAGTTGTTCTCAGTGTCCGATGCCACCGTGGTCTACGCCACGACCGAGCCAGGCGAGGCGCTGCTGCTGGGCGGCTATACGGCGGTGCTCGATGCGGGCGAGTTGCTCCAGTACGGGCCGACGGCCGAGGTCTTCCACGCGCCGCGCAATCTGCGCGTGGCGCGTGCCTTCAGCGATCCGCCCATGAACCTGATCGAGGCCCAGGCCGGTGCGCAGGGCCTGGTGCTGCAGGCGTCGGCCGGCCAGGCGGCTCCCGCGCCTCTGGCGCTGGCCTTGCCCCCGGGCGCTCAGGGCAGGCTGACACTGGGCGTGCGTTCCAGCGATCTGCACCTGTCGCGCCGGCCGGGACATCTGATGCTGCCAGGCAGCGTCGAGCTGGCCGAGATTTCGGGTTCCGACACCTTCGTGCACGTGGCCACGCCGGTGGGCGAGCTCGTGGCGCAGCTGACCGGGGTGCATCGCTTCGAGCTCGGTGCGCGCCTGGATCTGAGCCTGGACCCGGGCCGGGTCTATGTTTTCGACGCAGCGGGTGCGCTGCTGCTGGCGCCGCAACGCGCGGGCAGGAGGGGCTGAGATGGCGCGCATCGAACTCGACCTGGCCCACTCCTACAAGGCGGATCCCAAGGAGGATGCCGACTACGCCCTGCGGCCCCTGCGCATGGCCTTCGAGGACGGCGGCGCCTACGCTCTGCTCGGGCCCTCGGGCTGCGGCAAGACCACCATGCTCAACATCATCTCGGGCCTGGTCCAACCCTCGCACGGCCGGGTGATGTTCGACCGGCAGGACGTGACGCAGCGCACGCCTCAGGAGCGCAACATCGCCCAGGTGTTCCAGTTCCCGGTGATCTACGACACCATGACGGTCGGCGAGAACCTGGCCTTTCCGCTGCGCAACCGCAAGCTGGCGCCCGAGCGCATCCGCCAGCGTGTGGGTGCGATCGCCGAGATGCTGGAGCTCAGCGGCCAGCTCGACCAGCGCGCGGCGGGCTTGTCGGCCGATGCCAAGCAGAAGATTTCGCTGGGGCGCGGGCTGGTGCGCGAGGACGTGAGCGCCGTGCTTTTCGACGAGCCGCTGACCGTGATCGACCCGCACCTGAAGTGGAAGCTGCGCCGCAAGCTCAAGCAGATCCACCACGAACTCAAGCTCACGCTGATCTATGTCACGCACGACCAGGTGGAGGCGCTGACCTTCGCCGATCAGGTGGTGGTGATGACCGAGGGGCGTGTGGTGCAGGTGGGCACGGCCGACGCGCTGTTCGAGCGGCCCGAGCACACCTTCGTCGGGCACTTCATCGGCTCGCCGGGGATGAACTTCCTGCCCGCGGCCTGGCGTGGTGCCGCGCTGGAGGTGGCGGGCCGGCCGGTTGGGGTGGCCGAAGGGGTGGATGCCTCCATGCTGGCTCAAGCCGGCGAGTTCACCCTGGGCGTACGCCCCGAGTACGTGACGCTGGCCCCGCAAGGTGCGCCCGGCGTGCTCGCGGCCGAGGTGGTGAGCTGCCAGGATGTAGGCACCTATGGCCTGCTGACGGCACGGATCGGCGAAACCCTGGTGCGCGCGCGCCTGGGGCTGGACGAGGCGCTGCCTGTAGCCGGGGCCGGCGTGGGACTCAAGCTGGTGGGTGCGCGCAGCTGTTTCTATCGTGACGGTGAGTTGCTGGGGTCGCAGCACAAGGGAGTGGGCGCATGAAATCCGTCAACCAGAAAGCCTGGTGGCTGATCCTGCCGGTGGTGATCTGCGTGGCCTTCTCGGCCATCCTGCCGCTGATGACGGTGGTGAACTACTCGGTGCAGGACATCATCAGCCCGGAGCGCCGGGTCTTCGTCGGCACGGAGTGGTTCAAGGCCGTGATGCGCGACGAGGAGCTGCACGCCGCCCTCTGGCGGCAGATGGTGTACTCCTTCTCGGTGCTGCTGATCGAGATCCCTCTGGGCATCGCCCTGGCACTGTCCATGCCGGCCCAGGGGCGGCGTGCCTCGGTCGTGCTGGTGCTGGTGGCGATCTCGCTGCTGATCCCCTGGAACGTGGTCGGCACGATCTGGCAGATCTACGGCCGCCAGGACATCGGCCTGCTCGGTGCGGCGCTAGCCTGGCTGGGCATCGACTACAGTTACACCGGCAGCGCGCGCGACGCCTGGCTCACCGTGCTGGTCATGGACGTCTGGCACTGGACGCCGCTGGTGGCGCTGCTGTGCTACGCCGGGCTGCGCAGCATCCCCGATGCCTACTACCAGGCGGCGCGCATCGACGGCGCGAGCCGGCTGGCCGTGTTCCGCTACATCCAGCTGCCCAAGCTGCGCGGCGTGCTGATGATCGCCGTGTTGCTGCGTTTCATGGACAGTTTCATGATCTACACCGAACCCTTCGTGCTGACTGGCGGCGGGCCGGGCAATGCCACGACCTTCCTGAGCCAGTACCTGACGCAGAAGGCCGTGGGGCAGTTCGACCTGGGACCGGCCGCGGCGTTCTCGCTGATCTACTTCCTCATCATCCTGCTGCTGTGCTTCGTGCTTTACAACTGGATGCAGCGTGTCGGCCTGTCCGACCAGGAGCCCCGCCATGACTAAGCCACGCCTGCCCCTGCGCACGCTCTTCCTGCTGGCCTACCTGCTGTTCGCCATCCTGCCCATCTACTGGATGGTCAACATGTCCTTCCGGACCAACGAGGAGATCCTGTCGACCTTCGCCCTGTGGCCGCAGCAGTTCACCTGGGACAACTACAAGACCATCTTCACCGACCCGGCCTGGTACATGGGTTACGTGAACTCCATGATCTACGTGGCGTTGAACACGGTGATCTCCATCGCCGTGGCGCTGCCGGCCGCCTACGCCTTCTCGCGCTACCGCTTTCTCGGCGACAAGCATGTGTTCTTCTGGTTGCTGACCAACCGCATGACGCCGCCGGCGGTGTTCCTGCTGCCTTTCTTCCAGCTCTACACCACGCTCGGCCTGATGGACACGCATCTGGCCGTGGCGCTGGCGCACCTCGTGTTCAACGTGCCGCTGGCGGTCTGGATCCTGGAAGGCTTCATGAGCGGCATCCCGCGCGAGATCGACGAGACGGCCTACATCGACGGCTATTCCTTCCCGCGCTTCTTCGTGTTCATCTTCATGCCGCTGATCAAGTCCGGCGTGGGCGTGGCGGCCTTCTTCTGCTTCATGTTCAGCTGGGTGGAGCTGCTGATGGCGCGCACCCTGACCAGCGTGGACGCCAAGCCCATCGTGGCCACCATGACGCGTACCGTCTCCGCCGCCGGCATGGACTGGGCCGTGCTGGCGGCGGCCGGCACCCTGACCATCGTCCCCGGAGCCATCGTGATCTGGTTCGTGCGCAACTACATCGCCAAGGGCTTTGCCATGGGGCGGGTCTAGGCCGAGGAGCAACAAGGTGTTTGACTGGATGGCCTGGACAGCGCCCGTGGCGGGCTTCTTCACCGGCATTGCCCTGATGCTCGTGGTGATGACGGTGTGGGAGATCAGGTCGCCCACGCTGGAGCGCAAGGGCTTTCTGCCGCTGCGTACGACGCGTGGTGACCGCCTCTTCATCGGGCTGCTGTGCGCGGCCTACCTGAACCTGGCCTTTGTCGGCGTGAGCGAGAAGCTGATGCAGTGGCTCGCGCTGGAGCAGGAGCCCAGCGTCTGGATTTCGTTTGTGGCGTCCATGCTGCTGCTGGCGCTGGTCATGAGAAAGGGCTGAAGGCGCGCATCAACGCGCGCCTTGCCGACGGCACCGCGTCAGCGCAAGGACGCCAGGGAAAACGGCCATAAGCTCCCCCGGCCGGGTTCTCGATTCAGGGGGGGCTGAAACTGAGGAGATCGCAATGAAGGTGAAATATCAAGTGATCGCGTTCGCGGCAGCGGCGCTGGTGTTCGGGCACGGAGCCTGGGCTGGCGAAGCGGAGGCGAAGAAGTGGGTCGACAACGAGTTCCAGCCGTCCACGCTGAGCAAGGACCGGCAGATGGCGGAGATGAAGTGGTTCATCGATGCGGCCAAGAAGCTGCAGGCCAAAGGCGTGAAGGAAATCTCGATCGTCTCCGAGACCATCACCACGCACGAGTACGAGTCGAAGACGCTGGCCAAGGCCTTCGAGGAGATCACCGGCATCAAGGTCAAGCACGACCTGATCCAGGAAGGCGACGTCGTCGAGAAGCTGCAGACCTCGATGCAGTCCGGAAAGTCGATCTACGACGGCTGGATCTCGGACTCCGATCTGATCGGCACCCACTACCGCTACGGCAAGATCATGAACCTGACCGACTACATGGCGGGCAAGGGCAAGGAGTGGACCAACCCCGGGCTGGACATCAAGGACTTCATCGGCACCAGCTTCACCACGGCGCCCGACGGCAAGCTCTACCAGCTGCCCGACCAGCAGTTCGCCAACCTCTACTGGTTCCGCGCCGACCTGTTCGCGCGCAAGGACCTGCAGGACAAGTTCAAGGCCAAGTTCGGCTATGAGCTGGGCGTGCCGCTGAACTGGAGCGCCTACGAGGACATCGCCGAGTTCTTCACCAACGACGTGAAGACCATCGATGGCAAGCCGATCTACGGCCATATGGATTACGGCAAGAAGGACCCCTCGCTGGGTTGGCGCTTCACGGACGCGTGGCTGTCCATGGCGGGCACCGCCGATGTCGGCATCCCGAATGGCAAGCCGGTGGACGAGTGGGGCATCCGCACGACGGCCGACGGCTGTCATCCCGTGGGTGCCAGCGTGGCGCGGGGTGGTGCCACCAATTCGCCGGCCGCCGTCTATGCGCTGACCAAGTATGTGGACTGGATGAAGAAGTACGCGCCCAAGGAAGCGACCGGCATGACCTTCGGCGAAGCCGGCCCCGTGCCGGCCCAGGGTCAGATCGCGCAGCAGATCTTCTGGTACACCGCCTTCACGGCCGACATGACCAAACCCGGCCTGCCAGTGGTCAACGCCGATGGCACGCCCAAGTGGCGCATGGCCCCCGGCCCCAACGGCCCCTACTGGAAGCAGGGCATGCAGAACGGCTATCAGGACGTGGGCAGCTGGACCTTCTTCGAGAAGCACGACGAGAACCGCACGGCTGCCGCCTGGCTGTATGCGCAGTTCGTGACCGCGAAGTCCGTGTCGCTGAAGAAGACCATCGTCGGCCTCACGCCCATCCGTGAAAGCGACATCCAGAGCAAGGCCATGACCGACCTGGCACCCAAGCTCGGGGGACTGGTGGAGTTCTACCGCAGCCCGGCCCGCGTGGCCTGGACGCCGACAGGTACCAACGTGCCGGACTACCCCAAGCTGGCCCAGTTGTGGTGGAAGAACGTGGCCGTGGCCGTGACCGGTGAGAAGACGCCGCAGCAGGCCATGGACAACCTGGCCGATGAGATGGATCAGGTGATGGCCCGCCTGGAGCGCGCCGGCATGGCCCGCTGCGCGCCCAAGCTGAACAAGAAGGAGAGCAACGACAAGTGGCTGTCCGACAAGTCGGCGCCCTGGAAGAAGCTGGCCAACGAGAAGCCCAAGGGCGAGACCATCGCCTATGAGAAGCTCTTGAACGCTTGGAAGGCGGGACGGGCACGTTAAGACCGGAAGTCGGTGGCGACCGTGGTACGACACTTGCGCGGTACAGTCCACGGTCGCCCCGTCCGGTTTGTTCTTGAGTTCTGATTTCATGCATCGCGCACAACTTCTGGCCCGTCTGGCCGAACCGCACATGTGGGATCTGGCCGTGGTCGGTGGTGGCGCCACCGGTCTGGGCGTGGCGCTGGATGCCGCCGCGCGCGGTTATTCGGTGGTGCTGCTGGAGTCGCATGACTTTGCTGGTGGCACTTCCTCACGCTCGACCAAGTTGCTGCATGGCGGCGTGCGCTACCTGGCCCAGGGCAATATCGCGCTGGTGCGCGAAGCGCTGCACGAGCGCAGCACGGTGCTGGCCAACGCGCCGCATCTGGCCTCGCGCCTGTCGTTCATCATGCCGTCCTATGCCTGGTGGCAGACCCCGTTCTACGGCGTCGGCCTCAAGCTCTACGATCTGCTCGCGGGTCGCGCGGGCCTGGGGGATACGCGTTTCCTCAACCGCGCGGAAGCCCTCGCGGCCCTGCCGCGCCTGCAGCCCGAGGGTCTGAGCGGAGGGGTCCAGTACTGGGACGGCCAGTTTGACGATGCGCGGCTGGCCCTGGCGCTGGCACGCACCGCGGCGCGCGAGGGCGCGCTGCTGCTCAACTATTGCCCGGTCACCGAGTTGCTGCACGAGCACACGCGCCTGGTCGGCCTGCGCTGCCGCGACGCGATGGAGGGGCAGACGTATGAAGTGCGCGCCCGCTGCGTGGTCAATGCCACCGGGGTCTGGGTGGACGGCCTGCGCCAGATGGACGGGGCGGGCCAGGGCAAGGCGGTGACGCCGGTGGTGGCGCCCAGCCAGGGGGTACATGTGGTGGTGGACCGATCCTTCCTGCCGGGTGAGCACGCACTGCTGGTGCCGAAGACGGCGGACGGCCGTGTGCTCTTTGCCGTGCCCTGGCTGGGCAAGCTGGTGCTGGGCACGACAGACACGCCTCGCAGCGACCTGCCGCGCGAACCGCGCCCGCTGCGTGCCGAACTCGACTTCATATTAGGCGAGGCGGGCCGCTACCTGGCCCGCGCGCCGGGCCCGGCCGATGTGCTGAGCATCTGGGTCGGTCTGCGCCCCCTGGTGCGGCCGGCCGGCGACGATTCCGACACCGGCAGCCTGAGTCGTGAGCACACGGTGCTGCAGGCCGCCAGTGGCCTGGTGACCGTGACGGGCGGCAAATGGACCACCTACCGGGCCATGGCCGAGGACGTGCTGGCGCGCTGCGTGCGCTCCGGGCTGTTGACGGAGCGGCCTGCCGGTGTGAGCGATAGCTTGCGCCTCGTGGGGGCGCCACCATCCCAGGCGCCGACCGGGCCCGGCGTGGCGGCGTCGCCGGGCGTCCATTTGTATGGTGCAGATGCCCCCTTTGTAGCCGAGTTGCCCGGGGCTGATGAAGAGCTGGCGCCGGGCCTGACGGCCGCCATGGTGCGCTTCGCCGTTAGAAATGAGTATGCGCTAACTGTTGAGGATGTTCTTGCCAGGCGGTCTCGCCTGCTTTTCCTGGATGCGGCATTGGCAGCGGATATTGCCCCCGAGGTGGCGCGCATCCTGGAAGAGGAAACGGGTCGGGATCCGGCCCTGGCGGCCTTTCTGGCCCTGGCGCAGGATTACTTGCGCTGGCCGTCCGAACAAGACGCTTGACGCCCCCCTGAATCTTTGGCACAATTGCGGGCTTCGCTTGAAAAGGCGAGGTTTCTGCCCAGCAAAAGCGGTGCGAGTGGTTCGCGCCGTGGACGACGGGCCCAAGACTGACCGGCAGGCCGCCCCAGGCGCCTTCTGGTGCAAGTTGGGAATATTGAAATGATCCAGACTGAATCTCGGTTAGAAGTCGCCGACAACACCGGCGCGAAGTCCGTTTTGTGCATCAAGGTGCTCGGCGGTTCCAAGCGTCGCTACGCCAGTGTCGGCGACATCATCAAGGTGAGCATCAAGGAAGCCGCTCCGCGTGGCCGCGTCAAGAAGGGCGAGGTCTACAGCGCTGTGGTGGTCCGCACCGCCAAGGGCATCCGCCGCGGTGATGGCTCCCTGGTCAAGTTCGACGGCAATGCCGCCGTGCTGCTCAACAACAAGCTGGAGCCCATCGGCACCCGCATCTTCGGCCCGGTCACGCGTGAACTGCGTACCGAGAAGTTCATGAAGATCGTGTCCCTGGCTCCCGAAGTTCTCTAAGGACACGCCATGAACAAGATTCGCAAAGGCGACGAAGTCATCGTCCTCACCGGGCGTGACAAGGGCAAGCGCGGCAAGGTCGCGCTGCGCAAGGATGAGACCCATGTGGTGGTCGAGGGCGTGAACCTGGTGAAGAAGCACACCAAGCCCAACCCGATGAAGGGTACGACCGGCGGCATCGTGGAGAAGTCCATGCCCATCCACCAGTCCAATGTGGCGATCTTCAATGCCGCCACCGGCAAGGCCGACCGCGTCGGCGTCAAGCTCCTGGCTGACGGCAAGCGTGTGCGCGTCTACAAGTCCAGTGGCGAAGAAATCAAGGTGGCATAACCATGGCACGTCTGCAACAACACTATCGTGAGAAGGTGGTCCCCGAGTTGACCGCCAAGTTCGGCTACAAGTCGCCCATGCAGGTGCCGCGCCTGACCAAGATCACCCTGAACATGGGTGTCAGCGAGGCCGTGGCCGACAAGAAGGTCATGGACAACGCCGTCGGCGACCTGACCAAGATCGCCGGCCAGAAGCCGGTCGTGACCAAGGCCAAGAAGGCCATCGCCGGTTTCAAGATCCGCGAACAGCAGGCCATCGGCTGCATGGTGACCCTGCGCGGCGTGCAGATGTACGAATTCCTGGACCGTTTCGTCACCGTGGCCCTGCCGCGCGTGCGTGACTTCCGTGGTATCTCCGGCCGTGCGTTTGACGGCCGCGGCAACTACAACATCGGCGTCAAAGAGCAGATCATCTTCCCCGAGATCGAGTACGACAAGGTGGATGCCCTGCGTGGCCTGAACATCAGCATCACGACGACGGCCAAGACGGACGAAGAGTGCAAGGCACTGCTCGCCGGCTTCCGTTTCCCCTTCAAGAACTGAGGTGACCTGTGGCTAAAGTAGCTTTGATCGAGCGCGAGCTCAAGCGAGACAAACTGGTCGCCAAGTACGCGAAGAAACACGCGGAACTCAAGGCCATCGCCAGCGACATGAAGCGCAGCGAGGAAGAGCGTGCGGCCGCCCGTCTGGGCCTGCAGAAGCTGCCGCGCAACGCCAACCCGACCCGTCAGCGCAATCGCTGCGCCATCACCGGCCGTCCGCGTGGCACCTTCCGCCAGTTCGGTCTGGCCCGCGCCAAGATCCGTGAGATGGCTTTCGCTGGTGACATCCCCGGTGTCACCAAGGCCAGCTGGTAAGCAGGAGATTAGAGATGAGCATGAGTGATCCCATCGCCGACCTGCTGACGCGTATCCGTAACGCGCAGATGGTGGCCAAGACCTCTGTGTCGGTGCCTTCTTCCAAGGTGAAGATTGCCATCGCGCAGGTGCTGAAGGACGAGGGCTACATCGACGGCTTCCAGGTGAAGACCGAAGGTGGCAAGTCCGAACTGGAAATCGCCCTGAAGTACTACGCCGGCCGTCCGGTGATCGAGCGTATCGAGCGCGTGAGCCGTCCCGGCCTGCGTGTGTACAAGGGCCGTGATGCCATCCCCCAGGTCCAGAACGGTCTGGGCGTGGCCATCGTGACGACTCCCAAGGGCGTCATGACCGATCGCAAGGCGCGCGCTACCGGTGTCGGCGGCGAAGTGCTGTGCTACGTGGCCTAAGGCATTGAGGAGAATACTGAAATGTCGCGCGTAGGAAAAATGCCTGTTGCCATCCCGAGCGGGGTGGATGTGTCGGTCAAGGCTGACCAGATCAGTGTCAAGGGTGCCGGTGGCACGCTGTCGCTGGCCCAGTCGGCCCTGGTCAAGGTCAGCAACGAGGGTGGCAAGCTGAGCTTCACCCCCGCCAATGACTCCCGTGAAGCCAATGCCATGAGCGGCACCATGCGTCAGCTGGTGAACAACATGGTGGTCGGCGTCAGCAAGGGTTTCGAGAAGAAGTTGAACCTGGTGGGTGTGGGTTTCAAGGCCCAGGCTTCCGGTGCCAAGCTGAACCTGGCCGTGGGTTACTCCCACCCGGTGAACATCGAAATGCCTGCCGGCATCACGGTGGCCACCCCGGCCCCGACTGAAATCGTGATCAAGGGTGCCGATCGCCAGCGCGTCGGCCAGATCGCCGCGGAAATCCGCGCCGTCCGTCCTCCCGAGCCCTACAAGGGCAAGGGCATCCGTTATTCGGATGAGACGGTCGTGATCAAAGAGACCAAGAAGAAGTAAGGAGCTGCACCATGATGACCAAGAAAGAGCAGCGTCTTCGCCGTGCACGTCAGACCCGCATCCGCATCGCCCAGCAGGGCGTGGCGCGTCTGACCGTGAACCGCACCAATCTGCACATCTATGCCAGCGTGATCTCCGGCGACGGCGCCAAGGTCCTGGCCAGTGCTTCCACGGCCGAGGCCGAAGTGCGCAAGTCGCTGGGCGGCTCGGGCAAGGGTGGCAATGCCGCCGCGGCCCAGCTGATCGGCAAGCGCATCGCCGAGAAGGCCAAGGCCGCCGGCGTCGAGAAGGTGGCCTTCGACCGCGCAGGCTTCGCATACCACGGCCGTGTCAAGGCGCTGGCCGATGCCGCCCGTGAAGCGGGCTTGCAGTTCTAAGCAGATCGGAATCCAAAATGGCTAAAGTTCAAGCAAAGATGCAGGGCAAAGGGGCCGAGGGTCCTGAGGACGGCCTGCGCGAGAAAATGATTGCGGTCAACCGCGTGACCAAGGTGGTCAAGGGTGGTCGTATCCTGGGTTTCGCTGCGCTGACCGTGGTGGGCGATGGCGACGGCCGCGTCGGCATGGGCAAGGGCAAGTCCAAGGAAGTGCCGGCTGCCGTGCAGAAGGCCATGGAAGAAGCCCGCCGCAACATGCTCAAGGTGTCGCTGAAGAACGGCACCCTGCATCACAAGGTGATGGGGCGCCATGGCGCCTCCTCCGTGATGATGGCCCCCGCTCCCAAGGGTACCGGCATCATCGCCGGCGGCCCGATGCGCGCCATCTTCGAAGTGATGGGCATCACCGACATCGTGGCCAAGAGCCACGGTTCGACCAACCCCTACAACATGGTTCGTGCCACCCTGGACGCCCTGAACAACTGCAGCACGCCTGCGGAAGTGGCGGCCAAGCGTGGCAAGAGCGTTGAAGAACTCTTCGCTTAAACGGGAGTTACAGACATGGCTAACCCACAAACTGTCAAGGTCCAGCTGGTTCGCAGCCCGATCGGCTGCAAGGAATCGCATCGCGCCACCGTGCGCGGTCTGGGCCTGCGCAAGCTGAACAGCGTCAGCGAACTGCAGGACACGCCTGCCGTGCGCGGCATGATCAACAAGATCGCCTATCTGGTGAAGGTTCTCTGAGAGGCCGACGATGCAACTGAATACCATCAAGCCCGCAGCGGGCGCCAAGCACGCCAAGCGTCGCGTCGGTCGCGGCATCGGCTCCGGCCTGGGCAAGACCGCCGGCCGTGGCCACAAGGGCCAGAAGTCGCGTTCGGGCGGCTACCACAAGGTCGGTTTTGAAGGCGGCCAGATGCCCATGCATCGTCGTCTGCCCAAGCGCGGCTTCAAGTCCCATCTGCTGAAGTACAACGCCGAGATCACGCTGAGCACGCTGGACATGCTCGGCGCCGACACGGTGGACCTGCTCACGCTCAAGCAAGCCGGCCTGGTCGGCGAGCTGGCCAAGGTGGTCAAGGTCATCAAGTCGGGCGAGCTGAAGAAGGCCGTCAAGCTGAACGGTATCGGTGCTACCGCGGGTGCCAAGGCTGCCATCGAGGCGGCTGGCGGCAGCGTGGCCTGAATCTGACCGACCTCGGAAAGAAGCAAACAAGTGGCAACGAACGCAGCTCAGATTGCTAAGACCGGCAAGTTCGGCGACCTGCGTCGCCGGCTGGTCTTCCTGCTGCTCGCCCTGGTGGTGTACCGCATTGGTGCGCACATCCCGGTGCCGGGCATCAACCCTGACCAGCTGGCCCAGCTTTTCCAGGGTCAGCAGGGCGGCATCCTGAGCCTGTTCAACATGTTCTCGGGTGGCGCGCTGTCGCGCTTCACGGTGTTCGCGCTGGGCATCATGCCCTACATCTCCGCGTCGATCATCATGCAGCTGCTGACCTATGTGCTGCCCGCGTTTGAGCAGATCAAGAAGGAAGGCGAAGCCGGCCGTCGCAAGATCACGCAGTACACCCGTTACGCGACGCTGGGCCTGGCCCTGTTCCAGTCGTTGGGGATCGCCGTGGCTCTGGAAAGCTCGCCCGGTCTGGTGATTGACCCGGGCTTCGGCTTCCGCTTCACCGCGGTGGTGACGCTGACGGCGGGCACGATGTTCCTGATGTGGCTGGGTGAGCAGATCACCGAGCGTGGTCTGGGCAACGGCATCTCGATCCTGATCTTCGGCGGTATCGCAGCCGGTCTGCCCAGCGCCATTGGCGGCCTGCTGGAGCTGGTGCGTACCGGCGCCATGAGCATCATCGCCGCCATGTTCATCGTGGGTCTGGTGTTCCTGGTGACCTGGTTCGTGGTCTTCGTCGAACGCGGCCAGCGCAAGATCCTGGTGAACTATGCGCGTCGTCAGGTGGGCAACAAGGTCTATGGCGGTCAGTCTTCGCACCTGCCGCTCAAGTTGAACATGGCCGGTGTGATCCCGCCCATCTTCGCGTCCAGCATCATCCTGCTGCCGGCCACCGTGGTGAGCTGGTTCAGCAGCGGCGACTCGATGGTATGGCTCAAGGACATCGCGGCCAGTCTGTCGCCGGGGCAACCCGTCTACGTGATGTTCTATGCCTCGGCCATCGTGTTCTTCTGCTTCTTCTACACGGCGCTGGTGTTCAACAGCCGTGAGACAGCAGACAACCTGAAGAAGGGCGGCGCCTTCATTCCGGGCATCCGTCCGGGTGATCAGACCGCGAAGCATATCGACCGCATCCTGCTGCGCCTGACGCTGGCCGGTGCGATCTACATCACCTTCGTCTGTCTGCTGCCGGAATTCCTGATCCTGAAGTACAACGTGCCGTTCTACTTCGGGGGGACCTCGCTGCTGATCATCGTGGTGGTGACCATGGACTTCATGGCCCAGGTGCAGAACTACATGATGTCGCAGCAGTACGAATCGCTGCTGAAGAAGGCCAATTTCAAGCCGACGCTGGGGGCCTGAGAGGGATGGCGAAGGATGATGTGATTCAGATGCAGGGCGAGGTGGTGGAAAACCTGCCGAACGCGACCTTCCGCGTGAAGCTGGAAAACGGCCACGTTGTTCTGGGGCATATCTCGGGCAAGATGCGCATGCACTACATCCGCATCCTTCCCGGTGACAAGGTGACGGTTGAATTGACGCCTTACGACCTGAGCCGCGCGCGGATTGTGTTCCGCGCCAAGTAAGTCGCAAGGCAAGAGAGTTTTAGGAGAGAACCATGAGAGTTTCGGCTTCGGTCAAGAAAATTTGCCGCAACTGCAAAATCATCCGCCGCAAGGGCGTGGTGCGCGTGATCTGCACGGATCCCCGCCACAAGCAGCGTCAAGGCTGATTGCAAGAGTTATAGAGGACGAAAATGGCACGTATCGCTGGCATCAACATTCCGCCGCATAAGCATGCAGAAATTGGCTTGACCGCCATCTTCGGCATCGGTCGCACGAGCGCTCGCAAGATCTGCGATGCCTGCGGCATTGCATATTCCAAGAAGATCAAGGATCTGACGGACGCCGATCTCGAGAAGATCCGCGACCAGATCGCAGGTATCACCATCGAAGGCGACCTGCGCCGCGAGACCACGATGAACATCAAGCGACTGATGGACATCGGTTGCTACCGTGGCTTCCGTCATCGCCGTGGCCTGCCCATGCGCGGCCAGCGTACGCGTACCAATGCCCGTACTCGCAAGGGTCCGCGCAAGGGCGCCGCCGCTCTGAAGAAATAAACTGGCATTGAAAGATCACCATGGCTAAAGCTCCCGCCAATAATGCCGCGCAGCGTGTGCGCAAGAAGGTCCGCAAGAACGTGGCTGACGGCGTCGCCCACGTGCACGCCTCCTTCAACAACACGATCATCACGATCACCGACCGTCAGGGCAATGCCTTGTCCTGGGCCTCTTCCGGTGGCCAGGGCTTCAAGGGTTCGCGCAAGTCCACTCCCTTTGCCGCCCAGGTGGCGTCCGAAGTGGCTGGCCGTGCCGCCATGGAGCAGGGCATCAAGAACCTGGACGTCGAGATCAAGGGCCCCGGCCCCGGCCGTGAGTCTTCGGTGCGTGCGCTGGCTGCCCTCGGCATCCGCATCAACCTGATTTCTGACGTGACCCCGGTGCCGCACAACGGCTGCCGTCCGCAGAAGCGCCGTCGCATCTGACGCGACGCTGCACAGTTTTCGTTTAACCAAGCCCACCGCCACCGGCGCACGCCGGTGGCTCCCGCGGTGAAATGTCGCGGTAGTTGACAGAGAAGGAAGATCAAGTGGCACGCAATCTCGGCCCCAAGGCCAAACTTTCCCGCCGTGAAGGCACCGACCTGTTCCTGAAGAGCGCCCGCCGCTCCATCAGCGACAAGGCCAAGTTCGATTCCAAGCCCGGCCAGCACGGCCGCATCTCCGGCGCCCGCACCTCCGATTTCGGCCTGCAGCTGCGTGAGAAGCAGAAGGTCAAGCGCATGTACGGCGTGCTCGAGCGCCAGTTCCGCCGCTATTTCGAGGAAGCCAGCCGCCGCAAGGGCAGCAACGGTGCCAACCTGCTGTTCCTGCTGGAGTCCCGTCTGGACAACGTGGTGTATCGCATGGGCTTCGGCTCGACGCGCGCCGAAGCACGTCAGCTGGTCTCGCACAAGGCCATCCTGGTCAACGGCAAGGCCGTGAACATTCCGTCCTACTCGGTCAAGGCCGGTGACGTGATCGCCGTGCGCGAGAAGTCCAAGAAGCAGAACCGTGTGGTCGAAGCCCTGCAGCTGGCGCAGCAGGTTGGCATCCCGGCCTGGGTGGAAGTGAACATCGACAAGGCGGAAGGCACCTTCAAGAAGGTTCCCGACCGCGACGAATTTGGGTCCGATATCAACGAATCGCTGATTGTCGAGTTGTACTCGCGCTAATCAGCTCTCGATTTGATCCGTTCCCGGCTGGCAGGCATGCCCGCCGGGTGCTTCACCAGCCTTACCGGTGTAACGAGCCGGGGGTATTGACAGGAAGTCTGCATGCAAACCAGTCTGCTGAAACCCAAAGCAATCAACGTCGAACAACTCGGCCCGAACCGCGCCAAGGTGGCGCTGGAGCCGTTTGAGCGTGGCTATGGCCACACGCTGGGCAACGCGCTGCGTCGCGTCCTGCTGTCGTCGATGCCGGGTTACGCGGCCACCGAAGTGACCATCGCCGGCGTTCTGCACGAGTACTCGTCGATCGACGGCGTGCAGGAGGATGTGGTCAACATCCTGCTGAACCTCAAGGGCGTGGTCTTCAAGCTGCACAACCGTGACGAAGTCACGCTGAGCCTGCGCAAGGACGGCGAGGGCGTGGTCACGGCCGGGGACATCCAGACCCCGCACGACGTCGAGATCATCAACCCCGAGCATGTCATCGCCACCCTGTCGGCCGGCGGCAAGCTCGACATGCAAATCAAGGTCGAGAAGGGCCGTGGCTATGTGCCGGGCACGCTGCGCCGTCATGGCGACGAGCCGTCCAAGTCCATCGGCCGTATCGTGCTGGACGCTTCCTACTCGCCGGTCAAGCGCGTGAGCTACACCGTCGAGAGCGCCCGCGTCGAGCAGCGCACCGATCTGGACAAGCTGATCATCGAGATCGAGACCAACGGCGCCATCACCGCGGAAGACGCCGTGCGCGCTTCGGCCAAGATCCTGGTCGAGCAGCTGGCCGTTTTTGCTCAGCTGGAAGGCAGCGAACTCGCCGCTTTCGACGCACCGGCACCGCGCAGCGGCAGCCAGTTCGATCCGATCCTGCTGCGTCCGGTCGACGAGCTCGAACTGACCGTGCGTTCGGCCAACTGCCTGAAGGCCGAGAACATCTATTACATCGGCGACCTGATCCAGCGCTCCGAGAACGAACTGCTCAAGACCCCCAACCTGGGTCGCAAGTCGCTCAACGAGATCAAGGAAGTCCTCGCTTCGCGCGGTCTGACCCTGGGCATGAAGCTCGAGAACTGGCCGCCGGCTGCGCTCGAGAAGCGTTGATACAGAATATCGGCCCGCGACAACGCGGGTCGACCCCCACCAGCCTTCCAGGGCTGGGTGCACCGGGCAGTACCTGATACGGCTGCCTGTTCATATAAAGAAAGGAAAGCACCATGCGTCACGGACACGGACTTCGTAAACTCAACCGCACCAGCGAGCACCGCCTCGCCATGCTGCGCAACATGATGAACTCGCTCATCGAGCACGAAGTCATCAAGACCACGGTCCCCAAGGCCAAGGAACTGCGCCGCGTCGTCGAGCCCATGATCACCCTGGCCAAGGAACCCACCCTGGCCAACCGCCGTCTGGCTTTCGACCGCCTGCGCAGCCGCGACAGCGTCACCAAGCTCTTCAACGACCTGGGCCCGCGTTTCAAGACCCGTCCGGGCGGCTACACCCGCATCCTGAAGATGGGCTTCCGCGTGGGCGATAACGCGCCCATGGCCTTGGTCGAGCTGGTGGACCGCCCCGCTGCAGACGAGGCACCGAAGGCCGAATAAATAGGCTATAATGCTGGATTACCGCGCGATGGAGCAGCCTGGTAGCTCGTTGGGCTCATAACCCAAAGGTCGGAGGTTCAAATCCTCCTCGCGCAACCAAATCAGAAAAGCCCTCTTACGAGGGCTTTTCCTTTTGTGGACACTGTAACAATCAGTGTCCTGAACCCGTGAGCCGGTCACAAGCCGGGCCTCATCCCGTAGAGGACTCAAGATGACGACACGTCGCCAATTCAGCCTGGCCGCGGCATCCCTGCTGGCCGTTCCCACCCTGCTCAAGGCACAGGGAAGCACCAAGATCGTTCTCGGCCAGTCGGCCGCCTTCACCGGGCCGGCCGCCGAACTCGGCATCCAGTTCCAGCAGGGCGCCAAGCTCTGGTTCGAGCAGGTCAACGCCCAGGGCGGTATCGGCGGCAAGACCGTCGAGATCCGCGCGCTGGACGATGGCTACGAGCCCGACCGCTGCGCGGCCAACACGCAGAAGCTGATCGCGGAGGACGTGCACGCTCTCTTTGGCTACATCGGCACGCCCACCAGCCTCGCGGCCCTGCCCTTGCTGACCAAGGCGCAGATTCCCTTCATCGCACCGTTCACCGGCGCCATGGGTCTGCGCGAGCCCTTCAACAAGCAGGTCTTCCACCTGCGAGCGTCCTACAACGACGAGACGGCGCTGATCGTGCGTCAGCTCACGAATCTGGGCCTCAAGAAGATTGCGGTCTTCCATCAGAACGATGCCTACGGCAAGGCCGGCCTGGACGGCGTGATCCTGGCCCTGGACAAGCTGGGGCTCAAGCCCGTGGCTACAGCCACGGTGGAGCGCAACTCGGTGGACGTGGCGGCAGCGGTGCGCACCATCAACGCCGCCATGCCCGATGCCGTGGTGCAGATCAGCGCCTACAAGTCCTGCGCGGCCTATATCCGTGCGGCGCGTGCGGCCGGCTATGGCGGTACCTTCTACAACGTGTCCTTCGTGGGCACGCAGGCCCTGGCCGACGAGCTGGGCAAGGATGGCGCCGGCGTCGTGGTGTCGCAGGTCATGCCTTCGCCCTACTACCCGGCGCGGCCGATCGCGCGCGAGTTCGCCGACGCCGTGAAGAAGGCCGGCAATGTGCAGGCCAACTTCTCCAGCATGGAGGGCTACCTGGCCGCCAAGGTCGTGACCGAGGGTCTCCGGCGCGCAGGCAACCGCATCGGCAGCCGCGAAGCCCTGATCCAGGGCATCGAGTCCATCGGCAGCCAGAGCCTGGGCGGCTTCCAGGTCAACTTCACGGCCAGCAACCATGTGGCCTCGAGTTTTGTCGAACTGTCCATGCTGACCGGCGACGGTCGGGTGCGGACCTGAGGCTGTAGGCAGCCGGGGATATCCCCGGCTGACAGAGGGGCGGGCGAAGGACTAGACTCCCATCCATGAAGGTCATCGACTCCATCGTCGCCCAGTCGGCCGGCATCGCGGCCATCCGGCGCGACATCCACGCCCACCCCGAACTCTGCTTTGAAGAGCACCGTACGGCCGAGCTGGTGGCGCAGCAGCTCACCGCCTGGGGCATCCCGGTGCACCGCGGCCTGGGCGGGACCGGGGTGGTCGGCGTGGTCAGCAACGGCAGCAGCACACGCGCCATCGGCCTGCGTGCCGACATGGATGCCCTGCCCCTGCAGGAAAAGAACACCTTCGCCCACACCAGCCGGCACGACGGCAAGATGCACGCCTGTGGCCACGATGGCCACACGGCCATGTTGCTGGCGGCGGCCCAGCACCTGGCGAAGCATCGCAACTTTGATGGCACGGTCTACCTGATCTTCCAGCCGGCCGAAGAGGGTGGCGGTGGCGCCGATCGCATGATCAAGGAGGGGCTGTTCGAGCGCTTCCCCATGGAGGCCGTGTTCGGCATGCACAACTGGCCGGGCATGAAGGCCGGCGCGTTCGCGCTCAGCCCGGGGCCGGTCATGGCCTCGAGCAACGAGTTCAAGATCACCATCCGCGGCAAGGGGGGGCACGCCGCGATGCCGCACAACGCGGTCGACCCGGTCTTCGTGGCCTGCCAGATGGTGCAGGCTTTCCAGACCATCATCAGCCGCAACATCAAGCCCATCGAGGCTGGCGTGATCTCGGTCACCATGATCCATTCGGGCGAAGCCACCAACGTGATCGCCGACAGCTGCGAGCTGCAGGGCACGGTGCGCACCTTCACGCTGGAGGTGCTGGACAAGATCGAGGCACGCATGCGCGAAGTGGCCGAGCACACCTGCGCGGCTTTCGGCGCGCGCTGCGACTTCGAGTTCGAGCGCAACTACCCGCCGACGATCAACTCGGCGCACGAGGTCGACTTCGCGCGCGGCGTGATGGCCGGTATCGTGGGCGCGGACAACGTGCTCCAGCAGGAGCCCACCATGGGCGCTGAAGACTTTGCCTACATGCTGCTCGCCAAGCCCGGCGCCTATGCCTTCATCGGCAACGGGGACGGTGTGCACCGCGAGATGGGCCATGGCGGCGGACCCTGCACCCTGCACAACCCCAGCTACGACTTCAACGACGAGCTGATTCCGCTCGGGGCGACCTACTGGGTGCAGCTGGCCGAAGCCTGGCTGTCCGCACGCCGCTGAGCGCGCGACGCGTCAGCGCACGCTAGCCGCCGAAGCCGCGGTGCGCGGCGATCTGCAGCAGGCCGTCGAAAATCAGCGTATCGCGCAGCTCAAAAGGCGTGGACAGGCTGGGCGCCATCTTCCAGCCGGCGCCGCCGGCCATCACACACCAGGGCTCGGCACCGCAGTGCGTACGTACATGCTGCACCATGCGTTCCATGGCCCCGGCGATCGCATAGGTGCCACCGCTGGTCAGCGCATCGCTGGTGTTGGTGGGGAAGGGGCGTACCTCGCCCGTGGGCACATGCAGGCCCGCCGTCCCGGACTCCAGCGCGCGCAACATGATGCCGTGTCCGGGCAGGATGTAGCCCCCAAGGAACTTGCCGCTGGCATCGATGGCCTCCACCGTCACCGCTGTCCCCACCATGGCGACCACGATCGGGCGTCGCGGCCCCAGGGCCTGCATGCGGTGCCAGGCGCCGATCATCGCGACCCAGCGGTCCGGTCCCAGGCGCGCAGGATGGTCGTAGCCGTTGCTCAGGCCGGCTTCTTCGTTGCTCGCGATGACCCACTGGGGCGAGATGTCCCAGTGCTCCATCTGCGCCTCGACGCGGTGCTTGACCGCGTCGCTGGCCACCACGCAGCCCAGCATGCAGCGGGGTGCGGGCAGGCGGGCCCAGGCCGTCTCGGCCAGGCGGTCGATGTTGTCCAGGAATTCGGCCCCCTGGGCCATGGCGCGTGCACCGGCGTGGGGTCCCTCGAACAGGGCCCATTTGAGGCGCGTGTTGCCGACGTCGATGGCCAGAAAAGTCATGGTGGAGAGTATCCGGTGGAAAGGGCTCAACCCTGACGCCAGGGCAGGCCGTGGAAACGCCAGCCGCCCTTGCGGCCACGCTGTGCCTGTTCATCGGGATCACCCTCGAAACCCTCGAGGATGTTGTAGGCCTCCAGGCCGAGCTCGGTGGCACGTCGCGCAGCGGCGATCGAACGCACGCCGCTGCGACACAGCATCAGCGCCTTCTGGCCCGGCGGCACGGCGGCGCGCAGCGAGCTGTCGAAGGCGGGGTTGAGCTGCATGCCGGGCCACTGCTTCCAGGCCAGGGCGACGGCACCGGGCACGAAGCCTACCCACTCGCGTTCGGCGTCGGTGCGCACGTCGATCAGCACGCCTGTGCCTGCCTGCATCCAGGCCCAGGCCAGCTGGGGTGTGATGTTGCCCGCATAGCCCTCGGCGGGCCGTACGGCAGCCAGCGCGGCACCATCGGCGTCGTGACGCAGGCCTGACTGCAGATTGGCCGGTACTGCCTCGTCGATACGGCGGGGCTTGGGCAGGTTCAGCTCGCCCATCAGCTGAATGAATTCCTCGCGTGAACGGCCGGCCACACGTGCATTGCTGCGCTTCTCCGCGCCGATGGTGCTGCTGTGCCGGCCCTGGTAGTCGTGACCCGGCCACACCACGGTGTCCTCGGGCAGGGCGAACAGCTTTTCGGTGATGCTGCGGTACAGCGCCCCGGCATCACCGGACTGGAAGTCGGTGCGCCCGCAGCCATTGATGAGCAGCGTGTCACCCGTGAACACATGGTGTTGCCCGGCGTGCTCCCAGACATAACTCATGCTGCCCGCCGTGTGGCCCGGTGTGTGCAGTGCGTGCAGCCGCTCACGCCCGAAGGCGAGCTCGGCACCCTCGGTGAGCTGCAAGGTGGCGGTTCGGATACCGCAGGCCTCAGGTGCCGCGGTGCGTGCGCCCGTGTGCTCGGCCAGCAGACCCGCACTGGTGATGTGATCGGCGTGGGCGTGGGTCTCGACGGCCAGCACCAGGCGCAGTCCGTAGTCGCGCAGCACGGACAGGTCGCGCTCGAGCTGCTCGTCCACCGGGTCGATGATCAGCGCCTCACGGCTGTCTGCGTCGAAGAGCAGATAGGTGTAGGTGCTGGAAGCGGGGTCGAAGAGCTGGATCGGATTCATGACGATGGCGCGGAACGCGCACGGAACCCCGAAGGATACGCAAAAAAAGCGGAGACGGCGCCACTGGTTTTGCGATGTGCAAGCGGGCCCGCCGAAGACCCCGCGTCGTGACGGGCTTCCTATCGATTGGTCCGCATTGGATCGACGCAGTAGCCGGTGTGAAAACACTTTCGCGTGCTGAGAGTGAAAAACTGGTGAAAACCCCTAGGAATGCGTATGCCCGCTCAGGCGCAGAATGCGAGCCCGATGGCAGACAAAAACAAGGTCCTGCCACGCTGTCTTGTCCACAACCGGAGACCACCGTGACCGATAACAAATCCCCCAACCGTCGCAGCCTGCTCAAGGGCGTTGCCGTCGCCGCTGGCGCCGTGTCCGCCCCGATGCTGGCTACCGCACAGACCACCACCACCCTGCGTCTGCAGAGCACCTGGCCCTCCAAGGACATCTTCCACGAGTACGCCCAGGACTTTGCCACCAAGGTGAACAAGATGGCCGAGGGCAAGCTCAAGATCGACGTGCTGCCCGCGGGTTCCGTGGTGCCGGCCTTCCAGCTGCTCGAAGCCGTGAACAAGGGCACGCTCGACGCCGGTCACGGCGTGGTGGCCTACCACTATGGCAAGAACTCGGCCCTGGCCCTCTGGGGCTCGGGCCCGTCCTTCGGCATGGACCCCAACATGCTGCTGGCCTGGCACTACTACGGCGGCGGCAAGGCCCTGCTGGACGAGATCTACAAGGCCATCAACATGGACGTCGTGTCCTACCTCTACGGCCCCATGCCCACGCAGCCCTTCGGCTGGTTCAAGAAGCCGATCACCAAGGCCGCTGACGTCAAGGGCACCAAGTTCCGCACCGTGGGTCTGGCCGTCGACATGTACACCGACATGGGCGCTGCCGTGAACCCGCTGCCCGGCGGCGAGATCGTGCCGGCCCTGGACCGCGGCCTGATCGATGGCGCCGAGTTCAACAACGCCTCGTCGGACCGTCTGCTGGGCTTCCCCGACGTGGTGAAGAACTGCATGCTGCAGAGCTTCCACCAGTCTGGCGAACAGTTCGAGATCCTGTTCAACAAGACCAAGGTCAATGCGCTGCCGGCCGAACTCAAGGCCGTGATCGATTACGCTGTGCAGGCCGCCAGCGCCGACATGAGCTGGAAGGCCATCGAGCGCAACTCGGCGGACTACATCGAGCTCAAGAAGCAGGGCGTCAAGTTCTACAAGACCCCGAACTCCGTGCTCCAGGGCCAGCTCACCGCCTGGGACAAGATCATCGCCAAGAGGGGTGCCGAAAACGCGCTGTTCAAGAAGGTGATCGATTCCCAGCGTGCCTACGCCGAGCGTGCCACCCAATGGTGGAACGACTACACGGTGGACTTCAAGATGGCCGCCAACCACTACTTCGCCAAGAAGCAGCCGGCCAAGAAGGGCTGATCGGCTGAGCGGATAAAATCTGCCTCGCCTGGGAGGGCGCTGTGGTGCGAGCCACGGCGCCCTCTCGTTATTCGGACCACCCTGACCATCAACTGACTGCTAGGACCCCCATGCAGAACTTCCTGCTCGCGGTCGATCGCCTGTCCACCTGGATAGGCAAGACCTTCGCCTGGACCGCCCTGATCCTCACCCTCACCATCAGCGGGGAAGTGTTCTCCCGCTATGTGCTGAACAAGCCCCATGCCTGGATGCTCGACTTCCAGATCATGCTCTACGGCACGCTGTTCATGACCGCCGGCGCCTACACCCTGGCCAAGAACGGCCATGTACGTGGTGACGTGCTCTACGGCTTCTTCAAGCCGCGCACGCAGGCCTGGATCGACGTCATTCTCTACGTCGTGTTCTTCCTGCCCGGCATCACTGCACTGACCTGGGCCGGCTGGACCTATTTCAACGAGTCGCTCGCCATCCGCGAGCAGACTTTCTCGGCCGATCCGTTGCCGATGTACCCCTTCAAATTCATCATCCCTCTGTCGGGTGCGATCCTCTTCCTGCAGGGCATTGTCGAGATCATCCGCTGCATCCTGTGCATCCGCGATGGCGCATGGCCCTCTCGAGAGGAGGACGTCGAAGAGGTGGACGTCGACAAACTCAAGGAAATGGTGCACGTGAAAGACGAAGACATCCAGGCGCTGGACAAGTACGTCGCGAAGGAAGGCGCTCAGAAATGAAGATCCGCAAAGAACTCTGGTTTGGTTTCAGCCTGATGGGGCTGATCGTGATCGCTGCCTTGGGCATGCTGATCGGCTCGGAGAAGATCACCAACGGCCACATCGGCCTGCTCATGCTCTCGCTGGTGGTGGTGGCCATCATGCTGGGCTTCCCCACGGCTTTCACGCTGATGGGCATGGGCATGATCTTCACCTGGATCGCCTACGAGGAAAACACGCAGAAGACGCTGGACCTCATGGTGGCCTCGGCCTTCAAGGTCATGAGCAATGACGTGCTGATCTCGATCCCCCTGTTCGTGTTCATGGGCTATCTGGTCGAACGTGCCAACCTGATCGAAAAGCTCTTCAAGAGCCTGCACCTGGCCCTGGTGCGCCTGCCGGGCGCGCTGGCCGTGGCCACGCTGGTGACCTGTGCGGTGTTTGCCACCGCCACCGGCATCGTCGGCGCCGTGGTCACGCTCATGGGTCTGCTGGCCCTGCCGCAGATGCTGCGCGCAGGCTATGACGTCCGGCTCTCGGCCGGTGTCATCACGGCCGGGGGCTGCCTGGGTATCCTGATCCCGCCTTCGGTGCTGCTCATCGTCTACGGTGCCACCGCCGGCGTGTCCGTGGTGCAGCTCTACGCTGGCGCCTTCTTCCCGGGCCTGATGCTGGCCGGCCTGTACATCCTGTATGTGATCATCGTCGCCAAGCTCAAGCCCAAGATGGCGCCGCCGCTGCCCGAGGCCGAGCGCTTTGTGCCGCTGCCGCCGCTGCTCGAGAAAGTCGCGCCCTCGCATTCAGCCCGCATCCTGCCCGCGCTGTTCAAGGCCCTCAAGGGCCAGCGCAACGCCGACGTCCCCACCAGCTATCTGCTCAAGCAGCTGGGTGTGGTGCTGTTGCCCCTGCTGCTCTTCGTCTTCGTCGCGCTCTGGAGCTACAGCAGCGTGACCGCCACGAGCGTTGACGAAGACTATTCCGAACTGCAGGTCATGGGTTCCTCCGCCGCGGCGGAAGAGGAAGAAGAAAGCGCCGGCGGCCTGGCTGAGCCCCCAGGTGCCGACGAAGAAGAACAGGCCTCTGCCAGCGGTGTCCAGGAGCCCCCGGGTGCTGAAGAGGAAGAGAAGGAGGAGGCCAGCGCGTCCGCTGTGGCGGAGCCCGCGGCCGCGGCCGAAGCTGCTGCCACGGCCGAACCCGAGGCACGCAGTGCGCCCCTGGGCTTCTGGATCGGCCTGGGTGTTGGCGCCCTGGCCCTGGCCCTCTACTACGCCTTGCTGAGCTTCACACGCTTCGAGGTGTTCAAGATGCTGCTGACCAGCTTCTTCCCGCTGCTCATCCTGATCCTGGCGGTGCTGGGCTCCATCGTGATGGGCCTGGCCACGCCCACGGAGGCGGCTGCCGTGGGCGCCCTGGGCGGCTTCCTGCTGGCGCTGGCCTACCGGCAGCTGACCCTGCAGGTCGTGAAGGAAAGCGTGTTCCTGACCGCCAAGACCTCGGCCATGGTGTGCTGGCTCTTCGTCGGCTCGGCCATCTTCTCCGCGGCCTTCGCCCTGCTGGGCGGCCAGGAGCTGGTGGAGCAGTGGGTCATGTCCATGAACCTGACCAAGACCCAGTTCCTGGTGCTGAGCCAGGTCATCATCTTCATCCTGGGCTGGCCGCTGGAGTGGACCGAGATCATCGTGATCTTCATGCCCATCTTCATCCCGCTGCTGGACAACTTCGGGGTCGACCCGCTCTTCTTCGGCCTGCTCGTGGCCCTGAACCTGCAGACCGCCTTCCTGTCGCCACCGGTGGCCATGTCGGCGTTCTACCTCAAGGGCGTGAGCCCGCCACACGTGACGCTGAACCAGATCTTCGCCGGCATGCTGCCCTTCATGGGCATCCAGGTTCTGGCGATCTTCCTGCTGTACCAGTTCCCGGCCATCGGCATGTGGCTGCCCGAGGTGCTGTACAGGTAATCAGCCGTCTGCCACGAGGCAGGGAAAACAAGGGGCGCGCAAGCGCCCCTTTTTCTTGGGGAAAACGGCCGGAAAGGCTAAGATTGACGTTTACGTAAACGTCAACCGAGCCCGCGCATGACCCAGCTCTCCGCCGATTACCAGGCCCTGGCCAACTACCGCCCCAAGCACAAGGTGCGTTTCGTCACGGCCGCCAGTCTTTTCGACGGGCACGATGCGGCCATCAACATCATGCGCCGCATCCTGCAGGGCATGGGCGCCGAGGTGATCCACCTCGGGCACAACCGCAGCGTGGACGAGGTCGTCACCGCCGCGCTGCAGGAAGACGTGCAGGGCATCGCCGTCAGCTCCTACCAGGGTGGCCACGTCGAGTACTTCAAGTACATGATCGACCTGCTGCGCCAGCGCGGCGGGGAGCACATCCAGGTCTTCGGCGGCGGCGGCGGCGTCATCGTGCCGGCCGAGATTCGCGAGCTGCAGGACTATGGCGTGACGCGCATCTACAGCCCCGAGGACGGTCAGCGTATGGGCCTGCAGGGCATGATCGGCGAGATGGTCATGCGCTGCGACCGGGACCTGAGTGGTCATGCGCCGCAGACGGTGCAAGCCATCGAGGGCCACACCGAGGCGGCCTGGCGTGCGCTGGCGCAGCTCATCACCGGGCTGGAGAATGGCAGCGCCGATGCCCCCCTGCGTCAGGCCCTGCGTGAGCAGGCGGGCGGCCGCAAGGTGCCCGTGCTGGGCATCACCGGCACGGGTGGCGCGGGCAAGTCCAGCCTGACCGACGAACTCATCCGTCGCCTGCGGCTGGACCAGGGGGACGCGCTGCGCGTCGCGGTGATCAGCATCGATCCTTCGCGCCGCAAGAGCGGCGGGGCGCTGCTCGGTGACCGCATCCGCATGAATGCCATCGCGCCGTGGAGCCTCGGCCCGCGCGTCTACATGCGCTCCCTCGCCACACGCGAAGCCGGCAGCGAGATCAGCGCTGCCCTGCCCGACGTGGTGGCGGCCTGCAAGTGCGCAGGCTTCGACCTCATCGTGGTCGAGACCTCGGGCATCGGCCAGGGCGACGCGGCCATCGTGCCGCACGTGGACGTGCCGCTGTACGTGATGACGCCTGAATTCGGCGCCGCCAGCCAGCTCGAGAAGATCGACATGCTGGACTTCGCCGAGTTCGTGGCCATCAACAAGTTCGACCGCAAGGGCGCGGCCGATGCGCTGCGCGACGTGGCCAAGCAGGTGCAGCGCAACCGCGCGGCTTTCAACGTGTCGCCCGAGGCCATGCCGGTTTTCGGCACCATGGCCGCGCGCTTCAATGATGACGGAGTGACCGCGCTCTACCAGGCCCTCAAGACCCGCCTGCAGGCCTTGGGCCTGAGCCTCCAGGACGGTCGCCTGCCCGCGGTCAGCGTGCGTCACAGCAGCAACCAGATGCCCATCGTGCCGGCGCAGCGCACGCGCTACCTGGCCGAGATCAGCGACACCGTGCGCGGCTACAAGCGCCGCGCACGCGCCCAGGCCCGGCTGGCGCGCGAGATCCAGCAGCTCAACGAGGCCGCCCGCATGCTCAGCGTGGACAAGCCCGACCGCCCCAAGGCGGCCGAGGCCGCGATCGACCTGGCCCGTTCGCGCGAGCTGCAGATGGACGCCGATGCCCGCAAGCTGCTGGCCCAGTGGCCGCAGATGCAGCAGGCCTATGCCGGCGACGAGTACGTGGTGAAGATCCGCGACAAGGAGATCCGCACCGCGCTCACCGTCAAGAGCCTCAGCGGCACCACCATCCGCAAGGTGGCCCTGCCGCAGTACGAGGACCACGGCGAAATCCTCAAGTGGCTGATGCTGGACAACGTGCCGGGGAGCTACCCCTACACGGCCGGCACCTTCGCCTTCAAGCGCGAAAACGAGGACCCCACGCGCATGTTTGCCGGCGAGGGCGACCCCTTCCGCACCAACAAGCGCTTCAAGCTGCTGTCGGAGGGCATGCCGGCCAAGCGCCTCTCCACCGCCTTCGACTCGGTCACGCTCTACGGCAACGACCCGGACCCGCGGCCCGACATCTACGGCAAGGTGGGCAACTCCGGCGTGAGCATCGCCACGCTGGACGACATGAAGGTGCTGTACAGCGGTTTCGACCTCTGCAACCCGGCGACGTCCGTGAGCATGACCATCAACGGTCCGGCGCCCACCATCCTCGCCATGTTCATGAACACGGCCATCGCCCAGAACCTGGAGAAGTTCAAGGCCGACAACGGCCGCGAGCCCACGGACACCGAGGCGGCCAAGATCCGCGCCTGGGTGCTGGAGAACGTGCGCGGCACCGTGCAGGCCGACATCCTGAAAGAGGACCAGGGGCAGAACACCTGCATCTTCAGCACCGAGTTCTCGCTCAAGGTCATGGGCGACATCGCCGAGTACTTCGTGCACCACGGCGTGCGCAACTTCTACTCGGTTTCCATCTCGGGCTATCACATCGCCGAAGCCGGCGCCAACCCCATCAGCCAGCTGGCCTTCACGCTGTCCAACGGCTTCACGCTGGTGGAAGCCTATCTGGCGCGCGGCATGCACATCGACGACTTCGCGCCCAACCTGAGCTTCTTCTTCAGCAACGGCATGGACCCGGAGTACACGGTGATGGGCCGCGTGGCGCGCCGCATCTGGGCGGTGGCCATGAAAGAGAAGTACGGCGCCAACGAGCGCAGCCAAAAACTCAAGTACCACATCCAGACCAGCGGCCGCAGCCTGCACGCGCAGGAGATCCAGTTCAACGACATCCGTACCACCCTGCAGGCCCTGATCGCCATCTACGACAACTGCAACAGCCTGCACACCAACGCCTTCGACGAGGCCATCACCACGCCCACGGAGGATTCCGTGCGTCGGGCCATGGCCATCCAGCTCATCATCAACCGCGAGTGGGGGCTGGCGAAGAACGAGAACCCCAACCAGGGCGCCTTCATCATCGAGGAGCTGACCGAGCTGGTGGAAGAGGCCGTGCTGGCCGAGTTCGAGCGCATTGCCGAGCGTGGCGGCGTGCTGGGGGCCATGGAGACCGGCTACCAGCGCGGCAAGATCCAGGACGAGAGCATGCACTACGAGATGCTCAAGCACACGGGCGAGCTGCCCATCATCGGCGTCAACACCTTCCGCAACCCGCATGGCGACACGGTGATGGAGAAACTGGAGCTCGCGCGCTCCACCGAAGAAGAAAAGCAGAGCCAGCTGCAGCGCCTCGCCGACTTCCACAAGCGCCACGCGGCCGAAGCGCCCGCCATGCTGCAGCGCCTGCAGCAGGCCGTGATCGAGAACCGCAATGTCTTCGAGGTGCTGATGGATGCCGTGCAGGTCTGCTCCCTGGGGCAGATCACCACTGCGCTGTTCGAGGTCGGCGGGCAGTACCGCCGGAACATGTAGGCCGGCGTCGCCGCCTTACTGCGCCGTCTTCAGCGGCAGGTTGAGGAGCAGGTTCTGGGCCTTGAGGCGCAGCAGACCCTGCGGGTTCATGGCCAGGCCCAGGTACACCGGCTTGCCCACCATGTCCGGCTGCGCCAGGGCCGTGTCTGCAAACGTCAGACGGAACAGGCTGATCAGGCGCTGCATGCGCGCCGCATCCACCTCCACACCCTCGTAAAGATCGTTGAGGATGGCCGTGGCCTCGCTGTCCAGGCCGATGTGCCAGCGCCAGGCCGCGTCGTCCACGCGCGCCAGCGGCTCGATCTTCACGTCCACGGCCAGGAAATGCCGTACCCAGAGTTCCAGCACATGGGCCAGCGCCTTCAGGCCGCTGCGCGCGCGCGTCATGCGCAGGGTCAGGCCGTGGCTCAGGTCCTGCGTGACCTCATGGGTCAGGTCCAGCAGGGTGCGGTGGTGTTCGCTGCGCTCCAGGTAGTGCGCCGGATGACTGGCGTCGAGCACGGCCAGCTCGGCGGTGCGCAGTGCGGTCTTGTTCTCCAGCAAGAGGCGACCCAGCGCCCCCAGACCGGCGTCCTGGCTGTGCTGGTCCACCACGGCCAGGTCGCCGGCCAGCACCTGCCCGTCCTGCACGGCGATGCGTTGCGGGCGGAAGAAGAGCTCGGCCGCGCGCAGCGCCAGCACGTCCTCGGTGTCGCGCAGCAGATGGCGCAGCACCGCCTGCACCACGAGGTCGATGAAGAGCGGGGGGATGGTGATGCGCCCGCTGCGCATGAGCTGCAGGTACCAGGCCTCCAGCGTGCTGGCCTGCTGCAGCGCGTCGCGCCAGTTCAGGAAGTGGGTGTAGTTTTCGCGGGCGTCGGCATCGCGGATGCGCGCGAGCGCAGTCGCGTCGACGGGATGCAGGGGGTCGTCGTGCAGGGCCCGGTGTAGGCGGCGCTCGGCCGGGCAGGACTCGGGCACGAGCGCGAGCTCGGGGCGCGCCAGGACCAGGCGCAGGTAGTCGGGCGTGAGCGCGAGCCGGCCCTCGGCCGTGGGCTGCAGGCGTTCATAGCCGCAGGAGGGCCAGAAGTTCATGCGCCCGATGCTACCAGCGCCGGCGCAGCAGGGCCCTCAGTGGCTGGACAGCTCGCCCGGCAGGGTCTCGTCGTCTTCCGCGGCATCGGCGGGATCGACCGCATAGGGAATCAGCGGCTTATCCAGCGGGCGCAGCTGACGACGGCGCAGGGCGCTGAGCGACTTGGAGTGCTCCATGGCCTGGAGCACGGTTTCGGGCTCCATCATCAGGCTGAAAGGGTTGAGCGAAATGGGGTTGGTTCTCACAGGTATTCCTTGCATCACACCAGCATGCGATGTGGTGAAATCACTGTAGGCCCCGTGTCGGCCAACTTGAATCGGCATCCGCCGGTTTCTCGTGTCAGAAAAAACCTGACACGCCGTCCCCATCCTCCGGGTTTGCCCCGGGTCAACCGACCTGCGGTCGGCCTGCGGCAGGCGCAAAATCGGCAGACATCCAGTTTGTCGGAAGGACGCCGCCATGTCGATCACCCTCCCCACCCTTGACCGCCGCAATCTGCTGCTGGCGGGCCTGGCCTCCAGCCTGCCGGTCTGGGCCAACACCTGGCCGGCCAAGCCCTTGCGCCTGATCGTGCCTTTTGCGCCGGGCGGCAGCTCCGAGATCGTGGCACGCGCCATCGCCGGCGAGATGGCCAAGACCATCGGGCAGAACGTCTTCGTGGAGAACAAGCCGGGCGCGGCCGGCAACATCGCCATGCAGGAGGTGGCGAACGCGAGAGACGAACACACCCTCATCCTCGGCCACATCGGCACGCTGGCGGTCAACCCCTTCATCTTTCCCAAGCTGCCCTACGACCCGATCAAGGACTTCACTCCCATCACCCTGATCTCCAAGGTGCCCAGCCTCTACGTGGTGCACCCGGACCTGCCGGTCAGGAACCTCCAGGAGTTCGTGGCCTACCTCAAGTCGCGCCCCGGTCAGCTCAACTACGGCTCGGCGGGCAATGGCAGCGCAGGTCATCTCGCCTTCGAGTACCTCAAGATGAGCAGCCAGACCTTCATGGTCCATGTGCCCTACCGCGGCACCGGCCCGATGCTCACGGACCTGATGGCGGGCCGCCTGCAGGCGGCCTCGGTGGGGGCGCCGGCGCTGATGCAGTTCATCAAGGCCGGCCGGCTGCGCTGCATCGCCACCGGTTCCGCCGCGCGTCTGCCGCAACTGCCCGACGTGCCCACCGTGGCCGAGCAAGGCTACAAGGGGTTCGAGATGACGCAGTGGTATGGCCTCATGGCGCCGAGCACCTTGCCCAAGGCGCAGGTGGACAAGCTTGAACAGGAGGCTGTCAAGGCGGTACGCGGTCCGTCGGTGGGCGAACGCCTGAGCCAGGAGTCGGCGCTGGCCGTGGGCAACAGCCGCGAGGAGTTTGCCGCCTTCATCCGGCAGGAACAGACGCGCTGGAAGCCCGTGATCGACCGCGCGCAGATCAAGCCCGAAGGCATCTGAGCCAGCGCTTGACGCTCAGGCTGCCCGGATCAGGTCGGCCGCCTTCTCGGCGATCATGATCACCGGCGCATTGGTGTTGCCCCCCACCAGCGCCGGCATGATGCTCGCGTCCACCACGCGCAGGCCCTGCAGGCCGTGCACGCGCAGCTGGGCGTCCACCACATCCATCTCGCCCGGCCCCATGCGGCAGCTTCCCGCCGGGTGGTAGATCGTGTCGGCGTGGTTGCGGATGAACTGTTCGATCTGGACATCGGACTTGGCCACGGCCGAGGCCGGCAGCTCCCGCGCACCGAAGCGCGCGAGCGCCGGTTGCGAGAGGATGCTGCGCATGAGCTTGAAGCCGCGGATCAGCCGGTCCACGTCGTCACGCTCACCCAGGAAGTTGGGATCGATCAGCGGCGCGGCCAGCGGGTCCGCGCTGGCCAGGCGCACGCTGCCGCGGCTCTTGGGGCGCAGCAGGCAGACATGGCAGGAATAGCCGTGGCCCGTGGTCGTGGTGCGACCATGGTCCACCAGCTTGCCGATCACGAAATGCAGCTGCAGGTCAGGCACGGGCTCGCCCGCCTGGCTGCGGATGAAGCCGCCGGCCTCGGCGAAATTGGTCGTGAGCATGCCGCTGCGCGAGCGGCGCCACTCGACGATGCCGCGCAGCACATGGAGCACGCCCTTGAGCGAGAGGCCGAAGAGGTCGGTGAGCTGCGGTGCGTCGTAGACCGTCACCACGTCCACATGGTCCTGCAGGTGGCGGCCCACACCCGGCAGATCGTGCAGCACCGGAATGCCGTGCTGGTGCAGCAGGCCGCCCGGCCCGATGCCCGAGAGCATCAGCAGCTGCGGCGACTGCAGCGCGCCGGCCGAGAGGATGACCTCGCGTGCCGCGCGCAGCTCCTGCGCGCGCCCGTCCTGCACAAACGCCACCCCCACGGCCCGCCGGCCCTCGAACAGCACGCGCGTGGTCTGTGCGCCCGTGATGACTTTCAGATTGGGCCGGCCCAGGTTGGGGGTGAGGTAGGCCTTGGCTGCGGAATAGCGCTCGCCGTTCTTGTGCGTCACCTGGTACAGGCCCACGCCGTCCTGCGTGGCGCCGTTGAAGTCTTCGTTGTGGGCGTAACCGGCCTGCACGCCCGCCTGCACGAAGTGCGGGCTGTAGCGGTTGGGGCTGCGCAGGTCCATGACGTTGAGGGGGCCGCCCACGCCATGGAAGGTGTCTACGCCGCGCTCGTTGTGCTCGGCCTTGCGGAAGTAGGGCAGCACCTCGTCCCAGCGCCACCCGGGGTTGCCGGCTGCGGCCCAGCCGTCGTAATCCTGCGGTACGCCACGGGTGTAGATCATGGCGTTGACCGAACTCGAGCCACCCAGCACCTTGCCACGTGGCTGGTAGCCGCGCCGGCCGTTCAGGCCCTGCTGCGGCGTGGTCTGGAAGCCCCAGTTGGCCTGGCCGCCCTTGGCCAGCAGGGCCAGGCCGGCCGGGCAATGGATGAGCACGCTGCGGTCGGCGGGCCCGGCTTCGAGCAGGGCGACCTGGGTGCGCGGGTCCTCCGACAGGCGCGCGGCCAGCACGCAGCCGGCCGAGCCGCCGCCGATGATGATGTAGTCGTACTGCTGCGTCATGGGTCCTCCGCCGGCCATGGTAGCGCCGGCCCCACCGGGCGGCCGTGAGGACAAACCCCGTGTCGACGGGCGGGCGGCAGGGCATACTGTCCTCATGCGCCTGGCCCTCATGTCCGACCTCCACGCCAACCTGCACGCCTTGCAGGCCTGCCTGGCCCATGCGCGTGCGCAGCAGGCCACACAGTACGCCTTTCTCGGCGACCTCGTGGGCTACGGCGCCGACCCGGGCGCGGTGGTCGACCTGGTCATGGGCCTGGCCGATGAGGGCGCTCTGGTGCTCAAGGGCAACCACGACGAGATGGCCGCCCGGGGGGTGGGCGGCCAGCAGACCCTGGGCGAGACCACCGCGAGCTGGACGCACGAGCAGCTCGACCCCTCCCAGCGGGCCTTCCTGAACGGCCTGCCCATGACTCACCAGCTCGACCGCGCCCTGCTGGTGCACGCCACGGTCGACGAGCCCGAGCTCTGGCGCTACGTCTACGACGCGGCGGCGGCGGGCCAGAGCCTGGAGGCTGCCAGCGCACAGGAGCAGGTGCGCTATGTCTTCGGCGGCCATGTGCACCGCCAGTCGCTCTACTACCGCGCGGCCGATGGCCAGCTCATGCCCTTCGCCCCCCCACCCGGCGTGCCCATCCCCGTGTCGGCGCGTCGGCACTGGCTGGCCACCATCGGTTCGGTGGGGCAGCCGCGCGATGGCAGCCCCAAGGCCATGTACACGCTCTACGACAGTGAGCAGTCCGAGCTCACCTTCCATCGCGTGGCCTACGACCACCACGCTGCGGCCGACGCCATCCGCCGCGCGGGCCTGCCCGACTTCTTCGCCGACCGCCTGGAGATCGGGCGATGACGCCGCCGGTATCGCTGGCGCCCGGCGGCCGGCTGGGCGGTTTTCTCATCGGCGAACGCATCCACGAGGGCGTCCATGCGCAGCTCTATCGCGCGCAGTGCATTGAGGGTCAGGCCGATTCCGGTTTCGCGCTCGTGCTGAAGCAGCCGCACCGGCATCACGCGGACGCCGCAGACCTGCGCCGCTTCGAGGTCGAGCACCAGGCCTTGCGGACCCTGAAGGGATCGCAGGTCCCGCGCCTCGTGGCTGCGGACGATGCCGCCGAGCCGCCCTGGCTGGTCATGGAGCTCATTGAGGGCACCAGCCTGCAGCAGCGTCTGGACCAGCCCGCCCTGCCCGCCATCGAGGAAGTGGTGGGCCTGGGCGTGGCCCTGGCGCAGGCGGTGCACGGCCTGCACCAGCAGCACGGTGTGCACCTGGGCCTGCGGCCCGACCGCGTGCGTCTTGCCGACGAAGGGCGCGTGGTGCTGCTCGGCTACGGCCTGTCCTGGCATGCGCATCACCCCGATCTGCACGCCGGCCTGCGCGGTGCCGCGGCCGGCGAGGCGGGCTGGATGGCCCCCGAGCAGCTGCTGGGCGTGCGCGGCGATCCGCGCAGCGATATCTTTGCGCTCGGCGCCATCCTCTACCAGCTGCTCACGCACGAGCTGCCCTATGGCCTGCCCGACACCGAAGCGGCCCTGCGCCGCCGCCTGTGGCAGGAGCCACCGCCGCCGCGGCGCTGGCGTCCCGAGATCCCCGCCTGGCTGCAGGAAGTGCTGCTGCGCTGCCTGGCGCCCGAGCCTGCCCAGCGCTACCCCTCGGCGGCGCATCTGGCCTTCGACCTGCGCCATCCCCAGCAGGTGCGCGTCACCGCGCGCGGCGAGGCCCTGCACGCCGCGGCGGCCTGGACACAGTGGCGGCGCTGGTGGCGCGCCCAGCGGCTGCAGCGCCAGCGACCCGTGGGGCGGCCCGTGCGCGCGCTGAGCGAGGTGCCCATCGTCCTGCTCGCCGTGCCGCAGGAAGACACGCCCGCCGACACCCTGCAGGCCCTGCGTCGCGCCGCGCTGCGTGCGCTGGGCCCGCGGCCCGGTGCCCGGCTGGCCTGTGTCACCGTGCTGGGCCCCACTGTGCGTGGCGACAGCCTGGCGCAGCGCCGCCAGCTCGCGCAGCTGCAACGCTGGGCCCAGGGCCTGGAAGGGCCGGGGCACCAGACCTCCTGCCATGTGCTCACGGCGCCTGACGTGCCCACGGCGCTGCTGGACTGGGCGCAGCGCCATGCGGTGAGTGATCTGGTGCTGGGCGCCGGTTCAGCGGCGCCCGAGGGTGTGGCCCTGCGCGTGGCCCGGCAGGCGGCCTGCAACGTGCAGCTGGTGCGTGCTGCGCCCGGGGATCGGCTTACAGGCTGAAGTGCTTGCGCACCATGCGCGTGAGCAGGGCCTGCAGCTGGTCCTCGTCGGCCTCGGTCAGCGTGCGGTAGACCTCGGGCGCGATGCGGTCAAAGACCTCGATCAGGTGCGGGTCGAAGTGCTTGCCCGACTGTTCGCGCAGCGCCGCCAGCGCCTGCTCCAGCGCCACCGGCTCCTTGTAGGGTCGGCGCGACGACAGGGCATCAAACACATCGGCAATCGCGAAGATGCGCGCCACCTGCGGGATGTCGGTGCCGGCCAGACCACGCGGGTAGCCCGTGCCGTCCCACTTCTCGTGGTGGCCGGCCACCACGGCCTGGCCACCGGCGAGCCAGCCCGCGCCGGCCACGATGTCCTCGCCCATGCCCACGTGCGTGTGCATGATGAGCATCTCCTCATTGCTCAGCGGGCCGGGCTTGAGCAGGATGTGCTCGGGGATGCCGATCTTGCCCACATCGTGCAGGAAGCTGCCCACGATGAGCTCCTGCATGCGCGTGCCGTGCAGACCCACGGCCTCGGCCAGTGTTGCCGAGATCCAGGCCACGCGGTAGTTGTGGATGCCGTTGTCGCTGTCGCGCCGCGCGATCGCACGCCCCAGCGCCTCCATCATCGCGATGTGTGATTCGAGCAGCTCGCGCTGGCGGCGCTGGCTGTCACGGTTCAGGCGCAGCACCAGCGGGTACAGCGCGAGGCCGCACACGGCCACGGCCAGCGCCGTCAGGTAGGCCGTGCGGCGCGCATCCGCCAGCATGCGCTGGCGTTGCCAGTCAGGCACCAGGCGTGTGCCTTCGAAATAGCCGGCCAGGGCCTTGCCGTCGTCGCGCAGCGGGATGAACACGCGCAGCACCGGCCGCCGCCCGGGCAGCCAGCGTCGCTCGTACCAGGGCTGGGTATAGCTGCGGATGGCGCGCGGGGGCAGCTCCGCGTCCAGCGCGCGGCCGTCGGCGCTGAACTGTTCGGCCATCAGCAGGCCGCCCGCGGTGTAGATCTGGGCGATGTCGAAGTGCGAGGCCGCCAGCGCCTGCACCGCCGCCTGGGCATGGCGCGTGGCCTGCACGCCCTCGGGGCGGTAACTGTCCTGGCGCAGCAGACGCTGCGCGTCCTCGGTGGCCTGGGCCACCAGCGTGTCCTCAAGCCGATCGTGTGTGATCAGGCCCACACCGATGCCCGCCAGGGCCGCCACGGCCAGCGCCACGCCGGCCGTGCCGAGCGCGAGCTTGCGGTGAAAGGGCAGCAGGGGAGCCATCGGCTCAGTTTATCCACGCCCTCCGCGCTACCGCCTAGGGGAAAACGCCAGCGATGCCTGCGCCATGTCCTGGCGGCGACAATCGAGGCATGAACCATGCGTCGCGCCATCCTTACGAACACCTGACCCCCGCTGTCGTGCTCGACGCACTCGAGGGCCTGGGCCTGGCCTGCGATGGTCGCCTGCAGGGCCTGAGCTCCTATGAGAACCGCGTCTACCAGGTGCATCTGGAAGACGGCCAGGTGGTGGTGGCCAAGTTCTACCGTCCGGGCCGCTGGAGCGCGGCGCAGATCCTCGAAGAGCATGCCTTTGCCGCCGAGCTGCAGGCCGCAGAGGTGCCCGTGGTCGCGCCGCTGACGCTGCAGGGCCAGACGCTGCATCAGCATGCTGATTTCCATTTCGCCGTCTGCCCGCGCCGCGGTGGGCGCGCGCCCGAGCTCGACGACGAGGAGGTGCTCGAATGGATCGGTCGCTTTCTCGCGCGCCTGCACACCGTCGGTGCGGCGCGGCCCTTCACACAGCGCCCCGCGCTGGATCTGCAGGGCTTCGGCCGTGAGCCCATGGACTGGCTGCTCGCCCACGACATGATTCCGCTGGACGTGCAGTCGGGCTGGCAGCGCCGCTGCGAGGAGGCCCTGGCGCTGATCGCGCAGCATCCGGCGCTCACGGGCGCTGCCACCGACCTGTGCCGGCTGCGCCTGCACGGCGACTGCCACCCGGGCAACATCCTCTGGACGCCGGCCGACGCGCCCGCCGCGGCCGGCCCCGGGCCGCACTTCGTGGACCTGGACGACGCGCGCATGGGCCCGGCCGTGCAGGACCTGTGGATGCTGGTCTCGGGCGAACGCGCCCAGCGCACCTATCAGCTGTCTTGTTTGCTTGATGGTTATGAACAGATGCGTGACTTCGACCGCCGTGAGCTCGCGCTGATCGAACCCCTGCGCACCCTGCGCCTGATCCACTACAGCGCCTGGCTCGCGCGCCGCTGGGACGATCCCACCTTTCCGATCCATTTCCCCTGGTTTGGCAGCAGCGACTACTGGAAAGGCCAGATCCAGATGCTCGAAGACCAGATCGAAGCCATGCAGGAAGAACCCCTGATGGTCTGAGGTCTGGCCTCGGTGCAGAAACTTGTCGCGAATTGAAACGCCGGTGGCCTGCAGCCCAGGGTCTTTAGGGATAGTCCGGGGGTGACGCGGCCGGTGTCGGGCTAGCATGGTTCACAACAACACAGGAGGAGACCGACCATGCGCCACCACGACGTGCACGCTCTGCAGGCTGCTTGCGCTGGCGTCTCCCACAGGGAGCGAAGGGCATGAGCTCCGTGCACATCCTCAGCGGCGGCGCCGCGCAAGGTCTGGTGCAGCAGCTGCGCGGCAGCTTCTACAACGAGACGGGCCGCGCGATCGAAGGGCATTTCGGTGCGGTCGGCCTCATGCGCGACAAGCTGCTCGCTGGCGAACCCTGTGATGTGCTCATCCTCACCGAACCCCTGATCGACGAACTCACCGTCGCGGGTCGCGTGCAGCCGGGTTCGGCGCGCGCGCTGGGCCGCGTGCGCACCGGCCTGGCCGTCAAGACCGGCGAGGCCCTGCCCCCGGTGGACACGCCCGAGGCGCTCAAGGCAGCGCTGCTCGCGGCTGCCGGCATCTACTGCTCCGATCCGCACAAGGCCACGGCCGGCATCCACTTCATGAGCGTGCTCAAGCGCCTGGGGCTGGCCCAGACGCTCGAGCCCGTGCTGCGCCCCAGTCCCCACGGCGCAGTGGCCATGCGCGAGCTGGCCGCCGCCAGCGGCGCGGGCCTGATCGGCTGCGCCCAGGTCACGGAGATCCGTTCCACGCCCGGCGTGCAGCTCGCGGGCACGCTGCCCAAGGAGTTCGAGCTGGCCACGGTCTACGCCGCCGCCATCGCCAGCCGGGCCGAACAACCCCAGGCCGCGCGCCTGCTCATCGACATGCTGGCCGCGCCCGACACGGCCCCGCTGCGGCGCGCAGGCGGTTTCGAATAGGCGGCGCTGTCACCTTTGTCGATGTCCTGCAAAGGAATTCCGCTATAAGGTTTTCAGGATCGGCTGCGCGGCGCTTGCTGCAGTGACCGGTCTTTCTTCCCTCTTGCTACGAAAGAACCTGACCATGCTGACCCGTCGCCATCTCTGGGCCGCGTTTGCGGCGTTGGCCCTGCTCGCCGGCTGCGCTGCTGTCCCACCTGCCACCCCGCAACCGCCCATCGTCTTCGTCCATGGCAACGGCGACAGCGCCGCGCTGTGGCAGACCACGCTCTGGCGCTTCGAGTCCAACGGCTGGCCGCGCGAACGCCTGCACGCCATCGAGCTGCCCTATCCGCTCGCACGGGACGACGACAGCAAGCCCCAGCCCGGGCGCACCTCCACCACCGAGCACATGGCCTACCTCAAGGCCGAGGTCGACAAGGTCCTGCGGGCCACCGGCGCATCCCAGGTCGTGCTGGTGGGCAACTCGCGCGGCGGCAATGCCATCCGCAACTACATCCAGAACGGCGGTGGCGCGGCCACCGTCTCGCATGCCATCCTCGGCGGTACCCCCAACCACGGCGTCTGGGCCATCAAGGGTTTCCGTGAAGGCAACGAGTTCTCGGGCACCGGCCCCTTCCTCACGGGCCTGAACGCACCCAAGAACGCCAACGGCGACGAAGTCACCGGCCCCGTGCGCTGGATGACCATCCGCAGCGACAACAACGACAAGTTCGCCCAGCCCGACGGCCTGTGGATCGGCGCCAAAGGCACGCCCACCAACGTCACCTTTGCCGGCCCCGAACTCAAGGGCGCCACCAACATCGTGATCCCGCGCATCGACCACCGCGAGACCTCCTATTCACCCGCCGCCTTCGCCGTCACCTACAGCTTCATCACCGGCAGCGCCACCCTGGTGCGCGACATCGCGCCCGAGGCGCGCGTGCAACTGGGCGGCACCATCACCGGCCTGGGCGTGGACCCGCTGAACCCGGCCACCGGCAACTTCTCCAACAACCTGCCCCTGCCCGGCGCCGAACTGGTCATCTACGAGACCGATCCCGCCACTGGCGCCCGCCGCGGCGCGGCGGTCTACACCCGCAAGACCGGCGCCGACGGCCGCTGGGGCCCGTTCACCGCCAAGCCCGGCGCGGCCTACGAGTTCGAGATCCAGGCCGCGGGTTACGCCACCACCCACATCTACCGCAGCGCCTTCCCGCGCTCCAGCAGCATCGTCAACCTGCGGCCCGAGCGCATCGCCGCCGCCGACCAGGACGCCCAGGCCCTGGCCATCTTCACGCGCCCGCGCGGCTACTTCGACGCACAGCGCGACCGGATGAGCTTCGACGGCCAGGCCCTGCCCCCCGGTGTGCCGCCGGCGGGCGCCGGCGTGTCCAGCGCCAAGCTCAAACTCGCCAACGCCGCAGACCGCGCCATCGCGGCCGAGTTCAACGGCGAAAAGCTCGTGGGCCGTGTCTGGCCGGCGGCGCAGCAACGCGTGACGGTGCTGGAACTGACGTACTGAACCGGGCGCGCGTGCGCTGCTGCGAACCATGCCGGATCGGATCGAAAGCTTTGTCGCATCGATGGATCTCCAGCCGACCGACCGGGTGCTGGAGATCGGATGCGGGCATGGCGTCGCGGCAACGCTGGTGTGCAAGACACTGCGGACCGGTCGCTATGTGGCGGTGGATCGCTCGCCGAAGATGATCGCCGCGGCCGAAAAGCGGAACTTGCCGTTCGTCGAGGCGGGTGTCGCCAGGTTTGTGCACGCCAGCCTGGAGCAGCTCGATCTGGGTGGCGAGCGCTTCGACAAGGTCTTCGCGATGCGCGTGCGCCTCTTCCACGATCAGCCCGAGCACGCGCGCCAGCTGGCGCAGCGCTGGCTGGCCGCGAACGGCGTCTTGTTTGTCGAGTACGACGAACCCGCCTGAGGCCCCGGGCCTTGGGCGCTGTGCCAGCGCTCCTTGAGTCTCAGGGCGTGGGCTTGCCCGGGCCCACCCGTCCCTCGGCCCGCCCCGACAGATAGGCATACAGATCCAGCACGTGCGCGTTCACGCGCGGCTCCTCCCGCCAGGCGGGCATGGCCAGGGGCGGGTTCTTGCGCTCCATGAGCACTTCCACCTGCGGCTCGCGCGTGCCGCGTGTGGCGGCGGGTTCACCCTGCAGGGTCGCGTCATAACGGTAGAGCACCAGGCTCACGAACTCGCGCGGGCCCAGGGTCTGCAGGCGGCGCAGCAGGTTGGGGGCGTTGGCCGTGCCCTGCGCGGCCACGCCGTGGCAGGCGGCACAGCGGTCCTGGTAGACGCGCCAGCCCAGATAGACCGAGCCCGGGGGCTGCTCCTCCTGCGCCAGCTGGCGCGCGGGTTTGGGGTTCTCCCATTCCACGGCGCAGCTGGCCAGCAGCAGGGCGGTGAGGGTCGCGACGATCGGGCGGGCAGAGGCGGTGAGGGGGCGCATGGCATTCCTTTCCGGCAGGCGCGAAGCGCTGTCCGTGCGCAGCCATTGTGCGCGCCGCCATCGGCCTCGTCTTGACACAGCTCAAAAACAAAAGCCGCCCGCAGGCGGCTTGTGCCGGGCAGGCGGGGTGCTCAACCCTTCTTGCGGCGCTCCAGCCAGGCGATCAGCTCGCCCATCACGCCGCGGCGGAAGGCCAGCACGCAGACCACGAAGATGAAGCCCGTGACGATGGTGACCGATTCACCCAGCGAGGCGAACCACTCCACGCCGCTGAACTTGGCGAACCAGCCGCCGATCTCGCCGATCTTGTTCTCCAGCAGGATCACCAGCGCCGAGCCCAGGATGGGCCCCGAGAGCGTGCCCATGCCGCCCACCAGCGTCATCAGCACCACCTGGCCCGAGGCTGTCCAGTGCACGTCGCTGAGCGTGGCGAAGCCCAGCACCAGGGTCTTGAGTGAACCGGCCAGGCCGGCCAGCGCGGCCGACAGCACGAAGGCCAGCAGCTTGAAGCGCTGCGTGTCGTAGCCCAGGGAGATCGAGCGCGGCTCGTTCTCCTTGATGGCCTTGAGCACCTGGCCGAAGGGCGAGTGGATGATGCGCACGATCAGCAGGAAGGCCGCGACCACGATGGCCAGCGCCACGTAGTACATCACCACATCGCTGCTCAGGTCAATCAGGCCGAAGAGCTTGCCGCGCGGCACGCCCTGCAGGCCGTCCTCGCCGCCGGTCTGCGGCGCCTGCAGGCAGAGGAAGAAGACCATCTGGGCCAGCGCCAGCGTGATCATGGCGAAGTAGATGCCCTGGCGGCGGATGGCCAGCGCGCCGAAGACCCAGCCCATGGCCGCGGCGCCCAGCGTGCCCGCGAGCAGGCCCATCTCGGGGGTCAAGCCCCAGACCTTGATGGCGTGGCCGGCCACATAGGCCGCGCCGCCCAGGAAGGCCGCGTGGCCGAAGGACAGCAGGCCGGTGTAGCCCAGCAGCAGGTTGAAGGCCGAAGCGAACAGTGCAAAGCACATCAGCTTCATGACAAACACGGGGTAGGCGCCGGCAAAGGGCGCCACCAGCAGACCCAGCAACAGTAGGCCGTACCCGATTTTCTTGATGTTCATGGTGGGGCGAGCCTCTTATTTCTCTTTGCCGAACAGGCCGGCCGGGCGCGTCAGCAGCACGATGACCATGATCACGAAGACCACGGTCGAGGAGGCTTCGGGGTAAAACACTTTGGTGAAACCTTCGACGATGCCCAGGCCCAGACCGGTGAGGATGGAGCCCAGGATGGAGCCCATGCCGCCGATCACGACCACGGCAAACACCACGATGATGAGGTTCTGTCCCATCAGCGGCGAGACCTGGATCACCGGCGCGGCCAGCACGCCGGCAAACGCCGCCAGCGCCACGCCGAAGCCGTAGGTCAGCGTGACCATCAGCGGCACGTTGATGCCGAAGGCCTCCACCAGGCGCGGGTTCTCGGTGCCCGCGCGCAGATAGGCGCCCAGGCGGGTCTTCTCGATCACGTACCAGGTCGCCAGGCAGACGGTGATGGAAGCCACCACCACCCAGACGCGGTAGTTGGGCAGCATCATGAAGCCCAGGTTGGTCGCGCCTTCGAGCAGCTCGGGCGTGTCGTAGTTCAGACCCGAGGCGCCGTAGATCGAACGCAGCAGGCCTTCGATCAGCAGCGTCAGGCCCAGCGTGAGCAGCAGACCATAGAGGTGATCCAGCTTGTAGATCCAGCGCAGCATGGTGCGCTCGATCACGATGCCGATCAGGCCCACGGCCAGCGGCGCCAGCAGCAGCATCCACCAGTAGCCGATGCCCAGGTAGTTCATGGCCATCCAGGTGAACAGCGCCCCCAGCATGAACAGCGCCCCGTGCGCGAAGTTGATCACGTTGAGCAGGCCGAAGATCACGGCCAGGCCCAGACTCAGGATCGCGTAGAAAGAGCCGTTGACCAGCCCCAGCAGGAGCTGGCTCAGCAGGGCCGGAAGCGATTTACCAAAGATTTCCATGTGTACAGCACGTTGCAGGGCCGGCCCACACCCTCGGCGTGGGCCGGCCCTGGTTTAGACGATCACTTCCAGAGGGCGCACTTGCTCTCGGCCTTGGTGGTGAACACCTCGTCGCCCTTGAGCTGCTTCACGACCTTGTAGTAGTCCCAGGGTTGCTTGGACTCGGCGGGCGACTTCACCTGCATCAGGTACATGTCGTGCACGTAGCGGCCGTCCGGACGGATCACGCCCTCGGCGTAGAAGTCCTTGAGCTTGGTGCTCTTCAGGTAGGCCATCACCTTGTCGGCGTCTTCCGTCTTGGTGGCTTGCAGGGCCTTGAGGTAGTTCATCGTGGCCGAGTAGTTGGCGGCCTGGATGTCGGTCGGCATGCGCTTGGTCTTGTCGAAGAACTTCTTGCCGAAGGCGCGCGACTCGTCGTTCAGGTTCCAGTCCCAGCTCGTGGTGAGCAGCAGGCCTTCGGTGTTGCGCAGGCCCATGCTGTGCACGTCGGAGTTGAAGACCAGCAGACCGGCCATCTTCATGCTCTTGTTGATGCCGAACTCACGCGCGGCCTTGATGGCGTTGATCGTGTCGCCGCCGGCGTTGGCCAGGCCCAGGATCTGGGCCTTGGAGTTCTGGGCCTGCAGCAGGAAGGACGAGAAGTCCGACGCGTTGAGCGGGTGGCGCACGGCGCCGGCCACGGTGCCGCCCTTGGCCTTGACCACGTTGGAGGCATCGGTCTCCAGCAGCTGGCCGAAGGCGTAGTCGGCCGTCAGGAAGTACCAGCTCTTGCCGCCCTGGTCCACGATGGCGCCGGCCGTGCCCTTGGCCAGGGCCACGGTGTCGTAGGCGTAGTGGATGGTGTAGGGCGTGCACTGCGCGTTGGTCAGCGCGGAGCCGCCGGCGCCGTTGACGAAGAAGACGCGCTTCTTCTCGTTGGCCACCTGGGCCATGGCCAGGGCGGTGCCGGAGTTGGTGCCGCCGAAGAGCATGGTCAGACCCTGGGTGTCGATCCACTCGCGGGCCTTGGAGGCGGCGATGTCGGCCTTGTTCTGGTGGTCGGCCGAGAGCAGCTCGATGGGCTTGCCGTTGACCTTGCCGCCGAAGTCGTCAATGGCCATCTGGATGGCCAGCGCGCCGTTCTTGCCGTCGACGTCGGAGTAGAGGCTGGACATGTCGGTGATGAAGCCAATGCGGACCTTGTCCTGGGCTTGTGCGGTGGCGGCCAGGCCGGCGATGCCCAGCGCAAGGGCGATGGCGGTCAGTTGTCTTTTCATGTTGTCTCCTGGTGAGGTGGTGGGGGAAAAGAACCGGATGAGGGGGCCGGGCGTCTCAGACGCCCAGCAGTTCGTTGAGGACGGCCGTCTTGGCCTGCAGCTGCGCGGCGGGGAACTGCTCCACGATGCGGCCGTGCTCCATGACGTAGAAGCGGTCGGCCAGCGGCGCGGCGAAGCGGAAGTTCTGCTCCACCATCACGATGGTGTAGCCCTTCTCGCGCAGCGTCACGATCATGCGCGCCAGCGCCTGCACGATCACCGGCGCCAGGCCTTCGGAAATCTCGTCCAGCAGCAGCAGCTTGGCGCCCGTGCGCAGGATGCGGGCCACGGCCAGCATCTGCTGCTCGCCGCCCGAGAGGCGCGTGCCCTGGCTCTGGCGGCGCTCGGCCAGGTTGGGGAACATGGCGTAGATCTCGTCGATCGACATGCCGCCGTCCGTGCCCTTGAGCTGCGGGGGCAGCATGAGGTTTTCTTCGCACGAGAGGCTGGAGAAGATGCCGCGTTCCTCGGGGCAGTAGCCCACGCCCAGGTGGGCGATGCGGTGCGTGGGAGAGCCGATGGTCTCCACGCCGTTGATCTGGATCGAACCCTGGCGCGTGCCCGTCAGGCCCATGATGGCGCGCAGCGTGGTGGTGCGGCCGGCGCCGTTGCGGCCCAGCAGCGTCACCACCTCGCCCGGGTGCACCACCATGTCCACGCCGTGCAGCACGTGCGATTCGCCGTACCAGGCCTGCAGATTCTTGATTTCGAGGGCAGGAGTCTTTGTTGTCATGTTCTTCAGTGGTCCACAGCGCCGAAGCGCGACCCGCATCCCCTGCCACGGCCCAGGTCAGGGGCACCCTGGATCCGGCTGGGCCGGTCCACCGGTGCGGCCTCCCTCCCGCCGCAGGCGAGAGAGGGGGGGGACGCGTAGCGGCTCAGGGGGTGATTCATCTAGTGCGCCCCCTGCAGTTCGCCGGAGGTGGTGCCCATATAGGCTTCCATCACCTGCGGGTTGCGCGAGACCTCGGCATAGGGGCCTTCGGCCAGCACCGCGCCGCGCTGCAGCACCGTGATGGTGTCGGCGATGGTCGAGACCACGCCCATGTTGTGCTCCACCATCAGGATGGTGCGGCCCGCCGAGACCTTCTTGATCAGCTGCGTCACCCGGTCCACGTCTTCGTGGCCCATGCCCTGGGTGGGCTCGTCGAGCAGCATGAGCTCGGGCTCCATGGCCAGGGTGGTGGCGATCTCCAGCGCGCGCTTGCGGCCATAGGAGAGGTTGACGGTGAGCTCGTGCGCCCAGGTCTCCAGGCCCACCTCGGCCAGCAGGGCCAGGGCCCGCTCGTTGAGCTGGTCCAGCGTGCGCTCGCTCTTCCAGAAGTGGTAGGCCGTGCCCAGCTGGCGCTGCAGCGCGATGCGCACGTTTTCCATCAGCGTCAGGTGCGGGAACACCGCCGAGATCTGGAAGGAGCGGATGATGCCCCGCCGCGCGATCTGCGCCGGGCGCTCCCGCGTGATGTCGATGCCGTTGAACAGGATGGTGCCCGAGGTGGGTTCCAGAAACTTGGTCAACAGGTTGAAACAGGTGGTCTTGCCGGCGCCATTGGGCCCGATCAGGGCGTGGATGGAGCCGCTCACCACGGACAGGTCCACCTGGCTCACGGCCGTGAAACCCTTGAACTCCTTGGTGAGCTTGTGCGTTTGCAGAATGATGTTGCTCATTAGAAGGGCGAGCATAGGCCCGCCCCCCGGGTGGACCTAGGGTGTTAGTCCCTATGCATAAATACCTACCGGCTAATCCGGGTCGGGCATGGGGATTTGCCCCGGCAGAGCGCGGGGCCGGGCCTCAGTCCGCCATGTCGGCGACCGTGACCCGGTCGCTGAAGTGCTCGCCGCGCAGTGCCTGCAGCAGGTTGTCTGCCGCGCGGTGCTCGATGGCCAGGCGCACCTGCCGCACCGCGGAGCCGATGTGCGGCGTGAGCACCGTGCGGCTGCTCTGGATCAGTGCGGGGTGCACCTCGGCCGGCCGGTCCGGCAGCAGCCAGTCTTCCATTTCATAGACGTCTGCCGCATAGGCCCCGAGCCGGCCGCTGTCCAGCGCCCGGGCCACTGCCGCCTCGTCCACCACCGAGCCGCGTCCGATGTTGACCAGGATCTGCCCTGGCTTGGCCCGTGACAGCGCGCGATCATTGATGAGGTGGCGCGTCTGCGCCAGCAGGGGCAGGGCCATGATCAGGTAGTCCGCCCGCTGCAAGGCCGTGTCCAGGTCCACGGGCTGCACCCGAGGGTCCCGCACCTGCGGGTCCACGCCCAGCAGTTCGGCGCAGCCGAAGCCGCTGAGCCGGTCCACGATGGCGCGCCCCACCGGCCCCAGGCCGACCACGGCCACGATGGACCGGTGCAGGCCCGTGCCATAGAGCGTCGGTCGCCAGCCCGCGTAGCCGCTGCGCACCGCGCGGTCACCGGCCAGCACATGACGCGCTGCCGCAATCGTCAGCCCGATGGCGAGCTCGGCCGTGGGTTCGGTCAGCAGATCGCGCACGAAGCTCACGCTCACGCCGGCTTCGGCGCACGCGCGCAGGTCGAAGTTGTCGTGGCCCTTGAGCGCGCAGGCCACGGTGCGCAGCATGGGCGCTTGTGCCAGCGTGCGGCGGTCCACCCGGTCCGGCATGAAGGCCAGCAGGCCCTCGGCCTCGCGCAGGTGCGCCATCAGTTCCTCGTCGCGCCAGGGCTCGGGGCCCGGGTTCATCACCACGCGGCCATGGGCCTGCAGCTTGGCCAGCACCTCGGCATGCACGGGTTGGGTCACGACGATCTTGGGCAGGGAAGAAGGAGAGGTCATTTCAGTCGTTTTCTCAGGGCAGCGCCGATGTTGTCGACCACCAGCACGCAGGCCAGCACCGACAGCAGAATGGCCGAGACCTCGTCGTAGCGCACCAGTCGCAAGGCGGCCATCAGCTCGAAGCCGATGCCGCCCGCGCCGACGATGCCCAGCACGGCCGAGGCGCGGAAGTGGTATTCCCAGCGGTAGATGGTGATGTCGGCCAGCTGCGGCAGCACCTGCGGCAGCACCGCATGCGTGATCACCTGGAAGCGGCTCGCGCCCGCGCCCAGCGCCGCCTCCAGCGGCTTGGGGTCCACGTGCTCGATGGCCTCGGCGTAGAACTTGCCGACCATCCCGCTGGAATGCAGCGCCAGGGCCAGCACGCCGGGCAGCGCGCCAAAGCCCACTGCTGCCACGAAGATGATGCCCAGGATGATCTCGGGCACCGAGCGGAAGGCCGCCAGCAGCGCGCGCATCAGGCGCCCCAGCGCGGGGTGGGGCGTGGTGTTGGGTGCGGCCAGCAGCGCCAGCGGCAGCGAGAGCACCACCGTCAGCGCCGTGCCCGCGACCGACATCGCCAGCGTGTCGCGCAGCGGTATCAGCCAGTGCTGCCAGCGGTCGAAGTTGGGCGGCACCATCTCCGAGCCCAGTTGTTGGATGGCCGGCGCCCCTTCGATGAAGCGCTGCAGGTCGAAGAAGCCGGTGATGTACAGCGCCAGCGCGCAGACCGCCAGCACCGCTGCGGCGAAGCTCACGCCTCGCAACAGACGCCGCCGGTCCGCAGCAACGATGGATTCGAGCGCCAGGGCGCTCACTTCATGCTCCCCAGGTCGAGCTTGAGGATGGTCGCGGTCTCGCGCAGCACGTCATAGGCCTGGTCGTCCGTCGGCGCGAAGGACTCGACGCGGAAGGCCTTGAGGATCTCCTTGTCCTTCATGTCGAGGAAGGCCGTGCGGATGGCCTGCTTGAGCGCCGGCGCCAGATTGGCCTGCATGACCACCGGGTAGTTCGGGATCGGGGCCGACAGGTCCAGCTGCACGATCTTGTTGCCGTCGACGATGCCCCGCGCAATCAGGCTGTCGAGGATGGGCTTGGACAGCGCACCGGCCGGCACCTGGCCCGCCTGCACCGCGCGCGCCACGGCGTCGTGGGTGCCCAGGTGGACCGGGCGGTAATCCTTCTCGCCGTCAAGCTGGTACTTCTTGAGCAGGTGCGCGCGCGGTGCCAAGTGGCTGGACGTCGAGGCCTGGTCGCCAAAGCCGAAGGGCTTGCCGCGCACGTCGGCCAGCGTCTTGACCGGGCCACCCGCGGTGGCGATCAGCACCGACTGGTAGGTCGGCGAGCCACGCTCCACGCCCACCGCGAACGGCTCGATGGCTGGCGCCTTGGACTTGGCCAGCACATAGGAGAAGGGGCCGAAGTAAGCCACCTCGATGCGCCCGAAGCGCATGGCCTCGATCATCGACGAGTAATCGGTGGTGACCGTGATTTCGATCTCCTTGCCCAGCGTCTGCGCCAGATAGCGCTTGAGGGGCTGGGCGTTCTGGATGATGCTGGCCGCGTTTTCGTCGGGCAGCAGGGCCACACGCAGCTTGTCGGGGTTCTTGCCCTGGGCGTACGCGGGCAGAGCGCAGGACAGCAGCGCGGCGGCGGCGAGTTGGGTGGCGAGACGGCGGTTCAGCATGGTTGCAGCTCCTTGGGCTGGGTAGGGGTGTGGGAGGGATGGGGTGGGTGGGCCTCCGCGCTGCCGTTGGCCGGCGGCGCCGAGGGGCGAGGGACGTACAAGGTGGAAACGGCGCTGGCGTTCAGATCGGTGGGGGCGCCTTCAAACACCACGCGGCCCTGCTGCAGGCCGACGATGCGGTCGGCATAGCGGCGCGCCAGCTCCACCTGGTGCAGGCTGACGATGGCCGTCAGGCCGTCTTTCTTGCAGATGCCGTGCAGCAGGTTGAGCACGTCCTCGGCCGTGGCCGGGTCCAGGCTGGCCACCGGCTCGTCGGCCAGCAGCAGGCGGGGGCGTTGCACCAGGGCGCGCGCGATGCCCACGCGCTGCTGCTGCCCGCCCGAGAGCGTGTCCGCGCGCGCCAGGGCCTTGGGCAGCAGGCCCACGCGGTCGATCACGGCCAGCGCCGCCAGCTTGTCCTCGCGGCGCCAGGGCAGCAGCGTCCCCAAGAGGCTGCGGCTGGCCAGCCGACCGATGAGCACGTTGTCCAGCACCGACAGCCGGCCGATCAGGTGGTGCTGCTGGAACACCATGCCGCAGCGGCGGCGGTGTTCGCGCAGGTGGCGGCCGAACAGGCCCGCGGGCGGCAGGTCCGCAACCACAACCTCCCCAGCCGAGGGGCGCACGAGCCCGTTGATGCTGCGCAGCAGCGTGGACTTGCCGGCCCCCGAGGCGCCGAGCAGCACGAGAAACTCCCCCGGCCGCACCAGCAGGTGGGTGCTGTGCAGGGCCACATGGCCGTCCGGGTAGGTCACGGAAACGTTGCGCAGGGCAAGCAGGGCATCGGGTTGGGGCATGGCGGTCTCAGGTGGCGGGTGTTCCGAGGGCTCCGAGTCGTCCCCGGTGAGGGCCGGCGCGGAGTGCGCTTGCTTCCCGTGGGAGGCCTCGCCAGTCTGCGCAGGCAAGGTGTCATCCAAATGAAACTTGCCCGTCTCAAAATGGGGTCATCCATAGACCGCATCTATGTCAGGACTCAGTCTTCTCGCCGCCCTCAAGGCTTTTGACGCCACCGCCCGCTGGGGCAGCATGACGGCCGCCGCCCGTGCGCTGGACCTGCAGCAGCCCACGGTCTCGGCGCACATCCAGCGGCTCGAGCAGGAATACGGCGTGGAGCTGCTCTACCGGCGTGGGCGCCGGCTCGAGCTCACGGCCTTCGGCCGCTCGCTGCTCGATCACACCCGCCGCGCCTTCAGCGCAGAGGAAGACGCCCATGCCCTGCTGGCCGCGGCGCGCAGCCGATACGCGGGGCGCCTGGTCGTGCACGCCATCGGGCCATACAACGTCGTGCCCATCCTCAAGGCCTATGCCCAGGCCTATCCCCAGGTCAGCGTGGCCGTGGGCGTGGGCGACTCGCGCAGCATCACCGCCAAGATCTGCGACTACCAGGGCGACGTGGGCCTGGTGCTGAACCATGCGGACGTCGAGGGGCTGCACAGCATGCCCTACCGTGTGCAGAACCTCGTGGTCTTCGCGCCCGTGGCGCATCCCCTGGCCCAGCGCGGTGCCATTTCCATCCGCGACCTGCAAGGTCAGCGCTTCGTCATCCGCGAGGAGGGCTCCACCACCCGCCGCGTCTTCGAGCAGGAACTGGCCGACCGCGGCATCCAGATCCACACGGCCGTGGAGATGGGCAGCCGCGAAGCCGTGCGCGAGGCCGTGGCCCAGGGCCTGGGGCTGGGCGTGGTTGCCGAAACCGCCTACGTGCCCGACCCGCGGCTGGTCAAGCTGCGCCTGATCGACAGCGCCATGTCCACCCGCGTGCACATCATCTGCCGCGCCGAGCGGCGGCAGTCACCCCTGATTGCCGCTTTCTACGAGGTGGCCGCCGGGCTCGGCCCGCAGCAGGTCACGGGCGAGCCCGCCTGAAGGCACGCGGACCGGCGGTCGACCGCTTGAGGAGCCGAGGCAGCCCGCGGTGCGCGAGATGGTGCCGGAGGCCGCGGCGGGGGCGGCAGATGGGGCCCGGGCCCGGCATCCGTTAAATTCCCCCCCATTGCCGTTTCATCCGACAAGGCCCCTGCACCCATGTCTGCCCCCAGCGACCTCAACAGCGACAGCGCCGTCTACAAGACCTTGCTGGAGTCCACCCAGGCCATTCCCTGGAAGATCGACTGGGCCACGATGAAGTTCAGCTACATCGGGCCGCAGATCGAACCCCTGCTGGGCTGGTCTCAAGACAGCTGGGTCAGCGTGGAAGACTGGGCCGCGCGCATGCACCCCGAAGACCGGGAGCGCGTGGTCAACTTCTGCGTGACGCAATCGAAATGCGGCGTGGACCATGAGGCCGACTACCGTGCGCTCACCAAGGACAAGGGCTATGTCTGGATCCGCGACGTGGTGCACGTGGTGCGCAATGCCGCGGGCGAGGTGGAGGCTCTCGTGGGCTTCATGTTCGACATCAGCGAACGCAAGAAGACCGAAGAAAAGCTCGTGGCCCTGCAGCACGAGCTGGAAGCCCTGTCCTTCAAGGACGGCCTGACCGGCATCGCCAACCGCCGCCAGTTCGACGCCAGCCTGGAAAAAGAGTGGGCGCAGGCCAGCCGCGACCGCACGCCCCTGTCCCTGCTGATGCTGGATGTGGATCTCTTCAAACAGTACAACGACCTCTATGGCCACCTGCAGGGCGACACCTGCCTGATCACCATCGCCCGGGCCCTGGGCCAGGCAGCGGTGCGGCCGCGGGACGTGGTGGCGCGCTTTGGCGGGGAAGAGTTCGTCATCCTGCTGCCCGAGACCGACGCCCAGGGCGCCCGCGAGGTGGCCGAGCGCTGCCAGCGCCTCATCGACCAGCAGGCCCTGGACCATGAACTCTCGCCGCACGGCCAGCGCGTGACGCTGAGCATCGGCGTGGGCACCGCCGTCCCTAACGGATCCAGCTCGCACCACGACCTGCTGCAGGCCGTGGACCAGCAGCTCTATGCCGCCAAGCAGCAAGGCCGCAACCGCATCGAAGGCGCCTGAGGGCCGGGCCCCTCCGTTGCACAATGGGGCCCATGACCCATACCGTTCAACACCAGGAAGCCGACTCCAAGGGCGCCTTCTTCATCGCCCGCCCCGAGGGCGGCCACCTCGCCGAGATGACCTACAGCCGGGCCAACCCCACGCTGATCATCATCGACCACACCGAAGTCGATCCCTCCCTCACCGGCCAGGGCATAGGCCGCAAGTTGCTGGATGCGCTGGTGGCCTGGGCGCGCGAAACCAAGACCAAGGTCATGCCGCTGTGCCCTTATGCCAAGGCGCAGTTTGGCAAGGATGCGTCGATACGGGATGTGTTGATGTAACGCGTGTCTCGCTGGTCGGGCAGGACACAGGAGCTTGCCAGATAAAGAGCTTCAATTCGCAGGACCGCATTGCCAGCGGACGGCTGTGGTTGTATTGCTGTTCGAGCTGGGGACGCACACGGCCGTTCACAGCGATCTATGCGCCGCGCTGGTTCAGTCAGCGATAGCGAGGGTGTCGATTGGGCTGTTAACAGACGAGGGGATGTTTCAGCAGGATCGGCTAGGACTGAAAGGTAGGCGCAAAACCCGTTGCCGGCGTCAATCAAGCCCCTTCGAGCATTTGCCACACGCGAAAGTAGTCCGCACCGCGCTGTGGACCGAGGGCCTTTGACCATAGTTGTGCGCCGCCATCTTTCAGTGACTTTCGGGTAGCAAACGGAGTGGCCGCGGAGGTTGTGTGCTTCGCGAGAGCAATTGCTGCATTTCTTGGAACGCCGGCTGAGCGAAGCGCTATTTGCTTGCTGTCCCAAACTCCATACAAAACCATGGATGGAATGTTGACTACAGCCTTTCTAAACTCATCAGGCAAATCTTCGATGTTTTCCCCGACCTTCATTGCGAGTACAGATGAGAGGCCCCAGGCGGCGGTCATGGACAGCCTCTTGAAGCTGCGGACGCACTTTGCCAGTGCATCCTCGTCTTCTGTCTCGGTCGGAAAATAGCGTGCTGACAATACTTCTAATGACACGCCATGAACCCAGTCCGAGAGCATGTCGGCGATACGAGACCCGTACCCACCGCCGCTTTCTGTGAGTTCATTCTTCACCTCGGGAATCGTCAACAAAACTCCCATTACGTCTTGGAGCGTCTTGCTTTTGCCGGAGAAGAGCGCTGTTGGATTTACTAGGTCAGGTAAATCGCCGGCCTCGCTCAAGCGCGCGAGAGCTCCACGAACGCTCTCAAAGGAAAAGCCAGTGGAGTCCACAAGCTTGACGACGCCCATTTGCTGCGCCATATCATCCGCATATCGGCGCGTCAACCGCAAGAGCTCATTCGCGAGGGGGGCATTTTTTTCGCGGATGGACTGATACCCTAGTGTGCCGCGTAAAACCAACTCTACCTGATCGGCAAATTTCGACGCGCCAACTTGTCTGAGCGTGTGGGCAATAAATTGACTAAAGTTAGACCATTCCTTCTTCCAGACCAAAGCTTCTAGGCCCTTGTCCGCCGCCAGTTTGTTTAGGTCATCAACCATGCCCAGCAAAGTTGAGACCAAATCAGCCATCGACCGTTTGAGAAACTGCTCACACCTTTGTTTGCTTTCGGCATCTTTGGCCGCAAGAGCCACCACACCAATCGCCTCTTGATCGACTCTTCCAACGCGCCCCGCAATGTTCCAGAAGTCCGCATATGACATCGGTTGGCCATCGCGTGTTGAGGGGAATATTGAAGATATGACAAGGTTGGCTATTGGAAAATTCACGCCTTGCGCAAGTGTTGTCGTTGCGCACAACGCGGTGAGAGCTTGCTTCTCAAAAAGATACTCGATTGCTTGCGCAACCTCCTCAGGGAGCCCAGCGTGATGTACGCCAATGCCCCGCTCCAGTAGGTTCTCGAGAGGAGATGAGGTGCCGAGTTCGTAGGTTGCAAACCGTGCCACGGCACCACATATATCTTTGTGCTCAGCCGACGGCTCTGAAATCCGGGCAAGCTCTTGAGCGCAGGTCCATGTTTGCGAGACTGTTCGACACAACAAGACCGTTGGCCCTCGACTCGCCAAGACTTGAGCTGCGGCGGTAGATAAGCTTCCTGCGTTGGTGCTTAACTTGGATACTGTCAGGCCCAGTTCGCGCGAAACCCCCTCAAGCCTCAATACATCATCGAGATGGAGCGTTGCTTTCCGAGTTGCGATAGGTTCAAAGTTCAAAAACCCAGCAGGCTCTCCGCGTCTAAATTCTGATTTTTCTGGAGGCGTGACAATTCCAATGATGCGGTCATTTGGAACCCATTCCGCCTCAATGGAGTAGTCTTTAAAACTTTGATTGTCTAACCATTGAGCAACCTGTTTTGCATTACTGATAAAAGGTGTCAGTAAGAGAAATCGCGCGCTCACATGTTCGCGATTGATGATGGAAAGCAAAAGCTCAAGCTTGATTGCACGTTCACCCTTTGCACCGAGCCCATGTGCCTCATCCACAACAACAAGTGCCAAGCGACCTAATTGCGAAGACAGCTCTTCCCGACGAATCAGGAGATCGAGTTTTTCTGGCGTGCAGACCAATACATCGACCGGGGGTCCATCAACTTCGGTATCCTTCGGCGACAACGCAGACAACTCAATGGTGTCAAACTCTAAGGCTGGCGATAGCCGCTCCACACGCTTGTTCAATGGCGCGAAGTCCCGCCGGAGTCTGCTGGTGATCTGATTTACAAGTGCACGTGTTGGAGCCACGTATGCGACCCACCCACGCTCCGATCCCAAGTCATTCAAACTCTGTAGTATTCCAAACTGGGCAAGCAGAGTTTTTCCACTTGACGTCGGGAAATTAACAACAACAGAGCGATGGACGTTTGACGCTAATCCCTGGCCTCTCAGAGCCTCTCTTTGCGGTGGGAGCAGTTGAAAAAGAGGTTGAGTGGGACGAGAAATCAGGTTTTCGGCAAACTGTCGAGTTAAGAAGTTCGCGCCTCGCGTAGCGGCCCTGAGTGAGCCGTAAGCTAAGCAGTGCGCAGTGGGACGCAACAGGAAAATAATGTCAATGTTGAAAACATTTCCCGCTTTGTCTAATACCCCCATGACTCGATCAAAGTACATATCGAGCTGCGCATTAATGTCGCCTGCCCCGTCTGCAGTTCCTTTCTCAAGGTATTCGGAAAGCCGCTCTGCAGCCGTTCCGAGGGAATAAAACCCCATCAATTCCAAAGCGGCCTGTCGAGCGGCGGTTTTATCCTCAATAGACTCTAGAAAGACGCCCTCATAGATGCTCTGTTTTGAGCGAAGCTCGGCCAATGCCAATCGAGACTGACCGACATCTTCAGTGGATCGATGACGTAATAGACCCAGCCAGCTCGTCCAAACGCATTGCCGGGTAAATTCCAGCCAGTTTTCACTAGGTTGACATTCAACCTCTAGTGACGCAAATTCCAACAGTTTGCGTCCATCCTGAGGCAGGTCGGCAAGTATGGCCAAGCTGGCTGTTCTCAACCACCAGGCTAGCTGGTAATTCTTGGCTTTGGAGACGGATTGTGCGTCTCGAAGAAGTACGAAGGCGCGTTTCGCAGCGTCCTTCTGTGTTTGCGTGAGTTGGGTTGCTCCCTCGAGCGCATCCCATGTCAGAAGCTCGGCAACAAGCGTTGCATACTCATTGATGGGCTCAACCGAAATTGCGGAACCTATGGCCGTGACTACCCGCCTGCGCATTGCTTGCACATATGCGGTTTCAATTGAGGGGAAGTTGGTTGGCGAGACCACGGTATGTACTAGGTAGGTTGACAGTGTACCAACCAGTCGTTCGTCGAGAGGCCGGTGTGAAGAACATATAACGAGCAGTGTTGCGATGTCGGTATGGCTGCCTGTAATTTGCTGGCTGGACCAGTGACATCAGACTGATTTGGTGAGGTCGTTCGGACAAGGATGCCAACCAATTGGTATTTTCCGGTTGCCAGAGTTTTTAGTGCCTCTGTGTGAAGCCCCTCTGCGGGCGATCCTTTTGCTCGTGCCTGAAGGTAAAACAGGAGTTGCCGTTGAATGGTGGAATCCAGTGCCAGCCGCACAAGCTGTGCTGGCATCCCTGAATCTGTGTGAGTCATTACGGAAGGAGGCGCAGCTTTCTGCCCCGACGCCTTAACCTCGCCGAAAATGAAGTCCGTTCCTCCAGCTTCATTCGGGATATAACCAGCAATATCCGCGCCAGGGTGACTCCCCTTGGGGGTGCGTAAATCCCGCCTTCTATTCGTCGGAAGATAAACTCCGAAGCGCTCCATCAGGAAAAGGTCGGCTATACCCTCACCAACGTCTCCATCGGTAGCCTGAGGGGGTGACACTTGGGCATAAGCCTCCAGCCGCGTTGTATCAAAGCCGTCGCTCCTGATTGCGGTAATGGTGTCCAGAAAGTCCAGCTTCATTGGCTGGTCGTAAACTCGTTTGGCGACATCGCCTTTTATCCATTGCTTGCAGGCTGTTTCGTCTGTGACGGTAAATGCGGAGCAGGCAATATGGGCATTGCTGAACTGATAGGTCGGCGTGGGCGAAAAGGGGATAGGCATGTCCGGAGTAGGACTCATTAGCTATGGTTTTGAGTGTAGGAAGAATATGCCTATTCATTTTTGCGAGTTTGCAGAGTATGTCTATCCCCCATTTGGGGGATATTGAAAATGCTCACCTATGCCGCAGAGCGAGCGTGAAGTAGAGGTCGGAAAGTACCGAAATAGGCCGAAAGCCGAAGTCGATCACGCAGCAAAAAACCGCCCGAAGGCGGTTTTTTGCTGCAGTGCGGAAGTGGTTCAAACCAGCAACGCATTCACCCGCTTCACATACGCCGCCGGGTCCTCCGGCAGCCCGCCTTCGGCCAGCAGGGCCTGGTCGTAGAGGATGTGGGCGAGGTCGTGGAAGTGCACCGAGCCGTCGAGCTTTTTCACCAGCGCGTGCTCGGGGTTCACTTCCAGGATGGGCTTGCTGTCCGGGGCCTTCTGGCCGGCCTGTTTGAGCAGGCGGGCGAGCTGGTTGCTCATATCGCCTTCCTTCACCACCAGGCAGGCCGGTGAATCGACCAGGCGGGTGGTGACGCGCACGTCCTCGGCCTTGTCCTTGAGGGCTTCCTTGAGCTTGGCGAGCACCGGTTTGAAGGCTTCGGCGGCTTCCTCGGCCGCCTTCTTCTCGGCCTCGTCCTGCAGCTTGCCCAGGTCCACCGCGCCCTTGGCCACGCTCTGCAGCGGCGTGCCGTCGAATTCCGTCAGGTAACTCAGGGCCCACTCGTCCACGCGCTCGGTCATGAGCAGCACCTCGATGCCCTTCTTCTTGAAGACTTCGATCTGCGGGCTGTTCTTGGCGGCGGCCAGGGTGTCGGCAGTGATGTAGTAGATGGCCTCCTGGCCTTCCTTCATGCGGGCCTTGTAGTCGGCCAGGCTCACGCTGGGCGTGTCGCTGCTGGTGCTGGCAAAGCGCAGCAACTTGGCCAGGCGCTCGCGGTTGGCGAAGTCTTCGCCCAGGCCTTCCTTGAGCACGGTGCCGAATTCCGCCCAGAACTTGCTGTACTTGCCGGCGTCGGCCTTGTCTTCCTCGCTGGCGTCGGCGGCGGGTACGTCGGCCTTGGCCAGGTTTTCCAGCAGGGTGAGCACGCGCTTGGTGTTGCCGTCGCGGATGGCGCGCACGTCGCGGCTTTCCTGCAGCAGCTCGCGGCTCACGTTGAGCGGCAGGTCGGCGCTGTCCACCACGCCTTTCACAAAACGCAGGTAGCTGGGCAGCAGGGCCTCGGCCTCGTCCATGATGAAGACGCGCTTCACATAGAGCTTGAGCCCGCCCTTCTTGTCGCGGTTCCACAGGTCAAACGGGGCCTTGGCCGGCACGTAGAGCAGCTGGGTGTATTCGGTGCTGCCTTCCACGCGGTTGTGGCTCCAGGCCAGCGGGGCCTCGTAGTCGTGGCTGATGCCCTGGTAGAAGCTCGCGTACTCTTCCTTCGTGATGTCCTTCTTGGCGCGGGTCCAGAGGGCGCTGGCCTTGTTGACGGTTTCCCACTCGTCGGTGGTCACCATCTCGCCGGGCTGGTCGTTCTCGCCTTCCTTCCACTCTTCCTTGAGCATCTGGATGGGCAGGGCGATGTGGTCCGAATACTTGCCGATGATCTGCTTGATCTTCCAGGCGCTGAGGTATTCGTCGGCGTCCTCGCGCAGGTGCAGGATGACACTGGTGCCGCGCTCCGCGCGGGTGAGGGTCTCCACCTCGAAGTCACCGGTGCCGCCGCTGATCCAGCGCACGCCTTCTTCGGGCTTGAGGCCGGCGCGGCGCGTTTCCACGGTGATCTTGTCGGCCACGATGAAGCCGGAGTAGAAGCCCACGCCGAACTGGCCGATGAGCTGGCCCTGCTCCTTGGCGTCGGCCTGCTTGTCGGCGCCGAGCTTGCTCATGAAGTCCTTGGTGCCGCTCTTGGCGATGGTGCCCAGGTGGTCGATGGCCTCCTGCGCGCTCATGCCGATGCCGTTGTCTTGAATCGTCAGCGTGCGGGCCTTCTTGTCCAGCGCAATGCGCACGCGCAGCTCGGGCGCGTCTTCGTAGAGCGCGCTGTTGTTCAGCGCCTCGTAGCGCAGCTTGTCGCAGGCGTCGGAGGCGTTGGAGACCAGCTCGCGGACGAAGATCTCCTTGTTGGAGTACAGCGAATGGGTGACCAGGTGCAGCAGCTGGGCCACTTCGGCCTGGAAGGCATGGGTTTGTTTGCTCATGGCGGATAACGACAGTACAAAAACAGGGAGCCGGCGGCGCCGGCAAAACCGGGAATTATGGGCGGGGGCCGGGGTTTCAAGCCCCGGGGCGGGGGCTCAGAACTTCTCGTGCGGCGCCAGGTAGCGCCACTGGCCCACGGGCAGGTTGCCCAGCATGACGCGGCCGATGCGCACGCGCTTGAGCCCTACGACCTTGAGGCCCACGAGTTCACACATGCGGCGGATCTGGCGTTTCTTGCCTTCGGTCAGCACAAAGCGCAGCTGCTCGGGGTTTTCCCAGTCCACCTTGGCGGGCTTGAGGGCCTGGCCGTCCAGGCTGAGGCCGTGGCGCAACTTGGCCAGCATGGCGGGCGGGAAGACGGCCCGCACATTGGTGGAGACGGGGTCGTGCTCGTGGATGGTCTGCAGCTCGCTGGGCGCGCTGGCGGCGGCCGGCGTGCCCAGGTAGACCACGCGCACCAGGTATTCCTTTTCCATCGTCGAGTCTTCGCCGATGAGTTGGCGCGCCACGCGGCCGTCTTGCGTGAGCACGAGCAGGCCGGTGGAGTCGATGTCGAGCCGGCCTGAGGGGGCCAGGCCCTTGAGCTGGCTGCCGTTGAAGCGCAGGGGGGCGCGGTCTTCGCGCCAGCGGTTCTGCGCCTGCACCAGCACCACGGCGGGTTCGTGCCCGTCTTCGGCCTGGCCGCTGACGTAGCCGATGGGCTTGTTGAGCAGGATGGTGACCTGTGTGGCCTGCTGGTTCTGGGCCTGCTTGTCGATCTCGATGCGGTCGGTGGGCCCCACCTGCTGGCCCATCTCGGCCACCTGGCCGTTGACCTTGACCCAGCCGTTCTCCACCCAGGCGTCGGCCTCGCGGCGCGAGCACAGGCCGAGCTCGGCCATGCGCTTGTTGATGCGGCTGGTGGCGCTGCTGCCGGCGGGGGCGCCCGGCTTGGGCGCGCTGGCGCCTTCGGGGCGCGGCGCGCGGCGCAGGGGGCCGGCGGGTTTGCCGGGAGGGAAATCTTCTTTCATGGGGCGCCCATTCTAGGCGCCCGGGGTTTCAGGGCTGCTTGCCGAAGTGGGCCAGGAAGTGCGCCATGTCTTCGAGCTGGGCGTTGCTGAAGCCGCGCAGGGCGTTGGTCATAACGGTGTCGCGCCCGGGGCCCGGCTTGTCACGGTACTCGAGCATGACCTCGCGCAGGAAAGCTTCCTGCTGGCCGGCCAGGCGCGGCACCTGCTCGCGGCCCTGGTAGCCCGGCAGGTGGCAGCTGCCGCACAGGCTCTGCGCCGCCAGCTCCTTGCCGCGCAGGTAGCGCGCCGCGTCCACGGCGCCGGGCAGGGGCGCCGGGGTCTGGGCAGCGAAGTACTGCGCCAGCGCGATCAGGTCCGGGTCGCTCAGGCCGTCGAGCACGCCTTTCATCGTGGGGATGTCGCGCAGGCCTTCGCGGATGAGCACGAGCTGGTTCTCCACAAAGATCTTGGGCTGGCCCGCGAGCGAGGGGATCTGCGGGTTCTGCGAGTTGCCCTGCGGGCCGTGGCAGGCCACGCAGAGTTCGAGGCGCGGGGGCTGCTGGGCCATGGCATGCAGGCCGGTGGCGAGCAGCAGTGCGGCGAGGGGGGCGCGCAGGAGGCGAGGGAGGAGGGGGTTCATGGTGGTCTCAGCAAAAAGGCAGGGCCCTTGCGGGCCCTGCTTGTCTTCATCTGCGGCGAGGTCTTACTTGGCGTAGGACACGCGGTAGATCGCGCCGGTCTGCTCGTCGGAGACCAGCAGCGCGCCGTCGGGCATCTGCAGGAAGTAGGTCGGACGGCCCCAGAAGGTGTTGGCCGCGGGGTCGGCGAAGCCGGTCATGAAGGGCGTGACGGTGGCACCGCTGCCATCAGCGTTGGCGGTGACGGCCACGACGTCGAAGCCGAACTTGGTGCTGCGGTTCCACGAGCCCTTGCGTGCCAGGAAGATGGCGTTCTTGAAGACCGGCGGGAACATGTTGCCGGTGTAGAAGTGCACGCCCATGGCCGCGGCGTGCGGGCCCACGGTGGTGACGGGCAGGGTCACGCCGTCACAGGGGTTGGCCTTCTTCACGTCGGGGTCGGCGACGCCATTGGCATGGCAGTAGGGGAAGCCGAAGAAGGGCTTGCCACCCATGCCCAGCTTCCACCAGCTCGGCTTGGGCAGGCGGTTGAGCTCGTCCTCGGGGGTGTCGTCACCCAGCCAGTCGCGGCCGTGGTCGCTGAACCAGAGTTCGCCGGTGACGGGGTGGAAGTCGAAGCCCACGGTGTTGCGCACGCCGGTGGCGATGACTTCCATGCCCGAGCCGTCGGCGTTGTAGCGGCGGATCTGCGCGTATTCATCCGAGGGCAGGGTGCAGATGTTGCACGGTGCGCCGAAGGGCACATAGAGCTTGCCATCGGGCCCGAAGCGGATGTACTTCCAGTTGTGGTGCTCCAGCGGCGGCAGCTTGAAGGCGGCCGTCATGTCCACCGGGGCCACGTTGGGGTTCTTCTCGATGCCGTCGTAGCGCAGCACCTTGTCGATGGCCATCACGTAGAGGTTGCCGTTGTGGATGGTGGCGGCGGGCTGCTTGAGCTTGTCGACCACCACGCGGCTGGTGCGGCTGCTGCCGTTGTCGGTGATCTCGTACACCCGGCCCAGGCCGCGTGTGCCGCCGTAGACCTTGCCGCTCTCGCCGCGGCTGATGGCACGGATGCCCGGGGTGCCGGTGGACCAGACCTCGACCTTGAAGCCGGGCGGCAGGCGCAGCTTGTCGAGCGGGATCTCGGCGGCGGAAGTCACGGTGTTCTTGCCGGGCAGCGGGGCCAGGGTGGAGCTGGCCATGTTGGCGGGCATGCCCTGCTTCCAGCCGGGCTGGCCCGCGGGGGCGGCGCCCGCTGCAGGCGAGGTGGTGACCGCAGCAGATTGCGGCGGGGTGGACTGGCAGCCGGCCAGCAGCGCGGCCAGCAGCACGCCGGCCAGGGGAAGGAACTTGCGCATGGGAGTCTCCGGGTTGTGTTGTGGTGCAGAGCCTTGACATGCTAGGCATGGTGCACTTTGGTCCATCTAGGGTTTCCCCCGAGAGTTCATGCAGTCCGGACACTAAGCGATATAAGCAGCCGTGATGAGCAAGTCGCCGATGATCGCAGCGCGATGCTTTGGTGGTGATTGGTCGATGCGTTGCGCGATGCGAGTGTTCCAAATCGAGACACAACAGCCCCACTGCGAACATGACTTGCGGCGCACCGCCTTGCGCGCCCTGCGAGGCGTGGGCTTAATCACCTGACCGATGCGCCGGGCGGCGCGTCGGAAAGACCTAGAACATCAGAGGAGCAAACATGATCACACGCAAGCTGGGCCTGGCCCTGCTCGCGGCGGGCTTCGTCGCCGCGGCCGCAGCGCAGTCGGGCCGGGACAACCTGTCCACGCTCAAGCAGATGAAGGTGGCCACCACCGATCTGAACATTCCGGTGGTGCCGCAGGAAGGGCGCAACGCCGACGCGATCCGCGCCAACCTGAAGAACATCAAGATGCCGCCGGGCTTCAAGATCGAGCTCTATGCGGTGGTGCCCGATGCGCGCCACATGGCGGTGGCGCCGTCGACCAACATGCTCTTCGTGGGCACGCGCAAGACGCGCGTCTGGGCCGTGACCGACCGCAATGGCGATGGCGCGGCCGACGAGGTCAAGGCCTTTGCGCCTTCGCTGAACTTCAAGGTGCCCAACGGCGTGTGCTGGACCAAGGACGGCTTCCTGATCGTCGTCGAGCACAACCGCGTGCTCAACTTCCCGGCGGCCGAGTTCTTCTACGAGGGCCCGGACGTGGCGGTGATCGAGGTGGTGCCGCAGGGCGGCCTGATCCCTGTGGAGGAGGAGTCCTTCAACCACGGCGCGCGCACCTGCCGCGTCAGCGATGACGGCCGGCTCTACATCACGCTGGGCCAGCCCTACAACGTGCAGCCTGCGGGCAAGGTGGCGCTGTACGAGAAGCTGGGCATCGGCGGCATGATCGCCCTCGACCCGTTTGACGGCTCCAAGCGTGAGGTGGTGGCCGTGGGCGTGCGCAACTCGGTGGGCATGGACATCAACCCGCGCGACAAGACGGTCTGGTTCACCGACAACCAGACCGACGGCATGGGCGACGACATCCCGCCCGGCGAGCTCAACCGCATCACGCAAAAGGGCGGCGAGCACTTCGGCTATCCCTACATCCACGGCAACAACGTGAAGATCGCGGGCACCGCGGCCGCACCCGACCTCAAGGACATGAAGGCGCCGGCCAAGTGGACCAAGCCGCAGGTGGAGTTTCCCGCGCACCAGGCGCAGCTGGGCATGACCTTCTACAACGGCAAGATGTTCCCGGCCAAGTACCAGGGCGGCATCTTCGTGGCCGCGCACGGCTCGTGGAACCGCAGCAAGCCCAGCGGCGCGCTGATCGACTTCGTCTCGCTCAAGGCCGACGGCACGGCGGGCAAGCATGAGGTCTTTGCCGAGGGCTGGCTCGACGCCAACGGCGTCTACAAGGGCCGGCCGGTGGACGTGGCCGTGATGAAGGACGGCTCGCTGCTGATCTCGGACGACTACGTGGGCGCGATCTACCGCGTGACCTACAGCAACTGAGCGGACGGAGTGATGCGACGGAGATCGCGACGATCTCCGTCGCTTTTCATGAGTGGGAGGTTTGTTTGAAATACCGCATCCTGACGGCTGGCCTGTGGCTGGCCTTGTCGGCCACGGCGCAGGCCGATGTGGCGGCCGGCAAGGCGCGTGCGGCCATGGCCTGCGCGGTCTGCCACGGCCCGCAGGGCCTGTCCATGCAGCCCAATGTGCCGCACCTGGCCGGGCAACCCGAGATCTATCTGGTGGAGCAGCTGCGCAACTATCGCAGCGGCAAGCGCCACCACGAGGTGATGAGCGTGATCGCCAAGCCCCTGAGCGATCAGGACATCCAGAACCTGGCGCAGTGGTATGCCTCGCTGCAGCTGCGCGTGGAAGAAAACTGAGACCACGAGAACAAGAAGCGACATGAACGACACAAGAAGAAAGACGGCCCTGGCCTTGCTGGTGGCCGGCCTGGGCAGTGCGCCGGCCTGGGGCCAGAACCAGACGCTGGACGACGTGGTGATCTCGGCCTCGCGCGCGCAGCAGCGCAGTTTCGATGCGCCGGCGGCGGTGGAGGCCGTGGAGCGCGAGACCATCCAGAGCGCCGGGCCGCAGGTCAACCTATCGGAGTCCCTGACCCGTGTGCCCGGGTTGACCATCCTGAACCGGCAGAACTATGCGCAGGACCTGCAGCTGTCGATCCGCGGCTTTGGTGCGCGCTCGGCCTTCGGCATCCGCGGCATTCGCCTGCTGATCGATGGCATCCCGGCCACCACGCCCGACGGGCAGGGGCAGGGCTCGTCGATCGCGCTCACGTCCACCGAGCGCATCGAGGTGCTGCGCGGGCCGCTGGCGCTGATGTACGGCAATTCGGCCGGCGGCGTGATCCAGGCCTGGACGCGCGAGGCGCCCGAGGTGCCGGAGTTCAGCGTACAGGGCTATGTGGGCTCCTACGGCCTGCGGCGCAGCGACGTGCAGATGGCGGGGCGCGTGGGCACCGTGGGGCTGGTGGCCGACTACAGCACCTTGAACACGGACGGCTTCCGCGACAACAGCGCCACCGAGCGCAAGCAGTTCAACAGCAAGATCAGCTTCGGACCCGATGCGGGCACGCGCGTGAACCTGGTGTTCAACCACTTCGACATGCCGCTGGCCGAGGACCCGCTGGGCCTGACGGCGGCGCAGCTCGCGGCCGACCGTACGCAGGCGGGCACCAATGCGCTAGCGCAGCGCACGCGCAAGATCACGCGGCAGAACCAGCTGGGCAGCTCGATCACGCATGAGCTGGATCGCGACCGCTCGCTGACCGCGCGCCTGTACTTCGGCACGCGCGACAACCTGCAGTACCTGGCCTCGGGCAACTGGGTGGGGCTGGACCGCCACTATTACGGCACCGGCCTGCAGTACAACGCCCAGACCCGCATCGGCGCCACGCCCTTGCGCTGGGTGGCGGGCTACGAGTTCGACCGCTCGGTGGAGCGCCGCCAGGGCGGCGGTTCGCCCGGCGGCGAGAAGGACGGCACGCTGAGCCGCGACGAGGACAACCAGTCCGAGAACAGCGATGTCTTCGTGCAGGGCACGGCGCTGCTGGCCGAGCGCTGGTCGCTCACCGGTGGGGTGCGGCGCAGTACGGTGCGCCTGCTGAGCGAGGACTACTTCCTGGGCAATGGCAACGGTTCGGGCCATGTGCGCTACAGCGCGAGCAACCCCGTGCTGGGCCTGACCTGGCATGCAGCCGACACGCTCAACCTGTATGCCAACTATGGCAAGGGCTTCGAGACGCCGACGCTGGTGGAGGTGGCCTACCTGGACACGGGTGCGGTCACGCCGGCCTTCAACACCACGCTGGCCGCGGCGCGCAGCCGGCATCTGGAGGCGGGCGCCAAGTGGGTGCCGGCCGCGGGCAGCCGCGTGGACTTCACCGTCTACGACATCGAGACCACGGACGAGATCGTGATCTCGCGCAGCAGCTTTGGCCAGTCGGCCTTCAAGAATGCGCCGGGCACAACGCGCAGAGGCTGGGAGCTCGCGGGCCGCACGCTGCTCAACCCGAACTGGCGCGCGCTGCTGTCGGCCAGCGCCATCGAGGCGCGCTACAACCAGGCCTTCACCAATGGCACGACGCCCGTGGCCGATGGCAACAAGCTGCCGGGCATTCCGCAGCATTTCCTGTTCGGCGAGCTGCTCTGGTCCCAGGCGCGGCTGGACGTGGCGCGGCCCACGCGGCTGGGCACACAGGCCGGCGTAGAGCTGGTGCGCGCCGGGCGGCTCTATGCCAACGACACCAACACGGCCAGCGCCGATGGCTACGCGGTCTGGCACCTCAAGGCCAGCCACGGCTGGGCGCTGGGCAAGGGCAACGTCACGGCCTACGCGCGCATCGACAACGTGGGCGACAAGGCGTATGTGGGCTCGGTCATCGTGAACCAGGCCGCGAACCAGTTCTACGAGCCCGCGCCGGGCCGCAACTGGACGCTGGGCGCGCGGCTGAATCTACCGCTCTGAGCTGCTTACCGAGACGGGATCGGGCCGGCGCCGTTGCTCAGGGGGCGCCAGGCCTCAAACCGCGCGCAGCAGGCGCAGGCCGTTGAGGTCGAGCACGCGCAGGCCCCCGTACTCGACCTTGATCAGGCCCTGCTTCTCCAGCGTGGCCAGGGCCTCGTTGACGCGCTGGCGTGACAGGCCCACGAGATAGGCCAGCTCCTGCTGGGTGATACGCAGCATCTCGCCCACGCCGGGGTAGAGCACGGGGTTGAAGAGCGCGGCCAGGCTGCGCGCGACGCGCAGGTCGGGGCTGCTCATGCGGTCGATCTCGCGCGCCGCGATGAACTGGCCCAGGCGTTCGTTGAGCTGGTTCATCACGAAGCGGTTGAACCCGATGGACTGGTCCAGCAGGCGGTGGAAGCTGTCCACCGACAGGCCGGCGACCAGGCTCTTGCGCAGGGTCTGCACGTTGTAGCGATAGGCCTCGCGCTTGAGCACGGTGCCTTCGCCGAACCAGCCGCCGGGGGGCAGGCCCGTGAAGGTGACGGACTGGCCGTCGGCGTTCTCGCCACTCATCTTGAGCAGGCCGTCGACCACGCCAAACCAGTAGGTCACGGGCCGACCGATGCGGCAGACCAGGTCGCCGGGCAGGGCTTCGGTGATCTGCAGCTCGCTGACGGCATAGGCGCGCTCGTCGGCGGTGAGCCGGTTCAGCCAGGGGATGCCGGCAAGCTCGGCCTCGGTCAGGGCGCGGCGGCGCTGGTGCAGGCTGGGTTCGTTGGACATGGTCGGCGAGCTTATCGGTCCGGGGTGCACGCCCCGGGGCGGGTAAGTCCCAGCTAGGGATTGCCCTGAATTGTCGTCGCAACGACAACACAACGTCAAACCCCGTCCTAACATGGGCCGCAAGCGCCGTGTGACATGGCCCGCCGAGTCCAGAAGGAAGCAGGATGCAGACGACTTTTCCGCGACTGATGATGCAGCACGCAGCCCAGCGGCCCGAGGCCCCGGCGCTGCGCGAGAAGGAATACGGGATCTGGCAGACCTGGAGCTGGGCGCGCGCGGCCGAGGACGTGAAGCTCATGAGTTGTGGCCTGGCCGCGCTGGGTTTCGAGCCGGGCCAGAACCTGGCCATCGTGGGCGACAACCGGCCGCATCTCTACCTGGCCTTCATCGCGGCACAGAGCCTGCGCGGCGTGCCCGTGCCCATGTACCAGGACGCGATCGCCAGCGAGATGGCCTTCGTGCTGCAGGACGCGGAGATCCAGTTCGCCTTTGCCGAGAACCAGGAGCAGGTGGACAAGCTGCTGGAGCTGCGCGAAAGCGTGCCCGGGCTGCTCAAGCACATCATCTATGGTGACCCGCGCGGGCTGCGCAATTACAGCCATGAGGGTCTGATCAGCATCGAGCGCCTGTTCGAGTTCGGGCGCCAGTACGCGCAGCAGCACCCGGCCTTCTACGAGCAGTCGGTGGCCCAGGGCCAGCCCGGCGATGTCTCGGTCATCCTCTACACCTCGGGCACCACGGGGCGGCCCAAGGGCGTGTGCCAGACGCACGAGAGCTTCATCCGCGCCGCGCAGGGCGGCGTGGAGGTGGATGGCCTGGGGCCCGAGGACAACATCATTTCCTACCTGCCGCCGGCCTGGGTGGGTGACCACCTGTTCTCCATCGCCCAGTGGCTGGTGGCGGGCTTCACGATCAACTGCCCGGAGTCCGCCGCCACGGTGAGCATCGACCTGCGCGAGATCGGGCCCAGCTACTACTTCGCGCCGCCGCGGGTCTTTGAGGGCATGCTGACCTCGGTGTCCATCCGCATGGAGGACGCGGCCGCGCCCAAGCGCTGGCTGTACCAGAAGTTCATGGCGGTGGCGCGGCGCTGCGGCGCCGAGATCCTGGACGGCAAGCCCGTGCCCTTCACCGACCGCCTGCTTTACGCGCTGGGCAATGTGCTGGTCTACGGGCCGCTGCGCAATGTGCTGGGGCTGTCGCGCATCCGTGTGGCCTACACCGCGGGTGCGGCCATCGGGCCGGACCTGTTCCGCTTCTACCGTTCCATCGGCATCAACCTCAAGCAGCTCTACGGCCAGACCGAGACCTGCGCCTACGTCTGCATCCAGAAGAACGGCCGCGTCAAACTCAACAGCGTGGGCGAGGCGGCGCCGGGCATCGAGATCAAGATCGCCGACAACGGCGAGGTGCTGGTGCGTGGCGTCTCGGTGCTCAAGGAGTACTACAAGCGCCCGGATGCCACGGCCGAGGTGATGGATGCCCAGGGCTACTTTCACACCGGTGACGCCGGCCGCATCGATCACGACGGGCACCTGCACATCATCGACCGGGCCAAGGACGTGGGCAAGATGGCCAGCGGCGCGATCTTTGCGCCCAACTACATCGAGAACAAGCTCAAGTTCTTCCCCCAGATCAAGGAGGCGGTGGTCTTCGGCCACGGCCGCGAGCAGGTCTGCGCTTTCCTGAACATCGACTTCGAGGCCGTGGGCAACTGGGCCGAGCGCCAGGGCCTGCCCTACGGCGGCTATGTCGATCTGGCGAGCAAGCCCCAGGTGCTGGACATGCTGGCCGAGTGCGTGGCCCAGGTCAACGCCGATCTCGCGGCCGAGGAGGGCATGGCCGACACGCAGATCGCGCGCTTCCTCGTGCTGCACAAGGAGCTCGACCCCGACGACGACGAGCTCACGCGCACACGCAAGGTGCGACGTGGCTTCATTGGCGACAAGTACCAGGTGCTGATCGACGCGCTCTACGGCGGGCGCAGCGAGCAGTTCATCGAGACGCAGGTCAAGTTCGAGGACGGGCGCACGGGCAAGGTCTCAGCCACGCTGCCGATCCGCGAGGCGCAACGTTACCCGGCCGTGGCCCAGGCCGCCTGAGCCCCAGAGAAGAAGACACACGATGAAAGAACGCAAGCTCGGCGACGTCATCCTCGACGTGCAGAACATCTCGCTGGCCTTTGGCGGGGTGAAGGCGCTGACGGACATCTCCTTCAATGTGCGCGAGCACGAGATCCGCGCCATCATCGGCCCCAACGGTGCGGGCAAGAGCTCCATGCTCAACTGCATCAACGGCGTCTACGTGCCGCAGCACGGCACCATCACGTTCCGCGGCCAGACCTTCAGTCACATGAACAGCCGTCAGGTGGCCGAGATGGGCGTGGCGCGCACCTTCCAGAACCTCGCGCTCTTCAAGGGCATGAGCGTGCTGGACAACATCATGACGGGGCGCAACCTCAAGATCCGCAGCAACATCCTGCTGCAGGCACTGCGCATCGGACCGGCCGAGCGCGAGGAGATCCGGCACCGCGAGTTCGTCGAGCACATCATCGACTTTCTCGAGATCCAGGCCTACCGCAAGACGCCCGTGGGCCAGCTGCCCTACGGCTTGCAGAAACGCGTGGACCTGGGCCGCGCGCTGGCCATGGAGCCGCAGGTGCTGCTGCTGGACGAGCCCATGGCCGGCATGAACGTGGAAGAGAAGCAGGATATGTGCCGCTTCGTACTCGATATCAACGACGAGTTCGGAACCACGGTGGTGCTGATCGAACACGACATGGGCGTGGTGATGGACATCTCCGACCGCGTGGTGGTGCTGGACTACGGCAAGAAGATCGGCGACGGCACGCCCGACGCCGTGCGCAACAACGAGGAAGTGATCCGGGCCTACCTGGGCACTTCACATTGATGGAGCGAAAGACCATGCAATATGAATTCGATGCCTCTCGCTCGCAAGCGTGCAGATCGGGGATGCCGTGGAGCCGGCTTTGCCGCGCCATTGGGATCGCGCCCTTGAGGGGGAGGCGGCCGCAGGCCGCTTCGGGGGGGAGCCAATAACCATGGCGTTTTTCATTGAAACCCTGCTCAACGGCCTGATGGCCGGCATGCTGTATTCGCTCGTGGCCCTGGGCTTCGTGCTGATCTTCAAGGCCTCGGGCGTGTTCAATTTCGCCCAGGGGGCCATGGTGCTGTTCGCGGCCCTGGCGATGGCGCGCTTTGCCGAATGGGTGCCGGGCTGGATTGGCATCGAGAGCAAGTGGCTGGCCAATGTGCTGGCTTTCCTGCTGGCTGGCGCCTGCATGTTCGTGGTGGCCTGGCTGGTCGAGCGTCTGGTGCTGCGCCACCTCGTGAACCAGGAAGGCGCCACGCTGCTCATGGCCACGCTGGGCATCACCTACTTCCTCGACGGCCTGGGTCAGACGATCTTCGGCAGCGACATCTACAAGATCGACATCGGCATGCCCAAGGACCCGATCTTTGCCTTCCAGACGGTGTTCGAGGGCGGGGTGCTGGTGAGCCAGGAGGATCTGATTGCCGCCGGCATCGCGGCGGTGCTGGTGGCCGGGCTCTCGCTGTTCTTCCAGAAGACCAGCACCGGACGTGCGCTGCGCGCCGTGGCCGACGACCACCAGGCCGCGCAATCCATCGGCATCCCGCTCAACCGCATCTGGGTCATCGTCTGGTGCGTGGCCGGTGTGGTGGCTCTGGTGGCCGGGATGATCTGGGGCAGCAAGCTGGGCGTGCAGTTCTCGCTGACCACGGTGGCGCTGCGCGCGCTGCCGGTGATCATCCTGGGCGGCCTGACCTCGGTGCCCGGCGCCATCATCGGCGGCCTGATCATCGGCGTGGGCGAGAAGCTGTCCGAGGTTTATCTGGGTCCCTATGTGGGCGGCGGTATTGAGATCTGGTTCGCCTACATGCTGGCGCTGGTCTTCCTGCTGTTCCGCCCCCAGGGTTTGTTTGGGGAAAAGATCATTGACCGCGTATGAAATACGCGACCAATGATCTTTCGGCGAAGGCTGACTTGCGCAGCAAGTCAAGCGAGCGCAGTGAGCGGCCGGAGGCAAAAGAACCGGCGAAATCGAAGACTAACTTTGCGCAGCAAAGTTAAACGAAGTGTGTCGGAGCTAAAAGATCCGGCGGAAACGGAAGCTGACTTGCGCAGCAGGTCAAGCGAACGAATGAGTGGCTGAAGCCAAAAGATCATTGATCGGTACCTGAGATGTTCTACAGAGAAAACGGCCAGTTCAAGACCACCTACGCGGCGGACCAGCAGATCTTTGCCATCGCGCAGGACCGCTGGGCCATCCTGGCGCTGATCGCCTTTGCCTTTGTCGGCGTGCCCCTGCTGGCTGACGAGTACCTGTTCCGCGCCATCTTCATTCCCTTCCTCATCCTCTCGCTTGCGGCCGTGGGCGTGAACATCCTGGTCGGCTATTGCGGCCAGATCTCGCTGGGCTCGGGGGCCTTCATGGCCGTGGGCGCCTACGCGGCTTACAACACCTTCGTGCGCATCGAGGGCATGCCGCTGCTCGTGGCCCTGCTCTCGGGCGGCTTCTTTGCCACGCTGGTGGGCATGTTCTTCGGCATTCCCAGCCTGCGGGTCAAGGGCCTGTACCTGGCGGTGGCCACGCTGGCGGCGCAGTTCTTCTGTGACTGGGCCTTCCTGCGCATCGGCTGGTTCACGAACAACACGCCCTCGGGCTCGGTGTCGGTCTCGAACCTGCAGGTCTTCGGTCAGCCCATCGAGACGCCGCTGCAGAAATACCTGTTCTGCCTGGCGCTGCTGGTGCTCTTCGGCTTGCTGGCCAAGAACCTGGTGCGCAGCGCCATCGGACGCGAGTGGATGGCCATCCGCGACATGGACGTGGCCGCGGCCGTGATCGGCATCCGCCCCATGTACGCCAAGCTCAGCGCCTTTGCCGTGAGCTCCTTCATCGTTGGTGTGGCCGGCGCGCTCTGGGGCTTCGTGCACCTGGGCTCCTGGGAGCCGGCGGCCTTCTCGGTGGACCGTTCCTTCCAGCTGCTGTTCATGGTCATCATTGGCGGCCTGGGTTCCATCATGGGCAGCTTCTTCGGGGCGGCCTTCATCGTGGTGCTGCCCATCGTGCTCAACCAGCTGCTGCCGGCCCTGGGCCAGCTCTTCGGCGTCGAGATCTCCACGGCGGCGATCTCCCACACCGAATTCATGGTCTTCGGCGCGCTCATCGTCTGGTTCCTGATCGTCGAGCCGCACGGCCTGGCCCGGCTCTGGTCCATCGGCAAGCAGAAGCTGCGCCTGTGGCCGTTCCCGCATTGATGCTTCTCGAGAGTGCTTCCGCCTGCTTCAACCACCACCTACCTAGGAGACAAACCATGAAGCTTCGACAACTTGCCCTCGCCACCGCGCTCACGGCCGCCGCCGCCGCCGGTGCACTCAGTTCCACTGCCGCGTTCGCGCAGGCCAAGGAACAGTTCTTCCCGGTGCTGGTCTACCGCACCGGTGCCTACGCGCCCAACGGCGTGCCCTTCGCCAACGGCTACGTGGACTACCTCAAGCTCACCAACGCGCGCGGCGGCATCAACGGCGTGAAGGTCTCCTACGAGGAGTGCGAGACCGGCTACGCCACCGATCGCGGTGTGGAGTGCTACGAGCGCCTCAAGGGCAAGAACGGTGGCGCCACGGTGTTCCAGCCGCTGTCCACCGGCATCACCTTCGCCCTGACCGAGAAGGCCCCGACGGACAAGATTCCGCTGATCACCGCCGGCTACGGGCGCAGCGAGAGCCAGGATGGCATGGTGTTCAAGTGGAACTTCCCGCTCTCGGGCACCTACTGGGTGGCCGCGGACACGCTGATCCAGCACATCGCCAAGAAGGAAGGCGGCTACGACAAGCTCAAGGGCAAGAAGATCGCGCTGGTCTACCACGACAGCCCCTTCGGCAAGGAGCCCATCCCGCTGTTGCAGGAGCGTGCCGCCATGCACGGCTTCCAGCTCAGCCTGCTGCCCGTGACCCACCCGGGCGTGGAGCAGAAGGCCACCTGGCTGCAGATCCGCCAGAACCGTCCCGACTACGTGCTCAACTGGGGCTGGGGCGTGATGAACTCCACCGCGCTCAAGGAGGCCCAGGCCACGGGTTACCCGCGCGAGAAGATGTACGGTGTGTGGTGGGCCGGTGCCGAGCCGGACGTCAAGGACGTGGGGCAGGGCGCCAAGGGCTACAACGCCATCATGATGCAGCACGGTGCCGAGCCGAACGCGGCGGTGGTCAAGGAGATCCTGGACAAGGTGCACGCGAAGGGCCAGGGCACCGGGCCGAAGGACGAGGTGGGCCAGGTGCTGTACATGCGCGGCCTGCAGGCGGCCATGTTCGCCGTGGAAGGCGTGCGTGCGGCGCAGGAGCGCTATGGCAAGGGCAAGGTGGTCACCGGCGAGCAGGCGCGCTGGGGCTACGAGAACCTGAACCTCACGCAGGCCAAGCTCGATGCGCTGGGCTTCAAGGGCGTGATGCGCCCGATCAGCACCTCCTGTGCCGACCACATGGGCGCCTCCTGGGCGCGCGTGCACACCTGGGATGGCAGCAAGTTCGTCTGGAGTTCGGACTGGTACCAGGCCGACGAGCAGATCATCAAGCCCATGGTGAAGAACGCGGCCGACAAGTACGCGGCGGAGAAGAAGCTGCAGCGGCGCACGCCAGCTGACTGTCAGTCTTGATCGGCTGTGCCGATCAAGACCTTGTCTGTCATGTCGGCACCCACCCCCAACCCCTCCCGCCCGGCGGGAGGGGCAGCGGCTCCACCCGGAGCCGCCAGATGAAAGGGCCGCTCATTGCGGGTCTTTCATCTGGTCAGGAAGAGACTCTTATGGACTCCAAAAACATTGTTCTCAACGTCAGCGGTATCGAGGTGATCTACAACCATGTGATCCTGGTGCTCAAGGGGGTGTCGCTGCAGGTGCCCGAGCGTGGCATCGTGGCGCTGCTCGGGGGCAATGGCGCGGGCAAGACGACGACCTTGCGGGCGATCTCCAACCTGCTCAAGGGCGAGCGCGGCGAGGTGACCAAGGGCAGCATCGAGCTGCGCGGCGAGCGCATCGAGAACCTGACGCCGGCCGACCTGGTGCAGCGTGGGGTGGTGCAGGTGATGGAGGGGCGGCACTGCTTTGCCCACCTGACCATCGAGGAAAACCTGCTGACCGGCGCCTACACGCGCAAGAACAAGGCCGAGATCGCCGCCAATCTGGAGAAGGTCTACACCTACTTCCCGCGGCTCAAGACGCGGCGGACCTCGCAGGCGGCCTACACCTCGGGCGGCGAGCAGCAGATGTGCGCCATCGGCCGCGCGCTCATGGCCAACCCCAGCGTGGTGTTGCTGGACGAGCCTTCGATGGGCCTGGCGCCGCAGATCGTCGAGGAGGTGTTCGAGATCGTAAAGGATCTCAACGCCAAGGAGCAGGTGACTTTCCTGCTGGCCGAGCAGAACACGAACATGGCGCTGAAGTACGCGGACTACGGCTACATCATGGAGTCGGGCCGCATCGTGATGGACGGCGCGGCCAGTGACCTGGCCAGCAACGAGGACGTGAAGGAGTTCTACCTCGGCATGGGCGGCGGCGAGCGCAAGAGCTTCCGTGACGTGAAAAGTTACAAGCGCCGCAAGCGCTGGTTGGCATGAAGCACCCCCGTGGCGGCCCTGAGGCCGCCTCCCCCCTCAAGGGGGCAACGCCTGTGGCCCGGCGAAGCCGGTTCCACGGCGTTCCCGATCAAGGCACTTCGATTCGCTGCGAAGTACGCAACAGGGACTATTGAGATGAGTAAACACTACGACGCGCTCGAGACGCGCGACCCGGCGCAGCGCGAAGCGGCGCTGATGGGGGCCTTGCCGGACCATGTGGCCCAGGCCCAGCGCATGACGCCGGCCTTTGCCGAGATCCTGCGCGGGGTGGACGCGGCGGGAGTGAGCAGCCGTGCGGCGCTGGCCAGGCTGCCGGTGACGCGCAAGTACGAGCTGCTGGAGCGCCAGCAGGCGGCACGCGCCGCGGGTGGCGATCCGCTCGGTGGCTTTGCCGCCATCGGCTGGCGTGGGTTGCTGCGCGACAAGGGCGCGCGCCGGGTTTTCCAGTCGCCCGGTCCGATCTACGAGCCCGAGGGGCACGCCATCGATTACTGGCGCAGTGCGCGCGCCTTTGCGGCCGCCGGTTTCGTGGCCGGGGATCTGGTGCACAACTGCTTCAGCTACCACCTGACACCCGGGGCCTGGATCATGGAGGCCGGGGCCCACGCGCTGGGCTGCACGGTTTTCCCCGGCGGCACCGGCAACACCGAGCAGCAGCTCGCGGCCATGGCGGACCTGAAGCCCGTGGCCTACGCGGGCACGCCGAGCTTCCTCAAGATCCTGGTCGAGAAGGCCCAAGAGGCCGGCGCGAAGCTGTCCATCACCAAGGCGCTGCTCAGCGGCGAGGCCTTTCCGCCCAGCCTGCGCGACTGGCTGACGGAGCGCGGCATCACGGCCTATCAGGCCTACGCCACGGCCGATGCGGGGCTGATTGCCTACGAGACCGCTGCGCGCGAGGGGCTGGTGCTGGACGAGGACGTGATCCTGGAGATCGTGCGCCCGGGCACGGGCGACCCGCTCCCCGAGGGCGAGGTCGGCGAGGTGGTGGTCACGGTGCTCAACCCGGACTACCCCCTGATCCGTTTCGGCACCGGGGATCTCTCGGCCGTGCTGCCCGGACCGTGTCCCACGGGGCGCAGCAACACGCGCATCCGCGGCTGGCTGGGCCGGGCCGACCAGACCACCAAGGTGCGCGGCATGTTCGTGCACCCGGGGCAGGTGGCCGAGATCCTGCGCCGCCATCCCGAGGCCGGGCGGGCCCGTCTGGTGGTGGCCGGCGAGATGGCCGACGACCGCATGACACTCCGGGTGGAGACCGAATGCAGTGGCCCCGGCGAGCTGGCGTTGCGCATCGCCGAAACGGTGCGTGAAGTGACCAAGCTGCGTGGTGAGGTGGAGCTCGTTCTGCCTGGCACGCTGCCCAATGACGGCAAGGTGATCGAGGATGCGCGCAGTTACAAATGACGCGCGTCAAACCGTGTGCTGAACTAAGTAGTTTCCGAGATGGCGGGGTGCAGACCCGGCATTAGACTTCCCCGCATCTTTTGGAGGAAGCACCATGAAACGTCTGTTATTGCTCGCCGCTGCCGTCACCGCCCTGACGGCCCAGGCCCAGTCTTTCCCGGGCTCCAAGCCCATCACCATCGTCGTGCCCTTCTCGGCCGGCGGCCCGACCGACCGCGTAGCCCGTGACCTGGCCGAAGCCCTGCGCAAGCCCCTGGGCGGCGCCACCGTGGTGGTGGACAACGCGGCCGGTGCCGGCGGCTCCATCGGTGCCAACAAGGTGGCCAAGGCGGCTGCCGACGGCCACACCCTGCTGCTGCACCACATCGGCATGGCCACCATGCCCACCCTGGTGCGCAACCTGCCCTTCAAGGTCGAGAGCGACTTCGAGTACCTGGGCATGGTCAACGATGTGCCCATGACCCTGATCGGCAAGCCCAGCCTGCCGGCCAACAACTACAAGGAGCTGGTGACCTGGATCAACGAGAACAAGGGCAAGGTCAACCTGGGCAACGCCGGCATCGGCGCGGCTTCGCACCTGTGCGGCCTGATGTTCCAGAACGCACTCAAGATCGACATGACCACTGTGCCCTACAAGGGCACCGGCCCGGCCATGACCGACCTGATCGGCGGCCAGATCGACCTGCTGTGCGACCAGACGACCAACACCAGCGGCCAGATCGAGGCCAAGAAGGTCAAGGCCTATGCCGTGACTACCAGCAAGCGTCTGGCTCCGCCCGCGCTCAAGGATCTGCCCACGCTGCAGGAATCCGGCCTCAAGGGCTTTGAAGTGACCATCTGGCACGGCCTGTACGCGCCCAAGGGCACGCCCGCCGACGTGGTGGCCAAGCTCAACACCGCGCTCAAGGCGGCCCTCAAGGACGCCGACTTCATCAAGAAGCAGGAAGGCCTGGGCGCCGTGGTCGTGACCGACAAGCGCGTCGAGTCGGCCGAGCACAAGAAGTTCGTCGCGGACGAGATTGCCAAGTGGAGCCCGATTCTGAAGGCCGCTGGCGTTTACGCGGACTGATCTTCGGCGTTCTCCACGCTGCTGATGAAAGGCCACCTTCGGGTGGCTTTTCTTTTTTCTACGGTGGGTTTCTGCTTGCGTGGCTTGCCGGGTCTCGCCCCCGCGGCATGGTTGGGCCGGGATGTGCGCCCGGCGGCGCACCTACTTTGCAGAAACCCGCTTTGTGGGTTTTTTTTGCTTCGCCATGGCGCGCTGTGCGCGCGGGGTTTGCTCACTTTGCGCAGCAAAGTTACGCAAACACCAAAGTAGGCAAAGAAAGGCGACCCTGGTGTCTGTGACCCCGGCTTTGCCGGGGCAGCCTGCGGTGCTCACGTCATGCGGGAGCCGCGCAAACTCGCCCTACGGGCTCAAACATGCGCGTCTCTTGATCCGCTTGCCGCTGCGCTTTTCGGCACAGACACAAGGGCGGAGGAAATCAATAGCCAAACAGCCGGGCCCCACAAGGACGCGCCATGGCGCGTCCTTGTGGTCTTGTGTTTTGGTATTCGGATCCCCCGCCGTAATGAGGAGGCGAGTAGCGCAGGGCTGAGCGGAGAAAGGGGCGCGCATGTTTGAGGCGCTAGCCGAGTTTGCGCGCACCCCGCTCAGACCGAGCAACGCAGTGTGCCCGCGTAGCGGGACGACGAATCCGGCTCGCCTTTCCTTTGGGTACTTTTCTTTGGCGAAGCAAAGAAAAGTACCTCGCCCGCCGGGGCGAGACCCGGCAAAGCCACGCATGCCAAGCTCTTGCATCAGAGGAGACAGTAGCCCAGGCGACAAACACCGAGGCAAACCCTAGGTCACAGACCCCGCGCCTCTCCCTACACTGACCCGATCAAGCAAGAGGAGATCCCCACCATGAACCGTCGTCATCTCATCGCCGCCGCACTGCTGGCCTGCGCCCCGCTCGCCTGGTCCCAGGGGGCTTGGCCGAACCGGCCGGTCAAGATCGTCGTGCCCTTCGCACCCGGTGGTACTACCGACATCCTGGCGCGCGCGATCGCGCCCGAGCTGACCAAGGCCTTCGGCCAGCCCTTTGTGGTGGAGAACAAGGCGGGCGCCGGCGGCAACGTGGGGGCTGAGCAGGTGGCCAAGTCGCCCAACGATGGCTACACGCTGTTCATGGGCACGGTGGGGACGCACGGCATCAACAAGGCGCTCTACGCCAAGCTGAACTATGAGCCGCAAAAGGACTTCGCGCCCATCACGCTGGTGGCCGGCGTGCCCAATGTCATGGTGATGAACGCGGACAAGGCCAAGGCGCTGAACATCGACTCGGTGTCCGATTTCATCAAGTACGCCAAGGCCAACCCCGGCAAGCTCAACATGGCTTCCAGTGGAAACGGCACCTCGATTCACCTGGCGGGCGAGCTCTTCAAGTCCATGACGGGCACCTTCATGACCCATATTCCCTACCGCGGCTCGGGCCCGGCCATGCTGGACATGGTGGCGGGCAATATGGACGTGATGTTCGATAACCTGCCCTCGGCCATGCCGCACATCAAGTCCGGCAAGCTCAAGGCCTTCGCCGTGACCAGTGCCCGGCGCTCGGATTCGCTACCCGAGGTGCCGACGGTGGAAGAGGCGGGTCAGCTCAAGGGCTTCGAAGCGAGCAGCTGGTTCGGCCTGCTGGCGCCGGCCGGTACCCCGGCCGACATCGTGAACCGCATCCAGCAGGAAACCGCCAAGTCCCTGGCCACGCCGGCCATGCAGGAGCGGCTGCGCGGGCTGGGCGCCATCCCGAGCGGCAACACGCCGGACGAGTTCACGCGCTTCATCGACGCCGAGCACAAGAAGTGGGCGGCGGTCGTGAAGGCCTCGGGCGCGAAAGTCGATTAACCCCCAGGCTTCGCTCCCTTCGTTCGCTAGCCGCCGTGGGGCCTGGTCCAGAGGCCCAGGCTCTTCGACCTGTCCAAGTCTGCGCAGGCAGGCTTGGAGCCGCAGGTCTCAGCCCCCCTTGCAGGGGGCAACGCCAGTGGCCCGGCGCAGCCGGTTCCACGGCGTTCCGCGACTGGGCTTCTTCAGGCGTGACGCATCAGCGTTGATGTGGCACGTGGCTACACGCCCCAGACAATTTCTTTGTTGTCGGCCTGGCAGCGACGCAGCATCTCGATGAAGGGGGTGGCGCGCTGGCGCAGGGACACGCCTTCGGGCTCGGGCAGTTCCTCACCCCGGGCAGCGGCCTCGGCTTCGGCGGCGCGGCGTTCGGCCTCTTCCTGGGCGATGGCCGCCTCCAGCGCGGCGATAGCTGCGGGCATGTCGGCGGCCTGCAGGATTCCGCGCTGGTCTGCGCCGTATTTGCCCACGATCTGCAGCACACGCCGACCGTTGGGCTCGAGCATGATGAGGTCCGGCGCGGCGCGGGATTGGAACTTGTAGAGCATGGCGGTTCCAGTGGTGGTGCGTCGAGGGTAGCATGCATGCCATGCAGACACAACATGATGTGCACCGGCAGCCGCAAGGTCCTTTGATCGGGCTCAAGGTCGTCGAGCTGGGCCAGCTCATCGCCGGGCCTTTTGCGGCCAAGACCCTGGCCGACTTTGGCGCCGACGTGATCAAGGTCGAACCGCCCGGCGCGGGTGACCCGCTGCGCAAGTGGCGCCTGCTCAAAGACGGCACCTCGGTCTGGTGGCAGGTGCAGTCGCGCAACAAGCGCTCGCTGGCGCTGGACCTGAAGACGCCCGAGGCGCAGGACATCGTGCGCAGGCTCGCCGCCGAGGCCGATGTGCTGATCGAAAACTTCCGTCCCGGCGCCATGGAGGGCTGGGGTCTGGGGCCGGAGGCGCTGCAGGCGCTCAATCCGGGACTCATCATGCTGCGCATCAGCGGTTATGGCCAGACGGGCCCCTATCGCGACCGGCCGGGTTTCGGTGTGGTGGCCGAGGCCATGGGCGGCATGCGCCACCTCACCGCCGAGCCCGGGCGCGTGCCGGTGCGCGTGGGCGTGTCCATCGGCGACACGCTGGCGTCGCTGCACGGGGTGATCGGCATCCTGCTGGCGCTGCAGCACCGGCATGCCACGGTGGGGGCCGACGCGCCCAAGGGTCGTGGCCAGGTGATTGACGTGGCGCTCTATGAGGCGGTGTTCAACTGCATGGAGAGCCTGCTGCCCGAGTACAGCGCCTTCGGCGCCGTGCGCGGGCCGGCGGGCAGTGCCATGCCGGGCATCGCGCCCACCAACGCCTACCGCTGTGCCGACGGCGGCTATGCGTTGATCGCGGGCAACGGCGACAGCATCTTCAAGCGCCTGATGCAGTGCATCGGGCGCCCGGATCTGGGCAGCGATCCGGCCCTGGCCGACAACGCGGGGCGGGTGGCACGGGTGCAGGAACTGGACGCGGCGATCGGCGCCTGGGCGGCCACACGGCCGGTGGACGAGGTGCTGGCCGCGCTCGACGCGGCCCAGGTGCCGGCGGGCAAGATCTACACGGTGGCCGACATCGCGGCCGATCCGCACTACGCGGCGCGGGGCATGCTGCAGACCGTGGCGATGGCGGACGGCAGTGTGCTGACGGTGCCGGGGGTGGTGCCCAAGCTTTCGGTCACTCCGGGCGGGCAGTGGCGACAGGCCCCGGCACTCGGGCAGGACAGCGAGGCCCTGCTGCGCGAGGTGGGGCTGACGCCCGAGCAGATCGCCGCGCTGCGCGCGCGCGGCGTGATCGCCTGAACGTCAGCGAGGTCGATCAGCTCAGGGAATCGATCAGGTCGATGTAGGCCTGCATGGCCTCGTCGGCGCTCTTGCCCTTGTGTGCGTTCCAGGCGTCCCACTTGGCGCGGGCCACCATGTCGGTGAAGCTGGGGCGCGAGCCGGTGGCGTCGCCTTCGGTGGCCTGCTTGTAGAGCGAATAGATCTTGAGCAGGGTGGCGTTGTCGGGGCGCTCGTCCAGTTCCTTGGAACGGGCGACGGCGGCTTCGAACTGGGACTTGAGGTCACTCATGGGGGACTCCGGGCTTTCCTGGGGTGTGTTCAGTGAGGTAGGCGCGCAGCAGATGCCGCAGCAGCTCCTGCTGCGCCGGGACCAGATAGGGTAACAGCAAACCCAGGGCCTGCGCCGCACCCCGCAGCACGGCAGACTCCAAGCCTTCAGGCTCCAGCGCATGACGCGGGTCCAGGGCGTATTCGTAGCTCAGCCAGTAGCTCAGCAGCACGACCTGGCGCGTGGCCAGGGCATCGGCCTCCTCATCAGGCAGCACCAGGGCGCCGCCGCGCTGCAGGCTGGCCAGCAGCTGGCGCAGGGCCCCGGTCTGGGCCAGCAGCACGCGGCGCATGCCCGCTTCGAGGTGGCGGTTGCGGCTGAGCAGCAGGTTGAGGTCGCGGTACAGAAAACGATGGCCCCAGATGCGCTCGATCAGGCTGTGGACGAAGAACCAGGCGTCTTCGGCATCGCGCACGCCGCTGGCGGCCGGCAGCAATTCAGACAGGGCGGTGGTGTACTGGTCGAACAGTCGGTTCACCAGGCCGTCCTTGGACGGGTGGTGGTAGTGCAGGTTGCCGGGGCTGATGCCCAGCTCGGCGGCGATCTGGTTGGTGGAGACGTTGGGTTCGCCGTAGCGGTTGAACAGCGCCAGCGCCGCCTCCTGGATGCGCTCGGCGGTGCGGCGTGGCGCCTTCTTCGTCATCGGCGGGTGGTCTTGGCCGGGGTCTTGCGCGTGGCCTTGCGGACCGGGGCGGTCTTCTTCGCGGCAGTAGCCGGCCTGGCGGCCCGGGACTGGAGCTGCGCCTCCAGCGCGGCCACACGGGCCTGCAGGTCCTGGACCTGTTGGGTGGAGGGCATGCCCAGGCGCTCCAGGGCGCGGGCCACGCGCTCTTCGAACAGGCCTTCCAGCTGGTTCCACTGGCCGGTGGCGCGCTGGCTGAACTCCTGCGCGAGGCTACTGACTTTCTGGCTGGCCTCGGCCAGCTTGGCCTCCGCGGTGCTCTGGGCCTTGCGCTGCATGGCCAGGCCTTCCTGCACCAGGGCGTCGAAGGCCTTACCGCCCTCTTCCTGGGCCTTGGTGAAGGCACCCAGGCCAGCCAGCCAGATCTGCTGGGCGGAGTCACGTACGGCGTCGACGCCGGGTGAGGTGGAGTGGGGGGCAGATTTGCTGGGCATGGAGTGCTCCTGAAAGAGGATGGATGGCACTTTACGCCCATGGCGGCGCCTGCGCCAGAGGGGGCTAGGCCGTTCGGGCCATGGGATAATTTGAAACTTTACAGACGTCCGGGGCCCTGCTGAGCTAGGGTCACCGGTCAACAGGGGAACGCATGATTCTGGTTACTGGCGGCGCCGGTTTTATCGGCGCGAATTTCGTGCTGGACTGGCTGGCGCAGTCCGATGAGCCCGTGCTCAACCTGGACAAGCTGACCTATGCCGGCAATCTGGAGAACCTGTCCTCGCTGCAAGGTGACCCGCGCCACGTCTTCGTCCAGGGGGACATTGCCGACAGCGCCCTGCTGCAGCGCCTGCTGGCCGATCACCGGCCGCGTGCCGTGATCAATTTCGCGGCTGAGTCGCATGTGGACCGATCCATCCACGGCCCCGAGGACTTCATCCAGACCAATATCGTGGGCAGCTTCCGGCTGCTCGAAGCTGTGCGCGCTCATTGGGTCGGGCTGGACGAAGCGGACAAGTCGTCCTTCCGCTTCCTGCACGTTTCCTCCGACGAGGTCTACGGTTCCCTGGCCCCGGGCGATCCCGCTTTCACCGAGACCCATCGTTACGAGCCCAACAGCCCCTACAGCGCGAGCAAGGCCGCGAGCGACCATCTGGTACGGGCCTACCACCACACCTACGGCCTGCCGGTGCTGACGACCAACTGCAGCAACAACTACGGGCCCTTCCATTTTCCCGAGAAGCTGATCCCCTTGATGATCGTCAACGCCCTGGCCGGCAAGCCCCTGCCGGTCTATGGCGACGGCATGCAAATCCGCGACTGGCTCTATGTGCGCGACCACTGCAGTGCCATCCGCCGCGTGCTCGCCGCCGGCCAGGTGGGCGAGGTCTACAACGTGGGGGGCTGGAACGAGAAGCCCAACATCGAGATCGTGCAGACCCTGTGTGCACTGCTTGACGAGCTGCGCCCGCGCGCTGACCGAAAGAGTTACCGCGAACAGATCACTTATGTGAAAGATCGCCTGGGTCACGACCGGCGTTACGCCATCGACGCGCGCAAGCTGGAAAAAGAACTGGGCTGGAAGCCCGCCGAAACCTTCGAGACCGGCATCCGCAAGACGGTGCAGTGGTATCTGGACCATGCGGACTGGGTGGCGCATGTGCAGTCCGGCGCCTACCGTGACTGGGTTCAGAAACAGTACGCATGAAGATCCTGCTGCTCGGCAAGAACGGCCAGGTCGGCTGGGAGCTGCAGCGTTCCCTGGCCGTGCTGGGCGAGGTGGTGGCACTGAGCCGCCATGGCGCAGAGGGCCTGTGCGGTGACCTGGGCGATCTGGTGGGTCTGGCCCGCACGGTGCAGACTGTGCGGCCGCAGGTCATCGTCAATGCGGCGGCGCATACGGCGGTGGACCGGGCCGAAAACGAAGGTGCGTTGGCCCGTACACTGAACGCCCTGGCGCCCGGCGTGCTGGCGCAGGAGGCGGCGCGACTGAATGCCTGGCTGGTCCATTACAGCACCGACTATGTGTTTGACGGTAGCGGCAGCGCGCCGTGGACAGAGGGCGATGCCGCGGCGCCGCTGAGCGTTTACGGATGGACCAAGCTCGAGGGCGAGCAAGCGATTGCGGCCAGCGGCTGCCGGCACCTGATCTTCCGTACCAGCTGGGTCTATGGCGCGCGGGGTGGCAATTTCGCCAAGACCATGTTGCGTCTGGCGGCCGAGCGCGAGCAGCTCAACGTGATCGACGACCAGATCGGTGCGCCTACCGGCGCCGATCTTCTGGCGGATGTGACGGCCCATGCCCTTCGTCATGTGCTGCCGCCTATGCGGCGCAATGATCTTGCCCCTTCGGGTATCTACCACGTGGCGGCGGCCGGGGAGACCAGCTGGCATGGTTACGCCCGCTTCATCTTGCAGCATGCCCATGCGGCCAGGCGGGTGCTCAAGGCCGGGCCGGAGCAGGTGCAGGCCATTCCAAGCTCGGCCTATCCGACGCCGGCCAAACGGCCCCACAATTCAAGGCTGGACACTACCCGGTTGCGCAACACCTTCGGCCTGCATCTGCCGCACTGGCAGGATGGCGTGACGCGCATGCTGGCGGAAACTCTTTGAAGCGACAACCATGACACAACGCAAGGGCATCATCCTGGCCGGCGGTTCGGGCACCCGCCTGCACCCGGCCACGCTGGCCATCAGCAAGCAGCTGCTGCCGGTGTACGACAAGCCCATGGTCTATTACCCGTTGACCACGCTGATGCTGGCTGGCATGCGCGACATCCTGCTCATCAGCACACCGCAGGACACGCCGCGTTTCACGCAGTTGCTGGGTGATGGCAGCCAGTGGGGGCTGAGCCTGCAGTATGCCGTGCAACCCAGCCCGGACGGGCTGGCGCAGGCCTTCATCATCGGCGAGTCTTTCGTGGGCCAAAGCCCCAGCGCCCTGGTGCTGGGCGATAACCTCTACTACGGTCACGACTTCCATGGCCTGCTCGGTGCAGCAGATGCCCAGCCCCAGGGGGCGACAGTGTTCGCCTACCATGTCAACGACCCCGAACGTTACGGTGTGGTGGACTTCGATGCGCAAGGCAAGGCCCGCAGCATCGAGGAAAAGCCCAAGGCGCCCAAGAGCAATTACGCGGTCACTGGCCTGTATTTCTACGACGAACAGGTGGTGGACATCGCCAAGGCCGTCAAGCCCAGCGCGCGCGGTGAGCTGGAAATCACCACTGTCAACCAGATGTACCTGGAGCGCGGCCAGCTCAATGTGCAGATCATGGGCCGCGGCTACGCCTGGCTGGACACCGGCACGCATGACAGCCTGCTGGAGGCCAGCCAGTTCATCGCCACCTTGGAGCACCGCCAGGGCCTGAAGATCGCCTGCCCGGAAGAGGTGGCTTGGCGTCATGGCTGGATCGATGATGCGCAGCTTGAGGGGCTGGCGCAGCCGCTGGCCAAGAATGGTTATGGCCAATACCTGATGCGTTTGCTGAAGGAGAAGCACCGTGCCGGAGACAGGGCCTGATCGTGCAAAGCATCCAGACCGCCCTGCCGGAGGTACTGATCCTTGAACCCAAGGTGTTCGGGGATGCGCGGGGCTTCTTCTTCGAGAGTTTCAACGAGCGTGCGTTTGCCCAAGCCACAGGCCTGAGCGTGAACTTCGTACAGGACAACCACAGCCGCAGCGCCCGGGGGGTGTTGCGCGGCCTGCACTACCAGTTGCAGCAGCCGCAGGGCAAGCTGGTGCGTGTGGTGCGCGGCAGCGTCTTTGACGTGGCGGTGGACCTGCGCAGGAGCTCACCGCATTTTGGTCTATGGGTCGGCGTGGAGCTCAGCGAGCACAACCACCGCCAGCTCTGGGTGCCGCCGGGTTTTGCGCATGGTTTTCTGGTGACGAGTGAATCGGCCGATTTTCTCTACAAGACCACCGACTACTACGCGCCGGAACACGAGCGTTGCATTGCATGGAACGACCCGGCCCTTGGCATTGAGTGGCCTCTGGATGGCGCGCCCCAGCTGTCTGGCAAGGACCAGCAGGGCCAATTACTGGCGCAAGCCGAGGTGTACGCATGACCGCAGTTTCTTCGATTCGTCCGGTCATTCTTTGCGGGGGCAGCGGCACACGCCTGTGGCCGCTGTCGCGCAAGGCCTTCCCCAAGCAGTTCATCCCCTTGCTGGGTGACAAATCCTTGCTGCAGCTCACATTGGAGCGCGTGGCACCCCTGGCCCAGGGGAAGGCCGAAGCTATCACCTGTGTCGCCGCCGAAGAGCACCGTTTCCTGGTGGCCGATGTGGCGGCACAGTCAGGTTTGAGTGTGCTGCAGATCCTGGAGCCCCAGGCGAAGAACACCGCTGCGGCCATGGCCCTGGCGGCGCTGGCCGCCCCCGCCGATGCCTTGCTGCTGTTCTGCCCGGCGGACCATCACATCCCCGATGCCCAGGCTTTTTGCGCCATGGTGCAGGCCGCCGCCCCGGCGGCACAGACCGGCCGTCTGGTGACCTTTGGCGTGTTGCCGAGTTTCCCCAGCACGGCCTATGGCTACATCCAGAAAGGCGCCGCGGCCGGCGCTGGTTTTGAGGTGGCCCGTTTTGTCGAGAAACCGGCGCAGGACAAGGCGCTGGAGTTCCTGGCCAGCGGCCAATACCTCTGGAATGCAGGCATCTTCCTGATGCGCGCGCAGGCCCTGCTGGATGCGCTGCAGGTCCACGCCCCGGACATCCTGGAGGCCTGTCGCCAGGCCATGCGGGAGCCGCAACGCGACGGCCTGTTCCTGCGTCCCGATGCGCAGGCTTTTGCCGGCTGCCGCAGCCAATCCATCGACTACGCCGTGATGGAGCGTGCGGGCAATGTCAGTGTTTATCCCTTTGCCGGCGTCTGGAGTGACGTGGGCAGCTGGAACGCCGTGGCGCAACTGGCCGAACCGGATGTGGATGGCAACCGGGCGGGCGGCGAGCTGCAGCACGCCCACCATCTGCGTGCGCGGGATACCTATGTCCATGCGGGCGGCGGTCGTCCTGTGGTCGCCCTGGGGACCCTGGGCCTGCTGGTCATCGATACGCCCGACGCTTTGCTGGTCGTGGATCCGTCCCAGGCCGAGGCTGTGAAGGAGGTGGTGGCCAAGCTGGAAGCCCTGGACGCGTCCCAGGCCGTGCAGCACCGTCGCGTCGCGCGGCCTTGGGGCTGGTACGACAGCATCGACATGGGGGAGCGTTTCCAGGTCAAGCGCATCATGGTCAAGCCTGGTGCCTCGCTTTCATTGCAGATGCACCACCACCGGGCTGAGCATTGGGTGGTGGTCAGCGGCACGGCCGAGGTGACGAACGGGGAGCAGGTGCTGGTCCTGAGCGAGAATCAGAGTACCTATATTCCGATAGGACAAAAACATCGCCTGGTCAATCCAGGCAAAGTGCCGCTGGAGATCATCGAAGTGCAAAGTGGCTCGTACTTGGGCGAGGACGATATCGTGCGCTTTGAGGATACGTATGGGCGGATGCAGGGCACTGCCGGGAAAAAGCAAGGATAGACAGCAATGGATTTGGACAAGCAGAAGATCGCGGTCATCGGTCTGGGCTATGTGGGCTTGCCACTGGCCGTTGAGTTTGGTAAGCGCCGCGATGTACTCGGTTTCGACATCAATGCGGCACGTATTTCTGAATTGCAGGCCGGCCGCGACAGCACGTTGGAAGTAGCCTCAGAGGAGTTGACCCATGCGCGCCACTTGCGCTACTCGTCCAATCTGGAGGAGCTAAGCGCCTGCAAGGTCTTTATCGTGACCGTGCCTACGCCCGTGGACCAGGCCAACCGTCCCGACATGACGCCTTTGGTCAAAGCCAGCGAGACCGTGGGCAAGGTGTTGTCCAGGGATGCCGTGGTGATCTACGAATCCACGGTCTATCCCGGTGCGACCGAGGAGGTTTGCGTACCCGTTCTTGAGAAGTTCTCCGGTCTGAAGTTCAACCAGGACTTCTATTGCGGCTACAGCCCCGAGCGCATCAATCCGGGCGACAAGGTCAACACGCTCACCAAGATCAAGAAGATCACCAGTGGTAGCACGCCCCCGGCCGCCGATGCGGTGGACGCGCTGTACCGCAGCATCATCACCGCCGGTACGCACAAGGCCAGCAGCATCAAGGTGGCTGAGGCCGCCAAGGTGATCGAGAACACTCAGCGCGATCTGAACATTGCACTCATCAATGAGCTCTCGGTCATCTTCGCCCGCCTGGGCATCGATACCCTGGACGTGCTCGAGGCCGCAGGCAGCAAGTGGAACTTCCTGCCCTTCCGCCCGGGCCTGGTGGGCGGTCACTGCATCGGCGTGGATCCCTACTACCTGACGCACAAGGCCGAGGAGGTGGGGTACCACCCGCAGGTCATCCTGGCCGGCCGGCGTATCAACGACAATATGGCGCGTTACGTGGCGCGTAACACCATCAAGCTCATGTTGCAGAACGGCATGGACGTGCCGCGCTGCCGGGTAGGGGTGCTCGGCATCACCTTCAAGGAAAACTGCCCGGACATCCGCAACAGCAAGGTGGTCGACATGGTGCGCGAGTTTGAGGGCTGGGGGGTGGAGGTCGTCGTGGCCGACGCCTGGGCCAGCGCCTCGGAAGTGCAGCACGAGTACGGTCTGACGCTCGGTGTGATCGACGCGGCCCGCCCCGTGGATGCGCTGGTGGTCGCTGTCGGTCACAACGAGTACCGACAAGCCAGGCCGCAGGATTTGCGCGCCCTCTGCCGTGGCGACCAGCCCGTGCTGTCCGATGTGAAAAGCCTGTACGACCGCCATGCTGCGGCAGCTGCGGGCTTTACCGTGTTCAGACTGTGAGTTTCGCCATGAACAATACCCCGATCACCAATCGCAAGATCCGCTTCGCCCTGGCGGGCTGTGGCCGGATTGCGAAGAATCATTTCGATTCGATTCGCCAGCATGCCGACCAAGCCGAGCTGGTGGACGTCTGCGATATCGATCCCGCAGCCTTGGAGCGTGCCGTCCAGGCCACGGGCGCCGTCGGGCATGCCAGCCTCTCGGCCCTGCTGCAGAAAACCACAGCCGACTGCGTCATCCTGACCACGCCCAGCGGCATCCATCCGCAGCAGGCCATCGAGGTGGCGCGCACGGGCCGTCACGTACTCAGCGAGAAACCCATGGCCACCAAGTGGGAGGACGGCTTGCGCATGGTGCGCGCCTGCGAGGAGGCCGGCGTGCGTCTCTTTGTCGTCAAGCAGAACCGCAAGAACGCCACGTTGCAGCTACTCAAACAGGCCGTGAGCCAGAAGCGCTTCGGCCAGATCTATATGGTGACGCTCAACGTCTTCTGGCAGCGGCCCCAGATTGGCTATTACGATCAGGCCAAGTGGCGCGGCACCTGGGAGCTCGATGGCGGTGCCTTCATGAACCAGGCCAGCCACTACGTGGATCTGCTCGAATGGCTGATCGGCCCCATCGACTCCCTGCATGCCTACACGGCCACGCTGGCGCGTGACATCGAGGCCGAAGACAGCGGCGTGCTCAGCGTGCGCTGGCGCAACGGCGCCCTGGGCTCGCTCAACTGCACTATGCTGACCTACCCCAAGAACCTCGAGGGCTCCATCACCATCCTGGGTGAGCAAGGTACGGTGCGCGTGGGCGGCGTGGCCGTCAACGAAATCCAGGAGTGGCAATTCGCAGACAGCCGTCCCGAAGATGAACAGATCAAGGCGGTCAGCTATGAGACCACCAGTGTCTACGGCTTCGGTCACCCCTTGTACTACGACAATGTGATCAAGACCCTGCGCGGCGAAGCCGAAGCCGACGTCGACGGCCGCGAAGGCCTGAAGTCGCTGGAAGTCCTGATTGCTGCCTACCGCTCGGCGCGCGACGGCGTGCGCGTGGGCCTGCCGCTGGAGCTGTGATGGGCGCGAACTACACCGTCCATCCCTCGGCCATCGTTGACGAAGGCGCGCAGATCGGCGAGGGCTGCCGCATCTGGCACTGGGTGCACATCTCTGCCGGTGCGCGCATTGGCCGCGCCTGCTCCTTCGGCCAGAACGTTTTCGTCGGCAACGACGTGGTCATCGGCAACAACGTCAAGGTCCAGAACAACGTCAGCGTCTACGACGCCGTCACGCTGGAGGACGACGTGTTTTGCGGCCCCAGCATGGTGTTCACCAACGTCTACAACCCGCGCAGCGCCGTCATCCGCAAGGACGAATACCGCCGCACCCTGATCCGGCGTGGTGCGACGCTGGGCGCCAACTCCACCATTGTCTGCGGTGTGACCGTCGGCGAATACGCCTTCGTCGGCGCGGGCGCTGTCGTGAACCATGACGTGCCCGATTACGCCCTGATGGTGGGCGTCCCCGCGCGCCGGATTGGCTGGATGAGCCAGCATGGTGAACGGCTGGATCTGCCGCTGAGTGGCGACGCCGACACCGTCTGCGCGCAGACGGGCAAGCGCTATGAGCTGCGCGACGGGCGCTGCCGTCTCGTGGGCTGAGGACAGAACAGGGATCTCATGGAATTCATCGACCTCAAGAGCCAGTACCAGCGGCTCAAGCCCCAGATCGACGCCGCGATTCAGCGCGTGCTGGATCACGGCCAGTTCATCCTTGGTCCCGAAGTGGCCGAGCTGGAGGAGAAGCTGGTGGTCTACACGGGGGCCAAGTATTGCATCAGCGTAGCTAATGGCACGGACGCATTGCAGATTGCGCTGATGGCGCTGGGCGTGGGGCCGGGTGACGAAGTCATCACCCCCGGCTTCACCTACATCGCTACAGCCGAGACGGTGGCGCTGCTGCGTGCCAAGCCAGAGTATGTTGACATTGACGCTCGCACCTACAACCTCGACCCGGCCTTGCTCGAAGCCGCTATCACGCCGCGCACCAAGGCCATCATCCCGGTCAGCCTCTACGGCCAGTGCGCCGACTTCGATGCCATCAATGCCATCGCGTCACGCCACGGCATTCCCGTGATTGAGGATGCCGCGCAGAGCTTCGGCGCCAGTTACAAGGGCCGCAAGAGCTGCAACCTCAGCACCATCGCCTGCGCCAGCTTTTTTCCGAGCAAGCCCCTGGGTTGCTACGGCGACGGCGGCGCCATCTTCACAAGCGATGATGAGCTGGCCAAGGTGATGCGCCAGATCGCGCGCCATGGCCAGGATCGCCGCTACCACCACGTGCGTGTCGGCGTGAACAGCCGACTCGACACGATCCAGGCGGCGATCCTGCTTCCCAAGCTGGCCGTATTTGACGAAGAGATGGTGCAGCGCCAACAAGTCGCTGAGCGTTACGGGCGCCTGCTCAACGAGGCGGGTGTCCGGACGACGCCTTTCGTGGAAGCCCACAACGTCAGCGCCTGGGCCCAGTACACGGTGCGTGTGCCGGCGCGTGATGCCGTCCAGAAGGCGATGAGCGGTGCCGGCGTGCCCACAGCGGTACATTACCCGATACCCCTGAACCGGCAGCCCGCGGTTGAGGACTCCGGGGCTCGTCTGCCGGTGGGCGACGAGGTTGCCAGACAGGTCATGAGCCTGCCCATGAGTCCGAACCTTTCGGCTACAGACCAGCAGCGCGTTGCGCAGGTGCTGGCGCAAGCCGTCACGGCGCAGGCCTGAGAAGTGGATCTAGGAATTTTGAGTGAATGAGCCAACATGACCATGAGTGTTCCCTTTATTGACCTGAAGCGTTACGAGACCGGGTTCCATCAGGCCTTGATGGAGAAGTACGCTGCCATGACGACACAGGCCCAGTTCATTGGCGGGGCGGAAGTGGCCGAGCTGGAGCGTCGTCTGCAGGAGGCGGTGTCGGTCCGTCACGCCATCACCTGCGCCAATGGCACCGACGCCCTGCAACTGGCCTTGCGTGCGCTGGGGGTAGGACGGGGCGACGCCGTGCTGGTGCCCAATGTGACGTTCTGGGCGACCTACGAGGCGGTCGTCAACGTCGGGGCAGACCCGGTCACCGTGGACGCCAGTCTGGAGGACGGCGGCGTGGCCTATGGCGCCCTGGAGCAGGCCCTGGCGCAGGCCAGGCCCAAGGCGGCCATCATCGTGCACCTGTATGGCTGGGGTAGCCGGCGCCTTGCCGATATCCGGGCCCTGTGTCGCAAGCACGGCGTCCCCTTGCTGGAGGACGGTGCCCAGTGTTTCGGGGCGAGCTATCAGGGCAGCTCGATCTACAAAGGCGCCCTGATTTCGACGACGTCCTTCTATCCGGCCAAGGTGCTGGGCGGTGCCGGGGACGGTGGCGCGGTGTTCACCGATGACGCGGACTTGGCGGACAAGGTCCGCCGCCTGGGCAACCACGGCCGTACCGCGCATTACGGCTACGGCGACGTAGGCTGGAACTCCCGGCTTGACGCCCTGCAGGCCGCCTTCCTCAACCTCTCGCTGAATTACATCGACCAGCGTATCGCCTCGCGCCGTGCCGCGGCCGCGGCCTACCAGAAGGCCCTGCCCGGGCTGGGCCTGGAAGTCATGGCGCCGCCGCCCGACTACGCCGAGAACGGCTATTGCAACGTCTGCCTGGTCCGCGACCTGGACAAAAAAAAGGCGCTGGAAGCCGCCCTGAAGAGCGCTGGCATTGGCTTCGGCAACATCTATCCGGGCGTGATGTCGGCCCAGGAAGGCGCCAAGGGCTACGGCCGCGGCCACTATGGCGGCCATGACGGCGAGGTGCTGTGCGCATCGGTCCTGAACCTGCCGCTTTTTCCCTACATGACCCAGGCCGAGCTTGATCGCGTGATCGAGGTTGTGGGTACAGCCGTGTCGACATAGGACGCCGTCATGACGAGCAATGTGTACATCCATCCGACTGCCCATGTGGCGGCCAAGTCCCATATCGGTGGGGGCACCAAGGTCTGGATCAACGTCCAGATCCGGGAGAACGCCTCCATCGGCGACCACTGCATCCTGTCCAAGGATGTCTACGTCGACCATGGCGTGTCCATCGGCCACCGCTGCAAGATCCAAAACAGCGTCTCGGTCTACAACGGCGTGACCCTCGGCGACGACGTCTTCATCGGACCCAACGTCACCTTCACCAACGACCGGGTGCCGCGCGCGTTCAACCCCGAGTGGAAGATCACGCCGACCCGCATCGAGACGGGGGCCAGCATCGGCGCGAACTCGACGATCGTCTGCGGCGTGACCGTCGGTGAGTTCGCGATGGTGGCTGCCGGCAGCGTGGTGACCCGGGATGTGCCGCCCTACACCCTGGTGATGGGGAATCCCGCCCGCCCGGCCGGCAAGATCGACAGAATGGGAAACCGCATTGCGGAGTGAGTGAGATGAACGATAAACCGATACGTGTAGGCCTCATCGGGCTGGGGCGCATGGGCCAGAACCACCTGCGCATCCTTTCCATGCTCAAGGGCGTGGAGCTGGCTTTCGTGGCGGACGCGGATGCGGCCGTGGCCGGCCGGCATGGCGCGGCCCATGGCGTGCCGGGGGTGAACAGCCTCGACGGCGTGCTGGATTCTGCGGACGCCGTGGTGATTTGCACGCCGACGGTGACCCATGCCGACTACATCCGTATGGTGGCCGGCAAGGTGCGCAACATCTTCGTCGAGAAGCCGCTGGCCGACACCCTGGAGGAGGCCGAGCGCGTTGCCCGCTTCGCGGCGGAGCAGGGCCTGAACGTGCAGGTCGGTTTCATCGAGCGCTTCAACCCGGCCGTGCAGGGGCTCAAGCAGGTGCTGGACAAGTCCGAGCGCGTGATCAGCATCGACTTCACCCGCACTAACAAACTCAGCGCCCGCATCACCGACGTCGATGTCGTGACCGACCTGATGATCCATGACATCGATCTCGCGCTGTATCTCAACGGGCCGGCGCGTTCCGTGGCGGCGCACGGCTTTGCGCACGGGGAGATGATCGACTTCGCCTCCGCGCTGATTACGCACGAGAACGGCCGCTTCTCCCGCATCCAGGCGAGCCGCATCACGGAGAAGAAGATGCGCCTGATCGAGGCGACCTGCGCGGACATGTTCGTCGACTGCGAGCTGCTGCGCAAGGAGATCATCATCAGCCGCCAGTCCGAGATCCGCCAGGCCGAAGGGCAGCCCTACACGATCTCGGCCGTCCAGGAGGCCATCGAGGTACGTCCGCAGGAGGCGCTGCTGTCCGAGTTGCAGGCTTTTGTGGCGAGCTGCCGCGGCCAGCGTCTGGCCGACCTGCCCGGAGTGCAGGCCGGCTTGGCCGCTATGCAGATCAGCGACGAAATCCAGAAGGCAGTGGCAGCATGACCCCTCATCGCGAGCTATCCGGCAAGACTGTGCTGGTCACAGGCGGGGCCGGCTTCATCGGCAGCCACCTAGTGGACCGGCTGCTTGCCGAGGGCGCCGCCCATGTGGCGGTGATCGACAACATGTTCCTGGGTTCGGAGGACAACCTGGCGGAGGCAATGGCCACGGGCAAGGCCAGCCTCTACAAGGACGATGCTGAATTCGTCACCAGCCTAGACTACATCTTCAACCGGCATCCGGTCGACGTGGTCTTCAACTGCGCGACGAAGGCGCTCAACTATTCCTTCCTGAATCCGGCGAACGCCTTCGGCACCAACGTGACAGTGGCGCTCAATCTCCTGGAGCTGCAGCGCCGGGGCGCCTTCAAGTCGCTCTGCCATTTTTCGACCTCGGAGGTCTACGGCTCGGCGGTCTATGAGCCGATGGACGAAAAGCACCCCCGCAACCCGACCACGACCTATGCCGCCGGCAAGGCCGCGGCCGACCTGGCGGTGGAGAGCTATGTACACATGTTCGGCCTGGATGCCTTCATCGTGCGGCCCTTCAACAATTACGGCCCGCGCCAGAACCACCGCGGCCTGCTGGCCGGCGTGATCCCGCTCACGGCGTGGCGCATCCTGAGCGGCGGCGCGCCGGAAATCCACGGCGACGGCAAGCAGAGCCGCGACTTCATTCACGTCCGCGACACGGTGGATGCCGTAGTGAAACTGTTCGGCGTGCTGCCGGCCGGCGAGTCGGTCAACATCTCCACGGACAATCAGATCGCCATCGGCGAGCTGGTGACGCGCATCGCCGCCATGCTGGGATACGGCAAGGAGATCGTACGCAAGCCGGCGCGTCAGGCGGATGTGCTATGCCACAACGCCAGCAACCAGAAGGTGCGTGCGCTCATCGACTATTCGCTGACCGACTTTGACGCCGGTCTGCGCGAGACACTGGACTGGTACGTGAATCGTCTTGGAGTTTCGAAATGAACAACATCCGGCTGATGCGACCCTATATCAGTTACGACGAGGTGGAGGCTGAATTCCGCGGTGTCTTCGGCAGCGGTATGTTCACCCGAGGTGAGCATGTCGAGGCCTTCCGTAAGGAGCTATCGCAATTCACCGGCGCGCGGCATGTGCATCTGGCCACATCGGCCACCACGGCACTATGGGTCTGCCTCAAGCTGCTGGACATCGGTCCGGGCGATGAGGTGGTCGTCTCGGATTTCTCCTTCCCCGCGACGGCCAACGTGGTCGAGGACCTGGGCGCCACGCCCATCTTCGCCGACGTGTCCCGCGACACCTACAACATGGAAGCGGCAACGCTGGCGCCGCTGCTGGGGCCACGGACCAAGGCCGTCATCTTCGTGGATGCGCTGGGCAATCCGTCCGGCCTGCATGAGGTCAGCGTCCTGTGCCGCAGCCGCGGCATCCGGCTGATCGAGGATGCGGCCTGCGCGATGGGAAGCTCGGAGGGTGGTGCGCTTTGCGGCGCGGTTGCCGACCTGACCTGTTTCAGCTTCCACCCTCGCAAGCTCATCAGCACCGGCGAGGGCGGGGCGATAACCACCGATCGCGACGACTGGGCGCAGTGGCTGGACGTCAAGCTCGCCCACGGCGCGCGTGGCATGAAGGGCATGGCGCTCGATTTCGTGGACTACGGCTACAACTTCCGCCTGCCCGAGCTTCAGGCCATCATGGGGCGCAAGCAGCTGGCGAAGATAGACAGCATCCTGGCGGAGCGCAGTGAGGTTCGGGAGGCCTACCGCGCCCTGCTCGAGCCCATGGGTTTCGTGGCCCAAAAGACCGGGGCGGGCGTGCGCTTTAACGTGCAGTCCCTGGTCTTTGCCGTGCCCCCGGGGTGTCAGCGTGACAGCCTGATCGCGGGCCTCAAGGTGCGCGGCGTCGAGTCCACGATCGGGACCTATTCCCTGAGCGCGACCACCTATTTCGCCGCGAAGTACGCCGTGGACAATCCGAACTCCAAGTGGCTGGAGGCGAACACCATCACCTTGCCCTGCTATGGCGGTGTCGATGTGCAGGCGGTCTGCCAGGCCATTCGGGACAGTCTCGCATCGTGATGGACACGCGGCGTCTGCTGTTCCTGGGAAGCAAGAAGGCGGGGCTGCTTGCGTTGCAGCGCCTGCTCGAGCGTCTGCCCGGCGGCTGCATGGAGGCGGTCCTTTGCCCCGATGACAGGGCGGATACTCGCAATGCATACGAGGGGTTCCAGGCGCTGGCGCGCCAGTACGGCCTACCTTTGCATCTGGTCCAGAGCACGAAGGAGGCAGCCGAGCTGATCCGCCGCTACCAGCCGCACACGGCGTTGGTGCATGGCTGGTACCGCCTAATCCCCGTAGCCGAATTCCCAGCCGTCGATTTCCTGGGCTTCCATTTCTCGCCGCTGCCACGCTACCGGGGGAACGCGCCGGTGGTCTGGCAGATCATCAACGGCGAGCGCCGGCTCGGCGTCAGCTTCTTCGCGCTCTCCGAGGGCATGGATGACGGCGACTTGGTCGACCAGCGCTTTTTTGAGCTGACGGCGCAGGAGGACATCGCCGACGCGATCGACAAGGCCAATCAGATAGTGCTGGACATGCTGGATGATTTTCTGCCGCGTTGGCAGGCGGGCGAGGTGGTGCGCCGCCCCCAGCCGCAGGAGCCGGCGAGCTATTGCGGCATGCGCACGCCGGAAGACGGGCAAATCGACTGGCGCGGCACCGCGGACACCGTACACAACTTCATCCGTGCTCAGGCGCATCCCTATCCCGGGGCCTTTTCCCGGCTGGCGGATGGCCGGGTGGTGCGGTTTTGGAAGGCGGAAATCGAGCCCCGGACGTTCTACGGCGTCCCGGGCGCCGTGGTGGACGTTTCCGCGGATGCGATCACAGTGGCCTGCGGGACTGGCGCCCTGAGGGTCCGGCAGGCCGAGGTGGATGGCGAGCCGCCGGCATCCGCCGGCGCCCTGCGCTCCCTGAAGGTCCGTTTCGGCTGACATCACGTGCACACCATGATCACCATCATCGACTATGGCGCCGGCAACATCGGGTCCGTGCTCAACATGATCCGGCATGTGGGCGGGCAGGCCGAGGTGGCAAGGGATGCGGCCGGTGTGCTGGGCGCGGGAAAGATCCTGCTGCCCGGCGTGGGTAGTTTCGACAATGCCATGACGAGGCTGGCGGGGCTGGGCCTGGTCGAGCCGCTGAAGGCGCGCGCCGGCGCGGGTATCCCTTTCCTCGGTATCTGTCTGGGCATGCAGTTGCTGGCCGATGCCAGCGAGGAAGGTCGCATGGCGGGTCTGGGGCTGATCCCCGGGCAGGTGCGCCGTTTCCAGTTCGACGGCGAAGCCGCCAGGCTCAAGATTCCGCACATGGGCTGGAACCGCGTGACGCCCGTGCGCGCCCATCCGCTGGCGCAGGGCCTGGAGGACGGCGCGCGCTTCTACTTCGTCCACTCCTATTTCTACGACTGCGAGCGCGATGAGGACATCCTATTGCGTTCCGTCTACGGCCGCGAGTTCACCTCCGGTGTCCAGCGCGGCAATGTCATGGGCGTCCAGTTCCATCCGGAAAAGAGCCATCGCTACGGCATGCAGCTGATCCGCAATTTCGTGGGGCTCTGACATGCTGGCCACTCGACTGATGCCCTGCCTGCTCATGAGCAATGGTGCTCTGGTCAAGACCGTCCGCTTCAAGGAAGCGGCCTATGTCGGCGACCCTGTCAACGCCGTGCGGATCTTCAACCAGAAGGAAGTGGATGAGCTGATCCTGCTCGACATCCATGCCACCACGCAGAACCGCGGCATCGATTTCGAGACCCTGGAGAAGGTGGTCAGCGAATGCTTCATGCCGATCTGCTACGGCGGCGGGGTGCGCACGCTCGAGGACATGCGCCGGCTGTACGCCCTGGGCATCGAGAAGGTCTCGCTGGGTGCCGCGGCGTTCGAGGTGCCAGACCTGGTGGGGCAGGCCGCCGCCGAATTCGGCGCGCAGGCCGTGGTGGTGACGCTCGATGTCAAGAAGGGCCTGCTCGGCCGCTCCACGGTGCGCACGCGCAACGGCAGCCACGATACGAAGATGTCGCCTGCCGACGCGGCCCGGATGCTGGAGGCCCAGGGCGCCGGGGAGCTGCTGGTCTATTCCATCGATCGCGACGGCACCTGGTCCGGCTTCGACCTCAAGCTGGTGGAATCCGTGAGCCATGCAACTGGCATCCCGGTGGTCGCGACGGGCGGCGCGGGCTCGCTCGACGATATCCTTGCCGCCGTGAGGGAGGCGGGGGCTTCGGCCGTGGCCATCGGCAGCATGGCTGTTTTCCAGGGCAAGGATCTGGGCGTGCTGATCAAGTTTCCCTCGAGGAAAGACCAGGACGCCATTTTTGGACGGAACTGAATGAAGAAACTCATCTGCACACGGTGCATCTACGACGACTCGGTCCCCAACATTAGCTTTGATGCCCAGGGGGGTTGCAGCTATTGCCGCCAGATCGAGGCGCTCGAGGCCGAATATCCCACGGGCCGCGAAGGCGAGGCCAGGCTCCAGAAGCTGGTCGATGAGATGAAGGCGGCGGGCCGAGGCAAGAAATACGATGCCGTTATCGGCGTGAGCGGGGGCTGTGATTCGTCCTATCTGGTGCACCAGATGAAAGAGGTCTACGGTCTGCGCCTGCTGGCGGCGCACTTCGACAACACCTGGAACTCCACGATCGCCACGGAGAACATCCACAACGTCCTGGAGAAACTGGGGGTCGACCTGTTCACCATCGTCGTCGACAACAAGGAATACGACGACATCTACCGCTCCTTTTTCAAGGCGGGCGTCAAGGACTTGGAGACACCCACAGACATCGGCCTGGCAACCACGCTGTACAAGGCGGCGGAAAAGTTCGGGATCAAGTACATGATCGAAGGGCACTCCTTCCGAACGGAGGGTGTGGCGCCCCTGGGCTGGATCTATATGGACGGGAAGTACATCGAGTCCGTGCACAAGCAGTTTGGCAAGGTGCCAATGAAGTCCTTCCCGAACCTCTGGCTGCGCGACCAGCTCAGGTGGATGCTCTTTGGCGGCATCAAGAAGATCCGGCCTCTTTACTACATGGACTATGACAAAGAGGCGGCCAAGAAGCTACTTACGGAGAAGTACGGCTGGCAATGGTATGGCGGGCATCATCTCGAAAACCGCTTCACGGCCTTCTATCACAGCTACTTCCTGCCCACCCGTTGGAACATCGACTTCCGCATCGCCGGCTATTCCGCCTATTGCCGCAACGGCTGGATGACCCGCGAGGAAGCGCTGCGGCTGATGGACGAGCCGCCCCACATCGAGCCTGGCCTGGTCGACTTCCTGAAGAAGCGGCTTGGATTCTCGGAGGAGGAGTTCGAGCACCTGATGACCATGCCTCGGAAGACGTACAAGGATTACGTTACTTACAAAAAGACGTTCGAGAGGATGAGGCCTTTCTTCTGGGTGATGTACAAGATGGACCTCATCCCGAAGAGCTTTTACATGAAGTACACCGCCAAGAGCTGACAATCGCAAGAAAGGTCTAGGGTGAAGCTCCTTGCGCGCAGGACCGCCGTTGCTGTGGTCTATGCCTTACAGATGCTGCTGGTGTGGCTGTCGTATGCCTCTTGCTATGTGCTCGTGGCGCGCACGCGGCCGCGCAAGGAGTGGGCGGTCGGCGTCGACGAGGTGGCTGCCAATGTCCACAACATCTCCCGGGCCCTGGGCGAGACGGTCTCCGTCAGCTTGTCCCGACATCCCTTCTACGTCTACGACTACGACCACACCCTGCCCGCACGGATCGGCTGGCGTTACCTGCGCTACGTCGTGCGCATCGTCTACTCGCCCCTGCTGTTGGGCTATCTGTGCCATCGCGTCAAGGGCTTCTTTTACGTGGCGGGAGGGGGCTACCTGCTGACCGAGTTGGACGGACGGGACCGGGAGTTCCGTTTCCTGAAGGCGCGCGGCCTGAAGATCGTCTGCTTCTTCTGCGGCAGCGAGATTCGCTCGCTCAAGCTCATGAACCAGCTATCCCGGACGCTGGGGCGGGACCTGATCAGCACCTACCAGACGATTGCGATCCCCGGTTTCGACATGGAGCATCTGGAGACGTTCAGGATGAAGCTGGCCGCCAGCGCGGATGAGCACGCGGACCACGTCTTCAACGCGCCGGTCGACCAGATCTCCTATCTGCGCAAGCCGGTGCATCCATTCATGTACTTCTATCCCGACGGCGGATTCCGCCGCAATGAGGCGAAGTTCGCTGACATGCTGCGGGTGCGGATCGTGCATGGCCCCTCGTCCCCGCTGATCAAGGGGACGCCGCTGGTGCGCGCCGCCATCAAGAAACTGCAGCTCGAAGGCTATGACTTCGAATACCAGGAGCTCATGGGCGTCAGCAACCGGGTCATGCTGGAGACGCTAGCCCAGGCGCATGTGGTGCTCAACGAGTTCTACGCCTTGGTGCCGGGCCAGTTCGGCGTGGAGGCCATGGCCTCGCATTGCGCGCTGATCACATCGGCGGACAGCCGTATTGAAACCACCCTGCCGCCGGGAGCGAACTCGGCCTGGATGGTGACCGAGTACTGGAACATCTACGAAAACCTGAAGCGCATATTGGACGATCCGGCCCTGATCCGCCATTACGCCGATGCCGGTTTCGCATGGTCTCTCGAACACTGCGGCTACCAGAAGAATGCCGTGCGCCTGCAGGCGCTGCTGGGAACGGCGGCCTAGGCGTATGCTCAAGCGCCTGTTCCGGGATTCCATCCTCTACACGCTGTCCACTATCCTGACGCGTGGTAGTGCCTTTATCCTGCTGCCGATCTACACCCGGTCCCTGAGTCCGGAGGAGTTCGGGCTGCTGGACTACCTCACCGCTCTCGGAGCGATCGCGGCCATAGTTGTCACCCTGGAGATCATGCAGGGGCTGGCCCGCCACATCCCCGAGCATCTTGAGGACCCGCGCAAGAAGCGCGACTATGCCTCGACCTGCATGTGGTTCGTGCTTGGCGTATACACGACCATGCTGGTGCTGGTCTGCGCTTTCAGCACCCAGCTGGCGGCCCTGCTGCTGGATGCGCCCGGCAAGGCCGATCTGCTCCGGCTGGCCGCTTTGTCCTATTGGGTGGCGGCGATGCTCAACGTCGTGCACGGCCAGCTGCGCTGGGAGCTCAAGGCGGCCACCAGCGCCTTGTTGTCTCTGCTGGCGGCCTTGCTGACGGTGGCTTGCACCCTCGTTCTGGTGGTCTGGTGGCAGTGGGGCATCCGTGGTGCGCTGCTGGCTCAAGTTGCCGGCGGTCTGCTGGCGTTGCTGCCCAGCCTGTACCTGACGCGCACCAGCTTCGGTCTGAGTTTTGACAGCCTGAGCCTGCGCCGCATGCTGGCCTATTCCGTGCCGCTGATTCCGTCGAGTTTGGCCGTTGTCTTCGCCCTGTACTTTGACCGTATCGTCCTGAAGGAGCTAGCGGGCCTCTCGGCTGTGGGTGTCTATGCGGTGGGGCAGAAGATCGCGCTGGTGGTGACCCTGGCCCTGGTCGGCTTCCGCAGCGCCCTGACGCCATTGATCTACGCTAACCATGCGCGGGCTTCGACGCCGGGCGAGCTGGCGCAGATCTTCCGGGTCTTCTGTCTGGCGGCACTGGCCATGACGCTGGGTCTGTCGGTGTTCGCGCGCGAGATTGTCGGGCTGATCTCGACTGCCGCCTACCAGGAGGCAGCCGCTGTGGTGCCCCTGCTGATCTTCAGCGTGCTGCTGTCGAACATGTACGTCTTCGCGCCCGGGCTGGATGTCGGCAGAAAGACCGCGTTCATCTCCATGATCAATATCGGCGTGGCGGCGCTGAACTTGGGGCTGAACTATCTCCTGATTCCGCAGCTGGGCATCCTCGGGGCGGCGTGGGCGGCCCTGCTGGCTTTTGGCGCGGGGTTTGCGGTGTACATGTACGCCAGCCAGCGTCTCTACCCGGTGCCACACGACTGGGCCGGGGTGGCTAAACTGCTCGCTATTGTGCTGGCGGGTATGGGGGCGGTTCGTGCGGCGGCGCTGATCTGGGGCGACAGCATGTGGGGCCGGGCGCTGCTCGTGCTGCTGATCCTCGGTCTGATGGTCCGGGTCAGCGGTGTTCCCCTGGCGGGGACGCGAAGCAGGCTGGCCGGCCTTTTCAGGAAATGAATACGTCCATGACAGTGCAAGAGGCAAGAGTCGAATCGGATACTAGAGCCCGGATCGCGCACCTGACGTCCGCGCATCCGCGCGACGACATCCGGGTCTTTCTGAAAGAGTGCCGTAGCCTGGCCGCGCACGGTTACGAGGTCGTGCTCGTGGTGGCCGACGGACGTGGCGACGAGGTGCGCGACGGTGTCACGATCACCGACGTCGGCCGCTCTACCGGGCGGCTGGATCGCATGTTCAGAGTCACCCGGCGGGTCCTGCGCAGGGCCGTGGCGCTGGATGCGGACATCTATCATCTGCACGATCCGGAGCTGCTGCCGGTGGGCCTGAAGCTCAGGCGCCGCGGCAAGAAGGTGGTATTCGATGCACACGAGGACGTACCCAAGCAGATCCTGGCCAAGCATTACCTCCACCCTTGGGTGCGGCGTATCCTGTCCTGGGGCTTTGCCCACTTTGAGCATTACGCCTGCAAGCGCTTCGATGGCGTGGTGACGGCCACGCCCTACATCCGCGACAAGTTCCTGTCGATCAACCCGCTTTCGGTCGATATCAACAATTTCCCCATGATCGGGGAGCTGGAGAGCGCCGTGTCGTGGAACGACAAGGCCTGCGAGGTCTGCTATGTCGGCAGCATCGCGCAAATCCGCGGCGTCAAGGAGTTGGTGCGCGCGATGGAGTCCGTGTGCACGCCGGTGCGCCTGAACCTGGTCGGCGGCTTTGCCGAGTCACAGGTCGAGGCCGAGGTCCGTACTTATGCGGGCTGGACCAGGGTCAACGCCCTGGGGGTCCAGGGCCGCCCGGGCGTGCGGGAAGTGCTGGGGCGTTCCGTGGCGGGCGTGGTCACGCTGCACCCGGTCTCCAACTATCTGGACGCGCTGCCGATCAAGATGTTCGAGTACATGTCCGCGGGCATCCCGGTCATCGCTTCGGACTTCGATTTGTGGAGGACAATCGTCCAGGAAAGCCAATGCGGCCTTTGCGTAGACCCCCTGGATCCCGCCGCCATTGCCTCGGCCATCGATCATCTCGTGAGCCGCCGGGACGAGGCGGAGGCAATGGGGAGAAATGGTCGTCAGGCCGTCCTGTCCCGCTACAACTGGGCTCGTGAAGAGGCCAAGCTGATCGAGTTTTATGATCGGCTGCTGTCCTCCTGAGTGCGGACCGTCTATTACATCTGCTGGATTAATCAAATGTGCGGAATTTTTGGTGTCATATCAACCTCACCCGTGCGCGAGGAAGAGCTGAATGTGTTGGTCAAGCATGCTCAGCAGCGCGGCCGGGATTCCAGCGGGCTGATGACCTTTGTTAACGACACCTACCAAGTCTATCGCGCCGACTATCCGATCACCCGTCTGCTCACGGAGGTCCGGCCGCAGGCCAGCCATCTGGTGCTGGGGCACAGCCGGCTGATCACCAATGGCCTGGGCGACAACCAGCCCGTCGTGCGCGACGACGTGGCGGTACTGCACAACGGCATCGTCGTCAACGACGAAGCGCTCTGGGTCGAGATCGGCAAGACGCGGACCCTCCAGATCGATACCGAGATCATCGCGGCCATCGCGGCGGCGCATCTGGAATCGGGCGCTCCTGTAGAGCAGCTGCCGACGCGCATCCTGGGCCTGTGCCGCGGCGTCGTGGCCTGTGCCCTCATCGTGCCCCGTCTGGGCAAGCTCTGCCTGTTCTCGAACAACGGCAGCCTGTATGTCGGTCGCAAGGGTGATGCCACCTTCTTCGCCTCGGAGCGTTATCCGCTGATCGTTATCGGCTGTGGTGCGATCGATCAGGTTCGTGAGGCGGTGTTTGTCGATATCCCCGCTTCGCAGGCAGCGCTGGATATCTCCGATCGCAAGGAGCGCAAGACCGACCTGATCCCGGCGTTGTCGCTGTCCGGGGCGGCAGAAGAGGAAAGGCTGCTTGGCTACCGCAGATACGAGGGGCGTCGCTGCACCAAGTGTCTGCTGACCGAGACCATGCCCTTCATCAGCTTCGATGCAGATGGCGTCTGCAACTACTGCCGGCACTACAAGCCACGCAACAAGCCACGGCCGAAGGAGGAACTGTTCAAGCTGGTCGAATCCTATCGCCGCGCGAACGGCGACGATTGCCTGGTTCCGTTTTCGGGCGGCCGTGACAGCTGCTACGGTCTGCACCTGATCGTCAAGGAGCTGCAGATGAAGCCCATCACCTATACCTACGATTGGGGCATGGTGACGGACCTGGGGCGGCGCAACATCAGCCGCATGAGCGCCGAGCTGGGCGTCGAGAATATCATTGTCGCGGATGACATCACCAAGAAGCGCGAGTACATTGCCAAGAATCTGCGGGCCTGGCTCAAGTCCCCGCACCTGGGCATGATCAGCATCCTGACGGCGGGCGATAAGCATTTCTTTCGGCATATTGAAACCATCAAGAAGCAGACCGGCATCAGCCTGAACCTCTGGGGCATCAACCCGCTGGAGGTCACGCACTTCAAGGCCGGTTTCCTGGGTGTGCCGCCTGACTTTGAGGAAAAGCGCGTCTACTCGCACGGCGTGATGAAGCAGCTGCGCTACCAGGGCCTGCGCCTGGGCGCCATGCTGCAGAGTCCGGGCTACTTCAACAGCTCCCTTTGGGACACGCTGTCGGGCGAGTACTACCGCAGCTTCACGAAGAAGACGGACTATTACCATATCTTCGATTACTGGCGCTGGGACGAGAAGCAGATCGACGACACGCTGGCCACTTACGACTGGGAGCGAGCCCCCGACACCAAGACCACCTGGCGCATCGGCGACGGTACGGCGGCCTTCTACAACTACGTCTACTACACGGTCGCGGGCTTCACCGAGCACGATACCTTCCGTAGCAACCAGATTCGCGAGGGAGACCTGACGCGCGCCGAAGCCCTGGAGATGGTCGAAGAGGAGAACACGCCGCGCTATCCCAACATCAAGTGGTATCTGGACGCCGTGGGCGTGGACTTCAAGGAAGCGATCCAGGTCGTGAACGCCATCCCGAAGCTGTACTGAGCCGCCCGTGAAGCCCTGCATCTGGTACGTTTCCAAATACGTGGCGCCACCGGCCAAGGTCGGTGCGGGCGGGCGCGGCTATCTCATCATGCGTGAGTTTGCGCGTATGGGCTATCAGAGCGTGATCATCACCTCGGACTCCAACCAGCTCACCGAGGTGCCCGTGCTGGAGGAGCCTTATCTCTTCCAGGAGGTTGACGGCATGCGGCTGTGCTGGGTGCGGACCATGAAATACACAGTGGCCAAGTCGCTGCGGCGCATCCTGAGCTGGCTGGACTTCGAATGGCGGCTCTGGCGCCTGCCCAAGGACAGGCTGCCCGTGCCCGACGTGGTCATCGTCTCCAGCCTGTCTCTGCTCACCATTCTCAATGGTTTCCTGCTGCGTCGCCGCTACAAGTGCCGCCTGGTGCTCGAAATCCGTGACATCTGGCCGCTGACCATCACGGAGGAGGGGGGCTTCAGCCGCTGGAATCCGCTGGTGCTGGGCTTGGGCTTCATCGAGAAGCTGGGCTACCGTTACGCGGATGCCATCGTGGGTACCATGCCCAACCTCGGCGAGCACGTGGCGGGTGTGCTGGGGCGGCCCAAGACCACCCACTGCATCTCCATGGCCGTCGACGAAGCGGCCCTGGGCCCGGGTGAGGCGCTGCCGGCTGACTACGTCGAAAAGTACATCCCCAAGGGCAAGTTCATCGTGGCGCATGCCGGCACCATCGGCATCACCAATGCGCTGGACACCATGCTCGACTGCGCCGAGGCCATGAAGGACGACCCTCGCGTCCACTTCCTCGTCGTCGGCGAGGGCGACCTGCGCGCGCACTACCAGCGCAAGTACGCGCATCTGAGCAACCTCACCTTCGCGCCACGCGTGCCCAAGCAGATGGTGCAGTCCGTGCTGTCGCACTGCGACCTGCTGTATTTTTCGGTACACGTCTCGACGGTCTGGAAGTACGGACAGTCCCTGAACAAGGTGATCGATTACATGCTGGCCGGCAAGCCTGTGGTGGCCTCGTACACCGGCTTCCCTTCGATGATCAACGAGGCCGATTGCGGCACCTATGTGCCGGCCGGCGACGTGACGGCACTGCGCCGGGAGGTCCAGCGTTATGCCGCCATGGACGCCGCACAGCGCGAGGCCATCGGCCGGCGTGGCCGCGCATGGATCCTGGCGCATCGCCGCTACGAGACGCTGGCCAGGAACTACCTGGCCATCCTGTTCGGTCCGGCGGAAGCAGGGGCGGTGCGATGAAGCGCTTTTTTGACCTGCTGCTGTCGTTTGGGCTTCTGCTGGCTCTGGCCCTGCCCCTGCTGTTGCTGTGGGGCCTGGTGCGCTGCAAGCTCGGCAGCCCGGTGCTGTTCCGCCAAGTCCGGCCCGGCCTGCACGGGCGACCCTTCGTGATGGTCAAGTTCCGCACCATGACTGACGAACGCGGCGCCGACGGCGAACTGTTGCCGGATGCCCAGCGCCTAACGTCCTTTGGTCGTTTCCTGCGTGCCACCAGCCTCGACGAGTTGCCCGAGCTCTGGAATGTGTTGCGCGGTGAGATGAGCCTGGTGGGCCCGCGCCCTCTGCTCATGGAGTACTTGCCGCTGTACTCGCCCGAGCAGGCGCGCCGCCATGAGGTGCGCCCGGGCATCACCGGCTGGGCTCAGGTGAATGGGCGTAACGCCCTCAGCTGGGACGATCGCTTCAAGCTTGACATCTGGTATGTCGACCACCGTTCGCTCTGGCTGGATCTGCGCATCCTCTGGCTCACGGTGCGCAAGGTTATCGTGCGCGAAGGCATCAGTGCGCAAGGCGAGGCCACCATGCCCCGCTTCACGGGGAACAAGCCATGAAGCGCCTGGCCCTGCTCGGCGCCAGCGGTCACGGCAAGGTGGTCGCCGATGCGGCCTTGGCTGGTGGCTGGGGCGCTGTCGAGTTCTTTGACGACGCCTGGCCACAGCGTCAGAGCAACGGCCCCTGGCCCGTGACGGGTGACAGCGCCGCGCTGCTGAAGCGGCTACAGGAATTCCAGGGCGTGATCGTTTCCATCGGCGATTGCGCTGTGCGCTGGGCCAAGCACCAAACCCTGCAGGCCGCGGGCGCACCGCTGGTGACCGTGGTGCACCCGGCCGCCGTGGTGAGTCCTCATGCTGTGCTGGGCGCAGGCACCGTGTTGATGGCCGGCGCGGTTGTGAACATCGACGCCGTCGTGGGCCAGGCCGGCATCATCAACACCGGTGCCACGGTGGACCATGACTGCCGCCTGGGAGACGCCGTGCATATCTGTCCGGGCGCACACCTTTCGGGCCATGTCCAGGTTGGGCGCGGCAGCTGGGTGGGCGTGGGGGCTGCCGTGAAGCAGGGCATGATCCTCGGTGAGCGCGTCATGGTGGGCGCAGGCGCTGTGGTGGTGAAGGCCGTGCCTGACGGACTCAAGGTCGTCGGCAACCCCGCCATGCCCATGGGCGTGGGCAAAACATGAACGCAGAGTCATCGAGATCATGCTGAATACGCCTTTTTCCCCCTGGCCCAGCTACACCGAGGAAGAGGCTCGGGCCGTCCAGCAGGTGCTGCTGTCCAACAAGGTCAATTACTGGACCGGCAACGAGTGCCGTGAGTTCGAGCAGGAGTTTGCGGCCTGGTGCGGCACGCGCTATGCCATCGCCCTGTCCAACGGCACCCTGGCGCTGGATCTGGCTCTCAAGGGCCTGGGCATAGGCCCCGGCGATGAGGTGGTGGTCACCCCGCGAACCTTCATCGCCAGCGTTTCCTGCGTGGTCAACGCGGGTGCGACGCCGGTGTTCGCCGAGGTTGATCCCGATAGTGGCAATCTGTCGGCCGAAACGATCGCCAAGGCTCTCACCCCGCGCACGCGGGCCGTGATCTGCGTGCACTTGGCGGGCTGGCCTTGCGACATGGACCCCATCATGGCGCTCGCCGCGCAGCGCGGCTTCAAGGTCATCGAGGACTGCGCGCAGGCGCACGGTGCGATCTACAAGGGCCGCAGCGTGGGCAGCATCGGTCACGTCGGGGCCTGGAGTTTCTGCCAGGACAAGATCATGACCACTGGCGGCGAAGGCGGCATGGTCACGGTGAACGACGAACAGCTGTGGCGGGACATGTGGGCCTACAAAGACCACGGCAAGAGCTATGCCGCGGTGTACGAGCGCCAGCACCCGCCGGGCTTCCGCTGGTTGCACGAGAGTTTCGGTACCAACTGGCGCATGCTGGAGGTGCAGGCCGTGATCGGTCGCATCCAGCTCAAGCGCTTGGCTGGCTGGACGCAGCAGCGCACGGCCTACGCGCGGGCCATTCTTGAGGCCTGCCGCGGCCAGGCCGCCGTGCGCGTGCCAGAACCGCCGGCCGGCAGCGTGCACGCCTATTACAAGTGCTATGTCTACGTGCAGCCGCAGCATCTGGCTGCAGGCTGGAGCCGTGACCGCATCATCGAGACGATCAACGCGCGTGGCGTGCCGGCCTACCAGGGCTCCTGCTCCGAGGTCTACCGCGAGAAAGCCTTCGATGGCACCCCTTGGCGTCCGGCGCAGCGCCTGTCCGTGGCGCAGGCCCTGGGCGAGGACAGCCTGATGTTCCTGGTCCATCCCACGCTCACGCCGGCCGAGATCGAGAAGACCTGCGAGGTCGTGCGCTCGGTGCTGTCCGAGGCCGGGGCTTGAACCGCATCCGTCGTCCACTGCATTCATCAAGGAGCCAAGCATGGGGAACCTGATCGAGATCCAGAGCCAGATCGAGAAGCTGCAGAAGCAGGCGGCCGAGATCAAGTCGCGCGAGTTCGACAAGACGGTGAAGCAGATCCTGGTCATGATGGATGCCTACGGCATCACGCTGCGTGACCTGCAGCAGGCTGGTGGCAAGACCTCGCGCAAGACTGCGAGCATTAAGGGCAAGCCGGGCCGGCCGGCGGCGAAGAAAGCGGTTGCCCAGAAGAGGGTGCGCAAGCCTTCGGCGACCAAGGGGGCCAAGCTGGCGCCCAAATACCGAGGTCCCAAGGGCGAGACGTGGAGCGGTCGTGGTTCCATGCCGCGTTGGATGGCCGAGCTGGTGGCTGCCGGCAAGTCGCGCGAGAGTTTCGCGGTCTGAGCCGGGCGCGTGCGTTCTGAGTCGATATGCAGCACACGATCCTGGCCTGGCCGCGCGCGCTGAAACGTCTCGTGGTCTTGGCCATGGACGTGACCCTGTCGCTTCTGGCAACCTGGCTGGCTTTTTCGCTGCGCCTGGACACGCCGCACTGGCCCGAGGGGCTCCAATGGCGGGTCTACGCCTTGGCGCCGCTGCTGGCCATTCCCGTCTTCATCCGCTTGGGCCTGTACCGGGCCATCTTCCGCTATACCGGGCAGGCCGCATTAGTGACCACGGCCAAGGCGGTGCTGCTCTACGCGGTGTTGCTGCTGGTCATCCTGCTTTCGGCACGATGGGAGGGGGTGCCGCGCAGCCTGGGTGTTTTGCAGCCGCTGATCTTCCTGCTGCTGGTCGGCGGTAGCCGGGCACTGGCGCGTTTCTGGCTTGCTGGCCTGGGGCGTGCCGTAGCTGGTCCGGAGCGCTTCCTGATTTACGGCGCCGGTATGGCAGGAGCCCAGACGGCGGCGGCCTTGGGCATGGGTGGGCAGTACACCCTGCTGGCGTTCGCAGATGATGATCCGGCCAAGATCGGGCGCAGCATCAACGGTGTGCAGGTTCACGCCGGCTCGGAGGTGCCGGAGCTGGTGCACAAGCTCGGCGTCACCGACATCCTGCTGGCTCTGCCCAGCATCAAGCGCGAACACCGCAACCGCATCATCGAAAACCTGCGCCACCTGCCGGTGCACATCCGCACACTGCCGGGCATGGCCGATCTGGCCAGCGGCCGGGTCACGGTACAGGATTTCCGTGAATTGGATATTGAGGACCTGCTCGGCCGCGATCCCGTGCCGCCGAATGCCGAGTTGCTCGCTCGCGACCTCGCACACAAGGCCGTGCTGGTGACCGGCGCGGGCGGCAGCATTGGCAGCGAGCTGTGCCGCCAGATCCTGCGTCAGCAGCCTAGTCGTCTGTTGATGCTCGACCATAGTGAACACGCACTCTACAACATCCACCAGGAGCTGGCGCAACTGTGCCGTCTTGAAGGCATTGCTGCCGAGGTGTTGCCTTTGCTGGGCAGCGTCAGCCACGAAGCGCGCCTGCGCGAAATCTGCGAGTTGCACCGGCCACATACCGTCTACCATGCGGCGGCTTACAAGCACGTGCCCATGGTCGAGTCGAATCCGGCCGAGGGTGCGCGCAACAACGTCTTCGGTACCCTGAACATGGCGCGAGTGGCGCGCTCCTGTGGGGTCGCCCGTTTTGTGCTCGTGTCCACTGACAAGGCGGTACGCCCCACCAACATCATGGGGGCCAGCAAGCGCATGGCCGAGCTGGTCCTGCAGGCCATGGCCGCGGAGGCGGGCGGTTCGACCTGTTTCAGCATGGTCCGTTTCGGCAACGTGCTGGGTTCCAGCGGCAGTGTGGTGCCCTTGTTCCGTCGTCAGCTTGAGGCGGGCGGCCCGCTGACGGTCACCCATGCGGAGGTGACACGCTACTTCATGACCATCCCCGAAGCCGCCCAGCTGGTGCTGCAGGCCGGCGCCATGGCCGGTGGTGGGGAGGTTTTTGTGCTTGACATGGGGGAGCCCGTGCGCATCCTGGATCTGGCGCGGCGCATGGTCGAACTGTCGGGGCTGTCGGTGCGTGACCCGGACCACCCCCAGGGGGACATCGAGATCGCCATCACCGGCCTGCGCCCGGGCGAAAAGCTCTACGAGGAGCTGCTGATCGGCGATAACCCCACGCCGACCGGCCACCCGCGGATCATGAAGGCGCACGAGGATTGCCTGGACTGGCCCGAATTGGAGTCACTGCTCGAACGTCTGCGACGCGCGACGGAAGAGGGTGACGAGTCTGGCATCCGGGCCGTGCTGCGAGCTTGCGTGCACGGTTTCCAGCCTGAGGCGGTACGGTGATCGGGCACAATCCAGCCACTGATTTCCGCCTGATCCGACCATGACCACCCCCTCCGCCCCCCACGCCAAGGCCGACATCCTGGCCCAGGCCTTGCCTTACATCCGCAAGTTCCATGGCAAGACCATGGTCATCAAGTACGGTGGCAATGCCATGACCGACCCGGCCCTGCAGGCCGCGTTTGCCGAGGATGTGGTGCTGCTCAAGCTGGTCGGCATCAACCCGGTGGTGGTGCACGGTGGCGGGCCGCAGATCGAGACGGCGCTCAAGCGTCTGGGCAAGAAGGGCGAGTTCATCCAGGGCATGCGCGTGACGGATGCCGAGACCATGGAGGTGGTCGAGTGGGTGCTGGCCGGCGAGGTGCAGCAGGACATCGTGGGTCTGATCAACCAGGCGGGCGGCAAGGCCGTGGGCCTGACCGGCCGCGATGGCGGCCTGATCCGGGCCAAGAAACTGCGCATGCTGGACCAGCAGGACCCGAGCAAGGAGCACGACGTGGGCCAGGTGGGCGATATCGAGTCCATCGATCCCAGCGTGGTCAAGGCCCTGCAGGACGACCAGTTCATCCCTGTCGTCAGCCCCATCGGCTTCGGCGCGCACAACGAGAGCTACAACATCAATGCTGACGTGGTGGCCGCCAAGCTGGCCACGGTGTTGCAGGCCGAGAAGTTGTTGATGCTGACCAACATCCCGGGCGTGCTGGACAAGCAGGGTCAGCTACTGCCCGAGCTGACCATGAAGCGCATTGACGAGCTGGTCGCCGACGGCACCATCTCGGGTGGCATGCTGCCCAAGATTGCCGGCGCGCTGGATGCCGCCAAGAGCGGGGTCAACGCCGTGCACATCATCGACGGCCGCGTGCCCCACGCCATGCTGCTCGAAATCCTGACGGACCAAGCCTACGGCACCATGATCCGCTCGCATTGAGCGGATGTGGCACGATCTCTGCATCGTGCCAAGGCAGGCTTGTGCCCATAAGCGGAGTGGGCGGCCACTGAGGACTAACCCCTAGCCGGCACTGTGCGAGAATCAAAAAAAGGATTTCCGAACACCATGTCTGACGCCGATCTCAACCCTGCCGCCGAGTCGACCGAATCTGCCGCCACGCCGGCCCGCAAGCGTCCCAAACCGGGCGAGCGCCGAATCCAGATCCTGCAGGCCCTGGCCAGCATGCTGGAGCAGCCGGGCGCCGAGCGCATCACCACGGCCGCGCTGGCCGCCAAGCTGGAAGTAAGTGAGGCCGCGCTTTACCGCCATTTCGCCAGCAAGGCCCAGATGTTCGAAGGCCTGATCGAGTTCATCGAGCAGGCCGTCTTCACCCTGGTCAACCAGATCGCCGAGCGCGAGGCGGGCGCTGCCGACCCGGCCGCGGGCGCTCGCCATGCGGGCAAGGTCGTCACCATGCTGCTGCAGTTCGCCGAGAAGAACCCGGGCATGGTGCGCGTGATGGTGGGTGACGCCCTCGTGTACGAGAACGAGCGCCTGCAGCAGCGCATGAACCAGTTCTTCGACAAGATCGAGTCCACGCTCAAGCAGTGCCTGCGTGAAGGCGCGGCGGGGTCGGTCACGCCCACGGCCGACGCCCAGGTCCAGGCCTCGGTGCTCACGGCGTTTGTGGTCGGCCGACTCCAGCGGTTTGCGCGTTCCGGCTTCCGTCGCGCGCCCACCGAGCACCTGGACGCCAGCCTGGGCCAGATGCTGCGCTAAGTCGCTTCCCCTGCGGTAGGGTCATCCTGCCGCTTTTCTCTATAAGAACAAGCAGGAGGCCGCATGAAGCTCGTGCGCTATGGCAAGCCGGGCAAGGAAAAGCCCGGCCTCATCGATGCGGCTGGCAAGCTGCGTGACCTGAGCGGCGTGCTGCCGGACCTGGGCCCGGCCCAGTTGTCCGACGCCGTGCTCGGCAAACTGCTCAAGCTCAAAGCCGACAAGCTGCCCCTCGTGCGTGGCAAGCCGCGCATGGGCTGCCCAGTGGCCGGCATCGGCAAGTTCATCGCGATCGGCCTGAACTACAGCGACCATGCCAAAGAAGCCGGCATGCCCATCCCCAGCGAGCCCATCGTCTTCACCAAGGCCATCAGCTGCATCCAGGGTCCGGACGACGACGTGATGCTGCCCAAGGGCTCGGTCAAGGGCGACTGGGAGGTGGAACTGGGTGTGGTCATCGGCAAGATGGCGCGCCACGTCACCCAGAAGGCGGCGCTCGACCATGTGGCAGGCTATGTGCTGTCGAATGACGTCAGCGAGCGCGAATTCCAGCTCGAGCGCGGCGGCCAATGGGACAAGGGCAAGGGCTGTGACACCTTCGGCCCGCTGGGCCCCTGGCTGGTCACCAAGGACGAAATCCCCAATCCGCAGAAGCTGGCCATGTGGCTGGACGTCAATGGCCAGCGCATGCAGACCGGCAACACCCGGACCATGATCTTCAGTGTGGCCAGGATCGTCAGCCATCTGAGCGAGTACATGACCCTGATGCCGGGCGATGTCATCATCACCGGTACCCCGCCCGGCGTGGGGCTGGGCCTGAAGCCCCTGCGTTTCCTGAAAGCGGGCGATGTCATGACCCTGGGCATCGAGGGTCTGGGCACCCAGACCCAGCGCGTCGTGCCGTTCCGCAAGCCTTGACGCGGCCGTCCGGGCCGCGGGATAGTCCCCATGACGCCGGCCGCAGGCCGGCGTATTCTTTTTCAGACGTCTGGGTTGACGACCGGGATTTTTGGTGCAAAATAGCACGACCGTTCGTTTTATTTTCAACCCATGCCTGTCGTCCCCCTGGCTACCAAGACCTCGCGCCCCGGCGCCCGCACCGCGGCGCGCGACGGCCGTGCCCTGCACAAGGGCCAGCAGACCAAGCTCGCCATCATCGATGCCGCCCTGGGCCTGGCGGCCCAGATCGGCCTCGAAGGCCTGAGCATCGGCGTGCTGGCCGAAGTCACGGGCATGAGCAAGTCCGGCGTGTTCGCCCACTTCGGTTCGCGCGAGGAATTGCAGATCTCCGTGATCCGCGAGTACTTCGCGCGCTTCGAGCAGGAGATTTTCTACCCTGCGATGGAGGAGCCGCGTGGCCTGCCCCGCCTGCAGGCCCTGTTCTCCAACTGGATGAAGCGCGTGACCGTGGAAATCCAGTCCGGCTGCATCTTCATCAGCGGCGCCGTGGACTTCGACGACCGCCCGGGTCCTGTGCGTGACGCCCTGGCCAGCTCCGTCAAGATCTGGCTGGCCGCGGTGCAGCGCGCCGTGGTCCAGGCCAAGGAAGAGGGGCAGCTCGCGGCCGACGCCGACGAGAGCCAGATCTGCTTCGAGATCCACGGCCTGATCCTGGCCGTGCACTATGAGGCCCGCTTCCTCAAGACCCCCGGATCGATTGCGCGTGCCAACAAGGCCTTCGAGCAGATCCTGGCGCGTTACGGCGCCGACAGCAAGCCCGTCAAGAACGTGACATCCAAGGCGACCACCGTCAAGGCCGTCCGCAAAACCGCATCCAAAACCCTCATCCCATCCAAACAGGAGTAAGCCATGCCCAGCTACAACCCGCCTCTGCGCGACATGCAGTTCGTGATGCACGAAGTGCTCAAGGTCACTGACGCGCTCAAGCAGATCCCGCGCCACGCCGACACCGACGCCGACACCATCAATGCCGTGCTGGAAGAGGGTGGCAAGTTTGCGGCCGAAGTGATCTTCCCGCTCAACATCAGCGGTGACGCCGAGGGCTGCAAGCTCGACAAGACCACGCACGAGGTGACCGCTCCCAAGGGCTTCAAGGAAGCCTACGCGCAGTACATCGAGGGCGGCTGGGCCGCACTCTCCTGCGATCCCGACTACGGCGGCCAGGGCCTGCCCTTCGTGATCAACCAGTGCTTCTACGAGATGATGAACTCGGCCAACCAGGCCTGGACCATGTACCCGGGCCTGTCGCACGGCGCCTACGAGTGCCTGCATGCCCATGGCACCGACGAGCAGAAGAAGCAGTTCCTGCCCAAGCTGGTCAGCGGCGAGTGGACTGGCACCATGTGCCTGACCGAACCCCATTGCGGTACCGATCTGGGCATGCTGCGCACCAAGGCCGAACCCCAGGCCGACGGCACCTACAAGATCAACGGCGCCAAGATCTTCATCAGCGCCGGCGAGCATGACCTGGCCGAGAACATCGTGCATCTGGTGCTGGCCCGCCTGCCCGACGCGCCCAAGGGCAGCAAGGGCATCAGCCTTTTCCTCGTACCCAAGTACAAGGTCAAGGCAGACGGTTCGCTGGGCGAGCGCAACGGCATCTACTGCGGCGGCCTGGAGCACAAGATGGGCATCCACGGCAATGCCACGGCGCAGATGATCCTGGACAACGCCGTCGGCACCCTGGTGGGTCAGCCCAACAAGGGCCTGCAGGCCATGTTCGTCATGATGAACGCCGCCCGCCTGGGCGTGGGCAACCAGTCCCTGGGCCTGACCGAAGTGGCCTATCAGAATGCCTTGGCCTACGCCAAGGACCGTATCCAGATGCGCAGCCTTTCGGGCACCAAGGCCAAGGACAAGGAGGCCGACCCCATCATCGTGCACCCGGACGTGCGCAAGATGCTGCTGACCGCCAAAGCCTACGCCGAAGGCGGCCGTGCCCTGGCCTGCTACTGCGCGCTGCTGCTGGATCAGCACCTCTACCACCCGGACGAGAAGGTGCGCAAGGACAGTGACGAGATGCTGGCCCTGCTGACCCCCATCATCAAGGCTTTCCTGACCGACAACGGCTTCGAAGCCGCCGTCATGTGCCAGCAGGTCTTTGGTGGCCACGGCTACATCAAGGAGTGGGGCATGGAGCAGTTCGTGCGCGATGCCCGCATCAACATGATCTACGAAGGCACGAACACCGTGCAGTCGCTGGACCTGCTGGGCCGCAAGATCCTGGGCAACAACGGCGCCACGCTCAAGAAGTTCGGCAAGCTGGTCGGCCAGCTGGTGGAGGAAGAGGGCGTCAACGAGAAGATGGCCGAGTTCATCAACCCCTTGGCCTACCTGGGTGACCAGATGACCAAGTTCACCATGGAAATCGGCTTCAAGGGCCTGCAGAACCCCGATGAAGTGGGCGCCGCCGCCGTGGACTACCTGCGCGTGGCCGGCCACCTGGTGTTCGGCTACTTCTTCGCGCGCATGGCCTCCGTGGCGCTGAAGGAAATCGCTGCCGGCAACACCGACCCGTTCTACCAGGCCAAGCTGCAGACCGCGCGCTTCTACTTTGCCAAGCTCTTCCCCGAGACCGCGACGCTGATGCGCACGGCCCGCGCCGGCTCCAAGGTCCTGATGGACACCGACCTCGCTCTGTCATGAACATGAAGTCCCCCCGAAGCGCCTGCGGCACCTCCCCCCAAGGGGGGCGCACCCAGTGGCCCGGCCAAGCCGGTTCCACGGGTGCCCGCGCTTTGGTTCTTGGCGTACTCATGGTGTTTGCCGCGAGCGGCGTCCAGGCCCAGCCGACACCGGCGGGCCTGTGGAAGACCATCGACGATGCGAGCCAGAAGGAGAAATCCCTGGTGCGCATCCGCGAGGTGGGCGGCGTCTACTCCGGCACGATCGAGAAGTTTCTCGACCCCGAGACCAAGGCCGATGTGGTCTGCGACAAGTGCACGGATGAACGCAAAGGCCAGCCCGTGTTGGGCATGACCATCCTGCGCGGCCTGCAGCAGAGTGCCGACAACAAGGAGGTCTGGGAGGGCGGCAACATCCTGGACCCGAACAACGGCAAGACCTACCGCGCCCGCCTCAAGCCCATCGAGGGCGGCAGGAAACTTGAAATGCGGGGCTATATCGGCCCCTTCTACCGCACCCAGGTCTGGGTCCGGGTGGAATAAACGCTCTTTACGGAAAGAAAACCATGTCCCGATTCCAAGTCCGCAAAGTCGCCGTGCTCGGCGCTGGCGTGATGGGCGCGCAGATCGCCGCCCATCTGGTGAATGTCAAGGTACCGGTCGTGCTGTTCGACCTGCCGGCCAAGGACCCAGGCGGGGGAGGGGCCCCGTCCTCTCCTTCCGCGAAGAATGGCATTGTCCAAAAGGCCATCGACAACCTCAAGAAGCTCAAGCCCGCGCCGCTGGGTGTGGCTGATGACGCGAGCCTGATCCAGGCCGCCAATTACGAAGAGAACCTGGCCCTGCTGGGCGAGTGTGACCTCATCATCGAGGCCATCGCCGAGCGCATGGACTGGAAGCTCGATCTCTACAAGAAGATCGCGCCGCACGTGGCCAAGCACGCCATCGTCGCGTCCAACACCTCGGGTCTGTCCATCACCAAGCTGTCCGAGGCGCTGCCGCAGGAGATCAAGCCGCGCTTCTGCGGCATCCACTTCTTCAACCCGCCGCGCTACATGTACCTGGTGGAGCTGATCGCCACGCCCACCACGCAGCCGGCGATCCTGGATCAGCTCGAAACCTTCGTCACCAGCGGCCTGGGCAAAGGCGTGGTGCGCGCCAAGGACACCCCCAACTTCATCGCCAACCGCGTCGGTATCGCCGGCATGCTGGCCACGATGAAGGAAGTCGAGAACTTCGGCCTGAGCTACGACGTGGTCGACGACCTCACGGGCAAGAAGCTGGGCCGCGCGAGTTCGGGCACCTTCCGCACCGCTGACGTGGTGGGCCTGGACACCATGGCCCATGTGGTCAAGACGCTGCAGGACAACCTGGACGAGAAGAGCGATCCCTTCTATGCCAGCTTCGGCACGCCCGCCGTCCTCAAGACCCTGATCGAGATGGGCCACCTGGGCCAGAAGAGCAAGGCTGGTTTCTACAAGAAGGTCGGCCGCGACATCCTACGCTTCGACCTCGAGGCCAAGGACTACGTGCCTGGCGGGCAGAAGGCCGACGCGGTCTACGAGCGCATGCTCAAGAAGCCAGCCGGTGAGCGCCTGAAACTCCTGCGCAACGCCGAAGGCGCGCAAGGCCGTTTCCTCTGGGCCATCCTGCGCAACAGCTTCCACTACGCGGCCGTGCATCTGGCGACCATCGCCGACACCGCGGCCGACGTCGACCTGGCCATGCGCTGGGGCTTTGGCATGAAGCAGGGCCCCTTCGAGCTCTGGCAGGAAGCCGGCTGGCTGGAAGTGGCGAAGATGATCCAGGAGGACATCGATGCCGGCAAGGCGCTGTCCAAGGCGCCGTTGCCCAAGTGGGTGTTCGAGGGGCCCGTGGCGCAGGCCGGCGGCGTGCACACGCCCGAAGGCTCTTTCAATCCGACGACCGGCAAGTTCCAGCCGCGCAGCAATCTGCCGGTCTATGGCATCCAGTACTTCCGCGAGAGCCTGCGTGGCGATGGTTCGGCCAACTACAAGACGGCCGGCAAGACCCTGCATGAGGACGAGGCCATCCGCATCTGGACGCTGGACGAGAACCGTGAAGCCGTCACCGGCAGCGTGTTGATCGCGAGCATCAAGAGCAAGATGCACGCGATCGGCCCCGGTGTGGTCGAAGGCCTGGTGCGCGCCGTCGAACTGGCCGAAGCGGACTACCAGGGCCTGGTGATCTGGTCCGGCGACGAACCCTTCAGCGTCGGCGCCGACCTGCAGGCCACCCTGCCGGCCTTCATGGTCGCGGGCGTGGGGGCCATCGAGGGGGCCGAGCACGAAATGCAGCAGATGATGCTGCGTCTGCGTTATGCCGGTGTGCCCGTGGTGGCCGCCGTGCGCGGCATGGCCCTGGGCGGCGGCTGCGAGCTGGCCGTTCACGCCGCACGTCGCGTGGTGGCGATGGAAAGCTATATCGGCCTGGTCGAAGTCGGCGTGGGCCTGGTGCCCGGCGCCGGCGGCCTGACCTATATCGCGCGCCGTGCGGCCGAGAACATGGCCACCTCCACGGGCAAGGACATCCTGCCCTTCCTGACCGAGGGCTTCACCGCCGCGGCCATGGCCAAGGTCGGTACCAGCGCGCTGGAATCGCGCAAGCTGGGCTACCTGCTGGACAGCGACATCATCGTTCCCAACAAGGACGAGCTGCTTTACGTGGCGCTTAACGAGGCCCGCGCCATGTACCAGGGTGGCTGGCGTGCACCGCATCGCCGTCCCTTCCCGGTGGCGGGCCGCAACGGCCTGGCCACCATCCAGGCGCAGCTGGTCAATATGCGCGACGGCGGCTTCATCAGCAAGCACGACTTCCATATCGCTACGCTGATCGCCGAGGTGGTTTGCGGCGGTGATGTCGATGCCGGCTCCCTGGTGACCGAGGAATACCTGATGGCCCTGGAACGCAAGGCCTTCTGCTCGCTCATCGTCAACCCCAAAACGCAGGAGCGGATCCTGGGCATGCTGAACACCGGCAAGCCGGTTCGTAACTGATCGGCCGCAGCAAAGGAATCATCATGAAACAAGTTCAAGACGCCTACATCGTTGCCGCCACGCGCACGCCCATCGGCCGCTCGGGCCGCGGCTACTTCCGCAACACCCGCCCCGACGACCTGCTGGTGGCCGCCATCAAGAGCGCGATGACCCAGGTGCCCACGCTGGACCCGAAGGCGATCGAAGACGCCATCATCGGCTGCTCCTTCCCCGAGGCTGAGCAGGGCATGAACATGGCGCGTATTGCCGTGGGCTTGGCTTTCAACCACCCGGTGGGCGGCGTCACCGTCAACCGCTTCTGCGCCTCTGGCGTGACCGCCATCCAGATGGCGGCCGACCGCATCCGTGTGGGCGAGGCCGACGTGCTGATCGCTGGCGGTGCCGAGTCCATGAGCCTGGTGCCCATGGGCGGCGTCAAGCCCTCCTTCAATCCCGAGGTCTTCATGCGCGACGAGAACGTCGGCATCGCCTACGGCATGGGCCTGACGGCCGAGAAGGTGGCCCAGCAGTGGAAAGTCACGCGTGAGATGCAGGACGCCTTCGCGCTGGAATCCCATATGCGCGCCATCAAGGCGCAGAAGGCCGGTGAGTTCACGGACGAGATCACGCCGATCGACGTGGTCGAGCGCACACCCGATCTGGCCACCGGTGAGGTCAAGACCAAGACCCGCACCGTGAACCTGGACGAAGGCGCACGCCCCGACACCACACTCGAGGCCCTGGCCAAGCTCAAGCCCGTCTTCGCGGCGCGCGGCAGCGTGACCGCCGGCAACAGCTCGCAGACCAGCGACGGCGCCGGTGCGCTGATTCTGGCCAGCGAGAAGGCCGTCAAGCAGTTCGGCCTCAAGCCGCTGGCGCGTTTCGTCAGCTTTGCCGCGCGCGGCGTGCCGCCCGAGATCATGGGCATCGGCCCGATCGAGGCGATTCCTGCCGCGCTGCGCTACGCCGGTCTCAAGCACGAGGACATCGGCTGGTTCGAGCTCAACGAGGCCTTCGCGGCCCAGTCGCTGGCCGTGATCAACAGCCTCGGTCTGGACCCGGCCAAGGTCAACCCCATGGGGGGTGCGATCGCCCTGGGCCACCCGCTGGGGGCCACCGGCGCCATCCGCGCAGCCACGGTCGTGCATGCGCTGCGCCGCCACAACCTGAAGTACGGCATGGTGACCATGTGCGTGGGGACGGGGCAGGGCGCGGCCGGCATTTTCGAGCGCGTTTGAAGCTGAGGGGCGGGCGCCAAGCGCGTCCGCTCATCCCGACCCGGCGTCTAGACCGGGCGGGTACACGAGGGGAACACCATGGAAGCAGAGCGTCGGGATCTCACAGCGGAAGACGGTGGCGTGATTGCGCTGCGCGTCTACGAGTCGGCGGCGGCGGCGCGCGCCACCGTGGTCGTGGGCGGCGCCATGGGCGTGCCCCAGGGCTACTACGGGCCCTATGCGCAGTGGCTGGCGCAGCAGGGCTACCGCGTCTGGACCTTCGACTACCGCGGGCACGGCGATTCCCTGGCGCATGTCCCCAGGCGTTCCCTGCGGGGCTTCCGCGCCGACCTCTTCGACTGGGCGCGTGACTACGAAACCGTGGTGCTGACGGCGCGGCGTGAACGACCCGCCCAGCCGCTCTATCTCATCGGACACAGCCTGGGCGCGCAGCTGCCGGGCCTCTTCCGCCATCCAGACCAGGTCGACGGCCTTTTCAGCATCGCCGCCGGCAGCGGCTACTGGCGCGAGAACGCGCCCCAGCTCAAGCGCAAGGTGCTGTTCTTCTGGCATGTCATGGTGCCGCTGGCCACGCGTGTCTGCGGCTACTTCCCGGGCAAGCGCCTGGGCATGGTGGGCAATCTGCCAGCGGGCGTGATCCACCAGTGGCGGCGTTGGTGCATGCACCCGCGCTACAGCGTTGGTGCGGAAGGGGACGAGGTGGCGCAGCGCTACGCGCGCGCGCGTTTCCCTGTACAGGCCTGGTCCTTCAGCGACGATGAGCTCATGACCCTGCGGGGTACGCGCAGCCTGCTGGGTCTGTACAGCGCGGCGCCCCAGCGCGTGCAGGTGATCCACCCGGTCGAGGTGCCTTCGCGGCGCATCGGCCACTTCGGCTTCTTTCGCGCGGCCATGGCGCCGACCCTCTGGCCGCGCAGCGTCAAGGTGCTGCTATCCCTGGGGACGGGCATGGCCGTCCCGCAAGCGACGGAGGGCCAGGCCGGCCTGCAGGATACTCAAGCCCATGAGCACGCACACCTTTGACGCGGCGCTGAAGCTGCAGGCGCTGGCGCCGGGGCGCTATGCCGGCCAGACCAGCGAGGCGTACTGGAACATGGTCGGGCCTTTCGGTGGCTGCACAGCGGCCACGGTGCTCGCGGCCATCCTGCGGCACCCGGACCTGCTGGGCGCGCCGTTGTCGATCACGGTCAACTTCGCCGCTGCGCTGGCTCAGGGGCCCTTCGAGGTTCAGCTCCACGCGGCGCGCACCAACCGCTCCACCCAGCACTGGACGGCCGCCATCGTGCAGCACGATGCGCAAGGCCAGCCGGTGATCGTGACCACGGCCACGGCCGTGACCGCGGCGCGGCGCGAGACCTGGAGCCTGTCGGACCAGCCCATGCCGCAGGTACCGCCACCCGCCGAGATGCCCGCGATGCGCTACGAAAAGGCCATGGCCTGGCTGGACCATTACGAATTGCGACCGGTCAGCGGCATGATCCCTCAGGACTGGGACGGCCGCCAGCGCGACGACAGCGTGACGCGGCTGTGGATGCGCGACCACCCGCCTCGCCCGCTGGACTACTGCTCGCTGCTGGCGCTGTCCGACATCTTCTACCCGCGCGTCTGGCTCAAGCGTGCCACCCGCGTGCCCGCCGGTACCGTGTCCATCACCACCTACTTCCACGCCGGCGACCCGGAGCTGCGCGAGACCGGCAGCGGCTACCTGCTGGGCCAGGCGCGCGGCCAGGAATTCCGCAACGGCTTCTTCGACCAGTCGGCCCAGCTCTGGAACCAGGCTGGCACCCTGCTGTGCACCTCGCACCAGATCGTCTACTACAAGGAATGAACACCATGAGCGAGATCCTCATCCACACCGAAGCTGGCGTCTGCACCCTGAGCTTCAACCGCCTGGAGCGCAAGAACTCCATCACCGCCGCGATGTACGCCACCCTGGCGGATGCGGTCAATGCCGCCGCCGCCGATCCCGCCGTGCGGGTACTGGTCTTCCAGGGGCATGAAACCGTGTTCTCGGCCGGCAATGACATCGGCGATTTCCTCAACGCACCGCCCGCTGACCCGGACGCGCCGGTCTGGCGTTTCATGCGTGCGCTGTCCGGTTTCCCCAAGCCCGCGCTGGCCTCGGTGTGCGGTCCGGCTGTGGGCATCGGAACCACGCTGCTCTTCCACTGCGACCTGGTCTATGCCGGTGACAACGCGGCCTTCTCCATGCCCTTCGTCAACCTCGGCCTGTGCCCCGAGTTCGCCGCCAGCCTGCTGGTGCCGCAGATGTTCGGCTACCACCGCGCGGCCGAGGCCCTGCTGCTGGGCGAGCCCTTCATGGCCGAGGCGGCGCTCGAAGCCGGTCTGGTCAACCGCGTGCTGCCGCCCACCGAAGCCAATGCCTATGCGCAGGCCCAGGCGCGCAAGCTCGCAGCCAAGCCCCTGTCTTCCCTGATCGAGACCAAGCGCCTGATGAAGAAGGCGGGCGCCGCGCAGGTGCTGGCCCAGATGGGCGAGGAGGGGGTGAGCTTCGGTCGCATGTTGCGCGAGCCCGCGGCGCGGGAGGCCTTCGGGGCGTTCATGGAAAAGCGCAAGCCGGATTTCTCCAAGCTATGAACAGGAAGTACGGCTCCCGCGGGGCAAGTCCGTCAGGACTTGGGCGTTTTCGCCAAAAGAGAAAACCGGATTTCAGCAAGGTCTGATCTCGGTCGCATGAAACATCCCGCGCCTTTCCCGGTTGGCGGCTTCGAGCCCGAGTTCATCACCGCGCTCAAGGACATCTTCGAGGACAAGATTGCCTTCAATCGCGTGCTGGGGCTGGAGATCACGCAGATCGCACCCGAGCGGGTGACGGCGCGCATCGCCATGAAGCCCGAACTCATCGGCCACTACGGCCACCAGCGCATCCATGGCGGTGTGATCAGCGCAGGGCTGGACGCCATGGGCGGCCTGGCCGTGATGGCGGCCATCGGCGCGCGTCACATGGACGAGGCGCCACTGCAGCGCCTCCAGCGCTTTGCCAAGCTGGGCACCATCGATCTGCGCGTGGACTACCTGCGCCCGGGTATCGGCGCATCGTTCGAACTGCGGGCCGAGGTGCTGCGTCTGGGCTCGCGCGTGGCCTCCACGCGCATGGAATTCCTGGACGCCGAGGGCAAGCTGCTCTCCAGCGCCGCCGCGGCCTACATCGTGTCCTGACGCGTCCTTACGGACCCGGCGCCGGCCGGTGCGGCAGCGGCCGCGGCTTGCCCTGGTCGTCGATGGCCACATAGGTGAGCGTGGCCTCCGTCACCTTGACGAACTGCCCCTGGGACTGGAAGCGCTCGGCATAGACCTCCACCTTCACGGTGATCGAGGTCTTGCCGATGCGTGTGAGCTTGGAGTAGAAGGACAGGATGTCACCCACACGCACCGGCTGCTTGAAGATGAATTCGTTCACCGCCACGGTGGCGATGCGTCCGCCCGCATAGCGGGCCGGGATGACCGAGCCCGCCAGGTCGACCTGGGCCATGACCCAGCCGCCGAAGATATCGCCGTTGGCATTGCTGTCGGCCGGCATGGGGATGACCTTGAGCACCAGCTCCTCGTCAGAGGGGGGAATGGCAGGGCCGGGGGCAGAGGTGACGGACATGGGGGACAATCGCAAAAAACAAACTCAGCGGATTGTCTCATTCATGCGTGGCCGTGGCGAACGTCTTTCCCTTGCCGGCACCGTGGCTTCCACCGAGGCGCAGGCCCAGCCACAGCCGCGTTCGGACTGGGCCACACTGGGTCGGCTTTTCCCCTACCTCTGGCACTACAAATGGCGGGTGATCGCGGCGCTGACCTTCATGGTCGGCGCCAAGCTGGCCAATGTGGGCGTGCCCGTGCTGCTCAAGGAGCTCGTGGACCGCATGGACATGCGTCCGGCCGATGCCCTCTGGCTGGTCCCTGCGTCCCTGCTGCTGGCCTATGGCGGGCTGCGTTTCCTGACCTCACTGTTCACCGAGCTGCGCGAGCTGGTCTTCGCCAAGGCCACCGAGGGCGCGGCGCGCACCATCTCGCTGCAGGTCTTCGGGCACCTGCATGCGCTGAGCCTGAGGTTCCATCTGGAGCGTCAGACCGGCGGCATGACGCGCGACATCGAGCGCGGCACGCGCGCGGTGCATTCGCTGATCTCGTACTCGCTCTACAGCATCGTCCCCACGCTGATCGAGTTCGCGCTCGTGCTGGGGCTGCTGGCGATCAAGTTCGACCTGATGTTCGTCTGGATCACCCTGGCCGCGCTGGTGAGCTACATCCTCTTCACCGTCACGGTGACGGAGTGGCGCACGCGTTTTCGCCGCCGCATGAACGAGCTTGACTCCACGGCGCACAGCCGGGCCGTCGATTCGCTGCTGAACTACGAGACCGTCAAGTACTTCAACAACGAGGCGTTCGAGGCGCGCCGCTACGATGAAAATCTCGAGAAATACCGGCGCGCGGCCATCAAGAGCCAGGCCTCACTGAGCCTGCTCAATACCGGGCAGCAGCTCATCATCGCCGTGGGTCTCGTCGCCATGCTCTGGCGCGCGACGCTGGGCGTGACCGAGGGGCGCATGACCCTGGGCGACCTGGTCATGGTCAACGCACTCATGATCCAGCTCTACATCCCGCTGGGCTTTCTCGGCGTGCTCTACCGCGAGATCAAGCAGAGCCTGACCGACATCGACAAGATGTTCACCCTGCTCGAACGCGAGCGTGAAATCGCCGACATGCCCGGCGCCCCGGCCTTGCAACTGCCGCCGGGCGCTGCCGCCGTGCGTTTCGAGCACGTGCACTTCGCCTACGACCCGGCGCGTCCCATCCTGCACGACCTGAGCTTCGAGATCCCGGCCGGCAAGACCGTGGCCGTGGTCGGTCCCTCGGGCGCCGGCAAGTCCACGCTGGCGCGCCTGCTCTACCGTTTCTACGACGTCACGGGCGGGCGCATCGAGATCGCAGGCCAGGATATCCGCAGCGTCACGCAGGCCAGTGTGCGGCAGGCCATCGGCATCGTGCCGCAGGACACCGTGCTGTTCAACGACACCGTGGAGTACAACATCGCCTATGGGCGCCCTGGCGCCAGCCGCGCCGAGGTGGAGGAGGCCGCGCGTGCGGCCCACATCCACACCTTCATCGCCAGCACACCCGCCGGATACGACACCATGGTGGGCGAGCGCGGACTCAAGCTTTCCGGTGGCGAGAAGCAGCGCGTCGCGATCGCGCGCACCCTGCTCAAGAATCCGCCCATCCTGATCTTCGACGAGGCCACCTCGGCGTTGGACTCGGCCAACGAGCGCGCCATCCAGGCCGAGCTGCGCAGCGTGGCCCAGGGCAAGACGGCGCTGGTGATCGCGCACCGCCTGTCCACCGTGGTCGATGCCCACGAGATCCTGGTCATGGAAGGCGGGCGGATTGTCGAGCGTGGTCCGCATGCCGCTTTGCTGCGCAGGGACGGCACTTATGCACGCATGTGGGCATTGCAGCAGAGCGCGGAATAGACACGCCCCGGCTTTTGCGGCATCCTCGCGCAGCCAGCCTGCGCAGGCCGTTCCCGGGATGCCCCGGGTGTCTGGAGGCAAGGCGCGAAAGACGAACAGGAATGCCGGGGAAGCTGATCTCTGTACTTTCCCGCTGGTTTCTGGGGTCGAACCCAGGCCGGCGTGAACGTGTCATCCTTACGCTGCTGACCATGGCGGGCTACGTGACGTTCGCGCTGCTGCAGGAGGCGGAAGTTCGTCTGGGTTACATCGATCCGCGCGAGTCCAACTGGCTGACGGCTTACAACCTCAGCGGCTCGATCCTCTTCTACCTGCTGGTGCGCACGGGCTGGAGCGAGCGCCTGTCCCCCGCAGAGCCCTCCATGACCTTTGTACAGACCGTCCACGGTGTCGTGGCGATCGTCGGCTCCTATGCCATCACCGGTCCGGCGCGGGGCGCGGTGCTGGCCATCCTGGTGCTCGTGCTGGCGTATGGCATGTTCAGCCTGACCGTCCAGCAGGCGCGCGGGCTAGCCGTTTTTGCCCTGTTTGCCCTGGTCACCGTGATGGTGTGGAAGCACCGGACGCAGCCGCAACGCTATCCGGGTGGGGTCGAAGCCGTGCACCTGGCGTTCGCCGTCGTCGTGCTGGCAGGTGTCTCGGTGCTGTCGATGCGCATGGGACTGCTGCGCCGCCGTCTGCGGGAACAGAAGCAGGCGCTGGCGCAGTCGCTGGAGCAGATCCGGTTGCTGGCTACGCAGGATGAGCTGACCGGCCTGATCAATCGCCGGCACATGGTCGAGCTGATGCAGGATGAGCAGTCGCGCCAGCAGCACTCCGGCTCAACGATGAGCCTGGTGCTGCTGGACCTCGACCATTTCAAGCGCGTCAACGACGACTACGGGCACAAGGCGGGCGACACGGTCCTGCGCGCCTTCGCCGACAGCGTGCGGCTCAGTCTGCGTAGCTCGGATGTCCTGGCGCGCTGGGGCGGCGAGGAATTCCTGCTGCTCCTGCCCGCCACCGGCCCGACCGAGGCGCTGCAGTGCGTGGAGCGCATGCGTGAAGGCCTGGCCCGGGTGTCGCTGGCAGACATTGCGCCCGAGCTCACGCTGACCTTCTCCGCCGGACTGGCCGTGTGCGAAGCCGGACAGCCCATCGACACCGTGATCGAACGGGCCGACCAGGCGCTGTACCGGGCCAAGCAGACCGGGCGCAACTGTACGGTCACGGCTTGAGAGCCTGCTCGCGGTCAACTCATCCCGATTGCGCCCCAACGCGACCCCAGGGAGACCGTGAACAGACTCTGAGACCTGCGCATAATCGCCTGCCATGGAGACCAAGTGGCTAGAAGACTTCGTGAGCCTGGCCGAAACGCGCAGCTTCAGCCGTTCGGCCCAGCTGCGTCACGTCACGCAGCCGGCCTTTTCGCGCCGCATCCAGTCGCTCGAGGCCTGGGCCGGTACCGACCTGGTGGACCGCAGCGCCTATCCCACGCGCCTCACCCCTGCGGGTGAGACGCTCTATGGCCAGGCCCTGGAGCTGCTTGAAGCCCTGCAGCACACCCGCGCCATGCTGCGCAGCCACACGGCAGCGGGTGAGGATGTGATCGAATTCGCCGTACCGCACACCCTGGCCTTCACCTTCTTCCCGGCCTGGGTCTCGGCCTTGCGCGAAAAGTTCGGGCCGTTCAAGAGCCGGCTGATTGCCCTCAATGTGCACGACGCCGTGATCCGGTTGACCGAAGGCAGCTGCGACCTGTTGCTGGCCTATCACCACGCCTCGCACCCCTTTCCGCTGGACGCCGAGCGCTACGAGATGGTGAGTCTGGGCCAGGAGAGCATTGCGCCGTACTGCCGACCCGATGCGCAAGGGCAACCGCTCTTTCCCCTGCCGGGGCGGCCGGATCAGCCTCTGCCCTATCTGGGCTATGCCCCGGGGGCGTATCTGGGGCAGGTGGTGGATTTCATGCTCAAGCAGACGGGCATGGCCATCCATCTGGACCGGGTCTACGAAACCGACATGGCCGAAGGCCTCAAGGCCATGGCCCTTGAAGGCCATGGCCTGGCCTTTCTGCCGCACAGCGCCGTGCGCCAGGAACTGCGCGCCGGGCGTCTGGTCAGTGCTGCGCCGGCGGCCCTGGCCGGCTTGCAGATCACCATGGACATGCGCCTGTACCGGGAAAACCCGCGGGGTCGGCCCGGGCCCAAGCGCACGGCCCAGGCCTTGTGGAGTTTTCTGGCCGGCGCGGCATCGGGGTAGCCCTGTCTTGCCAAAGCGACGCCCGGCGTTCTTTAATGTCCCTACAGTGCCGCGTCCGGCACGGGTTTTGCTGGATACTCGCGGTCTGTCTTTATTCCGAACAAGGAGCAACGCATGAAAAAGCATCTGCTGGCCCTCGCGCTCACCGCCCTCGCCGTGGGCGCCCAGGCCGATACCCTGGCCAAGGTCAAGGCCTCGGGCAGCATTACCATGGGGGTGCGCGACTCCTCCGGTGCCCTGTCCTACACCCTGGGGGATGGCAAGTACGCCGGTTTTCATGTCGAGCTGTGCCAGCGCATCGTGGCCAATGTCGAGAAGGCTGTGGGCCGCAAGCTGGACGTGAAATACCAGTCCGTCACGTCCCAGAACCGCATCCCGCTGACGCAGAACGGCACCGTGGACATCGAGTGCGGCTCGACCACCAACAACGCCACGCGCCAGAAGGACGTGGCCTTCGCCGTGACCACCTACGTCGAGGAAGTGCGCATCGCCGTGAAGGCCAATTCGGGCATCACCTCGATCACCCAGCTCAATGGCAAGAACGTGGCCACCACCACGGGCACCACCTCGGTGCAGACCCTGCGCCGCAATGAGCGCGCCCAGGGCATCAACTTCAACGAGATCTACGGCAAGGACCATGCCGACAGCTTCCTGCTGCTCGAATCGGGCCGCGCCGACGCCTTCGTCATGGACGGCTCCATCCTGGCCGGCAACATCGCCAACGCCAAGAACCCCGCCGACTTCAAGATCGTGGGTGAGGTGCTGTCGGTCGAGCCTATCGCCATCATGCTGCGCAAGGATGACCCGGCCTTCAAGAAGGTGGCCGATGACACGCTCATGGACCTCATGAAGTCGGGTGAGATGGCCAAGATCTACGACAAGTGGTTCCTGCAGCCCATCCCGCCGAAGAACGTCAAGGTGGGCCTGGCCCTGAGCGACAGCACCAAGGGTGCCTGGGCTGCGCCGAACGACAAGCCCATGGAAGACTACGCCAAGAAGTAAGACTGGCGCTGAGATAATCAGCACCCCGCCGCGGCCACCACCGGGCGGGGTTTTTGCTTACAGAATGCGGAAAGGCGCATCCTGACGGAGACACAAGGCATGAACTGGGACTGGCAGGTCTTTCTCAACGACGACGGCAGTGGCCGCACCTACCTCGAATGGATGATCGACGCCTGGGGCTGGACGCTCGCGGTGGCCGGCTGTTCCTGGGTGGTGGCCATGCTCATGGGCGCGCTCATGGGCACGCTGCGCACCCTGCCGGGCAGCCCCTGGCTGGTGCGCCTGGCCACGGCCTGGGTCGAGCTGTTCCGCAACATCCCGTTGCTGGTGCAGATCTTCCTCTGGTACTTCGTGGTGCCCAAGATCTTCCCGGTCTTCCAGCAGGTGCCGGGCTTCGTGCTCGTGGTCTTCGGCCTCGGCTTCTTCACCTCGGCGCGCATTGCCGAGCAGGTGCGTGCGGGCATCCAGGCCCTGCCGCGCGGCCAGCGCAACGCGGCCCTGGCCATGGGCTTCACCAACGCCCAGGCCTACCGCTACGTGATCCTGCCCATGGCCTTCCGCATCATCCTGCCGCCGCTGACCAGCGAGTCCATGAACCTGCTCAAGAACTCGGCCGCGGCCTTCGCGGTGTCGATTGCCGAGCTCACCATGTTTGCCATGCAGGCGCAGGAGGAAACCTCGCGCGGCATCGAGATCTACCTGGCCGTGACGGGTCTGTACATGCTGTCCGCACTGGCCGTGAACCGCATCTTCGCCTTCGTTGAGAAGAAGGTGCAGGTGCCTGGCTTCATCGTGGCCGGCGGCACGGGCGGGGGGCATTGAGATGCTGAACCTCGACCTGACCTTCCTCAGCTGGGACATCATCAGCAAGTTCGTGCTCGGCGGCCTGTGGTTCAGCATCAAGCTCACGCTGATCGCCACGGCCGGCGGCATCCTCTTCGGTACCCTGCTCGCACTCATGCGCCTGTCGGGGCGCAAGTGGCTGGACATTCCGGCCGCCATCTATGTCAACGGCATGCGCTCCATCCCGCTGGTGATGGTGATCCTGTGGTTCTTCCTGCTGATCCCCTTCATGATCGGCAAGCCTATCGGTGCCGAGGTCTCGGCCATCATCACCTTCATCGCCTTCGAGGCGGCCTACTTCAGCGAGATCATGCGCGCGGGCATCCAGTCCATCCCGCGCGGTCAGGTCCATGCGGGTCAGGCCCTGGGTATGAGCTACTCGCAGAACATGCGCCTGGTGGTGCTGCCCCAGGCCTTCCGCAACATGCTGCCGGTACTGCTGACGCAGACCATCATCCTGTTCCAGGACACCTCGCTGGTCTACGCCATCGGCGCCTACGACCTGCTCAAGGGCTTCACCAACGCCGGCAAGATCTATGGCCGACCGGAAGAGGCCTACCTGCTGGCCGCCGTCGTGTATTTCGTGATCTGTTTTGCCCTGTCGTTGAGCGTCAAGCGTCTGCAGGCCAAGATCGCCATCGTGCGCTGAGTTCGGAGAAGAAATGGACCCCCAAGCTCACATTCGTTCGCGGCCCCCCGAGGGGGCGCAGGCCTCCTTTGAGGCGGCTCTACAGGAGACCTGACATGATTGAAATCAAGAACGTATCCAAATGGTATGGCCCGGTGCAGGTGCTCAACAACTGCTCGGTCAACATCGCCAAGGGCGATGTGGTGGTGGTCTGCGGCCCCTCGGGCTCGGGCAAGTCCACGCTGATCAAGACCGTCAACGGCCTGGAGCCCATCCAGCAGGGCGAGATCTTTGTGGATGGCGTGCCCTTGCACGACCCCAAGACCAATCTGCCCAAGCTGCGCAGCCGCGTGGGCATGGTGTTCCAGCACTTCGAGCTCTTTCCTCACCTGAGCGTGACGGAGAACCTCACGATTGCCCAGGTCAAGGTGCTGGGCCGCAGCCTCGACGAGGCCAAGGCGCGCGGCCTCAAGATGCTGGACCGCGTGGGCCTGATGGCGCACAAGGATAAGTTCCCGGGCCAGCTCTCGGGTGGCCAGCAACAGCGCGTGGCCATCGCCCGCGCGCTGTCCATGGACCCCATCGTCATGCTCTTCGACGAACCGACCTCGGCGCTGGACCCCGAGATGGTGGGCGAGGTGCTGGATGTGATGGTGACCTTGGCCAAGGAAGGCATGACCATGATGGTGGTCACGCACGAGATGGGCTTCGCACGCAAGGTCGCCAGCCGTGTGATCTTCATCGACGTCGGTGGCCGCATCCTGGAAGACTGCAGCAAGGACGAGTTCTTCGGCCACCCCGAGAACCGTCAGCCGCGCACCAAGGACTTCCTCAACAAGATCCTGCAGCACTGAGCGACCCGGCCTACAATCGGTCCCATGTTCTCCGACGCCCGCATGCCCCTCTTGCGCGCCTGCTCCCTGCAGGCGCCGCATGCGCGTGCCTGGACGCCCTGCCTGCTGCCGCAGGCAGAGTCCTGAGCCCGGCGATCCATCTCCTTTACCTTTTTCGCGCCGACACTGGATCACCGGGCCGCCTCAGGCGCCGCCGGCCCGGCTTGCCCGGGCCCCTTCCGGAGCGTTTCCATGTCCTTTTCCGATACCGCCCGCCTGATGAGCGAGCTGGACCACGCCCGCATCCTTCGTCTGCTGCCGCAGCGGGGTGTGCCCGATTCCCTGAGTGAACTGCTGCAGGGGGCGGAGCTGCTGGCGCCGCGTGAACTGCCAGCCCAGGTGGTCACCATGCACAGCCATCTGCTGGTCGAAGATCCGGCCAGCGGTGCCCGCCAGGAGCTGACCCTGAGCTACCCCATCGACGCCGATCCGGCCCAGGGCCGCATCTCCGTGCTCTCCCCGGCAGGCACCAGCCTGCTGGGGCTGGAAGAGGGCGAGACGGCCGGTTGGCTCACGCCCGACGGTCGCCGGCACGCGCTGCGTCTCGTGCGCATTCTTTACCAGCCCGAGGCCAGCGGCGACTACCTGCGCTGAAGGCCAGACACCGGGGCAGGGTGCGACAATCACGCCATGGACACGCTGACCCTCACCCGCCCCGACGACTGGCATCTGCACGTGCGCGATGGCGCCGCCCTGGCCGCCGTGGTGCCGCACACGGCGCGCCAGTTCGGCCGCGCCATCATCATGCCCAACCTCAAGCCGCCGGTGACCACGGCCAACGAGGCCGCGCACTACCGCGCGCGCATCCGTGCCGCTGTGCCCGCCGGGGTGGATTTCGAGCCGCTGATGACGCTCTACCTGACCGACAAGCTGCCGCCCGAGGAGATCGAGCGCGCCAAGGCGGCCGGCGTGGTGGCCTGCAAGCTCTACCCGGCTGGCGCCACGACCAACAGCGATGCCGGCGTGACCGATATCCGCAAGACCTACAAGACCCTCGAAGCCATGCAGCGCGAAGGCCTGCTGCTGTTGGTGCATGGTGAAGTCACCAGTCCCGAGATCGACCTCTTCGACCGCGAGGCGGTCTTCATCGAGAAGCAGCTGCAGCCGCTGCGCCGGGACTTTCCCGAGCTCAAGATCGTGTTCGAGCACATCACCACGAAAGATGCCGCACAGTACGTGATGGAGAGCGACCAGTACACGGGCGCGACCATCACCGCGCATCACCTGCTTTACAACCGCAACGCCATCTTCACCGGCGGCATCCGCCCACATTACTATTGCCTGCCCGTGCTCAAGCGTGAGACGCACCGGCAGGCCCTGGTGGCCGCGGCCACCAGCGGCAGTCCCAAGTTCTTCCTGGGCACCGACAGCGCGCCGCATCCGGTGCATCTGAAGGAGCATGCCACGGGCTGTGCCGGTTGCTACACCGCGCACGCGGCCATCGAGATGTACGCAGAGGCCTTCGACAGCGTGGGTCGGCTGGACAAGCTCGAAGGCTTCGCCAGTTTCCACGGCGCCGACTTCTACGGCCTGCCGCGCAATCGCGGCACCATCACGCTGCGCCGCGAGAGCTGGACGCCGCCCGAGAGCTTTGCCTTCGGCGAAGCCGAGCTCAAGCCGCTGCGCTCGGGTGAGGCGCTGCCGTGGAGAATGGTGTGAATGCCCGCGGCGGCGTTCGGCAGGAGGCGCATATTGCGCTGCTCATCGATGCCGACAATTCGCCCGCGTCCAAGATCGGCCTGATCCTGTCGGAGCTGTCGACTTTCGGGGTCAGCAACGTGCGCCGCGCCTATGGCAACTGGAAGAAGGCCGAACTCAAGGGCTGGGAGGAGCAGCTGCACGAGCATGCGATCCGCCCCATGCAGCAGTTCGACTATTCCAAGGGCAAGAATGCCAGCGACATGGCGATGGTGATCGACGCGCTGGAGCTGCTTTACACGGACCGGCCCGATGCCTTCGGCATCGTTTCGTCGGACGCCGATTTCACCCCGCTGGTCATGCACCTGCGCGCCAAGGGCGCCGCGGTCTATGGTTTTGGCGCCCGCAAGACGCCCGAGCCCTTCGTCAACGCCTGTTCCCGCTTCCTCTACCTGGACAAGCTCGGGGTCGAGGAGGCCGCCGAGACCGACGAAGCGGCGCCGGCCGCACCCTTGCGGGTGCCTTCCGCCCAATTGAAGCAGGATGCCAAGCTGGTCACCTTGTTGCGGACCGCCGTGCATGCCGCGGCCGACGAGAACGGCTGGGCCCGCGTGGGGGCGGTCGGCCAGCAGATCGGAAACCAGGCCTCCTTTGATCCCCGCAACTACGGCTATCCCACCCTGACCAAGCTGCTGGCGGCCACCCAGCTGTTTGAAATGGCGAACGAGGGAACCTCCCAGGTTGCCGTACGCGACAGGCGCCTGGCCAAGCCCTCCCGTGCCTGATGGACGTCGACTGGTCGGCGCCATGGCTGCAGCCCTATCGCGCGGTCGGTCAGCCGCTGGCCGACCAGGTCCGGGAGGGGCGCGGCCATGCCGAGGTGCTGGACGCGGCCGGCGGCCCGCTGCGCTTCGTGCCCCAGTCCGCCCTGCCTGAGGGGTGGGCCTACGAGCGCTACATCTTCGAAACCCGGCAGGTGCCCACGCGCGACGGCCTGCATGATTTTTTCAACGGCCTGGTCTGGCTGCATTTCCCGCAGACCAAGCGCCAGCTCAACGCGCTGCAGGCCGCGGCCATCGCAGCCGACGGTATCGGTCCGGTGCGCGGGCCGCTGCGCGACGCGCTGACCCTGTTCGATGAAAATGCCGCCCTGCTGCAGGTGCCCGACAGGCTCTGGGAGGCGCTGTGCGCGCGCGACTGGCGGTGCCTGTTCGTCGAGCAGCGCCCGCTCTGGCAGCAGGTCCGCGTGACGCTGTTCGGCCATGCGCTGATCGAAAAACTCGTGCAGCCACGCAAGGACATCACCGCCCATGTCTACCGTGTGCCGCTGGATGTGGCGCCCGAATCGCTCGACGTCTGGCTGGCAGGAGCGCTGGTGCCCGAGCGGCTGGCGCGCAAACCCTTCCAGCCCCTGCCCGTGCTGGGCGTGCCGGGCTGGTGGCCGGCCAACGAAACGCCTGCGTTCTATGACGATGCGCAGGTTTTCCGTCCGCGTCGCGCCCCGGGACCTGCGTCCGGATAGACATTTCGCTACACCCGGCAGTGGGAATGCGCCAGCGCACTTGATTTCGCCCTGTTCGCCCTTACCATTCGCGCCATCGGTCCCACGGTGTCGGACTGTTCCTGAAGGAAATCATGAAACGCATCATCCTGTTCGTCCTGACCAACCTGGCTGTGGTGGTCGTGCTGGGCATTGTGGCCAGCCTGCTGGGCGTCAACCGCTTTCTCACGGCCAACGGCCTGAACCTGGGCGCCTTGCTGGGCTTCGCGCTCATCATGGGCTTTGGCGGTGCCATCATCTCGCTGCTGATCAGCAAGCCCGTGGCCAAGTGGAGCGCGGGCGTGCAGATCATCGAGCAACCGCAGACGCCTGACGAGGCCTGGATCGTCAACACCGTGCGCAAGTTCGCCGATCAGGCCGGCATCGGCATGCCCGAGGTCGGCATCTTCGAAGGTGATCCCAACGCCTTCGCGACCGGCGCTTTCAAGAACTCGGCCCTTGTGGCCGTGTCCACGGGCCTGCTGCGCAACATGACGCGCGAAGAGGTCGAGGCCGTGATCGGCCATGAGGTGGCGCACATCGCCAATGGCGACATGGTCACGATGACCCTGATCCAGGGCGTGATGAACACCTTTGTGGTCTTCATCAGCCGGGTGGTCGGCTATGCGGTGGACAGCTTCCTGCGCAAGGGTGATTCGGAGAACTCCGGACCCGGCATCGGTTATTTCGTGACGACCATTGTCATGGACATCGTGCTGGGCTTCCTGGCGGCCATCATCGTGGCCTGGTTCTCGCGCCAGCGTGAGTTTCGTGCCGACGCCGGCGCCGCCCAGCTCATGGGCCGTCGCCAGCCCATGATCAACGCCCTGGCGCGCCTGGGCGGCCTGCACACGGCCGAGCTGCCCAAGAGCATGGCGGCCATGGGCATTGCCGGTGGGATCGGCCAGCTGTTCTCGACGCACCCGCCGATCGAAGAACGCATCGCCGCGTTGCAGAACATGCAGGGCTGAGTTCCCGGTTGTCGAATCGCGGCCCCGCGGGCAAACCCTGCCCCGGGGCCTTTTCTTTGGGCTTGCGCGTGGCTGGGCGCGCGCCCAAAATGGGTGCAGGCGTCGGGCCGATCAGAGCCTGGCCCTGCCCTCATGACCTCTGCTGCACCTGTGTCCCTGCGCGCGAAGTCCGCCACCCGCGGCTTCCTGCCGCGCCTGTGGCTGGCGGTGGTGCTGCTCAATCTGCTTCTCATCGGCTTCGTGGCCTGGGCGCTGCAGCAAAGCCGTCTGCGTTTCGAGGAGCGGGCCGCCGTGATGGTGGGCAACCTCTCGCATCTCATGGAGCAGGACGTCGCGGCCTCCGTGCGCGTGATCGATCTGGCTCTGCAGACCGTGGGCGACGAGGTACTGCGCGCGCCCGGCAGTGCGGGCATCGGCGCCCTCATCGCGGACAAGCTGCGACGCTTGCCCGAGCTGGACGGCCTGCGTGTGGCGGATGCGCAAGGGGATCTGAAGCATGGCACAGGGGTCACGCCCCAGACCCGCGTGAATATCGCGGACCGCGACTATTTCATCCGCCTGCGCGACGATCCCGATGCCGGCCTGATCGTCGGACAGCCGGTCCAGGGGCGTCTGAGCGGCAAATGGGTCATCAACCTCGCACGTGGCCTGCGCGCTCCCGATGGCCGCTTTCTGGGCGTGGTGCAGGGCTCGCTGCCCTTGCACCACATCATTGCGCGGCTGGTGCCGCTGCAGTTCGGAACCAGCGGTTCCTTCACGATCTTTGATGCGGATTTCCGCCTGGTCGTGCGCCACCCGTCACCGGATGGCGTGGCCGAGGCGGTGGGCATGCCCTTCGGGTCGCCCGAGTTGCGCCAGCGTGTGGGCAGCGGGCAGCTCAGCGGCGTCTACAAGGCGCGCTCCATCGTCGACGAGGTCCAGCGCACCTCCTCGTTTCGCCACATCACTGGCACCGACCTGTACCTGGTGATCGGCTTTGCCGAGGACGATTACCTGACGGGCTGGCGGGAGGAAGTCAGCAAGGCCGTCGGCGTGGCCTTGCTGTTCCTGCTCACCAGTCTGGCCGTGGCCTGGCTGATCCGGCGCTCCTGGCGCAGCCAGGCGGCGGCCGTGCAGGCCCTGGAGCAGGCCTACCGCACCCTCGAGGCCGAGAAGCAGCTCAACCAGACCATCATCCGCTCGTCACCTTTCGCGATCTACACGCGCGACCGCGAGGGCGTCGTGACGGCCTGGAACCCCGCGGCCGAAAAGCTGTTTGGCTGGCGTGCCGAGGCGGTGGTCGGCCGTCCCCTGCCCAGCGTGCCGGCGGCCAAGCAGCGCGAGACCGTGGAGCTGCGCGAGCGTGTGCTGCGCGGCGAAAGCATCCTCGACCAGGAGGTGCAACGACAGAAGGCCGATGGCACTCTTTTCGACCTGAGCACCACGCTGGCACCGCTGCGTGACGCCAGCGGCGAGATCAGCGGCTATCTCGCCATCGCGGCCGACGTCACCGCACGCAAGGCAGCGGAGCGCCAGGTGGAGTTCCTGGCCTACCGCGACGTGCTCACCGGCCTGCCCAACCGCCTGCTGCTGCAGGACCGCTACAGCCAGGCGGCGGCCCATGCCGAGCGCATGCAGCGGCGCCTGGCTCTGCTGTTCCTGGACCTGGACAACTTCAAGACCATCAATGATTCCCTGGGCCATGCCGTGGGCGATGCCCTGCTCAAGGAGATCGCGGTACGCTTGCGGGAATGCGTGCGCGAGACCGACACCATCAGCCGCCAGGGCGGTGACGAATTCCTCATCGTGCTGTCGGATCTCAGCGGTACCGAGGCCATCGTGCCGGTGCTGGTGAAGATCCGCGAGCGCTTGCAGGCGCCCTTTCTCATCGACGGGCATGAGCTCACGACCTCGGCCTCGATCGGCGTGGCGCTGTACCCGGACGACGGGCGTGATTTCGAGATCCTGCACCAGAAGGCCGATACCGCGATGTACCGGGCCAAGGATGCGGGGCGCAACCACTATCGCTTCTTCGATGAGCAGATGAATGTGGAGGCGGTCGAGCATCTGCGGACCAAGAACGGCCTGCGTCGCGCGCTGGAGCGCGGCGAGTTCGAGCTGCACTACCAGCCGCAGATCGCGCTGGACAGCGGTCGCGTCGTCGGGGTCGAGGCCCTGTTGCGCTGGCGTCATCCCGAGCAAGGGCTGATTTCGCCGGGGCGCTTCATCCCCGTGGCCGAAGATGGTGGCCTGATTGTGCCGATCGGTGAATGGGTGCTGCAGGAGGCCTGCCGCCAGGCCGTGGCCTGGCGCGCGCAGGGCTTGCCGCCTCTGGTCATGGCGGTGAATCTGTCGGCCGTACAGTTCCGTCGCGGCGAGTTGCAGCCCGCGATCACCCGCATCCTGCAGCGCACCGGTTTCGATCCGCGTCTGCTGGAGCTGGAGCTGACCGAGTCCATCATGATCCACGACGCCGAGGCGGTGCTGGCCAGCGTGCGCCAGCTCAAGCAGCTGGGCATCCGGCTTTCAATCGACGACTTCGGGACCGGCTATTCCAGCCTGTCCTATCTCAAACGCTTTGACGTCGACAAGCTCAAGATCGACCAGGGCTTCGTGCGCGACCTCGCGCGCAATCCCGACGACGCGGCCATTGTGCGCGCCGTCATCCAGATGGCGGCCAGCCTGGGCCTGCAGACCATTGCCGAAGGCGTGGAGGATGTCGAGGCGCTGGCGCTGCTGCGTCAGTTTGGGTGCCACGAGGCGCAAGGTTATTACTTTGCCCGGCCCATGGAGGCGCAGGCTTTGGCAGACTATGTGCTGCACTCGGTGCAGACACCACCGAACTTCGAGAACACGGGGGCCTTATGAAGCGATGCCGCAGTCTGTTGCTGACCACCCTGTGCGCCGTACTCTGCGGCGCCGCCTGGGCGCAGTCCCCCCAGACCTGTGAACAGGCCTGGGCGCAGTACAACGACTTCAAGAAGGACAACAACATGGAGCCCGGGCGCCACGCCTACACCGTGTATGGCGCCAACGTGCGCGCCCTGTGCGGGGCCGGTGCGCTGCCCGTGCCGCCGGGTACCGACACGCCGCCCCGCATCCAGCGCAAGCCCCCGCCTCCGCCTAAGCCGCCGGAGAAGCCCCCGGCACCGAAGTAGTCGGTCAGCCCGCGAGGTCCAGCGCCAGGGCTTCCGCCACCTTGATGCCGTCCACGCCCGCCGAGAGGATGCCGCCGGCATAGCCCGCGCCCTCGCCCGCCGGATAGAGGCCGCGCACATTGAGGCTCTGCAGATCCTCGCCGCGCGGGATGCGCAGCGGGGAGGAGGTGCGGGTCTCCACGCCGGTCAGCACGGCGTCGGGCATGTCGTAGCCCTTGATCTTGCGCCCGAAGACCGGTAGCGCCTCGCGCATGGCCTCGATGGCATAGGCGGGCAGGGCGGGCTGCAGGTCGCCCAGTTTCACGCCCGGTTTATAGGAGGGCAGCACATTGCCGAAGTCCGCAGAGGGCCGGCCGGCCAGGAAATCGCCGACGAGCTGGCCCGGGGCCTCGTAGCTGCTGCCGCCCAGCACATAGGCACCGGCTTCGAGCTTGCGCTGCAGCACGATGCCTGCGAGGGGATGGTACTGCGGGGGTTGCTGGTGCCGAAGTTCCACGGCCTGCGCCGCGTAACGCGGCCCGTCTTCGGGGCCGAAGGCTGCGATCCAGTCGTCGACAGCCTGGCCATCCGGATAGTCCGGGGGTTCGATGCCCACCACCATACCCGCGTTGGCGTTGCGCTCGTTGCGCGAGTACTGGCTCATGCCGTTGGTCACCACGCGCCCCGGCTCCGAGGTGGCTGCCACCACCGTGCCGCCGGGGCACATGCAGAAGCTGTAGACCGCACGGCCATTCTTCGCGTGGTGCACCAGCTTGTAGTCAGCCGCACCCAGCAGCGGGTGGCCTGCGTACCGGCCCCAGCGTGCGCGGTCGATCACGCTCTGCGGGTGCTCGATGCGAAAACCGATGGAGAAGGGCTTGGCCTGCAGGCTCACGCCGCGGTCCCAGAGCATGGTGAAGGTGTCACGCGAGCTGTGGCCCAGGGCCAGCACCGCGTGGCGGGTCGACAGCTCGTAGGTCCGCCCTGTCGCCTGATCCAGCACGCGCAGGCCGCGCAGCGCCTTGCTGTGCGGCGTCTCGTCGAGCAGCAGGTCGGTGACGCGCTGCTGGAAGCGGATCTCGCCGCCCAGGGCCTCGATCTGCTCGCGGATGCCTTCGACCACCTTGACGAGCTTGAAGGTGCCGATGTGCGGATGCGCCTCGACCAGGATCTCGGGGGGGGCACCCGCATCCACGAACTCCTGCATGACCTTGCGGCCCAGGTGGCGCGGGTCCTTGATCTGGCTGTAGAGCTTGCCGTCGCTGAAGGTGCCGGCGCCGCCCTCGCCGAACTGCACGTTCGACTCGGGTTGCAGTACCTTCTTGCGCCACAGCCCCCAGGTGTCCTTGGTGCGCTCACGCACCGTCTTGCCGCGTTCCAGCACGATGGGCCTGAAGCCCATCTGCGCCAGCAGCAGGGCTGCAAAGATGCCGCAGGGGCCGAAGCCCACGACCACGGGGCGCTCCTGGACTTGGGCCGGGGCCTGGACCGGCGGGCGGTAGACGAGGTCGGGGCTGGGCCCGATGTGCGGATGCTGGGCGAACTGCGCAAGCAGGCGGGTCTCGAGCGCCGGTGCGACTTCCACGTCCACGATGTAGACCTGCAGCAGTTCGGCCTTGCGCGCGTCGAAGCTGCGCTTGTAGACGGTGTGGCGGTGCAGCTCACCCGGGGCGATGCCCAGCGTCTTGCAGATCAGCGCCGGCAGGGCCTCGGGCGCGTGCTCTAGCGGGAGCTTGAGTTCGGTCAGTCGGATCATGGCTTGTATCGATCAAGCAAAGAAGGCCGCCATGATACGCGCCGGCACGATGCGGCGCATGCGGGGATAATCCGTGGCGTGAAGTCGGCCGGACCGCCGCTGGTGCAAGCTGGGAAACCAGGCACTGGAGGAACGTCCGGACTGCACAGGGCAGCGTAGGAGGTAACACCTCTCCACCGTGAGGTGAGGATCAGAGCAACAGAGACGAGTCACCTTGGTGCCGCACCGAGGGCGCAAGCCCGAGGTACGAGCATCCAAGGTGGGTGAAACGGGCAATCTCTACGCGCAGCAATACCAAATAGGCCAGCGTTGATGTGGCTCCGCGGAGCTGGCGGGTAGGTAGCACCGAGCCGGGTGGGCGACCCCCGGCCCAGATAAATGGCGGTCACGCCGCGGGCAACCGCGGCGCACAGAATCCGGCTTACAGGCCGACTTCACACTTTTCCAATCCGGTGCCGCGCAGGCGGCACCGGTTCTCCCGCCGTGCGTTCAGGACTTCGCAGCCAGGGCACCGGCCAGCGCGAACACCGAGTTGGGCGCCGTGGTCTTGGGCGGCTCGGGTTTGCGCTGGGCAAAGATCCCGCGCCGGCTCGGAGCCTGTCGCTCTTCGACCGGCACGCCCTTGGCGCGCTGCTCCTCGCAGAGCTGCAGCAGCTTGATACCTTCCAGATGGTCCATCATGCGGCTGTTGAGACCGCTCCAGAGTTCGCGCGTGAGCTGCCAGCCAGCCTCGCCCGCGTCCGTGGATTCGTCGGCCTGCAGGCCGCGCGGCCCTTCGACGGCGCGAATGATGTCGGCCACGCTGATGAACTGGGCACTGCGACCCAGGGTGTACCCGCCGCCCGGCCCGCGGGTGCTTTCCACCAGGCCTTGTTGACGCAGCTTGCTGAACAGCTGTTCCAAGTAGGACAGGGAGATCTGCAGCCTTTGCCCGATGGAGTTCAGGGGCACGGGACCGGCCGATTCGCGCAGGGCGAGGTCGATCATGGCGGCGACGGCAAAGCGGCTTTTGGCGCTGAGACGCATGGCGTTTCCTTTCTCGGATGTGGCACGAGCACTGGATGGCACTCGCACACGAAACTCTAGGGATATTCGATCTTCCGGTAAATTCGAATTTTCGAACGAATCACTTCGATTAAATCGAATCAAAGGAGTTCCCATGAACTTCAAGCATTTGCACTATTTCTGGGTGGCTGCAAGATCTGGCGGAATTATCAGGGCAGGTGAGCAGTTACATACAACTCCACAAACCCTGTCCGGCCAGATCAAGCTGCTGGAAGAGCGTCTAGGACGCAAGCTGTTTCGCAAGAGCGGTCGGCAGCTGGAGCTGACCGACGACGGCCGCCTGGCCCTGGGCTATGCGGACGAGATCTTCACCCTGGGGGCCGAGCTGGAGGCTGCGTTGCGCCAGCCCCGCAGCGGGCCGCGGGTGCTGGATTTCCGGGTCGGGGTGGCCGACTCGGTGGCCAAGTCTGTGGCCTACCGCCTGCTGGAGCCGGCCATGGACCTGACGGTGCCCGTGCGCCTGATCGGGGTCGAGGGCAAGTTCCCCGACCTGCTGGCCCAGCTGGCCCTGCACCGGCTGGACCTGGTGATCGCCGACGAGCCGCTGACCCGGCGCATCAGTGTCAAGGCCTACAACCATGCCTTGGGCAGGTCGCGCATGAGCTTTTTCTGCGCCCCCTCGCTGCGCAGCCAGCTGCAGGGGGCGTTCCCGCAGTGCCTGCATGGTGCGCCCATGCTGATCCAGGGCGCGGCATCGTCCGTGCGGCAGGAGCTGGATGCCTGGCTGCTGCGCCAGGGCATTCAGCCGCGCATCGTGGGTGAATTCGACGACGGTGCGCTGATGACAGCCTTCGGGCGTGAAGGGCGGGGTGTCTTCATGTCACCCACCGTGCTGGAGGCCGAGACCGTGGCGCACTACGGTGTGGAGGTGATCGGCCGTGGCGACGAGGAACTGGTCGAGGAGTTCTACGCCGTCTCGGTGGAGCGGCGCATCAAGCACCCGGCCGTGGCGGCCATCACGCAGGCCGCGCGCGGGCGGCTCTTTCACGCCTAGGGTTCAGCGGCACAGCGTGCCGGCGTGGAGGCGTTCGGCGCGCTGCGGTGTCGCCGGGTGCGTGCTGAGCCAGTCGGCCATGCTGCTGCCGTGCGCCTGGGGGGCCGGGGCGCCGTGTTCCCGCGACAACCCCATCAGCAGCTCGGCCATCGGGGCCGTGGGCTTCTGCGCGCGCGCCATGAGTGCCAGCGCAAAGCAGTCGGATTCGGTCTCGTGCTGGCGCCGGTAGGCCAGTCCCGTGAGTACCGTGCTGGCCAGCGAGACCACGCTGGAGACGTCCCCCAGCGCCAGGCCCAGGCCCACATTGAGCACGCCCTGCTCGACGATCAGGCGCGTGCCGTGGCGGTGTTCGACGTGGCCGATTTCATGCGCCAGCACCCCCAGCAGCGCATCGTCCGAGAGACCGGCCTTGGCGGCGCTTTCCACCAGCTCGTCGGTCATGACCAGGGTGCCGCCGGGGAGGGCGAAGGCGTTGGGGCCCAGGCCGCGGCGAAACAGCAGCTCGTAGCGCGGACGGTAGGCCGGATAGCGTTTGAGCGTGGGGTCGAGCTGGCGCAGCAACTCGTGGAAGCTGGCGCGCAGCGCGGCCTGGCGTTCGGGCGGCAGCTGACTGGGCTTGAGCCAGCGGCGCTCGATCTGGTCCATGGCCTCCTGGCTGATGCCCAGCTCCCATTCGAGCGGCACATGGCGGCTCAGCTGGGCCGCGGCCCAGGGTGTGCCGTAACGATAGAAGGCCACGAGCCCGATGACGGCAAAGACCAGCACGCCCAGCAGCACCGCCCAGCGGGTCTGCATGCGCTGGGCCAGACCGGCGCGCGCCCCGGCCACGGCCAGTGCCTGCTGCCAGACCTGGGGCTGGTCGATCTCCACGCTGCCGTGCTCGTGCAGCGCGATGGTGAGACGCTCGGGCGCACGGTCGGTGCTCCATTGCGGGGGCCACTCCACCTCGTCATGCTCGAAGCGGCGTGAGGCGGCATGCGCCAGATCCAGCACATGCAGGCGCAGGGCGGGTCCCTTGGGCCCGGGCTCGAGGACGATCAGGACTTCGCGTGCGCGGCTGCTGCGGCCGTTGAACCATTTGGCACGCAGGGGGGCGGCCGGGCTGACGGTCTCCGCCATGATTTCAGCCGACGATGTCCAGGCCGGCCGCATCGGCGAGCGCGTCGCCCAGGCCTTCCTGCTGCTGGACCAGAACGCCCACGAGCTGGTCCAGGCCGCCCTTGACGTGCAGGGTGACCGAGTCGGCCTTCATGCGGTATTCGCTGACGCGTGCGAAGGGGCGGTAGAAGCCCAGGGTCAGCAGCGTGAGCAGCAGGTTCTTGAGGCGCAGGCGCACGAAGGGCCAGTGCCTGAGGTCGCATTTGAAGCGTGCGATCTGGCTCAGCCCCACATTGCTCCAGATCAGCTTGAACATGCGCGCCTCGCGGTAGGCACGCGCCGGCGCCGAGACCAGGATCAGGCCCAGGAAGACGGCGAGTACCGTCACGAGGATCAGCACGAACATGGCCGGCCCGCGGGCGTTGCTGAACAGAGTCTGCAGGGTGTAGAGCGCCCCGGCCCCCAGCGCGAGGATCAGGGCGATGCCGGCCAGCAGCACGGCGATGGTGGCGCCCCAGATGCGCACGAAGTCGCTGTAGACCGGTTTCCAGCGCCCGCGCTGCTTGCCGATGCCAGCGCGCAGCACCAGCAGGCTCTTGTAGTTGAACTCCACGCGGATGATGCACAACAGGCTGACGACCACGCCCAGGGCGATCAGACCCCACATGGGCGGGCTCACGACCGGGAATTGGACGCTACGCGCTTTGCGCACCGGGGGCGCGCCCAGATCCGCGGCCAGCGTCTCGAGGCCAAAATTGATCCCGATCCAGAGCGCGGCCATCACGAAGATGGGCCAGCTCGCCAGGTAGACGTCTTTCCAGCCCGCCGCAAAGTGCAGCTGCAGGCCGCGCCAGCGCGTGCTGGCCAGGCGAAAACGCATCGCGCTGCCCCAGATGTAGGGGGCCAGGGCGGCCGCGGCGACGATGAAGAACAGCACCATGGTGTCCTGCCCGGTTTCGGCCGCGATCTGGTAGGCCAGATAGAGCAGGGCGAAGAGGATGAAACTGAACACCATCTTGCGCAGCGGCGCCGTGAATTCCAGCGGGCTGCTGGCGATCAGGGTGTGGTCGTAGAACCAGCGCGCGGTGCGTCGGCGCGCCCAGGGTGTGTACAGGCCCAGCGTGATGATGGACAACAGCACATTGACGATCCAGACCCGGAAGTATTCACCGCCCGTCCCGGAAAAGCGTAAGCGGTAGGCGGCAATGCCGTGACGTTGCGTCCTGCTGTCCATGTCGCCTGTCTCCCCGATATGTCGTTGCGCCGGCAGTTTAGCAGTGCGCTCCGTTGAGTAAACGGATCCTAAAAACGTTCGTGGACCTGCAGGTAGCGCCATTGCCCGGGGGGCAACTGACCCATGGGCACGCGGCCGATGCGGATGCGCTTCATGGCCAGGATCTGCAGGCCGGCGCGTTCACAGACATAGGCGACCAGGCCGGGGTGGCTGCCCTTGATGGCCAGGCGCAGCTTGCTACGGCCCTCTGCGCTGCTGCCGAGGCTGGCCTTGAGCGGGGGCAGGGACTGGCCGCGCGCGTCGGTGTCCCGCATCAGCAGGGCGAGCTGGGCGGCCGTGACCTCGCCCTGGACATCCACGGTCACTTCCACCTCGATCACGCGCGCGTCGTCGCCGAGCTTGCGCGCCACGCGTCCATCCTGGGTGCAGACCAGCAGGCCGCTGGCCGCGGGTTCCAGCGCAACGGTGGGGCTGAGCTGGTGGAAGTGACGCTTGAGCACGCGCGTGCCGCTGGGGTCGGCGCTCCAGTGGTTGGCCGGGGTCAGCAGGGTCAAGGGTGCGGGGTGGTCCGCCGGCTTGTGCAGCAGCAGCGTCACGGGGGGCAGTTCTGTGAGTCGGGCCTGCGGATCGAGCTCGATCTTTTCGTGCAGTACGCGGAACTGCGGCTCCTCCACCACGCGACCGTCCACCCGGACCCAGCCGCCTTCGATGTAGCGCTCGGCCTCGCTGCGCGAGCAGGGCAGCAGGGCGGCCAGACGTTTGGACAGGCGGACCGCTTCGTTCATGGCCTGCCCCCTGGCAAGGACTGGAGGCGTTCCACATGGGCCAGCAGCGAGCGTTTGGCCAGTGGCCAGATGCCGGGCGGCACGTCGTCATAGGCCAGCGCTACCCAATCGTCCAGGGTGCCCTGGGGGCAGGTTTGCATGGCCGCGTGCACCTTGGCTTCGCGGGCCAGGCGGTGGGCCTTGAGCTTGGCGATGACCGTGCGGGCCTGGTCCATCACATGGCCATGGGCTGGCAGGATGTAGTCCAGACCCAGCGTCACGCAGGCGGCGTCGAGTGCGTCGAGTGCATCGAGGTAGGCCGTCATGTTGCCGTCGGGCGGATTGATCACCGTGGTGCTGCCGTTGAGGATGTGGTCGCCTGAAAACAGCAGGCCCGCACCGGCTTCGTCGGCCAGCAAGAGGCAGAGGTGGTTGGCCGCATGGCCCGGGGTGTGGATGACCTGCAGGTGGTGCTGCACCCGGCCCGTGGCGTCGCGCAGCGCGAGCGTCTCGCCATCGGCCAGCGCACGGTCGGGTGTGAACTGGCTGGCGGCGTTCGCCGTGGCCGCCGAAGGCAGGCCCAGCACGGACGGCGGGTGGCCGCTGCGTTCGGCGCACAGGGTTTGCAGCGGCCGGGCGGCCGGCGCGTGGTCGGCGTGTGAGTGCGTGCAGACGATCAGGCGGATGTCACCGCCCGCGGCCTGCCACAGGCGTTCGATGTGGGCCGGCTCCAGCGGGCCGGGGTCGATCACCAGCCAGCCCGTGGCCGGTGAGCCGACGAGGTAGCTGTTGGTGCCGGGGCCGGTCATGAGCCCGGGGTTAGGCGCCGTCAGGCGCAGCACGTGCGACTGCAGGGCGACGGGCGCTTCGTGCTGCCAGGGCGGCTGGGCCTGCAGGCCGGCTAGGGGTAGATGCGGAGTGGACATGCGGGGGGTGAAACGTACCATGCAGCGACAAGCCCAACTCTAAAGGAGATACCGCATGCACAAGCAGAGATTCCGTCGCGCTGTCCTGGCGCTGTTCGCCGCGTCGACCCTGGGCCTGAGCGGCATGGCGCTGGCGCAGGACTGGCCTGCCCGGCAGGCGATCAAGCTCGTGGCCGTGTTCCCGCCCGGCGGTTCGGTGGACCAGGTCTCGCGCCTGCTGGCGCCCTATCTGCAGCAGGAGCTGGGGCAGAACGTGATCGTGGAGAACAAGGGCGGGGCCTCGGGCTCCATCGGCGCGGCCCAGGTGGCGGGTGCGGCGCCTGACGGCTACACCTTTGCCGTGGTCTTCGACACCCATGGGGTCAATCCCGCGCTCATGCCCAGTCTGCCTTTCGACTCGCGCAAGGACCTGAGCACGGTGGTCGTTGTGGGCACCTCGCCCATGGTGCTGGCCACGCCCGTGGGCTCGGAATTCAAGACCTTTGCCGACGTGCTGGCCGCGGCCAAGGCGGGCAAGGGTGCGAGCTACGGCACCATCGGCTCGGGCAGCCTGGGCCATCTGGCCATGGCCCTGCTGGGCAAGAACAACAACCTCAACTTCGTGCACGTGCCCTACAAGGGCGGCGGTCCGCTGATGAACGATGCCGTGGCCGGCCATGTGCCGCTGGCCATCGGTTCGGTCTTCGTCGTCAAGCCGCACGTGGACAGCAAGCGCCTGCGCCCGCTGGCGGTCACGACCAGCCAGCGCGCACGCCAGCTGCCCGAGGTGCCAACCATTGCCGAGAGCGGTTTTACGGGCTTCGAGGCGCCGGCCTGGTGGGCCGTGCTGGCGCCCTCCAAGACGCCGCCGGCCATCGTGCAGCGCATGAACGAGGCCATCAACAAGGTCATGAAGAACCCGGACGTGGCCCAGCGCCTGGCGGGGCAGGGCATTGACGTGCTGGGTGGCACGCCGCAGGCCGGCCAGGCCTTCATCGAGCGCCAGATGGACATCTGGGCCAAGGTCGTGAAAGACAACGACATCAAGCCGGATTGAGCCCCCCCCCGGGCTGCGTGCACCTCGTTCGCTACGCCTCCCCCTCAGGGGCAACGCCAGCGGCCCGGTGAAGCCGGTTCCGCGGCGTTTCCGAAGGGAATTGCTTTGGCGACCCACGTGCTTATTCTTCCGGAGTGATCTGCAGGGCGACGAGAACGCGCGCCACCATGTTGTAGGTGGCGATCGCGCTGGTGAGTTCGACGAGGCCGGTCTCGTCGAAATGCCGGCGCAGGGCATCGAAGACCTCGTCGCTGACACGCACGTCCAGCGTCATCTGCGCGGCGTAACGGATCACCAGGCGGTCCAGCTCGTCCAGCACCGTGGCGTCGGGGAGGCCGCGCGGGTCCTGGCGCACGAAGGCTTGCAAGGCCTCAAGCTGGGCCTGGCTGCCACCCGCGGCCAGGAAATCGGGCGCGTGGTGGTGGTACTCGTAGTGCGCGCCGGTCAGCAGGGCCACGGTGCAGATCCCGAGCTCGCGCAGCCGGCGGCTGGTCGGCAGCTCGGTGCGCACGGCGCGCAGATAGGTGTTCCAGCCGCGGGCCAGGGGCTCGCTCCAGAGCAGGGCCTTGTCCAGGTTGATCAATGTTCCGCCGCGGCGTGCCTTGATGGCGTCCACGAGTTCGGCGGGTTGGGGCTTGCGTTCGGGGGTCCAGTCAGGCAGTCGCATCGTTGTTTTCCCGTGAGTCAGTGGTGGGGATGGTGGGGATGGCCTCCAGCATACGCGGGGATTGGGCGGATAATTTGCGGCCATGCGTATCCGCTTCACCAAGATGCAGGGCGCGGGCAATGACTTCGTCGTCCTCGACGAGACCCGCGGCCCCAGCGTGCCTGGGGGCCTGACCCTGGCCCAGTACCGCTGGCTGGCCGACCGCCACTTCGGCGTCGGCGCCGACCAGATCCTCAGCGTGCGCCCGGCCCCGGCGCCTGGCATCGATTTCGAGTATGTGATCCACAACGCTGACGGCAGCGAGGTCGAGCAGTGTGGCAATGGTGCGCGCTGCTTCGCCCGCTATGTGCATGACGCCGGCCTCACGGGCAAGGACCGCATCCGCGTGCAGACCCTGGGCGGCGTGATCGAGCCCCGCCTCAATGCCGACGGCCGTGTCACTGTCGACATGGGCGCGCCCATCTTCGCGCTCGAGCGCGTGCCCTTCGATGGCGGCGGCCTCCAGGCCGTGGCCGATGGGACCTGGCAGACCTGGCCGGTGGCGGTCGACGGCGCCACGGTACCGCTGGCCGTGTTGTCCATGGGCAACCCGCATGCCGTGCAGCTGGTCCCGGATGTCGAGTCCGCACCCGTGCGTACCCAGGGTCCGCTGATCGAGACCCATGCCCGTTTTCCGCGCCGCGTCAACGCCGGCTACCTGCAGATCGTCGACCGTGCGCAGGTGAAGCTGCGCGTCTGGGAGCGCGGCGCGGGCGAAACCCTGGCCTGCGGCTCCGGCGCCTGTGCCGCCGTGGTGGCTGGGATCCGCCTGGGGCGGCTCGATGCACGCGTGGACGTGCAGACGCGCGGTGGTGTGCTGACGATCGAATGGGCGGGGGGTGACAGCCCCGTGCTCATGACCGGCCCCGCCACGACCGTGTTCCAGGGCGAAGTCGACGTGCCCGATCTCAAGTGAAACACCCGCCATGACCGAACAAGACATCGCCCACTACCTGCGCGGCAACCCCGCCTTCTTCGAGCGCCAGGCCGACCTGCTGGCCGAGATCTGCCTGATCAGTCCCCACAGCCGGCGCACCGTGAGCCTGCAGGAGCGCCAGGCCGAGCTGCTGCGCGAGAAGATCCGCATGCTCGAGGGCCGGCTCATGGAGATGATCCGCCACGGCGGCGACAACCTCGCGCTGTCCGACAAGATGCTGCGCTGGGCGCGCGACCTCTTTCTCGTGGAAGAGGCGGACCTGCTCCCTGTCGCCATCGCTGAATCCATCCAGCTGCAGTTTGCCGTGCCCCAGACGGCGATCCGCCTCTGGGGCGTGGACGATGCCTTTGCAGCCGAGCCCTGGGCCCAGGGCGTGAGCGAAGACGCGCGGCTGCTGGCGGATTCGCTGCACGAACCCTTCTGTGGCGTCAACGCGGGCTTCGAGGCCACGCAATGGCTGCCGCAGCCTACGCAGGCCGTCTCGCTGGCCCTGCTGCCCCTGCGTCCACTGGAAGCCGGCAACAACGGCCCGGCCTTCGGCATGATCGTGCTGGCCTCGCCCGATGCACAGCGTTACACCAGCACCATGGGGACTGATTTCCTCGCGCGCATCGCCGAGGTGGCGAGCGCTGCGCTCTCGCGCCTGAGGTAAGCATGGCCACACCCGTTCAGCCCGGCGGCAACGATCCACATTTGATCGAACGCTACCTGGAGCATGTGCGGGTGGAAAAACGCCTGGCCCAGCGCACGGTGGAGCTCTACGCGCTGGATCTGCGCAAGCTTGCCGACTTGGCTGCTCAGGCCGGCGTGGGCCTGACCCAGGTGCACAGCGCGCATGTAAGGCGCTGGATTGCCCAGATGCATGGTGGCGGTCGCAGCGGCCGCGGCATCGCCCTCATCCTCTCGGGTTGGCGCGGCTTCTACGCCTGGCTGGGCCGGGAAGGGCGCGTGGCCAGCAACCCGGTGCAGGACGTGCGCGCTCCCAAGGCCGCCAAGCCTCTGCCCAAGGCGCTGAGCGTGGACGACGCGGTACAGCTGGCCGCGCACCGCGATGAACACGATGATCCCTGGTTGCAGGCGCGCGACGCGGCCATGACCGAACTGCTTTACAGCAGCGGCCTGCGCGTGGGCGAGCTCACGGGGCTGGACGTGACGGCCAGTTCAACCGCCCGGGGCTGGGTGGACCTGCAAGCCGGCGAGGCCCATGTGCTGGGCAAGGGCAGCAAGCGGCGCAGCGTGCCCGTGGGGGCGGCGGCGTTGAGGGCCCTGCAGCAGTGGCTGTCGGTGCGCGCGCAGGCCGGTATCCCCGCCGATCAGGCCGCGCTCTTCATCGGCCGCCATGGCACCCGGCTCACGCCCCAGTCCGTCTGGCAGCGTCTCAAGCGCCGCAGCCTGCAGGCGGGGCTCGCCACGCCCGTGCATCCGCACATGCTGCGCCATTCCTTTGCGAGCCATGTGCTGCAGTCCAGCAGCGATCTGCGCGCTGTGCAGGAGCTGCTGGGGCACGCCAACATCAGCACGACCCAGGTCTACACGCGACTCGATTTCCAGCACCTGGCCAAGGCCTACGACGCCGCCCATCCCCGTGCGCGTGCCAAGAGCAGCAAGTAGGCGCTAGAAGGTCTCCCAGTCACCGTCGTCCGCCGTCACCTTGGCAGGCGCTTTTGCGGGCGCCTGTGCGGCGGGCGCCGACAGTCGCTGAGGGGCGGTGGATGCGGGTCGGGGGGCGGGCGGGCGGGCGGGTGCCGCTGGTGCGGCCACGGCGGAGGCCGGGGCCGTCTGCCCTGTGTTGCCTGCGAGCCTGAACACGGCGACGGTCTGCACCAGGTCCTGGGCCTGCGTCTTGAGGCTGCTGGCCGCCGCGGCCATCTCTTCCACCAGGGCGGCGTTCTGCTGCGTGGTCTGGTCCATGCTCGTGATGGCCTCGCCAACCTGGGCCACGCCCTGGCTCTGCTCGCTGCTGGCCGCGCTGATCTCGCCCATGATGTCGGTCACGCGCCGGATGCTGGCCACGACCTCGTTCATGGTGTTTCCTGCCTGGTCTACCAGAGCCGTGCCCCGGCCCACACGCTCCACGCTGTCGGTGATCAGGGCCTTGATCTCCTTGGCGGCCTCGGCGCTGCGCCCGGCCAGGCTGCGCACTTCGCTGGCCACCACGGCAAAGCCGCGGCCCTGCTCGCCGGCGCGGGCCGCCTCCACCGCGGCGTTGAGCGCCAGGATGTTGGTCTGGAAGGCAATCCCGTCGATGACGCTGATGATGTCGTGGATCTTGCGCGCGCTGTCGTTGATGCCCTTCATGGTGTCGACCACCTGGGCCACCACTTCACCGCCCTGTACGGCCACCGTCGATGCACTCTGCGCGAGCTGGTTGGCCTGGCGCGCGTTGTCGGCGTTCTGCCGCACGGTCGAGGAGAGTTCTTCCATCGACGCGGCGGTCTGCTGCAGGGCGCTGGCCTGACTTTCGGTCCGGGCCGAGAGGTCGTTGTTGCCGGTGGCGATCTCGGCGCTGGCGGTGGAGACGGCGTCGCTGCCCTGGCGCACACGGGTGACCAGGCGCGTCAGCGCGTCCTGCATGTCGCGCACGGCGTGCAGCAGCTGGCCGATCTCGTCTCCCGTATTGGGTGTGATGCGTGCGCTCAGGTCACCCTGAGCCACCTTGCGCGTGAGCTGGGCCGCGTAGGACAGGCCGCCGCCGATGGTGCGGTTGAGCGTGCGGGCAATGAACAGGCCCAGCACGATGGTGACCAGCAAGGCACCGAGGTTGCCGTAGAGCACGCTGGTCTGGATGGTGGAACTTTCCTCACGCGCCTGTAGCCCGCCGTCCTGGGCGATCTTGCCGAGGGCACGCAGCTGCGTGGTGAGGACGCCGAAGGTCTGCAGGGCCGGCCCCTTGAGGATGTCCAGGGCCTCTTCGTCGCGGCGCTGGCGCGCCAGGCCCACGATCTCGACCTGTTGCGCCTGATATTGTTTCCAGCCGGCTTGCAAGGCCGACAGGGCCTGCTGTTCGGCGCCGGCCGAGAAGATTTCGGCCAGGCTCTGCAGCTCCTTGTTGATGCTGCCGCCCATGTCGTCCATCTGCTTCTCCAGCGCGCGGCGCTCGTCCTCGCCGAAGGTCAGCACATGCTGGAATTGGGCTGCCCGCAGCAGGCTGACCTGGGTGCCCAGAATGCCGGCGTGCCGGGTGCCCGGCAGCCACCGGTCGGCGATCAGGCTGGAGTTGCTGTTGAGCGTGCTGGTGCCATAGACCGCGTACAAGGTCTGGGCCGCCGCCAGGCACAGCACGACGATGAAGCCGCCCATGAGCTTGGTCCCGATCTTGACGTCCTTGAATCGCATAAGGGTCTCCTCGGCCTTGCGGCCCTTTGACAGCCACTCTACCCAAAACGGTACAAAAGGAAACCCCGGAAAAGCCCGACAATCCCGTCCATGAAGTTGATACGTATCAAGGAAGGCAAGGACCGTGCGCTGTTGCGTCGGCATCCCTGGGTGTTCGAGTCGGCCATCGCCAAGGGTGGCGCCGATGCCGGGGAGACCGTGCGCGTGGAATCGGCGCAGGGGGCATTCCTGGCCTGGGCCGCCTACAGCCCGCAGTCCAAGATCCGGGCGCGCATCTGGAGCTTCGATGAGGCGCAGCGCATCGATGCGGCCTTTTTCACGCAGCGCATCGCGGCAGCCGTGCGCGCGCGCGCACGTTTCGACATCCGCAGCAATGGCCTGCGTCTGGTGCATGGCGAGGCCGACGGCCTGCCCGGCCTGATCGTGGACCGCTATGGCGACACCCTGGTGGCTCAGTTCCTGAGCGCTGGCGCTGAGCGCTGGAAGAACGTGCTGGCCGATGCGCTGCTGGCCGAAACGGGTCTCGTCAAGCTGTACGAGCGCTCGGATGCCAGCGCACGGGGCCTGGAGGGCCTGACCGAGGCCACGGGTTGGCTGCGCGGCGAGGGCGCGACGCAACTGGTGCTGCAGGAGCACGACTGGCAGCTGGGCCTGGACATCGCCCAGGGACACAAGACCGGCTTCTACCTGGACCAGCGTGACAGCCGCAAGCGTTTTGCCGACTACTCGGCACGCCTCGGTTTCCAGCGCGTGCTCAACTGTTACTGCTACACGGGCGGCTTCACCGTGGCCGCGCTGGCCGGCGGTGCGGCCCATGTCACATCCATCGATTCCTCCGGTCCGGCGCTCGATCAGGCGCGTGCCAATGTGGCGCTCAACGGCCACGACCTGGCGCGTTGCGAGTTTCTCGACGCGGATGTCAACGCCAGCCTGCGGCGCTTTGGTCAGGAGGGACGCACCTTCGACGCCATCGTGCTCGACCCCCCGAAGTTCGCGCCCACCGTGGCCCATGCCGAGCGTGCGGCGCGGGCCTACAAGGACATCAATCGCCTGGCCTTCAAGATCCTGGAGCCGGGCGGCGTGCTCTTCACTTATTCCTGCTCCGGCGGCATCAGCGCCGACCTGTTCCACAAGATCGTGGCCTCGGCCGGGGCCGACGCGGGCGTCGACGGCTACATCCACGAACGCATGGGTGGCGCGCCCGACCACCCCATGACCATCGCCTTCCCCGAGGGGGAGTACCTCAAGGGCCTGGTGATCATGCGCAAGGCCTGAGGGCGACGCCCTCTTGACAGGCTCGCTACACTCCTCATATACCCCCCTGTCCTGGCCGCCAACCTGCCGCATGCAAGTTGGCGGCCACTCCTTTGCAAGAGTGCATCATGGCTTTGATTCCAGCAACCATCCTTACCGGCTTTAGCTCCGGCCGCCCGGCTCTGCCGGGCTTCACATCCGCCGTGCGGATGTGAGCCTCCACTGAAACCCGCAACCATTTCGAGCGAACCATCATGGCCCTGATCCCCGCCACCATCCTCACCGGTTTTCTCGGCGCCGGCAAAACCACCCTGCTCAAGCGCGTCCTGCAGGAAGCGCACGGCCAGAAGATCGCCGTGATCGAGAACGAGTTCGGTGAAGAGAACATCGACAACGACATCCTCGTCTCGGACACGAACGAGCAGATCATCCAGATGAGCAACGGCTGCATCTGCTGCACCATCCGCGAGGACCTTCGGACCACCCTGCAGGACCTGGCAGCCAGGAAGCGCAAGGGTGAACTGGACTTCGAGCGCGTGGTCATCGAGACCACGGGCCTGGCCGACCCTGGCCCGGTGACCCAGACCTTCTTCATGGACGACGAGATCGCCGAGAGCTTCCTGCTCGACTCTGTCATCACCCTGGTGGACGCCAAGCACGCGGCCCAGCAGCTCAACGACCGCCAGGAGGCGCGCCGTCAGGTGGGCTTTGCCGACCAGATCTTCATCAGCAAGACCGACCTCGTGAGCGCCGAGGAGCTCGACGCGTTGCAGCACCGTCTGCGGCACATGAACCCGCGCGCACCGCAGAAGGCCGTGCATTTCGGCGAAGTTGCGATCCGGGAGGTCTTCGACCTGCGCGGCTTCAACCTCAACGCCAAGCTCGAGATCGACCCCGATTTCCTCAAGGACGACGACCATGGGCACGGCCACGATCACCATGATCACGACCACGCGCACGGCGAGCATTGCAGCCATCCTTCGCACCAACATGGCCACGGACACCACCATCACCATGACGACGATGTGAAGAGCTTTGTCTTCCGCTCCGAGCGCGCCTTCGATCCGCACAAGCTCGAGGACTTCCTCGGGGCCATCATCAACGTCTATGGTCCCCGCATGCTGCGCTACAAGGGTGTGCTGCACATGAAGGGCACGGACCGCAAGGTGATCTTCCAGGGGGTGCACCAGCTCATGGGCAGCGACCTCGGGCCCGAGTGGGCCGAGGGCGAGCAGCGCCTGAGCAAAATGGTCTTTATTGGTATCGACCTGCCCAAGGACATCCTGGTGCAGGGCCTCGAGCAGAGCCTCGTCTGAGCAGGGCGTGGCGTGCCCGCGGCGCTGTCGTTGTTTCGCAACCCCTGTCCAGGCCGGGTGAAGGGCAGTACACTCGCGCGCCATAAATTTCGGCTTCGTGTGCTTGGTGGCCCTGCATTGAGGGTATAACAGCAGGCCAGAAGAAATGCGTGCAGGCCCTGCCTGCCAGGAGACAAGAAGTGAAAGCCAAACCAGGAAAGGTGTCCGTGTCTTCCAAAGCCAAATCCGCTGCGGGCAAGGCCAAACCGGCCCCCAAGAAAGCCGCCGCCAAGCCGGCAGCCAAGGCCAAGCCGGCCGTGAAGACCGCCAAGCCTGGTGCGGCGAAGAAGGCCGTGGCCAAGCCCGCTGCCAAGAAGGCACCGGCCAAGCCGGTGGCGAAGAAGGCCGCTGCCAAACCCGTGGCCAAGAAGGCGCCGGCCAAGGCGCCCGCCACCAAGAGCAAGAGTGTGGCCAAGCCGGTGGCCAAGGCCCCTGCGAAAGCGCCGGCGAAAGCCGCCGCCAAGACGGTGCCGGTCAAGGCGCCCCTCAAGGCAGCTCCCGCGCCGGTGCCGGCGAAGCCGGCGGTGCCCGAGGCACCGGTCCGCACGGCCAAGGCCTCGGCCCGGCTGGCCCAGCTCACTGTTCCATCCATGGCCCAGACCTCGGCATCCAATGCCGTGAAGGCCAGTTACGTCCCGACCATGTCCCAGACCCTGATAGCCCCTCCCCTGCCTTCGTCCGTGAAGAAGGACCCCAAGCTCGCCAACAACTGGAAGACCAAGCCTGCCGATCAGCTCAGCGATGAAGAGCTGATGGCCATGCCCGACAGCGAATACATGAACGACAAGCAGCTCGCTGCCTTCCGCGTGCGGTTGCAGCAACTCAAGCAGGACATCCTCACCAATGCCGGCGAGACCACCGAGCACCTGCGCGAAGACACGGTGATCGTGCCAGACCCGGCCGATCGCGCCACCATCGAGGAAGAACATGCGCTCGAGCTGCGCACGCGCGACCGCGAGCGCAAGCTGCTCAAGAAGATCGAGCAGTCCATCGCCCGCATCGACGCCGGCGACTACGGCTACTGCGACGAGACCGGTGAACCGATCGGCGTGGGTCGTCTGCTGGCCCGCCCCACGGCCACGCTCTCCCTGGAAGCCCAGCAGCGGCGCGAGCTCAAGCAGAAGATGTTCGGGGATTGATCTCCGACAGATCGTCTACCACCTTGCCGCACACATAATCAGGACATGGCTGAAGAGGAAAACCGGTCCGGCTTGTTGTCCAAGGTGGCCAAGTTCGTGCGCAATCCGACCAAGGATTGGTCCGAGCTTGACCAGAAGGAGCCCGAGGCCGAGGGCGGCTACAGCAAGGAAGCGCTCAAGGAGATGATCGAGCGCAAGCGGCAGAACGACTTTGTGCGCAAGCGCGAGTTCGATCACCTGCGCAAGCTGCGCCGCCGCGATCCCCTGGGGCCGCCGGACCAGGCGGGGCGCCCCTCCTTCTTCCAGAGCAGCATGACGTCGAACCATGACGATCGTGCCGAGACGCTCAAGAAGATCGACGAGATCGAGGCGCAGATGTCGCGCCAGTGGTGGAAGGGCAAGGAGGCGGCCTCGCGCGCCGGAGCCTTCCCCATGGCGGCGGGCGCGGGCCTCAAGCCCGAAGCCGGTCCGACCCAACCGCCGACGACCGTACCTTCCGAGCCCGATGCGGCTGCCACTTCCGGTGGCGATGACAGCCATTTCGAACCCACCGAGGCCTCGTCCCTGCGCCCGGGCAGTTCCCAGTGGGGAGAGCAGGAAGGCGGCGGTGAATACATCCCGACCCAGCTCGCCGACGCTTCGCCCACCATGCCGGCCTCCATGGCCCTGCGCCAGGGGCTGGCCGCCAGTGCGGGCCGCACCATCAGTCGCCCCCAGCCCCTGCCACAGGCCCAGTCGCGCATGCCCATGGGCGCCGGGTTCTCGACCCAGCGTCTCTACGCCCAGGTGCCGGCCGACAACCTGACAGACCCCGATCTGGAGGATGCTGCCATCCGCTACGCCAATGGCGACGACGCGGGTGCCGAGGAAAGCCTGATGGCCGCCCTCGCGTCTGCCGAGCAGCGCCCCGAGCTGGCCGAGACCTGGATGTCGGCCCTGTTCGATCTCTACCGCGCCACCGGCCAGCAGGCGCGCTTTGACAGCGTGGCGCTGGAGTTTGCCGACCGCTACGGCCGCTCGGCGCCGGCCTGGTTCTCCATGCCCGACCTGCTGGGCCGCAGCAAGAGTGGCACGCCCGTCAAGACGCGCCCCAGCGCCTCGGCGGCCAGCCCGGCCGACTGGAGCAGCCCGGCCCAGCTCGGGGCGCCGGCGCTGGAGGAGTTGCAGGCCCTGCTGCGTGTGCCCGGCCCCCTGGTGCTGGACTGGCAGGCGCTGGTGACGATCGCACCCGACGCGGTCCCGGCGCTGTCCCAGATGGTGGCGCAGTGGTGCATGACGCCCGCCGTGCTGGTCTTTCGCGGTCACGCCAGCCTGGAGCGCGCCCTGCTGGCGCTCACGCCCTCGGGCGATCGCGGCGTGGATCCGCTGTGTTGGCAGCTGCGCATGGACGCGTTGCGCATCATGCGTTTGCAGGACGCCTTCGAGCTCGTTGCGCTGGATTACTGCGTCACCTATGAGGTCTCGCCACCGTCCTGGCAGGAGCCGCGCTGCAGCTGCGATCTGCAGGGCCTGAACGACCCGGCCGAGGCCGAGGCCGAGGACATCCGCTCGCGCTGGGACGAGCCCCACTCGATGTGGGACGATCCGCTGCGCAACCTCACGGCCCCGGCCGGTCTGGAAGAGCAGCCGCCGGCCGTGGTCGAACTCTACGGCGAGATCATCGGCGACGCCGCCGAGGTGCTGGCCAAGCTCGAAAAGGGCATGGAAGGCTCGACCCGCATGGTCGTGTCCTGCGCCCGTCTGATCCGGGTGGACTTTTCGGCCGCCGGCAGCATCCTGAACTGGGTGGCCGAGCAGCAGGGCAAGGGTTGCCAGGTGCAGTTCCGTGACGTCAACCGCATGGTCGCGGCCTTCTTCAACGTGATCGGCATCTCCGAGCACGCCCGCGTCGTTCCGCGCGCGGCATAACAAGTCCCTCCCGAAGCACTCTTGTCTTAGGCGAGGGCACTCGCGGATCTGGCTTTGCCAGGCCGCTGAGTGCGCCCCCTGAGGGGGGGTGGCGTAGCGAACGAAGGGCGCGAAGCCTGGGGGTGGGACAATATGGTCATGGAACAATTTCACGGCACCACCATCGTCAGCGTGCGGCGTCAGACCGCCAACGGCCTGCAGGTGGCCATCGGCGGTGACGGTCAGGTCACGCTGGGCCACATCGTCGTCAAGGGCACGGCGCGTAAGGTCCGCAAGCTTTACCACGGCAAGGTGCTGGCCGGCTTTGCCGGCGCCACGGCCGATGCTTTCACGCTCTTCGAACGCTTCGAGGCCAAGCTCGAGAAGCACCAGGGCCATCTGCAGCGCGCAGCCATCGAACTCACGCGCGACTGGCGTACCGACCGCGTGCTGCGCCGGCTCGAGGCCATGCTGTCGGTGGCCGACCGCGAATGCTCGCTCATCATCAGCGGCAATGGCGACGTGCTCGAGCCTGAGCACGGCGTCGTGGCCATCGGCTCGGGCGGCGCCTATGCGCAGTCGGCGGCCATCGCGCTGCTCAAGCACACGCAGCTGGGCGCAGCCGAGATCGTCAAGCAGTCGCTGGAGATCGCAGGCGAACTCTGCATCTACACCAACATGAACCACACCATCGAGACGCTGGACTGAGCGCCGCGTCACGACGGTTTTCCGGATTGCCATCATGTCATCGATGACCCCGCAGGAGATCGTTTCCGAACTCGACCGCCACATCGTGGGCCAGGCCGACGCCAAGCGCGCCGTTGCGATTGCACTGCGCAACCGCTGGCGGCGCCAGCAGGTCGAGGCCGCGCTGCGGCCCGAGATCACGCCCAAGAACATCCTCATGATCGGCCCCACGGGGGTGGGCAAGACCGAGATCGCACGTCGCCTGGCGCGGTTGGCCGACGCGCCCTTCATCAAGGTGGAGGCGACGAAATTTACCGAGGTGGGCTACGTGGGCAAGGATGTGGACAGCATCATCCGAGATCTGATGGAAGTGGCCGTCAAGCAGACGCGTGAGGCCGAGATGAAGAAGGTGCGTACCCGGGCCGAGGACGCGGCGGAGGACCGCATCCTGGATGTGCTGGTGCCGCCGCCACGCAACGAATTCGGCGCCAGCGAGAGCGGCGACAACACGGCCCGTCAGGTCTTCCGCAAGAAGTTGCGCCAGGGCGAACTCGACGAGCGGGAGATCGAACTCGAGGTCAACGAACCCAAGCCGCAGCTCGAGATCATGGGGCCGGCCGGCATGGAAGACATGGCCGAGCAGCTGCGCAGCATGTTCGGACAGCTCGGCGCGGGCAAGCGCAAGCTGCGCAAGATCCGCATCGGCGAGGCCATGAAGCTGCTGGTGGACGAGGAGGCCGCCCGGCTGGTCAACGAGGAGGAGATCCGGGCCCAGGCGCTGCAGAACGCCGAGCAGAACGGCATTGTCTTCATCGACGAGATCGACAAGGTCACCTCGCGCAGCGACGGCGGCAGCACGGCCGAGGTGTCGCGCCAGGGCGTGCAGCGTGACCTGCTGCCGCTGGTGGAGGGCACGTCCGTCTCCACCAAGTACGGGGTGATCAAGACGGACCATATCCTGTTCATCGCGTCCGGCGCCTTCCACCTGAGCAAGCCCAGCGACCTGATCCCCGAGCTGCAGGGACGCCTGCCGATCCGCGTCGAGCTGGCCTCGCTCTCGGTACAGGACTTCGAGGCCATCCTCACGCAGACGCATGCTTCGCTCGTCAGGCAGTACCAGGCCCTGCTGGCCACCGAGGGTGTGACGCTGGAGTTCCTGCCCGAAGGCATCACGCGTCTGGCGCGTATTGCCTACGAGGTGAATGAGCGGACCGAGAACATCGGCGCGCGCCGTCTGGCCACGGTGATGGAGCGCCTGCTCGACGAGGTGAGCTTCAAGGCCGCGCATCTGCAGGGGCAGACGGTGCGGATTGACGCCGCCTATGTGGACGAGCGCCTGGCCGAGTTGAGCTGCAACGAGGATCTCTCGCGCTACATCCTCTGAGGCCCGGGCCTCAAGGGGTCGTGAAGACAGCCTCGAGTGCGCTGATGTCCACGGCGTCGATCTGCGCCGCAGCGATGTGGGCGCTGGCGAAGTCGCGCCAGATGCCCTCGCGCAGGAAATAGCGGAACATGTCGGGGCAGATATGCTGCTGGCGCGCCATCTGCGCCATGATGGCCAGGGACTCGCTCAGGGTCTTGGGCGCCTTGTACGGGCGATCCGCCGCCGTCAGCGCCTCGAAGATGTCCGCGATGGCCATGATGCGATCCTCCGGCGTGAGCTGGTCCGCCCCCAGCCGGCGCGGATAGCCCTGGCCATTGAGCTGCTCGTGATGCGTGGCAGCGATATCGGGCACGCGTGCCAGATGGCCGGGCCAGGGCAGGCTGCGCAGCAGCATCAGCGTCTGCACGATGTGCTCGTTGATCTTGAAGCGGTCCTCGGCGGTCAGGGTGCCGCGCCGCACCGAGAGGTTGTGCAGCTCGCCCAGGTTGCGCTCGTGCGGCGGCAGCTTCATGTCGAAGCCCCAGACGTTGGCCGGATCGTCCTTCTCCACGGGAGGCTTGCGTTCGCCCCAGGACACCAGATGCTCCGGCCGGTCGGCCAGCAGGCATTCGGTGGCCGGCAGGGACGGGGTGGCATGGCCGTGCAGACGCGCGTGTTCCTCCATGGACAGTCCCAGGCGGTCGTCGAAGTGGCGCAGCCAGGTCTGCGCACCGATGCGGCGCAGGCGCTCCAGATCGGCCTCGGCGGACGACTCGGTGCCCACGTTGCAGCGCGCGACAAAGGCGTAGTCATCCTGCAGGGCTTGCAGGCGCTGGCTCAGGGTGGCGCTCAGGGTCTGCGGGTCGCCACCCGCAGCCACCCCCTGCCAGTAGTCCACCTGCGCATCACGGTGCAGTACCTCGAAGCGTGTGCGGATCTCGTGGATGCGGTTGTAGATGGTCTCGAGCTTGGTCGCCTTGTCGATGATGTGCTCGGGGCTGGTGATCTTGCCGCAGTCGTGCAGCCAGGCACCGAGCTTGAACTCGTAGCGCCGCTCGGCATCCCAGCGGCCGGCGTAGGGGCTGCCGGGATCGGCGTTGAGCCGGTCGATGAACATTTCGGCCAGCACGGGCACGCGCTCGCAGTGGCCCCCGGTGTAGTGGCTCTTGGCGTCGATCGCGTCGGCCAGCAGCTGGATCACGCCGTCGAGCAGGCGTTGCTGGGCTTCGATGAGCTTGCGCGTCTCGATCGAGACCTCCAGCGCTCCCGAGAGCTTCTCGGCAAAGTCCCGGAAGTCCTGGCCGGCCTCGAGGCGCTCGGGCTCGAACTGCAGCACCACCAGCCCCAGCGTCTGGTGGTGGCGGTCGCTCAGACGCAGCGCCAGGCGCGCATGGGCCGGGCGGCTTGCGCCTGCGACCGGTCGGGGAGCTGCGCTTTCGCGCGCCCAGGCCAAGCCTTCGTCGAGTGTCAGTGTGGCGGGCAGGTCGTGGGGCGAGACCTGGGTGTGAGGGCGTGCGGAGATGGCCGCACGTTCCAGCAGCTTGCCGTCGGGAGAGCTCAGGTAGACCACCCCTTGCGTGCACTGGGTGGTCTCGACCAGCCGCTCCAGTACCTTGGAGAGCATGTCCTCGGTGCGTGGCTCACGGCTGATCGTCTCGGTGATGCCGAGGAAGTTCTGCACCGTGCGGCCCATGTACTGCAGCACCGCGTCGAGCTCCTGCACCTCCTGCAGATGGCTGGCCTTGGCGCGCACCGGCAGCTCGAAGCGAAAGCGTGCCAGGCCGCGGCCCTGGTCGGCCAGCCGCTGCATGGCCCGCCCGAGCCGGCGGCCGGCCAGCCAGCCCAGGGGCAGCAGCAGCAGCACGATCAGCAAGCCTTGTGCGGCCTGAACCTGCAGGTCGCGGCGCAGGGCCCCGAGCAGGTCGCTGTCGGGTATGGCAACCAGGATGTCCAGGCCGCCGCCTGCGACCGCATCCAGCGGCATGCGGGTGCCGTACCAGCGCTCCGCCTCAGCCAGATAGGCCACCGGCTTGCCTCCCCGGGGGGCGGCGGCCTCCAGCGCGCTCAGGGCCGGCACGTTCAAGTCAGCCAGGGTCTTGAAGCTCAACCTGTCGCCTTCGCGCTGCAGGTGCGGTGTATCGCCCGGATAGGCCATCACACGACGCTGCTCGTCGATGACGGCGATCTGTGTGTTCGGTGTGTAGCGCAGCGAGCCCATTTCCGTGCCGATGGTGCTGATGTCCACGTCCAGCCCCAGCACGGCGCGGCCATCGCGGCTGCGCTCGCTCAGCGTCACGCCGGCCTGTCGTGAGCTGAAGAAGATGTAGGGCGCGGTCAGGTGTTGGCCCGGGCTGCGCAGCGCACCGTCGTACCAGGGCCGACCACGGGGGTCGAACTGGTAATCGGGCAGGTCCTGGGTGCGCAGGCGCCGCAGGCGGTGGTCCAGGTAATGCCATTGACCGCTCAGCTTTCCGTCGCGCTGGCGGGTGATGGTCTGCACCAGCCAGCCACTGGGCCCGGGCGCGTCGAAGAGCTGGCGCAGCTCGGGCGTGTGGAGCCGGCGCAACAGGAAGAACTCCCCGTTGGGGTAGCCGGCGTAGATGGCAGCCAGCAGCGGGTTGTGGGCCAGGATGTCGGCCAGCACCACCAGGCGGTCGAAGCGCTCGTCGAGCCGGCTGGCGCCAGACAGCGGGTCGAAGGAGAGCTGGCGCAGCGTCGCTTCGGCCGGGCCGAGGATGCGGCGGCTTTTCTCGTTGATCAGTGCACCGATGTCGTTGAAGTTCTGGCGGGCGGCCTCCAGCAGGGCCTGGCGGGCCGATTGCCAGCTGTTCCACAGCAACACACAGGCCAGCACCAGCATGGCGGTGACGACCATGCCCGAAATGAGGGACGGCACGCGGATGGTCCACGTCCGGCGGGCCGATGCGGGGAGTGGAAAGTCGGCTGACGGGCTCCGGGCTGCGCTCATCGGTGGGGCTTTCCGTGGGGAGATGGTCCGACTGTACACGCGTCAGCGTTGCGGGCCCGCTGCGCGCCGCGCGGCGTTTTGAGGGCCGCCCGCGACGCTGAAACCCCAGTCCTTGCTTCATGCATCACATTCATATCGAAAGCTAAGTCCTTCATTTAGAACGTATTTTCAATTCTGAAATTGTGTGAAAGTGTTTCTAAGTCCTTGATTTCATTGAAATTTTCCTCGGTTCCCCTCTTGTCGGCCTTGGTTTTGCTGATACAGTGCAAAAAAGTGGAATTAAGTGGTGAAAAGTGCGCGTGCATTTTTCACCCTCCCGTCTGGGTGCTGAACAAGGGGTAGATGCGTGTTTCAAGGGGCTTCGTCGCTGAGTCTGGATGCCAAGGGGCGGCTGTCCGTGCCGACCCGGCACCGTGACGTGCTCAGCGCCACGGCCGCTGGCCAGCTCACGATCACCAAGCACCCGCACGGCTGCCTGATGATCTTCCCGCGCCCCGAGTGGGAGAAGTTCCGCGAGCGTATCGCGGCCCTGCCCATGGCGGCCCAGTGGTGGAAGCGCATCTTCCTGGGCAACGCGATGGACGTGGAGATGGATGCCACGGGCCGCGTGCTGGTGTCGCCTGAGCTGCGTGCCGCCGCCGGCATCAGCAAGGACACCATGCTGCTGGGCATGGGCAACCACTTCGAACTCTGGGACAAGGCGGCGTACGAGGCCCAGGAGGCCGAGGCCATGCGGGGCGAGATGCCCGATGTCTTCAAGGACTTCTCCTTCTGAAAGACGACGGTGGAACAGGCCCCATGGACACACACCACCGTCTTGTTGAACGAAGCGATCGAAGCCTTGCTCAACAAGCCGCAGGATCCGCCCGGTGTGGGCGAGCCGGCCGATGGCGCCTATGTGGATGCCACCTTCGGCCGCGGCGGGCACACGCGTCTGCTGCTCTCCAGGCTCTCCCCCCGTGGGCGGGTCACCGCCTTCGACAAGGATCCCGCTGCCATTGCCGAGGCGCAGACCCTCACCGACCCGCGCTTCGCCATCCGGCACCAGGGCTTCCGGCATCTGCGCGAGCTGCCGCCGGCCAGCGCGGATGGCCTGCTGATGGATCTGGGCGTGAGCTCGCCGCAGATCGACGATCCCACACGCGGCTTCAGTTTCCGTTTCGACGGCCCGCTGGACATGCGCATGGACACCACGCGGGGCCAGAGCGTGGCGCAGTGGCTGGCGACGGCCGAAACACAAGCAATCGCGGAGGTGATACGTGACTACGGTGAAGAACGGTTTGCTGGCCCGATTGCAAAGGCGATTGTGGCGCGCCGACAGGAACGGGGCCCAGTTTCAAGCACCGCTGAACTGGCCCAGCTCGTGGCTGACACGGTCAAAACCCGCGAGCCGGGCCAGAACCCTGCAACGCGCACATTTCAGGCTCTTCGGATTTTCATCAACGCCGAGCTTGAGGAGCTGCAAGAAGCGCTAGAGGCCAGCCTCGATGTGCTGCAACCCGGAGGACGGCTGGTCGTGATCAGTTTCCACTCGCTGGAAGACCGCATCGTCAAGCAGTTCATCGCGCAACATTCGCGCGAGGTCTACGACCGCCGCGCGCCTTTTGCCGAGCCCAAGCCCATGAAGCTGCGCGCACTGGATCGCATCAAGCCGAGCGCGGCCGAGGTGGCGGCCAACCCGCGCGCGCGCAGCGCCATCATGCGCGTGGCCGTGAGGACGAGCGCATGACACGTGTCAACCTCGTCCTTCTGCTCGCCGTGCTGGCCAGCGCGCTTTATCTGGTGAGCGTGCAGTACGAGTCGCGCCGACTGTTCGCCGAACTCGACCGCGCCGTGGGCGAGGCGCGCCGCATCGAGAGCGAGCGCGAGCAGCTGGAGCTCGAGAAGCGCCGCCAGGCCACGACCCAGCGCGTCGAGAAGCTGGCCAAGGACAAGCTGGGCATGCGTCCGGCCAGCCCGGCCATCACCGACTACGTGAGCTACCAGCCCTACAGCGGGAACGTGCCGGCGGGAGCGACGGTGCAGCCGCGCGTCTCGGGAGGGCGGCTCCAATGAGCAGTCGCAGCATCCAGTACACCTCCAGCCCGCTGCTGGCCAGCCGCACGCCGGTCTGGCGCAGCAAGTTCGTCGTCGCCATGCTGGCGCTGAGCTTTCTGGTGCTCGCCGGCCGCGCGGCCTACATCCAGGTCATCTCCAACGACTTCTTCCAAAAGCAGGGCCAGGTGCGCTTCGCGCGCACGCTGGAACTGCCGGCCAACCGCGGCCGCGTGCTGGACCGCCATGGCCAGATCCTCGCCACCAGCGTGCTCGCGCCCAGCATCTGGGCCATTCCCGAGGACGTGGACCGCGATCCCAAGCAGCTGCAGCGACTGGCGCGCCTGCTCGACCTTCCGCTGGCCGACCTCAAGCGCAAGCTCGAGGACGAGGACAAGACGTTCGTCTGGCTCAAGCGCCAGGTTGACGAGCCCGTGGCGAAGCAGATCGCCGCGCTCGAGATGAAGGGCATTTACCAGCGCAAGGAATACAAGCGCCAGTACCCCGAGGGTGAGGTGGCCGCGCACCTGGTCGGTTTCACCAGCATCGAGGATCAGGGGCAGGAGGGCGTGGAGCTGGCCTTCAACAGCACGCTGGCGGGCAAGCCCGGTTCGCGTCGCGTGATCAAGGACCGCCTGGGCAGCGTGGTCGAGGCCGTGGGCGCGCAGGTGCCGCCCGTCGAGGGGCGCGACGTGCAGCTGTCCATCGACAGCAAGATCCAGTTCTATGCCTACCAGCGGCTCAAGCAGGCGGTGCAGGAGAACCAGGCCCAGGCCGGCAGTGTGGTGGTGCTTGACGCCCAGACTGGCGAGCTGCTGGCCCTGGCCAACTATCCGAGCTTCAACCCGGCGCGCCGTCTGAGCCACAAGAACGCACCGCTGCGCAACCGGGCACTGACCGACTCCTTCGAGCCCGGCTCCACCGTCAAGCCCTTCGTCGCCGCGCTGGCGCTGGAGAAGGGCGTGGTCGCGCCGACCACACCGATCCAGCTCAGCAGCAATGGCCGCATGAACGTCGGCAATTCGACCATCAGCGATACGCACGCGCACGCCGTGCTCACGCTGACCGAGGTGGTGCAGAAGTCCAGCAACATCGGCATGGTCAAGCTGGCCCAGCAGATGCCGGCGCGCGACCTGTGGGAGATGTACAGCCAGGTGGGCTTCGGCCAGCGGCCGCAGCTGCCCTTCCCGGGCGCGGTCAGCGGCCGTCTGCGGCCCTGGAAGACCTGGAAGCCCATCGAGCACGCCACCATGAGCTACGGCTACGGCCTGTCGCTTAGCCTGGTGCAGCTGGCCCATGCCTACACCGTGTTTGCGCATGATGGCGAGATCATTCCGATTTCCCTGCAGAAGGTGCAGGGCCAGGTCAACGGCGTGCGCATCCTCCAGGCCCGCCATGCGCGCGCGGTGCGCCACATGCTCAGCCTGGCCACGGGTCCGGGCGGCACCGCGCCCAAGGCCCAGACCCTGGGCTACTCGGTGGGCGGCAAGACCGGTACGGCTCGCAAGCAGGAGGGTCGCGGCTACGCCGACAAGAAGTACCGCAGTTTCTTCGTGGGGCTGGCCCCAGTGGCCGCGCCACGCATCATCGTGGCGGTGATGATCGACGAGCCCGACGCCGGCAAGATCTATGGCGGTGATGTGGCCGCGCCGGTGTTCAGCGAGACCGTGCAGCAAACCCTGCACCTGCTGGGCGTGCAGCCGGACATCGAGGTCAAGCCGGCCATCGTGGCGCAGCGTGCGCTGGCGGAGGAAAAGCTGTGATGCAGCGCCTGCACTCCCCCGAGCAGGCCGCGGCCTGGCTGCGCGGTCGCGTGCGTGGCACGCTGCACACCGACAGCCGGCGCGTGGGCGCGGGCGACGGTTTCATTGCTTGGCCCGGTGCGGCACGCGACGGGCGCCAGTTCGTACCGACCGCGCTCGACCAGGGGGCGGTGGCTTGTGTGGTGGAAGCGCAAGGCGTCGAGTCTTACGGTTTCGACCACGAGGACGTGGCTGCCTACGCCGGGCTCAAGGCGGCCAGCGGTCCGATCGCCGCCGCCTATTACGAGCAGCCCTCGCAGCAGATCGAGGTGCTGGCCGTGACCGGCACCAATGGCAAGACCTCCACGAGCTGGTGGCTGGCCCAGGCGCTGGAGGCGCTCCAGCCCGCCGTGCCCTGCGGCCTGATCGGCACGCTCGGCGTGGGCCGCGTGCCTGCGCCCGGCAGCAGTGACGCCGAGGCCGTACAAAGCACCGGCCTGACGACGCCCGATCCCGTGCTGCTGCAGCAGACCTTGCGCCGCTTTGTCGACGCAGGGCTCGAGGCCTGCGCGATCGAGGCCTCGTCCATCGGCATCGCCGAGCGACGGCTCGACGGCACGCGCATCCGCACGGCCATCTTCACCAATTTCACGCAGGACCATCTGGACTACCACGGCAGCATGGCGGCCTACTGGCAGGCCAAGGCCGAGCTGTTCAACTGGCCCGGCCTGCAGGCGGCCGTGCTCAACCTGGACGACCCCAAGGGGGTGGAGCTCGCCGCGGCGTTGGCCGGCCGCGGGCTCGATCTGTGGACGGTCTCGCTGCGCGCCGACGCCGGCGCGCGCCTGACGGCGCAGGACCTGCGCATGGGCGCACGCGGTGTGCAGCTGCGGGTCTGCGAGGGTGAGCTGCGTCTTCCCCTGAGCACCCAGGTGCTGGGCGACTACAACGTCAGCAATCTGCTGGGCGTGATCGCCACGCTGCGCAGCCTGGGCATCCCGCTGGTCGACGCGGTGCTGGCCTGCCATGCGCTGCAGCCGGTGCCGGGGCGCATGGAGTTCCAGGGTGGCGACGATCTGCCCCTGGCCGTGGTGGACTACGCCCACACGCCGGATGCGCTCGCGCAGGTGCTGCAGGCGCTGCGCCCGCTTGCTGCGCAGCGTGGCGGCCGGATCTGGTGTGTGTTCGGCTGTGGAGGCGATCGCGACCCGCACAAGCGCCCGCTCATGGGGGCGGTGGCCGCCCGCCATGCCGACGAGGTGGTGCTGACGAACGACAACCCGCGCAGCGAGCGGCCGGATGCCATCCTTGCGCAGATCCGCGCCGGTGCGCCGCAGGCCCGGATCGAGCCCGACCGCGCCCGCGCCATCACCCTCGCGCTCAGGCAGGCCGAGGCGCGCGACGTGGTGCTGGTGGCCGGCAAGGGGCATGAGGACTACCAGGAGACGGCGGGCGTGCGCTCAGCCTTCTCCGATCGCGAGCAGGTCGACCTGGCGCTGCGCGCGCGCCGCACGGGAGCGCCGGCATGAGCGGCCACAGCATCATGTTCAACCTGCAGCAGGCCTTGCCCTGGCTGACCGGTGCGCGCCTGGTGGGCGACGGCCTGGTGGGCGTGCAGCGCGTGCACAGCGACACGCGCACCCTGCAGCCGGGCGACCTGTTCGTGGCGCTCAAGGGCGAACGCTTCGACGCCAACAGCCTGCTCGGCCAGGCCCGGCAGGCCGGCGCGGTGGCCGCGCTGTGCAGCGACGAGGCGGCGCTGCGAGCCAGCGGCCTGAGCGGCCTGGTGGTGAGCGACAGCAAGACGGGCCTGGGCCAGCTGGCCACAGGCTGGCGCGCGCAGCACAAGCTGTCGCTGATCGCCGTGACCGGCAGCAATGGCAAGACCACCGTGACACAGATGACGGCCGCGATCCTGCGTGCCTTCAAGCCGCAGGCCACGCTGGCCACCGAAGGCAATTTCAACAACGACATCGGTGTCCCGCTGACGCTGCTGCGCCTGCGCGGCACGCACCAGCTGGCCGTGGTGGAGCTGGGCATGAACCACCCGGGTGAGATCGCCCAGCTCGCGGCCATGGCACAGCCCACGGTGGCCCTGGTCAACAACGCGCAGCGCGAACATCTGGAGTTCATGGCCACCATCGAGGCCGTGGCCCGCGAGAACGGCACGGTGATCACGGCCCTGGGCGGCAGCGGCACGGCGGTCTACCCGGCCGACGACCACTACAGCAGCCTGTGGCACGAACTTGCGGGCGCCCGCGCCCAGCTGACCTTTGCCATCACCGACGACGCGACGGCATCCGACGTCAGCTGCAGCGCCCCGCTCTGGACCGGTGCGGGCTGGCAGGTGCAGGCCCGCACGCCGGCCGGCCCGCTGAACTACCAGCTGCGCGTGGCTGGCCTGCACAACGTCAAGAATTCGCTGGCTGCCGCGGCCTGCGCGCTGGCGGCCGGCGTGCCGCTGTCGCATATCGCGCTGGGCCTGGAGGCCTTCGAGCCGGTCAAGGGCCGCTCGCGGGCGCTGGCCCTGCGTCTCGCCGGCCGTTCTCTGACCCTGGTGGACGATACCTACAACGCCAACCCCGACTCGGTGCGCGCGGCCATCGACGTGCTGGCCGGCCTGCCCGGCCCGCGTCTGCTGGTGCTCGGGGACATGGGCGAGGTCGGCAACGAAGGACCGCGTTTCCACGCCGAGGTCGGCGCTTATGCGCGCGAACGCGGCATCGAGCAGCTCTACACCCTGGGCGAGCAGACCGTGCAGAGCGCAGCGCAGTTTGCGGGTGCGCAGCACTATGCCGATGCCGATGCGCTCAACGCGGCGGTGCTGCAGGCCCTGCCCACGACGGCCAGTGTGCTGGTCAAGGGCTCGCGCTTCATGCGCATGGAACGCGTGGTGCAGGCCGTGAGCGCCCACGCCGAACAGAACAAGGAAGAACATCATGCTGCTTAGCCTGGCCCAGTGGCTCCAGACCCTCTCGCCGGAGTTCGGCTACTTCCGGGTCTTCCAGTACCTGACCTTCCGTGCCGTCATGGCCGCGCTGACCGCGCTGCTGATCGGCCTGCTGGCCGGTCCCTGGGTGATCCGGCGCCTGACCGCGCTCAAGATCGGCCAGCCCGTGCGCGGCTACGGCATGGAGACGCACCTGTCCAAGAGCGGCACGCCCACCATGGGCGGCGTGCTCATCCTGATGGCCATCGGCGTCTCGACGCTGCTGTGGTTCGACCTGTCCAACCGTTTCGTCTGGATCGTGCTGCTGGTCACGCTGGGCTTTGGCGCCATCGGCTGGGTAGACGACTGGCGCAAGGTGGTCAACAAGGACCCGGAGGGCATGCGTTCGCGCGAAAAGTACTTCTGGCAGTCGGTGGTCGGTCTGATCGCCGCCTTCTATCTCCTCTTCTCGATTTCCGGCAGCAGCAACCAGGGCGTGTGGGAGCTTTTCATGAACTGGGTTCGCTCGGGCTTCTCGATCGAACTGCCGGCGAAAGCCGACCTGCTGCTACCTTTCTTCAAACAGGTCAGCTACCCGCTGGGCGTGATTGGCTTCGTGGTGCTGACCTACCTGGTCATCGTGGGCGCGAGCAATGCGGTCAACCTGACCGATGGCCTTGATGGCCTGGCCATCATGCCCGTGGTCATGGTGGGCTCGGCGCTCGGCGTCTTCGCCTATGTGACCGGCAGCGCGGTCTACTCCAAGTACCTGTTCTTCCCCCACATTCCCGGTTCGGGCGAGGTGCTGATCTTCTGCGCCGCCATGGCGGGCGCCGGCCTGGCCTTTCTCTGGTTCAACACGCACCCGGCCCAGGTCTTCATGGGGGACGTGGGCGCGCTCGCCCTGGGGGGCGCACTCGGCACCATCGCCGTGATCGTGCGCCAGGAGATCGTGCTGGCCATCATGGGGGGCATCTTTGTGGCCGAGGCCCTGAGCGTGATGCTGCAGGTGAGCTGGTTCAAGTACACGAAAAAGAAATACGGCGAAGGCCGGCGTCTCTTCAGGATGGCGCCGCTGCACCACCACTTCGAGAAGAGCGGCTGGAAGGAGACCCAGGTGGTCGTGCGCTTCTGGATCATCACCATGCTGCTGTGCCTGGTCGGTCTGTCGACCCTGAAATTGCGATGAACGAGAACGAACGCCCCGACCCTCTGCCCCCGCAGCAGCCGCCTGAGGATCAGGCGGCTTCGGCGTCTTTGCCCGTGGGTGAGGCTATGGTCCCGTCCCCCGATAGGCCGGGCGAGGCCGATGGGCCGACGCTGCTGCCTGACGCTGACGCCGAGGCGCCGGCCCCCGCGGTCGATGAGGCCGCGACCGCCGCACCCCCGTCGGGCAAGCCGGCCAAGCGGGCCCTGCCCGAAACGCTGACGGCGGCGCAGGACGCCAGGGCCTTTGTGGCCCAGCTTTTCGCTGACGCCGGCGCGGAGGCGGGCGCGAGTACCGAGCCCGCTCCCGAACCGGTCGTCGACAGCGTGGCCGCGGACGAGGAGGTGCCGGCGCAGGAAGCGCCCGAACCTCACGTCCCGGTGTCGTTGCTGCAGGATCGGCATGTGCTGGTCCTGGGGCTGGGTGCTTCGGGCCTGGCCATGGTGCGCTGGTGCGTGCGCCAGGGCGCGCGCGTGACCGTGGCCGACACGCGGGAGGCGCCGCCGCAGCTCGCGACGCTGCGCGCCGAGCTGCCCCAGGTGCAGTTCCGCGCCGGTGCCTTCGAGGCCGACCTGGTCGAAGGCACGGACATCCGTGCGGTCTTCAAGAGCCCGGGACTCGCGCCCGCGGCGGTGGCGCCCGTCTGGCAGGCGGCCCGGGCCATGGGCCTGTGGATGGGCGGTGAACTCGATCTCTTTGCTGCGGCCCTGCGCGAGTTGCAGACCGAGCGCGGCTATGCGCCCAAGGTACTGGCCGTGACCGGCACCAACGGCAAGACGACGACGACGGCATTGACGGGCCAGCTCGTGGAGCAGGCCGGCAAACGCGTGGCCGTGGCCGGCAACATCGGCCCCAATCTGCTGGACGTGCTGGCGCAGCAGCTCGATGCCGGCACGCTGCCCGAGGTCTGGGTGCTGGAACTCTCGAGCTTCCAGCTCGATGGCGTGCAGGGTTTCGAGCCCACGGCCTCGGTGCTGCTCAACCTCACGCAGGACCATCTGGACTGGCACGGCGACATGGCCGCCTATGGGGCGGCCAAGGCGCGCATCTTCGGCAGTCGCGGGCTCATCGTGCTCAACCGCGAGGACGCTGCCGTCATGGCGCTGCTGCCCGAGCCCGTGCGGGCCAAGCTGCAGAAGCCCAAATACCGCGACTACCTGACTTTCGGCGCCGACATGCCGCAGCGTCCCGGGGACTATGGCATCGAGATCGTCAACGGCATGGCCTGGCTGGTCCGCGCGCAGGAGGCCGACGAGACACAGAAGCGCAAGAAGGGCGAAGAGGAAGAGCTCTTCATCCAGCGCCTGATGCCCGCCGACGCGCTGCGCATCCGCGGCCGCCACAACGCCACCAACGCGCTGGCGGCGCTGGCCCTGGCCCAGGCCGCGGGCTGCACGCTTGCGCCCATGCTCTACGCCCTGCGTGAGTACCGCGGCGAGCCGCACCGCGTGGAGCCCGTCGCCATCGTGCGCGAGGTCGAGTACTTCGACGACAGCAAGGGCACCAACGTCGGGGCGACGGTGGCCGCGCTCAACGGTCTCGGGGCCGAGCGGCGCGTCGTGGTCATCCTCGGGGGGGATGGCAAGGGCCAGGACTTCGCGCCGCTGTACGCGCCGGTGCAGCGCCACGTGCGCGCGGCCGTGCTCATCGGACGCGACGCGCCGGCCATCCGTGCCGCCATCCAGGGCACGGGGGTGCCGCTCTTCGATGCCGCCGGCCTGCCCGAGGCCGTGCACCTGGCCCAGGCCCAGGCCCAGCCGGGCGATGCCGTGCTGCTCTCGCCGGCCTGCGCAAGCTTCGACATGTTCAAGGACTACGGCCACCGCGCGCGCGTCTTCGTCGACGCCGTGCAGGCGTTGGCGGACGAGGGAGGGCTGGCGTGACGGCCTTCGCACAGCGCATCCGGGGCTGGTTCGGCACGACGCCGGCCAATGACGCCCTGCCTGTGCGTCTGGGCCCGCACGGCTATGGCCGCAGCGGCAGCCAGCCCGTGCGTCTCTCCGACTTCGACCTGGCCCTAGTCTGGGTCATTGTCGCCCTGCTGGCCTGGGGCCTGGTCATGGTCTATTCGGCGTCCATCGCCCTGCCTGACAACCCCAAGTTCGCGCGGTATGCGCACACGCATTTCCTCACGCGCCATCTGCTCTCGCTGGCCGTGGCCTTCATCGCGGCATTGATCGCCTTCCAGATTCCCATGGCCAAGTGGGAGAAGCTGGCCCCGTGGCTGCTGCTGGCCTCCCTCGTGCTGCTCGTGGCGGTGCTGATCCCGGGCATAGGCAAGGGGGTCAATGGTGCACGGCGCTGGATCGCGCTCGGTGTGATGAATTTCCAGCCCTCGGAGCTGGCCAAGCTGGCCGTCCTGCTTTACGCCGCCGATTACATGGTGCGCAAGATGGACGTGAAGGAGCACTTCTTCCGCGCCGTCGCCCCGATGGGAGCCGCCGTGGCGCTGATCGGCGTGCTGCTGCTGGCCGAGCCTGACATGGGCGCCTTCATGGTGATCGCCGTGATCGCCATGGGCATCCTCTTCCTGGGCGGCGTGAACGCGCGTATGTTCTTCCTGATCGCCGCCATCCTGCTCGTAGCCTTCATCCTGATGATCGCGCTCAGCGAATGGCGGCGGGAGCGCATCTTTGCCTACCTTGACCCCTGGAGCGAGAAACATGCGCTGGGCAAGGGCTATCAGCTCTCGCATTCGCTGATCGCCTTCGGCCGCGGCCAGATCTTCGGCGTGGGTCTGGGTGGCAGTGTGGAGAAGCTGCACTGGCTGCCCGAGGCGCACACCGATTTCCTGCTCGCTGTGATCGGGGAGGAGTTTGGCCTGGTCGGCGTGCTGGCCATCGTCTCCCTGTTCTTCTGGCTCACGCGCCGCGTCATGCACATCGGCCGCCAGGCCATCGCGCTCGACCGCGTCTTCGCCGGCCTCGTGGCCCAGGGCGTGGGGGTGTGGATCGGCTTCCAGGCCTTCATCAACATGGGCGTGAACCTCGGTGCGCTGCCGACCAAGGGGTTGACCTTGCCCTTCATGAGTTACGGGGGGTCGGCCATCCTGATGAATCTCGTCGCCGTCGCCATTGTTCTCCGGATTGATTATGAGAACAGACAACTCATGCACGGAGGCCGGGCATGAGTTGTCTGTTCCACCAAAACACGGCACGGCGCGCAGCGCAGCATGACGCGGAACGCGGCATGACTCATGCACGGAGGGCGATCATGAGTTGTCGGTTCCACCAAAACAGGCACAGCGCGCAGCGCTGCATGGCGCTGTACGCGCCATGGCTTATGCACGGAGGCCGGGCATGAGCAAGTGCGCGCTCATCATGGCGGGCGGCACCGGCGGGCATATTTTCCCGGGCCTGGCCGTGGCCGAGGCCCTGCGAGAGAAGGGCTGGCGTGTGCACTGGCTGGGCAACGCCGCGAACATGGAAGGCCGACTCGTGCCGCCGCGTGGCTTTGCCTTCGAGAGCATCGACTTCGGCGGCGTGCGGGGCAAGGGCCCGCTGACGCTGGCCCTGCTGCCCCTGCGCCTGCTCAAGGCCTTCTGGCAGAGCATCCGCGTGATCCGCCGCGTGCAGCCTGACGTGATCGTCGGCCTGGGCGGCTACATCACCTTCCCGGCGGGCATGATGGGTGTGCTGCTGGGCAAGCCCCTGGTGCTGCACGAGCAGAACTCGGTGGCCGGTCTGGCCAACAAGGTGCTGGCCAGTGTGGCCGATCGCGTGTTCAGCGCCTTTCCTGAGGCGATGAAGCAAGCCCGGTGGGTCGGCAACCCCCTGCGCGCGGCCTTCCTGCAGCAGCCTCCACCGGCGCAGCGTTTCGCCGCCCGCAGCGGGCCGCTGCGTCTGCTCGTGGTGGGCGGCAGCCTGGGCGCCAGAGCGCTCAACGAGGTGGTGCCCCAGGCGCTGGCCCGCCTGCCGGCCGCGCAGCGCCCGTGGGTGCTGCACCAGAGCGGAGCGGCGCAGATCGAGGCCTTGCGAGCCAACTATGCGGCCGCCGGCGTGCAGGCTGAACTCACGCCTTTCATCGAGGACACCGCACGCGCCTTTGCCGAGGCCGACCTGATCGTCTGCCGTGCCGGTGCCAGCACCGTGACCGAGATCGCGGCCGTGGGCGCGGCGGCCGTCTTCGTGCCCTTCCCGGCGGCGGTGGACGACCACCAGACCACCAATGCCCGTTTCCTGGTCGATCAGGGCGCGGGTCTGCTGCTGCCCCAGCAGGACATGACCCCCGAAAAACTGGCCGACCTGCTGCAGGTTACCCAGCGCACCACCTTGCTGCGCTGGGCCGAGGCGGCGCATCAGCTGGCCCGGCTGGACGCCACCGAGCAGGTGGTGGCCGCTTGCGAGGAGCTCGCACGATGAAACACGCGATCAAGAACATCCATTTCGTGGGCCTGGGCGGCGCCGGCATGTCCGGCATCGCCGAAGTGCTGCACAACCTGGGCTACACCATCTCGGGCTCGGACCTGAGCGACAGCGTCACCTTGCGCCGCCTGGCGGCCCTGGGCATCCGCACCTGCGTGGGCCATACCGGGGGGAACATCGAGGGGGCTGACGCCGTGGTGACCTCCACTGCCGTCAAGTCCGACAACCCCGAGGTGCTGGCCGCGCGCGAGAAGAAGATCCCCGTGGTGCCGCGCGCCGTGATGCTGGCCGAGCTCATGCGGCTCAAGCGCGGCATCGCGATCGCGGGCACGCACGGCAAGACCACCACCACCAGCCTCGTGGCCAGCGTGCTGGCCGAAGCCGGCCTGGACCCGACCTTCGTGATCGGTGGCCGGCTCAACAGCGCCAATGCCAACGCACGGCTGGGCAGCGGCGACTACATCGTGGTCGAGGCCGACGAGAGCGATGCCTCCTTCCTCAACCTCATGCCCGTGATGGCCATCGTGACCAACATCGATGCCGACCACATGGAAACCTACGGGCACGACTTCGGCAATCTGAAAAAGGCCTTCGTCGATTTCCTGCACCGCATGCCCTTCTACGGCACCGCCATCCTCTGCACGGACGATGCGGCGGTGCGCGAAATCGTGCCCCAGGTCAACTGCCCCGTCACGAGCTACGGCTTCGACGAGGGCGCCCAGGTGCGCGCCATCAACGTCCGCGCCGTCGCAGGCCAGATGCACTTCACCGTGCAACGGCGCAATGGCGTGGTGCTGCCGGACCTGGACGTGGTGCTCAACCTCGCGGGCCGTCACAACGTGCTCAACGCGCTGTCGGCGATCGCTGTCGCCGCGGAGCTCGACGTCCCGGATGCGGCGCTGCTCAAGGCCCTGGCCGAGTTCAAGGGCGTGGGACGGCGCTTCCAGCGTTATGGCGAGGTGGTGGCCAAGGAAGGTGGCCATTTCACGCTGATCGACGACTACGGCCATCACCCGGTGGAGATGGCGGCCACGCTGGCCGCGGCGCGCGGCGCCTTCCCGGGCCGGCGGCTGGTGCTGGCTTTCCAGCCGCACCGTTACACGCGCACCCGTGACTGCTTCGAAGACTTCGTCAAGGTCATCGGCGAGGCCGATGCTGTGTTGCTCAGCGAGGTCTATGCCGCAGGCGAGGCGCCCATCGTGGCCGCCGACGGGCGCAGCCTGGCGCGCGCGCTGCGTGTGGCGGGCAAGGTCGAGCCGGTTTTCGTGGATGACATCGCCGCCATGCCGCAGGCGATCCTGGACAACGCACGGGACGGCGACGTCGTCATGTGCATGGGGGCGGGCTCCATCGGTGGAGTGCCGGCCAAGGTGGTGGAGCTGCAAGGCTCCGTGAAGCAATGAAAGAGGACAGCGTGAATCTAGGCAAGGTTGCCGTGCTCATGGGCGGATCGTCCGCCGAGCGCGACATCTCCATCATGTCGGGCACGGGGGTGCTGCAGGCGCTGCAATCGCGTGGCGTGGACGCGCACGCCTTCGACCCGGCGCAGCGTGATCTCTCGGAGCTCAAGCGCGAAGGTTATGCGCGCTGCTTCATCGCACTGCACGGCCGTTTCGGCGAGGACGGCACGGTGCAGGGTGCGCTCGAGTTGATGGGTATCCCCTACACGGGCTCGGGCGTCATGGCCTCGGCCATTGCCATCGACAAGGTCATGACCAAGCGCATCTGGCTGGCCGAGGGCCTGCCTACGCCGCAGTGGCGCAAGGTGGCCAGCGCGGAGGCCGCGCGCGCTGCCTTCTCGGCCCTGGGGGCGCCTATGATCATCAAGCCTGCGCGCGAGGGTTCGTCCATCGGCCTGACCAAGGTGATGACGGCCGATGAATGCGAGACCGCCTACGCCAGGGCCGCGCAGGTCGACGAGCAGGTGCTGTGCGAGCAGTTCATCAGCGGAGAGGAGGTGACGGTGCCGGTGCTGGGCAGCGGTGCCCAGGCGCGTGCCCTGCCCGTGATCCGCATCGTGGCGCCGGACGGCAACTACGACTACCAGAACAAGTACTTCACCGACGAGGTGAAGTACCTCGTGCCTTGCGGCCTGCCCACGGGCGAGGAAGAGCAGATCCAGCAGATCGTGCTGCGCGCCTACCAGGTGCTGGGCTGCCGCGGCTGGGCTCGCGCCGACGTGATGATTGATGGGCGCACCCGCAAGCCCTACCTGCTGGAGATCAACACCGCGCCCGGCATGACCGGACACTCCCTGGTGCCCATGTCGGCCAAGGCGGCAGGCATCAGCTACGAAGAGTTGTGCGTGCAGCTCCTGCAGGCCGCTGCACTCGATCATGGAGGCGCGAGCGCATGAACCAGCCGCTGCCCGTCCCGCTGGACGTCAAGCTCATGAACCTCACGGCAACGCTGTTGCTGCTGGGCTTCGTGCTGCTGGCGCTGGTCACGGGCGGGCGCTGGCTGGCGCATCACCCCTTCTTTGCGATCCGCGGGCTCACGGTGCTCGGCGACATCAGCCACACCAGTGCGTTGACCTTGCGGGCCCAGGTCGCGCCGCAGCTCAAGGGCACCTTCCTCACGGTAGACCTGCACGCCGTGCGACAGGCCTTCGAGGGCCTGCCCTGGGTGCGGCGCGCGGTGGTGCAGCGTGAATTCCCGAACCGTCTGCGCGTGGTCCTGCAGGAGCACCAGGCGGTGGCCTACTGGGGCGAGGAGGGCGAGTCCACGCTGGTCAACAGCTACGGCGAAGTCTTCGAGGCCAACCTGGGTGAGGTGGAGCAGGACGAGCTGCCCAAGCTCGACGGCCCGGTGGAGCAGTCGGCCGAGGTGCTGGCCATGCACCGCGCGCTGCAGCCGCTGTTCGAGGCGCTGGACCTGCCCATCGAACGGCTGGTGCTCAGCGGGCGCGGAAACTGGCAGCTCACGCTGGGCAGCGGGGCTCGTCTGGAGCTGGGCAGTGGCGAGGTGGCCGAGGTGACGGCGCGTGCGCGCCAGTTCCTCGGCACGGTGACGCAGGTGGCGGCGCACCACGGCCGCAAGCTCGACGCGCTGGAGGGGGCCGACCTGCGTTATGGCCAGGGTTATGCCCTTCGTCTGCGCGGTGTGAGCACGGTGGCGGCGGACAGGAAGAACTAGAAAGAGCAGGACTCTCACTATGGCAAAAGAGTACAAGGATCTGGTCGTCGGACTCGACATCGGCACCGCCAAGGTGATGGCGGTGGTGGCCGAGGTCCTGCCCGGCGGGGAGCTCAAGCTCGCCGGCCTGGGCGTGGCGCCCAGCAACGGGCTTAAGCGCGGCGTGGTCGTGAACATCGACGCTACGGTGCACAGCATCCAGCAGGCCCTGAAAGAGGCCGAGCTCATGGCCGATTGCAAGATCACGCGGGTCTACACCGGTATCACGGGCAGCCACATCCGCGGCATCAACTCCAGCGGCATGGTGGCCGTGAAGGACCGCGAGGTGAATGCCGCCGACGTGGCGCGTGTGGTGGAGACCGCCAAGGCCATCAACATCTCGTCCGACCAGCGCCTGTTGCTGGTGGAGCCGCAGGAATTCATCATCGATGGCCAGGACGTGCGCGAGCCCATCGGCATGAGCGGCATCCGCCTGGAGGCCAAGGTGCACATCGTGACCGGCGCGCAGAGCGCGGCCGAGAACATCATCAAGTGTGTACGCCGCTGTGGCCTGGAGGTGGAGCAGCTGATGCTCAACCCGCTTGCGTCCAGCCTCTCGGTGCTGACCGAGGACGAGAAGGAACTGGGGGTGGCCTGCGTGGACATCGGCGCCGGCACCACCGACGTGGCCGTGTTCACGGGCGGTGCCATCCGTTACACCTCGGTCATTCCGATCGCGGGCGACCTGATCACCAGCGACATTGCCATGGCCCTGCGCACGCCGACCAAGGACGCCGAGGACATCAAGGTGGAGAGCGGCTACGCCAAACAGTTGCTGGCCGACCCGGACATCCAGGTCGAGGTGCCCGGGCTGGGCGACCGCGGCCCGCGCATGCTGAGTCGCCAGGCCCTAGCCGGCGTGATCGAGCCGCGCATCGAGGAAATCTTCTCCCTCGTGCAGCAGGTGTTGCGTGATTCGGGCTGCGAGGAGGTGCTGTCCTCGGGCATCGTGCTCACGGGCGGCAGCTCGGTCATGCCGGGCATGGTGGAGCTGGGCGAGGACATCTTCCTCAAGCCCGTGCGCCGCGGCCTGCCCAAGTACAGCGGTGGCCTGGCCGAGATGGTGGGCCAGCCGCGTGCAGCCACCGTCATGGGGCTGCTCGAAGAGGCACGGCTGGCGCGCCTGCGCGGCTACAAGGTGGCGGCCAAGCACGGGTCGATGAAGACCGCGATGGGGCGCGTCAAGGACTGGTTCATCGGGAACTTCTGATCATGAAGACATCCACCAAGTTATGGCTCGCACGCGGCAGCCCGCACCGAAAGCGGCGCTGCACCGGTCCGCCGGGGAGGCCGCCCTCATGACGCCACAAGGCATCGCAATCGCAAGCAACAAGGCAACTGGATATATAGGAGTACAGACATGAACATCGACATGATTGAAGACGCCGCTTTCAACCTGGGCACCCAGATCAAGGTCATCGGCGTGGGCGGTGGTGGCGGCAATGCCGTGGACCACATGATCGAGCGCGAGGTGCAGGGCGTGGAATTCATCTGCGCCAACACCGATGCCCAGGCCCTGAGCCGCAGCAGCGCGCACAAGATCATCCAGCTCGGCGCCAGCGGCCTGGGCGCGGGCAGCAAGCCCGAGAAGGGCCGTGAAGCCGCCGAGGCCGCGGTGGAGGACATCCAGTCCGCCATCGCCGGCGCGCACATGCTCTTCATCACCGCCGGCATGGGCGGCGGCACCGGCACCGGTGCGGCGCCCGTGATCGCGCGCGTGGCCAAGGAGATGGGCATCCTGACCGTGGGCGTGGTGACCAAGCCCTTCGACTGGGAAGGCGGACGCCGCATGACCAACGCCGACGCCGGCCTGACCGAGCTGGAGGCCAACGTCGACTCGCTGATCGTGGTGCTCAACGAGAAGCTGCAGGATGTGCTGGGCGACGACATCACCCAGGACGAGGCCTTCGCGCACGCCAACGACGTGCTCAAGAACGCCGTCGGCGGCATCGCCGAGATCATCAACGTGCCCGGGCACGTCAATGTGGACTTCGAGGACGTGCGCACCGTCATGGGCGAACCCGGCAAGGCCATGATGGGCACGGCAGCGGCCAACGGCCCGGACCGCGCGCGCATCGCCGCCGAGCAGGCCGTGGCCTGCCCGCTGCTCGAGGGCATCGACCTTTCGGGCGCCAAGGGCGTGCTGGTGTTGATCACCGCAGCCAAGGGCAGCCTCAAGCTGTCGGAGTCCAAGCTGGCGATGAACACCATCCGCGCCTACGCCTCGCCCGACGCGCACGTGATCTACGGCACGGCTTACGACGACAGCCTGGGTGACCAGATCCGCGTCACGGTGGTCGCCACCGGGCTGTCGCGCCAGGGCATGCGCCGCACGGCCCCGCCGCTGCAGGTGCTGCGCACCGGGACCGACAACGTGCCCTTCCAGGTGCCCACGCTGAACAACGCTGTGGCACCGGGCGCGCTGCAAGGCACGTCGGCCCCGGCCGTGGTGCCCGGTGTGCCCCAGCCCGACTACAACGCCATGGCCACGCCCAGCGTCTGGCGCACGCGAGACCGCACCCAGGCCGCGGCCAAGGTCGACGCGCTTTCCTCGGGCGGCATGGACGACTTCGAAATCCCGGCCTTTCTGCGCAAACAGGCCGACTGAGTCATGTGGGATGCGCCCCGCAGGATGCGGCGGGGCGCATCTTGGTCTAGGATGACCCGTCCCGTCGGTGTGCCGGTACCCGGCATGCCATTTCGCCGTTGCGGCGACCCCCGTCCAGGAGTCCGTCATGATCCCCGTCCGTCCCCTCCCTGTCCTCACCTCCGGTCTGGCCTTGCTGCTCACCGCCTGTGCCACGGGTACGGCGAGCGCGCCACCGGAGACGGTTTATGCCGTGACCGAGCAGCTGGAGCTGATCCGCTTCAAGTCGGACCGGCCGGGTGACGTGCTGGAGCGTCGCTCCCTCAGCGGCCTGCCGGCGGGCGAGCAGCTGCGGGGCATCGATTACCGCGTCGCGCGCGGCGTGCTGTATGCGGTGACCGACAGCGGGCGTCTGTACACCGTCGAGACCGCCCAGGCCCGTCTGCAGCCCGTGGCGCCGGCTGCGCCCGTCTTCTGGCCCGTGCAGGGGGGCGTGACGGGTTTCGATTTCAATCCCACCGTGGACCGCATCCGCGTGGTGAGCGCCAGTGCGCAGAACCTGCGCCTGCACCCGGAGACCAATGCCCTGATCGACGGCGATGCCGCCAACCCCGGCGTGCAGCCGGACGGGCCGCTGCGTTACGCGCCCGACGATCGCCATGCCGGCCGCCGTCCCGATGTGGCTGGCGTGGCCTACACCTACAACAAGAAGGACGAGAAGCTCACCACCAACTACGCGATCGACCGCGCGCTCGGCGCCCTGCTCGTGCAGGGCTCGCGCGAGGGTGCGCAGCCCGTGGTCTCGCCCAACACCGGGCTGCTGCGTACCGTGGGCCTGCTGGGGACCGGGCCGCTGAGCGAGGCGCACTTCGACATCTCCGACGTGGCCAACACGGCCTTGCTGGCGGCGCGCACCGCGGGCCAGGCGTCCACCCGGCTGTTCCAGGTGGACTTGAGCAAGGGCCGCGCCGTCGAGCTGGGTGTGGTGGGCCGTGGCGAGCGGCTGCTGGGCCTGGCCATCGAGCCCTGAGCGACCATGCGCGGGCTGAGCAGCATCCTGGGTCTGGGCGCGCTGGCTTGCGCGCTGCAGGCCGCGGCCCTGAACCTGGAGGTACGTGACGACGCGGGGCGGCCCCTGGCCGATGCCGTGGTCTTTCTCGAATCGGCGCAGGCGCGGCGCCAGCTGCGGCCGCTGGCGCAGGCCGAGATGGGCCAGGCCGGCAAGCAGTTCGTGCCCCAGGTGCTGGTGGTGCCCGTCGGGACCGCCGTGAGCTTCCCGAACCGCGACACGGTGCGCCACCATGTCTATTCCTTCTCACCGGTCAAGAGGTTCGAGCTCAAGCTCTATATCGGCACACCGGTCAACCCGGTGGTGTTCGACCGCAGCGGCGTCGCCGTGCTGGGCTGCAATATCCACGACCAGATGGTGGGCTGGATCGTCGTGGTCGAGACACCCTACTACGCGATCACCGACGCCCAGGGGCGCGCCGCCATCGACGCGCCGTCGGGCAGCTACCGCCTGCGCAGCTGGCACCCGGGCCTGCCCGTGGGGGCGCCCGCCCAGGACCAGGCGCTGGAGTTGGGGGGGCCGGCACAGAGCGTGAGCCTGCGCCTGCCGGGGGTGCGGCCGTGATCCCGGCCTTCGACCGTCGCAGTCTCATCACCCGGTTGGTGGGCCTGTCCCTGCTGCTGCTGCTCTTCGTGCAGCTGGCCGGCTTCTTCGTGGTGCGCGACAGCATTGCACGCAACGCGCGCATGCAGATCGCGCGCGAGCTCGATACGGGGGAGAAGGTCTGGTTGCGTCTGCTGGAGCAGAACGCCGCGACACTGCGCCAGGGTGCCGCCCTGCTCGCGGCCGACTACGGTTTTCGCTCGGCGGTGAGCTCGGACGATCTGGAGACCATCGGTTCCGCGCTCGAGAACCATGGCCAGCGGATCGGCGCCGCCATGACGGCGCTGCTCGACACGCGGCTGCAGGTGCGCGCCGTCAGCGCGGACGATGCGGGTCAGGGGCTGGCCGACATGCTGGCCCGGCTGGCGCCCAGCCTGGCCGAGCCGACGGGTGCGGGCCAGGGCGGACGCATCGTGGTCTACGAGGGCCGGCCCTACCAACTGGTCATGGTGCCCATGCGCGCGCCCCTGGTCGTGGGCTGGGTGCTCATGGGCTTTCCCGTGGGGGCGCCGCTGGCGCAGGAAATGCAGCGTCTGCTGGAGATCCAGCTCGCCTTGCAGGTACGTCAGGCGGACGGGCGCCTGAGCACGCCGGTCAGCACCCTCTCCAGCGAGGCGTTGGAACAGCTTCAGGCGGCGCAGGGGACCGTGCGTGAAATCGAGGCCGGCGGGGCCACGCTGCTGGTGCGCAGTATCGAGCTCAACGCCGCCGGCAGCGAAGCCCGCGTGTTGCTGCTGCGCTCGGTGGACGAGGTGGTGGCGCCGTATCGGCGGCTGCAGATCCTGCTGGCCGTCATCACGGCTGGCGGCCTGCTGCTGTTTGCGATCGGCAGCGGTCTGATGGCGCGTCAGCTGGCCATGCCTCTGCGTTCATTGCTGACGGCGACGCAGCGCCTCTCGCGCGGCGACTACAGCGTGCCGCTCGAGGACGTGGGGCGGCAGGACGAGATCGGCAAGCTGGCCCAGTCCTTTGATCGCATGCGCGTGGACATCGCGGCACAGCAGGCCGAGATCCGGCACCTGGCCTATTGGGACCGGCTCACGGGCCTGCCCAACCGGGAGAACTTCCGCGAGTCGGTGCAGCAGGCCATGGCGCGCAGCGCCGAGGGCCGCGAGCTGGCCGTCATCACCCTGGACCTGGACCGCTTCAAGCATGTCAACGACGTGCTGGGCTATGCCTTCGGCGACCAGCTGCTCAAGACCGTGGCCGACAAGCTGGCGGCGGTGCTGGGCGAGACCGCCGGCGAGCTGGCCCGCCTGGGGGGCAACGAGTTTGCCCTGCTGCTCGCACCCGGCACGCCGCAAGAGGCGGCCGCCCTGGCCGCCCGCGTGGCGCAGAGCCTGGAACAGCCGCTGACCATTGCCGAGCAGACCGTGGACCTGAGCGCGGGCATCGGCATCGCCTGCTGGCCCGCCGATGCGTCCGATGTGGACACTCTGCTGAGCCGCTCCGAGATCGCCATGTACGTGGCCAAGCGCAAGCTCGAAGGGCCGCTGCGCTATGACCCGGCCTTCGATTCGGCCAGCACCCAGACACTCTCGTTGCTCACCGAGCTGCGTCGCGCGGTCGACCAAGGCGAGTTGCGCCTGTTCCTGCAGCCCAAGGTGACCCTGGCCGATGGCGTGACCCACGCGGCCGAGGCCCTGGTGCGCTGGGAGCACCCGCAGCGTGGCCTGGTGCCGCCGATGCAGTTCATCCCCTTCGCCGAACAGACGGGCTATATCCGTCAGCTCACGCTCTGGATGTTCGAGGAAGCCGCCCGCCTGCTGGCCACGCCGGCCGGCGCGGGGCTGCGCATCTCGGTCAACCTCTCCACCCGCGACCTGCTGGATCTGGAGCTCAGCGCGCGGCTGGCCCATCTGCTGCAGACGCATGGCGTGGAGGCGACGGCTTTCTGCCTGGAGATCACGGAGAGCGCCATCATGGACGACCCGCAGCGCGCCGAGGCCATGCTCAACCGCCTGTCCGAGCAGGGATTCAAATTGTCTATCGACGACTTTGGCACCGGCTATTCATCGCTGGCCTATCTGAAGCGCCTGCCGGTGGACGAACTCAAGATCGACAAGTCCTTTGTCATGGGCATGGAGACCGATGCCGACGACGCCACCATCGTTCGCTCCACCATCGATCTCGCCCACAACCTGGGCCTGAGCGTGGTGGCCGAGGGGGTGGAAAACGCCGCCATCCTGGAACGCCTGCGCGGTCTGGGTTGCGATGAGGTGCAGGGCTATCACATCAGCCGCCCCATGCCCGCACCGGCCTTCATGGCATGGCTGGGAAAGTAGAATCGAGCCCATGCTGCAGCAACGTACCCTCAAGTCCCTGACCTGCGCCGTGGGCGTGGGTCTGCACAGCGGGCAGCGCGTGGAGATCACGCTGCGCCCCGCGCAGGTCGACACCGGCATCGTGTTCCGGCGCGTGGACCTGCCGCAGCCCGTCGACATCCCCATGTCGGCGCTGGCGGTGAGCGACACGCGCCTGGCCTCGACCCTCTCCAACGGCGGTGCCAAGGTGCACACGGTGGAGCACCTGATGTCGGCCTGTGCCGGCCTGGGCATCGACAACCTCTACGTGGACATCACGGCCGAAGAGGTGCCCATCCTCGACGGCTCGGCCGCCTCCTTCGTCTTCTTGTTGCAGAGCGCGGGCATCGAGTTGCAAAGCGCGCCCAAGCGCTTCGTCCGCGTGCTCGAGCCCATCGAGGTGCGCGAGGGCGAGGGAGCCAACCAGAAGTGGGCCCGCCTGGACCCTTACCACGGCTACAAGCTGAGCTTCGAGATCGACTTCGACCATCCGGCCGTGGACTCCACGGGCCAGCGCGTCGAGTTCGACATGAGTGTGCACAACTACAGCCGCGACATCGCGCGCGCGCGCACCTTCGGTTTCACCAAGGATGTGGAGATGATGCGTGCCAATGGCCTGGCCCTGGGCGGCGGGCTGGACAACGCCATCGTGATGGACGACTACAAGGTGCTCAATGCCGGTGGCCTGCGCTACGACGACGAATTCGTCAAGCACAAGATCCTCGACGCCATGGGCGACCTCTACATCCTGGGCAAGCCCCTGCTCGCGGCCTACAGTGCCTTCCGTTCCGGTCACGCCATGAACAACAAGCTGCTGCGCGAACTGCTCAAGCGCACGGAGGCCTGGGAGACCGTGACCTTCGACAACGACAGGCTGGCCCCCAAGGGCTTTGCGCAGCCCGCGCGCGCCTGGTGATATGGCCCCCACGCCGCACCGTTCCACGTTTTGCCGTCCCCCAGAAGGGCTCACCCGCCTGGCGGCGCCCCGGCGGCGGTTTGCCTGCCCGAGGTGAACACATGCTGCTGTTTCGCTGGCTCATCTTCCTGCTGCTGATCGGCGCGGCCGTCTGCTTCGCGTTCTACGTCGGCACCGGCCAGATGCGCTACCGACGTTGGGGCCTGATCACGCTCAAGTGGACGCTGATCGCGGCCTTCGGTTTCTTCGCCGTCCTGATCCTGCAAAGGATCGCCTGAGGCCGGGCTCAGGAGCCGCGCTTGCGCACCGTGGAGAAGGGGTCGGGTGTGCCGTCCTTCTTCTTTGGGGGATCGTCGCGGGTCTTGACCGCCTCCAGCTCATTGAAGGCCGAGGGCATCTGGCTGTCCTGGAACGCCACCGAGTCCTCCCACATGGCCCAGTCCGACTCCAGATTCCCCTCGGTGACTTCCGGCAGGGGGGGCGGGGTCGGTGGCAAGCCCGCAGCAGGGGAGGGCCGGCTGGCCGGCCGCGTGCTCTGAGAGATGGGTCGGGCCGGGGCGACAGGCTTGGGCTTGAAGAACTTCATGGCATGCACGTCCTGTGCTGTACGCTGGTGTTGAGCACAATTTAGCGCGCCACACTGCGGCTCACAAGCACAGAGCCGTGCGCGAGCGTGAAGGATTGCCATGAACCGGAAACTTCTGACTTCTTTTGTCCTGGCCCTGGCCTGCGGGCTGGATGCGGGTATCGTCCTGGCCCAGGAGGGCACACTGCGCGAACGCCTGCGCCAGCGCCCGCAGGAACGTGCGGCGGCCCCAGCCCCGGCGGCGCAGCCCATCACGGCGCCCGGCGACTACCGTGCCAGCCTCGAACATGACGGCCGCACCCGCCTGTACCGCCTCTACGTGCCGACCGGCTACCGCGCCGACCGGCCCGCGCCCCTGCTGGTCGCCCTGCACGGCGGAGGGGGCAGCATGGATCACATGGGTCGTGACGACGCCTATGGCCTGCTGTCCTTCGCCGAGCGCACGGGGCAGGTGCTGCTCCTGCCCAATGGCGTGAGCCGGCTGCGCAGCGGCAAGCTGGCCACCTGGAATGCCGGGAACTGCTGTGGGTCCGCGCGCGACGCACAGGTGGACGACGTGGGCTACATCCGGGCCGTGGTCGAGCGGGTGCAGGGTCAGCTCAGCATCGATGCGCGGCGCATCCGCGCCACCGGCATGTCCAACGGCGCCATGATGGCCTACCGTCTGGCCTGCGAGCTGCCCGGTCTCTTCAGCGCCGTCGTGGCCGTGGCGGGCACCGACAACACACGCAGCTGTACGCCCGCGCAGCCGGTGGCGGTGCTGCACATCCACGCGCGCAACGACCGCCACGTGCTTTACGAGGGCGGCGCGGGCCCCGACGCGGTGGACCGCAGCCTGATCACCGACTTCCGCTCAGTGCCTGACACCGTGGCGCGCTGGGTCGAGCGCAACCGCTGCGTGCCGACGCCCCAGCGCGTGCTGGAGAAGGAAGGGGCCTGGTGCGAGCGATATGCCCCTTGCGCCGGGGGCGCGCCGGTGCAGCTGTGCGTGACGGCGGCGGGCGGGCACAGCTGGCCCGGGGGCTACAAACCCCGTGGCGAGGCGCCGACGCAGGCGATCGAAGCCAACGCGCTGATGTGGGACTTCTTCAACGGGCTGGACGCGCAGCGCTGAGCCCGGCGTCTCTCAGTGACCGCGGCCGGCGCGGTACATGCCCGTGTTCTTGCGCTGCAGCGGCGAGACGGCGGCCATGCGGCGCATGGCCTCGCCCGCGTGGGCCTGGGTGATGGCCAGGCCCAGGGCGTCGGCCGCATCCGGGCCGGGCAGGCCGGGCAGCTGGAGCAGGCGCTTGACCATTTCCTGCACCTGGGCCTTCTGGGCGCGGCCATGGCCGACCACGGCCTTTTTCATCTGCAGGGCGGTGAACTCCGTCACGGTGAGGTTGCGCGTCACCAGGGCCGTGAGGCAGGCGCCGCGGGCCTGGCCCAGCAGCAGCGTGGACTGCGGGTTGACGTTGACGAAGACGATCTCCACCGCGGCCACCGTGGGCTGGTAGCGGGCGACGACCTCGCAGATACCATCGAACAGCACCTTGAGCCGCGCCGGCAGATCGCCGAATTCCAGATGCGTGGTCTTGATGGTGCCGCTGGCGACGTAGCGCAGAGTAGAGCCCTCGACGTCGATCACGCCGAAGCCCGTGGTCTGCAGTCCGGGATCGATGCCGAGGATGCGCATGGGGGCCCTAGAGGTCGAAATACCAGTGGACCGAGTGGAAGAACACCGGTGCGGCAAAGCACAGGCCGTCGACCCGATCAAGCAGGCCGCCCGCGCCCGTCACCGAGGATAGCCCCTGGGCGCCCCAGTTGGTCACGCCACGGTCACGCTTGAGCGCTTTCATGACCAGATGGCCCAGCGAGCCGGCGGTGCAGGCGATCAGTGCCATGGCCAGGGCCTGGGCCGGCTTGAAGGGTGTGATGGCCGAGAGCAGGCCGCCGAAGAGACCGCCGGCGATCACGCCCACGGCCCAGCTGCGCCAGCTGAAGCTCTGGCTGATCTGGGGCGCTACGGGGCGTCGGCGCCAGTGGCGTGCCACCAGGTGCTGCACGATCATGCAGGTCTGGACCGAGAAGACGAGGAAGAACACGAGAAAGGCGTTCTTGCCGGTGTAGCCCTGGAAATTGAGCAGCAGCAGCGCCGGCACATGGCTCATGCCGTAGACGCAAACCATGATGCCCCACTGCAGCTTGGCGTTGCGCTCAAGGAAACGCTGCGGGTCGCCCGCCAGTGCGCTGACCACGGGCAGGGCCAGGAAGACGTAGACGGGAATGAAAACGGTGAAGAGGTCGAAGCGTGCGCTGGCCACCAGCCCGTACTGGATGGGCAGCACGACGAAGAAGGCCAGCACCAGGCTGCGGTGGTCGCCCCGGCGTGTGGGGGAGAGCGTGATGAACTCGCGCAGGACGAAGAAGGACACCAGCGCGAACAGCACGAGGGCCACACGCTCGTCCGAGACCCAGGCCACCCAGAACACCACGACCATGAGCCAGGAGGTCTTGAGCAGGCTCTGCAGATCGCGCAGTTCGCCGCCCGGCTGGTCCGGGACCCGGGCGCGTTCGCGCAGCGAAAGCAGCACCAGGATCACGGTGGCCAGACTCAGCAGGCCGAAGACCACGAGGAAGAGCGCGCCGACCTGCTGCGAGGCGGAGAGGCTGCGGATGAACTGGTTCACGCTCATACCTCGCGCAGCGCGATCACGGCCTGGCGCGCGCGGTCCAGGAAGGTACGGCGCTCCTCACCGGCCTCAAGCCGGATCGGCTCGCCGAAGGTCACCGAGCACAGGATGGGCACAGGCACGACCTCTCCCTTGGGCATGACGCGTTGCACATTGTTGATCCACGCCGGTACCAGCACCACCTGCGGGAACTTCAGCGCCAGGTTGTAGAGCCCGGCCTTGAAGGGCTGGGGCTCTTCGGCGTGGCCGCGCGTTCCCTCGGGGAAGAGGATGATGGAGTCGCCGCTGTCCAGGGCTTCGACCAGCGGCGCCAGCGGGTCGGCGGCCGGCTCGGCCGGCGGGATGTCACCGGCTTCGGCGCCTGACCCCGGGCGGGTGCCACCGCGGTCCACGTAGACCGCGTTGAAGACGGCCGTGGTGATCCATTTCTTGAGGGGCGTCTTGGTCCAGTAGTCCTTGGCGGCGATCGGGCGGGTGATGTTGCGCAGCTCCTGGGGCAGCGCGGCCCAGATCAGCACCAGGTCGGCGTGGCTCTGATGGTTGGCGAAATAGATGCGCTGCTCGACCTTGGGCGGGCAGCCGTGCCAGCGCGCCTGCGCGCCCGTGAGCACGCGCACCAGTGCCAGCAGGAACAGGTTCATGGCCCGGGCCGCGAAGGAGGACAGCTGGAGTTTCATGGACGGGCCTGGGACTCAGGGCAGTTCGGCGCGCCACAGCCGGCTGACGATGACTTCGGCCCGTTCCGCCAGATAGGGCGAGTGGGGCAGCTTCTCGTAGACCCGCGGGCGCGGCAGCATCACGGCCAGGCGGGCGGCCTCGCCGGCGTTCAGACGCGCCGCTGACTTGCGGTAGTAATGCTGGGCGGCGGCCTCGGCGCCGAACACGCCCTCGCCCCACTCCACGTGGTTGAGGTAGAGCTCGAGGATGCGCTGTTTGCTCAGGGTCTTCTCCAGCACATAGGCCAGCATCAGCTCCTGGCCCTTGCGCAGCAGGGTGCGCTCGCCTGACAGCAGCAGGTTCTTGGCCAGCTGCTGGGTGATGGTGGAGCCGCCCACGATCTTGGGCGGCTTGACCGGTCGCGCGCTGTTGGCGGCCAGCTTGGCCGTGCGGGCCTCGGCCTCGGCGTTCTTCTGCCAGGCCTTTTCCATCGCGTCCCAGTCCACGCCCTCGTGCCAGGCGAAGCTGTCGTCCTCGGAGGCGATGACGGCACGCTTGAGATGGTCGGAGATCTGTGCGTAGTCCACCCACTGCTGGCGCCAGCGCAGCTGGCCCTTGTCCTGCAGGATGCGCCAGGCCTCGGAGCGCTCGAAACTGGTGGACTGCGGGTTCACATGCGCCATCAGGGCGATGCGCGCCACGAAGAAGAGCTGCAGGGCCACCAGCGCAACCAGCAGCAGGGCGATCCAGCGCAGCAGGGCCTTGGCAAAGGTCTTCATGGCGTGCCCGGGTTCAGGGTGCGCTGACGCGCGTCTCCAGGGTCTCGTTGCGCGAGAAGCGGAAGCGCGAGACGACGACGATCTGGTCGGCTTCCTTGCGCATGTCGGCCGTGAAGCGGCCGAAGGGCGCCGCCGCGCGGGCGATGGCCTCAGCCCGGCGGTCCAGGGTGCGGTTGCCCGAGCTCTCGGCGATCTCGGTCGTGACCACCTGGCCCAGCCGGTCCACGGTGACCACCATGGTCAGCTCACCATAGAGCTTCTTGCCGCCCGAGCTGGGGAAATTCTCCGTGCCCTTGTTTTCGATGGCGCGGCGCAGACGGTCGTAATAGATGGCATAGGCCTCCTCGCGCGTGGACGGGCCAATGTAGCGCTTGCGCGGCTTGGCGCTGTCCTGCTGGATGCGGCGCTCGATCTCGGCCAGCTGCTTGAGCAGCAGGCGGCGGCGCTCCTCCTGTACGGCTTGGTCGGGGCTGAGCTTGGCCTGTTGGGGGTCGGGTACGGGCAGGCTGGCGAGCTGCTGACGGACCTGGGCCAGCAGCGTGGTCTGCTGTTTCTGCAGGCGGCGGATGCGTTGCTGCGTCTCCTCTTCCACCGTGTCGCCGCTGTCCGACAGCAGGGTGGAGGGCAGGGGGCTGGTGGCACGGCCGCGCTCGACCTCGCCGCCGCCGGCCAGGCTGCTCTGGGCGATGGCCTGGGCCTTGTCGTGCACGGCGTTGCTGCGGGCGTTGACAAGGATGACTTCCAGCGGGGTGTCGCGGAAGGCGCGTTCGATGGCCTCGGGGTTGACGAAGCGCACCGTCAGCAGCACCGCGTGCACGGCGACGGAGATGCCGAGGGCCAACTCGAGGGTGCTGAACTTGCGCAGTTTCACGAAGCAGGATTATCGCTGCCCGTTGCCTCCGTGGGGGCTTCGGATTCGTTCACGTCGACCGCGATCGCGATCGGACCCGCCGCCAGGGTCTCGTCCTCGTCGGCCTCTTCTTCCACCGGGGCGGCCTCGGCATCGAGCCGCTCGATGACCGTGCCCGCCACATCGAGTGCCACCTCGTCGATGGCGCCGAGCTTCACGCGCACCCGCGCACCACGGGGCAGGCCTTGCGCGCCCAGCACGGGCAGCACCAGGGGCAGGGTGTCGGCGCGTGCCAGGTTGTCCTTGAAGACCGTGGCCTCCAGTTCGGTGATGCCCTGCTGCTCGATGTACTTGAGGGTCCAGTAACGCTCGATCGTGGCCTGGTAACCGTTGTAGGCACCGTAGGTCGCGTCGAAGCCCGAGATGATGGCAAACAGCTCGGCGTCCTTCGGTTTGAAGGGCGCTGCCAGCGCGGCCGTCTTGCCGTGCCGCGCGCAGGTGATGATCTGCCACTGGTTCACGAGGTCGGTGTAGCGGCGCAGGGGCGACGTGCTCCAGGCATAGCTTTTCACGCCGATGCCCGCGTGCGGCAGGGCCTTGGTGCCCATCCGCACCTTGACGCCTGGCGCCAGGCTCGCCTGGCTGCGGTAGATGGCGGGCACGCCGAGTTCGGCCAGCCACTGCCCCCAGCTGCTGTTGGCCAGGATCATGGCCTCGGCCACGATCAGGTCCAGGGGCGCGCCGCGGCTGCGCGTGCCGATCACCACCTGCTCGTCGCCACGCGGTTCGGCACCGTCGTTGCCCACCAGCTTGAAGGTGTAGTCCGGGCGGGTGAAGGTTTCGGGCTTGCCGCGCACGACCTCGCGCTGGGCCTTGAGGTGCCGGGCGAGCCGGAACAGGAAGGCCAGTTCGGTGCGTAGGGCGGGCGTGAGCGGCGCAGGATCGGGCGCGGCGTGCGCGAACGACGCGTCTTCCAGCCACGTGGGCGTGACCACCTGGTCAATCTGGTCGTGCCGCAGGTTGTGCGCGATCGGCACGCGCTCGAGCTTCGTCTCATGACCCAGCACGTCCAGCGTGTCTTCCTGGAAGGCCACGTAAAGCGAGACGGCAGGGCAGGCCCGTCCTTCCTGCAGGGTGTAGCGCTGCACCACCTCGTCGGGCAGCATGGTGAGCTTGTAGCCCGGCATGTAGACCGTGGACAGGCGGTTGCGGCTCACGTGGTCGATCGGATCTCCGCGCTGCACGGCCAGGCCGGGTGCGGCGATGTGGATGCCCACGGTGACCGTGCCGGTGCCCAGCCCTTGGACCGAGAGCGCGTCGTCGATCTCGGTGGTGGCCGAGTCGTCGATGGAGTAGGCCTGTACGGCGGCTGTGGGCAGCTCGTCCTTGATCTCCGGCGCCACGAGCTTGGGGAAGCCATAGCCCTTGGGGAAGTTCTCGAACAGGAAACGGCGCCAGTGAAACTGGTAGGGCGAATCGATGGCGCCGGCTTTCTGCAGCAGGTCCAGCGGCGCGAGCTGCGTGGCGCGCGCGGCCTCGACCACGGCCTTGTACTCGGGCGCGTTCTTGTCCGGCTTGAACAGGATCTTGTAGAGCTGTTCGCGGACGGGCTGAGGGCACTCATGGCGCGCCAGGGCCTGCGCCCATTCCGCAATCTGCAGCTGGACCAGGCGCTTCTTCTCGATGGCCGCCAGCGCCTGCTGGATGATCTCGGCAGGCGCCTTCTTGTAGCGACCCTTGCCGGCGCGGCGGAAATAGTGCGGGGCCTCGTGCAGGCGCAGCAACGCGGCGGTCTGCTGGGTCAGGCTCGGCGGGTCCTCGAAATAGACGGCGGCCAGATCGGCAAAGGCGAAGTCGTCCTCGGGTGCAAATTCCCAGGCCAGATCCAGCTCGATCGATGCACTCAAGGCCTGGGCCGCGGCCAGCAGCTCGGCCGGGGCCGGCTTCTCAAACTTGAGCAGGAGGTTGGCGGACTTGACCTTGACGCGCTTGCCGGTCTCAAGCTCCACCTGGAGTGAGGCCTCGGCTTCGGAGAGGATGCGTCCGGCGAGGAACTTGCCGGCTTCGTCGAACAGTGCATGCATGGGCTGGATTGTCCCATGCCCCCTCAGGGGGCCAGGTCCAGAAAGCCCAGCACCTCGTCCAGGTAAAGCGCAAATTCGGTGATCGCGTGGTCGCTGCCTTCGAGTACGCGAACCTGTGAGCCGGCACAATGGGCGCTCATTTCACGCCAGTCCAGGACTTCGTCGCCCTTGGCGATCAGCGCGTAATAGCGTTCGGGTCGCGTGATGGCGGGCACGGCCAGTTCGCGCAGCTCGTCGATGTAGCTCACCTTGAACTCGAAGGTTTCCTGCGGTTCATGCCAGCTCGGGTGCGTCCCTACCTGGCTGGCCAGGTCGCGCGCCGCATGCACGGCCGGGTTGAGCAGCACGGCGCGGCAGCCCGTCTGCTCGGCGATCCAGGTGGCGTAATAGCCGCCCAGCGAGGAACCCATGACGGCCATCTGCGCGCGTGGCCAATCGGCGATGCCCCGCATGAGCTCGTCCATGGCCTGGCGCGGCGAGGGCGGCAGCTGCGGGCACCAGAGGGTGACGTGCGGATGACGCTGCTTGACAAATTGCTGTACCAGGCGCGCCTTGGTCGACAGGGGGGAGGAACGGAAGCCGTGAAGGTAGAGCAGGTGGGTGGTCGTCATGGTCGGGATTGGTCGGGCTCAGGCGCATCGTAAGGGCAGGTCGGCCTCCCATGTTCATGGGAGGTCCGGACGCGCGCAGGGCGGGTGGCTGCGGCTATGCTCTGTAGGTCTCAGACAGGAAGCAGGCGGCAGGACCATGCAGGTGTGGCGGGTGTTGGTGGTGGAAGATGATCAGGCGATGCGCGAGTTTTTCGCGGCCAGCGTATCGCGCTGCGCCGGTCTGCAGCTGGTGGGGTCCCTGGGCTCGGTGGCCGAGGCGCGGGCCTGGCTCGATGACGATGACCACATGGTCGACGTGTTGCTGACCGACCTGGGCTTGCCCGACGGCAGCGGGTTGGAGGTGATCCGCCATGCCACGCGCCTGCACCCGCGCTGCGAGCCGCTGGTGATCTCCCTGTTTGGCGACGAGGACAACGTGCTGGCCAGCATCGAGGCCGGCGCCCTGGGCTACATCCACAAGGATTCGGCCCCCGACGACATCGCCCAGACCATCCTGGAGATGAAGGACGGCGCCTCGCCCATCTCGCCCATGATTGCGCGCAAGGTGCTGGCCAAGTACACCAGCAGCCGGCGTGCCGCCGAGCCTGTGCCCGAGCGACCGGCGCCAGCCCGACCCGCGGCGGAGGGGCCGCTGCTGTCACCCCGCGAGCAGGAGGTGTTGACGCTGATCGCGCGCGGCTTTTCCTACGCCGAGATCGCGCGCCTGCAGTCGGTCAGCGTGCATACCGTGCAGACCCACATCAAGAACCTCTACTCCAAGCTGTCGGTGCATTCCAAGAACGAGGCCGTCTTCGAGGCGTCGCGCCTGGGGCTGCTGCAGTCCAGGGTCTGACGATGGCGTTCTGGCGCGCACTGGCTCTCTGTGGCTGCCTGTGCGGCCTGCTGGCGCCGGTCCGGGCGGAGTTGCTGGAGCTGCGCCAGGCCCATGTGAGCACGGTGCAGGACGGCGCCGTAGTGGAGCGGGAAACACGCCTGCCCTACAACTGGGACCGCCAGCACGAGTGGCGCTCGGGGCGGGCCGAGTTCGAGATCCCCTTGCGGCTCGAGCAGCCGCCGAGCGAGCCCTATGCCGTCTATTTCGCCCGCGTCGGCAACCGTGCCGAAATCTGGCTCAATGGCGTGCTGCTGTCGCGTTTTGGCGACCTGACGCGTCCCAACCACGAAGACTACGCCAAGGCGCCGCAGTATGTGCTGATCCCCGCCCAGCTGCTGCAGCGCGAGAACCAGTTCCGCGTCATCCTGCAAGCCGATGGCGGTCGCCGAGGCGGTCTGTCGACCGTGCTGGTCGGCCCCGAGGTCGAGGTGCGTGAGCACTACCATTCGGTCTACCGTTGGCTGGTCAACGGCTCGATCGCGGTCTCGGTCTTCAGCCTGGTGGTGGGGGTCATCGCCTTGCTGCTCTGGGCCACCCAGGTCGAGCATGTGCCGGGCCAGCCGCGGCCGCGCCGGGACATGCTGTACCTCAGTGCCGGCGTGGCCGAGATCTGCTGGATGCTGCGCCTGTCCGATACGGCGCTGACCGATCCGCCGCTGGCCTGGCCCTGGTGGGGGGTGCTGCAGACCCTGGCCTACGCGGGCTGGTTCTGCGGCTCGGCCCTGTTCTGCCATTACGTCGCAGGCTGGCACCGCCATGCGTCGATGCGCTGGGTGCGCGCCATGGTCTGGGCACTGCTGCTGACGTCGGCGCCAGCCGCCTGGCTGGCGCTGAGCCGCAACGACGACATCTACCTGACCGGCTGGTATGGTTTCGCGACCTTCCTCTTCATCGGTTATGCGGCCGTCTATTTCTGGGGGTCGGTGCGCAAGCCCACGACCGAGCATGTGCTGGTGGCCACCGCCGGTGTCTTCAACGTGCTGGTGGGCTTCCGCGACTGGGTCGTGATCCGCGCCAGCAGCAACTTTGGCGAAATCTCCTGGATGCGCTACTCCTCGGTGCTGTTTGGTCTGGCGCTGGGCTACATCGTGATCATGCGCTTTCGTGAAGCCAGCGCCCAGGCCCGTGACCTGATGGACAACATGGCGGCCAAGGTGCAGGAAAAGGAACAGGCGCTGGCGGCCAGCTACCACCAGCTAGAGCAGTTGGCGCGCGAGCAGGAACGCACGGCCGAGCGCACGCGCATCCTGCGCGACATGCACGATGGCGTGGGTTCGCACATCAGCGCGGCCATCCGCCAGCTGCAGTCGGGCAAGGCCAGCGACGAGGATCTGCTGCAGACCCTGCGGGACTCGCTGGACCAGCTCAAGCTCTCGATCGACGCGATGAACCTGCCGCCAGGCGATGTCACGACGCTGCTGGCCAATCTGCGCTACCGCCTGGAGCCGCGGTTCAAGGCTTCCGACATCGAACTCGCGTGGGACGTGGACCTGCTGCCTCCTCTGACCAGCCTGGACAGCAAGGCCATGCGTCAGCTGCAGTTCATGGTCTTCGAGGCGCTGTCCAATGTGCTGCAGCATGCCCAGGCCAGCCAGCTGCGCATCGAGCTGCGGGCCTGCCCCGAGGGGGGCGCGCGGCTGCGCGTGGTGGACAACGGCCGGGGCTTTGATCCGGAGCGGGTGCAGCGCAAGGGCCTGGCCTCGCTGCGCGAGCGCGCGGCCGCTATCGGGGTGGGGCTGGACGTGAGCAGCGCGGCGGGGCAGACCGTGGTGGAAATCCGCCTCGCCTGAGCCCGGGGGCGACCGCATTGGCGGGATAATGCGGCCATGCCGGTGATCTTCGAGCGTCCCACGCTGATGCAGCGCGTCCTGCCCTGGTTCCAGGGCTTTGACGGCCCCCTGGCCTTTGCCGTCTTCATCCTCGCCGGCATCGGTCTGCTGACCATGTACTCCTCGGGTTTCGACCACGGTACGCGTTTCATGGACCACAGCCGCAACATGCTGATTGCGGGCTTCATCATGTTCGTCGTGGCTCAGGTGCCGCCGCAGCGGCTCATGAGCCTGGCGGTGCCCCTGTATGTGCTCGGAGTGACCTTGCTGATCGCCGTGGCGGTCTTCGGCATCACCAAGAAAGGCGCCAAGCGCTGGGTCAACCTAGGGGTCGTGATCCAGCCCAGCGAACTGCTCAAGATCGCCATGCCGCTGATGCTGGCCTGGTGGTTCCAGAAGCGCGAGGGTCAGCTGCGCCCGCTGGACTTCCTCGTGGCGGGCGCCCTGCTGGCCCTGCCCGTGGGCCTGATCATGAAGCAACCCGACCTGGGCACCTCCCTGCTGGTGCTGGCGGCAGGTCTCTCGGTGATCTTCTTTGCCGGCCTGAGCTGGAAGCTCATTGTGCCGCCCGTGGTGCTGGGGTTGATCGGCGTGCTGCTGCTCGTGATCTTCGAGCCCGAGCTCTGCGCCGCCGGTGTGGACTGGCCGCTGTTGCACGACTACCAGCAGCAGCGCGTCTGCACCCTGCTCGATCCCTGGCGCGACCCGCTGGGCAAGGGTTTCCACATCATCCAGGGCATGATTGCCATCGGTTCCGGGGGGCTGATCGGCAAGGGCTTCATGCAGGGCACGCAGACGCACCTGGAATTCATCCCCGAGCGCACCACCGACTTCATCTTCGCCGCCTACTCCGAGGAGTTCGGTCTGCTGGGCAATCTCTTCCTGCTCGGCGCCTTCCTGTTCCTGGTCCTGCGCTGCCTGGCCATTGCGCTGGAGGCGCCCACCCTGTTCGCGCGCCTGCTGGCCGGGGCTATCACCATGATCTTCTTCACCTATGCCTTCGTGAACATGGGCATGGTCAGCGGCATCCTGCCCGTGGTCGGCGTGCCCCTGCCTTTCATCAGTTACGGTGGCACGGCCATGGTGACCCTGGGCCTGGCTCTGGGCATGATGATGTCCATCGCCAAGTCCAAGCGCCTGATCCAGTCCTGAGCCTGCCCGCTGCAGGGACAAGGGGGGCGGCCTACAATGGCTCGCATGATTTCACGTGAACCCACCCTGGAGCGTCTGGCCATTGCCCGCGAGCTGCTGCTCACGCCCTTTGGCCTGGACGAATCGCATCTGCTGCGCGCCCTGTCCGAAATCCGGGCGCACCGTGTGGACGACGCCGACCTCTACTTCCAGTACACCCGTAGCGAGGGCTGGAGCCTGGAGGAGGGCATCGTCAAGACCGGTTCCTTCAGCATCGACCAGGGCGTGGGCGTGCGCGCCGTCAGTGGCGAGAAGACCGCCTTCGCCTATTCCGACGACATTTCCGAGGCCTCACTGCTGGATGCCGCCCGCACCGTGCGCAGCATCGCCAGCGCCGGCAAATCCGCGCGTGTGAAGGCCGCCGCGCAGAAGATCGCGGGCTCGCACACCCTCTATCCCGGTACCGACCCGATCGCCACGTTGGACAGCACGGCCAAGGTGGCCTTGCTGGAAAAGGTGGAGCAACTGGCCCGCGCCAAGGACCCGCGGGTAGCGCAGGTCATGGCTGGCCTGGCCGGTGAATACGATGTGGTGCTGGTGGCCCGGGCCGATGGCACGCTGGCGGCCGACGTGCGCCCGCTGGTGCGTCTCTCGGTGACGGTGATTGCCGAGCAGGGTGGCCGGCGTGAGATGGGCTCATCCGGTGGTGGCGGCCGTTTCGGTCTGGCCTACTTTGACGATGCCATGATCCGCCAGTATGTGGACGAGGCCGTGGGCGCGGCCCTGACCAACCTGGAGTCGCGCCCGGCACCGGCCGGCGAGATGACCGTGGTGCTCGGCCCGGGCTGGCCCGGCGTGCTGCTGCATGAGGCCATCGGTCATGGGTTGGAGGGTGACTTCAACCGCAAGGGTTCGAGCGCGTTCTCGGGCCGCATCGGCCAGCGTGTGGCGGCCAAGGGCGTGACGGTGCTGGACGACGGCACCATCGCCGACCGCCGCGGTTCGCTCAACGTCGACGACGAGGGCAACGCCACCCAGCGCAATGTGCTGATCGAGGACGGCATCCTCAAGGGCTACATCCAGGACGCGATGAATGCGCGCCTGATGAAGACCGGTCCCACCGGCAATGGCCGGCGCGAGAGCTATGCCCATGTGCCCATGCCGCGCATGACCAACACCTACATGCTGGGCGGTGACAAGACAGCGGAAGAGATCGTGGCCAGCATCGGGCGCGGTCTCTACGCCACCAACTTCGGCGGCGGCCAGGTCGACATCACCTCGGGCAAGTTCGTGTTCTCGGCCAGCGAGGCCTGGTGGGTCGAGAACGGCAAGATCCTCTATCCGGTGAAAGGCGCGACCCTGGTCGGCAACGGCCCCGATGCGCTGACCCGCGTGACCATGATCGGCAACGACATGCGCCTGGACAGCGGCGTGGGCACCTGCGGCAAGGAAGGCCAGAGCGTGCCGGTCGGCGTGGGCCAGCCCACGCTGCGCATCGACGGCCTGACGGTCGGCGGCACCGCCTGACCAGCCGCGCTTGCCAGACCTCTGTTTTTCTGTGCTATATTGACCGCCATGGTTTCGACCCGTTTCTACTTTTTTGGCTACTTTTGGTTCTCACACGCCGCCGGCGAGAGAGAGTTCTGAACGTACCCGCAAGAAACGTCCCGAATTCAAAAACCGCCGGCCCCGCCGGCGGTTTTTTTTTGACCTGATCCACCATCCAACGAGCAACAAGGAGCGACACGATGACGGCCCACGCCCAACCCACCAGCACCGACGCCTGGTATGCGCATCCCGGTGACAAGACCAGCCGCACCGACGACGAACGCATCAAGGACATCACCGTGTTGCCCCCGCCCGAACACCTCATCCGCTTCTTCCCTATCAGCGGCACGCCCGTGGAGAGCCTGATCTCCCGCACGCGCCACACCATCCACAACATCATGGCTGGCAAGGACGACCGCCTGTTGGTCATCATCGGTCCTTGCTCCATCCACGATCCGGCCGCCGCCGTGGAGTACGCGCGCCGTCTCAAGGCGCAGCGCGACAAGTACAAGGACACGCTGGAGATCGTGATGCGGGTCTACTTCGAGAAGCCGCGCACCACCGTGGGCTGGAAGGGGCTGATCAACGACCCCTACCTCGACGAGAGCTACCGCATCGACGAGGGCCTGCGCATCGCGCGCCAGCTCCTCATCGAGATCAACCGCCTGGGCCTGCCGGCCGGCAGCGAGTTCCTGGACGTGATCTCGCCGCAGTACATCGGTGACCTGATCGCCTGGGGCGCCATCGGCGCGCGCACGACGGAAAGCCAGGTGCACCGCGAGCTGGCCTCGGGCCTGAGCGCACCCATCGGTTTCAAGAACGGCACCGACGGCAACATCAAGATCGCGACCGACGCCATCCAGGCCGCGGCCCGTGGCCACCACTTCCTGTCCGTGCACAAGAACGGCAAGGTGGCCATCGTGCAGACCAATGGCAACAAGGATTGCCACGTGATCCTGCGCGGCGGCAAGACGCCGAATTACGACGCGGCCAACGTGGCGGCGGCCTGCAAGGAGCTCGAGGCGTCCAAGCTGCCAGCCACGCTGATGGTGGACTGCAGCCACGCCAACAGCAGCAAGCAGCACGAGAAGCAGCTGGACGTGGCGCGTGACATCGGGGGCCAGATTTCCGGTGGCTCACGCTCCATCTTCGGCGTGATGATCGAGAGCCATCTCAACGCCGGCGCCCAGAAGTTCACCCCGGGCAAGGACGATGCGGGCAAGCTCGAGTATGGCAAGAGCATCACCGATGCCTGCCTGGGCTGGGACGATTCGCTCCAAGCCCTGCAGGTGCTGTCGGATGCGGTGAAGATGCGTCGCGCGCGCTGAGTGCTCAGATCTTGCGGTGCGCTACGTTTTTTGTAGCGCCTCCAGCAGCTTCTGGTGCACGCCCCCGAAGCCGCCGTTGCTCATGCAGAGGATGTGGTCACCCGGCCGGGCCGCGGCCGTGACCTGTCGCACCAATGCCTCGATGGTGTCGGCCACCTGAGCGCGGGCGCCCATGGGGGCCAGGGCTTCGCGCGCGTCCCAGCCCAGGCCGCCGCTGTGGCAGAAGGCCAGGTCGGCGTCTTCCAAGCTCCAGGGCAGCTGGGCCTTCATGGTGCCGAGCTTCATGGTGTTGCTGCGCGGCTCGAAGACGGCCAGGATGCGCGCCGTCCTTCCCACCTGGCGCCGCAGGCCGTCCAAGGTGGTGCGGATGGCCGTCGGATGGTGGGCGAAATCGTCGTAGACGGTGATGCCGCGCACGGTGCCGCGCACTTCCATGCGGCGCTTGACGTTCTGAAATTCGCCCAGGGCACGTGCCGCCGCTGCCGGTTCCACGCCCGCATGTTCGGCGGCGGCGATGGCGGCCAGGGCGTTGAGCTGGTTGTGCACACCGCCGAGTGACCATTGAACTTGCGCCACGGCCTGGCCCTGTTGCAGTACCTCAAAGTCATGCGGTTCACCGCGTGCGCTGTAGTCGCTGACCGCGGCGCCGAAGCTGCGCACTTCGCTCCAGCAGCCGGCATGCAGCACGCGCGCCAGGCTTTCCTCGAGTCCGTTGACCACGATCCGGCCCGTACCCGGCACGGTGCGTACGAGATGGTGGAACTGGCGCTCGATGGCGGCCAGGTCGTCGAAGATGTCGGCGTGGTCGAACTCCAGGTTGTTGAGCACGGCCGTGCGCGGGCGGTAGTGCACGAACTTGCTGCGCTTGTCAAAGAAGGCCGTGTCGTACTCGTCAGCCTCGATCACGAAGAGCGGACGTTGTCCTGTCATGGACGGGCTGCCGAGCCGGGCCGAGATGCCGAAGTTCATGGGGACGCCACCAACCAGGAAACCGGGCTGCCGGCCCGCGGCCTCGAGGATCCAGGCCAGCATGGAGGTGGTGGTGGTCTTGCCATGGGTGCCGGCCACGGCCAGCACATGCCGCCCCTGGAGGACGTGCTCGGCCAGCCATTGCGGGCCACTGGTGTAGGGCGCGCCGGCTTCGAGGATGGCTTCCATCAGCGGGAACTTCGGGCCGCCGTCGGCGCCGCGGGCGCGGCTGACCACGTTGCCAATCACATACATGTCCGGTTTCAGGGCCATCTGGTCGGCCGCAAAACCTTCGATCAGGTTGATGCCCAAGGCGCGCAATTGATCACTCATGGGCGGGTAGACGCCGGCGTCGCAGCCGGTGACCTTGTGGCCCGCTTCGCGGGCGAGGGCGGCCAGTCCTCCCATGAAGGTGCCGCAGATGCCAAGGATGTGGATATGCATCGGGCGATTCTAGGGGGCGGACGTGGGGCCTTCGGGAGGGGAGCACAATCGACCTGTGAGTGCTCAAGATGAAATTGCCGCGGTCGCGGCGCGCATGGTGGTGGACGAGGGGCTGGAGTACGGTCCTGCCAAGCGTCGTGCCGTGAAGGAGCTGGGCCTGCCGCAGCGCACGGCCCTGCCCGACAACGATGCGGTGGAGGACGCGGTGCGTGAGCACATCGCCCTGTTCTGCGCCGACACCCAGCCGGACGAACTGCGTGCCCTGCGCCGCCTGGCCTTGCAATGGATGGAGCGCCTGGCGCGTTTCCGCCCGCATCTGGGGGGAGCGGTCTGGCACGGCACGGCCACGCGGCTGTCCGACATCTATCTGCAGCTGTTCTGCGAGGACGAGAAATCGGCCGAGATTGCCCTGATCGATCTGGGGGTGGCCTATGCACCCCGCACGGTGACGGGCCTGCACCAGCAGCCGGTCGAGGCCCTGAGTTTTCATGCCCCCAGCCGGGAGCTGGGGGAAACGATCGGGGTACATTTGCTGATCAACGATCTGGACGATCTGCGCGGTGCGCTGCTTCGCGACAGCAAAGGGCGCCGGCCTCGGGGAGACTTGGAGTCGGTTCGCCGACTTTTGCTTGATGAAGAAGAAATTTGAGGTGATTTGTGGAAACTAAACCGATCTCCCAGCCTCGCCGCCGACGCGCCCTGTATGCCGTGGCGGCGACCGTGGCCGGACTCGCGGGGGCGGGCCTGGCCTGGTGGCGTTACACGCCGGCAGCTGTGCAGGATGGCGTTGCGCAGCAGCTATGGGGCTTGGCCTTCGACACGCCGGCAGGTACCAAGCTGGCCCTGCAAAGCATGCGCGGGCGGCCGCTGCTGATCAATTTCTGGGCCACCTGGTGCCCGCCCTGCGTTGAGGAGTTGCCTTTATTGGATGCCTTCTATCGCGAAAATGAGCCAAAAGGATGGCAAGTTGTAGGAATTGCCGTGGACAAGCTGGCGCCCGTCCAGACGTTCCTGCAGCGCCAGCCGCTGGCTTTTCCAGTGGTGTTGGCGGGAATGGAAGGGCTGACTCTGAGCAAGAATCTGGGCAATCAGGCCGGCGGCCTGCCCTTTTCGGTGCTCTTGGGCGCGGATGGGGCCATACTGCATCGTAAAATCGGCAAGCTCTCCGAGCAGGACCTTCAGCTCTGGCGTGAGCTTCGGTAAGGCGCCCAAGATCGCTTATGATGGCGCCCGGCCTGGACGCCTGCGAATCTAGTTCGGCGTAGATGGCTGGAAATTGCTACCAATTGTTCTAAATTGGATGCATATGGAATAACGACGTTGGAGATCCCATGGATTTGCGAAAACTCAAGACCCTGATCGATCTGGTGTCTGATTCGAACGTGTCGGAGCTGGAAATCACCGAGGCCGAGGGCAAGGTGCGGATCGTCAAGGGTGGCGGGGCGATGGTGCAGGGCTATGCCATGCCCGCGCCCATGGCAGCTCCGATGGTGGCGGCTCCGGCGGCTGCAGCTGCGGCCCCGGCAGCGCCGGCACCTGCCGCTGCGCCCGCGGTACCTGCCGCCCCCAGCGGCCATGCCGTCAAGTCGCCCATGGTCGGCACCTTCTACCGCTCGGCTTCGCCTGGCGCCAAGCCGTTTGTGGAGGTGGGTCAGGCCGTCAAGCAGGGGGAGACCATCTGCATCATCGAGGCCATGAAGATCCTGAACGAGATCGAGGCCGACAAGACCGGCACCATCACACAGATCCTGTGCGAGAACGGCCAGGCGGTGGAGTACGGACAGCCCCTGCTCATCATTGAATAAGGCACACCACTTCATGTCCAAGAAGATCCTGGTGGCCAACGGCAGCGTTCATGCCGCCGGCATGGCGCAGCAAAACGCGCGGGCACGCGCAGCGTGCGGGGCGATGAGCCGCGAGAACTACTATGTTTAAGAAGATTCTGGTCGCCAATCGCGGCGAAATCGCCTTGCGCATCCAGCGCGCCTGCCGTGAGTTGGGCATCAAGGCCGTGATGGTCTATTCCGAGGCCGACCGCGAGGCCAAGTACGTCAAGCTGGCCGAGGAGGCCGTCTGCATCGGCCCCGCACCGTCGGGCCAGAGCTACCTCAGCATGCCGGCCATCATCTCGGCCGCCGAGGTGACGGACGCCGAGGCCATTCACCCCGGCTATGGTTTTCTCAGCGAGAACGCCGATTTTGCCGAGCGTGTGGAGCAGAGCGGCTTCCAGTTCATCGGCCCGACGCCTGAGTCCATCCGCATCATGGGTGACAAGGTCTCGGCCAAGCAGGCCATGATCAAGGCCGGTGTGCCGTGCGTGCCGGGCTCGGAGGGCGAGTTGCCCGACGATCCGACCCAGATCAAGCGCATCGCCAAGAGTGTCGGTTACCCGGTCATCATCAAGGCCGCTGGCGGCGGCGGCGGCCGCGGCATGCGGGTGGTGCACACAGAGGCGGCGCTGATCAATGCCGTGCAGATGACCAAGGCTGAAGCGGGCGCCGCCTTCAACAACCCGGCCGTCTACATGGAGAAGTTCCTGGAGAACCCGCGCCACGTGGAAATCCAGATCCTGGCCGACAAGCACCGCAATGCCGTCTACCTGGGCGAGCGCGACTGCTCCATGCAGCGTCGCCACCAGAAGATCATCGAGGAAGCACCGGCCCCCGGCATCCCGCGCAAGCTGATCGATAAGGTGGGTGAGCGTTGCGTGGCCGCCTGCAAGAAGATCGGCTACCGCGGTGCGGGCACCTTCGAGTTCCTGTACCAGGACGGCGAGTTCTACTTCATCGAGATGAACACGCGCGTGCAGGTCGAGCACCCGGTGACCGAGATGGTCACGGGCGTGGACATCGTCAAGACGCAGATCATGGTGGCTGCCGGTGAGCGCCTGCCCTTCACGCAGAAGGACATCCAGCTCCGCGGTCATGCGATCGAGTGCCGCATCAACGCCGAGGACCCCTACAAGTTCACCCCCTCGCCAGGCCGCATCACCATGTGGCACGCCCCGGGCGGTCCCGGCGTGCGTGTCGATTCGCACGTCTACACCAACTACTTTGTGCCGCCGAACTACGACTCCATGGTCGGCAAGCTCATCGTGCATGGTGACACGCGCGAGCAGGCCATGGCCCGCATGCGCACCGCGCTGGCCGAGACCCTGGTCGAGGGCATCAGCACCAATATCCCGCTGCACCGCGAGCTCATGGCCGACGCCAAGTTCATGGCCGGCGGGACCAACATCCACTACCTCGAGGAGTGGATGCGGCATCACAAGAGATAACCCCCTGAGGCGCTGACGCGCCTTCCCCCTGAAAGGGGACGCTCCCAGTGGCCCGGCAGAGCCGGTTCCACGGGAGCCCGCGGATTGAACCCCTGGGCACGTTATGCACGAACTTCGTTTGCTCTGTCCGCAGGATCGCGTCGAGGTCCTGGGCGAAGCGCTGGACGCCTTGGATGCCTTGAGCATCAGCGTCGAGGATGCCGACGCCCAGACCGAGGCCGAGCAGGCGCTGTTCGGTGAGCCCGGCATGCCGCCGCCGGCCGAGGGCTGGCAGCGCTCGCGCCTGATCGCGCTGTTCTCGACCCAGGCTGCGGCGCAGGAGGCGGCTGCCTTGCTGCAGGCGCAGGATTTCTTCGAGGGCTGCCGGCTGCTGGCCGTGGCGGAGGTCCCTGAGCAGGACTGGGTGCGGCTGACCCAGTCGCAGTTCGCGCCTGTGGACATCACGCCCGAGTTCTGGATCGTACCGACCTGGCACGAGCCGCCGGCCCAGGCCAAGACCATCATCCGGCTGGATCCCGGTCTGGCCTTCGGGACCGGCACCCATCCGACCACCCGCATGTGCCTGCGCTGGATTGCCCGCGAGGGCGCGGCGCGTGGTCTCGGTCGCGTGCTGGATTACGGTTGCGGTTCCGGCATCCTCGCCATCGGCGCGGCCAAGTTCGGGGCGCGCGACACGGATGCGGTGGACATTGACGAGGCCGCCGTGGCGGCGACGCGTCTCAACGCCGAGGCCAATGGTGTGGCGCTCAACGCGGGCCTGCCCGAGCTGGCGCAGGGCCAGTACCGGACTGTGCTGGCCAACATCCTGGCCACGCCGCTCAAGGTGCTCGCTCCCCTGCTGTGCTCGCGCGTGGCGCCGGGCGGGGCGCTGGTGCTGGCGGGCATCCTCGAACGCCAGGCGGAGGAGCTGACCCAGGCCTATGCGCCTCATTGCGAGTTGTCCGTGACCGACCGCGAGGACGGCTGGGTGCTGATGACGGCGACCTTCTGAGGCGCAGCTTCGGGGCGCGGGCCCCTACAATCGGGGCTCCATGAGCCTCATCACACGCTGCCCGGCCTGCCGCACGATGTTCAAGGTCGTTCCCGACCAGCTCAGGATTTCCGAGGGCTGGGTCCGCTGCGGCCAATGCGAAGAGATCTTTGACGCCCAGGCCAATCTGCAGTCCGCGGCCTCGCCGGCCGAACCCGCGGCGGCAACCTCCGCGTTTGAAGGTGAACTGGCGGCGGCGCTGTCCAGCGAGGCCACGCCTGTCCACGCACCGCAAGAGCCGGGCGGGCTGCGTACAACGCCCAGCGCCGAGCGCATCGAGCCCCAGCTGGAGGCCGTGGGGGGCGACACCCTGCTGCTTCCCGAGGGTTCGGCCTATGGCATGGACGAGACCCGGCCCCTGGTGGCCGATGAGGAGCCCGCACCCATGGCAGCGGCCGCGCCGGCCCGTACGGAACCGGCGCCCCCCGAACTCTCCTTCATGCGCCAGACCCGCCCGCCCAGCCGCTGGCATCGGCCCCTGGTGCGGGCCACGCTGCTGGTGCTCAGCCTGCTGCTCGTTCTGGGGCTGGCGCTGCAGCTGCTGGTGCAGGAGCGTGATCTCCTCGCAGCCCGGCATCCCGAGCTGCGTCCACTGGTCAACGAGGTCTGTCTGCTGGCCGGCTGCGAGGTGCGTCCGTTGCGCCAGATCGAATCGGTCGTGATCGACAGCTCGGCCTTCAGCAAGATCAAGGGCGATCTCTACCGTCTCAGTCTCACCCTCAAGAACAATGCGCCCGTCGACCTGGCCATGCCGGCCGTCGAGCTGGCCCTGACCGATACCCTCGACCATGCGCTGATCCGGCGTGTGCTGCAGCCCGAAGACCTCGGGGTGCAGGAGGGCGTGATCCGCGCCGGCGGCGAGACCCAGACCACGCTGTTGCTGACGGTCAAGACCAACGGCAATGGCGAACGCGTGGCGGGCTATCGCCTGCTGGCTTTCTATCCCTGACCTTTTCTTTCATTTCATGGCAACTCTCATCTGCGGCTCCCTGGCCTTCGACACCATCATGAACTTCGAGGGCCGCTTTGCCGAGCAGATCCTGCCCGACCAGCTGCATATCCTCAACGTCTCTTTCCTGGTGCCCACGCTGCGGCGTGATTTCGGGGGCTGCGCCGGTAACATCGCCTATGCACTCAAAGCCCTGGGAGGTGATCCGCTGCCCATGGCGACCGTGGGCAATGATGGCGCGGGGTATGTGCAGCGCCTGCGCGAGCTGGGCATCGATACCCGCCACGTCAAGGAGATCAGCGAGACCTACACCGCCCAGGCGCTGATCATGACCGATCGCGACAACAACCAGATCACCGCCTTCCACCCGGGCGCGATGATGCAGGCCCATGTGACGCGCATCGAACCTCAGCCCGACGTGAAGTTGGGCATCATTTCGCCCGACGGGCGCGACGCCATGCTGCAGCACGCCGAGCAGTTCAAGGCGGCCGACATTCCCTTTGTCTTCGACCCGGGCCAGGGCCTGCCCATGTTTGACGGCCAGGATCTGGCGCGCTTCGTCGAGCAGGCGAGCTGGGTCACGGTCAATGACTACGAGGGCAAGATGCTGTGCGAGCGCACGGGCTGGAGCCCCGAGCAGATCTCGCGCAAGGTGCGCGGTCTGGTCATCACGCTGGGACATGAAGGCAGCGAGGTCTGGGTCGATGGCCACAAGACCCTCGTGCCGCCTGTCAAGGCGGCGGCTGTGGTCGATCCCACGGGTTGCGGTGACGCCTACCGCGGTGGCCTGCTCTACGGCCTGGAGCGCGGCTGGTCGCTGGCCAGGTCGGCTGAACTTGGCAACCGCATGGGCTCGCACAAGATCGCCCACCGCGGCCCGCAGAACTACACGGTCTCCCCCCAGGCCTTCGGCGCCTGAGCGGCTAACCTTCCTCGGTCAACCTGTGCCAAGCTGCCCGTGCCGCGTGGCCAGCGGCCACGCGCAGCTGTTTGCGCCGGGAGGTGCTCCCCCGCAGCAGCTCCACCGCGGATTTGGGGATGCCCAGCGTGTCGGCCAACCAGGCTTGCAGCGTCAGATTGGCCTTGCCATCCACGGGGGGTGCATGCAGGCGTACGCGCAGGGCGCCATCGTGCTGGCCTTGGGCCCGTGTTGTTGCGGCGTTGGGCATCACATGCACATTGACCAGCACGGCACCATCTTTCTGCGCGTGCAGAAAGGGCAGGGCAGGCGATGGGGCGTTCATCGGGATTCAGACCGGCATGAAAAAGCCCGCTGCCTGGTCAGGCAACGGGCTTGAGGCCTAGACCGTCTCAGGGACGGCTGGCGGTGGGGAAAGGCCAGGCGGCCTGCGGGTTCAGCGTGGTTTGAGCCACGGGAGCCGCGGGGGCCGGGGCGGCAGCAGGCTTGGCAGCAGCCTTTTTCTTCGCCGGCTTCTTGGCAGCCTTTTTCGCGGCCTTTTTCGCAGCGGGCTTCTTGGCGACCTTCTTGGCGACCTTCTTGGCGACCTTCTTGGCAGCTTTCTTCGCTACTTTCTTGGCTGCCGGCTTCTTCGCTGCGGCCTTTTTGGCGGCGGGCTTCTTGGCAGCAGCCTTCTTCGCAGCCGGCTTCTTGGCGGCTACTTTCTTGGCTGCCGGCTTCTTGGCAGCGGCCTTCTTGGCCGGGGCCTTCTTAGCGACCTTCTTGGCCGCCGGCTTCTTCGCTGCGGCCTTCTTGGCCGGAGCCTTCTTCGCCGCTACCTTCTTCTTGGGGGCTGCCTTTTTGGCGGCCTTCTTTGCAGTTGCCATTTCATTTCTCCTTGATCAAGTTACAAAGAGCACTTCATGCGTTTGTTGGAGGGCATGAAGCGATTCATGAGGCTGGGGTAGGGCCCAACACCATGAACGGGGTGGCACATGCTGGCGCCATGCTCTGGGGCATGGTCGACAACAGGTGCGATTCTGGAAGCCATAGATTGTTTTGTCAGTCCCAGGAGAGGGCGCCGCCGGACTGGTACTCGATGACGCGGGTCTCGAAGAAGTTGCGTTCCTTCTTGAGGTCGATCATCTCGCTCATCCAGGGGAAGGGATTCTCTTCGTTGGGGAACAGCGCTTCCAGGCCGATCTGCGTGGCGCGCCGGTTGGCGATGTAGCGCAGGTAGCCCTTGAACATGGAGGCGTTCATGCCCAGCACGCCGCGCGGCATGGTGTCCTCGGCGTAGCGGTACTCCAGTTCGACAGCCTTCTCGAACAGGCCGCGGATCTCGGCCTTGAACTCGGCCGTCCACAGCTGTGGGTTCTCGAGCTTGATCTGGTTGATCAGGTCGATGCCGAAGTTGCAGTGCATGGACTCGTCGCGCAGGATGTACTGGTACTGCTCGGCGGCACCGGTCATCTTGTTCTGGCGGCCCAGCGCCAGGATCTGGGTGAAGCCGACGTAGAAGAACAGGCCTTCCATCAGGCAGGCGAAGACGATCAGGCTCTTGAGGAGCGTCTGGTCGGTCTCCAGCGTACCGGTGTGGAAATTGGGGTCCATGATCGCGTTGATGAACGGGAGCAGGAACTCGTCCTTGTCGCGGATGGACTGGACTTCCAGGTAGGCGCTGAAGATCTCGGATTCGTCCAGGCCCAGCGATTCCACGATGTACTGGTAGGCGTGGGTGTGGATGGCCTCTTCAAAAGCCTGGCGCAGCAGGAACTGGCGGCACTCGGGCGCCGTGATATGGCGGTAGGTGCCCAGCACGATGTTGTTGGCGGCCAGGGAATCGGCGGTGACGAAGAAGCCGAGGTTGCGCTTGACGATGCGGCGCTCATCTTCGGTCAGGCCGTTGGGGTCCTTCCAGAGCGCGATATCGCGCGTCATGTTCACCTCCTGCGGCATCCAGTGGTTGGCGCAGGTGGCGAGGTATTTTTCCCAGGCCCACTTGTACTTGAAGGGGACGAGCTGGTTGACGTCGGTCTGACCGTTGATGATGCGCTTGTCGGCGGCCTTGATGCGGGTGGGGGCCGCAGCGGGCGTCTGGGTCGATGCGGCGGCGGAAACGGGAGCTGTGGCGGGCGGCGCCGTACGCAGCTGCAATGCGGGAGAGGGAAGCTCACTCGGGCGGCCGCTCGGGGCGGCGCCAGCATAAGAGGTTGACGGTGTGGGTTTGACTTCTTCGTCCCAGGACAACATAAGAGGTTCCAATCAGCGAATTATGTAAGCGACGACGTGAATTGGAAAGTATTCATTCACATCGCCACTTGATTTGTTGTTCAATTGCATCGCGCGACACAGCACGCGATGCGTCCCTGAAGATGGATCACTGGCAGGCTTCGCAGCCCGGATCGTCGATCGCGCAGAACTTGATGTCGGTGGCCGCGGTCGCCATCTGCGCCTGAGCAGCAGCAGCGGCCGCTTCGAGTGCGCTCATGCCGCCACCGGCTTCGCTGCCCGAGGACGAGACTGCGTTGAGGCGGCCCGAGGTGACGGTGGACTTCTCGGTCTGCGTCGCGCTGGTGGTGCGCAGGTAGTAGGTGGTCTTGAGACCGCGCAGCCAGGCCAGTTTGTAGGTCTCGTCCAGCTTCTTGCCCGAGGCGCCGGCCATGTAGATATTCAGCGACTGGGCCTGGTCGATCCATTTCTGGCGGCGCGAGGCGGCTTCGACCAGCCAGCGCGTCTCGACCTCGAAGGCCGTGGCGTACAGCGACTTGATCTCCTGCGGCACGCGGTCGATGGGGGCCAGGGAACCATCGAAGTGCTTGAGGTCCATGACCATCACGTCGTCCCACAGGCCCAGGCGCTTGAGGTCGCGCACCAGGTAGTGGTTGATGACCGTGAACTCGCCGGAGAGGTTGGACTTGACCGAGAGGTTGCCGAAGCAGGGCTCGATCGAGGCGTCCACGCCGATGATGTTGGAGATGGTCGCGGTCGGGGCGATGGCCACGCAGTTGGAGTTGCGCATGCCGTCGCGGGCAATCTTCTTGCGCAGGGCGTCCCAGTCCAGGGTGGCCGAGCGGTCCACTTCCACATAGCCGCCACGGGTCTGGGCCAGCAGGTCCAGCGTGTCCAGCGGCAGGATGCCCTGGTCCCAGAGCGAGCCCTTGTAGCTGGAGTAGGTGCCGCGCTCCTTGGCCAGCTCGGTCGAGGCCCAGTAGGCGTGGTAGCAGACGGCCTCCATGGACTGGTCGGCGAAGGCCACGGCTGCATCGCTGGCGTAGGGGATGCGCAGCTCATAGAGCGCATCCTGGAAACCCATGATGCCCAGGCCCACTGGACGATGGCGCAGGTTGGAGTCACGCGCCTTCTTGACGGCGTAGTAGTTGATGTCGATCACGTTGTCCAGCATGCGCATGGCCGTGGCGACGGTCTTCTGCAGCTTCTCCTGGTCGATGGCGCCGTTCTTCAGGTGCTGGCGCAGGTTGACCGAGCCCAGGTTGCAGACGGCGGTTTCGGTGTCGCTGGTGTTGAGCGTGATCTCGGTGCACAGGTTGGACGAGTGCACCACACCGGCGTGCTGCTGGGGCGAGCGCACGTTGCAGGCGTCCTTGAAGGTGATCCAGGGGTGGCCGGTTTCGAACAGCATGGTGAGCATCTTGCGCCACAGGTCGGTCGCAGGCACCGTCTTGCTGGGCTTGATCTCGCCCCGCTTGGCCTTGGCTTCGTAGGCCCCATAGGCTTTTTCGAAGTCGGCGCCGAAGAGGTCGTGCAGGTCGGGCACATCGGAGGGCGAGAACAGGGTCCACTCGCCCTTTTCCATCACGCGACGCATGAACAGGTCGGGGATCCAGTTGGCCGTGTTCATATCGTGGGTGCGACGGCGGTCGTCGCCGGTGTTCTTACGCAGCTCCAGGAACTCTTCAATGTCGAGGTGCCAGGTTTCCAGGTAGGTGCAGACCGCACCCTTGCGCTTGCCGCCCTGGTTCACGGCCACGGCCGTGTCGTTGACCACCTTGAGGAAAGGCACGACACCCTGCGACTCGCCGTTGGTGCCCTTGATATGGGAGCCCAGGGCGCGCACGCGGGTCCAGTCATTGCCCAGGCCGCCGGCGAACTTGGACAGCAGGGCGTTTTCCTTGATGGACTCGTAGATGCCGTCCAGGTCGTCAGGCACGGTGGTCAGGTAGCAGCTGGAGAGCTGCGAACGCAGCGTACCGCTGTTGAACAGCGTGGGGGTCGACGACATGAAGTCGAAGGAGGACAGCACCTCGTAGAACTCGATGGCGCGCGCTTCACGGTCGATCTCGTTGAGCGCCAGGCCCATGGCCACGCGCATGAAGAAGGCCTGGGGCAGCTCGATGCGGGTCTTGCGCACGTGCAGGAAGTAGCGGTCGTACAGGGTCTGCAAGCCCAGGTAGTCGAACTGCTGGTCGCGGTCGGCCTTGAGGGCGTGGCCCAGGCGCTGCAGATCGAATTGCAGCAGATCCGGGTTGAGCAGTTCGTTCTCGACGCCCTTCTTGATGAAACCGGGGAAGTAATCCGCATAGGCCTCGGCCATCTCGGACGGCTGTACGTCACGGCCCAGCACTTCCTTGGCGATGGTGTGGAAGAGCAGACGGGCGGTGGCGTAGGTGTAGTCCGGGTCCTTCTCGATCAGGGTGCGCGCGGCCAGGATCGCAGCCTTGTAGACCTCGTCGATCGGCACACCGTCGTACAGATTGCGCATGGTCTCGGCGACGATGGGGTCGGGCTTGACGTCGGCGCCCAGGCCGGCACAGGCGCTCTCGATCAGGTGCTGCAGACGGTTCAGGTCCAGCGCGATGCGGCGACCGCCGTCGACGACGTGCAGCTGGGGCGCGGCCGGAGCGGCCTGGCTGGCCGCCTGCTGGGCGCGTTCCTGCGCACGGCGCTCGCGGTACAGCACGTAGGCGCGGGCGATCTCGTGATGGCCGCCGCGCATCAGACCCAGCTCGACCTGGTCCTGCACGTCCTCAATATGGAAGGTGCCGCCGCCCGGGCGCGAGCGCATCAGCGCGCGCACGACGTTCTGCGTCAGTGCGTCCACCACCTCGCGCACGCTGGCCGATGCCGCGCCCTGGGTGCCGTGCACGGCCAGAAAGGCCTTCATCATGGCCACGGCGATCTTGCTGGGCTCGAAGGGCACCACCGCGCCGTTGCGGCGGATGATCTGGTAGTTGTTCAGGGGGCTGGCGGCCGTGTTGTCCTGGGTTTGCATGGTCAGGACACCGGTGTGCAGGGGGGGGGAGGCGGGGTTCAAGGCGGTTTGCATTATTTCCTCGTCATCAGCAAATCTGTTGGTCTTGTGGGGCGATGGTTCTGGCTTGCGAGCGCCTTGCGGAGGGGGCAGGGGCGGCGGGCAGAAAACACTATATATGGGGTGCACTGCGAATACAAGCCACTACCTGTAGTGTAGCGTCGCAGACACGCTTCACTCGGGCACAGACGTAAAAAAGTGCAGGGCACTGCGCGCGCGCAGGCTCGGGCGGCAACGTGCGCGCAGCCCTTGCGTGATGGATGCGTGAGTTTGCAGAGCCAGCAAACATGCGGTCTCTCGCCGCATTTATGCGCCCAGGCCGCATGAAGGCGTGCCTGCACAAAGACGGGGCCGCCGGGGAAGGCTTGCGCAGGCGTGAGCCTAGCGTGTGTCCTCGGGAAAATACTGAGACGGCCAGCCCAAGGCCTGCTGGAGCAGGGGCCACCGAAAGCCTGCGCCTGGGTCGCCCTTGCGTCCCGGTGCGATGTGCTCATGTCCGGCGACATGCTGCACCGGATAGTGCTGGCCCAGGGCGGCGCACAGGCTGGACAAGGTCTCGTACTGCGCGGGCTCAAACTCGCCGCCTTCCAGGCCTTCAAGTTCGATGCCGATGGAGTCGTCGTTGCAGTTCTCGCGTCCCCGGTAGCAGGACGTGCCGGCATGCCAGGCGCGATCTGCGCAGCTCACGAACTGCCAGAGCTCACCTTGGCGGCGGATGTAGAAGTGGGAGGACACTTCCATGCCCGTGATCGTCCGGAAGTAGGGATGGGCGTTCCAGTCCAGGGTGTTGGTGAAGAGACGCTGTACCTCGTCGCCGCCGTACTGGCCCGGCGGCAGGCTGATCGAGTGCACGACGATCAGGTCGATCTGTGCACCGGTCGGCCGCGGGCCGAAGTTCGGCGAATCCAGCCGGCGGGCATAGCGGTACCAGCCGCCGTCCCAGAGACTGTTTTGCGGAGCTGGAGCAGGCAGGCTCATGCCCCGGCGTCGTTGCCTTGCGGCGTCTCGATGTTCAGGCGCGCGATGCGGTAGCGGATCTGGCGCAGGCTGATGCCCAGCTTGGCAGCCGCAGCCGTGCGGTTGAAGCCGGTTTCCTGCAAGGCCTTGATCAGGATGTCGCGCTCCTGGCGGTCCAGGTGCCCCTGCAGATCGGAGGGCAGTTCGCTTGGCGCGAACGTGGCCGGGGCGCTGGCGCTGGGTGGCAGCACGCCGGGCACGGTGGGCGTGATTTCCGGGTCCAGCGGATCGAAGATGGCGGGGGTGGTGTCCACGCTGTCCAGGCTGAGTTCACCGCCTTCGCTCAGGGCCACGGCGCGGTGCAGCAGGTTTTCGAGTTCACGTACATTGCCGGGCAGCGGATGCCGGGCCAGTTGCCCCAGCAGGACCGGTGTGAGGCGGGGCATGGGCAGGCCCGACTCCTGCGCGATGCGTGCCAGCAACGCATCGCACAGGGCCGGCAGGTCTTCGCGCCGTTCGCGCAGCGGCGGGATGTCGATCTCGATCACATTGAGCCGGTAATAGAGATCCTGGCGGAAGCGCCCTTCCTGGACCTCGCGCGCCAGGTTGCGGTGGGTGGCGCTGATGATGCGCACGTCCACGCTCTCCTCCAGCGTGCCGCCGACCGGGCGCACGCAGCGCTCCTGGATGGCGCGCAGCAGCTTGGACTGCATGGACAGCGGCAGGTCGCCAATCTCGTCCAGAAAGAGGGTGCCGCCACGCGCTGCCTGGAAATAGCCTTCGCGATCGGCGTTGGCGCCGGTGTAGGCCCCTTTCTTCACGCCGAAGAACTCGGTTTCGAGCAGGTTCTCTGGAATCGCGCTGCAGTTGACCGCCACCATCGGACCGCTGCCGCGGTGGCTGCTGGCGTGCAGGGCCTGGGCGGTCAGCTCCTTGCCCGTGCCGGACTCGCCGCTGATCAGCACCGGCGCCATGCTGCGGGCCACCTTGACGATGCGCTCGCGTACCTGCCGGATGGCCGGCGAGTTGCCGACCAGGCGCTGCAGGCAGATCTCGGCGGCCGAGGAGGGGGCGCTGGTGATCGGGCGGGCGGGGGGCGTGGCTGACTGCGGGGCCAGGCGTGCGGCCAGTGCGTCCTGCACGGCCGAGGCGATCACCGTTCGGAACTGCTTGAGGTCCACCGGCTTGCTCAGGTAGTCGAAGGCGCCGGCCTTGAGCGACTCGACGGCATTCTCGGCCGAGCCATAGGCGGTGATGACCACGCAGCGCTCGCCGCGCTGCAGGGCGCGCAGGCGCTGGATCAGCTCGATGCCCAGCCCGTCGGGCAGGCGCATATCGGTGATCAGCACCTCGTAGCGGCGCTCCAGCAGCTGCTGCCAGGCACCGGCCACGGTTTCTGCCACATCGACGCGGTAGCCTTCGCGCAGCAAGGTCAGCTCGTAGAGCGTGCGCAGATCGGGCTCGTCGTCCACGACCAGGATGCTGGGGTTCGTGCCGGGGGCTGCTGTCGTCATGGGGCAGAGTCGTTGCGTGCGGCGGCGGGGCTGGCCACAGACCGGCGCAGGGCGATGAAGAATTCGTTGCCGTCCATCAGGGTGTCGCGGGCGATGCGTCGGGCGCGGTGGTAGCCGATGGCGGCACCGTGCCCTTCACACAATTCACGGCAAATATACAGCCCCAGGCCGCTGGAACGGCTTTCCGACGAGAAGAAAGGCTCGAACAGGTGCTGCTCGACCGAGGGGTCCATGGGCGGGCCATCGCTCCACACGGCCAGCAAGGCATGCCCGCTGGCATCGGCGCGAACATGGACCTGGATGGCGCCGGCCTGCGCGCTGGCGTGGCGGCGGGCATTGTCCAGCAGGTTGACCAGCACCCGGCGCAGGTGCTCGGGGTCGAAGTTCACAGCCAGCGGGACGGGGGCCAGATGCAAGCCCAGCCGGTGGGCGCTGCCCGTCTGCTGGGACCAGTCCTGCACGATGCGCTGCACGCTCTGGTTGAGCTCCAGCACGCGCGGCTCCAGGCTGGCCGTCAGCTTGCCGACGCGCGAGATATTGAGCACATCGTCGACGATGCGGTCCAGGCGCTGGGTGTTCTGCCGCACCATCTGGGTCAGGCGCAGCTGCTGCGGGTCCTGGAGCTCCTCTTCGAGCAGGGCATTGGCCTGGGCGATGGCGGCCAGCGGGTTGCGGATCTCGTGCGCCACCGCGGCCGACATGCGCCCCATGCTGGCCAGCTTTTCAGTGCGTAGACGGGCCTCCATCTCGCGCAGGTCCTGCAGGAACATCACGCACAGGATCTCGCTTTCGCCCCAGTTGGCGGTGGTCATGCGCGTGCGCACACGCAGACGGCGGCTCCCCTGGCCCAGGTGCTCAATGCCTACGTCCGCATGCTGGAAGTCGCCACGGCCCGTGAAGACCTGGAAGGCCAGTTCCGCCAGCGACTGCCAGCCTGGCTCGTCGGCCAGGTTGAAGGGGGTGCGTCGCAAGGGGCGCTCGTCGGCCTGCAGCATCTGGCGCGCCGCCGGATTGGCCGCGTGCACGGTCCCCCGCACGTCCACCACGAGAATGCCGTCGGTCAGTGCGTCGATCACCAGGTCGTTGACCTGTTGCTGGATGCGCATGGCGTGCTGGCTGCGTCGCGCACGCTGCTGTTCGGTAGCCAGGCGGACCGAGAGCTGGTGGGCCAGGAAGGCAATCACAAAACTGCCAGCACCTGTGAGCGCTGCCTGGATGAAAGGGGCTACCTCGTCGGTACGCTGGTACAGCCAGGCGCCGTAGACCAGCAGCAGCAGGGTGATGCTGGCTGCCGTGCCCATGGCCAGGGTCAGCGAGCCCAGCACGGCAGCCTGCAGCACGGGCAGGGCGTAGAGCGGGGTGTAGTTGATGCTGCTGCCGTGCAGCAGCTGCAGCAGCGTGAACACCAGCAGGTCAATGCCGATGCTGGCTAGCCAGAAGCGGTCAAACGTCTGGCCCAGCCGACGCGGTTGCGGGGCCATGCGCACCATGAGCGTGGCGACGAAATAGCCCAGGCACAGCAGGACCAGCCAGGCGCTGTTGTGCTGACCCAGCAGGTAGAGCGATCCCTGCAGCAGCAGGAGCACCAGCGCCAGGGTGGCGCGGGCCGTCATGAAGCCCAGCCACAGGCGTCTGAACTCCTGCTGCTCTTCTGGGGCCTCGAGGCGTTCGTCGAGCAGCGAGGGCCCGAACCAGGAGTGCTCGCCGTCGCGCGGGTCCGACATCAGGGTTCCGCGAGCTGCTGGTGCTCGCGGCTGCAGTAGAGGCCGATCCGGCCCACGATGGCATCGCCGTGCGGCAAGTGCACACCGCAATGGGCACAGCGCACCATTTCCTGCGGGCCGGGAGGGGTGGTGGGTGGGTCTGGCTGGTCCGACGAGGAGGCCTGACGCCGGCTCGAGCGCCAGAGCCAGACGAGCAGCAGCACGATGGCCAGCAAGAACAGGAACTTCATGAGCTACCGCGCCCCAGGATGATTTCGAGCACGAAGCGCGAGCCGACGTAGGCCAGCAGCAGCAGGCCGGTGCCTGTGAACAGCAGGCGGGCCGCGCGCCAGCCACGCCAGCCGAAGCGCGCACGGCCCATCAGCAGCACGGCAAAGACCGCCCACGACAGCACCGAGAACACGGTCTTGTGGCTCCACTTCCACGCCGCGCCGTAGAGCAGTTCATCAAACAGCAGGCCTGCGAGCAGCGTGGCCGAGAGGAGCAAGAAGCCGGCGCCCACGAAGCGGAAGGTCAGGCGCTCCAGCGTGAGCAGGGGCAGGCCACTGCCGTTTTCGGCCGCGTGGCGGATGCGGTCCTCGGCACGCAGCATCAGCAGGGCGTGGACCACGGCGACGGCGAACAGGCCGTAAGATGCAATGCCCAGGGCCCAGTGCAAGGGGAGCCAGACCGAGGCGCTGGTCTGCAGCGGCTGACCCGGAAAGAGGAGGGCCAGCAGCACCACGCCAGCGCCCAGGGCCGAGAGCGTCCAGCGCGTCTGCAGCTGGGGGTAGACTTGGCTTTCGATGGCGTAGACCGCCGCCACCAGCCAGGCTGTGACGGAGAGTGCCGGGGCGAAACCGAAACGTGGCGCCTCACCCAGCAGGCCCCAGCCCAGCAGCAGGCCGTGCAGCAGCCAGGCGATCAGCACCGCGACCCGTGCAACCGCCGGGGGCAGACGCACCGCGGCGGGGGCTGCGTAGGCGATGATGGCCAGAACGGCCAGGGCCAGGCTGGCTGGGGAGGCACTGGGTAAAATCATGGGCACAGTTTAGCGTTTTGCCTTCTTGACTTTCTTCCGGTCGGCGCGCACTTGACACCTCACTGACTGGAATACACCCCATGGCCTCCGCCCTCACCGACAAACTCAGCCGCCTGGTCAAGGAAATCCGCGGCCAGGCCCGCATCACCGAGTCCAATGTGGCCGATATGCTGCGCGAGGTGCGCATGGCCCTGCTGGAGGCCGATGTGGCCCTGCCCGTGGTGCGCGACTTCGTGGCCCGGGTCAAGGACAAGGCCCTGGGCCAGGAGGTCATGGGCTCGCTCACCCCGGGCCAGGCGCTGGTGGGCATCGTCAACCGCGAGCTCGCCGCCACCATGGGCGAGGGTGTGGCCGATCTCAACCTCGCGGCCCAGCCGCCGGCCATCATCCTCATGGCCGGTCTGCAGGGGGCGGGCAAGACCACCACCACGGCCAAGCTGGCGCGCCACCTGATCGAGAAACGCAAGAAGAAGGTGCTCACGGTGTCGGGCGACGTGTACCGCCCGGCCGCCATCGAGCAGCTCAAGACTGTGACCGCCCAGGCAGGCGCCGAGTGGTTCCCGAGCACGCCGGACCAGAAGCCCGCCGACATTGCCCGCGCTGCGCTGGACTACGCCAAGAAACATTTCTTCGAGGTGCTGCTGGTCGACACGGCCGGCCGGCTGGCGATCGACGAAGCCTTGATGAAAGAAATCCGCGAGCTGCACGCGGTGCTCAATCCCGTCGAGACCCTGTTCGTCGTTGACGCCATGCAGGGCCAGGACGCGATCAACACGGCCAAGGCCTTCAAGGACGCGCTGCCGCTGACCGGCATCATCCTGACCAAGACCGATGGCGATTCACGTGGCGGCGCGGCCCTGTCCGTGCGCGCGGTCACAGGCGTGCCGATCAAGTTTGCGGGTACCAGCGAGAAGCTCGACGGTCTGGAGGTTTTCGATGCCCAGCGGCACGCCGGCCGGGTGCTGGGCATGGGCGACATCGTAGCCCTGGTCGAGCAGGTCACCGCCGGTGTGGACATGGCGGCCGCTCAGAAGCTGGCCGCCAAGGTCAAGAGTGGCGAGAGCTTTGATCTCAACGATTTTCTGGGCCAGCTCCAGCAGATGAAGCAGATGGGCGGCCTGTCCAGCCTCATGGACAAGCTGCCAGCCCAGATGGCGGCCAAGGCCGGCCAGGTCGATACCGACAAGGTCGAGCGCGACCTGCGTCGCAAGGAAGGCATCATCCACAGCATGACGCCGCTGGAGCGCCGCAAGCCCGAACTCATCAAGGCCACACGCAAGCGCCGCATTGCGGCTGGCGCTGGCGTACAGGTTCAGGACGTGAACCGTATGCTCAAGGAGTTTGAGCAGATGCAGGACATGATGAAGAAAATGAAGGGCGGCGGCATGATGAAGCTCATGAAGCGCCTGGGGGGCATGAAAGGCAAGGGCGGTATGCCCGGCATGCCTTTTTGACGTGTCCAGGCCTCAGACTTCGACTGTCAGCACCTCGCCCCGCAGCGAGTGCGGGTGAGCCAGGCTGATCTTCACGTCCACCATCTGCCCGATCAATCGTGTCGGGCCCTGGAAATTCACCGCGCGATTGCACTCGGTGCGACCCATGAGCTCTCCGGGGTCGCGCCTGGACGGTCCTTCGACCAGGATGCGCTGCACCGTGCCCACACGACGCTCGCTGATGTGCCGCATATGGCCTTCGATCAGAGTTTGTACCTCCTGTAGGCGCCTGAGCTTGGTCTCGTGCGGCGTGTCATCGTGCAGATTGGCCGCTGGCGTGCCCGGGCGCGGGCTGAAGATGAAGCTGAAGGAGTTGTCAAAGCCCAGGTCCTCGATCAGCTTGAGGTGTTTGACATGATCCTCGTCTGTCTCGCCCGGAAAACCGACGATGAAGTCACTGGACAGAGACAGCTCGGGGCGGATGGCACGCAGCTTGCGTACTGTGCTCTTGTACTCCATGGCCGTGTAGCCGCGCTTCATGGCCATGAGGATACGGTCACTGCCATGCTGCACCGGCAGGTGCAGGTGGCTCACCAGCTTGGGCACCTTGTCATAGGCCGCGATCAGCGCAGGGGTGAACTCGTTGGGGTGGCTGGTGGTGTAGCGGATGCGTTCGATCCCAGGGATGTCGGCCACATACTCGATCAGCGTGGCGAAGTCGGCCATTTCGGAGGTGCCACCCATGAGCGCCTTGTAGGCGTTGACATTCTGACCCAGCAAGGTGATTTCCTTCACGCCCTGGTCGGCCAGGCCGGCGATTTCCACCAGCACGTCCTCGAAGGGGCGGTGGACTTCCTCGCCGCGCGTATAGGGCACCACGCAGTAGCTGCAGTACTTGGAGCAGCCTTCCATGATGCTGACGAAGGCCGTGGCGCCTTCCACCCGTGCGGGGGGCAGGTGGTCGAACTTCTCGATCTCGGGAAAGCTGATGTCCACCTGGGGGCGCTTCTGAGCGTCACGCGCAGCCAGCAGCTCGGGCAGGCGGTGCAGGGTCTGCGGGCCGAAGACCACGTCCACATAGGGCGCACGTCGGATGATCTCGGCGCCCTCCTGGCTCGCCACGCAGCCCCCCACGCCGATTTTTACGCCCTTCTTCTTGAGGTGCTGCACGCGGCCCAGGTCGGAGAACACCTTCTCCTGCGCCTTCTCGCGTACCGAGCAGGTGTTGAAGAGAATCAGATCGGCCTGCTCCGGGTCGTCAGTTTTCTCGTAGCCCTGGGCCGCGCCCAGCACATCGGCCATCTTGTCCGAGTCGTACTCGTTCATCTGGCAGCCGAAGGTCTTGATGAATACTTTCTTGCTCATGCTGTGTTCCCGAGAGGCCGTAGAAGGCCCTAATTGCGCCCGCAGGGACGCGTTGACGCGATGCGTCCGCTCTCAGTAGTCCGCAGGCAGCGGTTTGGGCGGGGTGTGGGCAATGATCTCGCGCATCGTCATGATCCACACCTCGTGCACCAGGCCCGTGGGCTCCAGCGTGTAGAGCACCTTGAGGTCCTGGCCGATCAACGAGGCCGACATGACCATGAGGTTGTTGGTGCCGCGGATGCGCGAGCCCGGCGAGAGCCGGGCCGGCTTGCCGTTGAGCAAGACCTCGGGCGGGGTCACGATACGCAGGACCCCGGCCTTGGCTTTGGCAGAAATCGGCGGGATACGCTGGGGATCCGGGGGCAGGTCCTGCAGTGCGGGAAGGGGCGATGGCGGCGGGACGGCCTGCTCCTGGGCCCCGGCTTGGACACAAGCCAGGCCCATGATTGCTGAGAGCAGCAGTGGGAGCGTCGAACGAAGACAGCGATTCATGGTGTATATCCAGAGGCTGTGGTGAAAAGAGCCCGAACTATAGCCTGCCTCAGCTGGCCTGTTCACGGGGCTTGACGATGACCCAGATGCCATGGCCCATAGTGTTGTGTGTCTGCAGCTGCAGGACCTCGAAGTGCTGCGTGAGCCTGGGCAGCCACCAGGAGCTGGGCTTCTGGATCAGGTGGGCATTCCGGCCATCGGACAGCACCTTCATGGCCGGCCCCATGTGGATCGAGAAAAAACCCAAGTGGGTCGTGATGCGGGCCAGCTCGCGGATCACGTTCTCCACCAGCTCGGGCTCAATGTGCTCCAGTACATCGATGCAGCACACCAGATCAGCCGGTTGTGGTGCGCCGTACTCGGGGAATGCCGGGTCGTAGGGGTGGTAGGCGATGCCCTGGATGCCGGCTTCCGCCAGGCCTTTGAGCAGATTCTTCTTGCCGGCGCCGTAATCTGAAACCGATTTGATGCCTGCCTGCCGGATCAGGTCGGCCACCAGCGGCGCGAAGGCCAGCGAGGCCACGCCATAGTTCGGGTTCTGGTGCAGTTCCTGCTGCATGCGGCGGTAATCTTCGGTGATGGTCTGGGTTTCCATGGTGGCTCTCCTGTTCAGATGCCCATGCCGTCGATCACGCGGCCATAGGTCGATTTCCAGAGGTCGGCCATGGCGGTGTCGGCATAGTCCTTGAAGCAGGGGGTGCCCAGGGTGAAATGCACGAGCCTGGCCTGCGGGTTGTCTTCGTACTCGATGGCCAGCCAGTTCCATTCCCGCGGCAGGGCGCCGATCTGCTCGTCATTCAACCAGCTGAAACGGTGCAGGTAGGCGCCGTTTTGTTTCTGGATGAATTCGGGCGTGAGGACGCGATGCGCCGGGTGGCCGCAGTTCCAGAGAATCACGCTGGACCAGTTCTTGCGCGGGTAGTTCTCGTTCTTGTTGCCCAGGTACTTGGTGTGTGCCTTGGTCTGGTAGTCGTGCTGCACCACTTGCACCGCCTTGCTGTCGTCCCGCAGATCCCAGAGCTGCTTGATGTCGGCCTGACAGACCATATCACCGTCGGCAAAGATGGCCCAGCCCTCGAAATTGCAGAGATAGGGCGTGAGGAAGCGTGAGTAGATGAACTTGTTGCTGCCGTCGGTGTGTGTTTCCTTGTAACCCGCCAGCGTGTTCTCGGCCAGGGGGATGAACTGGACGGGCAGCGAGGCCTTCTCCAGAACGCTCTGGCAGAAGGTGTGGTAAGCGATGGCCTCGCGCTGGTCGAAGCCGACAACGAGGGTGATCTTGTCCAGTTCCATTAACGTGTTTCCAGTGCGGCCTTGATGGCTTGGAGGGGATGCTGCCAGTTGCCGGTCTCCTTCTGGCGAAAGGTCTCAATGGAGGGGTACCAGGGGATGGCGCCGCTGATCTCGGCCCAGTACCAGAACTGCCCCTTGCCCGATGGTAGCAAGAGCAAGGTGCTCTTTCCCAGCGCTCCGGCCAGGTGGGCCGTGCTGTTGCTGGTGGTGATCACGACATCGCAGGCCTGGATCAGCGCGGCTAGACCGTCGATGTCGTGGAAGTTGTCCACATCGTCTAGATGCTGCATTTCGATGCCATGGGCCTGTTGCAGTGCCTGGCGTTCGGCGGCGGTATCGCCGTACTGCAGATCGACGAAGTGCAATCGGGACGAGGCCAGCGGCGGCAGCATTTGCTCCAGGCTCAGGCTTTTGTGGGGCCCGAGCTTTTGACGCTTGCTGGACCAGGAGACGCCGCAGACCAGCCGGTCCCCGCGTGCAATCTTGTGGCGCAGCTCGGCGCTGCGGCCGACATCGGCCTGCAGATAGGGGTGGCGCGCGTTACTGAAGCTTGCCAGATCCGGGCGGAAGAAGCGCGGTAGCGAGCCCAGGGGCAACTGCTCGGCAAAGCCCAGTGCATCGCTGACGGTGGCCAGGTCGACGAACTCGAAGCCGGGCATGGAGCGCGCAAAGAGCGGGATGAGGCGCTTGTCCAGCGCCACGTACTTTTTCTGCGGCAACTCGGCCAGCTCGGGCAGGATGCTGGCGTAGAGGATCTGGTCACCGATGCCCTGCTCGCCCCACAGCAGCAGGGGGGCTGCCGACGCCTTGCCTGGCCAGTCGGGTTTCTGTTCTGCCCAGACCGGTTTGGTGTAACCCTCGGTGCTCCAGCGGAATTCAAAGTCAATCCACGCCGCATCAAACTTACCGAGCTTGAGTTGCTGAAGCGCGAGGTTCCAGTGGGCATCGGTCAGATCAGGCTGAAGCGCAATGGCCTGCTGAAAGCAGGCGATAGATTCCGTGATGCGATCAAGTTCAGCAAGGGCCAGGCCTTTGTTGTTCAGGGCCTCGGCGTAGTTAGGTTGAGTCTGCAGGGCTTTGTCAAAAGCCGAGATGGACTCGCTGATCCGTTCCAGCTCGAAAAGGCTCTTGCCAAAGTTCAGCCATGCCACGGCGTGGCCTGGCGCCAGTTCGGTTGCTTTGCGGTGATGGGCCAGGGCGTCTTCGTGCTTGTCCAACTCAATCAGTGCGCGCGCGAGATTGAAGTGGACAAAAGGGTTGTTCTTTTTGACGCTCAGGGCTTTGGTCAGCAATTCAACTGCCTTCTGAGGCTGGCCCTCCATGGCATGGATAACGCCCATCATGTGCAAGGCATCAAAATCGCGCGGTTGCCTGTCCAGTAAACGCAGCAGCAGGGCGCCGGCCTGTTCTAGTTCTCCCCGCTGGAAATGTTGCAGCGCCTGCGGCATCAGCGCTTGGGGCAAGTGGTGGATCGGCATGGTTTCGGCGCGAATAAGGCCGTCTCTGATTAAGTGAATGATGCGCGGCAACTTGCCTGCCAGCCCAAGGGGGTTGCAGGCGCGCCGCATGCTTCCCTCTCCGGACCGGGATTCTAGCGACGCCTGTGGTCACGATAATCAGGGCGCAAAAAAGGCTATAATTTGCGGCTCTGTGACTGCAGTCACAGCTGACAGCCCAGTTCAAGTCGGGCTTCATGGCATGTCAAGATTTCTGGAGGTATAGCTCAGTTGGTGAGAGCGCAGGATTCATAACCCTGAGGTCGGTGGTTCAAATCCACCTACCTCCACCAGATCAAGCCCGCCGTCGCAAGACGGCGGGCTTTTCCTTTGGGTGTTCACTGGTGCCTGAAGTCTGGCTTGCGCTTTTCCACAAAGGCCGTCATGCCTTCCTTCTGGTCGGCGGTGGCGAACAGGGCATGAAAGAGGCGGCGTTCGAACATCACACCGTCACTCAGAGAGCTTTCGAAGGCGCGGTTCACGGACTCCTTGGCGGCCATCGCGGCCACCTGGGAGTAGTCGCAGATCATCAGCGCCGCGCCCAGGGCCTCGTCCATGAGCTTGTCCAGCGACACCACGCGGCTCACCAGGCCCGTGCGTTCCGCTTCTGCGGCGTCCATCATTCGGCCGGTCAGCGCCATGTCCATGGCCTTGGCTTTGCCTACGGCGCGCGGCAGGCGCTGGGTGCCGCCGGCGCCCGGGATGATGCCGAGCTTGATCTCGGGTTGGCCGAATTTTGCGTTGTCGGCCGCAATGATGACGTCACACATCATGGCCAGCTCGCAGCCACCGCCCAGGGAAAAGCCGCTCACAGCCGCGATCACGGGTTTGCGGATGCCGCGGATGCGTTCCCAGTTGCGGGTGATGTAGTCGCCTTTGTAGACGTCAGCAAAGCTGTAGCTCGCCATCGCTCCGATGTCGGCGCCGGCGGCAAAGGCCTTCTCGCTGCCCGTGATGATCATGCAGCCTATGGCCGGGTTGGCGTCGAAGGCCTGCAGCGCGGCACCCAGCTCGTCCATGAGCTGGTCGTTGAGTGCATTCAGCTGCTTAGGGCGGTTGAGGGTGATGAGGCCCACCTTGCCAGCCTCGGTGCGCACCTGGATCAGTTCATAGTTCATTCTTTGGTCTCCGTGAGAGGTCAGGCTTGCAGGAACATGCGGTAGGCCGGGTTGCGGGTCTCTTCCACGTAGGCGTAGCCCAGGGTATCGAGGAACTTGGCGAAAGACTTGTTGTCGTCCTTCGGTACCTGGATGCCCACGAGGATGCGGCCGTAGTCTGCGCCCTGGTTACGGTAGTGGAAGAGGCTGATGTTCCAGCCCGGACGCATCAGGCTCAGGAACTTGAGCAGGGCGCCGGGACGCTCGGGGAAGATGAAGCGCAGCAGGCGCTCGTCGCGCGCCAGGACAGAGTGGCCGCCGACCATGTGACGGATGTGTTCCTGGGCCAGGTCGTCGTGTGTCAGGTCCAGCGCGGGGAAGCCATGGCGCTTGAAGTTGGCCGCGATCTTGCCGCTTTCGCCGCGGGTGGAGGTGGTGAGGCCGACGAAAACATGGGCCCTGCTCTGGTCGCTGATGCGGTAGCTGAACTCGGTCACATTGTGCGGCCCACCCGGCAGGTTGCCGATCAGCTCACAAAAGCGCCGGAAGCTGCCGCGCTCTTCGGGCATGGTCACGGCAAACAGCGCTTCGCGCTCCTCCCCCACCTCACCTCGCTCGGCCACGAAGCGCAGGCGGTCGAAATTCATGTTGGCACCACAGAGGATGGCCGCGTAGGTCTGGCCTTTGGTCTTGTGCCTGGCGACGTACTGCTTGATCGCGGCCACGGCCAGCGCGCCCGCTGGCTCCACGATGGAGCGCGTGTCCACAAACACATCCTTGATGGCGGCGCACACCGCGTCGGTATCCACCTCGACGTAGTCGTCTACCAGCTTGCGCGTGAGGCGGAAAGTCTCCTCGCCCACCAGCTTCACGGCCGTTCCATCCGAGAACAGTCCCACGTCCTGCAAGGTGACGCGTTTGCCCGCCCGGACCGACTGGATCATGGCGTTGGAGTCGTTCATCTGCACGCCGATGACCTTGATCTCCGGCCGTACGGCCTTGATGTAGGCCGCCACACCGCTGATCAGTCCGCCCCCACCGATAGCCACGAAGACGGCGTCCAGCGGGCCTTGGTGCTGGCGCAGCATTTCCATGGCAATGGTGCCCTGGCCGGCAATGACGTCCGGGTCGTCGAAGGGATGGACGAAGGTCAAGCCCTGCTTCTTCTGCAGCGTCAGCGCGTGGGCATAGGCGTCCGAATAGCTGTCGCCGTGCAGCACCACTTCACCGCCCAGGGCTCTGACAGCGTCGATCTTGAGCTGCGGTGTGGTCGTGGGCATCACGATCACGGCGCGCGTGCCCAGGCGGTGTGCTCCCAGCGCCACGCCCTGGGCGTGGTTGCCGGCCGAGGCGCAGATCACGCCCTTCTTCAACTGCTCGGGCGTCAGGTGAGCCATCTTGTTGTAGGCCCCGCGCAGCTTGAAGCTGAACACAGCCTGCTGGTCCTCGCGCTTGAGCAGCACCTTGTTGTGCAGACGGCGGCTCAGGGCCTTGGCAGGCTCCAGCGGGGACTCGACGGCGACGTCGTAGACACGGGCGGTCAGGATTTTCTGCAGATAGTCGGCGGGCTGGAGATGGCGTGTTTTCATGCGGAACCCGGTGTGCGGGGATAATTTGACGCAACCCGCATTTTGACAAGGAACGACCACATGGAATGCACTGTCAGCTGGACCGGCACCACGGGCGCGCGCTCGGGCATGGGATTCATCGCCGAAACCGGCAGCGGGCACGTGCTGATGATGGACGGCGCGCCCGACGCCGCCAAGCCCGAGAACGGTGGCCAGAACCTGGCCCCCCGCCCCATGGAGACCGTGCTCGCCGGCACCGGGGGCTGTACCGCCTACGACGTGGTGCTCATCCTCAAGCGCGGTCGGCATGAGGTTCGCGGCTGCAGCGTCAGGCTCAACAGCGAGCGCGCTACGGAGGATCCCAAGGTATTCACCAAGATCCATATGCATTTCACGGTGACGGGCAAGGGCATCCCGGCGGCGGCCGTGGAACGGGCCATCAAGATGAGCCACGACAAATACTGCTCCGCCAGCATCATGCTGGGCAAGACGGCCGAGATCACTACCAGCTTCGAGCTTCAGGAGTCCTGAGTCGCGACAGGCGGCTCGCCTGGATCAAAGGTAATGCGCCGTGGTCGTCATGACCTTGGCTGCTGCACGCATCAGTTCCTTGACCGGTCCCGGCAGTTCCGCGGCGCCGGCCTTCTGTGCGTCTACGGCGTGCTTGACTTCATCGGCGGCCATTTGCGCGACGATGGCGCGCGAGGCCGTGTCGCCGGCGGGCAGCCGATCCAGATGGCCTAGCAGATGGGCTTCGACCTGGCGCTCGGTCTCGACCACAAAACCCAGGCTCACCGCATTGCCCAGACGTCCGGCCAGCAGGCCGATGCCGAAGGCCCCGGCGTACCAGAGCGGGTTGAGCAGCGAGGTACGTGAGCCCAGTTCATCCAGGCGCTGTTTCGTCCAGGCCAGGTGATCGGTCTCCTCGGCGCAGGCGCGCATGAAGTGGGTGCGCAGGTCCGGGTTGGGCGTGGTCAGCGCCTGGGCCGTGTAAAGCGCCTGGGCGCAGACCTCGCCCACATGGTTGACGCGCATCAGGGCGGCCGAGAGGCGTTTTTCGGCGTCGCTGAGCTCGCTGGGCGGGCTCTCTGGGCACGGTGTCGGGCTGGCAGCACGCGGCGGGGCGAACAGGGTGCGCAGTGCCGTATCGGCGGCGGTGAGCAGGGCGTCGGTCGGTGATGTCATGCCCTGCATTGTCCTGAATTCATTCCGGTGCCGGTTTGGCCTGCCTCAAAAGATGGGGGGTGTACCAATCCTTGTGCCGTCCGGATGGTGCCGCCTCCGCAGCGCCTAGTGTGGGACCGGTCAGCAGACTTTCCAACAGGGCCGGCGTCAGTAGGTAGAAGTCCACCTTGTTGTGGTTCAGCACGGCCACGGGGCGGCCTTGGGCCCGGCGCAGCACGGCGGCCGGGTTCTTCTTGAACTCGGACATGCTGATGGCCAATTCGGTCAGCAGGGTTTGCATGAGCTCCATTATCAGCTCTCCAATAGACTCTTTTTCATTCAATCGACATATGCGTTTGAGCGGCTTTGCTCAAGCTTTAGGCAATGTTGCGGGTGGACAACGAAAGGCGGTCTGAAAGGCGTCCACTCCGGGTTTTTCCTTTGACCCGGCCCGGACGCTCTGGTGCAATAGCCTCCAACTTCCTTGCTAGAGGAGGTTGGCCCGGGGACCGAAAACTCCCTTCGGGACCCCTTGTTAAACCTTTGGAGAACTTTCAAGATGAAAAAGACCCTGATTGCTGTGGCCGCCCTGGCTGCCACCGGCGCTTTCGCCCAGGTTTCCGTCTACGGCCGTCTGGATGCTGGCTATGCCCAGACCAAGTCGACCAACATCGCCATCAACGGCGCCACCGGCGCTGCCAGCTACTCCGCTGGCAACTACCAGAAGAACAACGGTGTCGAGTCGCACAACTCCGCTTCCAGCATGTGGGGCATCCAGGGCTCTGAAGACCTGGGTGGCGGCATGAAGGCTTTCTTCAAGCTCGAGCAGGACGTCTACACGGCCAACGGCAACACCGGCGCGTCTGGCGCTGGCGGCGGCGCTGCCAACGCCGCCGGTTTCAACCGCACCTCCCTGGTTGGCGTGTCCGGTGGTTTCGGCTCCGTGGCTTTCGGCCGTGACTATGTGCCGTTCTTCAAGCTGATCGGCGCTACCGACATCAACTCCCTGAGCCGTATCAGCACGGTGCAGCGTTCCGCTGCCAGCGGCTATTCGACCACGGGTCAGCAGATCGTCTACACCTCGCCCAACCTGAGCGGCTTCGTGGGTAGCCTGGCTGTGATCGCCGACGACAACTCCACCAACACCGCGACCGCCAAGGAAGGCGCGACCAACGCGACCATTCAATACATGAACGGTCCGCTGATGGTTGGCGTGGGCTTTGCCAACAAGAAGGTCACTGCCACCACGACCGAAACCAAGACCAGCGCCACCGTGCTGGCTGGTTCCTATGACCTCGGCGTGGTCCGCCTGGTCGGTAACTACATCTCCGACAAGGTCACCCAGACTGCTGCGACCGACATCAAGCAGACCGAACTGAACATCGGCGCCATCATGCCCATGGGCAAGGTGACCCTGCGTGCCCAGGTGGGTCGTAACAACTACGAAGAAGGTGCTGTGGACCGTTCGGGTACCGACATGGTGCTGGGCGCCGAGTACGCTCTGAGCGCCAAGACGGCTCTGTTCGCCAAGACCGGTACGTTCGACAAGAACCGCCTGGGCGACGACGCCAAGGTGCAGTCCACCGCCGTGGGCGTCCGCACCGTGTTCTAATTTGAAACTGGCGTAAGCCAGTTTCGGTTGAACCGATCAACCCCGCTGTGGTAACACGGCGGGGTTTTTTCTTGGGGTGAGGGTATTTGACATGTGTATGTTGGGGCGGATCTCTGTGTGGGTGATTTCAGTGCTCCTGCTGGCCGGATGCAGCCATGGGCCGCGCCAGGCTGAAGCCCCGGAGCCCGCTGGCGCCTACGCTGCGTGGCAGCACTGGACCCTGCCGGGCAAGACCGCAACGGCCTACCGTCCGGTGCGCTATGGCGGCACGCGTGATGCCGTGGAGGTGCAGGCCCGGTCCTCGGCCAGCCTCTTGCGCCGCTCGCTGAATCTGGCGCCGCAGGACATTGACGACATCCGTTTCTCCTGGAAGGTCCCGGCTTTGATGCCGGGCGCCGACATGGCCCGGCGCGAGACCGAGGACGCCGTGGTGCGTATCGTGTTGACGTTTGACGGGGATCGTGCCCGTCTGTCGGCCCGCGACCGGGCGCTGTCCGAGCTGGCGCAGCTCATGACGGGGGAGCCTTTGCCCTACGCCACGCTGATGTACGTCTGGTGCCCCACGCGTGAGCCCGGCAGCGTCATCCTTAATCCGCGGACCGACCGCATCCGCAAGCTGGTGGTGGAATCGGGTTCTGCTCGCCTGAACCAGTGGCTGGACTATGAGCGCGACATCCGCGCCGACTTTCTCCAGGTTTTCGGCGAAGAGCCGGGCCGCCTGCTGCACGTGGCCATCATGAGCGATGGCGACAACACGGGGTCCGAGTTCCGCGCCTGGTACGGGCCGGTGCTCCTTGACGGACTGGATCTCGCACGCCAGGACTGAGGGACGCGTTGGCGTTCAGGCGTAGCGCTTGTTGCGCAGGTTGTTCTTCATTTCCTTGAGCAGGGGCTGCAGGCGGTTGCCACCGATGCGCAGGGCCACGCAGGTGGCCAGGATGTCCACGATCATCAGGTGCATGAGGCGTGAGACCATGGGGCTGTAGCGGTCGTAGCCCTCGGGGTGGTCGGCTGAGAGGTGGATGTGCCCGGCCTGGGCCAGCGGCGAGCCGCTGGTGGTGATGACGATGGTGGTGGCGCCGTTCTTGCGCGCGATGTCGCAGGCGTCCATGAGGTCGCGCGTACGGCCCGAGTTGGAGATGACCACGAGACAGTCACCCGGCCCCATAAGCGAGGCGCTCATGACCTGCATGTGGCCGTCGCTGTAGGCCACGGTGTTCACGCCCAGGCGGAAGAACTTGTGCTGGGCGTCCAGTGCCACGATGCCCGAGTTGCCTGCACCAATGAACTCGATGCGCTTGCCCGTCTTGTAGGTCGCGGCCAGCACGGTGGCGGCCTTGTCGATGGCGGCGGTAGAGGCGTCGTTGCGGTACTTGAGGAAGGCCGCGACCGTGTTGTCGATGACCTTGACCACCACGTCGCTGGTCTTGTCGTCCACGTCCACGCTGCGGTGGATAAAGGGCACGCCCTCGCTGACGGTGCCCGCAAGCTTGAGCTTGAAGTCCGACAGGCCGTCGTAGCCCATGCTGCGACAGAAACGCACCACCGTGGGCTTGCTCACGTGGGCGCGGGCCGCGAGTTCGCTCACAGGCAGGTTGGCGAAGGCGCGCGGGTCGGCCAGCACCAGCTGCCCCACGCGCTGTTCGGCCGGGGCCAGGGAGGGCAGGGAAGCGCGGATACGATCGAGCATGTGGACTCCAGGTGCGTGCCGGTTCCGCAGGTCCGTTGGTAACGGGCGGGAACACGAAAACGTAATTTTATTTCAACCATAATCGAAACCCATGAATCAGCTCGAAGCGTTGCGCCAGCACACGACCGTGGTGGCCGATACGGGAGACTTCCACCAGCTCGCGGCCTTCCGTCCTCAGGACGCGACGACCAATCCCTCGCTCATTCTCAAGGCGGTGCAGAAAGCCGATTACCGCCCGCTGCTGCAGCAGGCGGTGGACCAGCACCGTGGTCGCCCGCTGGACGAGATCGTAGACAGTCTGCTGGTGCGCTTCGGCTGCGAGATCCTGTCCATCATTCCGGGGCGGGTGTCGACCGAGGTGGATGCGCGTCTGAGTTTCGACACAGCGGCCACGGTGGCGCGCGCCGAGCGCATCGTCGAGCTCTATGAGGCGCAGGGCATGCACATCGACCGCGTGCTGATCAAGATCGCCTCCACCTGGGAGGGCATCCAGGCCGCCGCGCAGCTGGAGCGCCGCGGCATCCATACCAACCTCACCCTGCTGTTTTCCTTTTGCCAGGCGGTGGCCTGTGGACAGGCGAAAGTGCAGCTGATCTCGCCCTTTGTGGGGCGCATCTACGACTGGTACAAGAAGGTCGCGGGTGCGGCCTGGGATGAAGGGGCGCGGGCCGGCGTCAACGATCCGGGCGTGAAGTCTGTGCATGCCATTTACCAGTATTACAAGCGCCACGGCATCGCCACCGAGGTCATGGGTGCGAGCTTTCGCAACACGGGGCAGATCCTGGCTCTGGCCGGCTGCGACCTGCTCACGATTGCGCCCGAGTTGCTGGCCCAACTGGCCGCGGCCGAAGGCCCGGTGCCGCGCATGCTGGACCCGCAGGCGGCCCGGGGGCTCGATCTGCCGCCGGTACAGTACGACGAGGCCGGTTTCCGTTACGCGCTCAACGAGGATGCCATGGCCACTGAAAAGCTGGCCGAAGGCATCCGCGCTTTTGCCGCCGATACCCTCAAGCTTGAGCAACTGATCCAGGCCGCCTGAGATGAACAGGAGACAACGTTGCGACGCCACGCCGGCCTGGGGTCAGCTGCGCGAGTGTTTCGAGAGCCGCGGGCGCTACCTTGACCTGCGTGCCGCCTTCGCGGCCGATCCAGATCGCTATGCCGCATTGAGTCTGCAGGCGCCGCAGGTCTTTGCCGATCTGTCCAAGAACCTGATCGATCTGCCGCTGCAGGCCGCGTTGACCGAACTCGCGCAGCAGTGTGGTTTGCCCGCGCACCGGGACGCGATGTTCCGTGGTGAGCACGTCAACACCACCGAGGACCGCGCTGCCATGCACTGGTTGCTGCGTCATCCGGGCGCGGGTTTGCACCCTGCGGTGCGGGCCGAGCACGCACAGGTGCGCCAGGTGCTCGAGGCCATGCTGGCCTACGCCCAGGCCGTGCGGGAGGATGCGGCCATCACCGACATCGTCAATATCGGCATTGGGGGCTCGGATCTCGGGCCGCAGATGGCGGTGCTGGCGCTGGACGAGTTCGTGGACCAGAGCAAGCGCTACCACTTCGTCTCCAGCGTGGACGGTCATGAGCTCAGCGCCGTGCTGCGCCAGGTGCGACCCGAGAGCACGCTCTTCCTCGTGGCTTCCAAATCCTTCACGACGCTGGAGACCATGACCAACGCACGCTCGGCGCGCGCCTGGTTCACGGCGCAGGGCGGGCGGGATATCGCGCGCCACTTCTGCGCGCTCACCAGCCAGGTGCAGGCCGCGGCCGAATTCGGCATCACCACCACCTTCGGCTTCTGGGATTGGGTGGGTGGACGCTATTCCATGTGGTCGGCCATTGGTCTGCCGATTGCCATCGCCATCGGGCCACAGCGTTTCCGGGAGCTGCTGGCTGGCGCCCATGAAATGGACGAGCACTTCCGCAACGCGCCACTGGCGCGCAACCTGCCCGTGCAACTGGCCCTCCTGGACCTCTGGTACCGCAACTTCCACGGTTACACGAGCCGCAGCGTCGCGCCCTATCACAGCGGCTTGCGTCGCATGCAGGCCTATTTGCAGCAGCTGGAGATGGAGAGCAACGGCAAGCGGGTGGATGCATCGGGGCAGACCCTGCCCTATGCGACCTCGCCGGTGATCTGGGGTGAGCCCGCAGCCAACGGCCAGCACGCCTACTTCCAGATGCTCCACCAAGGCAGCGACGTGATTCCGGTGGAGTTCATCGCCGTGAAGAAGGTGGCGCACGGCCTGCCCGAGCACCACCACAAGCTGCTGGCCAATGGCCTGGCCCAGGCGCAGGCCCTGATGCTGGGTCAACAGGATGCAGCCGGCCACCGCCACATGCCGGGCAACCGGCCCAGCACCTTCCTCCTGCTGGAGGAGCTCACGCCGGCCAGCCTGGGGGCGTTGATCGCCCTCTATGAGCACCGCGTCTTCACGGCTGGCTCGCTCTGGGGTATCAACAGTTTTGACCAGTGGGGCGTGGAACTGGGCAAGGTGCTGGCCAAGAACATCGAACCCCGGCTGGGCAGCGGTGATGTGACGGGGCTGGACGCGTCTACGGCGGGGCTGCTGCAGCGCCTGCGCGGCTGAGGCCGCTGACGCCCCTGCAAAACCCCGCAGTCCCGCTGGGCTAAATTGGATGGCTGCGCAGCCTGCCTGGGCTTGCGTCAGCATCCGCGGGCTTGCCTTTCCAACCCCAACTAGGAGAAACCTCATGATCAAACGCCGTGACCTGCTCGTCGGCGGTGGCGCCGCAACCGCGGCCTACCTGGCCGGTTCCTTCATGCCCCTCATTGCGCAGAACGCGCCGAATTTCGGCGCGCCCAGCGTGGTACAGGTGGGCTTCCGGCGCCAGCAGATGGGGGATATGGAGATCATTGCGCTCAATGACGGCGTGACGCGCCGCCCCCTGGCGGCCGAGTTCGTGCGCAACACCCCGCTGGACCAGGTGCAGGAGTTGCTGCGTTCTCAGAACCTGCCCACCGAGTACATCGATGTGCCCTACACCGCTTTCCTGATCGTGATGGGCAACCGCCGCGTTCTGATCGACACGGGCTTTGCCGACAACGGCCCGGCGACCACCGGCCGGCTGGTCACCAACCTCAATGCCGCCGGGTTCAAGGTCGAGGATATTGACACCGTGATCCTGAGCCATTTCCACGGCGACCACATCAACGGCGTGCGCAACAAGGCTGGCCAGCTGGTGTTCCCGAACGCCAAGATCATGGTGCCGTCGGTGGAGTACGACTTCTGGATGGACGATGCGCGCATGGCGGCTGCACCCGAGGGAATGAAGGGTGCGTTCCAGAACGTGCGCCGCGTGATGGGTGGCCTGGGTTCCGACCGTCTGGTCAAGTTCGTTCCCGGCACCGAGATCATCCGCGGTGTGAACAACCTGAAGTCGGTCGCCGCTTTTGGTCACACGCCGGGTCACACGCTGTTTGTCGCGGAAAGCTATCGCTTCCAGTTCACCTATCTGGCTGACCTGACCAATATCCCGCAGCTCTTTGCCCGCAACCCCGACATGGCGGTGGTCTTCGACATGGATCCCGTCGCCGCGCGTGACGTGCGCCGCAAGGTGTTCGAGATGATGGTGGCACAGAAGATGACCGCCGGCGGCTTCCACTTCCCCTTCCCGGCCTTCGGCCGCATCGAGAAGCTGGGCAACGGCTACGACTTCAAGCCGGTCGCCTGATCCCCAAGCGCCCAAAGAAAAACCCCGCAGTGGTAGCACTGCGGGGTTTTTTGTGTTGTGTGTCGAGTGGCAGAGTGCCACCCTACGCAGCATGGCGATTCGGGGCGAGGCGCGGCGGCGCAGACAGTACGTTTAGGTACGGCAAGCCGCCGCAACGACACCCTGGATCGTCAGGCAAGGAGAGCTTACATGCCCATGTCGCCCATGCCGCCCATCCCACCCATGCCGCCCGGCATGCCGCCGCCGGCACCAGCCTCTTCCTTCGGCGCCTCGGAGACCATGCACTCGGTGGTCAGCATCAGCGAAGCGACGGAAGCGGCGTTCTGCAGCGCGGTGCGGGTCACCTTGGTCGGGTCCAGGATACCCATCTCGATCATGTCGCCATAGGTGTCGTTGGCGGCGTTGAAGCCGAAGTTGCCCTTGCCATTCAGCACGGCGTTCACGACCACGCTGGGCTCGCCGCCGGCGTTGTAGACGATCTCGCGCAGGGGCGCTTCGATGGCCTTGAGCACCAGCTTGATGCCGGCGTCCTGGTCAGCGTTGTCACCCTTGATGGTGCCAGCGGCCTGACGGGCGCGCAGCAGGGCCACACCACCACCAGCCACGATGCCTTCTTCCACGGCAGCGCGGGTGGCGTGCAGGGCGTCTTCCACGCGGGCCTTCTTTTCCTTCATCTCGACTTCGGTGGCCGCGCCGACCTTGATCACGGCCACACCGCCGGCCAGCTTGGCCACGCGCTCTTGCAGCTTCTCGCGGTCGTAGTCGCTGGTGGCTTCCTCGATCTGCACGCGGATCTGCTTCACGCGGGCTTCGATGTCCGCAGCAGCGCCGTTGCCGTCGATGATGATGGTGTTTTCCTTGCCCACTTCAATGCGCTTGGCCTGGCCCAGGTCGGCCAGGGTCACCTTCTCGAGCGACAGGCCCACTTCCTCGGCGATCACCTTGCCGCCGGTCAGGATGGCGATGTCTTCCAGCATGGCCTTGCGACGGTCGCCGAAGCCCGGGGCCTTGACGGCCACGACCTTCAGGATGCCGCGGATGGTGTTGACCACCAGGGTCGCCAGGGCTTCGCCTTCGACGTCCTCGGCGATGATCAGCAGCGGACGGCCGGCCTTGGCCACGGCTTCCAGCGTGGGCAGCAGGTCACGGATGTTGGACACCTTCTTGTCGTACAGCAGCACGAAGGGGTTGTCCAGCAGGGCCGCCTGCTTCTCGGGGTTGTTGATGAAGTAGGGCGACAGGTAGCCGCGGTCGAACTGCATGCCCTCGACGACATCGAGTTCGTTCTGCAGGGACTTGCCGTCTTCCACGGTGATCACGCCTTCCTTGCCGACCTTGTCCATGGCATTGGCGATGATCTCGCCGATGCTGGTGTCGCTGTTGGCGGAGATGGAGCCGACCTGGGCGATTTCCTTGGAGGTGGTCGTGGGCTTGGAGGCCTTCTTCAACTGCTCGATCAGGGCCGTCACGGCCTTGTCGATGCCACGCTTCAGATCCATGGGGTTCATGCCGGCAGCCACGTACTTCATGCCTTCGCGCACGATGGCCTGGGCCAGCACGGTGGCGGTGGTGGTGCCGTCACCGGCGTTGTCGCTGGTCTTGGAAGCCACTTCCTTGACCATCTGCGCACCCATGTTCTGCAGCTTGTCCTTGAGCTCGATTTCCTTGGCCACGGACACACCGTCCTTGGTCACGGTGGGGGCGCCGAAAGAGCGCTCGAGCACCACGTTGCGGCCCTTGGGGCCCAGGGTCACCTTGACGGCATTGGCCAGGATGTTCACACCCTCGACCATGCGGGCGCGGGCTTCGCCGCCGAAAATCACGTCTTTAGCTGCCATTTGTCTTACTCCAGATTCAGATTGAAAAGATTAAGTCGGAGGGGTAAATCGCGCGGCGACTTACTTCTCCACCACGGCAAACAGGTCTTCCTCTTTCATCACGAGGAGTTCGTCACCGTTGACCTTGACGGTCTGGCCGCTGTACTTGCCGAACAGGACGCGGTCACCGACCTTGACGTTCATGGCGATGACTTCGCCCTTGTCGTTCTTCTTGCCGGGGCCCACGGCCAGCACTTCACCCTGGTCGGGCTTCTCGGCGGCGCTGTCAGGGATGACGATGCCGGAGGCAGTTTTGGTCTCGTTTTCCACGCGCTTCACAATCACGCGATCAGCCAGAGGACGCAGTTTCATCGGGACTCTCCTTGAGTTCGAAACAGGGGTTTGGAATGAAATAGCGCCAAAAGTTGGCGCTTATTAACCTAGCCTGGGACTCGAGGTGTTAGCACTCGAGTCCAGCGAGTGCTAATCATAAGGCTTTTTGTCCTGCTTTCAAGATGGGGCCGACAAGTCAGGCGCTGCCAGTGCGGAACGTCACTGATCCTTGCCTTATGAGCCATTGATCTTTGCCTTGTTTTCATATTGTGGATTTTTGACTGTCGGCTTGGCGCTATCTCTGCATATGGCTCGACCATGAAGAAAGGCATGGCGCTGAGCTAGGCCATGTACTTAAAAGGGGTACATAGAATCAATTCAGTACATCAACTGAATTTTTCTAATGCACACCAAAGACCTCACTGAATGGGTCCATGACCACGTTTTCCATACGAGTGATGAAGCTGCCGAGCGGAGTACTCGAATGGTGATGTGGATAACCGCGGCCGCGATGATTGTTGAGATCTGTGCGGGCTGGTGGCTCAACTCAATGGCGCTCCTTGCGGATGGCTGGCACATGAGTTCCCACGCGGTTGCCATCGGCCTGTCCGCCGTCGCCTACTCAACGGCGCGACGGTATGCCAAAGACCGTCGCTTCACTTTTGGAACCTGGAAGGTCGAAATCCTGGGTGGTTTTGCCAGCGCAGTCTTCCTTCTTGGCGTTGCTGCGATGATTCTGATCGGTTCGGTGGAGCGCCTAGTTGATCCACAGCCGATTCAGTACCAAGAGGCCATTGTGGTGAGCGTGCTTGGGCTGATCGTCAATATTGCCTGTGCCCTCATTTTGGGAAATGCACATCAGCACGGCCATGGACACGGGCATGACCATGCACACGCTCACGAGCATCACCACGATCTCAACCTGAAATCTGCTTATGTGCACGTGGTGGCTGATGCAGCCACGTCTGTTCTAGCCATCATCGCCCTGATCGGTGGCTGGGTGTACGGTTGGTCGTGGCTGGATCCGGTGATGGGCGTGATCGGAGCGGTCTTGGTGGCAATCTGGGCGAAGGGCTTGCTCATTGAAACTGGCAAAGTGCTACTAGATCGCGAGATGGATCACCCCGTCGTCGATGAGATCCGGGAAGCCGTAGAGATTTCGGACTCAGGCGACACGCGAATCACCGATCTGCATGTGTGGCGGGTGGGCAAAGGAGCATATTCCTGCGCGTTGGCCATCGTTACCCATGACCGCAGCCTAACGCCGGATGACATTCGACGTCGGTTGTCCATCCACGAGGAGATCGTCCATTCCACGATCGAGATTAACCTATGCAATGAGACGGCGTAGAAGTAATCGGCTGACTTAGAGCCTCCTCCTCTAGCTTCTAGAGCAGGACGAATTAAGACCCAGGAGATGGGGAAAACGCGGAAACAACGGCGAAAACTCCAACGTATCTGCGCACATTAGTCGCTGGGAGGTGGGCGTGGCGGCTGCCAGCCTGCTACAGGGCCGATGGGCACAGTGATGCCCGATGTAAAGCTGGCCTGCTTATATGGCGCTCCTCGATAGAGAATGGCGTCGACCTTGGATGCCAGCTCTCGATAGAGCGCATTCTCGGTGGCACAACTGAAAAGTAGCGCGACCGATAGACGGTTACTGCCGCTAGTGGCCGTTGCAATCACAAAAAGTGCTTCTTCATCGGGTTCGGTGATCTGAACGCTCCATCCCGCGTTCCGCAAGGGGCGCACTAGGTCATTGATAGCGTCCTCAGCCAGAACGGCTTTGCGAAGTTCTACGCCGCTGTCCGTTGGCAAATCCGGCACCAAGCGACCGTTAGCCTGGAAGATTGCCTGCTCGTGCAGGTTCAAATTCATCTGAATCTTTCCACGTAGTAACGCCTGCTGCCACAGTAGGGTTGCATCCTTATTCATCGCGGGGAACAAGATCGGCACACTATTGGTGTCGTCGTGCCACGCCTCTATCACTCCGAGGGTCGTGATGGCAACAACAAGGCGGGCGAAGTTCGACGGTTGCTGCCAGTCAATGGTCTTCCCGTGCGCAAACAAATGGCGGTTCAGCGATGTGGCACCGTTGTAGTCGATCGTCTTCTGGAAAAAACAATCCTGGAGCCATCGGCGGAATGTCTCGAAGATAAACACCCGCTCATCTTGTCCGAAGAGGAAATCCACAGATCGATACTCTTTGGGGACCCAGTTCTTGTCGTAGTACAGGTCGGCAGCCAGATCGCAGGCCCTCTCAAAGACCTTGTCAATGGCTGCAGGAATATTCAGATCAGGAGTGGCGCTCGCGATCCGCTGAATACCGCCTTCAATGACGGGTATCAGCGCGGCCACGCTGGAAGCACGATATCCACTGTAGAAGGCTAGATATGCCTCTCGTGCCAGTGGTGCAAACACAGCTAGGCTACGGGTCTTGGGTAGCAGTTGTGCGATGCAGATCGCCTGGAATGGCAGGGTGTATACGGTCGAAAAATGATAGTCGAAGTGCTGAATAGCCTCGGCATGTGAACAATGCTTAATTGCTTTGAGAAGCTGTCCGATCTTCTCGTGGGTCACCCAAAGCGGACAGAACCATTCGACCTTTGCCAAGAGCTCTGCGATATTGTCTGAGGCGGCCCGAGCACTCTTCCACTCGGGACTATCTTTGTTAACCGTCGGAAAATTTGCGTGGTGCCCTTCAACGTTCAAGACGACAGCAGGGATCGGACGGAAATGTCCGATCTTTCGTTCTTGAACATCAGTAACGGTCAAGCCGCGCTCCGTTGCCCAAGACGCGACGCTTGCCGCAGAGGTTGTCGTAATGCCGTTTGCCTGGGCACGCTTCCATAGCCCGAGGAACTCATCTTCGATGCTTTTCTTCATGGATCCATCCAAAGTACTCAGGGTATATGTTGCTGCCTAATCAGAGCTAGGTAGGGGTGAGCGCCACCGGGATCATTTTCAGTGCTTCGCTCAATCCCACTTTGATTGGCGTGCAAGAGCGCTAGGCTCCGTTGTACAGCGGTCTTCCGGTACCGAGGAGTAGACGGATCTTTGATTGCACCGGGTGAAATAAAAGAAAGCTTGACCCTGTAGTGGCTTCAGGGTTTCAAATTAGGACTACAGAAGGAGAAACCCTATGTCAGCTGGAACGAACCCGACAGTCACCCACACAGAAGCTGGTGCGTCAACCTACGCTCCCGAAGTGTTCTCGGCTCTACTTGCCCAGTACTCAGTCGTGCCGGCAACGGATACGCCTGGGCGCTGGCTGCTGTTGGAGGCTGCACACGTTGTCGGGCAGACCCGTTTGGTGCCCCATTTGAAGACGCACATTCTGATGCTGGGCCAAGCACGACAAGAGGGTGACTGGTCAGAAGCAGCTGGGCAGCTCTTTCGGCTGGCGCTGGCTCCACTGGGGCACGTGGTCGGCCGTCTGCCTATCGGAAACTCCGGCCGATCGAACATCAGTGCCTTTCAGCCGATGCTCGTCCGAGATGACATCGCAGCAGTTATCTCGAAGACCAGGCAGCAAGTGTCCACATGAATGAACGCTGAATTAGGCATACAACCGTAGAAATACTCGCATAGAATCGCCCCCCATGCGCCGCTGGCTCCTCCTCTGTCTCTTTGTGCTGATGCCGCTGCAGTCCGCTTGGTCTGCTGCCAGTGCGTACTGCACACACCATGAGCAGGGACAGGACGCCATGCATTGGGGTCACCACAACGATGGACATGACGACCTGACATCTGAGCTGGACGTCGCGTACAGCGGTACCGTCACAACGGAAAATCAAGCGCATGCCCACCATCATGGTGGTGTGCCGGCGCTCTTGCCGGTTATCTTGGATTCCTTCCCCGTATCCTCAGGCTTTGAGGACCTCCGGTATGTGAGTCCTCCTCGCCTCGATCCCCCACCTACTCAGATCGAGCGCCCTCAGTGGCCTGGCTTCGCCTAACTGGCGAAGCAAGCACTCTTTCCCTTTCTCGAAATCGCCAACACCGTTTGGCGAGGCATGGTGACATGCTGATCTTGCTCGCCAGTTCTTCCGTTTCAAATCACAGGAGAACTGAATGCGAACCTCATGGCATCCGCTGGCACTCAGCGCGATCCTTGCAGCATGGCTGACCACGGTCGGTAATCTGCCACTCTGGCTGGCCATATGGCGCTTGCCGGAGACCCAAGGCTGGCATGCCTTGGTCACTGTCGCCAACCTGCTCGTGCTGGTGCTGGCTCTGACGCTGCTGTTTCTGTCGCTCACCATGTGGCCGCGCTGGCGCAAGCCTATGGGTCTGGTGCTGCTCCTTGTAGTGACGTCGACCAGCTATTTCATGTACGCGTATGGGGTGGTGATTGACCCGAGCATGTTGCGAAACGCCCTGTACACCGATACACGGGAAGTGCGTGACTTGCTCTCGAGCGGGATGATCGTAGCCTTGGTCCTGGGCGTGTTGCTGCCGGGATGGTGGTGGTGGCGCCAGACCGTCAAGGAGGTACCTCTGCGTCGTCTGCTCCCGCAGCAGTTAGGTTTGGGCGGAGCTGCTCTGCTTGCATTGCCGCTACTGACCTGGGTGAACTTCCAGGACCTGGCATCGCTCATGCGCAACCACAAGCCTTTGCGCTACATGGTCAACCCCTACAACACGTTGTATGCCATCGGCCGCACTTCTGTCGGTGAAGTTGCACAGGTGAGTCAGCCGCTGCAGCCGATCGGTTGGGACGCCGCTCTTAAATCAGCACCCAACGATAGCTCAGGACTGCCGCCACTGATTGTTCTGGTCGTCGGAGAGACGGCACGTGCCGCGAACTTCGGAATTGGTGGCTACGACAGGGATACCACCCCACGCCTGGAAGCCCTGCAGAAAAAGGGACAACTCGTCTACTACCCGCGCGTGAGCTCCTGTGGGACGAACACGCAGGACTCTGTGCCCTGCATGTTCTCTCACCTAGGACGCGAGGAATTCCAGGCCAGCAACCAGCGCTACGAGAATCTTCTGGACGTACTTCAGCGAGTGGGGTTGGCTGTACTGTGGATAGACAACCAAAGCGGTTGCAAGGGTGTTTGCGAGCGAATTCCAAATGTGAGCACTGCGAACCTTGCGATGCCAAGCCTGTGCAGCGATGGTGAATGCCAAGACGAAGCGATGCTGCGAGAGCTCCCGGCACGCCTTGCTGAGCTGGATTCTCAACGGGTCGCACGAGGTTCTGTCGTCGTAATGCACCAGATGGGTAGTCACGGCCCCGCTTACTACAAGCGGACAACCGGACCTCACAAGAGGTTCACCCCTGAGTGCGACCAGGCGGCCCTTCAAAACTGCTCGCGAGAGCAGATCGTGAACGCCTACGACAACAGCATCCGCTACACCGACTATCTGCTGACCGAGACAGTCAAGTGGCTGCAGGCACGCGGGGGCCCTACCGCACTGGTCTATGTGTCGGACCATGGTGAGTCGTTGGGTGAGAAGGGTTTGTACCTGCATGGCATGCCGTATCGCATGGCACCGCAGGAGCAGACTCATGTGCCCATGATCCTGTGGGTGTCGCCATCGATGGCGCAGCGGCAAGGGCTCAATGTCAATTGCCTGCGCAATACAGCCGACCGCCCGATCTCGCACGACTACCTGTTCCACACCATGCTTTCACTGGCGCAGGTGCGAACAACTTTGCATCTTCCGAGGCTCAGTGTGCTGGAGGAGTGTTACGCCGCGGGGGCGTCTGATACGGGGTTGACCCCGGACCGAGGGAATCCTGCGGGGCGCAAGCCCTAGAAGATTCGGATTTGCAATTTCCAGAACTACGACTTATTTTGTAACTCAGAAAGGATGAACAATCATGGGTATCTTTGACCGACTTTTTGGTGGCCACCATGGTGGCCGGGGTCATCATGGCGGGGGCTACTACCCTCAGCCTGGTGGAGGTAGCGGTGGTGGAATGGGCGGCGGCGGTGTTGCCTGCCCCAACTGTCGAACGGTCAATAGCGCAGGGGCGCAGTTCTGCCAGCAATGTGGCACTTCGATGAAGCCTGCCGCGTGCACGCAATGTGGCACGACCTTGCAACCTGGCGCCAAGTTTTGCGGCCAGTGCGGGAAACCCTCGGCTTAAGGCGTCGCCGTCCACTGCACCTATAGATAGAGAAAAGCCCTTAGGAACGAAGCCCATTCTGTTCCAGGGCTCTCTTCAATATAATCAGATCATGCGCCGCTGGCTGTCAATTCTGCTGCTTGTCCTTCTGCCGCTCCAGTTCACCTGGGCAGCAGCTGCGGGATATTGTCAGCATGAAAAGACTGTCAAGACGTGGCATATCGGTCATCACGAGCATCAGCACCAAGACGATGCTGGCCAGGCGCATGCCAAGGTCAAGACATCGGACGGTGCCCTGGGTGCCAAGCTGGCCGATACCGACTGCAATGTTTGCCACCTGAGCAATGTGCAGCCCGTTCCCATGGTTGTCCCGGTTCTATCCGAGATGCAGGGCATTGAAATCCAAAACACACTCGCGGGTCTATTCTCGACTCGCGGCCCCGATCTCCTAGAACGACCCAATTGGCGCATCGTCTGATTCGACGAGCGCGCTTTTTGCAGGCACCTTTCTTTTTTCCTGACCTGATCACTGCTGCTCTCGTCGAATCCTCCCGGCTGTTTGTACAACTCTGGAGAATTCGATGCGCAGATTCTGTGTGCCGTTGCTATGCACGGCACTACTCCCCACATTCGCCCTTGGGCAGGTCACGACGCCTGCCTCAAGCCCTACAAGTATTTCTGTCCAAGCCTCGGCCACGAAAAGTGCCGGGTTGACGCTGGAGCTCGCTCTCCAAACGGCATTTCGCCAAAACCCGCAGCTGCGGATCGCCGAGCTTGAGGTCGAGGCCAACAAAGGCGCGGTTCAGCAGGCAGGGATCATTCCCAACCCATCGCTGGGCTTTGAGCAGCAGGACACAGGCAGGGCCACTCGCCAAACCACGTTCCAGCTGAGCCAGCCCATTGAACTTGGCGGCAAGCGATCTGCCCGTATGGAGCTGGCCAACAGCGGCCAGGAAGTGGCCATGGCCGAGCTCGCGATGCGGCGGGCTGAATTGCGAGCCGTGACAACGCAAGCCTTCTTTGAGGCCTTGATTGCGCAAGAGCGCGTCAGGGTTGCCGAAGAGTCCTTGAAGATCGTCGCCAGCGGAACTGCCGCCACGGCTCGCCGGGTGACGGCCGGGAAGATATCCCCGACCGAAGAAACGCGCGCCAGGGTCGCAGAGGCCAATGTGCGGATCGAGCTCCGCCAAGCTCAGGCCGACCGGCTTGCGGCACTTCGTTCGCTTGCTCTCGTTATGGGGTCGCCAGCCAACAGCATCGATCAACTCGATGGCCGGCCGGAGACTCTGCCGATCCCGCAAGGGAATGAAGCGATCAACGATCGCCTCATGAAATCCCCTGTGCTGCGACGGGCCCAGGGCGAGGTGCGCAGAGCACAGGCAGCCTACGAACTCGAGCGGGCGCGCCGTATCCCCGATGTCACGGTCAGCCTTGGGGCTGTCCGCTCACAAGACTTCGGGCGCGACCAGCCCATCATTGGCCTCTCTATCCCCTTGCCGCTCTTCGACCGGAACCAAGGGGCGCAGCTCCAGGCGCTACGCCGACTGGACGCCGCGCAAGTGCAGGCCGAGGCCGAAGAGGTACGCCTTCGCTCGGAGGTACTGCAAGCGGCTGATCAGCTGCAAGCACGCACGAGTGAAGTGCAGGCGCTGCAGCAAGAAGTCCTCCCCGGAGCGCAAAGCGCGTACGAAGCGGCAAGCCGTGGTTTTGAGCTCGGCAAGTTCGGCTTCCTGGATGTCCTGGATGCTCAGCGCACCTGGCTGCTGGCACGAACACAGTATCTGAATGCTCTTGGCGAGGCACATCGTGCATCCGCGGAGCTTGAGCGTCGACTCGGATCGGCGAACGACCGCCCTGAACTGGGTAATCAACCGTGAGTTTGAACATGAAAATCAAGACTGATCTGATCTCGCGCGCGAGCGCAACCCTGGGCAAGAAGCAGCTGATCGCGATCGCTGTGCTGATCGCATTGGGAGGCATTGGTGGCGTTGCCATCATGAGCTCCGGCCCCGGCAAATCGGGCGCCCCAGAAGCCCATGGTCATGGACACGACGAGGCCAAAGGGCATGGCGACGGAGAACACCATGGCGAATCCAAAGGTGGAGACGGCCACAAGCACGCTGAAGGCCACAGCGATAACGAGCACCATGAGGAAGGTGCAAAAGGCCCCAACGGTGGTCAGACGTTGACAGATGGTGACTTCGGCCTCGAGGTCCTGCTGGCTGAGCAAGGCGGGGCACCCCGGATGAAGCTGTGGCTCTCCAAGAAGGGCAAGGCCTTGGCCGCGGACAAGGTGAAGGTAACGGCTGAGCTGACGCGACCGGGCGGTGATGTCGAGAAGATCACCTTCAAAGCCGACAAAGACGTACTGGTCAGCACGCAAGCTGTCGAAGAGCCGCACGCCTTTGAAGGCATGGTCATGGTGCAGGCAGACAAAGAATCGCTCATCTTCCAGCTGAGTCAGAAGGAAGGGATGATTGCGATGACGGATACCCAGATCAAGACCGCCAGTGTGGGCGTGGATACATCTGGCCCGGCCACCATCCGTTCGACGCTGCAACTGCCCGGCGAGATCCGCTTCAACGAAGACCGAACCGCGCACGTGGTTCCGCGCGTCGCCGGCGTGGTTGAGAGCTCGCCTGTCGCACTGGGGCAGCAAGTTCGCAAGGGACAAGTCCTGGCTGTCATCAGCAGCCCGGCCATCTCGGAGCAACGCGCCGAGCTCCAGGCGGCGCAAATGCGCCAGCAGCTTGCCCGCACGACGTACGAGCGGGAGAAGAAGCTCTGGGAAGAGAAGATCTCGCCTCAGCAGGACGTACTGCAGGCAGAACAGGCTTTGCGCGAGACGGAAATCGCCGTGGCCAATGTTCGCCAAAAGCTGCAGGCTGTCGGCGCCAGCGCCGGCGCCAGTGCCGGCGGATTGAACCGTTATGAGCTGCGTGCACCTTTTGACGGGATCATCATCGAGAAGCACATCGCCTTGGGCGAGCAGGTGCGCGAAGACACCAACGTCTTCACCATCTCTGATCTGCGCACGGTCTGGGCTCAAATCAACGTTCCAGCCAAAGATCTGCCTCTGGTCCGCGTAGGCGAGAAGGTGACGATTCGGTCGACCTCGTTCGATCAGTCCGCGACGGGGACGGTGGCTTACGTCGGCTCCCTCATCGGAGAACAGACCCGAACTGCACAGGCACGTGTCACCGTCAAGAATCCCAAGGCCATCTGGCGCCCCGGGCTCTTTGTCAATGTCGAGCTCCTGGCCAGCGAAGCGTCCGTTCCGGTCACCGTGGCCAGCGATGCGATCCAGACCATGGAAAACAGGACGGTGGTGTTCCTGCGCACGCCCACCGGCTTCATTCCGCAGCCCGTGCAAGTGGGCCGTAGCGACGGCAAGCGCGTGGAAATCGTCAAAGGCCTGCAGCCTGGTGCCAAGTACGCCAGCACGGGCAGCTTTGTCGTGAAAGCGGAGGCCGGCAAGGGCTCTGCAAGCCACTCGCACTAATCAGGATGCAGAACCATGTTTGAACGCATTATTCGTTTTGCAATTGATAACCGATGGCTCATGATGTTGGCCGTCCTGGGCATGGCAGCCTTGGGCGTTTTCAGCTACCAGCGCTTGTCGATCGACGCTGTGCCCGACATCACCAATGTCCAGGTCCAGATCAACACACAGGCACCAGGCTACTCCCCACTGGAGACAGAGCAACGGGTGACATTCCCCATCGAAACCGTGATGGCGGGTTTGCCTGGTCTGCAGCAGACGCGCTCCCTGTCACGGTACGGGCTGTCGCAGGTGACCGTGGTGTTCCAGGACGGCACGGACATTTACTTCGCACGGCAGCTGGTCAACGAGCGTATCCAGAGCGCTCGCGACAGTCTTCCGCAAGGTGTCACGCCTGCCATCGGTCCCATCTCCACCGGTTTGGGGGAGATCTACCATTGGACGGTCGAGGCGCAGGACGGCGCCAAGAAGCCTGATGGGAATCCCTATACGCCTACCGACCTGCGCGAAATCCAGGACTGGATCATCAAGCCGCAGCTGCGCAACGTGCCTGGCGTCACCGAAATCAACACGATCGGTGGCTTCTCCAAGGAATATCACATTGCGCCAGATCCCATCAAGCTCTCGGCCTATGGCTTGACCTTGGTCGATCTTGTCGGTGCTCTCGAGCGAAACAACGCCAACGTCGGTGCCGGCTATATCGAGCGTCGCGGCGAGCAGTACCTGATTCGGGCACCTAGCCAGGTTCGTTCGATGGAGGACATCCGCAACGTTGTCCTGCGAAACGAGCGTGGTGTTCCGGTCCGTGTCCGAGACGTCGCTGTCGTGGAAATCGGCCGGGAGCTTCGCACCGGTGCGGCGACCGACAACGGACGCGAGGTGGTCCTGGGGACCGTCTTCATGCTGATCGGCGAAAACAGCCGGAAAGTGTCGCAGGCTGTCGACAAGAAGATGCTCGAGATCAACCGAAATCTGCCCGAAGGCGTGCATGCGGTGACGGTTTATAACCGAACCATCCTGGTTGACAAAGCCATCAATACCGTCAAGAAGAACCTTCTTGAAGGCGCCATTCTGGTGATCGCCATCCTGTTCCTGTTCCTCGGGAACATGCGGGCAGCCATCCTGACCGCCATGGTGATTCCGCTGTCGATGCTCTTCACCTTCACAGGGATGGTCCAGCAGAAGGTCAGTGCCAACCTGATGAGTCTGGGGGCCCTGGACTTCGGCATCATCATTGACGGCGCCGTCGTAATCGTCGAGAACTGCGTTCGCAGACTCGCCCATGCTCAGGAAGTCGCGGGGCGAAAGCTAACACGGGAAGAGCGATTCAATGAGGTCTTCCTGGCGTCCCAGGAGGCGCGACGTCCTCTGCTGTTCGGTCAATTGATCATCATGATCGTGTACCTGCCGATCTTCGCCTTGGCGGGCGTCGAAGGAAAAATGTTCCACCCGATGGCGTTCACTGTCGTGATTGCCCTGGTCGGCGCCATGATTCTTTCGGTCACTTTCATCCCCGCAGCCGTTGCACTTTTCATCGGCGACAAAGTGGCAGAGAAAGAAAATCGGGTCATGGCCTGGGCGCGCAAAGTCTACGAGCCCTTGCTGGACCGTGTGATGGACGCCAAACCCTTTGTGATGACCTTTGCTGCGGTGACTGTCGTCCTGTCCGGGTTGCTTGCAACCCGCCTCGGAAGTGAGTTTGTCCCCAGCCTGAATGAGGGTGACTTTGCGGTGCAGGCACTTCGCATTCCGGGTACCAGTCTGACGCAATCAGTCGCGATGCAGCAGCAGCTGGAATCCACGCTAAAGGCCAAATTCCCAGAGATCGAGCGTGTGTTCGCCAGAACAGGTACCGCCGAGATCGCGGCGGATCCCATGCCGCCCAACATCTCGGACAGCTACGTGATGCTCAAACCGGTGTCTGAGTGGCCCGAGCCGCGTAAAACCCGCGATGAGCTGGTTGCAGCGGTCAAGGCTGAGGTTGCCAAGATGCCTGGTCAGAACTACGAGTTCTCCCAGCCTATCCAGCTCCGCTTCAATGAGCTGATTTCGGGTGTCCGTGCGGACGTGGCAGTCAAGGTGTTCGGAGATGACATGGACGTCCTCAATGACTCGGCCCAGAAGATCTCTGTGCTGCTGCAGGGCATCCGTGGCGTCTCCGAGGTCAACGTCGAGCAGACCACGGGCCTGCCCATGCTCACGGTGAACATCGACCGCGAGAAGACGGCTCGATACGGCCTCAATGTGCAGGACGTCCAGGACACGCTTGCAACAGCCATTGGCGGGCGTGACGCGGGATTGCTGTTCGAAGGCGATCGACGGTTTGACATCCTGGTCCGCCTCCCAGAGAACCTTCGATCTGACGAGGAAGCCATCAAACGCCTGCCGATTGCTTTGCCCAGAAGCGGTGAGTCCGCCCAGAGGTTCATCCCGCTGAGTGAAGTCGCCACTCTTTCATTGGCACCGGGCCCGAACCAGGTGAGCCGTGAAGACGGCAAACGCCGGGTGGTGGTCAGCACCAACGTCCGCGATCGCGACATCGGCTCATTTGTCGCCGAGGCGGAGGAACTGATCCAGAAGCAAATCAAGCTTCCCAGCGGCTACTGGATGAAGTGGGGTGGTCAATTCGAGAACCTGCAGTCTGCAACTCAGCGGCTCAAGGTGGTTGTCCCAGTCTCGCTGCTGCTGGTATTCACGCTGCTGTTTGTCATGTTCGGCAACGCCAAAGACGGCTTACTGGTGTTCACCGGCATTCCCTTTGCCTTGACGGGCGGGATCATCGCTCTGTGGCTACGAGGCATCCCTCTGTCCATCTCGGCCGCGGTGGGATTCATCGCGCTGTGCGGCGTCGCGGTGCTCAACGGCTTGGTGATGTTGTCGTTTATCCGGAATCTGCGTGAAGAAGGATGGCGACTCGATCCAGCTGTTCGGGAAGGAGCCTTGACGCGACTTCGCCCGGTCCTGATGACCGCGCTGGTGGCCTCCCTTGGCTTTGTCCCGATGGCCATTGCGACCGGGACCGGCGCCGAAGTCCAGCGCCCCCTGGCAACGGTCGTGATCGGTGGGATTCTTTCCTCGACGGCATTGACCCTGCTGGTTCTGCCAGCGCTGTACCAGCTGGCGCACCGACGAGACAAAGAGCCCGTCGCCAGTCCTGAACGCACGGTGTCTACCTAGGCCATAAGCAATAGATCGAACCGCGCAGCAGCGCCATGGCAAGTCTCCAGTGAGCCTGTCAGCTGCTCTGCGGCCTGTCTCAACCACTCCCAACGAAGTTAATCAACCCACCGAAAGGAAATGACATGAAAAATCATCTTATGCTGGTCAGTGCCGGTCTTTTCGCCTGCTCGTCGGCCACATTGGCCGCGACCGATGATCACAAGGGCCACGATCATGGCCCGAAAACGGCAAGCCATGCGCATGCGGAAAAGCCGATCCACGGCGGCGTGGTCAGCGTCGTCAAAGATGTGAACTATGAGCTGGTTGCTAAGGCCGACTCGATCTCCCTGTATGTGACTGACCATGGGAAGGCCATCGAACTGGTGGGCGGAACGGCAAAGCTGACGATTCTGTCTGGCGGTGAGCGCTCCGATGTGACCCTGACTCCTGCCGGCGAGCGCTTTGAAGCCAAGGGCAATTTCAAACTTGGCGCTGGAGCGAAAGTCGCAGCCCAAGTCAGCCTGCCAGGCAAGGCTGCTGTTGCAGTTCGTTTTACCTTGAAGTAATGCTGAGGCCGGGCGCCACAAAGCGCCCGGTGCACGCATGCATTTCAAACCAGATGTGCTTGAGTCAGAGTTTGCGGTGGTCTATCGGACGCTGGCGATCGCTGTTCTTTGCGTCATCGCTGCCTACTGTGTCTACCAGTGGTATTTGGAGAGCCGTCGACGTAACGAGCGGCGGACGCGGCGAAGAGTCCGCAGAAAGAGAAGACGGTGATCACGTGTGTATTCGTCAGGAATGAGAACTCCAATAACAGCGCATCCAAGATCGAATAAATGAAGATACTGGTTATTGAGGACGAGGCGAAGCTCGCCGCCTATCTGCACAAGGGTCTGAGCGAAGAAGGTTTTGTCGTCGATGTGGCGAACAACGGCCTGGATGGCCTGCATCTCTCAGTCGAAACTGACTACGATGCGGTCTTGCTGGACAGAATGCTCCCAGGCCTTGACGGATTGGCACTCCTCGCTGCACTAAGACGTGTGAAATCTACGCCCGTGCTGATGCTGTCGGCCCGGCAGCAGACGGATGATCGAGTCGAGGGATTGCGTGCCGGCGCAGACGACTACCTGGTCAAGCCCTTTGCATTCTCTGAGCTGGTGGCCCGAGTTCATGCTTTGCTGCGTCGGACGCAGACGATACCAACCAGCGACGCAGAGACGACGCTGAAGCTGGGAGAGCTTGAGCTGGATTTGCTTCGTCGAAAAGCGACACGGGAACACAGTCCACTGGATCTGACGACAAAAGAACTTCAACTTCTGGAGCTTTTGCTTCGTCGCTCAGGAGAAGTGCTGTCGCGCACGGAGATTGCCGAGCGGGTCTGGGACATGCATTTCGACAGCGGAACCAACGTGATCGATGTTGCGATTCGTCGACTCAGAAGCAAGCTGGATGCGCCCTTCGAACGGCCCATGCTCCATACAGTACGCGGCTTCGGCTATATCCTGGAGGAGAGAGACGCATGAGTACCTCTTCCGTATCCCTGGGACGCAGGCTGGGGAATGGCCTGGCACTGCAAAGTTTTGCCGTACTAGCCATCGTCTGCCTTGCCGTTTATGGTTGGACCTATCTGGGCTACAGATCCCAACGTAGCGACTCGCTGGAACGTCAGAAAATCCAGCTGGAACATCTGTTTTCTGAGGCTCGGGAAGACCGATCCGAGCAACTGCTGAGGCACAAGCTGGATGACATGCTGGTGGGCAACAACCTGCTGGCGATCGAGATTCTCAAAGAGGACAAGACGCCGTACTTTCAGCGTCGAATGGCGATTCTGGACGCGTCTGGGGAGATGCTTCAATTTTCGCTTCCATCGCCAGGACAAGATGGCGTTCTCTGGGACATCCGTCTCAGCCTCGACACGAAGTCGGAAGTCCTTGTACTGAAGAAGCTCGCTGTGTCGTTGATAGCGGCCGCGATGGTTGGGGCGCTTTTGATATCGGTCGGCGGGTATGTTCTGGTCCGACGGGGCCTGCGGCCGCTGCGGAACCTGATCGAACAAACACGCTCGCTCTCGATGGAGATCAGGGATCAGCGGCTGGATGGTACTGGCCAGCCGGCTGAAGTGGAGCCGCTGGTGTCGCACTTCAATGAGTCGCTGGACCGGCTACATCGTGCGTATGACCAGCTCGAGTCATTCAACGCGGACGTTGCCCATGAGCTGGCCACTCCCTTGACAACACTCATCGGAAGCACTGAAATCGTCCTGCGAAAGCAGCGAAGTACAAACGAGCTCCGCCAGGTACTGGAGTGCAATCTGGAGGAGTTCCAGCGGCTGACACGCATCGTCCAGGACATGCTGTTTCTGGCTCGTGCCGACCACGGGGCATCTGCACGTCGAAAACCACAACAGAACCTGACTGCACTCATGCACAGAGTATCAGCATTTCATGAGGCTGAGATGGAGGATCGACAGCTGTCGGTGGTCGTCAGGGGTGGTGCCTCGATTGCGATGGATACCGCATTGGTAGAGCGGGCCTTGTCGAATCTGCTGTCGAATGCGATCCGCTATGCGACACCCAAGTCCGAAATTCAGATGGTCGCAGAGATCAAAAGCAGTGAAGCGACAGTTCAAGTTGAGAACTTCGGGGAGCAGATTCCCCCGGAAAGACAGAGTCAGATATTCGACCGGTTCTATCGCTCTGATGCGTCCAGGTCAGACGCCCATTTGCATCATGGGTTGGGCTTGTCGATCGTGGCCGCTATTGCGCGCATGCATGGCGGCCGAACCTTTGTTCAGTCTACAAGCCAGAAGACTGTCATTGGGCTCACCCTGAGAATCCCAGCGCGTGAAGTGGCTCATCCCGAGAACTCAGTTCAAAGAACTCTTGCATACAACATCAAGGAAGAGTGAATCATGACCAATCCACAGAAGATCTCCATTGAGCTCCCGGTCTTATTGCCGAATGTTCCTGACCATCAGGACAGCTGCGTCCAGCGACTGATTGCCCTCCTGCAGGCCAAGCCAGGAATTGACAAAGTACACGTCAAAATGGAGTCTGGCGAGGCCCTGCTCTGCATTCACTATGACCCCGAACAGCAGTCACTTCAGCGAGTGAGAGAGCTTGCGGAAAGCGTCGGGGCAACTGTCACCCAGAGGTTTGGCCATAGCCTGATGGAAGCCGAACCCATGCATGCCCGCGTCGCTCGACGGCTGAGCGACGAATTGCGGGAAATTCCTGGCGTGGTCGAAGCAGAAGTTGCACCATCCGGTACAGCTCGAATCGAATTTGATCGTGATGTTGTGAGCGATGATGCCTTATCCAGTCGGCTAGGTCGACTTGGGTTCAGCCCAATCCGCCCATCTGGGAGCTCAAGCGCTGGTCACGCGTCGCCAGCGAAGGGAGATCACGACCATGACCACGATCATGAACACGGCAAGTCTGAAGAGAAGGACCACAACCACTCCCACGACGGCTTGTTTGGTGCGAACTCCGAGCTGATCTTCTCGCTGCTTTGTGGGGCGTTAGTTCTGTTGGGCTGGCTCTTGCAGCGCCAGCAGCTGATCAACGAAACAACTGCGACAGGGATCTTCATTGTCGCCTACCTCTTCGGGGGGTATTACACCCTGCAGGAAGCCCTGGAGAACCTGAAAATCCGCAGGTTTGAGATCGACACACTGATGTTGGTCGCTGCAGCAGGTGCTGCTGCACTTGGCGAGTGGGCAGAAGGCGCTCTCCTGCTGTTCCTCTTCAGCCTGGGACACTCCCTGGAGCACTATGCGATGGGACGCGCCAAGCGAGCCATCGAAGCCTTGGCAAAGCTGGCACCTGAGACGGCCCTGGTGATCAAGGGTGATCAGATTGTTGAGGTCTCCGTGACCGAGCTCAATCCTGGCGACTTGCTCCAGGTCAAACCCAATGAGCGGCTACCGGCTGACGGTATCGTCGTCTCTGGTTTTAGCAGCGTCAATCAGGCACCGGTCACGGGCGAGAGCGTTCCGGTCGATAAACAACCGGTCCAGAACCCACAGACGGCCTTGGCGATATACGACAAGTTGGAGGCCCAATATCGAGTCTTTGCCGGCACGATCAATGGCACGGGGGCCTTGACCGTGATGGTGGCACGTCGAGCCAGCGAATCCACAATGGCGCGTGTCGTCCGAATGGTCACCGAGGCGCAGACTCAGCGCTCGCCCACACAGAACTTCACCGAGAAGTTCGAGAGAGTCTTTGTTCCTGCTGTCCTGGTCCTGGTCGTGATTCTGCTGGGTGCTGGCTTGGTCATTGATGAGCCATTCAGCGCAAGCTTCTACCGGGCCATGGCAGTCCTTGTCGCGGCCAGCCCATGCGCCTTGGCGATATCGGTTCCCAGCGCGGTCCTGAGTGGTGTCGCTCGAGCTGCGCGCAGTGGTGTGCTGATCAAGGGTGGCGCACCCCTTGAGAACCTTGGAACGCTCACTGCCATTGCTTTTGACAAGACTGGCACCCTCACCGAGGGCAAACCTCGCCTGATTGATGCATCCCCAACCAAGTCAGCTACGGAGACCGAGCTCTTGGCTGTCGCCCTGGCTGTTGAGAAGCATAGCGACCATCCGATCGCCTCTGCCATCGTAGAAGGGGCGTCTTCCCGGCTTGGCGCTAAGCATCAACCGCTAGAGGTACTGGAGGTAACAAGCATCACCGGTCGAGGCATCCAGGCAAAGATCGGGGGCGAAGCGGTTCATATTGGCAAGGCCACCTTGTTTGATGTTGTGGATGGAGCGCCGTTGTCGGATGAAGTGCGCGAGATCAATAACATGCTCATCGGAACTGGCCGTACGACCATGATTGTTCGCAAGGGAGCGCGCTACCTGGGCGTTCTGGGAGTAATGGACACACCGCGGCCGGCAGCCCCTTCAGTGATGCGCGAGCTCCAGTCATTAGGGATTAAGCGGCTCATCATGATCTCCGGGGATAACCAGCAAGTTGCCGATGCCGTTGCAAAGTCGGTTGGACTGACCGAGGCTCAGGGTGACCTGATGCCGGATGACAAGGTCAAAGCCATACAGACGCTTCGAGGAGCTGCAGGCAAGGTTGCAATGGTGGGCGACGGCGTCAATGACGCGCCGGCGATGGCGAACGCCACGGTCGGCATCGCAATGGGCGCAGCAGGCTCTGACGTGGCTTTGGAGGCCGCGGATGTGGCCTTGATGGCGGACGACCTCAGGCAGCTTCCGTTGGCTGTAGGCCTGTCCCGTTCAACCAGTCGTGTCATCCGGCAGAACCTGTGGGTCAGCCTGGGCGTCGTTGCCGTCTTGATTCCCGCCACGATCCTTGGACTCAATATCGGGACGGCTGTGCTGTTCCATGAGGGCTCGACGTTGATCGTGGTTGCCAATGCGCTTCGATTGCTTGCGTTCAAAGGTCGGTCCCAGGAGAGCGAAGCGTCTGTTGGTTGAAGCCATGAGGAGGACATGATTGCCTTTGGCGCCGCAGTAACAATTTGTCATCTAGATGTAATCCAAGCTCATCGTGCCAAAACGTACTCTCTCGGCAATCACCCAGCACGCGGGTTGCACTGGGACCGTATACGAAAGGTAAGGTCGATGGGATTCTTCTGCGATTCATGCGGCAGGCCGATCGTCTGATCAAGGGCGTATGTCAAGCTCTGCCAAGTTTCTGCCGATCAATGGCGCTGCAGGAGCCGCTGCTACCGATGAGGAGTGGCGAGGCAGAGCCGTGATCCTGCGCGCGCACAGGCAAGCGCTGCTTGCGAGCAATATTGCCAATGCGGACACACCTGGCTACCAGGCTAGGGATTTCGATTTCAGCGATGCCATGCGAGACGCCATGAAGCGGCTGCCGGGTCCGGCGCTCCAGGTGACATCGACAAAGCATGTCGGCACTACAGCTCCAGCAATCACGTCTCAAAGCACGCTGGATTTTGCTCGTTATGTCGTGCCCTCCCAGCCCAGCTTGGACAACAACTCCGTGGACATGGACAGGGAGCGAGGGGTCTTCATGAAGAACGCGATCCTGTACCAGATGTCCCTCAGCACGTACGAGGATGAATTCAAGGAGTTCAAGCTCGCAGCCTCAGATCCACGGCGCTAACGCACTGAGCACACTCTTAGAACCCATTTCTAACTCCATATCCACATGACAAATATGTAATGCAAATGACCGGCTCCTGCTAGGGCGAGATTCATACAGTCCATATGCGCGCTCAATTTGAAGTGCGCAGTTTGATAAACCACTTTGAAAGGACTTCCTATGAAAACCGCTCGTACCCTCAGCCTGGCTGCCCTGACGCTCGCCGCGATGATCCCGCTGCAAAGCATGGCTTCGTATGAGGTCTTCCGCAACGGTCAATCCCTGTACGGGCAATCGGCTACCAGCGCTGCCACCGCACGGACCGTCGATCTGACGAAGGCTCAAAGCGTCAATGTCCAGTACGGCGAGACCGTGCTCTTCAAGGGCGCCGATGGCAAGCAGTTCTCCTGGACCTTCAACGGCCTGGACCAGCGGCTTGTCCAAGTTGCGGAAATCGCCCCGCGTGACTTCAGCGCGGGCCAAGCCACGGTCGTGATCGGCCGCGATCCCCAGATCAGCTACTGATCTATGACGTGCTCGTAGGACTGCCGGCTCTGTCCATGGTCATGGACCATGACATGGACAACGGCAGTCCCGAGTCACTCTCTTGGTCAGTGAGGTCACCGGGCTCATTTCATTTTCGATGCCAGCGCCATTCATGGCGCAATCAGGACGACCAGGGCGCTCTTCAGCCGCTCTTGACCTCACAAGATGACCGCCTCCACTGAGACACCTTCTCCTCTGCGCTTAGCCGCGATCTCCGCTGCCACTCTTGTGGCCATCAACCTCTGGGACTACTCCGGTTTAGATTTGGCCCTGGCCAGAGTCATGGGCAACGTTCAGGGCTTTGCCCTTCAGGATCATTGGCTGCTTACCCGTGTTTTTCACACCGGCGCCAAGTCCCTGGCCTGGCTGCTGGTCGTCACCCTGTGCTTGGCGGCGATATGGCCCGTGGGGTGGCTTCAGCGGCTACCGGTGTCGCGGCGCGTGCAGCTGGCGGTATCAGCCCTCTTGGCCGCTGCGTTGATTGCGCTGCTCAAGGCGGGTAGCCAAACGAGCTGCCCATGGGACATGCACGACTTCGGGGGTGTGGCCCGATACGCCTCGCACTGGACCGGCTGGATATACCCCGATGGTGGATCGGGCCAGTGTTTCCCTGCAGGGCATGCGACCACTGGCTTTGCCTTTGTCGGTGGCTTTTTCGCTTTGCGCCACGCTCGGCCGCGGTTGGCCCGGGTCTGGTTATGGAGTGCTCTGACTGTCGGCATGGTGCTGGGGATCGGGCAGCAGCTGCGCGGTGCGCATTTCATGAGCCACACCCTTTGGACTGGCTGGCTTTGCTGGATGACCGCCTGGCTGTCCGATCCGCTTTTTGCGCCTAAGGGCACCGCACGGAGTGTGGAGCTGCGGCCTTGATCCGCTGCACTGTCCTTCCTTTCAGGGCACTCTTCAACTCAACTCTAGACCTTACAAGATGACCGCCTCCACTGAGACCTATACCAATCTCCAAAAGACTCGACGCGGCCTGGACCGCTTGCTGCACGCCACCGGGTTCTCCGCAGCTGGCTTACGCCATGGTTGGTCAGAGCCGGCTTTCCGATTCGAGGCGATACTGGCTTTAGTGATGCTGCCAGGCAGTATTTGGCTTGGACGTACTTGGGTTGAGACTGCTGTACTGGCTGGTACCGTATTGCTCGTACTGATTGTTGAACTCCTGAACACAGCCATCGAGGTCACCGTAGACCGCATCAGCGCAGAGTGGCACGAGTTGTCTGGGCGAGCCAAAGATCTAGGTAGTGCCGCTGTATTCCTGAGCTTGCTACTCACGGCTGGCATCTGGTTGGCAGCGATTGCATCCAGACTCGCATAGGCGTTTGCCGATCACGCCCACGCGTCTCGTCAGATGCTCACGAGCGCTGTCCCCTATAGCGACACCGTACTCAATGAATCCAAGGAACGATGACTTCCGGAAATTCCTGCCCGTCAGGGCCCACCGGAGGCGGATCGCCATCGATCAGAAGGAACACGCGGCTTGGTGTCTTGCACAGCCTGCAATGCGTGAGCACGTAGACCATTTCCTCGCTGGTGTCTTGGAAGGCGTTCCGCCCAACAGCTTTGTAAAGGCCGCCACAATTTGGGCAGAGGACCGCTGGCATTTCCGAGCCTTTCTGAAGATGTCGTCTTCGGCAGGTGCAAGTAGCTAACCTACGGTTTCGACACACAAATCGACGCTTATCCCGACTGGCTTCAACCTCGCATCACGCAGTAGGTCAGTGCCGCATCAAATCATCAAGGGCAGCCAGCTACAGTGGAGATGCTGCCAGTATCTGTGTACGTTTCATCAGCCAGATCACTTCCTCATTGCTGAGGTCCCAGCCCTGCCCCCTGACCCTCTGCTCGGTTTCCTTGTAGAAGGCATCGAAGTCGGAAATGAGACCTGCGGCATGTTTACGTAGCGTTCGATCTGCCAGCTGTTGCGCCAAGTCTTCGCAGTATTTCCAACGCTCGTGACGCTCTTCCTTGGTCAGGCCAACCACATAGCGCCCATCAATCTTTCGGGCTATGAATTTGGGCTGTGCGCCTGGAATCGTCGCGGCAGTATCACCACGGGGAAAGTCCTCTGGCACTCCGTTCATACGTAGCTCACGAGGAAATGAATGGCTTTGCTTTATTAAACAGCCAAGTGCGGTAAAGGACGGAGTAGAGCATCAACCAGGAAAACGACAAGCAAATCCAGCCCAGGATGAAATTGCCTAAGGCTGAGCAGTCAAGCGAACCGCAGGTGGCCACGATCAGGATGCTGTACCCGATCAAGATCAGGCTGGCATTTCCAAAGAATCCCCCGAAAACAAGCAAGAGTACATCGCCGGGTCGATTGGGCTTGGTCAGTTGAAGATCCGCACCTGGCAGACTGGGACGCAGGACGCCCATCCTTATTGCATCGCGTAGCTGAGATGGTCCCCAATCACAGTGGGTTGCTATGGCTCGTGCCTGGCGGGCTGCGGGCACCTTGAGGGTTTGGCTGAACTCAATGGAGGACAGCGTGCGGATGCATTGACGCTCGAGGGAGATATCGCCAGTGGGTATGCTGAATAGAGCCGCATGCTTCAGAGCTCGCCTAGTGGAGGAAAGTTTGTAGGCCAGTATGGGATGCTGAAGCCAGAAGCTGAAGCTGCGGGATAGCTGCTGGAGGTGCACGTGCGCAGGCAACTCTACGCCTTGTGCCGCTGCCGTGAAGGACTCTACGAAATCATCACCACCGGCATCGACACGCGCCCTAGCTAGGATGCGGTGAAAAATCTCCTCCGAGAGGTAATCGATTTCCTCTTGAGATCGACCAGGTGCGGAAGGTTTAGCGCTCCTGCGTGGCCAGTGCACCAGCCTTCTCAAGTGCTGCAGCCATGTTCTTACGAAGTTGGGCTTCATTTACTGCCTCAGAGTAAAGCAGACGTACGAGTCTCCAGTAGGTCGCTGGAGAGGGAGCTAGGCCGTGGCGAGCCAAGGCTTCGTTTACAGCAATACAGCAGCGCCCCCATCTTTCATCGTCGGTGATGGGGGCCAAGCTTGTGGAGCGGCGGCCTGTCACAAGGTAGATCACATCAATTCCTGCCGCCTGCATGGATTCCAGCTGGGCGACGGAGGGGGAGCTTTGCTCGTTCTCCATACGCCAGATGGTCGCTTCAGCCACGCCGGCCATTTTTGCGAACTCTGGCCGGGAAAGCCCAGCATCTACACGCAGCTCTTCGAGTCGCCCAGCCAGGCCGGGTGTCAGCTCAATACGTTCTTGCATTTTTGAATGAAATAAATTCTAATACTAAACATGCAAATTGAAGCAAGCCCATTCAATTTTGAACAGATTAGCAGGGTTAGGCAGGAATTCCACCTGGCTGGCAGGTCTGTTTCAGATTGGGCCAAGAGCCAGGGGTTTGACCCCGCACTCGTGTACAGCGTCCTCGCCGGCAGGAACCGCGCAACCCGGGGGAAAAGCCATGAGATCGCCGTGAAGCTAGGGCTGAAAATCCCTCTGCAGGCGGCGATGGTGTCAGGGCTGCTACCACCAGGCCAGAGCCAATCCCCCGCTGTTGTAGAAACAACATAGCTGGAAGCGCGAGACGACCATGCTCAGCACAAGGTACAAGTCTCGCGGTAGTCGCCACATCTATGTGTGCGCCGGCTTACATCCACTAGATCTCCCAACTTTGCTCACGTTCAGCGTGAGGCGATCCCGTCTGCGCAGTCGCAGCCAGAAGAGATGGCGGGAGAAAGAAAGAGGGCCGCCCTAGGGCGGCCCGGCAGAAGTGGGGCATAGAGATACCCCGACTAAGCATCTTCAGTATCCGCCCCCTTCTCCCCTAAGTCAAGCCTCCGCGCTGGAAATTTCTTCTGGCGGGGAAAACCTCGTCCTTTTCCTGGAGAAGCTATGGGCAGAAAGGTTGTGACACGGGCGCCTCATCGAGAGGTGGGCGTCGTGAATCCGCGCTGGTTACTGGATCATGGGGTGGAGCACGAAAGCCACCTGGAGAAGCGTTTCATCATGGTGGCTCTGAGCTGCCCAGTGGTCGTGGATATCGTTCATCAGCCGCTTCAGCTCACCCTGGGCTACGAAGACGGAACGACAGAGAAATACACCCCTGATTTCAAAGTCACTTTTCGCGATCAGAGCTCCACGATCGTAGAGGTGAAACCGCGGGTCTTCGTTGAAAAACATCGCCGAAAGCTAGACCAGGCCAAGAAGCAGCTGGAAGCAGCGGGGCAGGCCTTCGATGTAATCACCGACACAGAAATTGATGCAAACGGTTTGAGTGCGCGGGCGCTTTTGCTGATGCGCTACGCGCGCATGCAGTTCTCTGACCAGGATGCGGCCGAATGGATGCGTCTACTCAATGAGGAGTGCTCTGGAAGCGCCGAGGTCCGAACATTGGTAGAGAAAGGTGCCAACGAAGCCTTGATCTGGAACATGGTGGCTCGGCATCAGTTCCGGATTCCTATAGGTATCAACGTAACCACACAAGAAACGGTCAGCACCAACACGATCGAAGGAGACCTGCATGTTTACTTTCTCCAATGGTTTGGTATTGAGGCGCGGTGAGCGCACGCTGGAGTTTTATCGTCGTCTCAGCCCTGAGAAGATTCAGTTCGCATACCAGGACGACGGTGAGATCAATACCTTCACTGAGGCCAGTCTGTACGGCAAGATCCTGCGTAGCGAAATAAAGGTGGTGCATCAAAACGGGAAGCCAGTTCTACTGCCTAATCAAGTGCAGCCAGAAGGTTTCGGTGCGCAGCCCTATAGCGTGACTTTGACTCCCGACGACGAAGGGAGGATTGCCAGGTGCATGCGTTACGTGCGCGATGCGCTGCAGGCGGGCGCGACCACTGGAAGTCTGAAGAAATGTGAAAAGTCCAGTCGTGAGACCTCCGAACGCATTAAGGATGAGAGCCCGCCTTCGGGGCGAACGTTGAAAAACTGGCTCGGAAAATTCTTGCGATCAGGAGGCAATCCCTTTGTCTTTGCCGATCGCAGGGCTCATGTCCAACGTAGCAAGCGAATCAGTGATGTGGTTGAAGAAGCCATCAAGTACTGCATTGAGAAGTACTACCTGCAAAGACACGGTATCTCGATGAAGGCTACACATCAGCGCGTCAAGGAGCATCTCAAAAACCTAGCTCGCATGCGCGGAGAAGTTATTCCAACGCCAAGTGTAAAGACAATCGAACGAAGGATCGATGGAGTCGATTGCTATATCAGAGATATGCGTCGATATGGGAAAGCGTATGCACAAAACAAGTGGCGCTACAGCTTGGCCGGAGATCAGTCAACTCGCATCCTCGAAAGGGTAGAGATTGATCACACGTGTCTGGACATATGGGTCCTTGATCCGCGAAGCGGCGTTCCTATTGGTCGCCCGTGGATTACGGTCGCTATTGACCGGTACTCCGGATACATCCTGGGGCTTCACATGTCTTTTTACGGTCCATGCGTTGGATCGGTTGCCCAAACGATTCGCAACGCGTTGATGCCAAAAGATGACTTGTTGAGCGCGTTCCCTTCAATCCAGGTGCGGTGGACGGCAAAGGGTGTCGCTGAGCTCTATGTGGTCGATAACGGCCTGGAATTTCATGCAACAGCTTTTAGAAACCTTGCCTGGTATCTGCGTGCAGATCTGCTGTACAACAAAGTTAGGCAACCTTGGTTGAAGGCAGGCATCGAAAGAGCAATGCTCGAAGTCAATCGGATGCTTCCGCTGCAAGGCAAGGTGTACTTCCCGGTGAAAAACATGGAGGTGATAGACCCGAAGAAAACATCGGCCATTCTTTTCGATGATCTGTGTGAAGTATTAGTCCAATGGGCGGCTGATCAGTTTCCGCGGCAAATACACCCCAAAACACTGATTCGGCCAATTGACCTTTGGGAGGAAGGATTGCTATCAAGCCCGTTGCCTATGTATCCTGTGAATCTGGACGAACTCGAGATTCAATCAGGGGTGGCTATGCACCGGACAGTAGCTGGGGACGGCATCTTCTTCAACTACCTGCGGTACAACTCCATCGAACTCCAAGATTACTCCCGGAGATTTAACCGGAAGTTTCGTTCGGAAGTACGGTTCAATCCGGACAACTTAGAAAAGCTGCATATCCTCTTGCCTGAGGAAAAAAGATGGCTCCAGGTGCCGCTGCAACGCCCGACCGAAGAGTACGGTCGCGGCCTCTCTCTGATTCAGCATCAAATCTATCGCAAGGAGGCTGGGAGCAAACTGACAGCCGCCAACGCTGAAGAGGAGCTCTATGCGGCCCGACTTAGAACCAACGCGCGTTGGGGTGAAGCCATCGCCAGAGGAGTGAAGGTTCGGAAAGATGCAGATCTGATCCGCATCCAGGCTTTGACGTCTGCGAGTGTGGTGAAAGAGAAGTTGAACTCCGCAGTTACCCCTGAGGCCCCGCCCCCTCAAGAGCAAGCGAAGCAACACAAGATGATTGAGGAGCTGATGCCCTTCGATTCATTTTCTCTGGATGAGGAGATCCTATGAAAGATGATCCGAATTTTGGGCGTCTATCACCAACAGCGGTGGCCGCAGCTCTGCAGGTGAAGAACGCCGTTGTCATCCACGATGAGTTTAAGCAGATCATGGATGGGGGGCGAGCAGCTGTTGAGTTGGCTGACTCAATCAAGGTAGCAGGAGGAATTATTGCCTTGGCCGAGCCAGGGATGGGGAAAACGCTGCTGATCAAGTTGATCGAGAAGATCTTGATGGAGTCAATCAGCGAGGGCGAATCCAATCGACCGATTCTTCGAATTGAACTGGATAGCAACGTCGATGTCTACTCAATCGCGACGAAGATGACATACGCCGTCGGATTCCCGATGTTGCCAACACGCTCCAGCCTGATCAACATGAACGGGATGATTGAACGGGCTCTAGGGAACTTACGTCCCAGGGCATTACTAATAGACGAAAGTCAGCACATGTGCGAAGGCAACAGGAGCATTACCGCACGCTCCATCACAGACTGGTTGAAGGTCTTGATGGACAAGTTCAATATGCCGGTGCTCTGCTTCGGCACAAAGACCTTTGAATTGATCGGAGCAATCAACCCGCAGTTCACTTCTCGACTATCCCAGCAATACGAGATCAAGGCGTTCAACAATGACGAGAAGTGGCGTCAGTTTGAGGCGGCGTTTATGCAGCAAATCACGATCGTAGGTGCCAATATTCTCGGCACGAATGAGATCAGCAGGAAATGCCACGCAGCGAGTAGAGGGAATATGCGGAGGTACAAGAAGCTGATGATGAACAGCTGCATCTCTGCCGTAACGAGGGGAGTGTCTGTGTTGGAAGAGGTTGATCTCTGGCGTGGGTATCAGGCAGCTTTTGCCGGGGTGCCTGAGGCCAATCCGTTCAAGTCGAAATGACACAGACCATGGCAGGGTTGCAAATGCCTAGCGTGGTCCCGTTCAGGCTGAGTGCCGCTAGCCCACCATTTTTTGATGAGTCACCGGCATCTTGGATATTGAATATCTGTAGCACTCATCAATACTCGTACCTGCGCCTGAGCCAGATTCTTGGTCTCAAGAAGAGGCATCAAGACTGGGACAAGGGAATCTCCGATGCAACCTGGAGCACTTTGCTTAAAGCAACAGGAGCTTCACAGAGCGCATGCTTAATCTCCCGCGATGTATATAAATCGGACCTTGTGCGCCTACGGGTGACGAGGAGCACTACCAGGCTTTCGGAAAATGAAAGGGAGCCGATCTATCACTGGTGTGCCCAATGTTTAGATGAGGATACGAGGCCGTACTTGCGATGGTATTGGCGGATGCGCGGCGAGGAGCAATGTCGAATTCACGGCTCTCGTCTTGCGAAGCAATGTGAACATTGTGGTGGTGAACTGAGTCCTAAGTGGGAGCTCATGGGCTCCTGCACTGGACGCAACAGAAATTGTGTTCCAGATTTGCGCTATTGCCAGCATTGCGGTCTGCCGCGAGGCGGGCATGGTCCAAGGGTAATTAAGGCCTTGGGCGCGTCCTTGTTTGTGAGAAAGCACCCTCTGACGGGGCCATTGTTTCAGTCTTTCGGTCGTCAGCTAAGGCTTCGGGACATCTCGCGGATTACGACAGGGAATCTTACGAGAGGGCTAGGGCCAGCTCCGTTGCAGATCGATCGCCTCACATTCCAAAGACCCGAGCGCCCGATCCCCACCGTTCTGGAGAGGGAGAAATGGTCTTCTTTGATTGATCGAAGAGAGTCTTTCAGTCGTAGCCGTCTCGGGTATGCCCTGCGTCTTGTCCGGAAGGAGATGAAAGTTGAGTCACTCGAGCTTGCCAGAACAGCTTATCTGAACCTGGCTTGGGCATTAAGAATGCTGGCTGATGTGCGTGCAGCCTCTTTGCCTGCGCGGGAGGAGCTACTTCACGTTCCAGTTCACGCTGCAGCGGAATGGCCTTGGGATCTGCTTGTACTTTCGGGTGTTCCATGAAAACAGAGCAAGTCAGCGACATTGACACCCGCAGTATCGCCTTCTTAGGTGGTGTAGACGATCAGGTCACGTTCCCAGTTCGATCTGATATTGCCCAGGGTGAATCCGGACAAGGATATGCCTTGAGGATGGCGGTGGCGAATGGCATTGCAGGATTGCCGGCTTTGAAGTCTTGGCGTGGGAAGAGTCGTTTCGCCGTCCTCGACTCTGACGATACGATTGCATTGGCCAATTGGTTTGGAGCAGAGCCGCGACGACTTTCTCAGGCGCTAGGGGAGCTGTCTCTAAAAGGGGCAAGCTCTGGATATCGCTTCGGTGGAGCTACGCTTGATCGGAGCTACTTTGTGAATCGGGCGTACCCACGGGTATGTCCTGAGTGCCTTGAAGAGTCCCACGTCTGTATGCAGTCATGGGAGGTATCAGTAACCGCCGCCTGTCATCGGCACAAGACGGCACTTATTGACCACTGCATTGCTTGCAATCGTCGGCTCACATGGAACCGGCCTGCTATAGATGCGTGTAAGTGTGGCCAGCGGCTCTGCTTGGCTCCAGGCCGATCAGGTCCTACGTCACTAGAGCTTGAGGTTGCTGCTTGGACCGAAGCAAGAATTCTTGGGGATGAGGTTGTGCGGGGGAGTCATGCGCTAAGCCGCTTGATATCGCCTCTGACCTTGAATGGCGGACTCCATCTCATCTTTGCGCTGGGGACGGCAGAGAAATACGACTCGGATGGTCAAGGTCGGGCCGTCCGAAATCGATCTAGCCTTGCTTTTACAAAACAGATGCTGGCGGATGCGAGCCAACTTCTGGAAAAGCTTGAGAGCGGCACATCGGTGGAGCTCGGGATTTCTGTCCCATCGGTGGTTCTGCGTCTGCTTGCAGAGGTTGCCACATCCGACGCATCCCCAGAGGATCGTAGTCTTTCGCACTCGCTGATCAATGTCTTGCTCAAAATGAAAGCCAGGTCCCGCTCTTCGAGTGTGCTTCCTCAGCTGGCGCAAATCGAGCTTTTCTAGAACTTCACCCTTCCAGCTTTATGTCGACTCCGGTTCACTGCGAAGCTAAAGCTATTTACCTTAATTGATTCGACTTGATGAACCTCAACCGAGCTTAGATCGACTTCAAGATTCGGTTCGCGGTGATCTAGATTCTCCTGATATGACCAGGCATCATCGGAGACTTGAGGAGGGGGTGCTTGCTTATCGCGAGGAGATTCCACAGGAACAGTCTCAAAAACTCTGTAGTCAATATCCCAGCCGTCTTCCGTATGCGAACCTGTATGAGCTTTAACAACAGTTCCCTTGGGTAGAGAGATCGCCTGCACACGAGAGGCGTGCTGGAAGAGGACAACATTGAGCCCATCCTCAGATTGTGCTGAGCGGAAAATTATTCCGTCTAGCTGCGGATCGTTGGCCGTTGCCAAAAAATCTGCAATGGCCTGTGTTGCGAGATAGTCGAGATCCTGGTCATCCGGAATGATCGGTCGCGAGATCCTCTGCCCAAGGAAATTCAGGAAAGCAATTCTTTCGAGCCTGTGCTTGAGTGGCGGGTCGAAGATGCTGCCAAGATCAATGACCTTTTCTAGTGCGGTGAGGTCGAGAAGACGCAACGGTCGTGTGATTTTGAATTTTGCAGTGAGGACAGAGCTTCCAACTGGTGGACGAACTTCGGCCAGGGCGGCGGAAGCCGTTGTTGCCCCGTAGAAGACTGAGATGCCACGTGCATTCATGCGGCCGGCGGTGGCCAATCTAGGAGGTGGCGGACCTAGGTGTCGATCTGGATGAGCCATTGCTTCGCGTAATTTGGCGTCTGACTGAAAGACTCGTGCGCGAAACAAGAATTTGAGATCGCATTTCGGGCCTACCATTACAACTGGGCTTGTGCTGTGGCGGACCTTCAGTTTGTCAATGCTGTCGAAGACCTTGGTGAGATGGTCGGCAGCGATCTTGTTGAAGAAGCGCGCCTCGGCTCTCAGGGAATACTCAAATTGATACCATTCCTGATACCAGGCGTCGGTATCGGGATCATTCCGGGCATAGCGTGATGTGGACGAGAACTCTGTTTCCTCGCCCATCGCCTGCAATTCAAAATCACCGTGCCGATCATCGAGTATCTCAAGAACGTCCTGGGCTGCTTCGGTTGGTAGTCTTGCCGCATTTTGAATTGCGTCTACTGCAGGTTCGCCTTCGCGAGACCATTCGTAGTCCGAAGATTCGTCCGCTTGCATAACTTGTTCCCAGAAGTCTGGTTGATCTGGGGTGCGAACATAGTGATGTGCAAAAGCGACCTCGATGCGGTCCGCGAGCTGATCAATTGGTATGCAAGCCTGCTTTTTCCTGCAGTAGGAGCAGGTCCGAGCGGTGCCATTGGTCCTGATTTCTTGGTCAAGGTACTGCTCCTTGACACAGCCGAAGCATATAAATTTAGGCTTGCCGATTTTGTGATCCATAGTATGGATGGGCACTTTATAAGTGTTCCCTCAGCTGCGCAAGCGCATCAAAAACTTGGTTTAGGAGTTGCTGACGAAAGCCGGTAGATCTTGCCTAGGGCTGGAAAGGCTTTTCAGGTAATTCAAGATTTCTTCATTCGTCGAACTTCACTGAGCGCGAGCACGCATAGAGCTTCGAAGTCTGTCTTCGATGTCCGCTCTTTCGGTAGGAAGGGCTTCCCACTTCCTGTTAGCAGCCAGTGCAGATTGGGGTGCGCAAGTTCTCGGACTTCGACCCCACCTAGTTTGGCGAGGGACTCACTGTCCAGGAATGACAGGCCCTCTCTGACCCTTCCCAGTGTTGACCCGTTTGCGTGCCCTAAGAAGCGGCTCATCTCTGTGTCAGAACGCTCAGTCAGCTCAAGCAATGCAGCTATGCGTGAGCATTGCTCACGCAGTAGCTGTGGATCACGCTTGCGTCTTGACATGATAATATAACTAAATATACTATATTATCTAAGAAATTGGAGGTGCCAATGATCGAGATCCGGTTCTACAGAGCAAGTGATCAGCCCTACGGTTGCTTCAGTAATCTTTATCAGCGCCCTATCGTTTTCGAGGATCAGATTTTTGATACGGCAGAGCACGCCTATCAAGCTGGGAAGGCTCGCAAGCCTCAGGTGCGCGACTGGATCCTGGCCGCGCCGAGCCCATCGCTTGTTGCGATGGCCGCCCATGGCCTGTACTGGTGGGATATCCGCTCAGATTGGTCGAAGATTAAGTTCGACCGTATGCGCCAGGTGCTCAGAGCGAAGTTCGAGCAGCATGAGGATCTTTGCGAGGTACTGCTCAGTACCGGTGATGCCCGATTGGTCGAGAGCGCGACCGTTGACAACTCCGTCAATCGCCTGTGGGGTGAAGTGAACGGAAAAGGGAAGAATATGCTGGGACAACTCCTGATGGAGTTGAGAGACCAGCTGCGTCTAGAAGAGGGAATGGAGCCTAAGAAGCGAAGCCGCTCACGTGAGCGATTGGCAGCATAGAGAACGCAGCTGCATCACGTCAGAGTGAAGACGTGGCCTTGGGTAAACGTGAGCAGATTCCCAAGGTATTCCGGGGGCATATAGCTGATGCGAGGCAAGAATTTGTTCGGCCTGTTCAAGAGCGTCACTCGCTTCGCCAGCCTGCATCAATCCTCTTGCACCCAGATGGTGGCAGCTGAGTGCCGCGACGGCTTGCGCATGCCGCAATGCTTGGTGGATGGAGTTGTAGCTCAGATCAAATGGGGAGCTCAGATCTGTCATGCGTGACAGAGCGTGGATAAAGCCGGCGCTACACCAATCACCAGCTCCTGCCGTGTCCATCACCCATGAGGCACGCAAGGCTGGCAGCTCGACCCAGTCGGGGACAAGGGAATGACGTCTAAATCGCAGCCCTCTGGCGCCCATGGTTTGGATTTCTACAAAGCCGGAATCTAACAGCGACGACAGCGAACCTTCGATCCTGTCGATTGAGTACTTGACGACATGTGCGGCCCTGAGTGACCGGATCATCAGCTCAGATGCCGCATTTACAGAAGACGGTTCGAAAAAAACGAAGGCGCCGCCTGAGCGCGCAGCCTCAGCCATTTGCACCGAGTTTTCAGTGACGCGGTCAAAGAAGAAAACGTTGGAGCGTGAGGCCGTCTGGAGGGCCTCATCAGTAGCTGGCGAGACCTGTGCACTGTCAAACTTTCGCGCACTGCCGCAGACAGGGCATTGAAAGCTGTACCGAGGAGCAAGAGACAGTTGATCTTGCCATTGAAACACCATGGGTGTTCTGAGGAATGGCTGAAACGCCATGAATCGAGTGTCAACCCCGATTCGTGCAAGCTCACTGACGACGGCTTGCCCGACCCTGTCGGCGCCGACGTGAACTAATGGCAGGCTGTGCCAACCAAAAAAGGCCAGAATGGACAACACATTGCCCGTGGTGCCGCCAACCCCGCTGTAAGCAACTGCGCGCGATGAGTCTTCAAGCGCGACGTCAAGCGTGATGAATCCAGCGCCTGCTACGCGGCGTCGGACTCCGCTGGGGTCAAGTACCGGATGCATTTTTGTTCAACCTGAAATGCCAGCGATGTTTGGGTGGTCCATCGTTCGCTGGAGGCAAGCTGCTGAGCAACTCGTACCCCACAGTTTCAAGATAAAACATAGGCAAGTCATACTCCAAGGCTGCAAGCAGCAGGCCGACGCCTGGTAGTCGTCGCCCAATAGGAGAAAGTATAGTCATCGACGGCATGTTCAGGCCGGCCAGCGCTTCTTTTCTTCCGTTATGTAGTCTGACTATTGATCTGTAGACGTCGGTAGGGTCGGACTCGTGCGCGTAAATGAAACTCAGGGGAGTCTCCGCCCACTCGTCAGCCCAGTAGTTTCGCAGTTCGAAAACTAGATCGTCGCCGCGGCGTGGAGTGTCAGCGGGGAACGGGACGATCGGACAAACTTCTTCGGGAGGCGGCTTGAGATTCGCGTTGAGCTCTTTGTACAAAACCTGCAGGCTATTGCCTCGATCCTCGGTTAATTGAACAACCCAGAGCTTCAGAGCGTCAGCAGACTCATCTAACTCAGCCTCGCCTTGGAAGCCATGCATCCAGTCCGCGCGATCGTTAGAAATCGGGCGAACAACATTGCCAGGCATAGATCCATCGGCGATCAGCAGGTGTACGCACTTACCCCTGGCCGCCGCGTATTGATGAAGGTGCTTGGCGATTGGAAAGCAGGTGCCTCGAGACAAACCTGTGGCATCAATGACGATGTCACTGTAATCCGCCTCCTGTAGCCAGTTATCCACCTGAGCGCAGGCACGGCGCCCTGCGACTGCGGCACCATCATCTTTAGCGAGGATCTCAACTTTGGCGAAAGAAACTCGAGTCGCCAACATAGAAGAGAGTTGTGTCTGCCGGGTTGCTGCCATGGTGTTAATGGGCTCCGGGACACTCGGCCTAGTCTCCTCCATGAAGCGGAAGTCGATATTCGGCATATGGCGCATGAGGTTCGGGAAATAGAGAACATCGGGACTGAAGCCGATATTTCCGACATAGAGAACCTTGCTGCATTTAGGGAAGTAATGAGTGACGAACTCATCTACTTCATCCTCACGCAGGGAGAATGGCTCTTTGAGGTGTTTGGCATCAGCGCTCATGCGTCCTCCAATGCCGTTCTGAGCTGAGAAATTACCCCTTCAACAAATCCGCCCCGACTTAGCGGAAGACCTCTCGCCACAGTAGGAACTCCACCTAGCTCGAATAGGCACCACGTTCGTCCTTTGCACTCGTAGTGGTCAATGAGGACCAGTGCCTGATACGCAAGCGCGTAATGCAAAACGATTGTCAAATCATCGTTTGGATCCTGGAGTGACTCCATGTCAGCGATGGGGATGCCGAACGCATTTGCGCCATCATCTAGGGGGGCATTCGGCCGTAGAGTAACGTCGAGGCATCGACCCGCAATGAAGTCAACCAGACGCCGGACCTTCGGGGCATAAGGAAAGTCCCAAGCCTTCATCAAAGTGCGGGCGCGCTCCTGAACTAGGTGGTTCTGAGTCTTTGCGTCAATGCGGGGTGGTTTGCCGCGGATGATTAATGTTTCAAGATGGTCAACCAGCGCGCTCGACAGTGAAACGAATTGCTCAATATTTTCGTTGGCAGCATCAGCGATTCGTTCGAAGCCAAAATAAAAAGGTCGATCGAATTGATGCAAAAGATACAACTCGGCGCCCGTAGCGACAGCACGAGAAACCTTCTTTGGAGCGCTCGACTCTTCAACCTCCTTTTCCTTGCCATCTACGCTAAATAGAGAGCGCTGAGGTGAGCGTGAAATCTCACGATGGAGAAGGATTTTTGTTAGCGCCGAGGTGACATCTGCGCCGAGGTTTGGTGGGAAGCCCGCTTGAAGATGCTCAATGTCATCGTTAGTTACCTGGGCTTCCTCGCGTAACTTTGCGACCTCACTCTCCAGTTTCCTAAGATCAGTCTTCGAGATCTCGGGCGGTGTATTGACAGCAAGCAAGACCTTGAAATCGTTTGAGGCCCTTCTGTTGAACGCAGGGATCGGCTCAAAATAGCGCTTTGCAACGTCCTCAGCGATGGACCTGAAGGCTACGCGCTCACGGCTCTTCTGGTCATTCAGAATAATTTCTATGCGATCACGATCCGGTTGCGTTCCCGGAGGGATGCTATTTGTATCTCTATAAACGGCCTGCCGATACTCGGTCAGGCTTAGCGAGTCAAGACGGGTCATCAACCAGCGAGCGACTTTGACTTCACGATCGCGGAGCCATTTGTCGACATCATCAAGCTGTGATGGGTGAAACTCATGTGCGTCGTCGAGCATGATCATTGGCCGCAGGCGGATCGTTGATCCATGGCGCATTCCATCAACGGCAAAGCAATCGAGCATAGAGAAAGGGTCATAAGATATCTGTGCGAGCTCAGTCACCAAATAGTCTTCAGTAGGTGCAACTAGCGCAGAGACTAATTTGAAAATTTTTCGCTCGGTGTCCCGTGCTCTTTCTCGGAAAGACGAAATGCTCTCTGCTCCAACGTGTTCACTTGCAGCATCTCCAATCCCTGTTGTATGGACTTGAATGCTCTCGAGCGGGATGTCGGCCGCTTCGAGTTGACGGAGCCAACCTAAAACAGCTTTGGCTTGAATCATGGAGCGCAGCAGCTTGTGCCGGATCTTCTCCTCGTATGGCAACTCCCAAATTGCACGTAATTGACTGCCAACGGGAAAGCGCAGGGCGATCAAGGTCGGATCCATGTCATCCAAGATGCCGGCGGCAGAAAGTGTCGCGGCAATCGCCTTGATTGCTTCGTTGCGTCCAGAGTCCTTAACTGCCAGTAGCGTAGGAAGTTCAAGGAGGCGGCTGAGAGTTGTCTTCCCAGCTCCAGGCGCACCTGCGACCAAGACTAAACGATCAAAGAGTGCGGAGCTGTTTTGCTTGTCAAAGATGTCGCGAATAGGTTGCGGGCTGATCAGCGGCAGCAATTCCCGCGGATCACGGATAAATTCATTCGCTCGTTTGTGCCAGGGGTTCATCGAACGTCCAGGTGTCGTTGACGGCGCGGGAAGAGCGGGCTCATCAGAGGGTTTTCAGACGAATACTTCTTGCCGCCTGGATTTGTCCTGGCCCACAACGTCGCTACAGAGTTATTTGGACAGTTGTGTTCAAGAATGATAGGTAGACCGCCCTTCTTGAAACCTAGCCAGATATCTTCTTTAGTGTGCTCGTCTTCAATGCTGGGGTCGTACCGTGCATGCAGCAATTCTGCTAGCTTGGGTTCGGCGCTGGCGGAGATCACGTCAGACTCCTTGAGGACATGCGAAAACGTGGCAGAGAAAGTGTGAACGGCATTGTGAATTTGATATTTCTGGAGTTCTGACGAGACATTTTCGGCAGCCTGAGCTGAGGCAAGATAGTGATGCACGAGAATATGCGCATCCTTGGAAAGCAGTTGAGTCTGTCCTTCGTTACAGCCATTGATAAACTTGGCGACCTTGCCGTCCCATTCGCCGGATTCTTCTTTTCGGATCGATGAGGTCCCGGAGCCTGTGAAGTCATCGATTAAACAGATCCATTCAAATGTGGCCTCAGCTTCGATCCCAAGCTTGGTGAGTCGTTTAGATAATTTCCCCAGAAGATTCTTGCGCTTCGTTTCAGAAATCTCGGCCATAGGGATGACTTGTTCATTGCTTATACGGCCTTCATAGAATCTCCGGAAGACATCTATGCGTGCGCCATCACTAACGCCGACGTAGAGCGTCCGTTCGCGCAATAACTGCAGTCGTTTGATAGCTGCTTCGCTGTCGTATGTTTCGTAAAACAGAATTCCCTGCATGGTTGCAACGGCTTTGCGCATCGAACGCTCGATGACTGGACCCGATAGGTTCACAAGGTGATGCATTTCACTTTGTGTGATCATCACCACAAGGCGTCTTACCAAGTCGTATGCGGTTTCACGATCTTCTTGAGTGGGATATTGAGAAAGCCACTGCAGAAGATGTACGAAGAACCGGTGGCCAGCGCTATAGCCTTGGTAATGATCGAATTTGTAGCCGGCCATGATCCCAAGCCATGCGAACTCCTGGGTGGCTCGGCCGTGGTCCCAATTCATGAGATTGGAAACCAACCTTTTTGCTTGATCCGCTTTCATGTCAGGCCTCTTGGGTGATAAAGCTCAGCCATTGATCAAGCGTTGCTCCGGAGAAGCAAGCTTGCTCAACATGGACCTCAAGTGCTTGGAGAATGTGGGCGCATCGCTGGACAGGGCTTAACTTTGGATCGCCAAGAAGCCAGCAATGCAAAGGATCATCACTCACGCCGTCAACGCTTAACCCAAGCCCATCACCAAGAAGCTCGTAATCGTTGCCACTGCGCTCGCCTCTGTCGCCCAGGCGGAGTACAGCGTCTGGATCGTCAATGCCGAACTTAAAGCGCAAGGCTTCCACGACGGCCAACTTGCTGATGCCATCTAAGACCAGATCAACTGAATGTGCCGAGCGATATGCCCGGAGCCCCCCGATCTTCTCGGCAACCAATTCACACAGCTCCGCAATCAGCTCCGTCGATTGGGCTTGACTTTCTCGAACCGTGAGTTGACCAAATCGCGGACTGAGAGAGATTCGCCCGTTACCTGTCAGCCCGAGTGACTCCAATTCGTTTTGTGCGGCAGAAATCTTTGGATCGATCGTCTCTAATTCCGGGTAGTCCTCTTTGAGGGAAAGTACGACGGAGCCGGAATACATGCCCAACAAGACTCTGCCCCAATATTTCTCCGGGACTTTCTTTCGAAGATCGTTGTATATGGATTTGCCGCGCCCGCTCGCGAAGGCCAGGACAATTCCTTGATCCAAAAGAGTAAGAACAAGAGGTTGGAGCGACGGGTCTAGGCCGTCTTTGCGCTTCCTGGTTTCGCAGAGCGTTCCATCAAAGTCCATGACCACGGCACGAAACCTTGCGCGCCTTAGGCGCTCAATGAAGCTGGCGCCAGCCTGCCTTGCGCCATCATGCCCAAGTACGGGTTCTAGGCTGGCGACTTTACGGTTGTGCCGAGACTCATCGTGGGAGAAGTACTGGCGCGGGTTGATGAAGTGGATCCGCTTGGCAAATTCAGGAACCACCGGAGAGCCGGGGTCCTGACGCAATACCTTTGATGCCGACTCCATCATGATCATGCCATTGAGAACGCCGCATATGGAAGCCATTTCAAAGCTCTCGGGCAATTGGCACTCAGTGACAGGGACGTATTCGGGGATGAGTCTGCGTGTCGCGGCCCAGAGCTCAGTCTCTGCGGGCGATACGAACGAAAGAACAGGAAAGGGCGACTTCTGGTCGACCAGTTGGATGTGCCGCCCGTGTGCGAACTGACGGAAATCAGTAATCTGCGCAAAGCCAAATCCAGCCTCTGAGACCTTGGATTCAAGATCAATTGCACCCGTCTGGCCTTGGTTCCCATACAAGACCAGAACTTTCCGTGCTGCGGCGATTTGCTCGCCGGCCTGGCTGAGCAAGAACGACGTGCGACTAGCCTTGAACCAGGCACGAAGCAGTAGTGGATCGAGACTCTCGCTGCCTTGAAGCCTAAAGGCGACAAGCAGTGCGGCTATAAGGCTGTTCGTTGCCAGATAGCCATCCTTCCCCCAAGGGGCTTGGAGTGCCGTAGTTACGGCTTTCCCGGCAAGCAAACTCAGTAGAGGGGACGTTTCGCTAAACGTTAGGGCCTCGACACCTGCTGCCCAGTCCAAGGCGCAGCGGGCGGCAAGAAGAATGTCGCTGTTCTTCCCTTCGGCTGAGACAAGTAAGACACGATGGGAAGGAAGATTCTTCCCACGTAGGGCGTACTGCATGGGTGTCCATGCGAAGCCGATACCGATCTTTTTGAGCGTGTAGTTTGTTGCGATTGCGTGTGCAACCGTAAACGACCCGCCAGAACCGAGGACGACAAATATGGAGGATCCCGAGCCAGATCTGGTGGCTGAGCTTTTCTCATGAAGTGGTACCTGAGAAGCCCATTCGATCGTGTTCGGAATGTCGTCTAATTCATTTGAGTAAACGCGCCCCATTGCCTGCCCTGAGAAGCGTGTGGCTTGAATCGCTCACACGAGATTAATTATGTTTTTCACATAATACGGCGATCCATTCCACGTGGATCCCCGCGTAATCCATACCTCTCCCGCATCCTCTGGCCGGGCTTGCGCATTCCTCAGGCTGTGATAACTTTGATACCGAAGTAGGCGTCGCGTCCATGCGACACCCTAGGGTTGCAGAGAAAAGGGCAAAGATTAGCGACGCGTTTTCCTAAAAGGGCAATGATTAAAGTCGTATGAAGGCAAAAATCATTGTCGCGTCACAGATTTCCCCCAATAAAATCAAAGACTTACGACCCTGCGCAGGCAAGAATCAGCTATGTTCCACAGCCAGCCCCAGGGGGCCTCAGGGCTCGGGGGTCGTGCCCTGTTCGGCCTGCATGGCGGGCCGAGCCTGTACCCGCGCCAGCCAGGCCTGCACGTGTGGGTGCTGGCGCACCGGCGCCCCGATATAGACGCTGTAGCCGATCACCGACCCCACAGACAGATCCACCAGGGAGTAGGCCTCGCCCAGCATCCATGGCTGGCGGGCGAGGCGGGCGTCGAGCAGGGCGAGCAACTGGCCCAGGGCCTGGTGGGCTGCCCTGCCGTGGGCGTCGTCGGGCGTGCCCATCTGGCCCGCGGCCTGCAGGCGCACAAGCTGGGCACCATAGGTGACATAGGCCCAGGTGCACCAGGAATAGGCTTGCAGCTGAGCCGGCGTGCCTGTCGCCGGCCACAGGCCACGCGCAACGCCGTAGCGCTCACCGAGCCAGAGCTCGATGGCCAGGGCTTCGAACATGGGGGCGCCGTCCAGCGCCAGGGTGGGGACCTTGCCGTTGGGATTGATCGCCAGGTACTCGGGACGGCGCTGTTCGCCGGTCGTGATGTCCACCTTCACCCGTTCATGCGGCAGGCCGAGTTCGGCCAGGAAGCAGGCGATGGGGGTGGCGCTGGACATGGGATGCCAGTAGAGGGTGAGCGACATGGAAGACTCCTGAGTGGGTTGAAACCGGCCCGGCACAGCGCCGGGGCGGTGTGGGCACTGTCGCATCCATTGCGGACAGATTTGGTCCTCAATAGGAGTTAGAGTGCGGCCATGCTGTCCTCCTCCTCGCGCCTTCTGCGACTGCTCTCACTGCTGCAGACCCGCAGCCACTGGGGCGGCCTGGAGCTGGCCGAACGCCTGGCGGTGCATCCGCGCACCCTGCGCCGCGACATCGACCGCCTGCGCCAGCTCGGCTACGCCATCCACGCCAGTACCGGCGTGGCCGGCGGCTATGCCTTCCGGGCCGGGCAGGCCCTGCCGCCGCTGCTGCTTGATGACGAGGAGGCCCAGGCTGTGGCCATCGCCCTGCAGACCGCGGCCGCTGGTACGGTGCAGGGCGTGGAGGAGGGCGCCCTGCGCGCGCTGGTCAAGCTCGAGCAAGTCATGCCCCTGAGGCTGCGCCGTCGCGTCAAGGCCCTGCGTGCGGCCATCCTGCCCCTGGAGAGCCTGCGGCCCATGGTGGACGCTGCAGCGCTGGGAAGCCTCGCCCTGGCCTGCCGCGACCAGCTGCGCATGGCCTTTGCCTACCGCGACGGTCGTGGCCAGGCTTCGGTCCGCGAAGTGGAGCCGCAGGGCCTGGTCCACACGGACAGTCGCTGGTATCTGGTGGCCTGGGATCCGGCGCGTGACGACTGGCGTACCTTCCGGCTCGATCGCATCGAGGGCGCGTTGACCTCGGGCGGACATTTCAAGCCACGGCCTGGACCCGCCGGCGGGGATCTGCGCGCCTACGTCGCGCGTTCCATCTCGACCTCGTCTTTGAGTGGTGAGCAGGCCCGGGTGGTGCTGCATCAGCCGCTGGCCGTGATGGCCAGGCGCATCCCGCCTGCCTATGCAACGCTGGAGGTCCTGGATGAGGCGCGTTGTGTGATGCAGTGCGGTACGAACCACCTCGAGTCGCTGGCCTACTGGTTGCTGCTGCTGGGCGAGGAATTTGAAGTGCTGGAACCGTCCCGACTCAGAGAAATGTTGCGCCAGGCCGGCGAGCGGGTGGCGCGCAGTCTCGCGCGAGTGGACGCGTCGGCATGAAGGGCGGCTCCGCTACACTGCCGGCACGCCACTCTGGCTTCCATTGCCCAACGTCCTCCTCGTGAACTTCACAACGACTCTGCGCCCGGCGCACCTTGGCGCCTGGCTGGCAGCGACAACGCTGAGCCTCGGGCTGGTCACGCTGGAAATCTGGCGACAACCTGCAGCCCCCGTACCTGCACAGGCGACTTGGCCGCAGGCCCGTGTGTCCGAGTCGGGCCTGCTGGTACTGCAGGCCGCAGGTCGCATTCCCATGCCGGAGGGCACGCCTGCCGCGCATGCCAGCACCTTGCTGGCCTTGCCTGCAGGGCATCCGGCTGCTTTGCAGGCTTACTGGTTTGCCGGTTCGCGCGAGAGCGGGCCCGATGTGCAGATCGTCATGTCCGAGTTTGACCGTGCCCTTCAGCAATGGAGCCCGGCCGTGGCCGTGGTGAATCGCCAGCAGGTGGGGCCGCAACTGGGCCACGCCTTGCGCCGCATCGGCAACCCCGTCGCGTGGCGCGATGCGCAGGGCCGCACCCATCTCTTTGTCGTGGCTACGGGCCTGGGCGGCTGGGCGGCCGGACGCATCCTGCACCTGCGGCAGGACGCGGCGCAGCAACCTTTCGTGCCCTTGCGCACCTTGCCCCTGTCCTGGCTCTGGAACACCAGCCACCTGGTACGCGCCATGCCACTGCCGCTGGCCGATGGCGGCATGGTGCTGCCGGCGTATTTCGAGATCGGCGTGAAGTATCCCGTGGCCCTGCGCTTCGATGCCGCCGGCGAGTTTCGCGGCATGGTGCGCATGTCGCAGCGGCGCGACCTGCTGCAGCCCACGCTGCTGGCACGTAGCGAGACCGAATGGCTGGCCCTGCTGCGCGACAACCGCACGGATCGCAGGCTGCGTGCCGTGCAGACGAGCAACGGCGGTGCGCATTGGCAGGACCTGCCCGACCCGGGGCCGGCCAATCCCGATGCTTCGGTGGCCGGCCTGGCGCTGCGGCCTGGGCTGATGTTCCTCGCACACAACCCACGCGCCGAATCGCGCGCCCAGCTGGCCTTGAGCCTGTCGCGCGATGGCGGCCAGGGCTGGACCGTGCTCGAGACGCTGGCGCAGGCGCCAGCTGGCCAGGAGATGTCCTATCCCTCCATGGCCTGGGCCGATGACAGCCTGTGGGTCAGTTACACCGAACAGCGCCAGGGCATCGCCTGGCAACGTTTCATCTGGGTGCCGGTGGGGCGATGACCATGGATAGTGCCAACCTGATCTCCGCCCTGCTGTCGACGCAGACCCCGTTGCTGCCTGAGTCACTGGTCTTTCGTCTTTACCTCGGTCTGGCCTGGGGGCTGGTGCTGGCCGTGCTCGCCCTGGTCCTGCTGGGTGCGAGAGCGGGTCCACGCCTGCAACGTTGGCTGCCGCCTGTCCTGCTGCTCTGGTGCCTGCTGCCCGGCGCCCTGTCGCCGGCTTACTGGCTGGGCCTGGCCCTGCGCGCGCCCAGCGGCCTGCTCGCCCTGCTCTGCGCCTGGACGCTCTGGCGCTACTACCAACCCCGGACGCCGGCGCCAGCTCCGTTGCAGGTGCTGCGGCCCTGGGCCTGGCCCTTGGTGGCGCTGGGCTGGGTGCTGCTGCTCGACACCTTTGCCTGGTGGCCGTTCAGTCTCTATGCCTGGGGTTTTGCACCGCTCGTGCTGGGCGCCCTGGCCCTGCTGGGCCTGGTGCCGGCCTTGCTGAAGGGGCAGCTCGCGATGCCCGGCCTGTGGATCGCCGCGCTGCTGCTCCATGTCCTGCTCCGACTGCCCACGGGCAATATCTGGGACGCGGTGCTGGACCCGGCGCTTTGGATCTGGCTGCAGGCGGACGCGTTGCGTCGCCTGCGTCGTCGCCGGTAAAACTCAGGAACGCACCAGCAGCCACTCGCGGCGGTACAGCCATTGCTGCGGGTACCAGAGGTTGTCCTTGCGGATCTCGCCCGGCGCATGACGGTTCGTCAGTAGCCAGCGCTCGCCCAGCACGCGGCACTCCGGCAGGCAGGGCGGGGCGACTTGTTCGCCATGGCTGGCAGTCCATACTACCGCCTCGTGCGTGCTTAGCAATTGGCGCAATTCCTCGGCAGACTGGGCCTGGCCCTCGGCATCGGGGCCGCGGCGTGCTCGGGCCTGGGCACGGCTGTCGTAGGGGACGAAATCGTGCGCGCCCGGCAGCAGGAATTGGAAGCGCTCGAACTGGCCGTTGAAGCCCGTCGGAACCGCGATGCGACCGGCTGGCGCTGCCGCGATAGCAGGCTCGTCATAGCGGCCCTGGGCGCCGTCCATGGGCGCGACCATGGCGTTGAAGGCCGCGTACACCATCAGCGTGCACAGCACGGCGGCACCGCGGCTCCAGGCGCTGCGCCACAGGCCCAGCACGATGCAGGCGGCCGCGGCGGTCACGATGCCCAGCGTGAGGGCGATTTCCGCCCCTGAAGCCAGTCCGATCTCGTGACCGACCCAGGCCAGGCGGGCGAGCACCAGCAGCACGGGTGCGGCCAGTACGAGCGTCGGCAGATACCAGCCGCGCGGAATGTCGCGCCAGTACAGGGCGATCAGCATGGCGACCGCCGGCATGGCCGGGATCACATAGCGTGCCGAGCGCTGGCTCGGGAACAGGAAGACCAGGAGCCAGACCCCGGCCCAGGCCAGCAGGATGGCTTGCGCCGCAGACAACGGCCAGCGCTGACGTAGCTGCGGCAAGGTCTTGAGCCCCAGCCAGGCCAAGCCCGGCAGCACGAAAAAGAGCAGGCCGGCGTTGACCGCATAGGCCAGCAGCTGCGACCAGACGCCCGAGCCATCGAAGGCCAGCGCGGCGCGCCAGTAGCCGCGCGGGTCGGCGAACTTGGCGGCGTTCTCACCCACGATGAATTCGCGCCACACGGATTGCGGATCGGGGTCCAGCACGAACCAGAGGGCGAACACGCCCAGCGCCAGCAGCGCGCTGAAGGTGACGCGCAGCGTGTGCCGCAGCAGGGCCAGCCAGCTGAGGTGTGACTCGCTCATCACCAGGGCCAGCCACCAGGTGGCGGCAGCTGGCGCCACGAGTGCAAAGGATTTATAGGCCAGGCCCAGGCCCAGTCCCAGACCGAACAGCGCATGCGCGAGCCAGCCCGGGCCCGCGGCAGGGAGCCTGGCGCGCTGGATCAGCAGGGCGAAAAGGGGCAGACTGAACCAGAAGGTCTCAGGGGCGCTCGTGAGATAGGGTCGGCCGTAGCGGAAGGTGCTCACGAAGGCCAGGAAGACGCAGGCCGCGATCAGCCCCTCCTGCCAGCGTTGCGTGACGGCCCGCAGGCTGAGCACGATGCCACCGCAGATGAGCAGCAGGTAGAGCAGGCTGGGCGCGCGCAGCGCGGCCATCTCCCACCACTCGCCCCAGCCGCCGGCCACCATCGCCTGCCAGATCAGCAGGGGCGGCTTGGTGTTGCGCATGTGCTCGAGTTCCGAGGCCAGGGGCAGCCACTGGCCGGTCTCGGCGGTCTCGCGGGCGATGTGGAGGTAGACCATCTCGTCGCCATTGGTCGGCACATACTGGCCGCCCAGGCCCTGGAGGTAGATGGCGAAGCCGAGCAGCAGCAGGGCCAGCCAGAAGGTTGTGCCCGTGCGCTCCGAGGAGGGGAAGTGTGTTTGCATGCGCGTCACCGGCCCCGATGGCTGGAGCCTTGAACGCGATTATGGCTGGCGCTAGGACGAGCGCTTGTGACGGAAGGTCCAGCGGTCGTTGGCGATGAAGTTGCTCACGCTGGCAATCACGATGGCCGTGACGTTGGCCACGAGGTAATGCAGGCCCAGGTGCGTGAGCCACAGTGTCAGCGCGTACTGCAGCAGGATGCCCAGCCAGGAGGCCGTGGCGTACTGGCCCAGTTGGGCCAGCAGGCTGCGCTTGCGCAGGCGCTCGCCTTCCTCGACGGCCGTGGCGTGCTGGCGGTCGGACCAGGTCCAGAGCCGGTTCCAGGTGAAGTTGTTGACCGTGGCCACGGCAATGGCCAGGGCCAGCGAGAAATAGGGCTTGCTGCCCACGGGCTCGATGGCGCGGAACAGGTACTCGTGGGCGACATAGAGTACAGCCAGGTTGACCACGGTGCCGCTGGCTCCGACGATGCCGAAGCGCACGTAGCGAAAGCCGTGCAGCCAGTCGACCAGCTGCCAGAGACGATCACGCAGGGAGGATTTGCTCATGCTGCGGCGAGGAACTGCAGTGCGTCGGCGAGCACAGGGTCTGGTGCAATGCGCTTCAAGCACTGGTTGTCGCCGTCGCAGAAGGTCAGGCGGTGGTTGTAGGCTGAGAGGCAGGGCGAGCAGGCGATACCCGATTCGTAGACCGTGGCCTTGGGACCGATGCCGGGCAGGGGGCCGTAGAGCTTGCCGGTCTCGGGGCCGAAGAACATCAGCACGCGGATGGGCGTGAGGCTGGCGAAGTGGCCGGGGCCGCCGTCATTGGTCAGCAGCAGGTCGCTGGCGTGGAAGAGCATGAGCAGCTCGCGCAGGCTGCGGGTGTAGCCGGTCAGGGCGACGCAGCATTCGCTACCGACTTGGGTGCGGATCTCGTTGGCCAGATCCAAGTCGTCCTTGAGACCGATGAAAGCCACCGCATGGCCGGCATCCAGAAGACCCCTGGCCACGCGTGCGTAATGTGTTGCGGGCCAGGCGCGTTCCGGCAGGATGCCGCCGCCCGGGTACATCAGGGCGATCTTGCGACCGGCCAGCACCGGGTGGTCGCGCAGCACCTGTTCGCGATAGGCGCGCAGCTCCTCGGGCGTGAACGGTACGGACAGGCCGGTCTCGGTCGGCAGGTCACGGTTGGGTGCGGCCTTGTGTCGAGGCCCTCCCTCGCTTTCGAGCGCATCAACGAGGGATAGGAACTGCTTGCTGATGTGCTGGTAGGGGTTGTAGGGGATGGCGCAGTTGATGTAACTGCCGCGGTACAGACCTTCCTGCGTGTGCGGCGTGAAACCCGCACGGCGCGGTGCGCCCGTCAGATAGGAAAGCAGGCTGCTGACACGAGAGAACAGTTCGCAGTCGATCACCGCGTTCAGGGGCAGGCGGCGCATGGCCAGACTCACGCGCCAGATGTCGCGTGCCAGCCGGAAGGGCGAGCTGTCGTCGATGCCGTGGAAATTGGCGCCTTCCGTCAGCCGCAGCATGCGCGCAACTTCCTGGTTCTTCTTCAACTGCAGCACGTGCAGCGTGGCATCGGGATAACGCTCGCGCAGTGCCTTGAACATGGGGCCGGCGAGCACGATGCTCCCCATCTCGGACAGCAGGATCACGAGGATGTGCTTGGGGGGCAGGCTGCGGTCCACTTTTGGGGACCGCGTACCGATCAGGCGCGCCCAGCCCGAAACCGCAGCGCACAGCGCCTGCCCGACCCAGCGGTCGATCCAGCGTTGTGTCTGCAGCTTCATCTGTGCTTTCCTTTTTCTCGATGCCTTGTGGCTACGGCCGGCTCTGCGCGCCTTGACTTCGCGGCGCGAAGTCAGCCTTCGCCGCAAGGCCCAGGACGCGCTACGCGCGTGCTGCGCTTACAGCCCGGCCGCTGCACGCAGCGCCTGGGCCTTGTCGGTACGTTCCCACGTGAACTCAGGCTCTTCGCGACCGAAGTGGCCGTAGGCGGCGGTCTTCTCGTAGATGGGGCGCAGCAGGTCCAGCATCTGGATGATGCCCTTGGGACGCAGATCGAAGTGCTCGTTCACCAGTGCGGCGATCTTGTCGTCGGGGATCACGCCCGTGCCTTCGGTGTAGACCGTCACGTTCATGGGCTTGGCCACACCGATCGCGTAAGCCACCTGCACCTGGCACTGACGCGCCAGGCCGGCAGCCACGACGTTCTTGGCCACGTAGCGGGCGGCATAGGCGGCCGAGCGGTCGACCTTGGACGGGTCCTTGCCCGAGAAGGCACCGCCACCGTGCGGGCAGGCGCCGCCATAGGTGTCGACGATGATCTTGCGACCGGTCAGGCCGCAATCCCCCTGGGGGCCGCCGACGACGAAGCGGCCGGTGGGGTTGACGAGGTACTTGGTGTCCTTGAGCCATTCCTTGGGCAGCACGGGCTTGATGATCTCCTCGATCACGGCTTCGTAGAAGCTGGCCTTGAGCTTGGTGGCGCTCTCCGACTGGTCGGGGCTGTGCTGGGTGGACAGCACCACGGTGTCGATGCTGTGCGGCTTACCGTCGACATAACGCATGGTGACCTGGCTCTTGGCGTCGGGGCGCAGGAAGGGCAGGCGACCGTCGCGGCGCAGCTGGGCCTGACGCTCGACCAGGCGGTGGGCATAGTGGATGGGCGCGGGCATCAGCGCCGGGGTCTCATCGCAGGCGTAGCCGAACATCAGGCCCTGGTCGCCGGCACCGATGTTGAGGTGGTCGTCGGAAGCGTGATCCACGCCCTGGGCGATGTCATTGGACTGCTTGTCATAGGCCACGAGCACGGCGCAACCCTTGTAGTCGATGCCGTATTCGGTGTTGTCGTAGCCGATGCGCTTGATGGTGTCGCGCGCGACCTGGATGTAGTCCACGTGCGCATTGGTCGTGATTTCGCCGGCCAGCACGACCAGACCGGTGTTGGTCAGCGTTTCGGCGGCCACACGGCTGCGCGGGTCCTGCTTGAAGATCGCGTCGAGGATCGCGTCGGAAATCTGGTCGGCCACCTTATCGGGGTGGCCTTCAGACACGGATTCGGAAGTGAAGAGGTAATCGTTCGCCATTGAATAAACTCCAAAAGTTGGTATCAGGCGCGTTGCCTGGCTGGGAGCTTCGGCGAACGCTTTAGCAGAGGTGTCACGAATGACGGCACAATGCATCCCTTTCGGGGGCGGCCTGTGCCTGTCGCCCTGCAAGTAGTTCCATAACTCAGCGACCCGCGCATTTTAGCCCAATGATCCTGTTGTTCCGCGCCCTGTCCTGGCTGCCGCTGTGGTTCATGCACGGCCTGGGCTGGGCCTTGGGCTGGCTGGTCTATGCCTTGTCGCCGACCTATCGGCGGCGCGTACAGGCCAATTGCCACCAGGCGGGCCTGGGCTGGCGCCAGTGTCAGGGCGCCGTAGGCCAGGCCGGTCAATTGGTGGCCGAACTGCCGCGCCTGTGGTTCGGCCGGCCCGTGCCCGTGGAGTGGACCGGTGGCGAGCATGTGCTGCAGGCTCTGGCGGCAGGCCGGGGCATCATATTCCTGACCCCGCACATGGGCAGCTTTGAGGTCACGGCCCAGGACTATGCGGAGCGTTTTGGCCATACCCAGCCCATTACCGTACTCTACCGGCCCTCCCGCCAGCCCCTGTTGCGCGAGCTCGTAGCCACTGCCCGCCAGCGTCCACGTCTGCAGACGGCGCCAACCACCTTGGCGGGCGTCAAGCAGATGATCAAGGCTTTGCGCGCGGGTCAGTCGGTGGGCCTGCTGCCGGACCAGGTGCCGCCTCAGGGGCTGGGCGTCTGGGCGCCCTTCTTCGGTCGTGAGGCCTACACCATGACGCTCTCGGCCCGGCTGGCGCAGCAGACCGGTGCGGCCGTGCTGCTGGTCTGGGGCGAGCGCCTGCCCTGGGGGCAGGGTTACCGCGTGCACGCGCAGCCGCTCGGCGCCGAGCTGCCGGCGGATCCGGTCGCTGCGGCGACGGTGATCAACCAGGCCATGGAGCGCCTGATCGTCACACAGCCGGGGCAGTACCTCTGGGGCTATGCACGCTACAAGCAGCCGCGCGAGGACAAACTCTGATGCAGCACCCGGGTGTTCTGTTCATGCGTCTGATCGCGCCGCTGCCTTTGAGCTGGGTGCGTGGCCTGGGCACGCTGATGGGCTGGGTGCTCTACGCGCTGGCCGTGCCGCGGCGGCGTGTCGTCATGGCCAATCTCGCCCTGTGTTTTCCGCAGCAGCCGCTGGCGGTTCGCCGGCGCTGGGCGCGCGAATGTTTCGTCTACTTTGCCCAAGCCTGGTTCGACCGTTCCTGGCTCTGGAATGGCCCGGTCGAGGGCTTGCGTCGCCGTCTGCGCATCGTGGGGGCCGTTGAGGAGCTGCAAGGCGAGGCGCCGACCGTGATCTTCGCGCCGCACTTCCTGGGTCTGGACGCGGCGGGCACGGCCATCAACGACCAGATCCGCCGGCCCATGGTCAGCATCTACACGCCGCAGCGCAGCGCGGCGGTGGACCAGTGGCTGCACGATGGCCGTCGGCGCTTCGGCAACCTGCAGCTGTTCTACCGGGATCAGGGTGTCAAGGGCATCGTGGCTGCGCTGCGCGAGGGGGCGCTGCTGTACCTGCTGTCCGACATGAACTTCGGCCCCGAAGAATCGATCTTCGTGCCCTTCTATGGCGTACCCGCGGCCACCGTGCCTTCGCTGCCACGTTTCGCGCGGCTGGGGCGGGCCAAGGTGGTGCCGGTGACCGCGCGGATCACGCCCACAGGCTATGACATCGAAGTGCACCCCGCCTGGAAGGATTACCCGGGCCCGGATGTGGAGGCTGACACGGCTTACATGAACCGCTGGCTCGAAGGCGTGATCAACACCATGCCCTCGCAGTACTACTGGGTGCACAAACGCTTCAAGACCCGTCCGCCCGGTGCCCCCTCCGTCTATTGAGACAGAAAGCGCTGCAGCGAGGCGATGACGCGCCGCGGCTGTTCGTGCACGATCCAGTGCGTGGCGTCCGGCACACGCTCCAGTGTGAGCTGCGGGATGTAATCCTCCAGACCCTCGATGAGCTCGGGCGGCAGGGCCGTGTCTCCCAGACCCCAGAGCACCAGCGTGGGTACGGAGATGGTCAGCATCTCGTGCGGCAGCTCGATCTGGCTGGCCGCCGCATCGTCCTGTCGCGGCGGGCGCAGGGGTGAGGCGCGATAGTAGTTGAGGCCGCCGGTGAGCCCGTGGTCCCAGACGGCGCGGTAGCGGGCCTTGACGTCTTCGGTCAGCCAGCCATAGGCGCCCGGGCCCGCACCCATGTTGAGGAAGAAATCCCAGAGCCGGCGGTAATCGCCCTCGGCCAGCAGCTGCTCGGCGTCGGGCCGGATCAGGAAGTTCATGTAGGCACTGGCGGCCTGCTGCTTCGGGTTGCTTTTCAGCTCACGCAGAAAGGTGCCCGGGTGCGGCGAGTTGAGGATGGCCAGACGCTGCATCAGCGCCGGCTGCTGGTTGGCCAGGTTCCAGGCCACGGCGCCGCCCCAGTCGTGGGCGACCAGGCAGGCCAGAGGCTGGCCGGGCGATTCGATGGCGATCAGGGCCGCTAGGTCCTTTACCAGATGCTTGGCCCGGTAGGCGGAAGGGTCGGCGGGCGCACTCGACCGCTCGTAGCCACGTAGGTTGGGAGCCACGCAGCGGTAGTCGCCGTGCTCGGGCCGGGCGAAATGGGCCAGCAGCTCATCCCATACAAAGGCGGCTTCGGGGAAGCCGTGCAGAAAGAGCAAAACCGGCCGACCGCGGGCGCCGGCCGCGCGGCAGCTCAGCGTGATGCCGTGGGGAAGTTCTTGTTGCCCGGTCTCGATCATGGGGTCTCCGCAGGTGTTTCCTGCGGAGATTCTGGACCGGCGGCTTCATGGGCCCAGTCCCACAGCAGACAGGCCACGTCCTCGATGCCGGTGCGCTTGGTGGCTGAGAACAGGCGCACCTCGCCGCCGCCAGCGTTGAGCTTCATGATGGCCAGGGCCTTGGCGGCCTCGCTGCGGGTGAGCTTGTCGGCCTTGGTCAGGATGACCAGGAACTTCAGGCCTTCCTCGACGCGCGGGCGGATCACCTCCAGCAGCACCTCGTCCAGCTCGGTGAGGCCGTGGCGCGGGTCGCACAGCAGCACGATGGCCTTGAGGTTCTCGCGCGTGACCAGGTAATTGGCCATGACCTGCTGCCAGCGGATCTTGTCCTGTTTGGGCACGGCGGCGTAGCCATAGCCCGGCAGATCGGCCAGCACCGCATCGGTCACGCCCTGCTTGCCCAGGGCAAACAGGTTGATGTGCTGGGTGCGCCCCGGCTTCTTGGAGGCAAAAGCCAGCTGGTTCTGCTGCGTCAGGGTGTTGATGCAGGTGGACTTGCCGGCATTGGAGCGGCCGACGAAGGCGATCTCCGGCACGTCCAGGGCGGGCAGGAAATGCAGTTCCGGGGCTGTGGTCAGAAAACGGGCGGTGTGCAGCCAGCCCAGGGCACGGACGGCCTCGGGTTTTGCGGTCTTGGCTTGCTGGCCCGGATAGGGCGGGCGGGCGGTTTTGGTGGGGGGGGTCATGGGGGAATGGAGGAGTGCCCGGCCCTGCATTGTAGAATCGGGCAGTTTTGCTCCAACCAGACTCATAAACCATGAAGTTGCTTGCTCCCCTGATGTTGGCTGCCATGCTGGCAGCGCCCGCCATTGCTGCAGCCCAGGACGCCAAGGGCCCGGCCAAGCCGGATCTGGCCAAGGGTGAAGCCAAGTACACCGCCGTGTGCGCGGCCTGTCACGGCGCCGATGGCAACTCGGGCATCCCGGCCAACCCCAAGCTGGCGGGCCAGCATCCGCAGTACCTGGTGAAGCAGCTGCAGGAGTTCAAGTCCGGCAAGCGCAACAACGCCGTGATGACCGGCTTTGCCGCCATGCTGAGCGATGAAGATATGAAGAACATCAGCGCCTGGCTGGCGGCCCAGAAGGCCAAACCTGGCTTCGCCAAGGACAAGGACCTCGTGGCCCTGGGCGAGCGCATCTACCGTGGCGGCATCCCGGACCGCCAGATCGCCGCATGCGCCGGCTGCCACAGCCCCAACGGTGCCGGCATACCGGCCCAGTACCCGCGCATGAGCGGCCAGCACGCCGACTACACCGCCGATCAGCTGCGCGCCTTCCGCGACGGTGTGCGGGGTAACAGCCTGCAGATGAACCAGGTGGCCGCCAAGATGAATGATCGCGAGATCAAGGCCGTCTCGGACTACATCGCCGGTCTGCGCTGACAGACCGCGGAACTTCCGCGACTGCTTTCAGCTCCATCCCAGGCAGGTCTTTGAACAAGGGCCTGCCTTTTTTATTTCCCCACCATGACTGTTTCCTCCCGAGGCCTTGAACTGCCCGTTTCCTCCCGCACGCTGCGCGCGGCCGTGGAACTGCTGTCGTCCATGCGCTTCGCGATCTCGCTGCTCACGGTCATCTGCATCGCTTCGGTCATCGGCACCGTGCTCAAGCAGCATGAGCCCCTGAACAACTACATCAACCAGTTCGGCCCGTTCTGGGCCGAGGTCTTCGGCCAGCTGGATCTCTACGCGGTTTACAGCGCCTGGTGGTTCCTGCTGATCCTTGCCTTTCTGGTGACCAGCACCACGCTGTGCATCGCTCGCAACACGCCCAAGATTCTGGTGGATCTCAAGGCCTACAAGGAAAACATGCGTGAGCAGGCGCTGCAGGCCTTCCATCACAAAGCCCAGGGTGCACTGGACGAGGCGCCCGAGGCCGCCGCTCAGCGCCTGGGCCGACTGCTGGCTACAGGCGGCTGGAAGGTCAAGCTGCAGCGGCGCGATACCGCAGCGGGCGCGGGCTGGATGCTGGCGGCCAAGACGGGCGCGGCCAACAAGCTCGGCTATCTGGCAGCGCATAGCGCCATCGTGCTGGTCTGCCTCGGCGGCCTGCTCGATGGTGACCTGATCGTACGGGCACAGATGTGGTGGGGCGGCAAGACGCCCTACGCCGGCGGCGGTCTGATTGCCGATGTGAAGCCCGAGCATCGTTTGGACGAACGCAACCCCACCTTCCGCGGCAACCTGCTCGTGGCCGAGGGCACACAGTCCAGCACGGCCATCCTGAACCAGTCCGATGGCATCCTGTTGCAGGAGCTGCCCTTTGCCATCGAGCTGAAGAAGTTCATCGTCGAGCATTACTCCACGGGCATGCCCAAACTCTTTGCCAGCGAGGTCGTGATCCACGACAAGGTCACGGGCGAGAAGAGAGAGGCAAGGATCGAGGTCAACCATCCCGCCAGCTACAAGGGCATTGAGATCTACCAGTCCAGCTTCGATGACGGTGGCTCTACCGTTCGCCTGCGTGCCCAGCCCATGACGGCCGGCGGCAAGCCTTTCGAGGTCGAGGGGGTGATCGGCAGTTCCACCCGTCTGAGTCGTGGCGAGGAGACCTTGACACTGGAATACACCGGTTTGCGCGTGATCAATGTGGAGAACTTCGCCGCCAACAGCCCGACGGGCGTGGACGTGCGCAAGGTCGACCTGCGAGCCTCTTTGCAGGAGCGCCTGGGGGCGGCCAACAAGCACGATGCGCCCAAGACCCAGCGCAACGTCGGCCCCAGCGTGACGTACAAGCTCCGCGATGAGGCGGGTCAGGCCCGCGAGTACCACAACTACATGCTGCCTGTGGACCTGGGTGACGGCGTGCCTGTCTTCCTGATGGGCATGCGCGAGACCCCGGCCGACGCCTTCCGCTATCTGCGGATTCCCACCGATGCGCAGGGTACAACCGACGAGTTCTTCCGCCTGCGTGCCGCGCTGGCCGATCCAGCGATGCGAGCCCAGGCGGTGCGTCGCTATGCGCTGCGTATGATCGATCCCGCCCGCAAGGATCTGCTGCCCCAGCTCAGCGCTTCCGCGCTGCGGGCGCTGGCGCTGTTCGCCGGCGCCGAGCCGGTGGCTGGCAGCAGTGCACCCGGTGGCCTGCAGGCCATTGCCGATTTTATGGAAGGCAACGTTCCCGAGGCCGAGCGTGCGCGGGCGGGCGAGATGCTGGTCCGTATTCTCAACGGTGCCTTGTTCGAGCTCCTGCAGGTGGCGCGTGAGCGCGCCGGTCTCAAGCCCCTGCCAGCTGATGAGACAAGCCAAGCCTATATGACCCAGGCTGTGCTGGCCTTGAGCGACGCGCATTTCTATCCGGCTCCCATGGCCCTGCAACTGGTCGATTTCCAGCAGGTGCAGGCCAGTGTTTTCCAGGTCGCGCGCGCGCCAGGCAAGACCATCGTCTATCTGGGGTGTGCCTTGCTCATTCTTGGCGTTTTTGCCATGCTCTACGTACGCGAGCGCCGGCTCTGGATCTGGCTGACGCCGCAAGATGCGGGCAGCCAGGCGAGCATGGCGCTTTCGTCCAATCGCAAGACCCTGGATGCCGACCGTGAATTCGAGCAACTGCGCGACAAGCTCTTGCCGCGCAAGGAGTAAGCCATGAATACTGCCACGACCACCCTGACCTTGAACGAAGGTTACTTTGCCAAGCGCAACCTCTATGACTGGCTGTTTGCGCTGCTCATGGCCGGCGGTGGCCTCTACGCCTTTGCCAATTACCAGCACGCCATGGATGTCTATGAAAAGGCCATCCTGCTGCTGAGCATTCCCTCGGTGATCATGCTGGGCTGGTTCTGGCGGCCCCTGCGCACGCTGATGATCGTGGTGGCGGTGCTGTCCCTGCTGGGCATCGCCTCGTATCAGAAGGATCTGGCCCGGGCCGAGAGCGTGTTCTGGCTGAAGTACTTTCTCTCCAGCCAGTCGGCCATCCTGTGGATGAGCATCCTGTTCTTCATGAGCACGGCGTTCTACTGGATCGGCATGTTCAGCCGCAGTCAAGGCCCTGCCATGGAGCTGCTCGGCTCACGCCTGATCTGGGTGGCGGTGACCATGGCCCTGATCGGCACCATGGTGCGCTGGTACGAGAGCTATCTGCTGGGCCCGGACATCGGGCATATCCCGGTCAGCAATCTGTACGAGGTCTTTGTCCTGTTCTGCTGGATGACGGCCCTGTTCTACCTCTACTTCGAGGAGCAGTACGACACGCGGGGCATGGGTGCCTTTGTCATGCTGGTGGTCAGCGCGGCCGTGGGTTTCCTGCTCTGGTACACCGTGGTGCGCGGGGCGCACGAGATCCAGCCTCTGGTGCCGGCGCTCAAGAGCTGGTGGATGAAGGTCCATGTGCCGGCCAACTTTGTCGGCTACGGTACCTTTGCGCTTGCGGCCATGGTGGCGTTTGCCTACCTCATCAAGAGCCAGGCGCAGCAGGAAGCGAAGGAGAAGGTGCGCTGGTACAAGCTGGCGCCCCTGTGGATCTTCGGCATCGTGCTGTGCTTCGTGCCCGTGGCCTTCCGCCAGCGCTCCACGGAAGCGGGCGGCAGCTACTGGCTGGTCTATTTCATCATCGCCGCGCTCATCGTCGCCGGGATTCTGCTGGGGCGTCGCCGCATCGCGGAGCGTCTGCCATCCGCCGAGGTGCTGGACGATGTGATGTACAAGTCCATCGCCGTGGGCTTTGCCTTCTTCACGATCGCCACCGTGCTGGGCGCGCTGTGGGCGGCCGAGGCTTGGGGCGGCTATTGGAGCTGGGACCCCAAGGAAACCTGGGCTCTGATCGTCTGGCTCAACTACGCGGCCTGGCTGCACATGCGCCTCATGAAGGGTCTGCGCGGAACGATCGCGTCCTGGTGGGCACTGGCCGGCCTGGGCGTGACCACCTTCGCCTTCATCGGCGTCAACATGTTCCTCAGTGGCCTGCACAGCTACGGCGCCTTGTAAGCATTCACCGCAGGCTCGCGACAGGCCGGGAACTTTGTAAGAACGGCGGCTCTCCCACGACTCACATGCTTTGGAGGGCAGTCCCATGCTGATCAAGACCCGCGACGACGGCTTCGTCCACCCCCACCCCAGCGAGATCACGCCGGCCGGGATCTACCAGCAGCGACGCGAGTTGCTGCGTCTGATGGCCGGTGGTGCCGCAGGCGCTGTCTTGGCGGGCTGGGCGGCGCGTGATGCGCGTGCGAGCCAGGTGCCGCGCCCGGGCAAGCTCGCAGCCCTGCCGGGGCGTATCTCCACGGTGGCGGGCGCCGGCACGATGGAGAAGCTCACGGACTACCAGGACGCGAGCGGTTACAACAACTTCTACGAGTTCGGCATGGACAAGGGCGACCCGGCCCGCAATGCCCATACCCTGCAGACCGCGCCATGGACGGTGTCCGTCGAGGGGCTGGTCAAGAAGCCCGGCAACTACACGCTGGAAGACCTGCTCAAGCTCGCCCCCATGGAGGAGCGCATCTACCGTCTACGCTGTGTCGAAGGCTGGTCCATGGTCATCCCCTGGGTCGGGTATTCGGTCGCGGAACTGATCAAGAAGGTCGAGCCGCTGGGCAACGCCAAGTACGTTGAGTTCGTGACGCTGGCAGACAAGAAGACCATGCCTTATGTGGGCTCGCGCGTGCTGCTCTGGCCCTATACCGAGGGCTTGCGCATGGACGAGGCCATGCATCCGCTTTCCCTGCTGGCCTTCGGCATGTATGGCGAGGTGCTGCCCAAGCAGAACGGTGCGCCGCTGCGCCTGGTGGTGCCTTGGAAATACGGTTTCAAGAGCGGCAAGAGCCTGGTCAAGATCCGTTTCGTCGAGAAGCAGCCGGCCACGGCCTGGAACATCGCAGCGCCGCAGGAGTACGGTTTCTACTCCAATGTGAACCCCGGCGTTGCACATCCGCGCTGGAGTCAGGCCACCGAACGGCGTATTGGCGAGGACGGCCTGTTCGCGAAGAAGCGCAAGACGTTGATGTTCAACGGCTACGAGGCCCAGGTGGGGCAACTCTATGCCGGCATGGACCTGAAGAAGTACTACTGAGCGATTGGTCGTGCTGCGCGAGTCCCTCAACCGCGCCTTGCTGAGCCGGGCAGCAAAACCCCTGCTGTTCCTCGTCGGCCTGGGTCCTGCCGCCTGGCTGGTTTACGCTGCGGCGACCGCCCAGCTCGGGGCCAATCCGGCGGAGGCCCTGCTCCGGTCCACCGGCGACTGGACCTTGCGCATGCTCTGCGTGGTCCTGGCCGTGACGCCCTTGCGCGTGAGCTTCAGGCTGCCCGGTCTGGCGCGGCTGCGGCGCATGCTCGGGCTTTACGTCTACTTCTACGCGGCGCTGCACCTGCTGTGCTACGCGTGGTTCGACATGGGTTTCGACTGGCAGGAGATCGCTAACGACATACCCAAGCGACCTTTCATCCTGTTTGGCTTCACGGCCTTCGTGCTGTTGACGCTGCTGGCCGCCACATCCTGGAACCGTGCCATCCGCTGGCTGGGCGGGCCGCGCTGGCAGGCGCTGCACCGGCTGGTCTACGCGGTCGCCGTGCTGGCCGTGCTGCACTTCTTCTGGATGCGTGCGGGCAAGAACGACTTTGCGGAGGTCTATGTCTATGCTGCGGTGCTCGGATCCATGCTGGCCTGGCGTCCGTGGCGCCGATTCTCAGGCCAAGGCGGCCGGTCTGCTGTTGGTCATGCGCGGATCGATGAGCGCACGCGGTAGCTGGTAGTTGCGATCATCGAAGAGGTCGACGCCACAGGCCAGGTTCTCGATCCAGTCGAAGAAGGCGGGAATGGCCGGGCCGGCCAGCGGTGCGCCGTGCTGCGGCACCAGCATGGAGATGTCGAGCTTGCGCGCCATGGCCACCCACAGGCGCAGCACCTTGTTCGAGACCATGTAGCGGCGGTGGAAGCCTTCCATGAGGTGGACGTGGGAGGAGAAGTCCGTGATGGGCTTGCTGGCCTGCTGGCCTGACATCATGGACACGCCCAGGTCGCCAGTGAAGAGGATCTTGCTGACCGGGTCGTAGAAGTGGAAGTTGCCCTCGGCGTGCATGAAGTGCGCCGGCAGGAGGTGCAGCTCGCTGCGGCCCAGGGGAAGGATGCCGCCGGCATCGCCGACGCCGATCACGCGACCTGCGGTCTTGCCGACCTTGGTGAAGTGCGGCACGAAACGTTCCCACACGCGGGAGATCACGAGCTGGGCCGGGGTCGAGGTCAGCCAGCGGTCCAGCGAGGCGATGATGTCCGGGTCGGCATGCGAGGCGAGGATGTAGCTCAGATGCTGCGGTGTGAAGAAGCGCGAGCAGGTCAGCAGCAGCTCGTTGAAGGCCAGATTGCCACCCGGGTCGAGGATGGCACCATGGTCATGATCGACGATGAGGAACTGGTTGGCCTGGACCGCGTTGCCGTCCTCCTCCACCAGATCGGTGAACATGAGGCAGGCATGGTTGGAATCCCGGTAAAGCTCGATGGACACGCGGCGCCTTTCAGAAATGACAAGGCACGACTGTAGAAAAAGTCGGATGTGCCCGGCTTGATGTGCATCAAGCCGGCGTGGGATCTTTGCGGCTCAGAGCAGCTTTTCGTGCCGGAAGGTGTCGGCGGCGTTCTCGCGCTCGCGGATCAGATGGACACGGTCGCCGTCGACCAGCAGCTCGGCCGCACGGCCGCGCGTGTTGTAGTTGCTGGCCATGCTCATGCAGTAGGCCCCCGCCGAGAGCACGGCGAGCATGTCGCCCGGTTGCACGTTGAGCGCGCGGTCCCGGCCCAGCCAGTCGCCGCTTTCGCAGATGGGGCCGACCAGGTCCCAGGTGCTGGCAGGGCCTGCACGGGTGCTGAGCGGCACGATCTGGTGGTAGGCCTCGTACATCGCGGGGCGTGGCAGATCGTTCATGGCGGCGTCAACGATGCAGAAGTTCTTCTGCTCGCCGGGCTTGAGGTAGAGCACTTCGGTGAGGCAGACACCTGCGTTGCCGACCAGGGAGCGTCCGGGCTCGATCATGAGCCGGCGATTGCCGTAGCCCCGCGCGTCTAGCTTGGCGAGAAGCTTGGCCCACAGCGCGTCCGCTGCTGGCGGGGTATCGCCGTTGTAGTCGATGCCCAGGCCGCCACCGAAGTCGATGTGGTGCAGATGGATACCGGCGGCCTCTATCGCGGCGACAAGGTCCAGCACACGGTCCATGGCATCGAGGTAGGGGCCGTCCTGCGTGATCTGCGAGCCGATGTGGCAGTCGATACCCACGACCTGCAGGCCGGGCAGCGCTGCGGCGCGCCGGTAGGTGGCCAGGGTGCGCTCGTGTGCAATGCCGAACTTGTTGCCCTTGAGGCCGGTGGAGATGTAAGGATGCGTCTTCGCGTCGACGTTGGGATTCACACGGATGCTGACAGGCGCACGCTTGCCCAGCGTGCGGGAGACTTCGTCCAGCACCTCGAGTTCGGCTTCGCTCTCCACATTGAAGCAGCCGATGCCGGTTTCCAGCGCCTTGCGCATCTCGGCCCGCGTCTTGCCCACGCCCGAGAAGATGATCTTGGCCGGATCGCCGCCCGCGGCCAGCACGCGCTCAAGCTCACCACCCGAAACGATGTCAAAGCCGCAACCGGCGCGCGCGAAGAGCTGCAGGATGGCCAGCGAGGAATTGGCCTTCATGGCGTAGCAGATCTGCGCCTGGCGGCCAGCGAAGCCACGCTGGTAGGCGGCCAGGGCCCCCAGCATGGAGGCTTGGGAGTAGACGAAAAGCGGCGTGCCGTGTTCGCGGGCCAGATCGGCCAGGCATACGTCTTCGATGTACAGGGCGTCGCCCCGATAGGCGATATGAGGGCGACCCGGGAGGTTCTGGGCGGTCATGGTTTGACGGTTTCGGTAGAGGGCACGGGAGTTGGGGCGGGTGCGCTGGCGCCCGACTCGGCGTTGCCAGTCCTCTTGGGCATGACCGGCCAGAGCGATTCAGGCAGGGTGGCACGGCTGGCAGCAGCCGGCTCGGAGGGGAGGTAGAGCGTGCCGGTCTGGCCACAACCTGCCAGGGCCAGCAGGGCGACGGCCATACCAGCGCAAACGCCATTGTTGAGGGCACTGACTAGAATTCGGCTGGTTCGCAACATCACGGAATTGTAATGACCGATACCGAGTTCTTGGACCGCGCCGAGAGCGTGCTCAGCGCCATTGAGGCCTGCTGTGACCGCATCAACGAGGAAAGCGATGCGGACATTGACAACCAGCGCGTGGGGGGCATGGTGACGCTGGCCTTCCGGGATCGCAGCCAGATCGTGGTGAATCTGCAGAAGCCCTTGCATGAGATCTGGCTGGCCGCGCGCTCCGGTGGCTACCACTACAAGTTCGATGGCCAGCACTGGATGGACACCAAGGGCCAGGGTGAATTCTTCGCCAGCCTGTCGCGCTACGCAAGCGAACAGGCCGGTGTCCCGCTGCTGTTTCGCGCCTGATCAGTTCCTGAACAGGTCGAGAATCCTCAGCCTTTCCTCGCCGGGTGGCGGGCTCGCCGGGGCCGCCGGAGGCGGCACTGGCGTCGGCGCGGGGGCGGTCACCGGTGCGGGCGGCAGAGGCAGCAGTCCACCGGGCGGGGGCATGACGGCGGGCATGTCATCCAGACCGAGAGAGAGCACGCCGCCATCCTTGGCATGCTCGGCGTACATCCAGTCGACACCGGCCTGGACCACGCCCTCGGGCGGTGCGAGTTCCAGAACCGGAACATCGCGCAAGGCATGCTGCATATAGCTGATCCAGACCGGCAGGCTCAGGCCGCCGCCGGTTTCGCGATCTCCCAGCTTGCGCGGTGTGTCGTAACCGATCCAGGTCACGGCCGAGACGCTGGGGTGGTAGCCGGCGAACCAGGCATCCATGGAGTCATTGGTGGTGCCGGTCTTGCCATAGATGTCGGGGCGCTTCAGGGCCACCATGCCGCGCGCGCCCGTTCCCGTGCGCATGACTTCCTGTAGCAGGCTGGAGATCACGAACGCATTGCGGGTATCGATGGCACGCATGGAATCGTCTGGCGCGACCGGCTTGGCCTGCGCCAGGACCTTGCCCTTCTGTTCGGTGATCTTGCTGATCAGCCAGGGATTGATGCGATAGCCCCCGTTGGCGAAGGCCGAGTAGCCGACGGCCATCTGCATGGGGGTGACCGAGCCGGCACCCAGCGCCATCGTCAGGTAAGGCGGGTGCTTGGCGGCGTCGAAGCCAAACTGGCTGATCCATTCCTGTGCATAGCGCGGGCCGATGGCGTCGAGCACACGGATCGAGATCATGTTCTTGGACTTGGCCATGCCGCGGCGCAGGGGCATGGGGCCTTCGAAGGCGCCGTCGTAGTTCTTCGGCTCCCAGGGCTGGCCACCGGTGAGCTCCGGCTCGAAGAACAGCGGGGCATCGTTGACCACCGTGGCTGGCGTGAAGCCTTTTTCCAGCGCGGCGGAATAGATGAAAGGCTTGAAGCTTGATCCGGGCTGGCGCCAGGCCTGGGTGACGTGATTGAACTTGTTCTTTTCGAAATCGAAACCGCCCACGAGGGCACGGATGGCGCCGTTGCGCGGGTCGAGCGCCACGAAAGCGCCTTCAACTTCCGGCAGCTGCAGGATCTCCCAGCTGTTCTTGGGCGTTTGCATCACGCGGATGATGGCGCCGCGGCGGATCTTGAGCTTGGGGGCGGCACGGGGTTGCAGGGCGGCCTGGGCGTAGCGCAGGCCTTCCCCGGTGATTTCCAGGGTTTCGCCACCACGGCGCACCGCGACGACCTTGCGCGCGCTGGATTCCAGTACCAGGGCACTCAGCAGGTCACCGTTGTCCGGGTGTTCGTCCAGGGCGTCATCGATCGCGTCGTCCAGCTCCTCGGCCTGGGTTGGTAGCGAGATGAACTTCTCTGGTCCACGATAGGCTTGGCGGCGCTCGTAGTCCATGATGCCTTGGCGGAGCGCTTGGTAGGCCACCTCCTGATCGCCGGAGCGGATCGTGGTGGTGACGTTGAGGCCGCGGGTGTAGGTCTCCTCGCCGTACTGGGCGAAGATCAGTTGGCGGACCATCTCGGCCACGAACTCGGCGTGGCTGCGCGAGGGGCTGCTGGCCGCGCCCGTGCCGCCCCCGGACTTGATCCGCAGTTCCTGCCTCTTGGCGGTTTGCGCTTCTTCAGCAGTGATGAAGCCGTTGTCCAGCATCCGGTCGATGATGTAGAGCTGCCGGCTGCGTGCGCGCTTGGGATTGCTGATCGGGTTGAAGGCCGAGGGCGCCTTGGGCAGGCCGGCCAGCATGGCGGCCTCGGCGATGCTGACGTCCTTGATCGGCTTGCCGAAATAGATTTCCGAAGCTGCGGCGAAACCATAAGCCCGGTTGCCCAGATAGATCTGGTTCATGTAGATTTCCAGGATCTGGTCCTTGGTCAGCAGGTGTTCCAGCTTGAAGGTCAGCAAAATCTCGTAGATCTTGCGCGTGAAGGTCTTCTCCGAGGACAGGTAGACGTTGCGCGCGACCTGCATGGTGATGGTCGAGGCGCCCTGGCTCTTGGCCTTGCCCACGTTGGCGAGACCGGCCCGCACCACCCCGACGTAATCCACGCCGCCATGCTGGTAGAAGCGCGCATCCTCAATGGCCAGGACGGCATCGGTCAGGACCCGGGGGATGTCCTTGATGGGAGTGAAGTTGCGTCGCTCCTCCCCGAACTCGCCGATCAGGTTGCCTTCGGCCGAAAAGACCCGCAGGGGCAGCTTGGGCCGGTACTCTGAAAGATCGGAGACGTCAGGCAGGTTGGGGTAGGCCAGGGCCATGGCGATGCCGAGAGCCATCAGCAACGAAAGCAACCCGGCCAAGCCTGCGGCAGCGCATAGCAGGCCCAGCCGCAGGACTGGATGGAGCCGGGAAAAACGCGAGGTTTTGATGCCGACAGAGGCAGGGGGATGGTCGGAACCAGAGGGGGAGTCAGGCGGCATAAAAACTTTGTAAGGGCGCGTCGCCATTATAAAAATACGCAGTGGCCTCTAGCCCGCACCATCCCCTGTCGGGTCGCCGCCCTCTACGGTGCATGTCTGCGCTACGGCTGGCCCTGTTGCAATCGCATACAAAACGTCTGCTTTTGACAACGTCATATGGCGAAAGGAAGGCAAAATTCCTTTGCAGAACAAGGACCTAACTGCTAGCATTCAAGTGAATTCATAGGTTTGCCGGCCTAGGGCTGGTTTTCTTCCATCAGGGGACGCTCTTGAGCTTCTTAGGATCCTTGTTCAGCCGCCAGGCCGAGCCCATGCTGGGTTTGGATGTCAGCTCGTCCAGCGTTAAGTTGGTGGAGTTGAGTAAAAACAAGGCGGGGCAGTATGTGCTGGATCGCTGCGCGATCGAGCCGCTGGAGCGCGGCTGGATCACGGACGGCAACATCGAGAAGTTCGATGAAGTCGCCGAAGCCGTGCGTCGGCTGGTCAAGAAAAGCGGGACCAAGACCAAGAATGTGGCCATGGCCTTGCCTCCTTCGGCCGTGATCACCAAGAAGATCGTATTGCCTGGCGGCATGAGCGAGACCGAGCTGGAGATGCAGGTCGAAGCCGAAGCCAACCAATATATCCCCTTTCCGCTGGAGGAAGTGAGTCTGGACTTCTGTGTCATCGGCCCGAGCGCGACGTCCACCGGCGACATTGATGTCCTGATCGCGGCGTCGCGGCGTGAGAAGGTGCAGGACATCCAGGGCTTGGCTGAATCGGCCGGCCTCAAGCCGGTGATCGTGGATGTGGAGTCGTATGCATCGCGTCTGGCCGCCAAGCGTTTGATTGCCAATCTGCCTCAGCAGGGCGCGGGCGCGATTGTGGCCCTGTTCGAGGTGGGGGCCCTGACAACCAGCATGCAGGTGATCCGGGATGACGAGGTGCTTTACGAGCGGGATCAGGCCTTTGGTGGTGCGCAGCTGACGCAGCTGATTGTGCGTCAGTATGGTTTTTCTCTCGAAGAGGCGGAGTCCAAGAAGCGCAGCGGCGAGTTGCCGGATGACTATGAGGGGACCGTCTTGCGGCCGTTCATCGAAAGCATGGTCCAGGAAATCGGCCGGGCCTTGCAGTTTTTCTTCACCAGCACGCCCCATCACAAGGTGGACTACATCATGCTGGCGGGCGGGGCGGCGGCTCTCCAGGGTTTGAACGACGCCGTGACCCAGCAGCTCAGCTTCCCGTGCAGCCTGCTGAATCCGTTTGATGGCATGGAAATCGGCGACGGGGTGCGGCTCAAGAAGATGACGCGCGAGGCGCCCTCCTACCTGACGTCCTGTGGTCTGGCGATGCGGAGGTTCCTGCAGTGATACTGATCAATCTGCTGCCTCACCGCGAGGCGGCGCGCAAAAAGCGCCAGGATCTCTTCAATGCCTCGCTGGGTGCCTCGGCATTGGCGGGAGGCCTGATTGCCGGCGTCATCTTTCTTTGGCTACAGGGGCAGATTTCCTCGCAGGAGGGGCTGAACAACCTTCTGACCCAGGAAATCCGCAAGCTGGATGCCCAGATCAAGGACATTGCCGCCCTCGAGGCCGAGATCGCGGCTCTGCGAGCGCGGCAGCAGGCGGTCGAAAATCTGCAGGCCGATCGCAATATGCCGGTACACCTGCTCAGCGAGCTGACCCGCCAATTCCCGGAAGGGGTCTTCATCACCAGCATGAAGCAGGACAACCAGCTGATTTCCTTGCAGGGGACGGCCCAGTCCCAGGAGCGGGTCTCCGAGTTGCTGCGCAACCTCGCCTACCATTCGCCTTGGTTCACCAAGCCGGAACTGATCGAGATCGTGGCTGCCAACGTTGCCTTGGGCAAGGAGCAGCGCCGCGTCGCCAATTTCACGGTTCGCGTGCGCATGTTGCGCGCCAGCGAAGTCCAGAAACCTGCTGCGGCAGCGCCGGTCGTGGCCCCAGCCAATGCGCCTGCGAAGCCGTGAGGGAATAGACACATGGCGAGCACCTCACCCCTGAATCTGAAGTTCGTGCAACTGCAGGAGACTCTGCGTGCACAGTTCAGCAATCTCGATCCGCGCAATCCGGTGGTCTGGCCGGCCTTGCCGCGCTACGGCCTGTTTCTTTTCGTCGCCATTGTGGTGGTGGTGGTCTTGTGGTTTGTATGGCTCAGCGGCGAGGACGAGATCCTGACCCAGGAACGTGCCAAGGAGGTTCAGCTGCGCGAAGAGTACCGGACCAAGCTTGCAAAAGCCATCAATCTGGATGCCTTGCGCAAGCAGCGTGAGCAGGTGCTGCAGTACGTGACGCAGCTGGAGAAGCAGCTTCCCAGCAAGGCGGAGATGGATGCGCTGCTGTCCGACATCAATCAGGCGGGTCTGGGGCGTAGCCTCCAATTCGAACTGTTCAGGCCTGGTCAAGTCGTGGTGCGTGACTATTACGCTGAATTGCCCATCACTCTCAAGGTCACTGGGCGTTTTCATGACATCGGGTCCTTTACTTCCGACGTGGCCCATCTGTCGCGCATCGTGACGCTGAATAATCTGACGGTGACACCGCGCGACGGGGGTACGCTGACCATGGATGCTACGGCCAAGACCTTCCGTTACTTGGATCAGGAAGAGATCGCCGCCCAGCGCAAACCCGCAGGGGGTCGGAAATGAAACTCTCGCGAACTTTCTGTTTGGCGGGTGTGGCGATTCTTCTGTCTGGATGCGGCGCGTCCAGTGAGGACGAACTGCGCTCCTGGATGCTGGATCAGCGCAACCAGATGCGCCCGCGTGTCGCGCCGATTTCCGAACCCAAGCCCTTCAAGCCGGAAGACTATGTGGATACGACGGCGGTTGACCCGTTCAGCAAGGAAAAGCTGACAGCGGCCTTGAAGCGTGATACGGGGCAAGCGGCTACGTTGACCAGCGCCCTCATCGCCCCCGAGCTGGCTCGCCGCAAGGAGGCCCTGGAGGCTTTTCCGCTCGATGCCATGTCCATGGTTGGTAGCCTGATTCAGCAGGGGCAGCCGGCTGCCCTGATCCGGGTGGACAACCTGCTCTATCAGGTCCGGCTTGGTAGCTACCTTGGCACAAATTACGGCAAGGTCACCAGGATCTCGGAAACCGAGGTCACGTTGCGCGAAATCGTGCAGGACGCCGTGGGTGAATGGATCGAACGCCCCGCCACACTGCAGTTGCAGGAGAGAGTCAAATGAAAATACTGAAGATGTCTGCAGCTCGCTCGTTGGTGGCTGTGCTGGGTTCGCTGGTTGTCGCGTCGTCGCTGCACGCGCAAGCAGTGGCCGATTCGTCGACCAGCGCCTCGGCGATGCCCATCATCCAGGCGGTGACAGGTTCTCTGCAAGGCGGTGTCGAAGTCGTCAAGATTGATCTTTCGCAACCTCTGAAGTCGGTGCCCAACGGCTTCTCCATCAAATCACCCGCCAAGATTGCGCTGGATTTTGCAGGGGTGGGTAATGTGATGGGTCGTTCTACGATCGATGTGAATCAGGGCAACCTGCAGTCCATCAATATGATTCCTGCCGGTGATCGCACGCGGGTGGTGTTGAATCTGCGACAGGCCACGAATTACAAGGCGGAGTTGCAGGGTCAGTCCTTGCTGGTGACACTGGAGCCTGTGGCCGCCACCGCGACGCCTGCCGGCCCTGCCCCGGCTTTTGCGGAAAACAAGAGCCGGGAGACCTTGCCCCTCAAGGATCTGGACTTCCGTCGAGGCGTGAGCGGCTCAGGAAGAGTGGTGGTGGCTTTGCCCAACAGTCAGGTGGGAGTGGACATCCGGCAAAGCGGCCAGACCCTGGTGGTCGAGTTCATGAAGTCCAGCCTACCGGAAGGATTGCGCCGCAAACTGGACGTCAGTGATTTTGGTACGCCTGTGCAGACCGTCACGGCTTTCCAGATCGGGGATCGAGTGCGCATGGTCATCGAGCCCAAGGGGAACTGGGAGCACAGTGCCTACCAGAGCGACGAGCAGTTTGTGGTCGAGGTCAAACCGCAGCGCGTGGATCCCGCAAAGCTCACGCAAGGGCCAGGTTATACCGGGCAGAAACTGTCGCTGAATTTCCAGAACATCGAGATCCGTGCCTTGCTGCAGGTCATTGCCGACTTCACCAATTTCAACGTCGTGACCTCGGATTCCGTGACCGGCAATGTCACGTTGCGACTTCAGGATGTGCCTTGGGACCAGGCGCTGGAGATCATTCTGCAGTCCAAGGGATTGGGTTTGCGCAAGAATGGCAATGTGCTGTGGATCGCGCCCAAGGACGAAATTCTGGCCAAGGAAAAACTTGAGCGTGAAGCGAATGCCGCGTTGGAGACCTTGGAGCCTTTGCGGACCCAGTCCTTTCAGTTGAACTATGCGAAAGCCCTTGAAGTTCAGCGTGGACTGATGGGGGTGGGCTCGGTGCCTGGTGCTGGTGGTGCAGCCGCCAGCCGGATTGTGAGCGCAAGAGGCAGTGTGATTGCCGAAACACGAACCAACCAACTTTTCGTGACTGATATCGCGAGCAAGCTGGAACAGATCCAGGATCTGATTGCCAAGATCGACATCCCGGTGCGTCAGGTGCTGATCGAGGCCCGTATCGTGGAAGCCTCAGATGTGTTTGGGAAGTCTCTGGGGGTGCGTCTGGGTGGCGGTATGGACCAGATCTCCAGTGGCTCTGGCCGGGGGGTGGACTTTGGACCCACCTATAACGCGACCTCTGCGGGAACCACCAACGGTACATTTGTCAACCTGCCTGCCACCGCGCTGCTCGGCGCAAACGTCGGAACATTTGCCGTTTCGATTTTCGGAGAGAACGCAGCGCGTTTCCTGAATCTGGAAATTTCTGCGCTGGAGGCAGACGGCAAGGGTAAGGTGGTTTCCAGTCCACGTGTGGTGACCGCGGACAAGGTCAAGGCCGTTATTGAACAAGGTACGGAGCTTCCCTATCAGGTTGCATCCGCAAGCGGCGCGACATCCATCGCTTTCCGTAAGGCCAACCTCATGCTCGAGGTGACACCCCAGATCACACCGGAAGGCAATGTGATACTGGATCTCGATATCAACAAGGACACGGTGGGTCAGTCTACCCCGGCCGGTTTCGCTATCGATACCAAGCATGTCAAGACCCAGGTGCTGGTCGAGAACGGCGGCACTGTGGTGATCGGCGGCATTTTCACGCAGACCGAGCAGGAAGACACGGCGAAGATTCCTTTCTTCGGCGATCTGCCGGGGTTGGGCGTCCTGTTCCGCAACAAGGTCAAGCGGGCCGAGAAGCGCGAAATGCTGGTCTTCATCACGCCCAAAGCGCTGACGGATCGAACCTCCCTCCGTTGAGTTCAGACCGCAATGCCCCCCTGTCGATCAGCCTGATCGGCTTGCCGGGGTCCGGCAAGTCGACCGTGGGGCGGCAGCTCGCCCGCCGTCTGCATCTGGACTTCACCGACTCGGATCATGTGATCGAGCAGCGGCTGGGTTGTCAGATCCGCGAGTTCTTCGAGCGCGAGGGCGAGGAGCGCTTCCGCGACCTCGAGGCGCAGGTGATCGACGAGCTCACGCAGTCGGGTGGGGTGCTGTCCACCGGAGGCGGTGCGGTACTGCGGCAAGCCAACCGCGAGCATCTGCGTCAGCGCGGGCAGGTGATCTACCTGAAATCGACGCCTGAGGAACTGATGCGCCGCCTGCGGCACGACACGCAAAGGCCTTTGCTCCAGGTCCAGGATCCACTCCAGCGTCTGCGCGATCTCTACGCGCAACGCGACCCGCTGTACCGGGAAACCGCACATTTCGTTATCGATACCGGACGTCCCTCCGTCTCGACCCTAGTCAACATGATCGTCATGCAACTGGAGCTGTCCGGCGCGTTGCCCAGGACCTAGTCCGATGGGCTCGCCGCAGTCCCGGGGCGGCTGGCCTAAACTAGAGGCATGTCCGAAACCATGACTCCTGTGCCTGAAGTGGCCCAGCCGCTCCAGATCCATCTGGGCGAGCGCAGCTACCCCATCCTGATCGGGAGCGGCCTGCTGACGCGGGCGTCCAGCTATGCCGGCTTGCCGCGTACGGCGCAAGCCCTGATCGTCAGCAACGAGACCGTCGCCCCCTTGTATGCAGCCGCCCTGCAACGTGAACTGAGCGCACACTATCGGCGAGTGCATGTGCTGAAGCTTCCCGATGGCGAGGCTTACAAGGATTGGCAGACCCTAAACCGCATCTTCGACCTGCTGCTCGAAAAGGGCTGTGATCGCAAGACGGTGCTGTATGCGTTGGGCGGAGGGGTGGTTGGAGACATGACGGGCTTTGCTGCCGCCAGCTATATGCGGGGCATACCGTTCGTGCAGGTTCCAACGACACTGTTGGCTCAGGTGGATTCCTCGGTGGGTGGCAAGACGGCCATCAACCACCCGCTGGGTAAAAACATGATTGGGGCCTTCTACCAGCCGCTGCGGGTGATCTGTGATCTCGACACACTCAGAACGCTGCCAGAGCGAGAGCTCAGTGCCGGGCTGGCAGAGGTGATCAAGTACGGTCCGATTGCCGATATGGTCCTGCTGGATTGGCTGGAGCGCCATATGGACGCTCTGCGTGCACGCGAGATGTCCGCTTTGGCCCACGCCGTGCGACGCAGCTGTGAGATCAAGGCCGAGGTGGTGGGCCAGGACGAGCGTGAGGCTGGCTTACGGGCCATCTTGAATTTCGGCCACACCTTTGGCCATGCCATTGAAGCAGGTCTGGGCTATGGCGCCTGGTTGCATGGGGAGGCCGTGGGTTGCGGCATGGTGATGGCAGCCACGCTGTCGCAGCGGCTGGGCCTCGTGGATCAGGCCTTCGTCCAGCGGCTGCGTGTTCTCATCGAGCGCGCGGGGCTGCCTGTCATCGGCCCGGTGCTGGACGACCGGGACAACGCAGTGCGCTATCTGGAGCTGATGCGGGTGGACAAGAAAGCCGAAGCGGGTGAGATCAAGTTCGTGGTGATCGAGGCGCCCGGAAAGGCCGGGGTGCGTGGCGCACCGGATGCGCTCGTACGCGAGGTCATCGATGCTTGCTGCCTACGCCAGTGATCCGGCGCGCACGCGAGGACGGCGTCATCCTGAGCTGGCTGCGCCGACGCGAACCGAGTACCAGCGCGACCGCGACCGCATTGTCCACTCGACCGCTTTCCGGCGGCTCGTCTACAAGACCCAGGTTTTCCTGAACCATGAGGGCGACCTCTTCCGCACGCGACTCACGCATTCGCTGGAAGTGGCGCAACTCGGGCGATCCATCGCGCGCTCCCTGGGTCTGAACGAGGACCTGGTGGAGGCCATCGCCCTGGCGCACGACCTGGGTCACACGCCCTTTGGTCACGTGGGGCAGGATGCGCTTAACGAATGCATGGCCGCGTACGGTGGCTTCGAGCACAACCTGCAGAGTTTGCGCGTGGTCGATCAGCTGGAGGAGCGCTATCCTGAATTCGATGGCCTCAACCTGACCTTCGAGACGCGCGAAGGCATTCTCAAGCACTGCTCGCGGACCAATGCCGAGCAGATCGAGGCGCAGGAGCCTGGCGGGGTGGGCCGCCGATTCCTGGACCGTACGCAGCCCAGCCTGGAAGCGCAGCTGTGCAACCTCGCTGATGAGATCGCCTACAACGCGCACGACATAGACGATGGCGTGCGCTCCGGCTTGATCACGCTGGAGCAGCTGGCATCGGTGCCTCTGTTCGAGACGTACCGTCAGCAGGCTTTGCAGGAGCATCCCCAGCTTGCGGACGCACAGCGGGGGCGACGCCTGCTCTACGAGAGCATACGGCGCATGCTCAGCGCCCAGGTCTACGACGTGATCTCCGCCACGCAAGCAAATCTCGTATCCAGCGGGCCGCAGAGCGCCGACGCGGCCCGGGCGCTGCCGGCGCAGCTGACCTTCAGCCCCGAGATGAGCGCGCGTTCCGTGGCGCTCAAGAAATTCCTGTTCCAGAACTTGTACCGTCATCCGCAGGTCATGCAGACCATGGCGCTCGCCCGCCAGGTCATCCAGGAACTGTTCGCCTGCTACCGCGAGGAACCGCAGGAGATGCAGGCCGGGCATGCAGCTCGGGCGCAGGCGGCCCGACAGCAGCCTGACGCTGACGGTGCCATCTCGCGCGTGGTGGCCGATTACATCGCCGGCATGACGGATCGCTATGCCAGCCGCGAACACGCGCGTCTGACGGGGCGGAGCTTGTGGACATGAATGAAAGGACGGCCCTGGTCGCCCCTGGTGCGCCCACCGAAGTCGCACCTCCTGGCGCGGTGGCGGCCTGGGTCGTGATCGGAGCGGGGGTGACCGCCGCGCTTCATGTGGGCAAGCTGTCGCCAGCCTTGCCGGCGCTGGGCGAGGCCCTGGGGGTGTCGCTGCTTCAGGCAGGCTTTCTGCTGTCGCTCGTGCAACTGGCCGGGATGACCCTGGGCCTGCTGGTGGGGCTGTCGGCCGACACCTGGGGGCTCAAGCGCAGCATGGTCGGTGGCCTCTTGCTGCTGACCTTGGCGTCGCTGCTCGGGGGCTGGGCGCGTGACGCACAGTCTCTGCTGGTTCTGCGTGCCGTGGAGGGTCTGGGTTTCCTGCTGGTCTCCATGCCGGCGCCCAGCCTGATTCGGCAGCTGGTGCCTGCTGCGCGCATGAGCGCCATGCTGGGGCTCTGGGGTGCCTACATGCCCTTGGGAACGGCCTTGGCGCTCCTGTGCGGGCCGCTGGTGATTGCGCGGGCGGGCTGGGAATTCTGGTGGTGGTTGCTTGCAGGTTTGACGTTGGTCATGGCCTGCGGGGTGCTGCAGCGGGTGCCGTCGGATCGGCAGCGCCACCGGAATGCGCCGGCGTTGCCGGGGTCCGGTTGGTGGGGACGCTTGCGACAGACGCTGCGTGCGCCGGGTCCTTGGCTGGTGGCGCTGAGTTTCGCCGTGTATTCGGGGCAGTGGCTGGCGGTCATCGGCTTTCTGCCCACGATCTATGCCCAGGCGGGGGTGGCGGGCGGTCTGAGCGCGGTACTGACGGCAGGGGTCGCGGGCGTCAACATGGTGGGCAATATCGCCTCGGGGCGGCTGCTGGGGCGCGGTATCCGGCCGCAATTGCTGCTTTACATTGGTTTTGGCGTCATGGGACTGGGCACTTTGCTGGCGTTCTTTGTATGGCCGCTTTCGCCCCAGGGAGAGGGCCTGCCTTCCGTCCTGCGCTTTGCGGCGGTGCTGCTGTTCTCCATGCTGGGGGGCATGATCCCCGGTACCCTGTTCTCTTTGGCGGTACGCTTGGCCCCCGGTGAGGGCACGGTGTCGACCACCGTGGGCTGGATGCAGCAATGGGCTTCCATCGGTCAGTTCGCCGGGCCGCCCCTGGTGGCCTGGGTGGCCAGTCAGACGGGGGGCTGGCACTGGACCTGGGCCGTGACCGGTGCCTGCTCGCTGGCAGGGCTGTGGCTGGCCTTGCAGCTGGGCCGCAGGAGTGCACCATGAGTTCTAAACCAGACATCCCGCTCGAATTGCAGGAGGCCGTCTGTCGCGACATGCAGGTCTGGCTTCAGCGCGCCGTGATCGGGCTCAACCTCTGCCCCTTTGCCAAGGGTGTCCATGTCAAGGGTCAGATCCGCTGGGTCGTGAGCTCGGCGGGGGACACCTCGACCTTGCGCGAGGACCTGCAGCGTGAGTTGCTGGCCCTGGTTGCCAGCGATCCCGAGCAAACGGATACCACGATGTTGATGGTGCCGGGATGTTTGGCCGACTTTCTGGACTTCAATGATTTCCTGGAGGAGGCAGACGTTATGCTGGAGGCGCTGGATCTGCGGGGCGTGCTGCAGATTGCCAGCTTTCATCCGCAGTTCCAGTTCGCGGGGACAACACCGGAGGACATCACCAACTACAGCAACCGTGCGCCTTATCCGACCCTGCATCTCCTGCGTGAGGCCAGTATCGACCGCGCCGTCGAAGCGTTTCCCGAGGCCGAGGCTATCTATGAGCGCAATATGCAACGTCTGAGAGAGCTGGGACTGGGTGGTTGGCAGGCCCTGGGTGTGCGCCGTAACGTCGAGGATGAGCTGCCGTGAGAACGATGACGAAGAAGACACCGCCAGGGTCAGCGCAAGACCTCACCCAGGAACTGGGCCTGCGGGAGGGCCAGTCGCTCGAACTGCTCAAGGAGCTGCATATCCTGACACGCGAGGGCAAGCTCAACCAGGACAGCCGGCGCAAGCTCAAGCAGGTTTATCACCTCGTCCGTTTCATCGAAGAGCTGTTGCATGAACTGGAGCCCGAGCTGAACGCGGGGGCGGGCCTGACGCTGGCCGATCACGGGGCCGGGAAGTCCTATTTGGGCTTCATCGTCTATGACCTCTATTTCCGCCAGCGCGCTGTGGGCCGGGTCTACGGCATCGAGACCCGTGCCGAGCTGGTGCAGAAGTCGCGCGACCTGGCGCAGCGCCTCGGCTTTGAGCGCATGAGCTTTCTCAATCTCAGTGTGGCCGAATCCATGCAGTCGCAGGAGCTGCCGGAGCGCATCGATGTGGTCACCGCTCTACATGCCTGCGACACGGCCACGGACGACGCCATCGCCTTCGGTCTGGAGAAGCAGGCGCGCGCCATGGTGCTCGTGCCCTGCTGTCAGGCCGAGGTGGCGCGTGCACTGAACGCCGGCAAGGCGCTGTCCTTGTCGCGCACGCCACTGGCCGAGCTCTGGCGCCACCCCCTTCACACGCGTGAGCTGGGCAGCCAGATCACCAATGTGCTGCGTTGTCTTTACCTGGAAGCCATGGGCTACCAGGTCACGGTGACGGAACTCGTGGGCTGGGAGCACAGTCTCAAGAACGAGTTGATCCTGGCGCGTTATACCGGGCAGCGCAAGCGGGCGGCAGCCCAGCGCCTGCGCGAGATTCTGGAGCAGTTTGGTCTGGAAGCGCTGCTGCAGACGCGCTTTCGTCTGCCCGAGGGTCAACCGCCGGAGCGAGCGAGCGTTGCGTGAAGAGTCGGCGCAGTACGTGCGCCTTGTTTTGATAAAGGTTGAATCATGAAGAAAATTTGGATGTGGGCGCTAGCGCTGATGCTGGCCGGTTGCGCGACCAGCAGCCCGGATGTGATCCAGCGTGGTGACGCGCAGCGCTTGTCCACGGTGGTCGACGCTGTGGTGCTGTCGGTGCGCGCGGTCACGGTGGAGGGCAGCCAGTCGGGTGTGGGTGCAGCGGCGGGGGGGGCCGTCGGTGGCATCGCCGGTTATGGCGCCGGCAGCGGTCAGCGCGAGGCGCAGGTGATCGGTATCGTTGGTGCGGTGGCCGGTGCGGTGGCCGGCAATGTGATCGAGCGGGCCGGCACGCGTGAAGAGGCGTATGAGATCCTGGTGCAGCTCAAGAACGGCGAGCGGCGGGCGATCGTTCAGGGCAAGGGGGCCGAGGTGTTCGAGCCTGGCGAAGCCGTGATTCTGATCACGACCAGCGGCAAGGTGCGCGTGGCCAAGGCTCCCAAGATGTAGGTCGGGTCAGTCCTGACTCAATTGGGGTCAGATTGGCCCTATGATGCGGCACACTCCACTGCCGCATCACCATGGCCCGCTTGCCCCGCCTCAGCGTCCCCGGTTATCCGCACCATGTGATCCAGCGCGGCAACAATCGCCAGCCCATCTTTCTGGACCCGGCCGACCGCCAGCAGATGCTGGACCTGCTGGAGACCCAGGCACGGCAGTTTGACGTGGCCCTGCACGCTTATGTGCTGATGGACAACCATGTCCATCTGCTCCTGACACCCCAGACGGCCGAGGGCTTGCCGCGCATGATGCAGGCGGTCGGACGGCGATACGTGCGGTACTTCAATGATCGTCACGGCCGCAGCGGTACGCTCTGGGAAGGGCGCTACAAGTCCACGTTGATCGAGGCCGAGCCCTATCTGCTGGCCTGCATGAGCTACATCGACCTGAACCCTGTACGTGCCGGCCTGGCGGCGCAGGCCCGGGACTATGCCTGGTCCAGCCATGGGCACTATGCGGGCTTGCGCAGCGATCGTCTCATCAGTCCCCACCCGCTTTACTGGCAGCTCGGGAATACGCCTTTCGCGCGTGAAGCGGCCTACGCCGATCTGGTGCAGGAAGGCCTCTCGGCGTCCCGGCAGCAGGCGCTGACTGATGCGGTGCTCAAAGGCTGGGCTTTGGGCGGTCCAGGCTTCATTGCCGAGCTGCAGAAGAAGACCGAGCGGCGGCTCAGCAAGTCCAAGGCCGGGCGACCCCCATCCCGATAGGCCGTCAGAGCAAGCTGCTGTCGCGATCAGTTCGCGAGAAGCACGTAGCCGCGGGCCGTTAAATATGTCCCCAATTATTTGTTTAATGAATTTATCAACAAATAATTAGAATCTGACCCCTATTAATTTGCTGGTAAAACTTGCTGCGCTGCACTATCCTTACGACCCCTGTGAAATTTTAGGAGTGCGCCATGACCACGGCTGCCGAAATCCAGCATCTTCAAGAACAAGGTTTGTATTCGAGCGCCAACGAGCATGATGCGTGTGGCGTGGGTTTCGTGGCGCATATCAAGGGTCAGAAAACCCACGAAATCGTCCAGGGCGCCCTCAAGATCCTCGAAAACCTGGACCACCGGGGCGCGGTCGGTGCCGACAAGCTGATGGGCGACGGGGCGGGCATCCTGATTCAATTGCCGGACGCCCTCTACCGTGAGGAAATGGCCAAGCAGGGCGTGACGCTGCCGCCGCAGGGCGAATATGGCGTGGGCATGATCTTCCTGCCTAAGGAGCACGCCTCGCGGCTGGCCTGTGAGCAGGAGATGGAGCGCGCCATCAAAGCCGAAGGCCAGGTGCTGCTGGGCTGGCGTGACGTGCCCGTCAACCGCGAGATGCCCATGTCGCCGGCCGTGCGCGAGAAGGAACCGATCATCCGCCAGGTCTTTGTGGGACGTGGCAGTGACGTGATCGTACAGGACGCTCTGGAGCGCAAGCTCTACGTGATCCGCAAGACGGCCAGTGCCGCCATCCAGGCACTGCAGCTCAAGCACAGCAAGGAATACTATGTGCCCAGCATGTCCAGCCGGACTATGGTCTACAAGGGCCTGCTGCTGGCCGATCAGGTGGGCACCTACTTTCTGGATCTGCAGGACAAGCGCTGTGTCTCTGCGCTGGGTCTGGTGCACCAGCGCTTTTCGACCAACACCTTCCCCGAGTGGCCGCTGGCCCACCCTTACCGTTATGTCGCCCACAACGGTGAAATCAACACGGTCAAGGGCAACTACAACTGGATGAAGGCGCGCGAAGGCGTGATGTCGTCGCCGGTGCTGGGCAACGATCTGCAAAAGCTCTATCCCATCAGCTTCGCCAGCCAGTCCGACACGGCTACCTTCGACAACTGCCTCGAACTGCTCACGATGGCTGGCTACCCGATCAGCCAGGCCGTGATGATGATGATTCCCGAGCCTTGGGAGCAGCACACGACCATGGATGAGCGCCGCAAGGCCTTCTATGAATACCATGCCGCGATGCTCGAGCCCTGGGACGGCCCGGCCTCCATCGTGTTCACCGACGGCCGCCAGATCGGCGCCACGCTGGACCGCAACGGCCTGCGTCCCTCGCGCTACTGCATCACCGACGACGACCTGGTAATCATGGGCTCTGAGTCCGGCGTGTTGCCCGTGCCCGAGAACAAGATCGTGCGCAAATGGCGCCTGCAGCCCGGCAAGATGTTCCTCATCGATCTGGAGCAGGGCCGCATGATCGACGACGAGGAGCTCAAGGCCAACCTCGCCAACAGCAAACCTTACAAGCAGTGGATCGAGAACCTGCGCATCAAGCTCGACGATGTCGAGACCGGCGCGGCCGATCTGCCCAAGGCCGATGCGGCCCAGTTGCTGGATCGGCAGCAGGCCTTCGGCATGACGCAGGAGGACATCAAGTTCCTGATGGCGCCCATGGCCGTCAACGGCGAGGAGGGCATCGGCTCGATGGGCAACGACAGCCCGCTGGCCGTGCTGTCCGACAAGAACAAGCCGCTGTACAACTACTTCAAGCAGTTGTTCGCCCAGGTGACCAACCCGCCCATCGACCCGATCCGCGAAGCCATCGTGATGTCGTTGGTGTCCTTCATCGGACCGAAGCCCAACTTGCTGGACATCAACCAGGTCAACCCGCCCATGCGTCTTGAGGTGAGCCAGCCCATCCTGGACTTCTCGGACATGGCCAAGTTGCGCAACATCGAGGCCACGACCCAGGGCAAGTTCCGCAGCGCCACGCTGGACATCACCTATCCGTTGGACTGGGGCCGCGAGGGCGTGGAAGCCAAGCTGGCCTCGTTGTGCGCCGAAGCCGTGGACGCCATCAAGGGCGGCAAGAACATCCTGATCATCAGTGATCGCGCGATCAGCGCCACCCAGGTGGCCATCCCCGCGCTGCTGGCTCTCTCCGCCATCCACCAGCATCTGGTGCGTGAGGGCCTGCGTACGTCGGCCGGTCTGGTGGTCGAGACGGGCACTGCGCGCGAAGTGCACCACTTCGCCGTGTTGGCCGGCTACGGCGCCGAGGCCGTCCACCCCTATCTGGCGATGGAAACCCTGGCGGCGATGCACCAGGATCTGCCGGGCGACCTGAGCGCCGACAAGGCCATCTACAACTACATCAAGGCGATCGGCAAGGGCCTGTCCAAGATCATGTCCAAGATGGGCGTGTCGACCTATATGTCCTACTGCGGCGCCCAGCTGTTCGAGGCCATCGGCATCAACAGCGAGACCATCGCCAAATACTTCACCGGCACCCCCAGCCGGGTGCAGGGCATCGGCGTCTTCGAGATGGCCGAGGAAGCCATCCGCATGCACAAGGCCGCCTACGGCAATGATCCGGTGCTCGCCACCATGCTGGATGCCGGCGGCGAATACGCCTGGCGTACGCGCGGTGAAGAGCACATGTGGACGCCGGATGCGATTGCCAAACTGCAGCACAGCACGCGTGCCAACAGCTTCAACACCTACAAGGAATATGCGCAGATCATCAACGACCAGAGCCGTCGTCACCTGACGCTGCGCGGCCTGTTCGAGTTCAAGATCGATCCGGCCAGGGCCATTCCTGTCGAAGAAGTGGAGCCGGCTAGCGAGATCGTCAAGCGTTTTGCCACCGGCGCCATGTCGCTCGGCTCTATCTCCACCGAGGCCCATGCCACGCTGGCTGTGGCGATGAACCGCATCGGCGGCAAGAGCAACACGGGTGAGGGTGGTGAGGATCCTGCGCGCTATCGCAACGAGCTCAAGGGCATCCCGATCAAGAAGGGTGAGACGCTCAAGAGCGTGATCGGCGCCGAGCAGGTCGAGGTGGATCTGCCGCTGCAGGACGGTGACTCGCTGCGCTCCAAGATCAAGCAGGTCGCCTCGGGCCGCTTCGGTGTCACCGCTGAATACCTGTCCAGCTCCGACCAGATCCAGATCAAGATGGCCCAGGGTGCCAAGCCCGGCGAGGGCGGGCAGCTGCCGGGCGGCAAGGTGTCCGATTACATCGGCAAGCTACGTCACTCGGTGCCGGGCGTGGGCCTGATCTCCCCGCCGCCGCACCACGACATCTACTCGATCGAGGACCTGGCCCAGCTGATCCACGACCTGAAGAACGTGGCCCCGCACGCCAGCATCAGCGTCAAGCTGGTGTCCGAGATCGGCGTGGGCACCATCGCCGCGGGCGTGGCCAAGTGCAAGAGCGATCACGTCGTCATCGCCGGCCACGACGGTGGCACGGGCGCTTCGCCCTGGTCGTCCATCAAGCACGCCGGTTCCCCCTGGGAGATCGGCCTGGCTGAGACCCAGCAGACCCTGGTGCTCAACCGCCTGCGCGGCCGCATCCGCGTGCAGGCCGATGGCCAGATGAAGACCGGCCGCGACGTCGCCATCGGCGCGCTGCTGGGCGCTGACGAGTTCGGATTCGCCACCGCGCCGCTGGTCGTCGAGGGCTGCATCATGATGCGCAAGTGCCATCTGAACACCTGCCCGGTGGGTGTAGCCACCCAGGACCCGACCTTGCGCAAGAAGTTCTCGGGCAAGCCCGAGCACGTAGTGAACTACTTCTTCTTCGTTGCCGAGGAAGTGCGCCAGATCATGGCCCAGCTGGGCATCCGCAAGTTCGACGACATGATCGGTCGTGCCGACCTGCTGGATGTGCGCAAGGGTATCGAGCACTGGAAGGCGCGTGGCCTTGACTTCAGCCGGCTGTTCGCCCAGCCCATGGTGCCGGCTGACGTGCCGCGCTTTCATGTGTCCGAGCAGGAGCACGGTCTGGAAAAGAGCCTGGATCGCGTGCTGATCGAAAAGTCGCGTGCGGCCATCGAGAAGGGCGAGAAGGTCCAGTTCATGGAGGTGGCCCGCAACGTCAACCGCTCCGTGGGCGCCATGCTCTCAGGTGCGCTGACCAAAGTGCATCCCGAGGGTCTGCCCGACGACACCCTGCGTATCCAGCTCGAGGGTACGGGCGGTCAGTCCTTTGGTGCCTTCCTGGCGCGTGGCATCACGCTCTACTTGATCGGGGACGCTAATGACTACACGGGCAAGGGCCTGTCGGGTGGTCGCATCGTGGTGCGTCCGAGCATCGACTTCCGCGGCGAAGCCACGCGCAACATCATCGTCGGCAACACCGTGATGTACGGTGCCACCACCGGTGAAGCCTTCTTCAGCGGTGTGGCCGGCGAGCGCTTTGCCGTGCGCCTGTCGGGCGCCACGGCCGTGGTTGAGGGCACGGGCGACCACGGTTGCGAGTACATGACCGGCGGCACCGTCGCCGTGCTCGGCAAGACCGGCCGCAACTTTGCTGCCGGCATGAGCGGTGGCGTGGCCTACGTCTACGACGAGGATGGCCAGTTCGCCAGCCGTTGCAACACGGCCATGGTGTCGATGGAAAAGGTGCTGCCCGCCGCCGAGCAGGAGAAGACCCTGCCGCGTGCGATCTGGCACCGTGACCAGACCGACGAGGCTCAGCTCAAGAAGCTGCTCGAAGACCATCACCGCTGGACCGGCAGCAAGCGCGCGCGCGAGTTGCTGGACCACTGGAACGAGGCCCGTGCCAAGTTCGTGAAGGTGTTCCCGAACGAATACAAGCGCGCGCTCGGCGAGATCAACGCCAAGAAGGCCGCTGCTGTGCCCGCCAAGGCCGCTGGCAAGAAAGAAGCGGCTCCGGCCAAGTAACGACGACGTAGGAATCAGGAATACATCATGGGTAAAGTCACCGGCTTCATGGAGTACGAGCGCCTCGAGGAGGGCTACGCACCCGTCGCACAGCGCGTCAAGAACTACAAGGAATTCGTGATCGGCCTGACCGATGAGCAGGCCAAGGTTCAGGGCGCCCGCTGCATGGACTGCGGCACGCCCTTCTGCAACAGTGGTTGCCCGGTCAACAACATCATTCCGGACTTCAACGATCTGGTCTACCAGGGCGACTGGAAGAACGCGATCGAGGTGCTGCACAGCACCAACAACTTCCCGGACTTCACCGGCCGTGTGTGCCCGGCACCGTGCGAGGCGGCCTGCACGTTGAACATCAACAACGACGCCGTGGGCATCAAGTCCATCGAGCATGCCATCATCGACAAGGCCTGGGAGCAGGGCTGGGTCAAGCCACAGCCCGCTGCGGTGAAGACCGGCAAGAAGGTCGCGATCGTCGGCTCGGGCCCCGCCGGCATGGCCGCGGCCCAGCAGCTGGCACGCGCCGGCCACGCGGTGACCGTGTACGAGAAGAACGACACCATCGGCGGCCTGCTGCGTTTCGGCATCCCTGACTTCAAGTTCGACAAGGGGCATATCGATCGCCGCGTCAAGCAGATGGAAGCCGAGGGCGTGGTGTTCAAGACCAATACCATCGTCGGTGAGCTGCCCAAGGGTTCCAAGGTCACCAACTGGGCCAAGAACAGCGTCAGCCCGGAGCAACTCAAGAAAGACTTCGACGCGGTGCTGCTGGCCGGCGGTGCCGAGCAGTCGCGTGACCTGCCGGTGCCGGGCCGCGATCTCGATGGCATCCACTTCGCCATGGAATTCCTGCCCATGCAGAACCGCGTCAACGCGGGCGGCAAGGTCAAGGACCAGATCATGGCCACGGGCAAGCACGTGATCGTGATCGGCGGTGGCGACACCGGCTCCGACTGCGTGGGTACGAGTAACCGCCATGGCGCGGCCAGCGTGACCCAGTTCGAGGTCATGCCCCAGCCGCCCGAAGAGGAGAACAAGCCCCTGGTCTGGCCCTACTGGCCGCTCAAGCTGCGCACCAGTTCCAGCCATGAGGAAGGTTGCCAGCGCGAGTTCGCGATCTCGACCAAAGAGTTCATCGGCAAGGATGGCAAGGTCACAGGCCTCAAGACCGTGCACGTGGAGTTCAAGGACGGCAAGTTCGTCGAGATCCCAGGCACGGAAAAGGAGTACAAGGCCGATCTCGTGTTGCTGGCCATGGGTTTTGTGAGTCCGGTGGCGACCATTGTCGAGGCCTTCGGCGTCGACAAGGATGCGCGTGGCAATGCCAAGGCGAGCACGGACTTCACGGGCGGGTATGCAACGAATGCGCCCAAGGTCTTTGCCGCCGGCGACATCCGTCGCGGCCAGTCGCTGGTGGTGTGGGCGATCCGTGAAGGCCGCCAGGCCGCCCGAGCGGTCGATGAGTTCCTGATGGGTTCCAGCACGCTGCCGCGCTGAACTCTCTCACCCGGCCAGAACCTGGATAGCCATACCGGGCAGGGCGGGGTGCTCGATGCCTTATGATGCAAAAGCCGGACCGCACCGGCTTTTGCTTTTTTCATGACTGCATCAACTGACACTTCCCTGGTCGAGCTGCGCAATGTGACCTTTGGCTACGGCGACCGGGTCATCCTCGACGACATCAGCCTGACCGTGCCCCGCGGCAAGGTGACGGCGCTCATGGGCGCCTCGGGCGGTGGGAAAACCACCGTGTTGCGCCTCATCGGTGGCCAATACCGTGCCCAGCAGGGCCAGGTGCTGCTCGACGGTCAGGACGTGACCACCATGGACCACGCGCAGCTCTATGAGGCACGTCGGCGCATGGGCATGCTGTTCCAGTTCGGTGCCCTGTTTGCCGATCTCAGCGTCTACGAGAACGTCGCCTTCCCGCTGCGCGAGCACACCGACCTGAGCGAGGAGCTGATCCGCCACCTCGTTCTGATGAAGCTCAATGCCGTCGGGCTGCGAGGCGCGCGCGATCTCATGCCCAGCCAGGTCTCCGGCGGCATGGCGCGGCGCGTGGCGCTGGCGCGAGCCATCGTGCTCGACCCTGAACTCATCATGTATGACGAACCGTTCGCCGGCCTGGACCCGATTTCACTGGGCACGGCGGCGCAGCTGATCCGACGCCTCAATGACAGCCTGGGGGTGACCAGCATCGTGGTCTCGCACGATCTGGAGGAGACCTTTCTGATCGCCGATCAGGTGGTGATCCTGGCCAACGGCCGCATTGCGGCCCAGGGCACACCCGAGGAGGTGCAGCGCTCCACTGATCCGTTGGTGCAGCAGTTCGTCAAGGCCCAGGCCGAGGGGCCGGTGCAGTTCCATTACCCGGGCCCTACCGTGGAACAGGATTTTGGCGAGGTGGCCTCATGAGCTGGTGGCGCCCCTCCGACGTGGGTTATGCCGTGCGTAGCAAGTTGGCCGACATCGGCCATGCCACGTCCCTGTTCTTCCGCCTGCTGCGCCTGGCCGGGCCGACCTTCCGGCGCTTCAGCCTTGTGCGCGACCAAGTCCATTTCCTGGGCAACCATTCGCTGGCCATCATCGTGGTCTCGGGTCTCTTCGTGGGTTTCGTGCTCGGCCTGCAGGGCTACTACATCCTGGTTGACTACGGTTCGGCGGAAGCTCTGGGCCAGATGGTGGCGTTGAGCCTGGTGCGCGAGCTCGGACCCGTGGTGGCCGCCCTGCTGTTCGCCGGGCGGGCCGGCACCTCGCTAACGGCCGAGATCGGCCTGATGAAAGCGGGGGAGCAGCTCAGCGCCATGGAGATGATGGCCGTCGATCCCATCCGCCGCATCCTGGCGCCGCGTTTCTGGGGGGGCGTGATCGCCATGCCCCTGCTGGCCGCGGTGTTCAGCGCCGTGGGCGTGATGGGCGGCTGGTTTGTCGGTGTGGTGATGATCGGCGTCGACCCGGGGGCTTTCTGGAGCCAGATGCAGGGCGGCGTGGATGTCTGGCAGGATGTGGGCAACGGCGTGGTCAAAAGCATCGTGTTCGGTTTCACGGTGACCTTTGTCGCGTTGCTGCAGGGTTACGAGGCGCAGGCCACGCCCGAAGGGGTGTCGAGCGCCACGACGCGTACCGTGGTGATGGCCTCGCTGGCGGTGTTGGGTCTGGACTTTATCCTGACCGCGATGATGTTCACGATTTGAATTGACAGGAGCTTTGTGGGTCAGATCACGCGCGCGGCGATGTGCTCCGACCCCAACGAATGAAGATGCAACGCTCGAAAAACGATATCTGGGTAGGTCTGTTCGTGCTGATCGGCGCAGCGGCCATCCTCTTCCTGGCTCTGCAGGCGGCCAATCTGCTCAATCTGAGCTTCCAGTCCACCTACCGGGTTGAGGCGCGCTTCGACAACATCGGCGGTCTCAAGCCCAAGGCAGCGGTCAAGAGCAGTGGCGTGGTGGTGGGGCGCGTGGAGTCGATCACCTTTGACGACAAGACCTTCCAAGCCCGCGTGGCCCTGTCCATGGAAAGCCGCTACAAGTTTCCCAAGGACAGCTCGCTCAAGATCCTGACCAGCGGTCTGCTGGGTGACCAGTACATCGGCATCGAGGCCGGCGCGGACGAGAAGCTGCTGGCAGCCGGCGATGTCATCGCCAGCACACAGTCGGCGATCGTGCTCGAGAATCTGATCGGGCAGTTCCTCTACAGCAAGTCAGAGGAAGGCGCCAGCAAGAAATGAACGCCGGCGTTTCATGGACGTGGCGCGCCAGTGTCCTGCGCCTGTGCGTGCTTGTGCTCGGCGCGCTGCTGGCAGGCTGTGCCACCGGCCCGCAGGCCAATCCGGCGGATCCGCTGGAGCCCTGGAACCGCGGTGTCTACAAGTTCAACGATGCGGTCGACCGGGCCGTGCTCAAGCCCGTGGCCACGGCCTACCAGGACAACGTGCCCGAGATGGTGCGCAAGGGCGTGGGCAATTTCTTTGGCAACCTGGGCGACGCCTGGACCACGGTCAACAGCGTCCTCCAGCTCAAGGGCCAGGCGGCGGCCGAGAGCTTCACGCGCTTCTGGGTCAACACCCTGATGGGCCTGGGGGGCGTGCTCGACGTGGCCAGCGAGATGCAGATCCCGCGCCACAACGAGGACTTCGGCCAGACCCTGGGTCACTGGGGTGTCGGTGCCGGGCCGTATGTGGTGCTGCCGTTGCTGGGGCCCTCGACCGTGCGGGATACCGCTGCCCTACCCGTGGATTTCAAGGGCAATCTGCTGTCCCAGATCGAGGAGGTGCCAGTGCGCAACACGCTGGCGGCGACGCGCGTCGTGCACGTGCGTGCCGGCCTGCTCAAGCAGGAAGGTCTGCTTGAAGAGGCGGCGCTCGACAAATATACTTTTTTGCGCGATGCCTATCTACAGCACCGTCGCAACCTCGTTTATGACGGGAACCCGCCGGAAGAGCCGATGATCGAAGAGGATTACGAGGCGGAGCCCGAACCGGCCAGGTAAGGGCGAGCCTGTCGGCCAGATGCCATCTGGCTGCGTTGAGGAAAAGCAGCCTCGCGGCTGCGTTGCAAGAGGAGTGAATTCGCCATGCATCGACGTCTGTTCCACCGCCTGCTGTCGGCCACCGCCACGGGCCTGATCGTTCTGGGCCAGGTCGTCGCGCCAGCCCACGCGGCCGATGACGCGGCCGATACGATGATCGTCAAGCTGTCGACCGAGGTGCTCGACAGCATCAAGGCCGACCCGGCCATCAAGGCGGGTGACGTCAGCCGCATCATCGCGCTGGTCGACAGCAAGATCATGCCCAACGTCAATTTCCAGCGCATGACGGCATCCTCGGTCGGCCCGGGGTGGCGGCAGGCTACGCCTGAGCAGCGCAAGCGCCTGCAGGAGGAGTACAAGATCCTGCTGGTGCGTACCTATGCCGGCGCCCTGGCCCAGGTGAATGACATGACGGTGACCGCCAAGCCCATGCGCGCCGCGCCCGAGGACAAGGAGGTTGTGGTGCGTACCGAGGTGCGCGGCCAGGGCAACCCCGAACCGATTCAGCTCGACTATCGCCTGGAAAAGACCCCCGGTGAAGGTCGCGGCTGGAAGATCTACAACCTCAACGTCATGGGCGTGTGGCTGGTCGAGACCTACCGCAGCCAGTTTGCCCAGGAGGTCAATGCCAAGGGCATCGATGGCCTGATCGCCTCGCTGGTCGAGCGCAACAAGGCCAACGCCAAGAAGGCCTGAGATGCTGGTCCTGCCTTCCGAGTTGACCCACCAGCAGGCGACGGCCTGCCTGCGCATGCTGGTCCAGGGCCTGCCCTCGCAAAACGGCCCTGCCGTGGTTGTGGATGCCGCCTCGCTGCAGCGTTTCGACTCCTCGGCCCTGTCGGTGCTGCTGGAGTTCCGGCGTGCCAGTCTGGCGCGAGGCAAGGGTTTCGAGATCCGCAACCTCAGCACACGCCTGATTGATCTGGCCCGCCTCTATGGCGTGGACGGCCTGCTTCTGGCCGCCTGAGCGGCGCCTGCACGGCGGCGGGCGGCCCGCTAAAATGGCGGACTCCCATGCCCGCCATCTCCTTCCAGTCGGTTTCCCGGCACTACCCGCTTGCCCGCGGTCCCAAGGGCGCCACCTTCGCAGCACTTGACGATGTCAGTCTCGACATCGAAGAGGGCGAGTTCTTCGGCCTGTTGGGCCCCAACGGCGCGGGCAAGACCACCCTGATCAGCATCCTGGCCGGTCTCGTGCGCCCCAGCAGCGGACGGGTCTCGGTGCTGGGGCACGACGTGCAGGCCGACTATGCCCGTGCGCGTCAGCGGTTGGGCGTGGTGCCGCAGGAGCTGGTCTTCGATCCCTTCTTCAACGTCCGCGAGACCCTGCGCATCCAGTCGGGCTACTTTGGCGTGAAGAACAACGAGGCCTGGATCGACGAGCTGCTCGAGAGCCTGGGTCTGGCTGACAAGGCCAGTGCCAACATGCGCCAGCTTTCGGGCGGCATGAAGCGCCGTGTGCTCGTGGCCCAGGCCCTGGTGCACAAGCCGCCCGTCATCGTGCTGGACGAACCCACGGCCGGCGTGGACGTGGAGCTGCGCCAGACGCTCTGGGCCTTTGTCTCCAAACTGAACAAACAGGGCCACACCGTGCTGCTGACCACGCACTACCTCGAAGAGGCCGAGGCCCTCTGCAACCGTATCGCCATGCTCAAGACGGGCAAGGTGGTGGCGCTGGAGCGCACCAGCGAGCTGCTCAAAGCGGCGTCCAGCCATGTGCTGCGCATGAAGATCGAAGGTGAGCTGCCGCTCGCCCTGGCCGCGCGTGCGCGCGTGACCGGTCGCGTGGTGCAGTTCCCTGCGCATGACGCGCGCGAGATCGAGAGCTATCTTGCGGCCGTGCGCGAGTCCGGTGTCGTCGTCGACGACGTGGAGATCACCAAAGCCGACCTGGAGGATGTCTTCCTTGAGGTCATGGGAGGAAAGGTGAGCGCCGCCGGGCCGTCCCAAGGCGCGAAGGCCCCCTCGGGGGGCAGCGCAGTACGCGAAGCGACAAGCGTGGGGGTCAACAAATGAACGGCTGGCAGACCTTGCTCTACAAGGAAGTGCTGCGCTTCTGGAAGGTCAGCTTCCAGACCATTGCCGCGCCCGTGCTCACGGCCGTGCTCTACCTGCTGATCTTCGGCCACGTGCTCGAAGACCACGTCAAGGTCTACGACCGCATCGGCTACACGGCCTTCCTGATCCCCGGCCTCGTGATGATGAGCGTGTTGCAGAACGCTTTTGCCAACAGCTCGTCTTCGCTGATCCAGAGCAAGATCATGGGCAACTTGGTCTTTCTGCTGCTGACGCCGCTGTCGCATTGGGCCTGGTTCTTCGCCTACGTGGGTTCCTCGGTCTTGCGCGGACTGGTTGTCGGCTCGGGTGTACTGCTGGCCACGGTCTGGTTCACCGAGCTGACGGTGGTGTCGCCGCTGTGGGTGCTGCTGTTTGCCATCCTGGGTGCGGCCCTGCTGGGCACGCTGGGCCTGATCGCCGGACTCTGGGCCGAGAAGTTCGACCAGCTTGCGGCGTTCCAGAACTTCCTCATCATGCCCATGACCTTCCTCAGCGGCGTGTTCTACTCCATCCATTCGCTGCCGGCGTTCTGGCAGGGTGTGAGCCACCTCAATCCCTTTTTCTACATGATCGACGGTTTCCGCTACGGATTCTTCGGCATCAGCGATGTTTCCCCGTGGCTGAGCCTGGCCATCGTGGGCACGGCCTTGCTGGTCGTGGGGGGGCTGGCCGTGCACCTGCTGCGCATCGGCTACAAGATCCGCGCTTGAGAGGGGAGGACATGATGACTGCAGAGCAACTTCAAACCCTGATCGCCGCCGGCCTGACGTGCGAGCACATCGAACTCACGGGCGACGGCCGCCACTGGTATGCGACCATCGTGTCCCCGGAGTTCGAGGGCAAGCGCGCTATCCAGCGCCACCAGCGGGTCTACGCCACGCTGGGTCAGAAGATGCACACCGACGAGGTGCACGCTCTCTCCATGAAAACCTACACGCCGGCCGAATGGGCTGCGCAAGCGAAGTAAACACCGATGGACAAACTGCTGATCCGTGGCGGGCGCGTGCTCCGTGGCGAGGTGCTGGTCTCCGGGGCCAAGAACGCAGCCCTGCCCGAACTCTGTGCGGCCTTGCTGACCGCGCAGCCCGTGACGCTGCGCAATGTGCCGCGCCTGCAGGACGTGGCCACCATGCTCAAGCTGATCCGCAACATGGGCGTGACGGTGGCGCAGGGGGAGGACGGCACAGTGCGCATCGATGCCGCGAAACTCAGCAGCCCGGAAGCGCCCTACGAACTGGTCAAGACCATGCGTGCCTCGGTGCTGGCCCTGGGCCCGCTGCTGGCGCGCTTTGGTGAAGCCACGGTGTCCTTGCCCGGCGGCTGCGCCATCGGTTCGCGGCCCGTGGACCAGCACATCAAGGGTCTGCAGGCCATGGGGGCGGAGATCACGGTCGAGCACGGGTACATCCTGGCCAAGCTGCCCAAGGGGCAGAAGCGGCTCAAGGGCGCACGCATCACGACCGACATGGTCACCGTGACCGGCACCGAAAACCTGCTGATGGCCGCCACTCTGGCCGAGGGCGAGACCATTCTGGAGAATGCCGCGCAGGAGCCCGAGATCCCTGATCTGGCCGAGATGCTCATCCAGATGGGCGCGAAGATCGAAGGTCATGGCAGCAGCCGCATCCGCATCCAGGGCGTGGAATCGCTGCGCGGTTGCGAGCACCGTGTGGTGGCCGACCGTATCGAGGCGGGTACCTTCCTCTGTGCCGTGGCGGCCACGGGCGGGGACGTGGTGCTCAAGTACGGCCGCGCCGACCACCTGGATGCAGTGATCGAAAAGCTGGTCGCGGCCGGTGCGACGGTGACGGCCCTGCCGGACGGCATCCGTGTGCAGTCCCAGGGACGTCTGCAGGCCCAAAGCTTTCGCACCACGGAATACCCCGGTTTCCCCACCGACATGCAGGCCCAGTTCATGGCGCTCAACTGCATCGCCCAGGGCACCGCCAAGATCACCGAGACCATCTTCGAGAACCGCTACATGCACGTCAACGAACTGGTACGCCTCGGGGCGAAGATCCAGATTGACGGCAAGGTGGCCGTGGTTGAGGGCGTGCCGCAGCTCTCGGGCGCCACTGTCATGGCCACCGACCTGCGGGCCTCGGCCAGCCTGGTCATCGCGGGCCTGGTGGCCGAGGGCGAGACCGTGGTGGACCGCATCTATCACCTCGACAGGGGTTATGACCGCATGGAAGCCAAGCTGGCGGCTATCGGGGCTGACATCGAGCGCATCAAATAAGGCTGCGCAGCCAGCCCTGTGCGGGACGGCTGCGGGGCTTTTGCTTCCTCCGAGCCGGGCAAGGGCGCCCGGCATGAGAAAATCAAGGCCCAGAAAGCCCTGCCATGATCACCCTCGCTCTTTCCAAAGGCCGCATCTTCGACGAGACCCTGCCCCTGCTCCAGGCGGCCGGCATCGAGGTGCTGGACGACCCCGAGAAGACCCGCAAGCTCATCCTGGCCACCAACCAGCCGGACGTGCGTGTGGTCCTGGTGCGTGCCACCGACGTGCCCACCTATGTGCAGTACGGCGGCGCTGACCTGGGTATCACGGGACTGGACACCTTGATCGAGCATGGCAACGAGGGGCTGTACCAGCCGCTGGACCTGCAGATCGCCAAATGCCGCGTCAGCGTGGCGGTGCGCGAGGGCTATGACTACGCTGCCGCCGTCCGTCAGGGTGCCCGCCTGCGTGTGGCGACCAAGTACGTGGCGATCGCGCGTGACTTCTTCGCTGCCAAGGGCGTGCACGTGGATCTGATCAAACTCTACGGCAGCATGGAGCTGGCGCCGCTGACCGGCCTGGCCGACGCCATCGTGGACCTGGTGTCCACGGGCAACACGCTCAAGGCCAACCAGCTGGTCGAGGTCGAGCGCATCATGGACATCTCTTCGCGTCTGGTGGTGAACCAAGCCGCGCTCAAGCTCAAGCGCGAACCCATGCGCCGGATCATCGACGCCTTCGGCAAGGCTTTGGAGGCTACGGCATGAGTCTCAAAGCCACGCCCCTGCGCCTGTCGACCGCGCAAGCCGATTTTGAGCAGCGTTTCAAGGAGCGCCTGCACTGGTCCGGCGAGACGGATGCTGCCATCGAGCAGCGCGTGGCCGAAATCCTGGCCGATGTGCAGAAACGTGGCGACGCCGCTGTGCTCGAGTACACGGCGCGCTTCGATGGCGTGCAGGGCAAGACGCTCAAGGATCTTGAGCTCACCCAGGCCGAACTCAAGGCCGCGTTCGATGGCCTGCCGGCGGCGCAGCGCGAGGCGCTACAGGCCGCGGCCCAGCGCGTGCGCAGCTACCACGAGGCGCAGAAGCGCGCGAGTGGCGAGAGCTGGAGCTACCGCGACGCTGAGGGCACGCTGCTGGGCCAGAAGGTCACGCCGCTGGATCGCGTGGGCATCTATGTGCCCGGCGGCAAGGCGGCCTACCCGTCCTCCGTGCTGATGAACGCCATCCCCGCCCATGTGGCGGGGGTGGGCGAGATCATCATGGTGGTGCCCACGCCGCGCGGAGAGAAGAACCCGCTCGTGCTGGCCGCGGCCTATGTGGCCGGCGTCACGCGTGCCTTCACCATCGGCGGCGCCCAGGCCGTGGCGGCTATGGCCTATGGCACGGCCACCGTGCCTGGCGTGGACAAGATCACCGGCCCGGGCAATGCCTATGTGGCCAGCGCCAAGAAGCATGTGTTCGGCAAGGTGGGTATCGACATGATTGCCGGCCCAAGCGAGATCCTGGTGCTGGCGGACGGCAGCACGCCGGCCGACTGGGTGGCCATGGACCTGTTCAGCCAGGCTGAGCACGATGAGCTGGCGCAGAGCATCCTGCTGTGCCCGGACGCGGCCTATATCGACGCCGTGCAGCGCGAGATCGATCGCCTGCTGGGCGAGATGCCGCGGGCCGAGATCATCGCCAAGTCGCTCACGGGTCGTGGTGCACTGATCCATACGCGCAGCATGGAAGAGGCCTGCGCCATCAGCAACCGCATTGCGCCCGAGCACCTGGAGGTGTCCAGCCGAGATCCGCAGAAATGGGAGCCGTTGCTCAAGCATGCTGGCGCCATCTTCCTTGGCGCCTACACGAGCGAATCGCTGGGCGATTACTGCGCCGGCCCCAACCACGTGCTGCCCACGTCGGGCACGGCGCGTTTCTCCTCCCCGCTGGGTGTGTACGACTTCCAGAAGCGCAGCAGCCTGATCGAGGTGAGCGAAGCTGGTGCGCAGACCCTGGGGCAGATTGCCTCTGTGCTCGCGCACGGTGAAGGTCTGCAGGCCCATGCGCGCGCCGCCGAGATGCGTCTGAAAGGCGGGCGCTGATGGCACTTGATCCCCAACTCAAGCAGCTGATTCGTCAGGACGTGCAGGGCATGCATGCGTATGCCGTCCAGGAATCGGCCGGTATGGTCAAGCTCGATGCCATGGAGAACCCCTACAGCCTGCCGTCTGAGCTGCAGGCTGCACTGGGCCAGCGCCTGGGCCGTCTGGCCCTGAACCGCTATCCCGATGGCCGCGTGGAAGATCTGCGCAGGGCCCTGGCCGCGTATGCCGGCATGCCCGAGGGCTATGCCCTGATGCTGGGCAACGGCTCCGACGAGTTGATTTCCCTGCTGGCCATGGCCTGCGACGTGCCGGGTGCCTCCATCCTGGCCCCCGTGCCCGGCTTCGTGATGTACGCCATGAGTGCGCAGTTGCAGGGCCTGGCCTTCCACAGCGTGCCGCTGACGCCCGAGTTCGAGCTTGACGTCACGGCCATGCTGGGCGCCATCGCCCGCCACAAGCCCACCATCACCTACATTGCCTACCCGAACAATCCGACGGCCAATCTCTGGAGCGACACCGCGATCGAGAAGATCATCGCCGCCGTCGGCGAGCAGGGCGGCCTGGTGGTCATGGACGAGGCCTACCAGCCCTTCGCTGCGCGCAGCTGGATCGAGCGCATCCGCGCCAACCCCGCCGCCAACCGCCATGTGCTGCTGATGCGCACGATGTCGAAGTTCGGTTTGGCCGGCGTGCGGCTGGGTTACATGATGGGCCCGGCCGATCTGGTGGCCGAGGTCGACAAGGTGCGCCCGCCCTACAACGTCAGCGTGCTGAACTACGAATGCGCGCTGTTCGCGCTTGAACATGCGGATGTCTTCGCCGCGCAGGCAGTTGAGATCAAGGCCCAGCGTGCTATGCTTTTGGAAGCGCTGAGGAGCCTGCCCGGGGTGCGGGTCTGGAACAGCGATGCCAACATGATCCTGATCCGGGTGGCGGATGCAGCCCGGACATTCGAGGGCATGAAGGCGCGCAAGGTCCTGGTGAAGAATGTGTCCAAGTTGCATCCGCTGCTGGCCCACTGCCTGCGCCTGACGGTGGGCACGCCGCAGGAAAACCAGCTGATGCTGGCCGCCTTGAAAGAATCACTATGAGCAACGCACGTACCGCTGAAGTTTCCCGCAACACTGCCGAGACCCAGATCACCATCAAGGTCAATCTGGACGGGACGGGCGTCTCCCGCTTGTCCACCGGCATCGGTTTCTTCGACCACATGCTGGACCAGATTGCGCGCCATGGTCTGATCGATCTGGACATCCAGGCCCAGGGCGACTTGCATATCGACGGCCACCACACCGTGGAAGACGTGGGCATCACCCTGGGTCAGGCTGTGGCCAAGGCCGTGGGTGACAAGAAGGGCATCCGCCGCTACGGCCATGCCTATGTGCCGCTGGACGAGGCCTTGTCGCGTGTGGTGGTTGACTTTTCGGGTCGTCCGGGCTTGGACATGCACGTGCCCTTCAAGAGCGGCATGATTGGTGCCTTCGACACCCAGCTGACCTACGAGTTCTTCCAGGGTTTCGTGAACCACGCCTTCGTCACGCTGCACATCGACAACCTCAAGGGCGAGAATGCGCACCACCAGGCCGAGACCGTGTTCAAGGCCTTCGGCCGCGCGCTGCGCGCCGCGCTGGAGATCGACCCGCGTTCGGTCGGCGTGATCCCGTCCACCAAAGGCAGTCTATGACTCCCTCCCGAAGCGCCTGCGGCGCCTTCCCTTCAAGGGGGCGACACCAGCAGCCCGGCAAAGGCGGTACTACGGTGGCCCTGGAGTTGTATTGATGAGTGATCGGGTCGTCGCCGTCGTCGACTACGGCATGGGCAATCTGCGTTCCGTCTCGCAGGCTGTACAGGCTGCTGCTGCTGGTAGCGGCTGGCATGTGCTGATCACCCAGCGCCCTGAAGAGGTGCGTGCCGCGGCCCGTGTGGTGCTGCCCGGCCAGGGTGCCATGCCCGACTGCATGCGCGAGCTGCGCGACTCCGGCATGCAGGAGGCGGTGCTCGAGGCCGCCGCCAGCAAGCCCCTGTTCGGTGTCTGCGTGGGCATGCAGATGATGCTGGACCACAGCGCCGAAGGCGATACGCCGGGGCTCGGGCTCATCCCGGGCCAGGTGCTCAAGTTTGATCTGGCGGGCCGCACCCAACCCGATGGCAGCCGCTACAAGGTGCCGCAGATGGGCTGGAACCGTGTGCAGCAGATGGACCCTGGCGCAGGCCGGCACCCGGTCTGGGCGGGCGTGCCCGATGCCAGCTACTTTTATTTTGTACACAGCTTCTACGCGCGACCGTCGGATGCACGCCACAGCGCGGGCGAGACGGATTACGGGGCCCGCTTCACGGCAGCCATTGCACGCGATAATATTTTCGCGACACAATTCCATCCAGAGAAAAGTGCTGCCCACGGCCTGGCTCTCTACCGCAACTTCCTCCACTGGAATCCCTGACCTTTCGGTTCGGACTGAACGCGTTCCTGCATCATGCTTCTCATTCCTGCGATTGATCTGAAAGACGGTCACTGTGTGCGCCTCAAGCAGGGCGATATGGACCAGTCCACCACCTTCGGGGAAGACCCGGCCCAGATGGCCCGCAAGTGGGTGGACAAGGGGGCACGCCGCCTGCACCTGGTGGATCTCAACGGCGCCTTTGCCGGCCATCCCAAGAACGAGCAGGCGATCAAGAGCATCCTCAAGGAAGTGGGCGGCGAGATCGATGTGCAGCTCGGGGGTGGCATCCGAGACCTGGACACCATCGAGCGTTATCTGGACGCGGGCCTGCGCTACGTCATCATCGGTACGGCCGCGGTCAAGAACCCGGGTTTTCTGCAGGACGCCTGCACCGCCTTCGGCGGCCACATCATCGTGGGCCTCGATGCCAAGGACGGCAAGGTGGCCACCGACGGCTGGAGCAAGCTGACCCGGCACGAGGTCGTGGACCTGGGCAAGAAGTTCCAGGACTACGGCGTCGAGTCCATCATCTACACCGATATCGGCCGTGATGGCATGCTCTCGGGCATCAACATCGACGCCACGGTGCGCCTGGCGCAGGCCCTGACCATTCCTGTGATCGCGTCCGGCGGTCTGAGCAATATGGCTGACATCGAGGCCCTGTGCGCTGTCGAAGGCGAGGGCGTCGAGGGCGTGATCTGCGGTCGTGCCATCTACACCGGTGACCTCGACTTCGAAGCCGCCCAGATCCGCGCCGACGAACTCAATGGCTGAGGCCTCGGACGGCCACGAGCTGTTCCACGGTCTGCCTTCCCATGTCCTGCGCCTGCCCCAGGGCGATCAGCTGCGTGTGCTGCAGCATGGTGCGCACCTTGTGTCCTGGGCCGCGGGCGGCTGCGAACGTTTCTTTCTAAGTCCCCAGGCCAGGCTCGACGGCCGCTCCGCCATCCGCGGTGGGGTGCCCGTGTGCTTTCCCCAGTTCAACCAGCGCGGCCCGCTGCCCAAGCACGGCTTTGCGCGCAACCTGCCCTGGGAAGTTGATGGCCTTGCGGCGTATACCGCCGACACCGCGAGCCTGACCTTGCGCCTGCGTGATGGCGAGTCCACCCGCATGCACTGGCCGCAGGCCTTCGAGGCCCGCCTGCGTCTGGATCTGAGCCCGGCCAGCCTGCAGATCACGCTGAGCGTGCGCAACACCGATACCCGCCCGCTGGACTTCAGCGGTGCCCTGCACAGTTACTTGGCGGTGGACGATATCGGCGAGACGACCCTCGAGGGCCTGCAGGGCTTGGCCGAATGGGATGCGGTGCGCGACCTCCACGGCCATGCGGCGGCCGGGGCCCTGCGCTTCGAGGGCGAGTTTGATCGTGTCTATGCCGCCGCGCCTCACCCCCTGCGTCTGCGCGACGGTGGGCGGGTGCTGGAGATAGCGCAGAGCCCGTCCTGGGCCCAGACCGTGGTCTGGAATCCGGGCGCTGAGCTGTGCGCCACCCTGAGCGACATGCCGGCCGAGGGTTACCGGCACATGCTCTGCGTCGAGGCAGCCCAGGTGCTGGCGCCCATCCGTGTGCCGGTCGGTGGCGACTGGTCGGGCTGGCAGCGGCTGACCGTGCGCTGAGACCTACAATTCACGCCATGCTGGCCAAACGTATCATCCCCTGCCTGGACGTGACGGGTGGGCGCGTCGTCAAGGGCGTGAATTTCGTCGAGTTGCGCGACGCGGGCGACCCCGTGGAGATCGCCGCGCGCTACAACGATCAGGGCGCCGACGAGCTGACCTTCCTCGACATCACGGCCACCAGCGACGGCCGTGACCTGATCCTGCACATCATCGAGGCGGTGGCCTCCCAGGTTTTCATTCCCCTCACGGTGGGTGGGGGGGTGCGCACGGTGGAAGACGTGCGGCGCCTGCTCAACGCCGGAGCCGACAAGACCAGCTTCAATTCCGCGGCCATCGCCAACCCGCAGGTCATCCGGGATGCTTCGGCCAAGTATGGTGCCCAGTGCATCGTGGTGGCCATCGACGCCAAGCGCCGTTACGGTGACGACGTGCTGGCCCGCGGCGATGGCTGGGACGTCTACAGCCACGGCGGGCGCAAGAACACGGGGCTGGATGCCGTGGCCTGGGCCAAACGGATGGCCGACCATGGCGCCGGCGAGATCCTGCTGACCAGCATGGACCGCGACGGTACCAAGTCCGGCTTCGACCTGGCGCTCACGCGCGCGGTCAGTGACGCGGTGGACGTGCCTGTCATCGCCTCGGGGGGCGTGGGCAACCTCGACCATCTTGTCGAAGGCGTGCAAAAGGGTGGAGCCGATGCCGTGCTGGCCGCCAGCATCTTCCACTACGGCGAGTACACCATTGCCCAGGCCAAGGCGCGCATGGCGCAGGCCGGCATTCCGGTGCGTATCGAGACCGAGTGAATTCGCGGGACAATCGCAACATGAACTGGCTCGACGACGTGAAATGGGATGCCCAGGGCCTGGTGCCGGTCATCGCCCAGGAACAGGGCAGCAAGGACGTGCTGATGTTCGCCTGGATGAACCGTGAGGCCCTGCAGAAGACTGCCGAGCTTGGTCGCGCGGTCTACTACAGCCGCTCGCGTGGCAAACTCTGGCACAAGGGGGAGGAGTCGGGCCATGTGCAGACCGTGCACGAGATCCGCCTCGACTGCGACAACGATGTGGTCCTGCTCACGGTGACCCAACTCGGCCACGAGCCCGGCATCGCCTGTCACACCGGCCGCCACAGCTGCTTCTTCAGCGTGCTGCGCAACGGTGTGTGGACGGCGGTGGACCCGGTGCTCAAGGACCCCGAAACCATCTACAAGTGAAGACCATGGCCGAGCCTGTCTATTCTGCTGATGCCCTGGCCCGTCTCGCGGCCGTGATCGAAAGCCGCCTGCCCGCGCGAGGCGGCGATCCCGAGAAGAGCTATGTGGCCCGTCTGCTGCACAAGGGGCCCGACGCCTTCCTCAAGAAGGTGGGTGAGGAGGCGACCGAGGTCGTGATGGCGGCCAAGGATGCCGACCACGGCGGCGACCGCAGCAAGATCGTGGGCGAGGTCGCCGATCTCTGGTTCCACACCCTGATCACCCTGGCCCACTACGGCCTCAAGCCGGCGGATGTGATCGCCGAGCTGGAGCGCCGCGAGGGTACCAGCGGCATCGAGGAAAAGGCGCTGCGCAAGGCGCTGGCGCGCGAGGGCGGCACATCGTGACCCTGGAGCAGGACGATCGCCTGCACACCCTGACGGTCTGGGGCACGGTCAGCTATGTGTTGCACCTGGTCGTGGCCGTGGCGGCGCTGATCCCCGGCGGTCAGGGTAGCCCTTTGCTGCTGATCGTGGCGCTCGTCATCGACGCCATCCAGCGCCCGGCCGCGGCTGGCACCTGGCAGGCCTCGCATTTCCGCTGGCGCCTGCGCACGGTGTTGATCGCCGGCGCGCTCTACCTCGTGACAGCCCCGCTCTGGCTTCTTTTCATGCTGCCGGGCTGGCTGGCCTGGCTGTGCATTTCGGTCTGGTTCCTCTACCGCATCGTGCGCGGCATGGCGGCCTTGAACCAGCGTCAGCCCATGGAGTTTGCACAATGACGGATGTGACACACAGCGACCCGAACTGCATCTTCTGCAAGATCGCGGCGGGCCAGATCCCCTCCAAGAAGATTTATGAGGACGAGCAGGTCTATGCCTTCCACGACATCCATCCCTGGGCCCCGGTGCATTTCCTGCTGATTCCCAAACGGCATATCCCCTCCATGGCCCAGGTGGGGCCGGAGCATGCGGGGCTGTTGGGGCACATGATGGCCCTGGCGCCCCGGCTGGCGGCGCAGGAGGGTTGCAGGCCCTATCCCGAGGGGGGATTTCGCATCGTCTGCAACACGGGGGGCGACGGCGGCCAGGAGGTCCACCACCTGCATATCCACGTGATCGGCGGCCCGCGCCCCTGGCTCAAGGGTTGATTTACCGACCTGGCCCTCCGGTCAGCGGTCCCGGGATTAAAATCCAGCATTCCTTAGGAGAGAAACATGGGTACCTTTTCCATCTGGCACTGGCTGATCGTGCTGCTGATCGTCGTCATGGTGTTTGGCACCAAGAAGCTCAAGAACCTGGGCAGCGACCTGGGTGGCGCTGTCAAGGGCTTCAAGGACGGCATGAAGGATGGCTCCGCCAGCGAGGACAAGGCGGCGGCTCCTCAGCAGGTCGCCAACGCCACGGCTGCGCCGGCTGCCGACAAGAACACCATCGACGTCGAAGCCAAGCCCAAGTCCTGATCGGTGCCAGGTAGTCCTGCATGATCGATCTGGGTCTTTCCAAGATGGCGCTCATCGGCGCGGTGGCGTTGATCGTCATCGGGCCGGAGAAGCTGCCGCGCGTGGCGCGCACCATCGGCACCCTGCTGGGCAAGGCGCAGCGCTACGTGTCCGACGTCAAGGCCGAGGTCAACCGCTCCATGGAGCTCGAGGATCTCAAGAAGATGAAGAGCACGGTCGAGGATGCGGCGCAGGAGGTCCAGAGTTCGATCCAGACCACCACCTCGGATTTTGAGAAGGAGTGGTCCTCGGCCACCTCGGGCCTGGACACGGCTTCCGATCTCTCGTCCAGCCTGCACAGCGTCCCCGAGTACCGGCATCCGGGCAAGAACTGGCGCCTCAAGCGTGGGGCCACCCCGGCCTGGTACAAGGCCCGCCAGGGCGTGCGGACCCGGGCCCTGTCCGGTGCCGCCCGTGTGGCCCGCTACCGGCCGCGCAAGACGAGCTGAACATCCCGGGGGCAGCTGCCCCTTCTTCCTGAAGCCACGGCCCGGTTGGGCCGGCATACGAGCGAAACGCATGGCAGACCCACAAAGCAAAGACGACGAGCTGGCCGGCAGCGAGCAGCCCTTTGTCCAGCACCTGATCGAGCTGCGGGACCGGCTGCTCAAGTGCGTGATCGCCATGGCGGTCGCGACGGCCGTCTTTGCCTTGTATCCCGGCCCGGGTGCGCTCTATGACCTGCTGGCTGCGCCGCTGGTGGCGCACCTGCCCAAGGGCGCCACACTGATCGCCACTTCTGTGATCTCGCCCTTCATGGTGCCGCTCAAGATCATGCTGATGGCGGCCTTCCTGCTGGCCCTGCCGGTGTTGCTCTACCAGCTCTGGGCTTTCGTCGCTCCGGGCCTCTACAGTCACGAAAAGAAACTCGTACTACCGCTCGTGGTGTCCAGCACCGTGCTGTTCTTCATCGGTGTGGCCTTCTGCTATTTCTTCGTCTTCGGCCAGGTTTTTGCCTTCATCCAGAGCTTTGCACCCAAGAGCATCACGGCCGCGCCGGATATCGAGGCCTATCTGAGCTTCGTGCTGACCATGTTCATCGCTTTTGGCCTGGCCTTCGAGGTGCCCATCGTGGTCATCGTGCTGGCCCGCATGGGCATTGTGAGCGTCCAGAAACTCAAGGACTTCCGGGGCTACTTCATCGTGCTGGCTTTTATCATTGCGGCCATCGTGACGCCCCCTGACGTGGTCTCCCAGCTTGCGCTGGCGATTCCCATGTGCATACTCTACGAGGTGGGAATCTGGGCGGCACAGCTTTTCATCCGGCACACCCGCGCGCCGGATGCCGAGCCCGTCGATACCTGAAGCGGCGGGGCGGATCTGCGATGCGTGCCCCGGTATCGCTTCGCAGGCTCGGTCGCCTGTCCCGCCCGGGCCTTGCGTTCAGGCTCCGGTTGGCGATCACCCGGTCAAGTCTTTACTGCTGGGTGCGACGTGGCTTGGGTCGCACGCCGGGCGTGATGCTGACGGTCAAGGTGCGGTCCTGGCGGCGCACGGCGAAATCGACTGCCTTGCCCGGTTTGAGTGCCGCGACCTTGCTCAGCAGCTCCGTGACGTTTTGCACCGGCTGATTGCCAACCCGCGTGATCACGTCGCCCGGGCGGATGCCCGCCTGCGCTGCCGGGCCGTTCTGCAGCACCCCGGTGATGATCACGCCTTCATCGGACTTGACGCCAAAGGTTTCGGCCAGCTCGGGGGAGAGATCGCTGGGCTCGACCCCGATCCAGCCGCGTGTGACCTGGCCTTCCCGCACGATGCTTTCCAGGACCTGCTGGGCTGTGGCCACGGGGATGGCGAAACCGATGCCCATGTTTCCGCCCGAGCGTGAATAGATGGCCGTGTTGATGCCCAGCAGATTGCCGCTGGCATCCACGAGGGCGCCGCCCGAATTGCCGGGGTTGATGGCAGCGTCGGTCTGGATGAAGTTCTCGAAGGTGTTGATACCCAGCTGGTTACGACCCAGGGCGCTGACGATGCCGCTGGTGACGGTCTGGCCGACGCCAAAGGGGTTGCCGATGGCCAGCACCGGATCGCCGACCTGCAGGGTGTCGGAGTCGCCAAGCACGATGACCGGCAGTTTGTCCAGCTCCACCTTGAGCACGGCCAGATCGCTGTCGGGGTCGGTGCCAATCACGCGGGCACGGCTGCGCCGGCTGTCATTGAGGATGACCTCGATCTCGTCGGCGCCTTCGATGACGTGGTTGTTGGTCAGGATGTAGCCGCTGGGGCTGACGATCACGCCGCTGCCCAGGCCGACCTGGGGCTCGTTGTCCTGGTCGCCGAAGAAGAAGCGGAACCAGGGGTCGTTGCTGTGCGGGTTGCGTCGGGCGGCCTTGCTGGTGTTGATGCTCACGACCGCGGCCGAGGCTTTCTGTGCCGCAAGACGGAAGCTGCCGGGCGCTGGGGCGGCAGCGCGGTCCGAAGGCGCCTGGAACAGGGTGACCGCCGGGGTTTCGCCGGACTGCATGAACCAGGCGGGCTTGAGCGTGGCGACGACGAAGTACGCCGCCAGGAGGACGGTGACAGCCTGCGAAAACAGCAGCCAGTAGCGTTTCATGCGGGAAATTGTAGAGTGTGGGGCAAGCCCCACATCATGCCGCAGCAGATCATCCATATCCAGCCGGCCGCGCCTGAGAAGCCGGCAGTGGGGCAGCCTTGCAACGGTTGTGGGGTCTGTTGCCTGGCCGAGCCCTGTCCGCTGGGACAGTTGCTGTCGCGCCGTCGCCGTGGGGCCTGCGACGCCCTGCGCTGGGATGCCGCGTCCAGCCGCTACCGTTGCGGGGCGCTGCGCGAGCCCGACGCAGTGCTCCGCACCGCCCTGGCGAGCTGGCCCGGCCGCTGGATGCGTCCCTGGCTGCTGCCGTTGCTCCGCTGGCAGGCCGGGCGCTGGATTGCGGCGGGCCAGGGCTGCGACTGCACGCTGGAGATCGAGGCGTCGGCGCGATCTGACGGACAATCCGGTCCATGAGCGATCGCACCGCACTTCTCCAGGCATTCGACACCCTGTTGCAGCCCGAGCGCTTCCGGGACTATGGGCCCAATGGCCTGCAGGTCGAGGGGCGCCTGTCAGTCCACAAGATCGTCTCCGGTGTCACGGCCAGTCGGGCGCTGATCGAGTCCGCCATCGCGGCACAGGCTGACGCCATCTTCGTGCACCATGGCCTGTTCTGGCGTGGCCAGGACGGACGGGTCACGGGCTGGATGAAGGAGCGTCTGCGCCTGCTGCTGGCGCATGACATCAGCCTTTATGCCTACCACCTGCCGCTGGATGCGCATCCCGAACTCGGTAACAACGCCCAGCTCGGCGCACGCCTGGGCCTGCAGGCCCAGGGACGTTTTGGCGAGCAGGACCTGGGCTGGCTGGGCCTGCCGGCCGACGGGGCGGTCTATGCGGATGGCGCTGCGCTGGCGCGGGCCGTCGAGCAGGCCCTCGGGCGGGAGGTGACACTGGTCGACGGCGCGCGGCGCGCGATCCGCAAGATCGGCTGGTGCACCGGCGGTGCCCAAGGCTATTTCGAGGCCGCCATCGCGGCCGGCGTCGATGCCTATCTCACGGGGGAGATCTCCGAGCCCCAGGCCCACTACGCCCGCGAGTGCGGCGTGGCCTATCTGGCCTGCGGCCACCATGCGACCGAACGTTATGGCGCGCCCGCCGTGGCGGCGCATGTGGCCGCGCAGCTGGGCTTGGCCCACGAATTCATCGAGATTGACAACCCCGCATGAAACCCCTGGCGATCACCCTGGGCGATGCTGCGGGCATCGGGCCGGAAATCATCCTCAAGGCCTATCGCGACGCGCCCGAGGCCTTGCGCGGCTGCTTCGTCGCGGGTGACGCGGCGGTGCTGCGCCGGGCTGCGTCCTGGGTCGGGGGTGCCGAGCTGACCCCGATTCAGGTGCCGCAGGAGGCCTGGACGCTGGCGCCGCGGACGGTGCCCGTGCTGCAGGTGGCCACGCTCGACGGCGAGGCGCCCGTGGGCCGGATCAGCGCCGCAGCCGGTCGCCTGGCAGGCCGTTGCGTGACCTGGGCGGCCCAGGCGGCTCTGCGGGGGGAGATCGCGGGACTGGTCACGGCACCGCTGCACAAGGAGGCCCTTTCTGCCGCGGGGGCCCCCTACGCTGCTTTTCCGGGTCACACGGAGCTGCTGCAGGCTGAGGCGGCGGCTTTCGTGGGGCGGGCCGTCGAGGACTTGCCGGTGCGCATGATGCTGGCGAACGAAGAGTTGCGTACCGTGCTGGTCAGCATCCACGTCTCTCTGCGTGCTGCGCTTGACGCCGTGACGCACGACAACGTGCTGCAGACATTGCGCATTACCCACGAGGCGCTCCTGCCTCTGCTGGGACGGTCGCCGCGCATCGCCGTGGCCGGGCTCAATCCCCATGCGGGGGAGGGCGGCCTGTTCGGGCGTGAGGAGATCGAGACCATTGCCCCGGCCATCGCCCAGGCCCTCGGCGAGGGACTGGACGTGCGGGGACCGCATGCGCCCGATACCGTGTTCATGCGGGCGCGGCGCGGCGATTTCGATGTGGTGGTGGCGATGTACCACGACCAGGGCCTGATTCCGGTGAAGTACCTGGGGGTGGAAAAAGGGGTCAATGTCACCTTGGGTCTGCCCCTGGTACGGACCAGTCCGGACCATGGCACGGCCTTTGACATTGCGGGCTCGGGGCAGGCCGATGCCTCCAGCCTGATAGCGGCGGTGCGCATGGCGCGGCGGCTCACCCGCAGGGCTGATGGGGCATTTGAGTCGGCTAGAATACCCTGTTGATCGTGCGGGCTCCGCCTGGGCGCGACAAGATTTCAGAACCCGGTAGATTTGATTGAGGAACTCCATGAGCGACACGCTTGCCGATAAGAGTCAGATGGACCCGAGCAAACGGACGTGGCTGATTGCCACGGGTTGTGCAGGTACCGTAGGTGGCGTGGCAGCCGCCATTCCCTTTGTCAGCACTTTCCAGCCCTCCGAGCGCGCGAAGGCCGCCGGTGCCGCGGTGGAAATCGATATCTCCACGCTCAAACCGGGCGAGAAAGTCGTGGTCGAGTGGCGCGGCAAGCCGGTGTGGATCATGCGTCGCACCCCCGAACAGCTGGCCACCCTGGACAAGGTCGAGTCCCAGCTGGCGGATCCCAATTCGGATCGCAAGGCCTACCCGACGCCCGAGTACGCCAAGAACCAGCATCGCTCCATCAAGCCCGAAGTCTTTGTGGGCGTGGGCATCTGCTCGCATTTGGGCTGCTCGCCCAGCGACAAGCTGACTCCCGGTCCCCAGCCTTCTCTGCCCGATGACTGGCAGGGCGGCTTCCTGTGCCCCTGCCATGGCTCGACCTTCGATATGGCCGGCCGGGTGTTCAAGAACAAGCCGGCCCCGGACAACCTGGAAGTGCCGCCGCACATGTACCTGTCCGACAGCAAGCTGCTGATCGGCGAAGACAAGAAGGCTTGAGGAAGAAGAACATGGCTGAATTCAAGGAACTCCCCGCCGACGCGCCCGCCGGCGCCAAGGTGCTGAACTGGTTCGAAAACCGGTTCCCGACGGCATTCGACGCCTACCGCGTCCACATGTCCGAGTACTACGCGCCGAAGAACTTCAACTTCTGGTACTTCTTCGGTTCGCTGGCCATGCTGGTGCTGGTGATCCAGATCGTGACCGGCATCTTCCTGGTCATGCACTACAAGCCTGATGCGGCCCTGGCCTTCGGCTCGGTCGAGTACATCATGCGTGATGTGCCCTGGGGCTGGCTGGTGCGCTATATGCACTCCACGGGCGCCTCCGCCTTCTTCGTGGTGGTCTACCTGCATATGTTCCGCGGCCTGATCTATGGCAGCTACCGCAAGCCGCGTGAGCTGGTCTGGGTGTTCGGCTGCGCCATCTTCCTGGTGCTGATGGCCGAGGCCTTCATGGGCTACCTGCTGCCCTGGGGCCAGATGTCCTACTGGGGCGCCCAGGTGATCGTGAACCTGTTCGCCGCCATTCCTTTCGTCGGTCCCGACCTGGCCCTGCTGATCCGTGGTGACTACGTGGTGGGCGACGCCACGCTGAACCGCTTCTTCAGCTTCCACGTGATCGCCGTGCCCCTGGTCCTGCTGGGCCTGGTGGTGGCCCACCTGCTGGCCCTGCACGACGTCGGCTCCAACAATCCCGATGGCGTCGAGATCAAGGGTCCGAATGCTCCGAAGGACGCCAAGGGCAAGCCGCTCGACGGCATTCCCTTCCATCCCTATTACACGGTGCATGACATCATGGGCGTGGGTGTGTTCCTGATGGTGTTCTCGGCCATCGTCTTCTTCGCGCCCGAGTTCGGCGGCTACTTCCTGGAATACAACAACTTCATCCCGGCCGATCCGCTCAAGACCCCGGCCCACATCGCGCCCGTCTGGTACTTCACGCCTTTCTACTCCATGCTGCGTGCCATCACCACCGAGATGATGTACGCCCTGATCCTGTGCGTGGTGGTCGGGGCCGCGCTGGCGGTGATCAAGGGTCAGCTCAACACCCTGTTCAAGGGCGTGATCGGCGGCGGCGCCGTCGTGCTGATCGCCCTGATGCTGGCCATCGACGCCAAGTTCTGGGGCGTGGTCGTCATGGGTGGTGCCGTCATCATCCTGTTTTTCCTGCCCTGGCTGGACAACAGCCCGGTCAAGTCCATCCGCTACCGTCCGGACTGGCACAAGTACCTCTATGGCATCTTCGTGATCAACTTCGTCATCCTGGCCTACCTGGGTGTGCAGCCGCCCTCGCCGATCGGTGAGCGCGTGTCCCAGGTTGGCACCCTGTTCTATTTCGGCTTCTTCCTGCTGATGCCCTGGTGGAGCCGCCTGGGTGAGCCCAAGCCGGTGCCCAGCCGCGTGACCTTCGAGGCGCACTGAGCCGGAGACAACAACATGAAAAAGATCATTCTTGCCCTCACCACCTTCTTTGCGCTGAGCACGGGCGCGCTGGCTGCCGAAGGCGGCATCGCCTGGGACAAGGCGCCGATCCGGACCAGCGACCATGCCTCGCTGCAGAACGGCGCCAAGCTCTTCGTGAACTACTGCCTGAATTGCCACTCGGCAGCTTTCATGCGCTACAACCGTCTGCAGGACATCGGTTTCACCGCCGAGCAGATCAAGGACAACCTGCTGTTCACGACCGACAAGGTCGGCGAGACCATGAAGGCAGCCATCGATCCCAAGCAGGCCAAGGAATGGTTCGGTGCCAATCCGCCGGACCTGACCCTGATCGCCCGCTCGCGTGCGGCCGTGGGCAAGGGTTCGGGGGCTGACTATCTCTACACCTTCCTGCGTACCTTCTATCCGGACGAAACCAAGGCCACGGGTTGGAACAACCTGGCCTTCCCCAGCGTGGGCATGCCCCATGTGCTGTGGGAACTGCAAGGCCAGCGCCGTCCGATCATCGAGGTCAAGGAAGACCATGGCCACAAGGTCGAGGTCTTCAAGGGCTGGCAGCAGATCACGCCGGGCAGCATGACGCCGCTGCAATACGACCAGGCCATGGGCGACCTCGTGAACTTCCTGCAATGGATGGGTGAGCCGGCCCAGAACACCCGTGTGCGCATCGGCGTGTGGGTCATGCTCTTCCTGCTGGTCTTCACCATCTTCGCGTGGCGCCTGAACGCGGCATACTGGAAAGACGTCAAGTAAGCTGCTGTACCGCAAGTTTTGCACCAAGATAGTGCAAAACTTGCAATTGAGGGAGTGGGTTTGCGACAATGCAACCCACTCTTTTCATTTGGACCTCGCCTGAGTTGCGGGAGGGGTCTCCATCCCAACCGGATCTGTTCTTTAGGAGCCTCCCACCATGATGGTGCTGTACTCGGGTACGACCTGCCCCTTTTCCCACCGCTGCCGTTTCGTTCTGTTCGAGAAGGGCATGGATTTCGAAATCCGCGATGTCGACCTCTACAACAAGCCCGAGGACATCAGCGTCATGAATCCCTATGGCCAGGTGCCCATCCTGGTCGAGCGCGACCTGATCCTGTACGAGTCCAACATCATCAACGAGTACATCGACGAACGCTTCCCGCACCCGCAGCTCATGCCGGGTGACCCGGTGGACCGCGCGCGTGTACGCCTGTTCCTGCTCAATTTCGAGAAGGAACTCTTTGTGCATGTGGCCACCCTGGAAAACCGTGCAGCCAAGAGCAACGAGAAGGCGCTGGAGAAGGCGCGCACGCACATCCGTGACCGTCTCACGCAGCTGGCCCCCGTGTTCCTCAAGAACAAGTACATGCTGGGCGAGAACTTCTCCATGCTGGATGTGGCCATCGCCCCGCTGCTCTGGCGTCTGGACTACTACGGCATCGAGCTCAGCAAGAATGCGGCGCCGCTGCTCAAATATGCCGAGCGCATCTTCTCGCGCCCGGCCTATATTGAAGCGCTGACGCCTTCGGAAAAGGTCATGCGCAAGTAAGGCCGATGCCAGGTGTCCACCATGACTGACAGCGGGACCAGTTCGACCCGTCCCTATCTGATCCGGGCCCTCTACGAGTGGTGCACCGACAACGGCCTGACGCCCTATGTCGCAGTGCGTGTCGACGACTCGGTGCGCGTGCCGCGCGAGTATGTCAAGGACGGCGAGATCGTGCTCAACATCAGCATGGACGCCACGAGCGCCCTGAAACTCGGCAACGACTACATCGAGTTCAAGGCCCGCTTTGCCGGCGTGGCCCGTGACATCATGATCCCTCTGGGGCGGGTCATGGCGATCTACGCGCGTGAGAACGGGCAGGGTATGGCTTTCCCTCTCGATGATGCGGGTCTCGCGGGCGACCCCGGTCCTGGCGAGCGTCCGGGTTCCCCTGCCGAACAGACCGATGGCCCGGCCCTCGGTGCCGACGCGACGTCAGACGACGTACCTGACCCCCCTCGGCCTTCCAGCCCGGCGGGCCGGCCTGCGCTCAAGCGCGTCAAATGAATTCGGTCGGCGCGCGCGACGCAATGGGCGCCGAACCACCTCCGGTAGAATGCCGCTCACGCCGATTTAGCTCAGTTGGTAGAGCACCCGCCTTGTAAGCGGTAGGTCGTCAGTTCGAATCCGACAATCGGCACCAGTCTTTCAATAGACTGCTTCTAGTACGTTTCCTGCTATCGAAATGAAGCAGGGATTTGTACTTTGAGGCGAATTGCGCTAACCTCCCAGCCCTTGCTGCGCAGATGCGCCTCCATGGCGGGCAGCAACTGGCGGAGTTTGGCAGCAGCAGCATTGCTGTTAACAATCAGACACCAATTCGGGCCGTCGATCGGCCCAGCCGTGACTGCGCCGCGCAGGACGGCCGGTATCATCGGTTCAACAGCCCTGAGCCGAGCAACGGAGTCCCTGCTGAGTTCACTCAGCCGGGCGAGGACGGGTGACTCTTGCGTGGCCTGCAGCAAGCTGAGGGGCTGGTGGCGACGGGTCATGATCCGGTGGCGGGTGTAGAGGAAGAAAGATGCATTTGATTATCACGGATGCATGGCTGGCCAGAAGCCGTGCAATACATCTGAGTGGTACCAAGCTGCTGCTGGTCAGCCTGAGCCTGTCGTTTGCGCTGATGCTGGTGGCCGCCGGCCTGTACCACTGGGTGTTCCTCAAGGGCGCGCGCGAAGGCTGGCCCGTGATTGGCTCGCTGGTCAAGCTGGTCGTCAAAGATGAATTTGCCCTGCGCGACCGTTTCATGCGCGAAAACCTGGATGTCATGGCACGCCGCATTGGTGAGATGCAGGCCAAGCTCCTCCAGCTGGAATCGCTCGGCGAACGGGTCTCCGGGCTGGCGGGCATCAATCCCTCGGACATTAAGGCCCGGCCCGGACAGGGGGGCGCCCTGGTCTCGGGTCGCCCGCTCACCATGGAAGAGCTGCAGAAAACGCTGGATGACCTGGACCGCGTGGCCGGTCAGCGCACCGACCTGATGTCGGTGGTCGAGTCCCGGCTGTTCGAGCAGAAGGTCAAGTCCATGATGATCCCGACCCAGCACCCGGTGGCGTTCGGCGGGGCGGGTTCAGGTTTTGGCTGGCGCATTGATCCCTTCACGGGCCGTTCGGCCCTGCACACCGGCATCGATTACCAGTCCTCCGCTGGCACGGCCATCCTCGCGGCCGCTGGCGGGGTGGTGGTGACCCAGGAGTTCCGCCCGGATTACGGCAACATGGTCGAGGTCGACCACGGCAAGGATCTGGTCACGCGCTATGCCCACGCTTCCAAGGTCATGGTCAAGAAGGGCGATCTGGTCAAGCGCGGCCAGAAGATTGCCGAAGTGGGGAGCACCGGGCGTTCGACCGGTCCGCATCTTCATTTCGAGGTGCTGGTGCGTGGTGTGCCCCAGGACCCGAACAAGTTCATGAATGCCAACCGCAGCCAGCCGGTCCAGATGGCCGCGGCACCGCTGCCCAGACCCCCGGCTCCTGCTGCAGCGACGCCGGCCCCGGCTGTGCAGCGTCCAGTGGCACCGGCCGCGGTTGTTTTGCCTGCGGCCCCCGTGTCTCCCAAGCCTGCGGCGATGCCTGCCGCACAGGTTCCCCCGGCAGTGCAGCCTGGCGCCCCGCCGGCGCCCCTGTCATCGTCCACCGCTCCCGCAGCGGCTGTCGCCGCCGCCAGCTCGACCCCGCCCGCCGGACCGCTGGCGCCTGCGGCCTCCGCAGCGGCGCAACGGTAGAATCAGGCGCTTCGCGCTCCCGGTGCCGACAAGCACCGGGTTTCGCTGTTGCCGGTACACGGCAGCACTCATCGATCTAGACTGATAAGGATTGCACGGCCCCGCCGTTTCCATCGGAGCGGCAGGGCGGCACCGCGTTCATGGGCATCAACATCCTCACCAAAATCTTCGGCAGCCGCAACGATCGCCTGCTCAAACAGTACCGCGGCGTGGTGACCCGCATCAATGCACTGGAAGCAGAACTGGAGAAACTCAGCGATGCGGCCTTGCAGGCCAAGACCGCTGAGTTCCGTGCGCGCATCGCCAAGGGCGCCACCCTGGATGACCTGCTGCCCGAGGCCTTTGCCGTGGTGCGCGAAGGCTCCAAGCGTGTCATGAAGATGCGCCACTTCGATGTCCAGCTCATGGGGGGCTTGTCGCTGCACCAGGGCAAGATCTCGGAAATGCGCACCGGCGAGGGCAAGACGCTGACGGCCACGCTGCCGGTCTACCTCAATGCGCTGACCGGCAAGGGTGTGCATGTCGTGACGGTCAACGACTACCTTGCCAACCGCGATGCCCAGTGGATGGGCCGGCTTTACAACTTTTTGGGACTGACTGTCGGCATCAACCTGCCCCAGATGTCGCGCCAGGACAAGCAGGCGGCCTATGCGGCTGACATCACCTACGGGACCAACAACGAATACGGCTTTGACTACCTGCGCGACAACATGGTCTACGAGGTGGCGGACCGTGTGCAGCGCGGGCTGAATTACGCCATCGTCGACGAGGTGGACTCCATCCTGATCGACGAAGCCCGCACGCCACTGATCATCAGCGGTCAGGCCGAAGACCACACCGCGCTCTACCTCGCGATCAACAAGCTGGTGCCACACCTTACACGCCAGGAAGGCGAAGCCGATCCGCGCACGGGCGAAGGGGTGATCAAGCCCGGTGATTTCACCGTGGATGAGAAGAGCCACCAGGTCTTCCTGACCGAGGCGGGCCACGAGAAGGCCGAGACCCTGCTGGCGCAGGCGGGTCTGCTGCCCGAGGGGGCCAGCCTCTACGACCCGGCCAACATCACCTTGATGCACCACCTGTATGCCGGGCTGCGGGCGCGGCACCTGTTCCACCGCGACCAGCACTATGTAGTGCAGAACGGCGAAGTCGTCATCGTCGACGAGTTCACGGGGCGCCTGATGACCGGCCGACGCTGGAGCGACGGCCTGCACCAGGCTGTTGAAGCCAAGGAAGGCGTGGCCATCCAGGCCGAGAACCAGACCCTGGCTTCCATCACCTTCCAGAACTATTTCCGTCTGTACGGCAAGCTGGCCGGCATGACCGGCACGGCCGACACCGAGGCCTACGAATTCCAGGAGATCTACGGCCTGGAGACCGTGGTGATTCCGCCCAACCGCGTGAGCCGTCGCGACGACCAGCTTGACCGCGTCTACAAGAGCACGGCCGAGAAGTACGCCGCTGCGATTGCTGACATCCGCGAATGCTACGAGCGGGGGCAGCCAGTCCTGGTGGGTACGACCTCGATCGAGAACTCGGAGATCATTGCCCAGCTGCTGGAAAAAGCCAAGTTGCCCCATCAGGTGCTGAACGCCAAGCAGCACGCGCGCGAGGCAGACATCATCGCGCAGGCGGGTCGTTCGAAGATGATCACCATCGCGACCAATATGGCAGGTCGCGGGACCGACATCGTGCTCGGCGGCAATGTGGAGAAGGCGATCGAAGCGATCGAGGCCGATCCGTCGCTGGATGAGGCAGCCAAGCGCAAGCAGAGCGACGGGCTGCGCGTGCAGTGGAACCAGGAACACGAAAAGGTGGTGGCTTTGGGCGGTCTGCGCATCATCGCGACCGAGCGGCACGAGTCGCGCCGCATCGACAACCAGCTGCGCGGCCGTTCGGGCCGCCAGGGCGACCCGGGCTCCTCACGCTTCTATCTCAGCCTGGACGACGCGTTGATGCGCATCTTTGCGGGCGACCGCGTGCGTGCCATCATGGACCGCCTGAAGATGCCCGAAGGCGAGGCCATCGAGGCGGGCATCGTCACCCGCAGCATCGAGAGCGCCCAGCGCAAGGTCGAGGCGCGCAACTTCGACATCCGCAAGCAGCTGCTCGAGTATGACGACGTGGCCAATGACCAGCGCAAGGTGATCTACCAGCAGCGCAATGCCATCCTGGATGCGCAGGACATGTCCACCCAGATCGCCTCGCTACGCGAAGGCTGCTTTACCGACCTCGTGCGCCAGTACGTGCCCGCCGAATCGGTGGAGGAGCAGTGGGACGTGGCGGGCCTGCAGAAGGTGCTGCGCGACGAGTGGCTGCTCGATGTGCCTTTGCAGCGCCTGGTCGAAGAGGCCAGTGCCATCGGTGACGAGGACATCCTGGAGAAGGTGGTGGCAGCCGCCCATGCGGCCTACCAGGCCAAGGTGGATCAGGTCGGTGCGGCCAATTTCACTCAGTTCGAACGTATGGTGCTGTTGCAGAGCATCGACACGCACTGGCGAGAACACCTGAGTGCGCTGGACTACCTGCGTCAGGGCATCCACCTGCGCGGCTATGCCCAGAAGCAGCCCAAGCAGGAGTACAAGCGCGAGGCCTTCGAGCTCTTCGGTCAGCTGCTCGATTCCGTAAAGAACGAGGTCACCAAGACACTGATGACAGTACGTGTGCAGTCCAGTGAGCAAATTGAACAGGCGGCCGAGGCCATGGAGAGCAAGGCCGAGCAGATCGCCAACGTCACCTACACGGCCCCGACCGAGACCGGTGAGGTGCAGACCACGGTCGATACGGCGACCCACGTGGCTGCCGTGCCGCGCGTGGGCCGTAACGAACCCTGCCCCTGTGGCAGCGGCAAGAAGTACAAGCACTGTCACGGCAAGCTGAGCTGAAACCCTGCGAGTTAAACCATGCCCGTCAACCTGTCCGCTCCCAATCCGGCTGAACTCTTTCCTGTTGCAGGCGTGCGCATCGGCGTGGCCGAGGCGGGTGTGCGCAAGGCGAACCGCAAGGATCTGACCGTCGTCCTGTTGGACGCAGGCGCCAGCGTGAGTGGTGTCTTCACGCAGAATCGCTTTTGCGCCGCGCCGGTGCAGGTCTGCCGTGAGCACCTCGCGGCTGGCAAGGGGATCCGCGCCATGGTGGTCAACACGGGCAACGCCAATGCCGGCACCGGAGCCGAGGGTCTGCAACGCGCGCGCAGCACCTGCGCGGCGTTGGCCCGGGAGCTCGGCCTGGCGCCTGAGCAGGTGCTGCCTTTCTCGACCGGCGTGATCATGGAGCAGTTGCCCTCGGAGCGCATCGAGGCTGGCCTACCCGCGGCCATTGCGGATGCCCGCGAGGACAACTGGGTGCGTGCCGCCGAAGGCATCATGACGACGGACACCGTGCCCAAGGCCTTTGGAGTGCAGGTGGTGATTGGCGGTGCGAAGGTCAGCGTCACGGGCATCAGCAAGGGAGCCGGCATGATCCGCCCCAATATGGCGACCATGCTGGGCTATATGGCGACCGATGCACGGGTGAGCCCCTCGGTGATGCAGCAGCTGGCGCGCGAGTTGGCTGACGGCTCCTTCAATCGCGTGACGGTGGATGGCGATACGTCGACCAACGACTCTTTCGTGGTGATCGCCAGCAACAAGGCGGCGCATCCTGTGATCGAGTCGCTGGACAGTGCCGAGGGCAAATTGCTCAAGGCGGCCATGCTGGATGTAGCGCGCAAGCTGGCCCAGGCCATCGTGCGCGACGGCGAGGGCGCGACCAAGTTCATTACCGTGCGCGTGCAGGGTGGCAAGACAGCTGAGGAGTGCCGGCTCGTGGCTTATGCGATTGCGCATTCACCGCTGGTCAAGACGGCTTTCTACGCCAGCGACCCGAACCTGGGGCGTATCCTGGCGGCGGTGGGCTACGCCGGCATTGCCGATCTGGACCAGAGCAAGATCGACCTCTATCTGGACGACGTGCATGTGGCTGTGCAGGGCGGGCGCAACCCGGCCTACCGTGAAGAAGACGGCCAGCGCGTGATGAAGCAGAGCGAAATCACGGTGCGCGTCGTACTGGGGCGCGGTACAGCCGAAGACACGGTCTGGACCTGCGATTTCAGCCATGACTACGTGACGATCAACGCCGACTACAGGTCCTGATTTTCCGCATGGGCCATCGGCCCGCCTACGCATGAACGAGAAATTCGAACGTTTGATCGATCGCGCCGAGCAGCTGATGCTGCGCATCGAGACCATCCTGCCGCAGCCCCTGAGTCAGCCGGACTGGGGAGCGTCCATCGCTTTCCGCTACCGCAAGCGCAGCTCGGGCCACGGCGTCATCGAACCGGTGCGTCATGTCGCGGCGATGAAGCTGGAGCAGCTCAAGGAAATCGATCCGCAGAAGGAAAAGATCCAGCGTAACACCGAGCAGTTCGTGCGCGGCCTGCCGGCCAACAACGTGCTGCTGACCGGCGCACGCGGCACCGGCAAGTCCTCACTGATCCGTGCCTGTCTGCATACCTATGCGGCGCAGGGGCTGCGTCTGATCGAGGTCGACAAGAGCGATATGACCGACCTCCCCGACATTGTGGAGGTGGTCTCTCAGCGGCCTGAGAAGTTCATTGTCTTCTGCGATGACCTGAGCTTCGAAGACGGTGAGGGGGGCTACAAGGCGCTCAAGTCCATCCTCGACGGCTCGGTCGCCGCCGCCACACCCAATGTGCTGATCTACGTCACCAGCAACCGGCGCCACCTCCTGCCCGAGTACATGAAAGACAACCTGAGCTACCAGCACACCGAGGATGGCGAGATCCATCCGGGTGAGGTGGTGGAGGAAAAGATCTCGCTGTCCGAACGTTTCGGCCTCTGGGTGAGCTTCTATCCTTTCAGTCAGGACGAGTACCTGAGCATCGTGGCGCAATGGCTGTCGTCCTTCGGCGTGTCTGCTGCGGCCATCGAGGCGGCGCAGGGCGAGGCCCTGGTCTGGGCGCTGGAGCGTGGCTCGCGCAGCGGTCGCGTGGCCTACCAGTTCGCCAAGGACTATGCGGGCAAGCACGCTGGCGCATGAAGCGGGTCCTCGTTGCCGATGCTGATCGCCCGCGCGAGGGCGGCGTTGACCGGCCCGTGACGGAGGTCGCGGTCGGCGTGCTGCTGCAGCCCGACGGATCTTTCCTGCTGACCTCGCGACCGCAGGGCAAGGTCTACGCGGGCTACTGGGAGTTTCCGGGCGGCAAGCTCGAGGTGGGCGAGAGCGTGGCTGAGGCGCTGCGACGCGAACTGCACGAGGAGCTGGGCATCGATCTGGAGGTTTGTGATGTCCAGGCATGGAAGAGCGAGCTGGTCGACTACCCGCACGCCCTGGTGCGACTGAATTTCTGCAAGGTGCTGCGCTGGCAGGGTGAGTTGCAGATGCGCGAGGGGCAGTCCTGCACTTGGGCGCAGCTGCCGGTGCAAGCGACGCCTGTCCTGCCGGGCGCCATTCCCGTGCTGCACTGGCTGGCCGAGGAGCGGGGCCATACCGGCCCGATCCAGGCCTCGACTTATTGAAGCTTCGGATCGCCGAAGTCCTGATCGTCCGGCGGCGCTTCGGCGGGGACGCGGAAGCTTTCACTGGCCCAGGCTCCCAGATCCATCTTCTTGCAGCGTTCGCTGCAGAAGGGTCGGTGTGGATTGCTGGGCGCGTAGACGCTGTCACCTCCACAGTTTGGGCAGCTGACCAAGCGTGGCTTGGGGATGGGCGAGAAATCGTCTGGGCGGGACATGCTCACACGTGAGGTACTCAGGAGCACAGGGTCAGGTCGAAACTGGCGTCCTGGTTGCCGGCATGCAGGCGCTCGTCTTCTCCGAGTTGCATGAGACGGATGGAGACGATGAGTCGGTTGCCGCTGATTTCGGGGATCAGGCCCAGGGCCGGGTCGATGGCCAGGCGCAGGAGCTGAAAGGTGCGGCCCTGTGGCAGGGCCTGTTGAAACTGGCCGGCCTGGGCCAGCACCTTCTGGGGCACGCCCGAGTCGCGCAGCAAGGTCAGCAGCAGGCTGATGGCATCGGCCAGTGGCGTCAGGTTGGCGGTCCACCGTTGCAGGTCCGCGCGGCGCTGTGCGGGGGCCTCATGCTGCCAGGCATAGTAGGCCGGCAGATCGAAGGCGCAGGTACCGCCGGGGATGCCGATACGGCTGCGGATGCTCATGAGCCAGTCGTTTTCCGTCAGCACGTGGCCGACCTTGCCCGAGAGACTGTTGAGCTGGTTATAGCTCTGTTCGATCTGCTGCAGCACTTCGTCGAGCACGCCCTGCGCAATGCTCGGGTTGCCCCGGTAACCGTTGAGCACCTGCTTTTGCTTGTCCAGATCACGCAGCACGTCGGACTTGAGGTCGGCCCGGGCGCCCACGTCCATGACCTCGAACAGACTGGCCAGCGCGTAATGGTGGTCCAGCGCTTCATCGCGTGCTACCAGCTCCATCAGGCGGCGGAACAGACTCTCCAGGCGGAGATAGGTCCTGATGCGCTCGTTGAAGGGGTATTCGTAGGTGATCACGCTGCTGCTTCCCGACGCCCGATCATAGCCCGAAGAGACGGGCTGAACTGGCCACAAGCGTCGCCAGTCCGGCGAGGTCGAGCCCATCGTTGCAGATCACATGGTCCGCCGCCTGCAATCGCTGCAGCCGGCCGGCCTGCTGGGCCATGATGCTTTCGACCTCGGGGCGCGGCAGCTGGCTACGCTGCATGACCCGCGCAATCTGGGTTTCCGGGCGGCAGTCGACGACCAGCACCCGGTCGAGCTGGGCGCGCCAGCGCTTCGACTCCACCAGCAAGGGGATGTCGAAGACGATGCAGCGCGCGCCGGCGTGCGTCGCCGCATCGGCCTGGCGCTGCGTCTCCTGTCCCACCAGAGGATGGATGATCTGTTCCAGGCGCTGCCTCGCGGTGGTGTCACCGAAGGCCAGGGCCCGCATGCGCTCGCGGTCCAGCGCGCCCTCCGGGGTGACGAGGCCGGGGCCGAAGGCCTGCTGGATGGAAGCGATCGCAGCGCCGCCAGGGCCCGTGGTCTGGCGCGAGATGGCGTCTGCATCGATAACGACAGCGCCATGCCGGGCCAGCAGGCCGGCTACGGTGCTCTTCCCGCTGCCGATGCCGCCGGTGAGGCCGAGACGCAGCACGTCCCGCATCACTTCAGAGCCCGACGGCACGCAGGATGCTTTGCGGCCCGAAGATCATGGCCGTCAGACCGGCCGCGGCGAGGAAGGGGCCGAAGGGCACATAGCCCCCTTCACGCAGCTTGCTGTTGAGTTTGAGCGCAATGCCCACGATGGCGCCAATCACCGAGGCCATGAGAATGATGGGCACCAGGGCCGTCCAGCCGAACCAGGCCCCGAGCGCGGCGAAGAGCTTGAAATCACCGTAGCCCATGCCTTCCTTGCCGGTCACGAGCTTGAAGCTCCAGTAGACCAGCCACAGGGAGAGATAGCCCCCGACAGCACCCCAGAGCGCATCCGTCAGCGGGACCGCAGGGTTCCATTTCAGGGTGGCGACGATCAGGCCGGCCCAGAGCAGGGGCAGGGTGATGTCGTCCGGCAGCAGGGTAGTGTCCCAGTCGATCATGGCCAGCGCCACGATGGCAGCCGAGAAGCCGCACCAGGCCAGCCCCGTCGGCGTGGCACCCCAGCGCCAGACGCACCAGGCAAAAAGAGCGGCGGTGGCCAGTTCGACCAGGGGGTAGCGCGGGCTGATGGGTGTGCTGCAGGATGCGCACCTGCCGCGCAGAAACAGATAGCTCAGCACCGGGACATTCTCGTGCGCGCGGATCTGGTGCCCGCATTTCTGGCAGCGCGAGCGCGGCACGAGCAGGTTGAACGTCTCCGTGGACTCGGGCTCCTTGCCGGCCAGCTCTGCGCATTCGGCGGCCCACTGGCGTTCCATGATCTTGGGCAGGCGGTAGATCACGACGTTGAGGAAGCTGCCGATCAGCAGCCCGAGGACGCCGGCCAGGCCGGCGTCGAAACCCTGCGAAACCAGCATCAGACCACCTGGCCCAGCTTGAAGATGGGCAAGTACATGGATACCACGATTCCGCCGATGAGGGTCCCTAGGAAGACGATGATGATGGGTTCCATCAGGCTGGACAGGCCGGCAACCATGTCGTCGACCTCGGCCTCGTAAAAGTCGGCGGCCTTGCCCAGCATGTGGTCGATCGAACCCGACTCCTCGCCGATTGCGCACATCTGCAGCACCATGGTCGGAAACAGATGGGCATTGGTCATGGCAGCGGTGAGGCTGGTGCCGGTGGAAACCTCCTGCTGGATCTTGACCGTGGCCTCCTCATAGACCGAGTTGCCCGAGGCGCCGCCGACCGAGTCCAGGGCCTCCACCAGCGGCACGCCAGCGGCAAACATCGTGGACAGGGTGCGGGTCCAGCGTGCAATGCAGGACTTGTCGATGAGTGCGCCGAAGACCGGCAGCTTGAGCATCATCCGGTCCATCACCTGCTGCATCCGGCGGTTGCGCCGCCAGGCCTGGAAGAAGAAGTAGAGGCCGCCACCGATGCCGCCGAAGATCAGCCACCACCACTGGACGAAGAATTCGCTCATGCCGATCACAAAGAGCGTGGGGGCGGGCAGGTCCGCGCCGAAGGAGGAGAACACCTCCTTGAAGGCCGGGATCACGAAGATCATGATCACGGCGATCACGACGAAAGCGACCACGACGACGGAGATCGGGTACATCAGGGCCGACTTGATCTTCTGCTTGATGGCCTGGGTCTTTTCCATGTAGACGGCCAGGCGGTCCAGCAGCTGGTCCAGGATACCGGCGGCCTCGCCGGCTTCGACCAAGTTGCAGTAGAGGTTGTCGAAATAGAGCGGGTACTTGCGGAAGGCCGTGCTCAGCGAGGTGCCGGTCTCGACATCGTTGCGGATGTCGTTGAGCAGGCGTGTGACACTGGGGTTGGAATTGCCGCGGGCGACGATGTCGAAGGCCTGCAACAGGGGCACCCCGGCCTTCATCATGGTGGCCAGCTGGCGCGTGAAGAGCGTGAGGTCCTTGGGCGTGATCTTCTTGCCCGAGCTCATCTTGCGCTTCTTCACCTTGCCCGGCAGGATGCCCTGGCGGCGCAGCGAAGCCAGCACCTGATTCTCGCCGGCAGCGCGCATCTCGCCGCGCATCAGCTTGCCGTTACGGTCCTTGCCTTCCCATTCGAAGACCAGTTCCTTGGCTTTGGGTTGTGCAGTTGCCATGGTGTCCCCTGAAGCTCCCGTGTGTTTATTCGTTGGTGACGGCCAGAACTTCTTCCAGTGAAGTCAGACCCTGCTTGACCTTGTGCAGGCCGGACTGGCGCAGATTGCGCACGCCCTCGGCCTGGGCCTGCTCGGCGATCTCCAGCGCCGAACCGTCGCGCAGGATGATGCGCTGCATCTCCTCGCTGATCGGCATCACCTGGTAGATGCCCACGCGCCCCTTGTAGCCGTTGTTGCAGGCCGAGCAGCCCACAGGACGGTAAGCCGTCCAGGAACCGTCGAGCTCGTCGGGCTTGAAGCCGGCGTCCAGCAGCGTCTTTTTCGGAATCTCGAGCGGTGCCTTGCAATTGGGGCACAGGCGTCGCGCCAGGCGCTGGGCGGTGATCAGGATCACGCTGGAGGCGATGTTGAAAGGCGCGATGCCCATGTTGCGCATCCGCGTCAGCGTGGTCGGCGCGTCATTGGTGTGCAGCGTGGACATCACGAGGTGGCCGGTCTGCGCAGCCTTGATGGCGATGTCCGCCGTATCGAGGTCACGGATTTCGCCCACCATGATGATGTCCGGATCCTGGCGCAGAAAGGATTTGAGCGCTGCCGCGAAGGTCAGGCCGGCCTTGTCGTTGACATTGACCTGGTTGACGCCGGGCAAGTTGATTTCGGAAGGATCTTCCGCGGTGGCGATGTTGACCCCCGGCTTGTTGAGGAGGTTCAGGCAGGTATAAAGCGACACCGTCTTGCCCGAGCCCGTCGGGCCGGTGACCAGAATCATGCCGTAGGGGCGGCCGATGGCACTGAGCAGGCGTGCTTTCTCCTCCGGGTCGTAGCCCAGGGCGTCGATGCCCAGCTTGGCACTGCTCGGGTCCAGGATACGGATCACGATCTTCTCGCCGAACAGCGTGGGCAGGGTGCTGACCCGGAAGTCGATCACCCGTTCGGGGCCGACCTTGAGCTTCATCTTGCCATCCTGTGGCACCCGTTTCTCCGAGATGTCCATCTTGGAGATGACCTTGATGCGTGAAGCCAGCTTGTCCTTGATGGCCACGGGCGGGGAGGCAATCTCGCGCAGCTCACCGTCGATGCGGAAGCGCACCCGGTAGTTGTGCTCGTAGGGTTCGAAATGGAGGTCCGAGGCGCGCATGCCAATGGCGTCGATCAGCATCTTGTGCAGGAACTTGACGACCGGTGCGTCTTCCACCTCGGAGGTCGTGGCGTCGGCGTTGTCCGCATCGGCTTCAGTCGTGAACTCATCGAACTCGATGTCGCCGCCGACGATGTTGTCGATGGCCTCCGAGGCCGAGGTGGCGTGAACTTCGACCAGCTTGAGCAGCTTGTCGTACTCGGCAATGACCCAGTCCACGCCCATCTGGCTGGCGAACTTGATCTTTTCCGCGGCGGCTTGGTCCGAAGGGTCGGCCGTGGCCACGACGAGCCGGTTGCTGCGCTTGCCCAGTACGACTACGCGGTAGTCGTGGCAGATCCGCGGGTCCAGCAACTCCTTGGGCAGGCGATGAATGTCCACCGCGTCGAGATCGATCAGCGGCGCCGCGAAGGCCGCTGACATGGTGTGGGCCAGATCGGCCGCCGAGACAGCACCGGAGCCGGTAAGCTCGGCGATGAAGCTGCTTTTGTTGCTCGCGGCCCGGCGGTAGATGTCTTCGGCGGACTTCTGTTCCAGTTTGCCCGCGAGGATCAGGGCCCGACCCAGCCCGGGCAGGGCCACGGGGGCATTCTCGCGGTGGAGGGCAGTGTCAACGGCGGCCATGGACTGTATTGGTACGATTTCCGGGGGAAAACCCACAAATCATCGCCGATTGCCCGCGGGATGTAAACGAAAGGCCGCGCCCATTTTGCAAGCAGACGTTGCGGCGCAACATGGCCGCAAGCCGTGGGCGTCACCCTTGAGCGAGGGGCCCGGCCAAGGCATCAAGTGGCATGGGAAAGATTGGTCGGAATGAGAGGATTCGAACCTCCGACCCCTTCGTCCCGAACGAAGTGCGCTACCAGGCTGCGCTACATTCCGACATCCCGAGTCGCCGGTGACGCGTCAGGATTGACGTGCCAGCAACTGAGACGCCAATTGTATCAAACTGGCGGCATGCTCCCCGGCGGGCAGCTGCCGGGCGGCGCGGACGGCGCGTTCCGCTTCGCGGGCCGCTGCGTCGCGTGCCACGTCCAGGGCGCCGGTGCGCCGCACGATGGCGATCACGTCCTCCAGGGCGGAGACGGAGCCGTTTTCGATCGCGTCACGGATGAGCTGGCGCTCCTGATCCGTTCCCCGCTGCATGGCTGCGATCAGCGGCAGCGTGGCCTTGCCCTCGCGCAGGTCATCGCCCAGGCTCTTGCCCATGACGGCGGCATCGCCTGCGTAGTCCAGCACATCGTCGATGACCTGGAAGGCCGTGCCCAGAGCCTGGCCGTAGTCCGCACAGGCCTCCTCCAGCCGGGGCTCGGCCCCGGCCAGGATCGCGCCACAGCGTGCGCTGGCCTCGAAGAGCTTGGCCGTCTTGGAGCGGATCACCTGCAGATAGCCGGCTTCGTTGAGGTCGGCGTTGTGCATGTTCATGAGCTGCTGCACCTCGCCTTCGGCAATCACGTTGGTGGCGTCGGCCAGCACCTGCATGATGCGCATGCTTTCCGCTTCCACCATCATCTGGAAGGCGCGGGAGTAGAGGAAATCGCCGACCAGTACGCTGGCCGGGTTGCCGAAGGCCTCGTTGGCCGTGGCGTTGCCGCGGCGCAGGGTGGAGTCGTCCACCACATCGTCGTGCAGCAGGGTGGCAGTGTGGATGAACTCCACCACGGCCGCCAGCTTGTGGCGCTGCGCACCTCGGTAACCCAGGGCGCCGCAGGTCAGCAGGAGCAGGGCTGGGCGCAGGCGCTTGCCACCGGCGCGGATGATGTAGCGCGCCACCTGGCCTACCAGGGGCACTCCGGAATCGAGCCGTTCCCCGATAACCCGGTCCACCTCCCGCATGTCGTCGGCGATCAGGGCAAGCGGGGAGGTGGTTGGGGGGGGAGTCACGGCAGCAGGGTGGGGAGACCGGAAGATGGGGGATTATAGGAAGGCCCCGCTGCACGGCTTCCGAGGTACGGGTGGGGGATGTCAGTGAGTGCAAACCGTGCTACAATCCCCGGCTCTGCGGAAATCCGTCCGTAGAGGATCAATCCAAGAGGTCATTCATGTACGCGGTCATAAAAACCGGTGGCAAACAGTATCGTGTTGCTGCTGGCGAGAAAATCAAAGTAGAACAGATTGCTGCGGACGTAGGCCAGGAGATCGTGATCGACCAGGTTCTGGCTGTCGGCAACGGCGCTGAACTCAAGGTTGGTACGCCCCTGGTGTCCGGCGCGACTGTCAAAGCCACGGTGGTGGCGCACGGTCTGCACGACAAGGTTCGCATCTTCAAGATGCGCCGTCGCAAGCACTATCAGAAACGTCAAGGGCACCGCCAGCAGTTCACCGAGCTGCAAATCGGCGCCATCTCCGCATAAGGAGCACGAGTCATGGCACAGAAAAAAGGCGGCGGCTCTACGCGTAACGGGCGCGATTCGCAGCCCAAGATGCTCGGCGTGAAGGTGTTCGGTGGCCAGCAGATCACTGCCGGAGCCATCATTGTGCGCCAGCGCGGCACCAAGTTCCACCCCGGCACCAATGTCGGCGTGGGCAAGGACCACACCCTGTTTGCCCTGGTGGACGGCGAAGTGTCGTTTGCTGTCAAGGGCGCGCTGAACAAGCACACGGTGAACGTCACGGCCGCCTGATCGCTGCCCGGCTTCCCCGCGAAACCCTGCGCCGGCCGCGCAGGGTTTTTTGTTTATAGAACCTAGAATCCCTGCTCATCATGAAGTTCGTTGACGAAGCCTTTATCGACATCGCTGCTGGCGATGGTGGGAACGGCTGCGTCTCCTTCCGGCACGAGAAGTACAAGGAATTCGGTGGCCCCAATGGTGGCGATGGGGGCCGTGGCGGCCATGTCTTTGCGGTGGCCGACCCCAATCTCAACACCTTGGTTGATTTCCGATACACCCGCCGTTTCGAGGCCAAGCGCGGTCAGCACGGCATGGGTTCGGACATGTTCGGCGCCGCTGGCGACGACATCACCCTCAAGGTGCCTGTGGGCACCATCATCAGCGACGCCGAGACCGGTGAGGTGCTGTATGAGCTGTTGACGCCGGGCGAGGTCATCACCATCGCCAAGGGCGGTGATGGCGGTTTTGGCAACCTGCGCTTCAAGAGCGCCATCAACCGTGCGCCGCGGCAGAAGACGCCTGGCTGGCCGGGTGAGAAGAAGAGCCTCAAGCTCGAGCTCAAGGTGTTGGCCGATGTGGGCCTGCTGGGCTTGCCCAATGCCGGCAAGTCCACGCTGATCACGGCCATCTCCAATGCACGTCCGCGCATCGCCGACTACCCCTTCACCACGCTGCACCCCAACCTGGGCGTGGTGCGAGTGGGGCCGGAGCAGAGCTTCGTCGTGGCCGATCTGCCCGGCCTGATCGAAGGGGCTTCCGAAGGCGCGGGCCTCGGCCATCTCTTCCTGCGCCATCTTCAGCGCACCCGGTTGCTGCTGCACGTGGTGGACCTCGCGCCCTTCGATGACAACATCGATCCGGTCGCGCAGGCCAAGGCCATCGTGGCCGAGCTCAAGAAGTACGACGCAGCCTTGTACGAGAAGCCGCGCTGGCTGGTGCTCAACAAGCTGGACGTGATTCCGGCCGAGGAGCGCGAGGCGAAGGTCAAGGACTTCGTCAAGCGCTTCAAGTACAAGGGGCCGGTCTTTCAGATCTCGGCGCTCACGCACGAAGGCTGCGACCAACTGGTCAAGTCGGTGTATGAGCAGGTCAAGAAGCAGCAGGTGGCCGAGCAGCCGCCCGTGGCCGAGGTCGATCCGCGCTTCAAGGACGTGCCGCCGGACGCCTAGAATCTCCGGTTTCATCCCGGGCTGCTGGCCCATCCGTGCAGCCTTCCGCCCCCAACATGAATCAGACATCCGCTTCCGTTCTGCGCCAGGCGCGGCGTATCGTGGTCAAGGTCGGCTCCAGCCTCGTCACCAATGAGGGCCGGGGCCTGGACGAGCGTGCCATCGAGGAGTGGAGCCGCCAGATCGCGGCCCTGGTGCGTGACGGACGCGAAGTCATCATGGTCTCCAGCGGCGCCATCGCCGAGGGCATGAAGCGCCTGGGCTGGACCCGCCGGCCCAAGGAGATCCATGAGCTGCAGGCCGCGGCCGCAGTCGGCCAGATGGGCCTGGCCCAGATGTACGAGACGCGCCTCAAGGCCCATGGCCTGGGCAGCGCCCAGGTACTGCTCACGCATGCGGATCTGGCCGATCGTGAGCGCTACCTCAATGCCCGCTCCACCCTGCTGACGCTGCTGCAGCTGGGCGTGGTGCCGGTGATCAACGAGAACGACACGGTGGTCAACGACGAGATCAAGTTCGGCGATAACGATACCCTGGGTGCCCTGGTAGCCAACCTGGTCGAGGCCGATGCGCTCATCATCCTGACCGACCAGAAGGGCCTGTACACGGCCGATCCGCGCAAGGACCCGGCGGCGACGTTCGTGCATGAAGCCCAGGCCGGCGATCCGGCGCTTGAGGCCATGGCCGGCGGTGCCGGCTCCAGCCTGGGCAAGGGGGGCATGATCACCAAGATCCTCGCGGCCAAACGCGCCGCGGGCTCGGGTGCTTCGACCGTGATCGCCTGGGGCCGTGAGCCCGACGCCCTGGTGCGCCTGACGCAGGGAGAGTCCATTGGCACCCTGCTGGTGGCGCAAACGGCCAAAACCCAGGCGCGCAAGCAGTGGATGGCCGACCACCTCCAACTGCGCGGCGCCGTGGTGATCGATGCGGGTGCCGCAGCCAAGTTGCAGGCCGAAGGCAAGAGCCTGCTGCCCATCGGTATGACCTCGGTGGAGGGCGAGTTCTCGCGCGGCGAGGTCATCGCCGTGCGCGACGAGCAGGGCCTGGAGATCGCCCGCGGGCTGGCCAATTACGCCAGCGCCGAGGCCCGGCTGCTGTGCCGCAAGCCCTCGAGCGAGTTCGAGAAGCTGCTGGGCTACACCGGCGAGCCGGAGATGGTGCATCGGGACAATCTGGTCCTGATGCGCTGAAACTGACGCATCGGTAGACTGCACGACCCTGTCGCTGCGGTGGGCGGCGTCTGCCACCCGTCTTGCGCGGGGACCGCTCGCGACGATCTCCGCGCAAATTTGGCAGTGGTTTGCCTACTGCCCGTGCGGTTCCGTGCGGTCCTTGCCAGCCTGGTCTGATTGCGGGTCAGGGTCAAAGCTCGCACCCGGCGGCAATTCCATGCCCTGGCCTGGGGCCGGTCCGGCATGGTGGGGGTGCTCGTGATCGCGCGGGCGGTGGCCCTGGCGCAGGTAGCGGTTGCGATGGTCCTGGCGCGGCAGAAAGCGCGCGAGCTCGGTGAGCGCCATCTCGTAGACGCCGCGCTTGAATTCCACCACCATGTCCAGTGGCACCCAGTAGTCGTTCCAGCGCCAGGCGTCGAACTCGGGGTGGTCGGTGGCACGCAGGTTGAGGTTCCAGTCCTGCGCCATGAGCTGGAGCAAGAACCAGATCTGCTTCTGGCCTTTGTAGTGGCCACGTGCCTCGCGTCGGATGTAGCGGTCCGGCACCTCGTAGCGCAACCAGTCACGGGTCCGGGCCACGATGCGCACATGCTCGGGCTTGAGCCCGACTTCCTCGCCCAGTTCCCTGTACATGGCCTGTTCCGGGGTCTCACCCCGGTCAATGCCACCCTGCGGGAACTGCCACGAGTGGGTGCGTATCCGTTTACCCCAGAAAACCTGGTTTCTCTGGTTGAGCAGAATGATGCCGACGTTGGGCCGAAAGCCGTCCCGGTCAAGCATAATCAACCCCAAATTTTTGAACTGAGTCCATTATGCACGGCCCGCGCCGCGCCAGACCCGAGGACTCATCCGCTGCAGCGAAAAGCCCCCCATGAAAGCCTCCCAATTCCTCGTCTCCACCCTCAAGGAAGCCCCGGCCGACGCCGAAGTCGTGAGCCACAAACTCATGATGCGCGCCGGCATGATCAAGAAGCTCGGTGCCGGCATCTACAACTACATGCCCATGGGTCTGCGCGTGATCCGCAAGGTGGAGGCCATCGTGCGCGAGGAGATGAACCGCGCGGGTGCCGTGGAGCTGACCATGCCCGTGGTGCAGCCGGCCGAGCTGTGGGAGGAGACGGGACGTTTTGCCAAGATGGGCCCCGAGCTGCTGCGCATCAAGGACCGGCACGACCGCGACTTCGTCATCCAGCCCACCAGCGAAGAGGTGGTGACCGACATTGCGCGCCAGGAGATCAAGAGCTACAAGCAGCTGCCGAAGAACCTGTACCAGATCCAGACCAAGTTCCGCGACGAGCGCCGGCCGCGTTTCGGTCTGATGCGCGGGCGCGAGTTCATCATGAAGGACGCCTACAGCTTCGACCGCGACCAGGCCTCGGCCAAGGCCAGCTACCAGGTCATGGCCCAGGCCTACCGCAAGATCTTCGACCGTTTCGGTCTGAGCTACCGGGCCGTGGCCGCCGACAGCGGTGCGATCGGTGGCGACCTGAGCGAGGAGTTCCAGGTGATCGCCGCCACGGGGGAAGACGCCATCGTCTACTGCCCGCAGAGCGAGTACGCGGCCAACATCGAGAAGGCCGAGGCTCAGGCGCCGCAGCAGCCGCGCCCGGCAGCGGCCCAAGCCCTGCAGAAAGTCGCCACGCCGGGCAAGAGCACCTGTGCCGAGGTTGCCGAGCTGCTGGGCCTGCCGCTGAATCGCACCGTCAAGTCCATCGTGCTGGCCACCGACGAGATCACCGACAAGGAACAGGTGGGCAAGACGCGCATCTGGTTGCTGCTGCTGCGCGGCGACCACGACATGAACGAGGTCAAGGTCGGCAAACTGCCGGGGCTGGACGTGGGCTACCGCTTTGCCACCGAAGCCGAGATCGTTGCACACTTTGGCAGCAAGCCCGGCTACCTGGGCCCCGTGGGCCTGAAGCAGCCGGTGGGCATCATCGCCGACCGCGAAGTCGCGGTCATGGCCGACTGGATCTGCGGCGCCAACGAGGCGGGTTTCCATCTCACGGGCGTAAACTGGGGGCGCGACCTGCCCGAGCCCGACCTCGTGGCCGATCTCCGCAACGTGGTCGCGGGCGATCTCTCGCCCGACGGCAAGGGGCAACTGGCCATCGAGCGCGGCATCGAGGTGGGGCATGTGTTCTACCTCGGCACCAAGTACTCCAAGGCCATGAACGCCACCTTCCTGGACGAGAACGGCAAGCCGCAGTTCATGGAGATGGGCTGCTACGGCATCGGCATCACGCGCCTGCCCGCTGCGGCCATCGAGCAGAACCATGATGACAAGGGCATCATCTGGCCGGACGCGATCGCGCCCTTCACCGTGGTCGTCTGCCCCATCAACCCGGACCGTAGCCCCGAGGTGAAGGCCGCGTCCGAAAAGCTCTACGCCGAATTGCTGGCGGCCGGCGTGGACGTGCTGCTCGACGACCGCGGCGAGCGTCCCGGCGCCATGTTCGCTGACTGGGAGCTCATCGGTGTGCCCCACCGCGTCACGATCGGCGACCGCACGCTCAAGGAAGGCAAGGTCGAATACCAGCACCGCCGTGACGCGGCGGCCACGCCCGTGGCTCTGGCTGAGGTGACGGCGCTGCTCAAGTCGCGGCTTGGCGTCTGAGGATGGCGGGGCCGGCCATGCAGCGGCGTGCGGGGCTGCAGGCTTTGCTGGCCGCGGCGGGCCTGCTGGTCTGGCCGCAGGCGCGGGCCGGTGGGCAGATCGAGGAGCCGCTGGCCGATTCGGTACGCACGGCACTTTCTGCCGCCATTGCCAACACCGCGCCACCCGTTCCCGTCTTTGCCGACACCGAAGCCCGCCTGGCCTATCTGCGCTGGTTGGGCGCCATGAGCGAGCGGCTGCAGAAGCGGATCCATGCCTGGCCCGAGCGGCGTGACCTGCTGCAGACGGTCTGGTACGAAAGCCGGCGTGCCGGCCTGGAGCCCGCGCTGGTGCTGGGGCTGATCCAGGTCGAGAGCAATTTCCGCAAGTTTGCCGTGTCCAGCGTCGGTGCGCGCGGCTACATGCAAGTCATGCCCTTCTGGGCGCGCCTGATCGGCAATGGCGATGTCGGCAGCCTCTTCCATATGCAGACCAATCTGCGTTTCGGCTGCGTGATCCTGCGCCACTACCTGGACCGCGAGCGCGGCGACCTCTTCATGGCCCTGGGACGCTACAACGGCTCGCGTGGCAAGCCCAAGTACCCGAACGCCGTCTTCGCGGCCCGCAGGCAGTGGGAGTACCGTGACGCGCCTCCTGCGGAGGTCGTGCCTAGTCCGCAGCCGCGGCCAGACGCGTCACCATGACCTGGTCGATGCGGTAGCTGTCGACGTCCAGCACCTCGAAGCTGTAGCCTTCCCATTGCACGCGATCCGTGCGGCGCGGCACACGGCGCAGCATGACCATCAGGAAACCAGCGAGCGTTTCGTAGTCCTCGGGCTGGGGCAACTGCTCCAGACCCAGGGCACGCTGCACGTCGGCCATGGGCGTGATGCCGTCAATGAGCCAGGAACCCTCTTCGCGCTGCACGATCAGCTCCTCGTCGCTCGGGGCTACCAGATCGCCCATCACTGTGCTCATCACATCGTTGAGCGTGACCACGCCCACCACCAGGCTGTACTCGTTGACGATGACCGCAAAGTCCTCGTGCGCCTGGCGGAACTGCGCCAGCACCTCGGCCAGCGTCAGCCGGTCGGGGACCACCACGGCCTTGTGCAGCAGGGTGGGGTCGTCCAGTTTGACGGGCTGGTTTTTCAGGATGCGCTGGAACAGGTCCTTGGCGTCCACATAACCGACCACGTGGTCGATATCGCCGTCGCAGACCGGGTAGGTGGAAAAAGGCTCGGCGGTGATGCGGGCGCGCACGATGGCGTCACTGTCGTTCTTGTCGAACCAGGCGATCCGGTCACGTGCGGTCATGGCACTGCTGACTGTTCGCGTGTCGAGCTCGAAGACATTGGCGATCACCTGTTGTTCATCGCGCGCCAGCACGCCGGCCTGGGCCCCGGCTTCGGCCAGGGCCAGGATGTCGTCGGGCGTGACGCGGTCATCGCGCTGGGAGGAGAGACCCAGCAGTCCGAACATGGCATCCGTGATGCGGCTGTAAAGCCAGACCACGGGTTTGAAGACGCTCATGCACAGGCGCATGGGAGCGTGCAGACGCACGGCCAGACGCTCGGGCTCGGCCATGGCCAGGCGTTTGGGGAAGAGGTCAGAGAAGACAATGAAGAGCGAGGTCACCAGCGCGAAGGACAGCACGAAACCCACGTCGGCGGCGGCGCCGGCCGGCAGCCAGCGCCCGAGCAGTTCGCTGAGCACGGGACTGAAGGCGCCTTCACCCACGATGCCGCCGAGGATGGCCACCGCGTTCTGCCCGATCTGCACCACCGAAAAATAGTTGCCCGGCTGCTCCTGCACGCGCAGCACCGCCGCCGCATGGGTATCGCCTTCGTCCGCCAGCTGGTGCAGGCGCAGGCGGCGTGAAGCCGCCAGTGACATCTCGGCCATCGAGAAGAAGGCGCTGGCGCCGATCAGCAGCGCGATGACGAGTAGGCTTTGCGTGAGGCTCATGGGGTGCGGCGGGCCGCAGAGGCCGATACGGCAGCCTAGTGTAGCGGCGCTCTGCGCCGGACCCTGACCGCTTACTGGAGAAAGCCCACGCGCGCCTTGTTGCCGCCCGCGCGCGGCAGGTCATGGGGCTCCAGCGCGTCACGCCCCGCCAGACGTGCGTTGCCGAAGCCCGTCATCAGTGCGCGGCGCATCTCGCGTGGCGCGAGCTCGGCCAGCATGTCCAGCACTTCCTCGGCCGCATCCGGTGCGAAGCGCTCGCCCCAGCCGTGGGCGCAGCGGATGCTCTGGTACATGCGTTGTCCAATCGCGCGCGCCTGTTCGCGCGTCGGGGCGGGCACTTCGAACACGTTCATGCGGTTGAGGATGGGGTCAGGTATGGCGCGTTCGTCGTTGGCTGTGGTGATCCAGATCACTTGGCTGGCGTCGATCGCCACCTCGGCGAACTCGTCCACGAAGGTATGGGCTGTATCGTGTTCCAGCAGGCTGTAGAGGGCACCCAGCGGGTCGTATTGCGCGTCGCTGCTGGCCTTGTCGATTTCGTCGACCACCAGCACCGGGTTGGCGTACTGCCCGTCCACCAGGGCCTCGAAGACCTTGCCCGGGCGCGAGCCTTTCCACTGCGAGGACGAGCCCGAGAGCAGCCAGCCGGCCGTCATCGAACTCATGGGCACCAGGTTCATGCCCGTGCCGAGCAGGGTCGCGAGCTGGCGCGCGAAGTGGGTCTTGCCGATGCCCGGCGCGCCCAGCAGCAGCATGGGTGTGAGTTCCAGGCCGTCGCGGCTGTCCTGGCTCAGCGCGACGTGGCGCTTGACGTCGTCGAGCACCTCGGTGAAATTGGGCAGGTCGTCGTAGAGCCCGCTCATGTCAGGCACGCCCGCGGGCTTGACCTGGAAACGCTCGGGGCCACGCTCCAGCATGCGCTGGTAGGTGCTGCGCAGGCTCTCGTGCTCGCGCTCGGGCAGCTTGGCCAGCTTGCGCTCCACTTCCTCGGGCTGGAACACGCTGCGCATGCGTGCAATCGGCAGGCGGAAGGCCGGTTCTTGCGGGACCAGGGAATGCGACTCCATTGTTCACTCCATGCAGAGACTCACTCGCATGAAAATATTCAAGCACAAGGCGTGCCTGCGCTCAAGACGTGGAAGCCGCAAACAGGGATCGGTCTGTGGTCTTTTTTGCACAATCACCCGGACATGAAAAAGCCACCGGCAGCGCAAGGCTGGCGGTGGCGGCGCAGGAACGATGAAGGATCAGGCCTTGCCCAGCACCTTCTGGAGCTCGCCGCTTTCATACATCTCCATCATGATGTCCGATCCGCCGATGAACTCTCCCTTGACGTAGAGCTGGGGGATGGTGGGCCAGTTGCTGAACTCCTTGATGCCCTGGCGGATCTCATCGTCCTCCAGCACATTGACCGTGGCCACGCTCTTCGGGTCCACGCCGCTGGCCTTGAGGATCTGGATCGCGCGGCCGGAGAAGCCACACATGGGGAAACTGGCGCTGCCCTTCATGAAGAGCAGGATCTCGTTGTTCTTGACGAGTTCGGCAATACGGTTCTGGGTGTCGCTCATAATGGTTTCCTCTGGGAGAATGCCCCCGATTATTTCACTTCTGCCCGGCTGCTGCACAGCCCGGCCCATACCATGAAAATCACCAAGGACACCGCCGTCACCCTGCGCTACCGCATCACCGATCTGGCCACGGGCAAGCTGCTCGAAGACGGCAAGGAGCCCAGCGCCTACCTGCATGGCGGCTATGGCAACACCTTCCCCAAGGTGGAAGAGGCCCTGGAAGGGCAGCAGAAGGGCTACCAGGTCACGCTGGCGCTGCAGCCGGCCGAAGCCTTCGGCGAACGCAATGAAAGCCTGGTGCAGGTCATCCCCAAGACCCAGTTCCCGCCGGGCGTGAAGGTGGGCGGCCAGCTCGAAGGCCGGGGCGAGGACGGGCAGGTGCACGTCTTTACCGTCAAGAAGATCAAGGGGCCCGAAGTGCATCTGGACGGCAACCACCCGCTCGCGGGCCAGGCCCTGCGCGTGGAACTCACGGTGCTGGACGTGCGAGCTGCCAGCGCCGAGGAAATCGCCCACGGCCACGTGCATGGCGCCCACGGTCATCATCACTGAGACCTGACGAATCAATCTGCTGCGCTGGCCCGTCGCCGCGTTGGGCGGTGTTGACTCCGTCCGCCTTGCGCTCGGGCCGCTCGCTGCGATTTCTTCGCAAGGTCTGAGGCGTGGGCCGGGGCGTTGATCCGTCTGGGCCGTCCCTCCATAATGGCTGGCACCCACATAAGGAATGGAGCGCATGGCCCAGGTTGATGTCACCGAAGATCCGCAGCTCGGCCGCGTGCAGTACCGTGACCGCAAGCGTGTCTGGTGGCTGTTGTCGGTGGTCTACCCGCTGTTGCCTTTCACCGGCATGGCCTTGCATGCCTGGACCGGCGCGCAGATCGCCCTCGGCCTGCCGCTGCTGATCAGCTACGGCTTGATGCCGCTGCTGGATTACCTCATCGGTGAAGACGAAAACAACCCGCCCGAGGCCGTGGTCCCGCAGCTGGAGGAAGACCGCTACTACCGCTGGCTGACCTGGGTTACCGTCCCGCTGCACTTCGTGGCCCTGATCGGCTGTGCCTGGTGGGTGGGCACGCAGGACCTGTCATGGTGGGCCGTGCTCATGCTCGCCTACATCGCCGGCACGGATTCCGGCCTGGGCATCAACACCGGCCATGAGCTGGGTCACAAGTACACACGCATCGAGCAGTGGCTGGCACGCCTGGTGCTGGCCGTGCCCGCCTATGGTCATTTCACCGTGGAGCACGGGCGGGGACACCACCGCTGGGTCTCCACACCCGAGGACCACGCGAGCTCGCGCATGGGCGAGAACATCTACCGCTTCGCGCTGCGGGAGCTGCCCGGCGGCATCCGCCGTGCCTGGCAGCTGGAAAAGGAACGCCTGCAGAAGGAAGGCCGCAGCGTCTGGAGTGTGCACAACACCTTGCTGCAGTCCTATGCCATCACCGCCGTGCTGCAGCTCGGGCTGATCGCGGCCTTCGGCTGGATCATGCTGCCTTTCCTCGCCATCCACAACATCGTGGCCTGGTGGCAGCTCACCTCGGCCAACTATGTCGAGCACTACGGCCTGCTCCGGGCGCGCCTGCCCAGCGGCGCTTACGAGGCGCCGCAGCCCCATCATTCGTGGAACACCAACCACCTCGTGACCAACCTCGCGCTCTTCCATCTGCAGCGCCACTCGGACCACCACGCCCACCCGTCGCGGCGCTACCAGTCGCTGCGGCACTTTCCGGACCTGCCCCAGCTGCCCAGCGGCTACTTCGGCATGTTCCCGCTGGCCTACATTCCGCCGCTGTGGTTCAGGGTCATGAACCCGCGCCTGCTGGCGCTACCGCATGTGCGGGGTGATCTGAACAAGGTCAACATCGATCCGGCACGGCGCGCGGAGATCACGGCCCGCTATGGCGCCGCCCCCTGAGTCCGTGAGATACGAAAGGAGGCGCCATGAAACACCCGATTGCCACCATCCTGCTGGTGCTCGTCTTTTTCGGTTCCGGCGCCGCCAAGCTGGCGAGTCTGGAGTATGAGCTGGTCGCGTTCGCACGCTGGGGCTACCCGCTCTGGTTCATGCACCTCACGGGCGTGATCGAGGTGCTGGGCGGGCTGGCGCTGTTGTGGCGACGTGGCACGGCTCTGGTGGCTGCGGGCCTGGGTTGTTTCATGATCGGTGCCGTGGCCACGCATGCCGTGCACGCTGAATGGCCCATGATGGGGCTGGCCTCGGCCATCATGGCGCTGGGTTTCTGGCGTGGCTGGGTCGGGCGCGAGGACATCCGTGCCCTGCTGCGTCGCCCATCTTGAAGGCAGACCGGGCATGAGCATCCGCATCGTCCGCCTCGGCAGCCCGCGCGCACCCGACGAAGGCACGCGCATTGGTACCGTGCGGCGTCCTCCGCGTGGTGTGCCCAAGACTGAATTTGCGCGCCAGAATTGGTACGACGTCTGGTTCCCCGTGCTCGCGCCCAGCGTCGAGACCATGAAGCTGGGCCAGGCCGCCGAGACGCCGGCCCAGTGGGCAGCTTTCACTCGGCGTTATCGCAAGGAGATGGCTGCGCCTGAAGCGGCGCAGGCGCTGGCCCTGCTGGCCGCGCTATCCAGGGACAGCCATTTCTCGGTGGGCTGCTATTGCGAGGACGAGGCGCATTGCCATCGTTCGGTGCTGCGCGCGTTGCTCAAGGAGCAAGGCGCAGAGGTACAGGCCTGAGGGCGCTATGAGCTTAGGCCTTGAGCAGTCCCCGCTGCTCGATGAACTTCACCACCTCGTCCACGCCCGCCAGCGTCTTGAGGTTGGTCATCACAAAAGGCTTGGCGCCGCGCATGCGTTCGGTGTCGGCCTTCATCACCTCAAGGTTGGCGCCCACATGCGGCGCCAGATCGGTCTTGTTGATGACGAAGAGGTCGCTCTTGGTGATGCCGGGGCCGCCCTTGCGCGGGATCTTCTCGCCCGCGGCGACGTCGATCACATAGATCGTCAGGTCGCTGAGTTCGGGGCTGAAGGTGGCGGCCAGGTTGTCGCCGCCGGATTCGACAAACACCACGTCGGCGTTGGGGAAGTCCTTGAGCATGCGGTCGATGGCCTCGAGGTTGATCGAGCAATCCTCACGGATGGCGGTGTGCGGGCAGCCGCCCGTTTCCACGCCCATGATGCGTTCGGCCGGCAGCGCGCCGCTGACGGTCAGCAGGCGCTGGTCTTCCTTGGTGTAGATGTCGTTGGTGATGGCGACCAGGTCGTACTGTTCGCGCATGGCCTTGCAGAGCATTTCCAGCAGCGTGGTCTTGCCCGAACCCACGGGGCCACCCACGCCCACACGCAGGGGGGGCAGGGGTTTGCTGCGGTGGGGGATGTGGTGCAGGGCGGGTGCGTTCATGGTGGAGTCCTTGCCGCTCTCAAGAGCGGAACAGTCGTGAGTACTGGGTTTCGTGCCGGCTGCTGAGGATGGCCAGCATGGGGCTGTAGGCCTGGCGCTCGCTGTCGGGCAGGGCGAGCGCATGTTCGACAGCGGCGGGAATTTCCGCCGCCAGGCGCGAGAGGATGAGCTGGCCCGCGGTCTGGCCCAGGGGCACGGCCTTGAGCGCGGCCTGCATCAGGTTTTCGGCCCAGCCGAAGGCGTAGGCCAGCAGCACCTCGCGCTCGGGGGCGCCGCTGCCTGATGCCGCGAGCGCGAAGAGCACGGGGTAGCTCGGGTCGATGCCGGCGACGAAGGCCAGCACCGGGGCGTCGACCTGCGGCAGCTTGCGCAGCCACTCGCGCAGGGAGCGGCCCATCTGCTCGGTCTGCAGGCGCAGCTCGGCGCTCTCGCGTGTCTGCAATAGCCAATCGTTGAGTGCATGCACACGCGCGGTGTCGCCCGCACGCCAGGCCCGCAAGGCCTGGGCGATCACGGCGAGGTCCGAGCGCGCGAGCGTGAGATGCAGCTGCTGCGTGAGCCACTCGGCCGCGCTGTCGGCGTCGCGCACCTGGTCCGCATCCACCGCGGACTCCAGGCCTTCGGAATAGGAGAAACCACCCACCGGCAGGGCGGGCGAGGCCAGCCAGAGCAGTTGCAGCAGGCTGGCGGGCTGCAGCGCCGCGGGGGGGGCCGCTGCCTCAGTGGGAAGGTTTGTGCGCATGTCCATGGTCATGCCCATGGTCGTGATCATGGCCGCAGCCGGGGCCATGTTCATGGTCGTGGCTGTGCGCGTGCGTGTGATCGTGCTCATGCACGTGGTCATGGCCGTGGTCTTCATGGGCGTGCCCATGGCCATGCCCGTGGCCGTGGTGGTGGCCGCCAGCGGCATAGGCACCGCCCTCGGGCTCGAAGCTGTCCTGTTGCGCTACCACGGTCAGGTGCATGGCGCGCAGCATGTCGGCCAGCACGTGGTCGGGTTCGATCTTCAGGTGGTCGGGCTGGAGCTCGATGGGCACGTGGCGGTTGCCCAGATGGTAGGCCGCGCGCGTGAGGTCAAAGGGCGAGCCATGCTCAGCGCAGGTCGTGATGCGCAGCACGGCTTGGGGCGCAGCGATCACGCGGACCATGGAGCCATCTTCAGCCACCAGCACGTCACCGCCGCGCACCACGGTGCCGCGCGGCAGGAAGACGCCGAGCTCACGTCCTGACGAATCGGTGGCGGCGAAGCGGCTTTTCTGGCGCACGTCCCAGTCGAGTTCGACGGTGGCAGCACGCTTGACGAGCACAGGGGCCAGGCCCTGACCCTGGGGCAAAAGTTTGGAGACGGTCAGCATGGGTCGAGGATACGCCGGTTTGAAAACCCGGATCAGAACAGGAAGTAACGCTGCGCCATGGGCAGGCTCTTCGCCGCTTCGCAGACCAGGAGCTGGCCGTCGGCGCGCACCTGGTAGGTCTGGGCATCGACTTCCATTTTGGGTACGTAGCCGTTGTGGATCATGTGGCGCTTGGTCACGCTGCGGATGTTCTTCACGGCCGACAGGCGCTTGTTCAGGCCATAGCGCGAGCCGATGTCGGCGGCCAGACCGGCCTGCGAGACGAAGGTCAGCGAGGTCTGGGCGATCGCGTTGCCGAAGGCGCCGAACATGGGACGGTAGTGCACGGGCTGCGGCGTGGGGATGCTGGCGTTGGGGTCACCCATGGCGGCGTAGGCGATCATGCCGCCCTTGAGAATCAGTGCAGGCTTGACGCCAAAGAAGGCCGGCTTCCAGATCACCAGGTCGGCCCACTTGCCCGGGGCGATGCTGCCCACCTCGTGGCTGATGCCATGGGCGATGGCCGGGTTGATGGTGTACTTGGCGATGTAGCGCTTGACACGGAAGTTGTCGTTGCGGCTGCCGTCGCCGTCCAGCTTGCCGCGCTGCTGCTTCATCTTGTCAGCGGTCTGCCAGGTGCGAATGATCACTTCACCTACACGACCCATGGCCTGGCTGTCGCTGCTCATCATGCTGATGGCGCCCAGGTCGTGCAGGATGTCCTCGGCCGCGATGGTCTCCTTGCGGATGCGGCTCTCGGCAAAGGCCAGGTCCTCGGCAATCGCCGGGTCGAGGTGGTGGCAGACCATGAGCATGTCCACGTGCTCGTCCAGCGTGTTCACCGTGTAGGGCATGGTGGGGTTGGTCGAGCTGGGCAGGAAGTTGGCCTCCCCCACCACCTTCAGGATGTCGGGTGCGTGGCCGCCACCCGCGCCTTCGGTGTGGAAGGCGCAGATGCCGCGGCCTTTCACGGCTGCGATGGTGTTTTCGACAAAACCCGATTCATTGAGCGTGTCGGAGTGGATGGCCACCTGGGTGTCGGTGGCGTCGGCCACATCCAGGCAGTTGCTGATGGCCGAGGGCGTGGTACCCCAGTCCTCGTGCAGCTTGAGGCCGATCACGCCGGCGTTGATCTGCTCGTGCAGCGCGGCGGGCAGGCTGGCGTTGCCCTTGCCCAGGAAACCCAGGTTCATGGGGAAGGCGTCGGCCGCCTGCAGCATGCGCTCGATGTGCCACGGTCCGGGGGTGCAGGTGGTGGCCAGGGTGCCCGTGGCCGGGCCGGTGCCACCGCCGAGCATGGTGGTCACACCCGAGCACAGTGCCTCTTCGATCTGCTGCGGGGCGATGAAGTGGATGTGGCTGTCGATACCGCCGGCCGTGACGATGTTCCCTTCGCAGGAAATGATCTCCGTGCCCGGGCCGATGATGATGTCCACGCCCGGTTGCGTGTCCGGGTTGCCGGCCTTGCCGATGGCGACGATGCGTCCGTCCTTGAGGCCGATGTCGGCCTTGACGATGCCCCAGTGGTCGATGATGAGCGCATTGGTCAGAACCGTGTCCACAGCACCTCCGGTGCTGTCTCCGGTCCCCGCCTTCGGTGCGTTGGTGCGCTGGCTCTGCGCCATGCCGTCACGGATGGTCTTGCCGCCGCCGAACTTCACTTCCTCGCCGTAGCCGCCGGCGCGCAGGGTGTGGTCCTGCTCGACTTCAATGATCAGGTCGGTGTCGGCCAGGCGCACACGGTCACCCGTGGTGGGGCCGTACATCTCGGCGTAGGCGCGTTTGGGGATGAAGGACATGTCAGGTCTCCCGCCGGGCCGCCCCAAGGGAGGCCGCGACCCCCTCGGGGGGCAGTGAATACACGAAGTGAAGAATGTGGGGGCGCTTCATTCAGAGCTTCCCCTGCACGAGGCCGCGGAAGCCGTAGACCTTGCGTTCACCCGCCAGGTCCACCAGCTCCACGGTGCGCTGCTGGCCAGGCTCGAAGCGCACCGCGGTGCCGCTGGCGATGTTCAGGCGCATGCCCTGCGCGGCCTTGCGGTCGAAGTCCAGTGCGCCATTGGTCTCGGCGAAGTGGTAGTGCGAACCGACCTGGATGGGGCGGTCGCTGGCGTTCTTCACCACCAGGGTCAGCGTGCGGCGCTCGGGGTTGAGCAGGTGCGCACCGTCATCGATCAGCAGTTCACCGGGGATCATGGCGCTGGCCCCGGCTTACTTGCGCAGCGTCCAGATGGCCACGCCCACGAGCACGGCCACCGCGATGAAGCCCAGCACATCCGTGGCGTGCCAGTGCGCGCCGCCCAGGCCATGGCCCTCGTGGGCCTGCGCGAGCAGAGGCATCAGGGCGGCGAGGGGGGAAAGCAGTCGTTTCATGTCAAGGTCTCCGGTTGGAATCAGGGGCTCACCTGCGCAGGTGCCAGTACAGCATGCCGGCGAGTGCGCCGAACGAGGCCAGGCCCACGAGTTCGCGCAGCGGCAGGCGCGGCAGGGCGCCAAAACCCGCCCAGGCGGCACCGGCCGTGAGCAGAAGGGCGAGGCAACAAAGGGCGGCGCGCATGGGGTTCCGGGTTCTGCAACGAGGTTCAGGCGATGGGTTGGTGTACGGTGACGAGCTTGGTGCCGTCGGGGAAGGTGGCCTCGACCTGGATGTCGGGGATCATCTCGGGCACGCCCTCCATCACGTCGCTGCGCTGGAGCAGGGTGCGGCCCTCGCTCATGAGCTGGGCCACGCTCTTGCCGTCGCGCGCACCTTCCATCACCGCGGCACTCAGATAGGCTACGGTCTCAGGGTAGTTGAGCTTGAGCCCGCGCGCCATACGCCTTTCGGCTAACAGGGCGGCGGTGAAGATCAGCAGCTTGTCTTTTTCACGGGGGGTCAGTTCCATATTTCTTCCAAATCAGCCCGCGCGGCCGCTAACGCTGGCCGAACGCGGGGCGTGAGTTCCATGGTGTGTTCCGGCGGCTCGGGTTTGAGCTTCTGCCATGCAATAGACGTGCCTTGTGATGCGAGGGCCATCAGGCTCGAGCGCCATAGGCGACGCCTATGTTTGGTGCGAAAGCTCCCGATAGGTGACGGAAATGCACTTGTTTGGTGTGGATGTTGATCATTTGCCTGCAAATCGTGCATGCAGTGCGGTGAGCTGGTGCGCAAGCTGCAGGGCCGAGCGGGCGACGCGGTAGTGTTGCGGCCCGAAGATGCGGCGTGCATCGTCGGCTGCAGCCTCGCCGATCACCAGGCCGTGGACGGACAGACCTCGAGCCCTGAGGTCCTGCACCGCATGGCGTGCGTCTTCGACCAAGTGGCGCGGGTCGTGTACGTCCACGTCCGACGGGCTGCCGTCGGTCAACACCAGCAACACCCGGCGCGGTGCGGCTTCGTCAGCCAGTACCGTGCCCGCGTGGCGCAGCGCGGCGCCCAGCCGGGTGGAGTACTCGCTGCGAAGTGCCCGCAGGTGGGCCAGTGTCCCCGCGTCAGGCCGGGTGCCGAAGTCCAGCAGGCGGCGGTAGTGCACCCGCGCGCGGGTGTCCGAGTTGAACGTGTGGATGGCCAGCCGACTGCTGGCGGTGGCGGCGGTCTGGGCCAGCAACAGCGCGGCCTCCTGCTCGAGCTGCAGCAGACTGGGGCCAGCTCCGTTCGCAGCGGCGGTGGACTGGGAGCTGTCGATCAGGAGCAGTAGGCTGAGCGCCGGCGCTGCCGTGCCTGGGCGTTGAAAGATGCGGCCGTTGGGGCCGAGCCGCAGGCGGCGCAGAACTTCGTCCTCGACCAGTGCGTCCAGATCCAGCTGCACGCCCTCGGCCTGACGACGCCGGCGTGGCCCCAGTCCCTGGCGGGGATGCAGCGGCAGAACCCGGCGTGGCGGCTGGGCGACCGGGCTCGTGGCCGCGAGCGGCGGGCCGTACTCAAGCACGGTGCACCAGTCGCGCCGCAGAACGCCACTGCGCGCGTCCCATTCGGGGTACTGGTGCGTGCGCGCTTGCGCAGAGGCGCCGCTGGCTTCGGCGTCGCCGGGCCGGGTTCGGGCCAGCGACAAGGGCCTGTGCAAGGCCTGGGCCTCTTCCTCGCGTGCCCGGCCATGGTCCCAGAGATAGCTGTGGTCGTCGCGGTAGGCGCAGGGGACGCAGAACGTGCGCGGCTCGAAACGCACGCGCATCTGGCCCAGGTCGTTGGCCAGCACGCCCGCCAGACGGCGAAAGGCCGCGGCGTCTTCGAGCCCATGGGTATCGCGTGCCGCGTCAAACAGCGTGCGCGCCTTGTGGACCCAGTGGTTGCCATCGGCGTGGGCCTCGTCGTGCAGCGCCAGGTCCAGGCGTGAAAGCAGGGCGGTGACGCTCAGGCCCTGGGGTTCGAGGGCGGCCCGCAACGGTGCGTCGAACCAGGTACGCACGCCAGGCAGCTGGCGTGTGAGCAGTTGCTCTACCCGCGCGTCTTCCACCGCCGAGACCACGGCCAGGCCCAGGGGTTTGAGCGTGGCCGTGGGCTGGCCCGGGACGGAGTGGAGCAGATGGGCCGCGGCGTGGGCCACGGCGGCGCGTTGCAGCTCGGGCGTGCGTACGGGCAGCAGCAGGTGGCGGGGGGTCAGGATGGGGCGCACCTCCGGCCGATCGGGTTCAGCCGGTGGCAGCGTGTGCAGGGTCAGCTGGCGCCCGGTGAGCGCCTGCAGCAGCAGTGCATGCGCAGCCGCGGGCTCAGGCAAAGCTGGCATGGACCAGATCGCGCAGGGCCGCGGCCAGGTCGGGGTCGTCGGTCAGGGCGTTCGTCAGGGTCATGGTGCAGGCATCGCGGGGCTCGACACCATCACGGATCAGCGTCGCGGCGTAGATGAGCATACGGGTCGACGCGCCTTCCTCCAGGCCGCGCTCGCGCAGCGCGCGGGTGCGCCGCGCCAGGTCCACCAGCCGTGCGGCCAGGTGCGGCGTGACGCCGGCTTCGTGCGCGACGATCTCGATCTCGACGTCTTCGGGCGGGTACCCGACCTTCATCACCGAAGTCGGCGCCTTGGCCATGGGCTCGTCCACCTACGAGTGGATGCTGCGCCATGCGCAGACGGTTTCGGATCAGACCGGTTCGGCCTGGCCCTACACGCAACCTACCCGGATCTTCTCCAGCCGCCAGCTACCGGCCATCCCCGGCGCCAACCTGCATTTCGTGCAGGGTGATGTGCGCCCCGTGCACGCGGCCATGCTGAAGGCGGCGGGCAGCAAGAACCTCTGGGTGGTGGGCGGGGGCGACCTGGCGGGGCAGTTTTGTGATGCCGGCCTGCTGGACGAAATGATTGTCCAGGTGGCTTCCGTCACGCTCGGCCAGGGCAAGCCGCTGTTTCCGCACCGGCTCACCAGCCCACCGCTCAAGCTGGAGTCCGTGCGCCAGGTCGGCACGGGCTTCGCCGAGCTGCGCTACACGGTGCCCAAGCCAGCAGCCTGAGCGGGCGTCAGCAGCCGCGGCACGCCTTCCGCAAGCCCCTGGGCCGGCAAAGGTCATTTCATGTAACTAAAATAGTTGCATGAAAAGAAACAGCCAATTCTCCGATGTGCTGCACGTGCTGCTGCACATGGCCGAAAACGACGGCCCCTCCACCTCTGAAGACCTGGCCCGCGCCATGCAGACCAACCCGGTGGTGCTGCGCCGGCTCATGGCTGGGTTGCGCGAGGCCGGCTTTGTGAGTTCAGCCAAGGGGCATGGGGGTGGCTGGGTGCTGTCCTGCCCGCTGGAAAGCATCACCCTGAGCGACATCCACCAGGCGCTGGGCGCGCCCTACCTGCTGGCCGTGGGCCACCGGGAGGAGGCACCGAGCTGTCTGGTGCAGCAGGCCGTGAACAACGCGTTGGACCAGGCTTTCGAAGAGGCCGAGACCCTGCTGCGTCAGCGGCTCTCCGCCGTGACGCTGGCCGCCTTGTCCCGCGATTTTCATCAGCGCATGGTGGCCCATGGCCGCAGCGCGCACCGTCATCAGGAGCACGTCCATGGAAGTTGAATACGCCGTCATCGGTGGCAGTTACGCCGGCATGTCCGCCGCCCTGCAGCTGGCGCGTGCCCGCCGCTCCGTGGCCGTCATCGACGCCGGCCTGCGCCGCAACCGTTTTGCGGCCGAGTCCCACGGTTTTCTGGCGCAGGACGGTCGCCCACCGGGCGAGATTGCCGAAGAGGCCAGGCGCCAGCTGTTGAAGTACCCGAACGTGCGCTGGATCGAGGGGCAGGCGCAGACCGCGCGCCGTATGGACGACGAACATTTCGAAGTGCAGTCGAATGGCCCGAGTCTGCAGGCCCGGCGCCTGATCCTGGCCACGGGGGTGGTGGATGAGATGCCTCCCCTGGAGGGCCTGGCCGAGCGCTGGGGGCGCAGCGTCTTCCACTGCCCCTACTGCCATGGCTACGAACTGGGTGGCGGCGCCATCGGCGTGCTGGCCGCCAGCCCGCTGGCCCAGCACCATGCCCTGATGCTGCCCGACTGGGGCACGGTGACGCTGTTCCTCAACGGCAACTACACGCCCGACGCTGAACAGCAGGCCGCCTTTCAGCGCCGTGGCGTCGAGATCGAGGCCGTGCCTGTGGTGCGTCTCAGCGGCCACGCCGATGTGGTGCTGGCTGATGGGCGCGTACGGTCCATGGCGGGCCTCTTCACCCAAGCGCGCACGCGCATGGCCAGCACGGTGGCCGAACAATTGGGCTGCGCTTTTGAGGATGGACCCACGGGCCCCTACATCCGTACCGACGCCCTGCAACAGACCAGCGTACCCGGTGTGTTTGCTTGCGGCGACGCGGCGCGTGCGGCGGGCAATGTGGCGATCTCCGTCGGCGAGGGCGCCATGGCCGGAGCGGCGGCGCACCGGTCGATGCTGTTCTGAGGTGTGGCTTCATGACCCTTTTGGGGGATAGGGCGGAGGGCCGGCCCTACCTAGAATCCAGGGCTGCTTTGTGGCAGTCAACTGAACCAAGGGAGCTTGATCATCATGATGTCGACCTGCGTCCTTCGACGCCTTGCGTTTTCCTTTGCCTTGCTGGTGCTGGGCCCGGTCACGGCTGGGGCCCATAGCGCGGGACAGGCGGTGATTGCCGATACCGCGGATGGTGGCGGGATCGGCGGCGGCACCTTTTTCATGGTGACGGCGGTGGACGGGGTTCCGGTCCGGGAAAACGCCCTGTCACTCAGTGCTGAAGCCAGCAAGGGCAAGGGCGCCAACATGATCGTGCGCGGTGCCGAGCGCGCCGTGCCAGCCGGTAAGGTGACGCTCGATCTGCGCGGAACGCACACCCACGTGGCGCCCATCGACTCCCTGTTCCGCCACATGTTTCTGGGCGGTAACCCGGTGGTCTCGGGCTTTGTCACCGTGGAGCTGGTGGCGGGCCAGAGATACCGGGTTAACGGCGCATTGGATGCCTTCAAGCGCGAGGTCTGGCTGGAGGACGAACGGGGGCGGGTCGTCGCTGACAGCAGGATTGCGACCGAGCCCAATGCGGAGCTGATGAAGCAGATGGAGGGGGCGCTTTACGTGGCCACCAATCTGCGTTACGAGGGAGACTGGATCAGTGAGGTCGCCTGGCCCAACCTGGATTTCGTGCCAGCAGGTTCGCGCCTGAAGGTGCTCGACTACGGTTCCAACCGGGCGACGGTGCTCGTTGACGGACGCAAGATGCGCATGGGCATTGACTATTCCCGCGGCAAGGAGACCATCCAGCAGTTCGTTGCGCGCGCAACCACGGCGGAGGACCCCAGGAAAGCCATGGCCGGCTATCCCCAGGAGGTACGGAATGCCATCCGCGCCGGTCGTGTGCTGATCGGTATGAGCCGGGAGCAGGTTCTGCTGGCGATGGGACGGCCGCGCGTCGACTTGGTGCCTTCGCTGGATGTCGCCGAGTGGTTTTACGAGGTCCCGGACTCTGGCGAGATGTACCTGATCTTCGATCAGGCGGGTCTGCTCAAGGAGATCGACGCAGCGCGCAAGGCCCGCAAGATGGTCTTGTACGAGTCTCCTTGAGGGCTGGCGGTGTCTTCGGGCCGAGGCACAATGTTTCCGTATGCACCACCTCCCCGTCCCCATCCCGCCCCAACCCTTCGATGACGCCGCGGCCGCGCTGGCCCAGGTGCGGCGCATCTATGACAGCAGCATCGCCCATCTGCGCGAGGGCATGCAGCGCTTCGTGGCCGGGGACGACAGTGCCGGGCCGGTGCGGGCCTTCTACCCGCTGGTGCGCGTGCGTACGTCCACCGTGCTGCGCCAGCCGGCGGGCGTGCAGGCGCGGCTGAGCTATGGCTTCGTGGCCGGGCCCGGCGTGTACGAGACCACGCTCACGCGGCCCGACCTGTTTGCCAATTACTACCTGGACCAGTTCCGCCTGCTGCTGCTCAATCACGGCGGGCAGATCGAGGTGTCAACAAGCAGGCAGCCCATCCCCGTGCATTTCTCCTTTGCCGAGGGCGACCACATCGAGGGCACGCTGAGTGCCGAGCGCCGCCAGCAGATGCGCGACTGGTTCGACCTGCCGGACCTCACGGCCATGGACGACGGCATTGCCAACGGCACCTACGAGCCGGCGCCGGGCCAGCCCTGGCCGCTGTCGCTGTTCACCGCGCCGCGCATGGACTATTCCTTGCACCGCCTGCGCCATTACACGGGCACCTTGCCCGAGCACTTCCAGAACTTCGTGCTCTACACGAACTACCAGTTCTACATCGACGAGTTCATCCGCCTGGGGCGCGAACTCATGCAGGATCCGACGAGCGAGTACGTGGCGTTTGTCGAGCCTGGCAATGTGGTGACGCGCCGTGCGGGCGAGGCCGCGCGGCCCGAGGACGCGCAGGGCAAGGCGCCGCCCCGCCTGCCGCAGATGCCGGCCTACCACCTGGTGCGGCCGGACGGCAACGGCATCACCATGGTCAACATCGGTGTGGGGCCGGCCAACGCCAAGAACATCACCGACCACATCGCCGTGCTGCGCCCACACGCCTGGATCATGCTGGGCCACTGCGCGGGCCTGCGCAACGGCCAGCAGCTGGGCGACTACGTGCTGGCCCACGCCTATGTGCGTGAAGACCACGTGCTGGACGAGGAGCTGCCCTTGTGGGTGCCCATCCCTGCGCTGGCCGAGATCCAGCTCGCGCTGGAGCAGGCCGTGGCTGATGTGACGGCGCTGCGCGGGCCTGAGCTCAAGCGCATCCTGCGCACGGGCACTGTGGCCACCACGGACAACCGCAACTGGGAGCTGCTGCCTGACAACCAGCCGCAGCGTCGCTTCAGCCAGAGCCGCGCCGTGGCGCTGGACATGGAGAGCGCGACGATCGCCGCCAACGGCTTCCGCTTCCGCGTCCCCTACGGCACCCTGCTGTGCGTGAGCGACAAGCCCCTGCACGGCGAGATCAAGCTGCCCGGCATGGCCAACCACTTCTACCGCGAGCGCGTGGACCAGCACCTGCGCATCGGCATGCGCGCGCTGGAGCTGCTGCGCGAAGGCGGCATCAACCAGCTGCACAGCCGCAAGCTGCGGAGCTTTGCGGAAGTGGCGTTTCAGTAAGTTCGATTACATATTCTCGACAGCGACTGGATTTGGAGAAGCAGATGACAGCACGCATTACCTCACTTTCTTTGCTGATTCTGGCGAGCCTTTTTATTCAAGGATGTGCTTCCGGTTCGGCTGTAGTAACCGGGACGAAGCGAGAGCCAATCTCGGCTGATCAAGTCCAGATCTACCTTGAGCCACCGAAAGACTACGAGGTCATCGGTCTTGTCAGTGCCTCCAGTGACGCTGGGTGGACTGAACAGGGATCCATGGATTACGCGGTGGATGAGTTGAAGCAGCAGGCCGCAAAGATAGGGGCCAACGGAGTGCTCTTGACTGCGACAGGGGACAGAACCACGACCGCTGTTGGCGGTACCGGTACCAGATACTTCTACGCAGTCCCGGTAACTGCGAAGACAGTTCAAGGCAAAGCGATATTCGTAAGACGCTAGCAGCGGCACCTCATCTCGCGTCTCCCGTCGGAGCGCGCACCCATCTTGTACTTTTTTCCGTACAAGACGAACGGCTCAACCATCGCCATCCTTTGGCACGCATGTTGCATGTGTTCATGTATACAAGATCACATGCAGCAACATGGTGCAACTCACAGCCTCAGCCCGTCCTGCCGCCACGACACCGAGCGCCGAGGGCGCGCGCGCCTGGATCTCGCGTTATGAGCCGGCGCTGCAGGGCGCAGCCGCCGGGCCGCTTGCGGGTCTGCGCTTCGCGGTCAAGGACAACATCGACGCGGCGGGCCTGCGTACCACGGCTGCGTGTGAGGCCTTTGCCTACAAGCCGGCGGCGCATGCCACGGTGGTGCACAAGCTGCTCAGTGCCGGTGCATCGTTGCTGGGCAAGACCAACCTCGATCAGTTCGCCTGCGGCCTGAACGGCACGCGCTCGCCCTGGGGCGCGGTGCCCAATGCCTTCGATCCCTCTTATGTATCGGGCGGCTCCAGCTCCGGTTCGGCCCATGTGGTGGCCACGCGGCAGGTGGACTTTGCGCTGGGCACGGACACGGCCGGCTCGGGCCGTGTGCCCGCAGGCCTGAACAACATCGTCGGACTCAAGCCTTCCAGGGGGCTGATCAGCACGCGCGGCGTGCTGCCTGCGGCGCAGAGTGTGGACTGCGTCTCCATCTTCGCGCGCACCGTGGGCATGGCGGCGCGCGTGCTGGAAGCGGCACGCGGCTATGACGCGCAGGATCCGTTCTCCCGCGAGCTCGTGCTGGCCACGCAGCCGCTCCCGACAGCGTTCCGCTACGGCGTGCCCGACAAGCTGGAGTTTTTTGGCGATACCCAGGCCGAGGCCGCCTACGGGCAGGCGCGCGCGCAGCTGCGCGCGCTGGGCGGGGTGGAGGTGGTCATCGACTTTGAGCCCTTTGCCGAGGCGGCAGCCCTGCTGTACGAAAGCGCACTGGTGGCCGAGCGTTATGTGGCCATCCGCGAATTTTTCGATGCGCACGAAGGCGAGGTCATGGAGCCCGTGCGCAGCATCATCGGCAAGGGCCGGGCCTACAGCGCGGCCGATCTCTATGCGGCCCAGCTGCAGCTGCGTGTGCTGGGCCAGCGTGCGATTGCCGTCTGGCAGCAGATGGATGTGCTGTGCGTGCCCACGGCACCCACGCACTACACCATTGCCCAGATGCAGGCCGACCCGGTGGTGCTCAACCGCAACCTCGGCGCCTACACCAACTTCGTCAACCTGCTGGACTATGCGGCGCTGTCCGTACCCAGCAGCATCCGCCCCGACGGCCTGCCCTTCGGCATCACGCTCATCGGCCCGGCCGGCAGCGACTGGCAGCTGGCCGAACTGGGCCAGCGTTACCACCATGCCACGGGCCTCACGCAGGGCGCCACCGGTGAGCCGCTGCCCGCGCCGCGCCCCATCCCGGGCATCGCGCCTGCCGCCACGGTGCGTGTGGCCGTGGTGGGGGCGCACCTCACGGGCATGCCGCTCAACCCGCAACTCACCGAACGGGGTGCGCAGCTGCTGGCGCGCACCACCACGGCGCCGCACTACCGGCTCTATGCCTTGCCCGGCACCGTGCCGCCCAAGCCCGGGCTGCAGCGCGTGGCCGAGGGGCAGGGCGCGCGCATCGTGGTCGAGATCTGGGAGATGCCGCTCGAACACTACGGCTCTTTCGTCGCGGCTGTGCCCGCGCCGCTGTCCATCGGCACGCTGCTGCTGGAAGACGGCAGCAGCGTGCAGGGCTTTCTCTGTGAAGCGCAGGCCCTGGCCGGCGCGCAGGACATCACGGCCTACGGCGGCTGGCGCGCCTACCTCGATGCGCAGCGCAGCAAGCAGGCATGAACCATGCATATCTTTTGTCAACCACTCTGCAGGAGCCTTCCATGAAGCAAGCCAGCCTCTCCACCCTGAACTCCGCTGCCCTGTCGCGCCGCAAACTCGTGCAGGCAGGTGGCGCCGCCCTGATGATCGGCACCCTGGGCGCGCCCGTGGTGCGCGCGCAGAGCGGCCCCAAGATCCGCATCGGCTACTGGCCCATCGCTGCCGGTCTGCCTTTCTACGCGGCCATTGAAAAGGGCTACTTCAAGGAAGCCGGCCTGGACGTGGAGCCACTGCGCTTTGCCGGCGCCCAGCAGGTGATGGAAGCCGTGCTGTCCGACCGCGCTGACGGCACGGCCAACGGCACGGGCTCGGCCAACATCGCCATCGGCGAGATCGCCCAGCCCGGCACCTTCAAGATCTTCTGCTCCAACCCGAGCAATGCGAAGAACGTGCTCGACCAGGTGCTGGTGCCCAAGGACAGCCCGGCCAAGACCATTGCCGACCTCAAGGGCAAGCGCGTGGCCTCGGGCCCGGGCATCCAGAACGTGACGCTGGCCAAGACCGTGTTCGAGCGCGGCGGTGCCACCGGTGTGACCGTGGTCGAGCTGCCCATCGGCCAGCACGTGGCCGCGCTGGCCGCGGGCCAGGTGGACGGCTGCTACACCCTGGAGCCTACGGGCACCATCGGCCGCCTCAACGGCACCACGCGCATGCTCGAAGCCGGCGTGATTGCCAAGTACATCCTCGGCGACCCCATGGCGCCCTGGTTCGGCGGCTCGGCCTCGCTGTCCTCGGCCTTCATCAAGAAGAACCCGGATGCAGCCAGGAAGTTCATCGCCGCCTACGGCAAGGGCGTGCAGTACGTGCGCACCCAGGGTGTGGAGGCGCGCCAGTACCTCAAGGGCTACACCGCCATCGAAGGCCCGCTGACGGGTGAAGTGCCGCTGGCGGCCTACACCATGTACAACGAGTTCACCCCGGCCGACGTGGCGCACTTCCAGAAATTCTTCGACCTGTTCGCCGAGAAGGGCATCTTCTCCTCGCGCCTCATGGTCGACAGCATGCTCTACAAGGCTTGATCCGCATGGCCGACACCACCACCCTCAAAGCGGCCGGGCCGGCCGCTGCGCCGGCCACGCCCTGGGCGCAGGCCGCGGCGCAGATGCCGGCGCCCCCGCGCAAGTCCAGCTGGGGCAAGGCCCTGCCTTTCATCGGCCCGGTCCTGCTCTTCATCGTCTGGGACCTGGTCGTGCGCCTCGGCCTGGTCAAGCCCATCCTGCTGCCCACGCCGGCCGACACCGTGACCACGCTGATCAACGGCCTGGCCGGTGGGCCGCTGCTCAAGGACTTTGCGGTGACGCTTTGGCGCACCGCGCAGGCCTTCTTGATCGCGGCGGTGGTGGGTGTGCCCCTGGGCGTGGTGCTGGGCAGCGCCGAGAAGGCCTACCGCAGCGTGGAGTTCCTGATCGACTTTTTCCGCTCCACGCCGTCCTCGGCGCTGATCCCGCTCTTCCTCATGATCTTCGGCGTGTCCGACATCAACAAGGTGGCCATCGCGGCCTTCGGCGCGCTGCTCATCGTGGTGTTCAACAGCGCCTATGGCGTGATTAACGCGCGCAAGCAGCGCGTGATGGCAGCCAAGGTCATGGGGGCCTCGCGCTGGCAGATCTTCAAGGACGTGCTGGTGTGGGAGAGCCTGCAGCCCAGTTTCGTAGGCCTGCGCTCCGCGGTGTCCATGGCCTTGGTGATCGTGATCGTGGCCGAGATGTTCATCGGTTCCGACAGCGGCCTGGGCAACCGCATCATCAACGCGCAGCAGGTCATGAACGTGCGCGACATGTACGCGTCCATCCTGTCCGCCGGGGTGCTGGGCTATGCGCTCAACATCCTCTTCCTCGTCGTCGAACGACGCATCGTGCACTGGAGCGGAAGATGAACGCTGTCCTCAATGCCCCCGTGGTGGCCGATGTGCCGGTGCCGCCTTTCCGCCCCGGCCCGGCCGGTACCCACATCACCATCCGCGGCCTGACCAAGTACTTCGCGGGCTGGCCGTTGTACGAGAACTTCGACCTCGACATCCCCAAGGGCAAGATCGTCTCGGTCTTCGGCCCCAATGGCTGCGGCAAGTCCACGCTGATCAACATGATCGCGGGCCTGGTGCCCATCGACAGCGGCGAGATCCTGTTCGACGGCAAATCGCTCAAGGACACCAAGATCGGCTACGTCTTCCAGAACTATCGTGAAGCGATGTTCCCCTGGATGCGCACCATCGACAACATCGCCTACCCGCTCAAGCTCGAAGGCAAGAGCAAGTCCGAGGTGGATCGCCGCATGGAGGAACTGGTGGCCAGCTTCGACGTCAAGTTCGACCTCAACCGCTATCCCTACGAGCTTTCGGGCGGCCAGCAGCAGACGGCGTCCATCATGCGTGCGCTGGCGCCCAAGCCCGAGGTGCTGTTCCTGGACGAGCCTTTCTCGGCGCTGGACTTCGAGATGACGCTGTTCATCCGCGAGAAGCTGCAGGAGGTCTTCATGCAGACCGGCACCACCATGCTGCTGGTCTCGCACGATCTGGAGGAAGCGGTCTACCTGGCCGACCAGATCCTGCTGCTGACCAAGCGCCCGACCAAGGTGGCCGAGATCCTGGACTACAAGGACGCGCGGCCGCGTACCGTCGAGACCCTGTCGACGCCGAGCTTTGTGGCCGCCAAGAAGCTGAGCCTGGAAATCTTCCAGCGTGAGGTACGACGCTAGGAGTCCATCATGAGCGAAGCCGAAGCCCTGAGCTATGTGATCGCCAGCGCCGCGGCGCTGCAGCTGCCGCTGGAGGCGGCGCAGGCGCAGCGCGTGGCGGGGCATCTGCAGCGCACGGCGGCCATCGCCGCGCCATTGATGCAGCTGCCGCTGGCGCCCGAGGACGAGCTGGCCGAGATCTATCGCCCGGCGCCGCACCAGCCGCGGAGCGGCCCGCCATGAGCGGTCACCCCCTGAGGTCGCACGAGCTGGCGCGCGGCATCGCCGCGGGCGAGTTCAGCGCGGTGGAGGTGCTGGAGCAGAGCATGGCCTGCATTGCCGCCACGGACAGCCGAGTCAACGCCTTCACCAGCAAAGGCTATGCACGTGCCCGCGCCGAGGCGGCGGCCATCGATGCGCGTCGCGCGCGCGGCGAGGTCTTGCCGCCGCTGGCCGGCGTCCCCTATGCGGTCAAGAACCTCTTCGACATCGAAGGCGAGGTCACGCTCGCGGGATCCAAGATCAACCGCAGCCACACGCCGGCCGTGGCCGATGCCGTGCTGGTGCAGCGCATGCAGGCCGCCGGCGCGGTGCTGGTGGGTGCGCTCAACATGGACGAGTACGCCTACGGCTTTACCACCGAGAACAGCCACTACGGCCCCTGCCACAACCCGCACGACATCCGCCGCATCGCCGGTGGTTCGTCGGGTGGTTCGGGTGCGGCCGTGGCGGCCGGCCAGGTGCCGCTGGCCCTGGGCTCGGACACCAATGGCTCCATCCGCGTGCCGTCCTCGCTCTGCGGGGTCTGGGGGCTCAAGCCCACCTTCGGCCGGCTGTCGCGGCGCGGCAGCTATCCCTTTGTGCACAGCATCGACCACCTCGGGCCCTTCGCGGATTCGGCCGAGGGGTTGGCGCTGGCCTATGACGCGCTGCAGTTCCCCGACGCGCTGGACCCGGGCTGCCATGCGCTGCAGGCCGAGCCTGTGATGCCGCTGCTGGGCCAGGGCACGGAGGGCCTGCGTGTGGGTATTCTGGGCGGCTACTTTCACGAACACGCCACGGCGCCGGCGCGCGAAGTCGTACGCCTGGCCGCCGATGCACTGGGCACGCGCGACGTGGTGGAGTGGCCCGACGCGGCGCTGGCGCGCGCAGCGGCCTTCATCATCACCGCGAGCGAAGGCGGCAGCCTGCACCTGCCCGATCTGCGCCGCCGCGCCCAGGACTTCGAACCTCTGTCGGTGGACCGCTTCATCGCCGGTGCGCTGCAGCCCGCGGCCTGGTACCTGCAGGCGCAGCGTTTTCGCCGCATCTACCGCGACAAGGTCAATGCGCTCTTCTCCAAGTGGGATGTGCTGCTGGCACCGGCCACGCCGGTGGCGGCGCCGCTGATCGGCACCGAGTGGCTGGACATCAACGGTCAGCGGCATCCCTGCCGGCCGGCCATGGGCCTGCTGACCCAGCCCATCTCCTTCGCCGGCTGTCCCGTGGTGGCTGCACCGCTGTGGCCCGAGGGCACGGGCGGCCTGCCCATCGGCGTGCAGATCATCGCCGCACCCTGGCGCGAAGACCTGGCCCTGCGCGCGGCGGCCGTATTGCAACAGGCTGGGGTGGCCCAGCTCAAGGCCGCCGGCTGTTAGGACCACGCGCATGGACACCGTCGCACGCCCCCGCCGCCCGGTCCCCGCCTCGAGCGAGCCTGCGCACCGCTCGCGCGCCGAACTCGTCTACGCCCAGCTCAAGCAGGACGTGGCCGACTTCAAGCTCGTGCCGGGCGACCGCTTCACCGAGAACGAGCTCAGCGAACGCCTGGGGGTTTCGCGCACACCGGTGCGCGAGGCCCTGCTGCGCCTGCAGCAGGAAGGCTGGGTCGAGGTGCTGTTTCGCAACGGCTGGCGTGTGCTGCCTTTCGATTTCGACCAGTTCGAGCAGCTCTACGATCTGCGCATGGTGCTGGAGACCGCTGCGGTGCAGCGCCTCTGTTCTGACGATGTGCATGTGGACAGTGCGCTGCTCGACCGCATCGCGGCCATCTGGCTGGTGCCGGTGGCCGCGCGCAGCAGTGACGTGAAACAGGTGGCGCAGTGGGACGAGGAGTTCCATTGCAGCCTCGTGGCGGCGGCGGGCAATGCCGAGATAGCCCGTGTGCACCGCGACGTGACCGAGCGCATCCGCATCATCCGCCGGCTGGATTTCACCCAGCAGGCGCGCATCGCCGCCACCTACGAGGAACACGGCAAGATCCTGCGCGCCATCCAGCGCAAGCGTGCCGACCAGGCCGCGCTGCTGCTGCGCGCCCATATCCAGACCAGCCAGACCGAGGTGCGCAAGATCACGCTGCACCAGGTGCATCTGGCTCGCCAGCCCGGCTGAGCGCGGCGTCAGCCGGGCCGGCACCCGGATTTCGCGAAAAGCGTGCGAGGACTTACACTGCCAGCAGGTCCAACACGTCCTGCCCCCACGCCCGCCATGAAGCGCCATCGCTTGTTCAACAGCATCGTCACGCGTCTGCTGGTGCTGGGCCTGGGCATCGTGGTGCTGACCATGGGCATGCTCTACGTCACGCTGACGCGCTTCATGCGCGCGGACATGGGCGCGGTGGTGGCCAGCCAGCAGCTGGCGCTCGCGCAGTACGTCGCCAGCGATGTGGACCAGAAGCTCATCGAACGCATCCTCTTGCTGGATCAGGTCGCCACCACCTTGCCCGTGCGGCTGCTGGGGCAGCCGCAGGCCCTGCAGCGCTGGCTGCAGCAGCGCTACGAGATGCAGCCCCTGTTCAAAGGCGGCATCTTCATCGCCGACGCGCGCGGGGTGGCACTGGCGGACTATCCGGTCGCGCCGAACCGGCGGGGCGCAGACTACGCTGACCGCGACTACATCCAGGGGGCCTTGCAGGGCCACACCGTGGTAGGCCGGCCCGTCACCGGCCGCGCGTTGCGCGAACCCGTCGTGCCCATCTCCGTGCCCATGCGCGATGCGCGTGGCCAGGTGGTGGCCGTGCTGGCCGGCGTCACGCCGCTGTCCGACCCGGGCTTTCTGGACCTGATGCTGCAGGGCCGCACCGGCACGGCCAGCGGCGGCCTGCTGCTGGTCTCGCCGCGCGACCGTCTCTTCGTCGCCTCGTCCGAGCCCGACATGGTGCTCAAGCCCACGCCGCCCACCGGGGCCAATCTGCTGCACGACCGCGCCATGGCCGGTTACCGTGGCACCGGCATCACCGTGAATGCCAAGGGCGTCGAGGAGATCAGCGCCATGGTTTCGGTGCCCAGCGCCGACTGGTTTGTGGTGGCGCGCCTGCCCACGGAGGTGGCTTTCGCGTCGGTGCAGAGCACGCAGCGCTTCCTGCTCAAGGCCTTCGCCCTGGTGCTGCTGGCCTATGTGCTCTGTTCCGCGCTGGGCCTGTACCTGCTGTTCCGGCCGGTGTTCAACGCGGCGGCGCATGCGCGCCGCATGAGCCGCGGGCAGCCGCCTTTCAAGCCGCTGCCGGTGGCGCGCCGCGACGAGATCGGCTACCTGGTCATGGCCTTCAACCGCCTGCTCGCGCGCCTCAATGACAAGCAGGCCGAGCTGGCGCGCATGGCACATTACGACGCCCTGACCGGCCTGCCCAACCGTGCCTTGCTCTACGACCGGCTCCATCAGGCACAGGCGCAGGCGCGTCGGCGCGGCTCGCAGGTGGGGCTGCTCTACATGGACCTGGACGACTTCAAGCGCATCAACGACACCCTGGGCCACGAGGCCGGTGACGAGGCGCTGCGCCAGACCGCCGGCCGCTTCAGCGCCATCGTGCGCGACACCGATACGCTGGCACGCGTGGGTGGCGACGAGTTCGTGCTGCTGCTGGCCGATCTGGAAGGAGATACCGAGGCCGCAGTGCTGCGTGTGGCGCAGAAGTACATCGAGGCGCTGGACACGCCCCTGCAGATCGCCGGCACGGACTGCCATCTCGGCGTGTCCATCGGCATCGCCCTGGGGGAGGGCGAGCAGACGGCCGATGCGCTCATGCAGGCGGCCGACCAGGCCATGTACCGCGCCAAGGCCGCCGGCCGCAACCAGTACGAGGTGGTGCGTGTTTCGGGGACCGATCGGCCGGCGCTGCTCGACAGCTGAACAGCCATCGTTGTGCGGGGCGTGTGCGTGCGGAACCGCTAAGATCATTTCCAGGTTCTGCGCAGGCGCGCACGGGAGTAGGCATGGACCGTTTCACCATCTCGCTCGATGAAGAGCTGGCACAGGAGTTCGACGCCCTGATCGCGGCGCGCGGCTACAGCAACCGGTCCGAGGCCGTGCGCGACCTGATCCGCGCGGCGCTCGCGCAGCAGCCCGCACCACGTGAGGCCGGCGAACACTGTGTGGCCAACCTTTCCTACGTCTATGACCACCACGAACGCGCCCTGGCACAGCGCCTGGCCAGCCTGCAACACGAGCATCACGACCTGACCGTGGCTGCCATGCACAGCCATCTGGACCACGCCCATTGCCTGGAGAGTGTGATTCTGCGGGGGGCCACCGCCCGTGTCCGTGAGTTCGCCGATGCCCTGATGGCCGAGCGTGGCGTGCGCCACGGCCAGCTCAACGTGGTGGCCTTGCAGTCCAGCGCGCCCAAGCATATCCACGGTCCGGGCGGGGCGCAGCACCGGCACTACAGCCCGGTGCGCTGAGCCCGGGCGTTCCGTACGCCGTCTGACGTATGGCCGCACCGTGCGGTTCGGCCGACACTGGCCTGGTGTTAAGAAAAATCATAGAAACTTCATACGTCATCGGTCTGGCGACAGCCGTCGCAGCCGGGGCGCAGGAGAGCGCCACACTCTCCACCGTGGAGGTCCGCAGCCGGGTGGAAAACCGCGAAGGCATTGCCGCCGCCGCGAGCGAGGGCGTGGTCTCGGGCGAGCGTCTGGCCAGCGTGCCTTTGCTGCGTCCGGCCGAGGCGCTGGAGATGGTGCCCGGGCTCATCGTCACGCAGCACGCCGGCGACGGCAAGGCCAACCAGTACTTTCTGCGTGGCTACAACCTGGACCACGGCACCGACTTTGCGACCTATGTCAACGGCATCCCCGTCAACATGCCCAGCCACGCCCATGGCCAGGGCTACACCGACCTGAACTTCCTCATCCCCGAGCTGATCGAGTGCATCGACTATCGCAAGGGGCCGTACCACGCGGAGGAGGGCGATTTCTCCTCCGCCGGGGCGGTCCGCATCGACTACGCGCGCGCGCTCGACGGCAGCCTGGCCCAGCTCACCCTGGGGCAGCGCGGCCACGCGCGCACGCTGCTGGCCGGCTCACCGCAGCGCGGCGACGGCCGCCTGCTCTACGCCCTGGAGCTGTACCACAACGACGGCCCCTGGCAGGTGCCACAGAACTACCGAAAGTTCAACGGCGTGCTGCGCTACAGCGAGGGCACGCGTGACGACGGCCTGGCCCTGAGCGCCATGGCCTACAGCGGGCGCTGGACCTCGACCGACCAGGTGCCCGGGCGTGCGCTGCAAAGCGGGCAGCTGGACCGTTACGGCAGCCTGGACCCCACGGCGGGCGGCATCACCTCGCGCTACAGCCTCTCGGCCGAGTGGGCGCGGCGCACGCAGGACACGCAACGCCGCGCCACGGTCTGGGCACTGCAGAGCGCGCTGGACCTCTGGTCCAATTTTCAGTACTGCGAGAACGACATCGCCAACACCGGGACCTGCAACACCGGGGACCAGTTCCAGCAGAGCGAACGCCGGCGCGCCGCCGGCTTCGCCGCATCCCATGCGCAGGTCGGCACGCTGGGCGGCTACGAGGCCGTCCACACCGTGGGCGTGCAGGGGCGGGCCGACCAGCTCAGCCCCGTGGGCCTCTACAACAGCCAGAACCGCCGGGTCTGGAACACGGTGCGCGAGGACCGCGTGCGCCAGACCAGCCTGGGCCTGTGGGCGCAGAGCGAGTTGCGGTTCACGCCCTGGCTGCGCAGCATCGCGGGCCTGCGTGGCGACTTCTACCAGTTCCGCGTGAACGCCAGCCTGGCGCAGAACTCGGGCCGCGCCTCGGACCAGATGCTCAGCCCCAAGCTCGCGCTGATCTTCGGCCCCTGGCGCCGGGCCGAGCTCTACCTCAACTATGGCCAGGGCTTCCATTCCAACGACGCGCGCGGCAGCACCATCACCGTGGACCCGGCCGACCCCTCCACGCCGGCGCAGCGCGTGCACCTGCTGGTACGCACACGCGGCAGCGAGGTCGGCCTGCGCGCTGAGCCGCTGCACGGCTGGACCACCACGGTGGCACTGTGGCAACTGCGCGCCGACTCCGAATTGCTCTTCGTGGGCGACGCCGGCACGACCGAGGCCTCGCGCCCCTCACGCCGCCACGGCGTGGAATGGAGCAATTACTGGGCGCTGAACCGCTGGCTGGCCATCGATGCCGACTTCGCCTGGACCGAGGCACGCTTCAGCGATGCCGCGCCCGAAGGTTCCTACATCCCCGGTGCTGCCGCGCGCACGACCAACCTCGGCCTGACGGTGGACCGCCTCGGCCCCTGGTTCGGCGCGCTGCGCTGGCGCTACATCGGGCCGCGCCCGCTGATCGAAGACGGGAGCGTGCGCTCGCAGACCTCGAAGCTGCTCAACCTGCGCGTGGGGTACCGCCTGGCTGCGCGCACGCAGATCGCCCTGGACATCCACAACCTGCTGGACCGGCGCGTGAACGACATCGAGTACTGGTACAGCTCGCAACTGGCTGGCGAAGCCGCGTCCGTGGATGACCGCCACATCCACCCGGCCGAACCGCGTACGCTGCGCGTGACGCTGACACACCGTTACTGATCCGTCACCACGACGCAAGGGTTAACCCTATACTGCCCTGGAGCGTGGCCGGTGCCGCGCACAAAGGCATGGCATGGAGAACGAAGCGAAGCCGGCGGCGACAGCGAGCTTGCAGGGCGGCCTGGACAAGCTGCGCCAGTGGCTCGGTGGCGGTCGTGGTCCGATCAACCTGGCCTTGCAGGGTGGCGGCGCGCACGGCGCCTACACCTGGGGCGTGCTCGACGCGCTGCTCGACGTTGATGAACTGAACTTCGAAGGCCTGAGCGGCAGCAGCGCCGGCGCGATGAATGCCGTGGTGCTGGCCGAGGGCTGGCGCAGAGGCGGGCGCGCCGGTGCACGCGAAGCACTCACGCGCTTCTGGACCGAGCTGGGCCAGCACATGCCCTGGGGACTGGTGCGCGGCAAGGGCGATGCGATCGGCCTCGCGCCCGCGGGCAAGCTGCTGGCCAGCTGGGCCAGCCAGTTCTCACCGGCGCAGCTCAACCCCTTCGACCTCAACCCCCTGCGCGACCTGCTGGAGAAGCAGATCGACTTCGAGGCCCTGCGCCAGCACTCGCCCTTCAAGCTCTTCATTGGCACCACCCAGGTCAACACCGCCAAGCTGCGCGTGTTCCGTGAGCACGAACTCAGCGTGGACGTGCTGCTGGCCTCGGCCTGCCTGCCGCGCATCCACCGCACGGTGCTCATCGAGGGCGAGCCCTACTGGGACGGCGGCTACACCGCCAACCCCGCCGTGTTTCCACTCTTCTACGAGTGCGAGTCCCGCGACGTGTTGCTGGTGCTGCTCAACCCGCTGCGGCGCAGCGGCACGCCCCACAGCATCGCCGAGATCGAGACGCGCATCGGCGAGCTGGGCTTCAACTCCCACTTCATGCGCGAGATGCGCATGTTCGCCCAGGCCACGGAGTTCGCGGGTTCGGGGCTGGGCGGCCGCCTCGACGGGCGGCTGCGCGAGATGCGCTTCCACATGATCGGCGGCAGCGAGCTGGAGAGCATGGCGCGCAGCGAGAGCAAGCTGCTGCCCCATGCCCCCTTCCTGCAGCGTCTGCAGGCCCAGGGGCGCGAGCACGCGCAGGACTGGCTGCGTGACAGCGCGCCGGAGCTGGGCCGGCGCTCGACGATCGATGTCAAGGGGCTGTTTGGTTGAGTGGAAACCGTGGATTGAACAGGGGGTGATCATGTACCCATGCCCGGTCTGCAAGGCCGCGACGATCCGCCTTAACCGCAAGTGGCTTTCAACGCCCGTCTTGCCGGCGCATTGCGTAGCCTGTGGTGCCTATTCACATGCGCATCGCTCATCGGGCGGTTTGGGCGTCGTGGTGGGGGCTCTGGTGATCACGGCGGCCGGCATCTACGCTGCAGGCGTTCTGGCCTCTGGGGCTGGGCATCGTTGCGGCACTGTCTTTCTACCTCTGGCACATCCACCGGATTCCCCTGGAAGCCTTGTCGGCCGAGCAGGTGTCGCTGGCGCGCAAGACGGAAGCCATGGGGACGCTGGCGTGGCTGACAGCCGTTTTCTTGCACGGATGAACGGGGAAGGTTACCGTTCCGGTGAGCACAGGTTCGAGACGATCAACGTTTGACAAGGGAGCTTGACATGAAAAAGTGGATGTTGTGGTTCTGCTGGGGCGCGCTGCTGTTGGGCGCGGGTGGCGCGCACGCGCAGGTGGACCGGGCCATGGCCGAGGGCCTGATGAAGAAGTCCGGTATGTGGGAGCAACTGGGCAGCATCGCCCTGCAGGCGGACGCCAGCCTGGCCGGGGTCATGAGCCAGTCTGGCGAGAAGCCCAGCGCTGCCGAGGTGGCACGTATTTCACGCGTGATCCGGGAGGCCTACAGCGCAGAGCGCCTGCGTTCTGTGAGCGTGGGGCTCATCGCCAAAAAGCTCCAGACGCGCCACCTGTCCGAGTTGCAGCGCTGGTTCGACTCGCCCTTGGGCCAGCAGATCTCCAAGCTGGAGGAGCAGGCCTCCGCAGACACCAGCGACCCGCAGCAGCAGATGCAGCAAGGTATCGCCTTGCTGGAGAAACAGCCGCCGGCACGCCGCCAGCTGCTGCAGGAACTGCTGGTCGAGACCCAGGTCGTCGAGGCCATGACGCAGATCACCATCAACACCAGCCTGGCGGCCTACAGCGGTGCGGCCAGCGTGATCCCGCAAGCCCCCGCGATGTCGGCGCGTGAACTCAAGGCGGCGCTCGAGGCGCAGCGTCCGCGGCTGGCCCAGGGGTTCACGGCCATGGCGCTCGCCGGCTTTGCGAAGACGTACGACGCCTTGCCAACGGATCGCCTGCAGCGCTATGTGGCCTTCATGAAGTCCGCCCCAGGGCAACACTACAACGTCCTCTGCATCGAGGCGCTCGACGCCGCGCTGATCGAGGCGGCGGCAGAGCTGGGGCGCAAGCTGCCCAGCACCCGGGACCAGGCCAACACCTGAACCCCCGGGGCGCCACCGCGGGGTGGCGACCCGGCGGGCCTTGGCCCGAAGACGCCCTCACGCAGCAGGACGGGTGTTCTGCGCGTCCAGCCCGGCGGCCAGCGCCTGGGCGTCCAGTGGACGGGCGTAGAACCAGCCCTGGCCATATTGCACACCCTGCTGGCGCAGGTAGTCAGCCTGATGCGCGTGCTCGACGCCCTCGGCGATCATGTCCAGCTGCAGCGACTTGGCCATGGCGATGATATGGGATACGACATGGCTGGTCGCCGCACCGACGCCTATGGTCTCGACAAAGATCCGGTCGATTTTCAGGCAGTCGACTTCCAGCGTGGTGAGGTAGCCCAGGCTGGAATAGCCGGTGCCGAAATCGTCGATGGCCACCCGGATGCCATTGACCTGCAGGCGCTGCAGCACCTCGCGGGCCGTGTTCTGGTCCAGCAGGCCCCGCTCTGTCACCTCGACCTGGAACTGGCGGGGCTGCAGGCCGTGCTGCTGGATCAGTCTGGCGAGGAAGTCGACGCTGGTGTGAGAGGAAAAGTCTGCCGCCGACATGTTGAGGCTGATCCGGAAATCCGGGTGGCGTTGCAGCACGGCCTGGAGGTCGCGCATGCAGAGCTGGCAGACCTGCCGGGTGATCTGCTGGATCAGGCCGACCCGCTCAGCCACGGCGATGAAGGTGTCCGGGGGAACATCGTCTCCGTCCGGCCGGCGCCAGCGGATCAGGGCCTCGGCACCAATCCACCGGCCTGACTGCAGTTCGACCACCGGCTGATAGAGAAGATGGAACTCGCCCCGCCGCAGTGCGACACGCAGGCGTGCCGCAAGCGACAGTCGCCGCTGCGTGAACCGGAAGATGATCATTGCCAGAAGCAGTCCAGAGCCAATGCCAAGCGGAACCAGCAAGAGCATGAAGTCGAATCTGCTCCGGTCCAGCCTGCTTGCCGGCAGCGCTGCGTAGGCCGCGTAGTCGTAGAGGGGGGAGCGCTGGATGGCGATGAAGTGCTGACCGTCGAACATGCGATCTTCCCCCAGGCTGTCCAGCGCCCGAATCCACGCCGGCTGAAAGTCGCCCCGCTGTGTCAGGGTGCGGAGGGAGCGCGCGTTGACTAGACCCAGAGAGAGATCCGTCTGATCGCTCAGCATGTCGATGGGAATGGAGGGGTGCACCATGGCCGTGTAACCGCTGGCCTGATGCGTCGAGAGCAGCAGCGGATTGAGGGCCAGGCCCGGAAGCCGTGCCGCAGAGCGGATCTGATGGCCAGTTCGGCTGAGGTAATCGGCCGGGCCGAGGGGGATGCCCCGACCGTGATGCCCGAAGGTGGAGCACAGCAGGAAGTCGTTTCGGACGTAACCGACGCCAATCAACAGGGAGCTGTTGGCCGAGACCTGGGCGATCAGCTGCATGTAGTGGGGTGAGCAGGGACGCAGACCGGGTTGGGTGAGTTCGGCGCGAGCCTGCATGATCTGGGCACTGACCCGATGGCTGCGCTGCAGCACCTCATTGGCGATCTGGGACACGAGGCGCAGCTGGTCAAGCCGGCTTTGCCTTTCGGCAAGGGCCAGTGCGGCCATGAGCGGAACGGCGACCACGATGGCGCTGGTCAGCCAAGCCCACAACCAGGGCATGCGACGTTTGGACCCAGACATGGCAGATCGTTGGGTTGCTGGTCAGATTCTGTGACCAGCACCGTGTCTGTGTATACGCACTAACCCTGTCTTTTTTCACGCATTTGGGGTTTGTCATGGCGGCGCCCCGGGATGAAGTAGGCTAGCGCCTGCGCTGACGTGCATCCCGTCTTCACTTTCAAGACTTCTTCATGCATACCTGATGCGCCAGATCGGTCGTGACGGCAACTACAAGAGCGACCTGCCGGACTTCATGGTCTTCCTGGACTGGAAGGAACTGCCCTGGCACTGGGCGCTGTCCGACAGCTTTGTCGCCACGCTGATCCTCGTCGTGCTGGTGCCGGGCTTGGTGGCCTTCGTCTTCGGCTACTTCGCCTTCCGTTCGCGCATCAAGGGGGTGTACTTCTCCATCATCACCCAGGCCATGACCTTCGCGGCCATGCTGCTTTTCTTCCGCAACGAGACGGGCTTTGGCGGCAACAACGGTTTCACCGATTTCAAGCGCATCCTGGGCATCCCGATCGCCACGCAGAACATGCGCATGACGCTCTTCGTGCTGACGGGCCTGACCCTGCTGGCCTTCTTCCTGCTCGCGCGCTGGCTGGTGCGCGCCAAGTTCGGCCGCGTGCTGCAGGCCATCCGGGACGCCGAGAGCCGCGTCATGTTCTCCGGCTACAACCCTCTGGGCTACAAGCTCGCGATCTGGACGCTGTCGGCCGTGATGTGCGGCATTGCCGGGGCGCTCTACGTGCCGCAGGTGGGCATCATCAACCCGGGCGAGATGAGCCCGGCCAGCTCCATTGAGATCGCCATCTGGGCTGCGGTCGGCGGGCGGGCCACGCTGATCGGCCCCATCGTCGGCGCCTTCGTGGTCAACGGCGCCAAGAGCTGGCTCACCGTGGCCGCCCCCGAGTTCTGGCTCTATTTCCTCGGCGGGCTGTTCATCGTGGTCACGCTCTTCCTGCCCGATGGGGTGGTGGGGCTTGTGAAGAAACTCAAGGCCATGTGGGGGAAAAAAGCATGACACCCGATCTGCTGGAACAGGGCGCCAAACGCTACGAGGCCCGCATCGCGGCGCTGGACGTGGAGCGCCTGAACACCGAAGCCGGCGGCCAGACCGCGAGCTACGGACGGCTCGTGCAGGCCGGCGAGGTGGACCTCACGCATGGCCGCATCCTCTACCTGGAAGATGTGAGCGTGAGCTTCGATGGCTTCAAAGCCATCAACAAGCTGAGCCTGGACATCGCGCCGGGTGAGCTGCGCTGCATCATCGGCCCCAATGGCGCGGGCAAGACCACGATGATGGACATCATCACCGGCAAGACCCGGCCGGATGAGGGCACGGTCTTCTTCGGCTCCACCATCGACCTGCTGCGCCACAGCGAACCCGAGATCGCCCAGCTGGGCATCGGCCGCAAGTTCCAGAAGCCCACGGTGTTCGAGCAGCTGAGCGTCTTCGAGAACCTGGAACTCGCGCTCAAGACCGACAAGGGCGTGAAGTCCTCCATGTTCTTCCGCCTGGATTCGGCCCAGTCCGACCGCCTGGCCGAAGTGCTGCACACCATCCACCTGGCCGACAGTGTGACGCGCCAGGCTGGCAACCTGAGCCATGGCCAGAAACAGTGGCTGGAGATCGGCATACTCCTGATGCAGGACCCCAAGCTCCTGCTGCTCGACGAGCCGGTGGCCGGTATGACCGACGAGGAGACGGCGCGCACGGCCGAGCTCTTCCTCACGCTCAAGGGCAAGCATTCGCTGATGGTGGTGGAACACGATATGAGTTTCATCAAGACGATTTCGGAGATCGTGACCGTGCTGTGTGATGGCGCTGTTCTTGCCCAGGGGACGCTGGAGGAAGTTCAGGCGGATGAGCGGGTGATTGAGGTTTATCTGGGGAGATGATCTTGTTCACGTCTCTTCGCTTTGTCTTACACCCGTCCCAGCCTGCTTTGCCGGGTCTCGCCCCGGCGGGCGAGGCACTTTTCTTTGCTTCGCCAAAGAAAAGTGCCCAAAAGAAAGGCGACCCTGGTGTCTGTGACCCCGTTGCTACGCAACGGGGCAACCTGCGATGCTCGCGTCAGGCGGGAGCCGCGCAAACTCGCTGCGCTCAAACATGCGCGTCTCTTGATCCGCCTGCCGCTGCGCTTCTCGGCACAGCCACAAGGGTGGTGGGGACCGAATACCGAATTCAACAAGGACGCGCCATGGCGCGTCCTTGTGGGGTTCGGCTGTTGGATTTTCGGGTTCCCTTGTGTATGTGCCGAGGAGCGGAGACTGGGCCGGATGAAGGGCTGCGCATGTTTGAGCCCGCAGGGCGAGTTTGCGCAGACCCCGGACCAGTCGAGCACCGCAGGTTGCCCCGGCGCAGCCGGGGTCACAGACACCAGGGTCGCCTTTTCTTTGGTGACTTTCTTTTGGCGAGGCAAAAGAAAGTCACTGCCCTGCCGGGGGCACATCCCGGCATGCAGCCCTGCGAAGGGCGCAACCAAAAAGAAATGAGCCCGACATGCTGAATGTCAAAAACATCAACCAGTATTACGGCGGCTCCCACATCCTGCGCGACGTCAGCCTCAAAGCCGAACTCGGCAAGGTCACCGTCGTCCTCGGCCGCAACGGCGTGGGCAAGACCACGCTGCTCAAGTCCCTCATGGGCTTGGTACCCATCAAGAGCGGCGCCATCGAGTTCGAGGGCCAGGCCATCCACAAGGACACGCCGTATCAGCGCGCCCGGGCCGGCATCGGCTTCGTGCCACAAGGCCGCGAGATCCTCGCGCGTCTGACGGTGGAAGAAAATCTGCGCATGGGCCTGGCGAGCAAGCCGGGCGGCACGCCGATTCCGTCCGAACTCTACGAGCTCTTCCCCGTGCTGAAGCAGATGATCCACCGCCGGGGTGGGGATCTGTCGGGCGGGCAGCAGCAGCAGCTGGCGATCGCCCGTGCCCTCGCGGCCGGGCCCAGGCTGCTGATCCTGGACGAGCCCACCGAGGGCATCCAGCCGAGCATCATCAAGGACATCGGCCGCGTGATCCGCATGCTGGCCGACCGCGGCAACATGGCCATCCTGCTGGTGGAGCAGTACTACGACTTTGCCCAGGAGTTGGCGGACGAGTACGTGGTGATGGAGCGCGGCGCCGTGATTGCGGCCGGGCAGGGCAAGGACATGGAGGCCGACGGGGTGCGCAAGCTGGTGGCGATCTGAGCCGGGAGTTGAAGCAACGGTCATGGTTCCGTCAAAAAATTTGAACTGACTCATCAACCCTGTTCACCACAGGGACCGACGACGGGGCCTAGACTTGCTGCCCATGCCAGACACCACCCCCGCCCGCTATACCCGTACCGCCATCGCCCTGCACTGGCTGCTGGCGTTGCTGCTGCTCGGGCTGTTCGTGGTCGGCCTCTACATGACCAGCCTGCCGTTCTCGCCCCAGCGGCTCAAGCTCTACAACTGGCACAAATGGGCGGGCATCGTGATCCTCACGTTGTCTTTCCTGCGCCTGCTCTGGCGTTTGACCCACCGTCCGCCGGCCCTGCCCGCCGAGGTCCAGGCGGCCATGCCGGCCTGGCAGCGCCTGGCCCACCACGCCACGCACGGCGCGCTCTATCTGCTGTTCTTCGCCATTCCGCTGCTGGGCTGGGCCTACAGCTCGGCGGCCGGTTTCCTCATCGTCGTCTTCGGCGTGCTGCCGCTGCCGGACTTCATGCCGGTGGACAAGGCCCTGGCCGAGGCCATCAAGCCCTGGCACGGCTATGCCGCCTATGCGCTGGCCGCGCTCGTCGTGCTGCACGTGGCCGCCGCCCTCAAGCATCAGTTCGTCGACCGCGACCGCCTGCTCACCCGCATGCTGCCGCTTCGCCGCTGACCTTCCCACCCGGAACAGGAGTCCGCATGTCTTTCCTTCGCACCCTCACGCTCACCCTGGCCGCACTGGTGGCCTTCCCGGCACTGGCCCAGCAGAAGCTCGTGCCCGCGCAGAGCGAGATCGTCTTCGTGAGCCGCCAGATGGGTGTGCCGGTCGAGGGGCGTTTCAAGAAGTTCGATGCCCAGATCGCCTTCGACCCGGCCAAGCCCGCCACGAGCAAGATCGCCTTCACGGTGGATACGGGCAGCGCCAGCCTGGGCGTGCCCGAGACCGATGCCGAGCTGCCCAAGCCGGTCTGGTTCAACGTACCCAAGTTCCCGCAGGCCAGCTTCCAGTCCACCGCCGTCAAGGGCCTGGGGGGCGGCAAGTTCGAGGTGACCGGCAAGCTGACCATCAAGGGCAACAGCCACGACGTGCTGGTGCCGGTGCAACTCACGCAGTCGGGTGCCACCACCACGGCCGCGGGCAGCTTCACCATCAAACGCCTGGTCTTCAAGATCGGCGAGGCCGAGTGGTCCGACACCTCCATGGTGGCCGACGACGTGCAGGTCAAGTTCAAGCTCGCGCTGACCGGCGTGGGCAAGCTCTGAGTTCCTTTCCCTTCAACCCTTGTTTTTCAGGAGACCTTTCATGCGCACATCCGCTCTCGCCCTGATCGCCGCCGCCGCCCTGGCCGCCGGCGCCGCTCAGGCCCAGTCCGCCAGCTATGCCATCGACCCGACCCACACCTTCGTGACCTTCGAGATCAGCCACTTCGGCACCTCGACCAACCGCGGCCGCTGGGACAAGAAGGAAGGCACCGTGCAGTTCGACAAGGCCGGCAAGAGCGGCAAGGTGGAGCTGACCATTGACGTGGCCTCCATCAACACCGGTACCGCCGCCTTCGACAAGCACCTGCGCGGCACCGACTTCTTCGACGTCGAGAAGCACCCGACCGCCAAGTTCGTCGCCGACAAGTTCAGCTTCAACGGCGACAAGGTCAGCGAAGTCAGCGGTACCCTGACCCTGCTGGGCAAGACGAATCCCGTGACCCTCAAGGCCAGCCAGTTCAACTGCTACCAGAACCCCATGCTCAAGCGTGAAGTCTGCGGCGGCGACTTCGAGACCACGATCGACCGCACGGCCTATGGCATGAACTACGGTATCCAGTGGGGCTTCCCCAAGGACGTGCGCCTGGTGGTGCAGGTCGAGGCGGTGAAGCAGTAAGCGAACCCTTCTTCCCGGAAACCCCCACGGGTTTCAAGAGCGGCCGGCCTGGCAACAGGCCGGCTTTTTTCATGCGCGCTCGCTATGATGTTTGCCTTTCCCGCCCGCAGAACCAGGGAGTTGCCATGCCTTACATGCTCTTGATGGTCGAACCCGTCGACCAGCGCCGTACCCGTACCGAAGCCGAGGGCCGCGAAGTCTATGGCCGCATGGTCGCGTTCGGCGAGCAGCTGCGCGCGCGTGGCCAGCTGCTGGCGGTCGAGTCCCTGGCCTCACAGGAACACGCCACGCGCGTGCAGGTGCGCGCAGGACGGGCCTCGCTGACCGATGGCCCGTTTGCCGAGGCCAAGGAGATGGTGGGCGGTTTCTTCCTGGTCAACTGCCAGACCCGTGAGGAGGCGCTGGAGCTGGCGCGGCAATGCCCGGCCGCGGAGTGGTGCACGGTGGAGGTGCGCGAGACCGCGCCCTGTTACGAACACTGAGGCCAGGACAGCTCAGGGTTTTTACTGAGCCCGGGTCTGTCGAAATCCCGCGTCCTCCTTCGTCGTGCATGTATCAGCCGCCAATTCGAGGCGGCAGGACACAGAAGGAGGTTCCATGCGCTACATGATCATCGTCAAGGCCACGCCGCAGTCCGAGAGCGGAGTGTTCCCCCCCAATATGAGCGAGATGATCGCCATCATGGGCAAGTTCCACGAGGAGCTGGCCCAGGCCGGCGTGCTGCTCGACGCCACGGGCCTGGCGCCCACGTCCCAGGGCTGGCGCATCCGCTACGAGGGCAAGAACCGGCGCGTGATCGATGGCCCGTTCACCGAAAGCAAGGAGCTGATCGCGGGCTACACCCTGATCCAGGTGCGCAGCCGCGAAGAAGCACTCGAGTGGACGCGCCGTTTCCCCAACCCCGTGGGTGAGGGCCTGGCGGCCGAGATCGAGGTGCGCCGTCTCTACGAGATGGACGACTTCGCCGACGTGATGCCGAAGGCAGCCTGAGGGAGAGGCGCATGCTCAAGAAAATCCTCATCACCGTTGCTGCCCTGCTGGTCGTCCTGCTGCTCTGGCCGTTCACGCAGCCCGACACCTTCACCGTGCAGCGCAGCCGCCAGATCCAGGCGCCGCCTGAGCAGCTGCATGCGCTGATCAACGACCTGCGCGCCTTCAACCGCTGGAACCCCTATGACAAGAAGGACCCGGCCATGCAGTCCAGCTACAGCGGCCCCGGCGCGCGCTACGCCTTCAAGGGCAACAGCGAGGTGGGCGAGGGCAGCCTCACCATCACGGCCAGCACGCCGCAGCGGGTCGGCATGCGCCTGGACATGAGCGCGCCCATGGAGGCGCACAACGACATCACCTTCACGCTGGTCCCCAAGGCCGGCGGCACCGAAGTCACCTGGGCCATGCGCGGCGACTGCCCCTACATCGCCAGGCTCATGGGTCTCATCGTCGATATGGACGCCATGATCGGGCGCGATTTCGAGGCGGGCCTGGCCAGCCTGCAACAACTGGCCGAACGCGGCTGAACACCGGAGGACACCATGAACCGTCAGATCTACGTCAACCTGCCCGTGCGCGACCTGAACCGGTCGAAGGACTTTTTCAGCGCCCTGGGCTATACCTTCAACCCGCAGTTCACGGACGAGAAGGCCGCCTGTATGGTCGTGGGCGAGAACATCTACGTCATGCTGCTGAGCGAGCCCTTCTTCGCCGGCTTCACGGCCAAGCCCGTGGTCAATGCCCGCGAGGGCACCGAGGTGCTGGTCTGCCTGTCCTGCGAGAGCCGCGACGAGGTGGACGCCATGGTCAAGAAGGCCTGGGCCGCCGGCGGCAAGGTGCCACGCACGGCGGTGGACCATGGCTTCATGTACCAGCATGGCTTTGAAGACCCGGACGGTCATATCTGGGAACTGGCCTATATGGACGAAGCGGCCTTCGCTGCCCAGACGGCCGTCGCCGACTGAAGCCCGCGCATGCACAGCGCCACCCATGACACCATTGCCGCCGTCTGGCGCATCGAGTCCGCGCGCATCGTTGCGGCCGTGGCGCGCATGCTGCGCGACATCGGCCAGGCCGAGGAGGTGGCGCAGGATGCGCTGGTGGCCGCGCTGGAGCATTGGCCGCGCGAGGGCCTGCCTGACAAGCCCGGGGCCTGGCTCATGACCACCGCCAAACACCGCGCGCTGGACCTGCTGCGCCGCCACAAGGTGCAGGGCGAGGTGCTCGACCAGGTGGGCCTGGACCTGGAGGCGCAGGAGGCGCTGGTGGTGCCCGACATCAGCGAGGGGATCGATGCCCGGCGTGCCGACGCCATCGGCGACGACATGCTGCGCCTGATCTTCACGGCCTGTCACCCGGTGCTGGTGCCCGAGCAGCGTGCCGCGCTCACGCTCAAGCTCATCGCGGGCCTCTCCACACACGAGATCGCGCGGGCCTTTCTGGTCAGCGAGGCCACGCTGGCGCAACGCATCGTGCGCGCCAAGCGCACGCTCAGCGAGGCCCGGGTGCCCTATGAGCTGCCACGGGGCGCGGCTCTGGGCGAGCGCCTGGCCTCGGTGCTAGAGGTGGTCTACCTGGTCTTCAACGAGGGCTACACCGCCACCGCGGGCGAGGACTGGATGCGCCCGGCCCTGGTGGAAGAGGCCTTGCGCCTGGGCCGCATGCTGGCCGCGCTCGCGCCCGGCGAGCCCGAGGTGCAGGGCCTGCAGGCCTTGATGGAGCTGCAGGCTTCGCGCATGGCGGCGCGCACCGATGCCCAGGGTCGCCCCGTGTTGTTGCTGGACCAGAACCGTGCGCAGTGGGACCACCTGCTGATCCGTCGCGGCCTGGAGGCGCTGCTACGCGCCGAGGCGCTGTGCGCGCAGCAGGGCGAAGCCCTGGGCCCGTATGCCCTGCAGGCGGCCATTGCTGCCTGCCATGCGCGCGCGCACGAAGCCGCACAGACCGACTGGGTACGCATTGCCGCGCTCTACGAGGCGCTGGCGCAGACCACCCCCTCGCCGGTGGTCGAGCTCAATCGCGCGGTGGCCGTGGCCATGGCCTACGGGCCCGCGGCGGGCCTGGCCATCCTGGACACCTTGCGTGACGAGAAGGCTCTGCAGGCCTACCAGTGGCTGCCCAGCGTGCGTGGCGACCTGCTAAGCAAGCTGGGGCGTCACGCCGAAGCGCGCGCGGAGTTCGAGCGCGCTGCAGCGCTGACCCAGAACCAGCGCGAGCGCGAGCTCTTGCTGGCACGTGCACAGGCGTCGGGCCTGGATTGAAATTTTCTGTTCCACCTCTCAGGAGATTCCGTATGAACAATCCCGTTGGCTGGTTTGAGATCTATGTGAACGACATGGCGCGCGCCAAGGCCTTCTATCAGGGCCTGCTGGCCGTGGAACTCACGCGGCTGGAGAGCCCGGACGGCGACAGCAGCATGGAGATGTGGGCCTTCCCCATGAACGACGGCAGCTACGGCGCCTCGGGCACGCTCGCAAAAATGCAGGGCATGAGCGCCGGCGGCAACAGCACCCTGGTCTACTTCAGTTGTGCGGACTGCGCTGTCGAGGCCGCGCGTGCGGCGCATTATGGCGGGCGGCTGGAGCAGCCCAAAACCTCGCTCGGCCCGTACGGTTACATGGCGCTGGTGATCGATACCGAGGGCAACCGGATCGGTCTGCATTCCATGTCCTAGGCGTGGCGAGCGCCGACCTGACCGCGGCGGGCGATCTTCGCCGAAATTGACGCATGTCAAGAAAACAACAAAGGCTCCCGGGTTGTCGTTGACCGGGTGCCGGTGCCTGTCGATACTCTGGCCATCCAGCCAACCCCGGCGTGATACGCCGAGTTCAGGAGTCGCCCATGCGCACCAATCTGCCGGTCAGCGACCACGAGTATCCCTTTCCTTCCGGCGAGACTCTGGTCTCGACCACGGACACCAAGGGCCGCATCACCTACTGCAATCCGCGCTTCATCGAGGTCAGCGGCTACAGCAAGGACGAGCTGCTGGGCCAGCCTCACAACCTGATCCGCCACCCGGACATGCCCGAGGAGGCCTTCCGCGACATGTGGGCCACCATCCAGGCGGGCAAGCCCTGGTCGGCCCCGGTGAAGAACCGGCGCAAGGACGGCGACTACTACTGGGTCATGGCCAATGCCACGCCACTGATGCAGAACGGCCAGCCCGTGGGCTTCATGTCCGTGCGCACCGAGGCCACGCGCGAGCAGATTCGCGCCGCCGAGGCGCTGTATGCCCGCATGCGCGAGGAGAAGGCGCGCGGCCAGCAGCGTGTGGCGCTCAAGGGCGGGCGTCTGGTCAGTTTGAGCCTGTGGGGCCGTGTCAGCGAGGCCCTGAGTCTGGGCGTCGAAGGCAAGCTGCTGCTCATCCTGCTGGGCCTGGTGCTGGTGGGTGCCGGCCTGCAGTCCGTGTTCGGCGGCATCACCGCGTTCCTGCTGGTCCTGCCCTTGCTGCTGCTGGCCTGGTGGTACCAGACCCGGCTGGTGGTGCGTCCGCTCGATCAGCTCATCCTGGCCGCCAATCGCATGGCCGCGGGCGATCTGACCGAGCGCATTGCGCATGATCGCAACGACAAGCTGGGCGAGCTGCAGCAGGCGCTGGGTCAGCTGTCCGTGAACCTGATGTCCATCGTGCGCGACGCGCGCGAGGAAAGCGGGCACATGCTGGTGGGCACGCAGGAGATCTCCCAGGGCAACCAGGACCTGTCGGCGCGCACCGAATCACAGGCCAGCAATCTGCAGCAGACCGCGGCCTCGCTGGAAGAGATCACCGGCACGGTGCGCAGCACGGCCGAATCGGCTCGCCATGCGGCCACGCTGACGGGCGAGGTCAGCGAGATGGCCGAGCGCAGTCGCGTAGCGGTCGACGCGGTGGGTCGCACCATGCGCGAGATCGAGGTGTCTTCCTCGCGCATCGGCGAGATCACCCAGGTGATCGACGGTATCGCTTTCCAGACCAACATCCTGGCGTTGAACGCCGCCGTGGAGGCCGCACGTGCGGGCGAGCAGGGGCGTGGGTTTGCCGTGGTGGCCAGCGAGGTCCGGGCCCTGGCCGGGCGCAGTGCTGAGGCGGCCAAGGAGATCAAGAAGCTCATCGAAGAGTCGCGCTCGCGTGTGCGCGACGGGCACGAGAAGTCGGAGGCTGCCCAGACCACCATGGCCGAGGCCGTCGGCGGAGTGCAGCGTGTGAACACCCTGGTGAGCGAGATCAGTCACTCCGCCAGCGAGCAGCTCTCCGGGGTGTCGCAGATCAACGCCGCGGTGGCCCAGATGGACACCATCACGCAGCAGAACGCGGCGCTGGTCGAGCAGATTGCCGCCTCGTCCCACGCGCTCGAGAACACCGCGCGCACCGTGACCGAAAGCGTGCAGGTCTTCAAGCTCGACCGGCGCGAGGCCGCTGCGCAACCCGATGCGGTGGCCCTGCGTCGCATGCACAAGACCGCCAGCCCGTCAGCGCCGCGCCTGCACTGAGACCGGCCCGTGCAGCGGCGGGCGCTCAGCTGCCGTGCAGGTGGATGGTGTTCTTGCCCGCGTGCTTGGCCTGGTACATGGCTTCGTCGGCCTGACGCATGAGCACATCCATGTCCGTATCACCGGAATTGAACAGGGTGATGCCGATGCTGCCGCTGGACTGGTAGTCCAGGCCATCCAGATCGTAGGGCTTGGCCATGCTGACCAGGGCCTTGGCGGCGATCTGGCGCGCCTCGGTGCGCGCGAGCGTGAGGTCGGCGTTCAGGTGCTCCAGCACGATCACGAACTCGTCACCCCCCAGGCGTGCCACGGTGTCGGATTCGCGCACCACACGGCTCAGGCGGCTGGCAATCTGCTGCAGCAGCAGGTCGCCGGCGTGGTGACCGTGCTCGTCGTTGATCTTCTTGAAGTTGTCCACGTCCACGAAGAGCAGGGCGCCGTGCTGGTTGTTGCGCCGCGCCATCGCCAGCGCGCGCTGCAGGCGCTCCAGCAGCAGGCGCCGGTTGGGCAGGGCGGTGAGGTGGTCGTAGAAGGCGATGTGGCGGATCTCCTCCTCCTGCAGCTTGCGCTCGGAGATGTCGCTCATGGTGGCGACATAGTGCGTGACCTGGCCCTGCTCGTTGCGCACGGCCGTGATCGTGGTCCACAGCGGCAGCAGGTCGCCGCGCTTGCGCTGGTCCCATACCTCTCCTTCCCACTTGCCTGTGGCCCGGATGCTCTCCCACATCGCTGCGTAGAAGCTGGCATCGTGCCGGCCTGAGCGCAGCGTGCTCGTCTTGCGCCCGATCAGCTCCTCGCGCGTGTAGCCCAGCAGCTCCAGGAAGGCCTGGTTGACGCGAAGGATGTTGGTGTCGGCGTCGCTGACCAGCATGGCCTGGCGCGACTCGAAGGCCACGGCCGCGATACGGCGCTCCTGCTCGGCGCGGGCACGTTCGGTGATGTCGCGCGAGAACAGCACCATGGCACGCCGACCGTCGATCCGCACATCGAGCGCCTGGGCGCGGCCCTCGAAAACATGGCGCCCGCCCAGCGTGTCCATCTCGTACTCGATCTTCTGTGGTGTGCCGGCGTCCAGGGTCTGGTGCAGAAACGCCAGGAAGCGCTGCGCCTGCTCCTCGGTCATCACCTCGTCGAGCCGCTTGCCCAGGATGTCCTCGGCGCGCGCGTAGAGCAGCCGTTCCTCGGGGGAGACCACCTCGAGGTAGCGGCCGTCCTCGTCGAGCACGAAGAGCAGGTCGGGTGAAGCGCGGGTGATGGCGCGGCGCATGGCCTCGCTGCGCGCCAGGGCCAGGCGGGCCCGGCGCTGATCTTCCAGATCGTGCAGCAGCAGCGCCAGCAGCGCCGTGCCGGGCCCGAGAATGAAGAGATAGGGCCAGGCCAGGGTGTCGAGCAGCTTGTACAGATGCTGCGTCGGCAGCAGCAGGAACCAGCCCAGGCAGGCAATGTGCAGCAGGACGCCGAAGATCAGGAAGTCCAGCAGCTTGGGCTGTGTCCAGCCACGTCGCAGCGCGACGCGCATCAGCAGGCCGGCCAGCACCGAGGTGGTGATCACGGCCACGCCGACCCAGGCCCCGGCGCCACCCAGCCACAGACGGTAGGCACCGGCCATCAGGCCGGCAATGGCCGCGGGCAGCGGCCCGGCAAAAATGCCGGCCACCCCCAGGATGACGGAGCGGCCGTCGAAGATCACGCCCGGCGCGAGTCGGGCGGGATGCATCATGCCGAAGATGCAGATGGCGCCGAAGATCAGACCCGCCGTCACGGCCGCCGCCCGCTGGCGCTCGCCCCAGACGCGGATGTTGAACTCGTACAGCGCCGACATGGCCAGCAGCAGGGCCGTGCTGTAGATGAGGTCGAGGGTCAAGCGGGGTTCTCCAGTGCGGCCTGGCCGCAAGCAGGTGATGGACCATCATAGCCCTGGGCTGCCGCGGTGCCTTGACCGCGGCCAAGCGCGTCGATGGATACCCGCGTCAGAACGATTCCCACTCGCCTTCCCGAGGGGAGGACGCAGGTTTGGCCACGACAGCGTGTGTCTGGGGTGGGGCGGGTGCGGGCGCGGAGGCACGCGCACCCGTGATCTTCGGTCGGACCGGTGCCTGAGCGGGCGCGGGCGCCGGACGATGCGCCGGGACCGCGGCGGCGCGGGGTGAGGCCTGTCCCTCGGTCAGCTGGAACACGGAGACGGCCTGCACCAGTTCCTGCGCCTGGCTCCTGAGACTGTTGGCGGCTGCCGCCATTTCCTCCACCAGCGCGGCATTCTGCTGCGTCGCCTGGTCCATCTGCGTCACGGCTTCGCCGACCTGGCTCACGCCTGCGCTCTGCTCGGCGCTGGCGGCGCTGATCTCACCCATGATGTCCGTCACGCGCCGGATGCTGGCCACCACCTCGTTCATGGTCTGGCCGGCCTGGTCGACCAGGGCCGTGCCTTGCTCTACCCGGCCCACGCTGTCGGTGATCAGCTGCTTGATCTCCTTGGCCGCCTCGGCGGAGCGGCTGGCCAGGGTGCGGACCTCGCCTGCGACCACGGCAAAACCGCGGCCCTGTTCGCCCGCGCGTGCTGCTTCCACGGCCGCATTGAGCGCCAGGATGTTGGTCTGGAAGGCGATGCCGTCGATCACGCTGATGATGTCGGCGATCTTGCGCGAGCTTTCGCTGATGCCCTTCATGGTGCCCACCACCTGAGCCACCACCTCGCCGCCCTGCACGGCCACGGTGCTCGCGCTCTGCGCCAGCTGGTTGGCCTGGCGCGCGTTGTCGGCGTTCTGCTTCACGGTGGATCCCAGTTCTTCCATGGACGCTGCGGTCTCTTCCAGCGCGCTGGCCTGGCTTTCGGTGCGTGCGCTCAGGTCCTGGTTGCCCTGCGCGATTTGCGCGCTGGCGGTGGCTACCGAATCCGAGCCCTGCCGGACGGTGGATACGGTCTTGCGCAGCGATTCCTGCATGCGCTTCACCGCGGACATGATGCTGCCCCGGTCACCGGTGCGCAACTGCAGTTCCTGGGTCAGGTCGCCATCGGCCACACGGTTGACGGCCAGAGAGACCTCGTCCGGCTCGGCGCCGAGTGCACGCGTCAGGCCGCGCGCGATCGCGACGGCGATGAAGCTGCCAATCACGGCAGCGAGCACCAGCAGGATCAGGACGACGCGCTGCGCAAACGCGATGGTGTCTCGGGCCGCTTGTGCAGCTGACACGGCCTCCTCGTTCTGCATGGCCAGCGATTCATCGACAGCGTGGAAGAGGATCTCCTGCTGCCGGGCGACATCACCGAGCAGCAGTTCGGTCGCCCGCTTGGCGTCGCTGGCGTCGCCGGTCAGCCCCAGGCGTATGGATTCGTCGATGGCCTGGTAGTAGGCGTTACGCGTCTGCTGGATGGTCTTGAACAACTCCACGCCTCGGGGGAGCGTGATGCGAGGCTCGAGTTCGGCCAGCAGCTTGGAGTTGCGCTCGCGCAGCGGCGCTATCTTGTCGGCTTCGACCTTGGCGCGTTGGATGTCTTCGATCAGGGCGACCGTGCGCGTATCGCTGGCGATGGTCTGAAAGTTGCCCTTGACCTCGTTGAACTTCTGGACCTTGACCATGCGGTTGTTAGCCAGATCATCGACCTTCTCACCGATGACCGTGAGTTCATACAGGGACAGGACGCTGATCACGAGCGTGGCCGCCAGCAGCAGGCCGAAACCCAGGGCCAGGCGGGTGCCGACCCGCATGGTGTTGAAGAAGTTCATACTGACTCCGAGGACAGGGAAAGGAATAAACCAGACGAGCCACGGGCTTCTTCGTCTCAGCCTGCGCGACGCCGGTGTCATGCGCTTACCATGGTGTCATCGGCAGGCTAAGGCCACACCTGATGAAAACCCGCTGACGGCAGGTACTGTTGGATTTCATACGCACACAAAAGGGTGAGGGATATGCGTCGACGTGAATTGCTACAGGCTGGTACAGCCCTGTTCAGCCTTCCTGCGCTCTCGCTGCATGCGAAAAGCTCGCGGTACTTGCGGGCAGCGCCCGCCTCCGCATCGGCGGCGGGCCAGCCGGATCTGCCGGTCTGGGCCTACGAGGCCCAGGTGCCCGGCCCCGTGTTGCGCTACCGCCGCGGTGAGGTGCTGGACCTCGAGCTGCACAACGCGCTGCCTGATCCGACGACCATCCACTGGCACGGCATCCGCCTGCCCAATGCCATGGACGGGGTGCCCGGTCTCACGCAGGACGCCGTGGCACCGGGACAGCGCTTCCATTACCGCTTTGCCTTGCCCGATGCCGGCACCTACTGGTATCACCCGCACTGGGGCACGCCCGAGCAGCTGGAGCGCGGTCTGGCCGGGGCGCTCATCGTCGAGGACGATGAGCCGCCGCCGGTGGATCGCGATCTGGTCTGGCTGCTCGACGACTGGCGGCTCGATGCCCAAGGCCGCATTGCAGAGAACTTCTACAACTTCCACGATGTGGCCCATGCTGGCCGCATGGGGCAGCGCCTCACGGTCAACGGGCAGACGGAACTGCGGCAAACCCTGCGAGCGGGCGAACGGGTGCGCCTGCGGCTGATCAACGCGGCCAACGCGCGCATCTTCGCGCTGAGCTTCGAGGGCCTGCCGGCCTGGCTGATCGCGCGCGACGGCATGCCGGCCGATACGGCCGTGCCCTGGGAGGGTGAGCTCTTGCTCGGGCCGGGCATGCGCGCCGACTTCATCCTCGACGCCAGCGCGCCCGGGCGCCATGCCCTCAAGGAGGTGGATCGGCGCGGTGAGCGCGTGCTGGCCACGCTGGAGGTGAGCGGCACGCCGGACTCAGGCGCGGCGCGTCCCGTGCCCCGGCCGGCACCGTACACGCCGCTGCCCGAACCTGATCTCGCCAGCGCGCATGCCCACACCCTGGCGCTGGGCGGCGGTGCAATGAACCGCGAAGGCTGGCCACAGGAGAGCGTGGCTGAACGCGAGGCGAGACGCCTGCGCCTGCAGGCGGGTGCGCGCGAAGCCGCGCCGGCCTGGACCATCAACGGCCAGGCCCATCTGCAGCACAGCCGCGAGCATGCCGCGCATGCGGCCGAGTTCCGGGTGCCGCGCGGGCGCAGCGTGCGGCTGCGCATCGACAACCGCACGGCCTGGTGGCATCCCATGCACCTGCACGGTCACCATTTCCGCGTGCTCTCGCGCAATGGCACGCCGCTGCCCGAGCGGCCCTGGCGCGACACCGTGCTGATGGCGCCGCGTGACAGCGTCGAGATCGCCTTCGTGGCCGACAACCCGGGCTGGTGGCTCTTGCACTGTCATGTGCTCGAACACCATGCCGGGGGCTTGGGCACGCTGTTCGAGGTGCAGGGCTAGGGCTGCAGCAGGATGGCGCCCTGCGTGGCGCGGGACTCGGCAGCGCGGTGGGCCGCTGCGGCATCGGCCAGCGGGAAGCGCGCACCGATGCGCGCGCTCACATGACCGGCCGCGATGGCGGCGAAGAGCTCGGCGGCGTTGGCGCGGAACACCGCCGGGTCGGCGTTGTGCGGGAAGACCGAGGGCCGGGTCAGGAAGAGGCAGCCCTTCTTGTTGAGCAGCTCGGGCTCGATGGCCGGCGCCGGGCCCGAGGCCGCGCCGTAGATCACCACCAGGCCGAAAGGCGCGGCCAGGTCGAGCGAGTGCAGGATCGTGTCCTTGCCCACCGAGTCGTAGACCACGCGGGCCTTGCGTCCGCCCGTGGCCTCGAGCAGCGCCGCCGGCCAGCCCGGCTGGCGGTAGTCGATGGCGATGTCGGCACCGGCTGCGCGCGCGATGGCACATTTCTCGGCCGAGCCCGCCGTGCCCACCACCTCGGCGCCCAGGGCCTTGCCCCACTGGCACAGGATCTGGCCCACGCCGCCGGCGGCCGCGTGCACCAGGATCAGGTCGCCCGGCTGCACCCGGTGTGTCTTGCGCAGCAGGTACTGCGCCGTCAGGCCCTTGAACAGCAGCGCGGCGGCGTCCTCGTCGCTCACGCCGGCCGGGATGGGGACTAGGCGCGCGGCGGCCACGTTGCGGCGCTCCGCATAGGCACCAATGCCGGCGTTCATATAGGCCACGCGATCGCCCGGTGCAAAGCCCGTGACGCCCTCGCCCACGGCCTGCACCACGCCCGCAGCCTCATGGCCCAGACCGGTGGGCAGGGGCAGCGGGTAAGCGCCCTTGCGCTGGTAGATGTCGATGTAGTTGAAGCCGATGGCCGTCTGGCGAAGCTGCACCTCGCTCGGGCCGGGCGGGGGCAGGGGCACGCTCTGCAGCTGCATGACCTCGGGGGCGCCGAGTTGGGTGAGGATGATCTGGCGGGTGCTGTCCATGCGGGTGGGTCTCCGTGTCGGTGGCAGCCCGCATTGTGGTCCATCGCGCCTGTGCCCTCGGGGACGATGGAGAGGCTCTAAGATCGCGGCATGAAAACGACGTACATCTTCGCCGCCATCCTCATCGCCAGCGTGATCGGCGCCCTGCTGCCCACACGCCTGGTCAAGACCCTGATGCTGCTGCTCACAGGCCTGCTCTCGGCCTACGGCCTGTTCCGCCTGCTGGGCTGAAGGTCTAGGGCCTGTTCGCCCTCATTCCTCAAGTGCGAACGCATCCATGGCCAGCATGCCGTACATCACTTCCCGGCTGATGTAGTCGGGGCGTGCACCATCCGACGCCGCACCCAGCGTGAAGAAGAGCGGCAGGAAGTGGTCTTCACTCGGGTGCGCGCGTTCGGCGTGTGGCGCCTGCGCGCGGTAGTCCAGCAGGGCGGGCAGGTCGCCCTGCGCGATCTTCGTTTCCACCCAGCGGCTGAACGCGACCACGTAAGGTGCGGGCTCGGTCTGGCCGCCGAAGAACTCGCCCAGGTTGTGCGTCATGCTGCCCGTGCCCATGAGCAGCACGCCGCGCGCGGCCAGCGGGCGCAGCGCGCGGCCCAGCGCATAGACCTCGGCTGGGCCGGCCTGTGCGGGCAGGGCCAGCTGCAGCACGGGGATGTCGGCCTCGGGGTAGAGGTGCATCAGGGGCACCCAGGTGCCGTGGTCGTAGGGTCGGCGGCTGTCCTCGGTCGCGGCGATGCCGGCCGCCTGCAGCAGCGCGAGCACCTCGCGCGCCAGCTCGGGCTGGCCGGGGGCCGGGTACTGCAGCGTATAGAGCTCGGTCGGGAAGCCGCCGAAGTCGTGCCAGGTCTGCGGCGCGGGCGTGCTCATCACCGTGGGCTGGCGCGCCATCCAGTGCGGGGACATCACGACGATGGCTTGCGGCCGCGCGTGGGCTTGCGCCCAGGCGCGCAGGGCCGGGCCGGTGCTGCCGGCGTCCACCGCGAACAGCGGCGCGCCATGCGAGACGAAGAGCGGGGGCAGGGAGGTCATGGCCAGTCCTTTCGCGGTCGGGTTCAGTTCGTGGCCTCGCCCTCGCCCGGCTGCAGCCAGAGGCGGGCAGGGATGTGCTGCTGCAGTTTTTCCACGGCCAGCTCCACGAGCGCGGGGTGCAGCTCATGGCCGATGAAGGGCAGCACGTCGGCGGTGAAGTCCGCGCCCAGGGTCCGCAGGCGCATCGCGCCTTCGATGGTGTGGCGATAGGGCATGACGGCGTCGGTCTTGCCGTGCAGCAGGTGCACGGTGCTGTTCTCGTGCAGGGGCTGTTCGGGCAGGCGCGCAAAGCGCCCGGCGATGGCGATCACGCGCGCGGCCACCGGCTCGGGGCGCAGCGCGGCTTCAAGCGCCATGATGGCGCCCTGCGAGAAGCCGACCAGGGCCGTGCCGGCAGCCTCCACACCGCTCTGCTCCTGCCAGTGGCGCACGGCGAACTCGAAGGCTGGCAGCGCGGCCGCGACCCGCTGCGGCCGGTTCTCGTCGGTCACGTCGCGCACCGAGAACCACTGGCGCCCGCCGGGGGCCAGCTCCGATTCGTAGGGGGCGTCGATGGCCACCACCATGGCCTGCGGGAAAGCCTGCGCATAGGCCTGGCCCAGCCCGGCCAGGCTCTGGGCATTCGAGCCCACGCCGTGGAACAGCAGGATCAGTTGCGCCGCCTGGGCGGGACGCTGGAGGATGAGGGCGAGGGGCTGGTTCATGGTCTTTCCTGTCTGCGCCATCCGGGTGGCACTGGAGGTACTTTATTGCGTACCTTTGATTTGATAAATAGCTGATCGATTGACTAATTGTTTACTCAGATAAGACAATATGAGCCACGATGGACCAGTTCAAGGAAATCGAAGCCTTTGTGGCGGTGGCGCAGCTGGGCAGCTTCGTGAAGGCGGCCGACAAGCTGGGCCTGTCCAAGGCCATGGTCTCGCGCCATGTGAGCGAGCTGGAAGCGCGCCTGGGCGTGCGCCTGATGCAGCGCAGCACCCGCCGGCTCTCGCTCAGTGATGCCGGGGCCGAGTACCTGCAGCGCTGCGTGCAGATCCTGGCCGAACTGGCCGACGCCAATGCCGCCGTCAGTGCCGGCGCGATGCAGGCCCAGGGGCTGCTCAAGATCAGCGCACCAGTGACCTTTGGCATCCGGCATCTGGCGCCGCTGTGGGGGGAGTTCCTGCGCGTGCACCCGCAGGTGGAGCTGGAGGTGAACCTCAGCGACCGCGTCGTGGACCTGATCGAGGAGGGCTACGACCTCGCGGTGCGCATCGGCCGCCTCGACCCTTCAACGCTGGTCGCGCGGCGCATCGCCAGCGCCCGCCTGCTGCTGTGCGCCTCGCCGCGCTACCTGCAGCAGGCCGCGCCGATCCGCGAGCTCACCGATCTGGCGCAGCACGACGTGATCGCCTACAGCTACCTGGCCACGGGTGAACAGTGGCATTTCAGCGGCCCGGACGGCGTGCGCAGCGTCACCGTGCATCCGCGCCTGCGCAGCAACAGCGGTGACACCTGTCGCGCCGCGGCCCTGGCCGATCAGGGCGTGGTGTTCCAGCCGGGCTTTCTGGTGGGCGAGGACCTCAAGGCGGGCCGTCTGGTCCAGATCCTGCCGCAGTACGAAGGGCCCGAGCTCGACATCAGCGTGGTCTATGCGAGCCGGCAACACCTCTCGCACAAGGTGCGCGCCATGGTGGAGTTTCTGGCCACGGCCTTTGCGCAGGCCGGGCGCTTCTGAGGCCGGCGGCGCCGTTCCGTGTCACATCGCCCAGATGCGCGGTGGCACGGCCTCGAGCTGCCAGAGCTGCTGGCGCCAGGCGGCGCGCAGGCTCTTGAGCAGCTGCATGGCCGGCTCCACCAGCGGGGCCAGCACGCGCACCACCAGCACCTGCGGGTGCGGGCTGGTGGCGCCGGCCGTGGCGCGCAGCGGATGTCCGTCGATCAGCGCCCGCACGCCTTCGAGTGCCGCCTCGCGCCGTTCGCGGGCGATGGGCGAGCCGGCCACGAAGAACAGCGTGCCCAGGCAGCGTTGTCCGGCCAGGCCCAGCGGGCCATCCATGAGGCGCGCATCCTGCGCATCGATGCGGCCTTGCTCCAGCCAGACACCGGGTACTTCGAGGTGTTGGGAGAACTGGCCTTGGGTAAAGGGCTGATCGGCCGCGGGCAGGCCCAGGGCTGTGACATCCCAGCCCAGGAGTTCGGCACCGGGCGCCAGCTCGAACACGGCGCGGTTCTCGGCGCGGCACTGGTTGTAGGCCAGGGCCTCGAGGGGCAGCCATTCCAGCCGGGCCCCGCTGTCCAGCCGCGCGTGCAGCCATTGCCGTGCGGGCTCGCCCGTGCTGCGGTAGAAGCGCGTGGCGCCGGGCGTGGTCACCAGGCCGTGGGCGCCGGCGCCCACCGTGAGCCGGATGTCCAGCGTATCCCCGCCCACCAGGCCGCCGGGCGGGTGCACGAGCACGTTGTGGCAGATGCCCTCGCCTTCCGGGTAGAGGCTTTGCAGGATGCGCAAGGGGCCATCGTGGCGGTAGTGCGCCACGCTGCGTCGGTCGTCGCGGTTGTAGTCGAGTTGCAGCGAGGCGTGCCAGGTCATGCGGCGAGTTTAGGGCCTGTTCACACTCATTTCTCAAGTGCGAACGGGTGAAAACGGTGCCAATCTGGGCGCGCGACGACGCCCAGGCTGGCCGCCTGGGCTAGGAGTGCAACAACGAGTGGCGCGGTTTTAACCCCGTTCCCTTCGGGTTGCGGCCAAAAAAGCCATGCGGGGTGTTGCGCGGACTTGCCGGGGGTTACCCCGGCTGCGTCCACGCGCCTACCGCATGGCTTTTTTGATCCACAACGCATCTTGAGAAATGAGTGTGAACAGGCCCCAGCAAGTGGGATGCCCGGACCGAGACATGTGCCCGGTTGACGGACAATCGGGGCTTCACGAGCATCCAGAATCCATGACGACCAATCCTTCCTTGACGGCGGAACCGCTGGGCGAAACGCCGACGGCACCGGCCGCGAAATCCGAAGCCCGGGTCAAACCGGCAGCACGCAAGCAGGCGGCAATGCCTGTGCTGGAGCAGCTGTTTGGCCTCTACCCCCATCTCTTCGGTGCCGAGTTCCTGCCGCTCAAGCGCGGCATCTTCCAGGACCTGCTCGAGCGGCATCCCGAGCTGTTCCAGCGCGACAGCCTCAAGGCCGCGCTCGCGGTGCATGCACGTTCCACGCCTTATCTGCAATGTGTGGCGGCAGGCAAGGCACGGCACGACCTGGACGGTGCGGCGGTGGAAGCCGTGGCGCCCGAGCACGTGTACCAGGCGGTGGTGGAACTGCACCGCCGCCGGCAGGTCCGCACCAGGGAAGACCTGCTCCCCAAGCTGCGCGCCCAGCTTTCCGCAGCCTTTGAAGCTTCGGGCCTGAGCCGCCAGGATTACCTCGCGCGCGTGATGCCCGCGGATGAAGCGATGGCCGCCGTTCTGGACGCCGCTCTGGGGGACAGCGCAGAGCGCATCGCGCGCCAGGAGGCGCTGAACAGGGCCTTCGAGGCCAGTGGCAAGAGCGCACGCGATTTCGCCGGGATGTATGGCGTGCAGGAACGTGACGTCATCAAGGCGGCCCTGGCCTGCAAGCGGCGCGCGCAGGCCGCTGCCACCACCGCCTGAATCGGCAGGGCCGGCCCGTGTCTGCCACTGCACCTCCCGCCCAGCCGCGCAACCCCTTGCACGGCCTGACGCTGGAGGCCATCCTCACCGCGTTGGTAGCGCATTACGGCTGGACTGGCCTGGCCGAGCGCATCACGGTGCGCTGCTTCAGCGTGGACCCCAGTATCCCGTCCAGCCTGAAGTTCCTGCGCAAGACGCCCTGGGCCCGCGAAAAGGTGGAGGGGCTGTACCTCTCCATGCTGCGCGAGCCGCGGCGCGCATCCTGACGACCCGTCATTGAGGTGCCGCAAGCGGCCACGTGCCCTGCGGTAACGCAGGAAACAAAATATGTTTTTCCTTGAGCGCAGGGGCGGCCGTCCCTAAGCTGGGCCCTGGATATCACGCCATGCCCCAAACGCTCAAGCTTCCCCCCGCCCTGGCCCAGATCCTGGGCCTGCAGCCCACGCCAGCTGTGGTGGATACCGCGCATTACCAGGGCTTTGTACAGGAGGCGGCCCAGACCCTGCAGGTCTGGGGCCTGCTCGACGCCGGGGGCTGGATCTCGCTGACGCTGGACGATGGCGCCTCCTGCCTGCCGGTCTGGTCGCAGCCGCACGATGCGCGCGCCTTTGCGCGCGGGACCTGGGCTCGATGCCAGGCTGGCCCGATCGATTTGTCCGATTTCCTCGACCACTGGCTGCCGGCCATGGACAGCCTGGGCGTCCAGGTGCTCGTGCAGCCGGAGGACCTGCAGCAAGCGGCTCCCGTGCCGGCGCGCGTGCTGGCCTGGCACCTGCAGGTGCGCTGCATCAACTTCCCGGCGCAGGGTCTTGGCGATGAGCCAGGACCCGTCACCCTCTCCCCCACTGGAGAACCATGAGTCACCACGAGAACCTGCTGTCCTTGACGCAAAAGCTGTTTGCCCGCGGTTTCACCTTCATCTTCTTTGCCATCTCCGCTGCCATCGTCCTCACCACCCTGGTGGAAGCCGTGGGCCATGTGCTCAGTGGAGGGGAGATCACGCAGATCATCGTCAAGCTGGTCAATGCCAGCGTGATCGCCATGGCCGTCTACGAAGTCGCCCTGGTCATCAGCAAGGAATACGGCGCCGAGGCCGACCATGATGTCATCGTCATGCTGCGCCGCACGTTGCCGCGCTTCATCGGCACGGTCTGCGTGGCCTTGTCCCTGGAGGGGCTGATGATGGTCATCAAGTACAGCCAGCTGGACCTGGCCGGCAATCTGTACTACCCCGTGGCCATCATCGTGAGCGCGGCCTTGCTGCTCATGGCCCTGGGCGTCTTCCTGCGCCTGGCACCGAGCCGGGCCGAGCCAGCGCGTCCCGGTGGCGAGGCGCCCGCCGCCGGGGGCGGGGCCGTGCTGCCCATGCCCCGGCTGGAGCGCCGCACACCAGCCTGACTCAGGGGCGTGCCAGCGCCGTGAGCTGGCGTACGTCGCTCAGGCTGGCGAGTTGCCAGCTGGCGGCGATCAACGCGTCCGTCTTGTCTTTGCCGAGCACCGGATCGGACAGGTCGTGGAACTTGGCCTCGAGCATCGCGTCGGTCATGGGGTTCTCGAGCGAGCCGATGGCGTGCTGGACGAACACATGGACCTGGCGGCCGTCCTTGAGCACGGCGGTCACGTCCACGCTGGCCTCGGCTATGTGCTCGTCCACCGTGGCCACCACCTTGCGGCGCAGGGCCACCATGTCAGGACGGTTCACGACCGCGTCGCTGTACTGGTCTTCACCGGCCTTGCCGAACATCAGGCCGCAGGCGCAGCCATGGTAAACGCTGAACTTCGCGCTCAGGCCGTCGGCCGGCTCCTTCTTGCCCGTGAGCTCCAGCACCAGCGAGTGCACCTTGAGCTCGATGCGCTCGATCTCCTCGGGCTTCACGCCCTGGGCGCGCAGCTGGGCGCAGGCGTCAATGCTGGGGTGGATCACGATGCCGCAGGCAAAGGGCTTGTAGCTGTTGTAGGAGATCTCGAAGCGCTGGCCCAGTTCGTCCGTGATCTCGTTCCAGGTGTATTTGGTGGAGAGGGTCTGGATCATGCCGCGCGGCGCCTCCAGCGCCCTGGGGCTGGCTGTGTAGCCCTGGCTGGCCAGCAGCGTGGACAGGAGGCCGGCCCGCGCCGCCCCCCCCGGATGGAAGGGCTTGGTCATGGTGCCGAACTGCTCGCGCATACCGATGGGCTGCGAGGCCGCGATGCCCAAGGCCATGGCGGTCTGCTGCGCATTGAGGCCCAGGAGGCGCGCGCAACCCGCGGCCGCACCCAGCGTGCCAGTGGAGCCAGTGATGTGCCAGCCACGGTCGTAGTGCTCCGGGTACATGGTGTTGCCCACGCGGCAGGACACGTCGATGCCCAGCACCAGCGCGTCGATCACGGCGCGACCCGACAGGCCTTTGTGCTCGGCCAGCGCCAGCACGGCCGAGGCCACGGGACCGGCCGGGTGGATGATGGTCTTGAGATGGGTGTCGTCGAAGTCGAAGGTGTGCGAGCTGATGCCGTTGATCAGCGCTGCGCCGGCCATGTCCACCTTCTCGGCGCGGCCCAGCACGCTGGCCTGTGGCGCGGGCTGCAGCATCTGCACGGCGCCCAGTGCGGCGTGTACGGATTCATGCTGCGCGGCGCCCACGGCACAGCCCAGCCAGTTGAGGAAGGTGCGGTGCGCCTCGTGCTCGACCGCGTCGCTCCAGCCTCTGGAGGGATGGGTGGCGACGTAGCGCGCCAGGGCCTGGGTGACGGGCGGGGCGTGGTGGTCGGCAGGGACCTGGGTGTTGCGGGCCATGGCGTGTGACTGCTATGAAATTGCTAGCGATTGACCGTCGGGTGACGGGCGACTGATTCTAGGCCGGCCGGTACCATCGGGCGCAAGCCAAGAGGCATCTGCCCGCGCGCCGGGCTATAGTGCGCCCATGACGGCCCTTGCCTTGCGCCAGCCCCGTTTTCTCCAGCTGCACCAGATCGCCCCCGCGGCCCTGCGCGCCGAGCTGCTGACGGGTCTGCAGGCAGCGCCTGCACGTATCGCCCCCAAGTACTTCTATGACGCGCTGGGCTCGCGTCTGTTCGACGCCATCACCGAGCTTTCCGAGTACTACCCCACACGCACCGAGGCCGCGCTGCTGGCCGAGCATGGCCCGGCCATCGCACAGCGTGCGCCACGTGGTGCCACGCTCGTGGACCTGGGCGCGGGCAATTGCGAGAAGGCCGGGCGGCTCTTCGAGCTGTTGCAGCCGGCGCGTTATGTCGCCGTGGACATCTCGGCCGAGCATCTGCGCCACGCGCTGCAATGCCTGCAGCGCCAGTACCCGGCGCTCGACATGCTGGGCGTGGGCATGGATTTCTCGAGCCACCTGGCGCTGCCGCCCGAGGTCGGCGAGGGGCCGCGCCTGCTGTTCTACCCTGGCTCGAGCATCGGCAACTTCACGTCCGAAGAAGCGCAGGTCTTTCTGCGACAGACCCGTGGGGCCGCCCAGGGGGGTGGCCTGCTGATCGGGGTGGATCTGCGCAAGGCGCTGGACGTGCTGCAGCCGGCCTACGACGATGCGCTCGGTGTTACCGCAGCCTTCAACCGCAATGTGCTGCTGCACCTCAACCGCCTCATCGAGAGTGACTTCGCGGTGCAGGACTGGCGGCACGTCGCGTTCTTCAACGAAGCGGCCTCACGCATCGAGATGCACCTGGAGGCCCGACGCGCGCTCACCGTGCGCTGGCCCGGGGGCGAACGGCGTTTCGCCAGCGGCGAGCGCATCCACACCGAGAACTCCTACAAGTACGCGCTGGCGGATTTCCAGGCCCTGCTGGCCGCCGCCGGCTATCAGCGCATCGAGGCCTGGACCGATGCGCGCGCCTGGTTCGCCATGTTCTGGGCCGAGGCCTGAGTGACACGTCCTCTCGTGCTCATCGTCAGCCCGGCGCTGGCCGGGGCCAACAACGGCAACTGGCAGACCGCCTGGCGTTGGTCGCGTCTGCTGGCGCCGCACTACCGCACCCAGATCATTCCGTCCTGGCAAGCGGGCGAACAGCCGCAGGCCGCGGCCCTGCTGGCCCTGCATGCGCGCCGCTCGGCGGAGACCATCGCCGCCTGGGCGCAGGCACATCCGCACCGGGGCCTGGCCGTGGTGCTCACGGGTACCGATCTCTACCGCGACATCCACCACGACGCGGCAGCGCAGCGCTCCCTGGCGCTGGCGCAGCGGCTCGTGGTGCTGCAGGAGCTCGGGCCCCAGGCCCTGCCCGCGGCGTACCGTGCCAAGACGCGCGTGATCTTCCAGTCCACCACCACGCGGCGCACCCTGGACAAGACCGGTGCGCGCCTGCGCGCCGTGATGGTGGGCCATCTGCGCGAGGAGAAAGGGCCGCAGACGCTGTGGGCCGCGGCGCGCCTGCTGCGCGACCACCCCGACATCCGCATCGACCACATCGGCGAGGCCCTGGACCCGTCGCTGGCCACGGCCGCGCGTTCCACCATGGCCGACTGCCCGGCCTACCGCTGGCTCGGCGGTCTGCCGCATGAGGCCGTGCGTCGCCACATCCAGCGCGCGCACCTGCTCGTGCACTGCAGCCGCATGGAAGGCGGCGCGCACGTGCTCATGGAGGCCGTGTGCAGTGGCACGCCTGTGCTGGCCACGCGCATCGAGGGCAATGTGGGCATGCTGGGGGCGGATTACGGCGGCTACTTTCCTGTGGACGATGCCGCGGCGCTGGCCGGTCTGCTGCAGCGCTGCCGGGATGCGCCCGACAGGGTTTTGGCCTTGCGGGCACAATGCGGACTCCGCGCGCCGCTGTTTGCTCCCGCAGCTGAACAGGCGGCCCTGCTCGCACTGCTCCAGGACCTGACATGAACGCCCCTGCCTTTCCCGCCGAACCCCGGCTCACCTCGCTGTCGCACGGTGGCGGCTGCGGCTGCAAGATCGCGCCCGGCGTGCTGTCCGACATCCTCAAGGGCAGCAATGGCCTGCCCATGCCGCCGGAGTTGCTCGTGGGCATCGAGACCGCGGACGATGCGGCCGTCTACCAGCTCAATGACGAGCAGGCCCTGATCGCCACCACCGACTTCTTCATGCCCATCGTCGACGATGCCTACGACTTCGGCCGCATCGCCGCCACCAATGCCATCTCCGATGTCTACGCCATGGGTGGCACGCCCATCATGGCGCTGGCTCTCGTGGGCATGCCCATCAATGTCTTGAGCACCGCCACCATCGGCCGCATCCTCGACGGCGGCCAGGCCGTGTGCAAGGCCGCGGGCATTCCGATTGCGGGCGGCCACACCATCGACTCGGTCGAGCCCATCTATGGCCTCGTGGCCCTGGGCCTGGTGCATCCGAAACGCGTCAAACGCAATGCCGATGCGAAAGTCGGGGATCGCCTCATCCTCGGCAAGCCGCTGGGCGTGGGCGTGCTCTCGGCCGCGCTCAAGAAAGAGAAGCTCGATGTCGCCGGCTATGCGCAGATGATCGCCACCACGACCAAGCTCAACACGCCCGGTCCCGAGCTCGCGGCGCTGGCGGGCGTGCACGCACTGACCGACGTCACGGGCTTCGGCCTGGCCGGCCATGCGCTGGAGCTGGCGCGTGGTGCGCAGTGCAGCGTGGAGATCGACTGGGCGCGCGTGCCGCTGCTGGCCGGTGTGCGTGAGCTCGCGGGTCAGGGTTACGTCACCGGCGCCTCGGGCCGCAACTGGGCCGGCTATGGCAGCTCGGTCACGCTGCCCTCGGGTTTTGCGGCCGTGGACCAGGCCCTGCTGAGCGACCCGCAGACCAGCGGCGGCCTGCTCGTGAGCTGCACCTCCGAGAGCGTGCCCGCGGTGCTGGACATCTTCCGTCGCCACGGCTTCGAGATGGCGGCCGAGATCGGCGAAGTCACCGACGCGGCACCAGGTCAGCTCCTGCTGCGCTGACTCAGCCGCGCAGCGTCATGATGGGCCAGCCCGTCTGGCGCGCCAGTTCGGCCAGGGCTTCGACCGTCAGCGGTCGGCTGTAGAGATAGCCTTGGTAAGCGTGGCAGCCCAGGGCCTGCAGGGCCTGCTGCTGCGCCAGGGTCTCCACGCCTTCGGCCATGACCTCCAGGCCCAGGCTTTCGCCCAGCACGATGACCATGCGCGCGATGGCCGCGTCGTTCTGGTCCACCAGGATGTCGCGCACGAAGCTCTGGTCGATCTTGAGCTGGTCCAGCGGCAGGCGCTTGAGATAGGAGAGCGAGGAGTAGCCGGTGCCGAAGTCGTCGAGCGCGAAGCCCACGCCGCGCGCCTTGATGGCGTCCATCTTGGCGATCACTTCGTCCACATTGCTGATCAGCAGGCTTTCCGTGAGTTCGAGCTTGAGGCGTGCCGGTGGCGCGCCCGTGCGCGTCAGCACGGCCAGCACCTGCTCCACGAACTTCTCCTGCTGGAATTGCCGCAGGCTCACGTTGACCGAGAGCGTGAGGTGGGCCATACCCGGCTGCGTGGCCCAGAGCGCGAGCTGGCGGCAGGCCAGCTCGAGCACGCGCTCGCCCAGCGGCACGATGAGCCCGGTTTCCTCGCTGAGCGCGATGAATTCGCCCGGCGGCACCAGGCCGCGTTGCGGATGCTGCCAGCGCAGCAGGGCCTCGGCGCCGGCGACCAGGCCGCCGCGCTGCACCTGCGGCTGGTAGTGCAGCACGAACTGGTCCTGCTGCAGGGCGGCGCGCAGGTCACGCTCCAGCTCGGAGCGCGCCAGCAGCAGGGACTGCATGCGCGGGTCGTAGAAGCGGATGGTGTTGCGCCCCGCGTTCTTGGCCTGGTACATGGCCAGATCGGCGCGCTTGATCGGTTCTTCGATGTTCTCGACCTCGGCGCCGAACAGTGTCGCGCCCAGACTGGGTGTGCTGTGCACGCTGAGCGCACGGATCTCGTAGAGCTCGTTGAGTGCGCTCACGATCTTGCGGCCGACGGTCTCGGCCTGGGTCGCGGCCTCGATGGCGTCGTGGCTCAGATCCTCCAGCATCACGACGAACTCGTCGCCGCCCAGGCGCGCCACGGTGTCGCCCTCGCGCACGCTGCCTGCCAGGCGCTGCGCCACCTGGCGCAGCAGCAGGTCGCCCATATCGTGGCCATGGGTGTCGTTGAGCGTCTTGAAGTTGTCCAGGTCGATGAAAAGCAGGGCGCCCAGCCGCTGGTGACGCGCGCAGGCGGTCATGGCCTGGTCCAGCCGGTCCATGAGCAGGCGGCGGTTGGGCAGGCCGGTCAGCGGGTCGAAGAATGCCAGGCGCTGGATTTCTTCCTCTGCGGCCTTGCGGGTCGTGATGTCGGTACAGAACGACAGGATGTAGCTCACCCCGTCGAGCTCGATCACGGAGCTGGAGATGCTGATGCGGCGCAGTTCGCCGCTGCGGTGGCGCCAGATGGTCTCGTGGTTCATGGTGCGGCCCTGCCGTGACAGGGCCTCGCGGAACTGGGTGCGCTGCGCCAGATCGGGCCACAGGCCGATCTCCACCGCCGTGCGGCCTTCGAGTTCCTCGCGACTCCAGCCGAAGTCGCGCACGAAGTTGTCGTTCACCGCCACGATGCGTCCCTCGGACTGCGTGGCGATCGAGCCGGCCACCGGATTGGCGTTGAAGGTGGTGGCGAACTTGAGCTCGGACTGGCGCAGCACCTCATGGGCGCGTGCCATCTCCTGCAGGCGCTCGCGGTAGGCCTGTACCAGATAGATCACCAGCGCCGCCGACAGCAGCAGCACGAAGCTCTGGGCGATACCGTGCAGCAGGGGCGGTGAGGACGGCACCACGGGCAGCCAGCCCAGCATGTCGGCGGCGATCAGCATCACGGTGGCCACCACCGTGATGCCCACAGTGAACAGCGCCGCCCGTGTGCCCACCACCCAGCCGAGGAAGATCACCACGATGGGCAGGGCGTAGTAGATCGGTGTGCGCACGCCTTCATGGAACACGGCCAGGCCCATGATGCAGAGCCAGACCCCGCTGGCCATCCAGTAGATGCCCAGCCGGTAATGTCGGCGCCACAGCAGCCCCGTGCCCACCACGGCCACGCCCGCCATGGCCAGCTGTCCCCAGGCCTGCGATGCATGCGCGGGCAGGAACCAGAAGATCACGGCCGCAAAGCAGACCGTGCCGGTGAGGATGGTGAGGATCGCGTAGTGAAGAAAGGTCAGTGTCGGCTGCCAGGTGATGCGGTCAGCGACGTACTCCTGCGGCGGGCGATCGGGTTCGGGTGTGGACGTGATGGTCGGCCTCGGTGCGTACGGGCCGGGCGCCGCTGCCCGGCCATCAGAACCGATGCTGCGGCCTCGGCCCGCCGTGCTCAATCCGGGTAAGCCCCAGTCAGGCTGAAATGGGCGCCCGCGTGTGTGACGTTTTCCGCGCAGCGGCGGCAGATTCGGTCCGGGTGCCGGCCTTCATCCCAAAAGTCGGGGCAGGGCTGCGGCCAGCATGGCCACCCCGGCCGCAGTCAGCAGCAGCAGCACGAGCTGCCGAAAGCGCGCCTCGGACAGGCCCAGGTAGATGCGGGTGCCGAACCAGGAGGTCAGCAGCACCACCGGGATGAGCAGGGCCAGCTGCGGCAACAGCGCGCGCGTGATCAGGCCCTGCCCGAGGTAGGCGCCGAAGGTCACGAGCTGGATGCCCAGGTTGAAGTTCTGGATGATGGCGCGCTGCTCGTCCTTGGGCAGGCCGCGCAGCGTGGTCCAGAGCGTGGGGATCACGCCCGTGTAGCCGCCCAGCCCGCCCAGGATGCCGCCGCCCACCCCCGCCAGCCCATCGGCGATGCGGCCGCCCACGCGCACGCGCGGCAGCTCGCTGGCCAGCAGCAGGGCCGGGCAGGTCAGCACCAGCAGGCTGCCGAGCACGAGTTTGAAGAGATCAGTGTCCAGACGAGGCAGCAGCAGCACGCCCAGCGGGATGCCCAGCAGGCCGCCGATCAGAAAAGGCGCGAAGCGCCGCCAGTGCCAGCCACGGCGCAGCGTGAGCGCGCCCAGGATCTGGCCGGTCAGCGAGCCCGTGAGTGCGAGCGGCGCCACGACCTGGGGCGCGAGGAACCAGGCCCAGACCGCGGTGGACGTCATGCCGAAGTTGGAGCCTGACAGCCCCTGCACCAGGCCGCCCAGGGTGGCGCCAATGACGAGAACGATGTAGCCGTCTGCCACGCGGCTTCAGTCCAGCAGGGCCTGCGCGAACTCGCGCGCCTTGAAGGTTTCCAGCTCGTCGAGCTGCTCGCCCACGCCGATGAAGTACACGGGAACGGGCTTCTCGCGCGCGATCGCGGCCAGCACACCGCCCTTGGCCGTGCCGTCGAGCTTGGTGACGATCAGCCCGGTGAGGCCCAGGGCCTCGTCGAAGGCCTTGACCTGGGCCAGCGCGTTCTGGCCCGTGTTGCCGTCGATCACCAGCAGCACCTCGTGCGGCGCCGTGGCGTCCGCCTTCTGCACCACGCGCTTGATCTTGCGCAGCTCTTCCATCAGGTGCAGCTGCGTGGGCAGGCGGCCCGCTGTGTCCACCAGCACCACGTCCTTGCCGCGTGCCTTGCCCGCGCTCACCGCATCGAAACAGACCGAGGCCGGGTCGCCACCCATCTGGTGCACGATCTCCACGGTGCTGCGCTCGGCCCAGACCATGAGTTGCTCGCGCGCTGCGGCGCGGAAGGTGTCGGCCGCGGCCAGCAGCACGCTGGCGCCTTCGTTCGACAGATGGTGCGTGAGCTTGCCGATGCTCGTGGTCTTGCCGGCGCCGTTGACGCCGGCCACCATGATCACGGTCGGCTGCTGCGCGCCGATGCTCAGCGGCTTTTCGAGCGGGGCCAGCAGCTCGGCGAGCGCGTCGATCAGCAAGCCCTTGACGGCTGCGGGCTCGGTAGCCTTGGCCTCTTTCACGCGGCGCTTGAGATCGTCCAGCAGGAACTGCGTGGCGTTCACGCCTGCGTCGGCCATGAGCAGGGCCTCTTCGAGCTGCTCGTACAGCGCGTCGTCGATGCGCGTACCCGTGAACACCGTGGTGATGCTCGAGCCCGTCTTGCGCAGGCCCGCGCGCAGCTTGCCCAGCCAGCCCTGGCGGGCCGGGGCCTCGGCAGTGGCTGAGGCCGCGGGTGCTTCCGTAGGGCCTTTTTTCTTGAAAAGATTGAACATATGGGGCGTTCTTAGAATCAGTGCATTCTATGAAACGCCTCATCCCTCTCCTTTTTGCCCTGTGCGTGACATGGCTGAGCCCGGCCCAGGCTCAGACCCGTGCCCAGCAATACACCCTGGCCAACGGCATGACGCTCATCGTCCAACCCGACCGGCGCGCCCCTACGGCCGCGCACATGGTCTGGCTGCGCGTGGGCAGCATGGACGAGGTCGACGGCACGAGCGGCGTGGCCCATGTGCTGGAGCACATGCTCTTCAAGGGCACGAAAACGCTCAAGGCCGGAGAGTTCTCCCGCCGCGTGGCGGCCCTCGGCGGACGCGAGAACGCCTTCACCAGCCTGGACTACACGGGCTACTTCCAGCAGATCCCGGCCACGCGCCTGGAAGACGTGATGAGGCTCGAGGCCGACCGCTTTGCCAACAACCGCTGGCCCGATGCCGAGTTCACCAAGGAAATCGAGGTGGTCAAGGAAGAGCGTCGTTTGCGCACCGACGACAACCCGCGTGCCCTGCTCTACGAGACCCTGATGGCCACGGCCTACACGGCCTCGCCCTACCGCCGCCCCATCGTCGGCTGGATGAGCGATCTCGACGCCATGACGCCCGCCGATGCGCGCGATTTCTACAAGAAGTGGTACGTGCCGGCCAATGCCGTGGTCGTGGTCGTGGGCGATGTGGAGCCCGCGCAGGTCAAGCGCCTGGCGGACAAGTATTACGGCAAGATCCCCGCGCGCGCCGTGCCCGCGCGCAAGCCGCGCACCGAGCCGCTGCAGGTCGGCCTCAAGCGCGTGGAGCTCAAGGCGCCGGCCGAGCAGGCCTACGTGAGCCTGGCTTACAAGGTGCCGGGGCTGCGCAATGTCGAGGCCCCCACGGCCGAGGATGACGACGCGCTGGCGCTCACGGTGCTGGCCGCCGTGCTCGACGGCTACAGCGGTGCGCGTCTGGAGCGCGCGCTCACCCAGGGCGCCGACCGCGTGGCCGACAGCGCCGGGGCCAGCAACGGCCTGCTGGGCCGCGGCCCGCAGATGTTCATCCTTGACGGCGTACCGGCCCCGGGCAAGACCGCCGCCCAGGTGGAGGCTGCGCTGCGCGAACAGGTGGCGCGCATCGCGCGCGAGGGCGTGAGCGCGGCGGAGCTCGAGCGCGTCAAGACCCAGTGGGTCGCCGGCGAGGTCTACAAGCGCGATTCGCTCTTCAACCAAGCGCGCGAGCTCGGCACCTACTGGGTGCTGGGCCTGCCGCTCGACACCAACGACCGCCTGCTCACGCGACTGCGCGCCATCACCGCCGAGCAGGTGCAGTCCGTCGCTGCACGCTACTTCGGCGAGGACCAGCTCACCGTGGCCACGCTGCTGCCCCAGCCGCCGGACCCGAACCGCCCGCGTCGCGTGCTTCCGGCCGGTGGCCGTCATTGAGGAGGGCCAGGCCATGAGAACACACCACAAGATGTTTGCTATTAAAAACGTAGCGATCGCTTTGCTCTTCAGCCTGACGGGCACTGCCCAGGCCGGCATCCCCATCCAGCACTGGACCCAGCCCTCGGGCGCCGGGGTGTGGCTGGTGGAGAGCCCCACCGTGCCCATGGTCGACGTGCGCGTGGACTTCGACGCCGGCGGCCGACGTGACCCGGCCGAGCAGACCGGCCTGGCCGGCGTGAGTGCGGCCATGATGAGCAAAGGCATCCGTGCAATGGGCACCGAGCCCGCTTTAGATGAGAACGCGCTCGGCGAAGCCTGGGCCGATCTGGGCGCGAGCTTCGGCGGGGGTGATGGTGGCGACCGCCTGAGCTTCTCCCTGCGCTCGCTGACCTATCCCGACCTGCTGGCCAAGGCCGTGGCGCTGGCGGCGCGGCAGCTGGCCGAGCCGGCTTACCCTGAAGCCGTGTGGACGCGCGAGCGCGAGCGCATGGTTGCCGCCCTGCGCGAAGCCAACACGCGGCCCGCCACCGTGGCCAGCCGCGCCTACAACCGCGCCGTCTTCGGCGACCATCCTTATGCCCGCGACACCACGGAGGAGACGCTGGCGCGCATCAGCGTGGCTGACATGCAGGCCTGGCATGCGCGCTACCTGCAGCCCTGCCGCGCCAGGGTCAGCATCGTGGGCGCCGTCACGCGTGCCCAGGCCGACGCCCTGGTCACTCAGTTGCTCGCCCGCCTGCCGGCGAAGGCCTGCGAACCCCTGCCACCGGTGCCCGAGGTGCAGCCGCTCCAGAAAGCCGCCGAGATCAAAATTCCCTTCGACTCGGCGCAGGCCCACGTCTACATCGGCCAGCCCGGCTTCAAGCGTGACGACCCGGATTTCTTTGCGCTGACCGTCGGCAACTACACCCTGGGCGGTGGTGGCTTCGTCTCGCGCCTGACCACCGAGGTGCGCGAGAAGCGAGGCCTGAGCTACAGCGTCTACAGCTACTTCAATCCGGGCTTGCATGCCGGCTCCTTCACCATGGGCTTGCAGACCCGCCCCGACCAGGCCGCGCAGGCCGTGCAGGTGGCACGCGACACCCTGCGCCGCTACGTCGAGCAGGGCCCCACCGAGGCCGAGCTCAAGGCCGCCAAGGACAACCTCATCGGCGGCTTCGCCCTGCGCATCGACAACAACCGCAAGCTGCTCGACAACGTGGCCAACATCGCCGCCCACGGCCTGCCGCTGGATTACCTCGACACCTGGACGCAGCAGGTGGCGAAGGTGACGGTGGCCGACATCAAGGCCGCCTTCGCGCGCAAGCTGCAGCCCGAACGCATGGTCACCGTCATCGTCGGGGGCCGTGATGGCGGCCAGTAAGAAGCCCGTCGCCAAAAGCGCCGGCCGCCCGCCCACGGGCCAGCCCGCAGGCGAGGTGCGCATCATCGGCGGGCAGTGGAAACGCAGCAAGCTGCCCGTGGCCGACAAGCCCGGCCTGCGCCCCACGCCCGACCGCGTGCGCGAAACCCTGTTCAACTGGCTGGGCCAGGACCTCACCGGTTGGCGCTGCGTGGACGCCTTTGCCGGCACCGGCGCGCTGGGCTTCGAAGCCGCCTCGCGCGGTGCGAAGGAAGTGACGCTGGTCGAGCAGGACGCCGCGCTGGTGGCGCAGTTGAAGAAGATCAAGGAGCAGCTGAAGGCTGAGTCCGTGCAGGTGCAGCGCGGTGACGGCATCGCGACCCTCAAGGCCAGCGCCCCGGGCAGTGCGGACCTAGTGCTGCTCGACCCGCCGTTCGATGCCGGTCTTTTCGAGCCGGCCTTGCAGGCCGCCGCGCGTGCCGTGGCTGTGGGTGGGTATGTCTATCTGGAAGCCCCCTCGGTCTGGACCGAAGCACAGCTGGCCCCGCTGGGCCTGGAACTGCACCGCCACCTCAAGGCGGGGGCGGTACATGCGCATCTGCTGCGCCGGGTTTGACGCATGTGCCGAACTGGAAAAGGGAGATAACAATGATTCAGAAGACCCAATCGCACGGGCGTATCGGCGAAGCTGCTGTCACGGCGAAATGTTGGATGAATGGTATTCCGGCATACAACACCGGTGGTCTCAGGGCCAACTTCTCGGGTAGTGATTTGCTTGTTGATACACCAGATCCCAGAAGGAAGCTTCTGATTCAAGTGAAGTCCGGCTATAACCCCAGGGCAGATCTTGTATATATGACGCAGTGCAAGGGCGAGGAAGAGTTGGAGCGTGCAAAGTTTGTTTCGAATTTTGTCGTGTTCGTCAACATCGATAAGAAGATTGGGAATGCCCATTCTCACGATGGATCACTGGACTTTTGTCACTTAACTTATTTCGTGGTTCCACGTGATCAGGCGAATGCTATTTATATGGCTGCTGTCAAAAGGGATTACGCCAAACCTCTAAAAACCGGCGGGGTGCGCAAGTTGGCAAATATGGCTGTGAACGTTGCTTTAGAGGAAATGGAACCGTTCAGGAATGCATGGCATCTCCTCAAGGGCGGTGAGGTTGCCGAAATTTTCTAAGTTCGACGTATAAAAATTGATCATCAAAATGCCCACCCTCACCGAACTCTCCGACTTCCTCGCCCGGGAATTCCCCCAGACCCCCTGCACCATCGTCGCTGTCGGCGACCAGGGCGCGACCATCCGCCACACCGTGGGCCAAGCCGAGCTGCGGCCTGGGGGCACGGTGTCGGGGCCGGTGATGATGGCCACGGCGGACGTGGCGCTCTATGTGGCCATCCTGGGCGAGATCGGCATCGTGCCGCTGGCGGTGACGACCAGCCTGAGCTTCAACTTCATGCGCAAGCCCGCGGGTGACCGCGACATCATCGGCGTGTGCAAACTGCTCAAGCTGGGCCGCACGCTGGCTGTGGGCGAGGTGACGCTGTATTCCGAGGGCTCGGACGAGCCCGTGGCCCACGCGGTGGGCACCTATGCCATCCCGCGCTGAGGAGCACGTCAAGACCGTGCTGCAGTGGCTGGCGATCGCGCTGCTGGCGCTGATCATTGGCATCATCCTGCACAAGGGTTACGTCGACATCGCTAGCCTGGCCGAGGCGCATTCGGGTGCGGACTTCTGGCGCGCGCTGGCGCGACACTTCTTCAAGAATCTGTCGGGCGGGTGACAGCGGCGGGTCACGCGCAAGCCCTAGACTGCCGGCATTGACCACTCTGCGGCTGTCGCCATGAAAACCTTGTTCCGCCTCCTCGCCGGCCTGGTGCTGGTCCTGCTGCTGGCCACCGGCGGCTTCATCGCCTGGTCCTGGGCGCCCGATATCCCGGTGGCGGAACTCAAGGCGCGCTGGGGGCAGCCGCCCTCGCAGTTCGTCGATGTGGAGGGCCTGCAGGTGCATCTGCGCGACGAAGGTCCGCGCGACGATCCGCTGCCCATCGTACTGGTGCACGGCACCGCGGCCAGCCTCTACACCTGGGACGGTTGGGCGGCGGAACTGCGCAAGGAGCGGCGCGTGATCCGCTTCGACCTGCCGGGTTTCGGCCTCACGGGGCCGAATGCAGCCAACGACTACAGCATGGCGGTCTATGTGTGCTTCGTGGCAGCGCTGATGGACAAGCTGGGCGTGCAGCGCTTCGTGATCGGCGGCAACTCGCTGGGCGGCGAGGTGGCCTGGGCCGTGGCCCATGCCCGTCCGCAGCGCGTCAGCAAGCTCATCCTGGTGGATGCCGCGGGCTACCGCTTCGAATCCGGGTCCGTGCCCCTGGGCTTTCGTGTGGCGGGCATGCCGGCGCTGCAGCCGCTGATGCGCAATCTGCTGCCGCTGGGCCTGATGGACAAGTCCATCCGCAGCGTTTACGGCGATCCCTCCCGCGTCACGCCTGAGCTCGTGGCGCATTACACCGACATGGCGCGGCGCGAGGGCAACCGCGCCGCCCTGCGTCAGCGCCTGATCCAGCGCAACACGGGGCGCGAGGCCGATATCAGGGACCTGAAACTGCCCACGCTCATCCTCTGGGGCGGACAGGACCGGCTGATTCCGCCGGACTACGGGCGCCGCTTCGCGCAGGACATCGCGGGCTCGAAGCTCGTGATGTTCGAGGCCCTCGGCCATGTGCCGCAGGAGGAAGATCCGGTCGCCACGCTGGTGCCGGTGCGCGCGTTTCTGCGCTAGAGTTGGGACCTGTCTTTGGAGACAGGTCACGGTCTCTCACCTGGAGTCGCCATGTCTTTTGCTGCCGATATCGTCGTAGCCCTCGTCGCCCTGCTGCACGTCTACATCCTCGTGCTCGAGATGTTCCTCTGGGACCAGCCGGCCGGGCGCAAGGCCTTCAATCTGACGCCGGAGTTCGCCCAGTCCACCAAGACCCTGGCGGCCAACCAGGGCCTGTACAACGGTTTCCTGGCCGCGGGCCTGTTCTGGGGGCTGAGCCTGGGCGCGGCCGGAATGGGGGTGAAGGTCTTTTTCCTGGGGTGCGTGCTGGTGGCCGGGGTCTATGGCGCGGCCACGGCCAGCCGCAAGATCCTGTTCATTCAGGGTCTGCCGGCGGCCATCGGGCTGGTGCTGCTGGCGCTGGCCTGAGCCGGATACCGGGGGGAGAACCCCCTGAACGGACTCGGATGTCAGCGGAACCCGGGCCAAAAGAGAGTACGCTGCGCCGTGGGAGCCGGCCGCGGCGGTCGGCGATATAACCGCGAGGAGGCAGTCATGCGCGAGGAGATTCCCCCCGGGGCACAGCAACCCGATGATGACCATGCGGCCGCGCGCGCTCTCTATGGCTGGCGCGCGGGCAGCTACGAGCTCCAGCTCGCTCCCTACGAATTCATCCGCCGCATGGCCGTGGATCACCTGCAGCTGCGACCGGGCCAGGTGGTGCTGGACCTGGGCTGCGGCACGGGCATGAGCCTGCCGATGCTGCGCGATGCGGTAGGGCCGTCCGGCCGCGTGGTGGCGGTGGACCAGAGCCCCGAGATGCTGGCGCTGGCGCGCCTGCGCACCCAGCGTGCGGGCTGGAGCAATGTGACGCTGCAGTGCGCGGCCGCCGAGATCGCGCTGTTGCCGCAAGTGGCCGACGCTGTGCTGCTGCACTTCACGCACGACATCCTGCAGAGCCCGCAGGCGATCGAGCATCTGCTGCGGCATCTGCGCCCCGGGGCGCGCGTGGTGGCCACCGGCCTCAAATGGACGGCGCCGGAACTGGCGCCCTGGAACGTGCTCGTGGGCATGCACATGGCGCAGTCGGTCACCCAGTACGAGGGGCTGAGCTCGCCCTGGCTCGCGCTGCAGCGGTACGGGGCGCAGCTGCAGGTGGACATGCTGGTCATGGGCACGGTCTTCGTGGCCCACGGCACCTGGCCAGGGCGCTGGCGGACGCACCCGATGGACGAGCGCCGGTAGGGGGCTTGCGTTGCGGCGCGTTGTGGCTACGACTAACAAGCCCTGCGGGCAGTTGTCAGTCTGCGCCGCAACATCGAGGTCTTAGGGGGGATTGTGGTTTCGACTAACAAGCCTTCGGCATAACAAGCCCGTCGGGCAATTGCTAGCCTTCGACGCAACCTGGAGGTCCTAGACCTCCAGATTGTCAATCAAGCGGGTGGTGCCGAGGCGGGCGGCGCCGAGGACGACGAGGCGGTCGCTGTGGGTGAAGTCATCGGGCTGCGGGGGCTGCAGGTCGTGACGACGGCGCACGGTCATGTAGTCCGGCTTCCAGCCGCGATGCGACAGGGTGTGCATGGCGTGCTGTTCGATGGCGGCGATGTTGTGCTCGCCCGCACGCAGCATGGCGATCATGCTCTTGAGCGTGCGCGAGAGTTGCACGGCCTCGGCGCGCTCGGACGCGCTCAGATAGCCGTTGCGCGAGGACAGCGCCAGGCCGTCTTCCGCGCGCAGCGTCGGGCCGGTGACGATCTCAATGGGTAGACCGAGCTGGGCCACCATGCGGCGGATCACCATCTGTTGCTGGTAGTCCTTGGCGCCAAAGACGGCGTGGCGCGGCTGTACGAGGTTGAAGAGCTTGAGCACCACGGTGCACACGCCCGTGAAGAAGCCGGGGCGAAAGTGGCCTTCCAGGATGTCGGCCAGCTCGGTCGGGGGCTGCACCTTGTAGCCCTGGGGTTCGGGGTAGAGCTCCTGCTCACTGGGCGCAAAGACGATGTCGCAGCCCACGGCCTGGAGTTTCTCGCAATCGGCCTCCAGCGTGCGTGGGTAGGTGCCGAAGTCTTCGTGCGGCAGGAACTGCAGGCGGTTGACGAAGATGCTGCTCACCATCACGTCGCCCAGCGGCTTGGCTTGCTTGACGAGCGCGATATGGCCCTCATGCAGATTGCCCATGGTGGGCACGAAGGCCGGGCGCTCATACCGGGCCAATTCCGCGCGGAGTTCTGCGATGGTGTGAATCAGCTTCATGAGTAAGAGTGCAAGGGTCCAACCGTGGGCGCCGCGGAACCGGCGTTGCCGGGCCACTGGCGCCGTCCCCTGGGGGATGACGCCGAAGGCCGGCTCAGGGGGCGATCTTATCTACCAGGCGTGTTTCGCGTTGACGGGGAAGGAACCTTCCTTCACCGCCTTCACATAGGCCTCCATGGCGCCACGTACGCTCCCGGCGTCGGCCATGAAGTTGTGCACGAACTTGGCCATCTTGCCCAGGTTCATGCCCAGCATGTCGTGCAGCACCAGCACCTGGCCGGCACAGTCCACGCCCGCGCCGATGCCGATGGTGGCACAGTGGGGCATGGCCTTCGTGATGTCGGCGGACAGGGCCGCGGGGACCATCTCCAGCACCAGCAGGGTGGCACCGGCGTCCTGCAGCTCGAGCGCGTGGCGCTTGAGCGTGGCGGCGGCCTCGTCGCCACGGCCCTGCACGCGGTAGCCGCCCAGGGCGTGCACCGTCTGGGGCGTCAGGCCCAGGTGCGCGCAGACGGGGATGCCGCGCTCGACGAGGAAGCGCACGGTCTCGGCGGTCCAGCCGCCGCCTTCGATCTTGACCATGTGGGCGCCGGCCTGCATGAGCACCGAGGCGTTGCGGAAGGCCTGCTCCTTCGACTCATGGAAAGTGCCGTAGGGCATGTCGCCGATGATCCAGGCCGTGCCCTGGACACGGCGCACGCCACGCGTGACGCTTTCGACGTGGTAACGCATGGTCTCCAGCGTCACGCCCACGGTGCTCGAGAGGCCCTGGCAGACCATGCCCAGCGAGTCGCCGATCAGGATGCATTCCACGCCGGCCGCGTCGGCCGTGGCCGCGAAGGTGGCGTCGTAGGCCGTGAGCATGGTGATCTTCTCGCCGCGCGCGTGCATCTCCTGCAGGCGCGGCAGGCTGATGGGCTTGCGCGTGGCCGGCGCGCTGGCCGGCGGCAGGGTGCCGTAGGGCGAGGCGCCGTTGTTGGTGGAGGTCGGTTCGCTCACGGTGGTCTCCAGTCGCGGTGGGATGGGAAAGCGGGTCAGGTCTTGCCGGGCGGCTGCTGCGCCGGGCTCATGCCCAGGCGCTGCATGAGCTGCAGGTCGGCCTCGGTGTCCGGGTTGCCCGTGGTCAGCAGCATGTCGCCGTAGAAGATGGAGTTGGCGCCGGCCAGGAAGCACAGGGCCTGGATGCCATCGCCCATCTGCTGGCGGCCAGCCGAGAGGCGCACGCGCGCCTTGGGCATGGTGATGCGCGCCACGGCGATGGTGCGCACGAAATCGAAGGGATCGATCGGGGCCTGGTCGGCCAGCGGCGTGCCTTCGACGCGCACCAGGTTGTTGATGGGCACGGACTCGGGGTAGGGGTCGAGGTTGGCGAGTTCGGTGATCAGGCCGGCGCGATGCCGTACGGTCTCACCCATGCCCACGATGCCGCCCGAGCAGATCTTGACGCCGGCGCCGCGCACACGCGCCAGCGTGTCCAGGCGGTCCTGGTAATCGCGGGTGGAGACGATGTCGCCGTAGAACTCGGGGGCGGTGTCCAGGTTGTGGTTGTAGAAGTCCAGGCCGGCGTCGCGCAGCTGCTCGGCGTGGCCGTCTTCCAGCATGCCCAGCGTGGCGCAGGTTTCCATGCCCAGGCCCTTCACGCCGCGCACCAGCTCGGCGACCTTCTCGATGTCACGATCCTTGGGCGCGCGCCAGGCCGCGCCCATGCAGAAGCGCGTGGCACCGGCTTCCTTGGCGCGCTTCGCGGCGAACAGCACCTCCTCCAGCTCCATGAGCTTGCTGGCCTTGACGCCGGTGTCAAATTCGGCGGCCTGCGGACAGTAGCCGCAGTTCTCGGGGCAGCCGCCGGTCTTGACCGAGAGCAGGGTGGCGAATTCGACCTTCGTCGGGTCGAAGTGCTCACGGTGCACGATCTGGGCGCGGTAGAGCAGCTCGGGGAAGGGCAGCTGGAACAGCGCTTCGATGGCGTCCACGCTCCAGCGTTCGTTTTTGGGGTGCACGGGCGCCTTGGGCGCGCGGTGCAGGGTGATGGTCTGTTCGGTCATGGTCTGTCCTTTCGGCGCTCAGGCGCTGTCGCCGCCCTGGTGGTCCACCTGCACGGGCTCGTGCGCGGCCTGCACGGGGATGTGGCTGCGTTGTTCCTTGATGCGGTTCTTGTCGTCCACGAAAACCAGCTTGGGTTCGAAGCCCTTGCACTTTTCCTCCGGCACCTGGGCAAAGGCCGCGATGATCAGCAGATCGCCCACGGCGGCACGGCGCGCGGCCGAGCCGTTGACCGAGATGATGCCCGAGCCACGTTCGCCACGGATGGCGTAGGTGATGAAGCGCTCGCCGTTGTTGATGTTCCAGATATGCACCTGCTCGTTTTCCTGCAGGTTGGCGGCCTCCAGCAGGTTCTCGTCGATGGCGCAGGAGCCTTCGTAATGCAGCTCACAGTCGGTGACGGTGGCGCGATGGATCTTGGATTTGAGCAGGGTGCGGTACATGGCGTTTTCTCAGGGGGCGGGCGGCACCAGGAGGGTGGGGCGCGCGGTGGCGTCGGTGGCGGGATAGTCGCGGCTGAAATGCAGGCCGCGGCTTTCATGGCGCGATTGTGCGCTGCGCACGATCAGGTCGGCAACCTGCACGAGGTTGCGCAGCTCCAGCAGGTCGCGCGTGACATGGAAGCTGGAATAGAACTCCTGGATTTCAGAGGTCAGCAGCGCGATGCGGTGGGCCGCGCGCTCCAGGCGCTTGTTGGTGCGCACGATGCCCACGTAATCCCACATGAAGCGGCGCAGCTCGTCCCAGTTGTGCGAGATCACGACGGATTCGTCGGCATCGGTCACGCGGCTGTCGTCCCAGTTGGGCAGTGGCGGCACGGGTGCGGGCTGCGCACGTGCGATGTCCTGGGCTGCCGCGCGTGCGTAGACCATGCACTCGACGAGCGAGTTGCTGGCCAGGCGGTTGGCGCCGTGCAGGCCGGTGTAGGCGGCTTCGCCCACGGCGTACAGGCCCTGCAGGTCCGCGCGGCCGTCCAGGTCGGTGACGATGCCGCCGCAGGTGTAGTGCGCGGCGGGCACCACGGGGATGGGCTGTTTCGCCATGTCGATGCCCAGCTCCAGGCAGCGTGCGTAGATGTTGGGGAAGTGCTCCAGCAGGAAGGCCTTGGGCTGGTGGCTGATGTCCAGGTGCACGCAGTCCAGGCCGTGCTTCTTCATCTCGAAGTCGATGGCGCGGGCCACCACGTCGCGCGGCGCGAGCTCGGCGCGTTCGTCGTGCGCGGGCATGAAGCGCGTGCCGTCAGGCAGGAGCAGGCGGCCGCCTTCGCCGCGCACGGCCTCAGTGATCAGGAAGGACTTGACGTGCGGGTGGTAGAGGCAGGTGGGATGGAACTGGATGAATTCCATATTGCCCACCCGGCAGCCCGCGCGCCAGGCCGCGGCGATGCCGTCGCCGGTGGCCGTGTCGGGGTTGGTGGTGTATAGATAGACCTTGCCAGCGCCGCCCGTGGCCAGGATGGTGTGCGGTGCGCTGAAGGTGTCGACCACGTCGGTCACCTCGTTGAGCGCGTAAAGGCCCAGGCAGCGCTGTCCCGGCAGGCCCAGCTTGGCGCTGGTGATCAGGTCCACCAGCATGTGGTGCTCGAACAGGGTGATGTTGGACGTGGCCCGCACCTTGTCCATCAGGGTGTGCTGCACGGCCGCGCCCGTGGCATCGGTTACGTGCACGATGCGGCGTTCGCTGTGGCCGCCTTCGCGTGTGAGGTGCAGCTGGCCGTCTTCCTGCGAGAAGGGCACGCCCAGGCCCTGCAGCCAGCGGATGCTGGCGGGCGCGTTCTCGACCACGAAGCGCGTGGCCTCGGGGTCGCACAGGCCGGCGCCAGCCACCAGCGTGTCCTGCACATGCGAGGCCAGGGTGTCGCCTTCACCCATGACGGCGGCGATGCCGCCCTGGGCCCAGCCACTGGAGCCGTCGCCGAGGTTGCGCTTGGTGATCACGGCCACGCGGTGGGTGGCGGCTAGGTGCAGCGCGGCGCTCAGGCCGGCCAGACCGCTGCCGACGATGAGCACATCAAAGGAATGGTGGGAGGACGACGGTGGCACGGGAGGCTGCAGAGGTTCAGGCCGGCGTGTAGGCCAGCCGTACGTAGATAGGGGCGAAGGCCTCGGCCTGGGTGATCTCGATCAGGTTTTCCTTGGCCAGCTCGAGCAGGGCGATGAAGGTCACCACCAGCACCGGCACACCCTTGTCCGGCTGGAACAGGTGTTCGAATTCGACGAACTTCTGGCCCTGCAGCTGGCGCAGCACGATGCTCATGTGCTCGCGCACCGAGAGCTCCTCGCGCGTGATCTTGTGGTGCTGCACCAGTTTCGCGCGCTTGAGGATGTCGGCCCAGGCTTCCTGCAGGTCGACCACGTGCACGTCGGGAAAGCGCGGTTGCAGCGCCTGCTCGATATAGACCTGGGCCTTGAGGAAGTCGCGCCCGTACTGCGGCAGGTTGCCCAGGCCGGCGGCGGCCAGCTTGATCTGCTCGTATTCGAGCAGGCGGCGCACGAGTTCGGCGCGCGGGTCTTCCGCCTCTTCGCCTTCGGCCACCTTCTTGGGCGGCAGCAGCATGCGCGACTTGATTTCGATCAGCATGGCGGCCATCAGCAGGTACTCGGCCGCCAGCTCCAGATTGCGGTCACGGACCTGGTCCACATAGGTCAGGTACTGGCGCGTGACCGCGGCCATGGGGATGTCGAGGATGTTGAAGTTCTGCTTGCGGATCAGGTAGAGCAGCAGGTCCAGTGGGCCTTCGAAGGCCTCGAGGAAGACTTCGAGTGCATCCGGCGGGATGTAGAGATCCTGCGGCAGCTGGAACAGCGGCTCGCCATAGAGGCGGGCCACGGCCACGTGGTCCACCACCTCGGGCAGGGCCGCGGTGTGCGGAGCCTCGGCGGCTTCGAGGCCGGCGCTGTCGTGGGATTCGCTCATGGCAGGCTCGGGTGGCGTGTAGCCACCCGCAAGCTCTTACTGGCCGTTGCCGGTCTGGTAGACGTAGGGCTTCTGGGCCACGCGAGCGGCCTGGTAGTCAGCCTGCGCCTGGCGGTCCACGGCCTTGTCCCAGAGGAGCTCACGGCCCTGGCGCTGGCGCGCTTCCAGATCAGGCTTCTCGGTCTTGAGCTGGTTGATGAACTGGGTGGCTTCGGACTGGTAGTCGGGGTAGCGGAACAGGTGCATGGGACTGGTCTTTCTCGACAGGACCGGGCATTTTAGCCCCCTGCCGTGCGGCGCCGGCCGGGGCGGCGTTCAGGGTGCGGACACGGCGCTGGCCAGACCGCGGGCCAGGTCGGGGCAGACCTGGGCGGGCGGTAGCACTTCGAGCAGGCCGGAGCGCCGCGCAATGTCCAGCGGCTGGTGCGTCAGGCCGCAGACAATGAGGCGCACGCCGTGTCGGTCGCAGCTGCGCGCCAGGTCCAGCAGGGTGTCGGCCCCCGAGGAATCGATGTAGATCAGGTTCTTGAGGTCCAGCACCAGGGCGCGGGTCGGCAGCCGGTGCTCCAGATTCTCGATCAGCTTGACCGCGCCGAAGAACAGGGCGCCGTAGAGCCGCCAGGCCTGGACTTCGGCTTCCCGGCCTGCGAGCCCGGGCTGGTCGCTGGCGCTGACCGGCTCGGCCCGGCTCAGGCTGGAGATACGGTAGATGAAGGTCAGGGCGGTGGCGATCAGGCCCACCTCGACCGCCACCGTCAGGTCCACGATCACGGTCAGGCCGAAGACGGCCAGCAGGGTCAGGCGGTAGGGCAGGCGGTACTGGCGCAGCTGCACGAACTCGCGCCACTCACCCATATTCCAGGCCACGTAGACCAGGATGCCGGCCAGCCCGGCCAACGGGATGTGCTGCGCCAGCGGTGCCGCCACCAGCACCACGGCCAGCAAAGTGAGCGCATGCACGATGCCGGCCACCGGGCTCACCGCGCCGCTCTTGGCATTGGTCACGGTGCGCGCGATGGTGCCCGTGGCTGGCATGCCGCCGAAGAAGGGTGTGACGAAGTTGGCCACGCCCTGGGCCATGAGTTCCTGGTTGGGGTTGTGGCGGTCCGGCGTGTAGCCGTCGGCGATGCGCGCGCAAAGCAGGGATTCGATGGCGCCCAGCAGGGCCAGAGTCAGGGCCGGCATCAGCAGGAACTGCACCGTGCTCCAGCTGAACTCCGGCCAGACGAAGGCCGGCAGCGCCGCCGGGATGCCGCCGAACTTGCTGCCGATGGTCTCCACGGGCAGCCCCAGCGCCCAGCTCAGCAGCGTGGCCAGCGCCAGCGCCACGATGGTGCCGGGCACCACGGTGAGCTTGCCCGAGAAGGGCAGCTTGTCCGGTCCGAGCCTGGGCATCAGCCGTTGCCAGAGGGCGACCAGCAGCAGCGAGCCCAGCGCCAGCGCCAGCGCCGCCGGGTTGACGGTGTGCAGCGCGCCGGCCAGGGCCTGCAGCTGGGCGAAGAAATTGGCGGGGACCTTGTCCAGCGTCAGGCCCAGAAAGTCCTTGACCTGCGAGAGCATGATGAGCACCGCAATGCCGTTGGTGAAGCCGATCACCACGGCGATGGGGATGAAGCGGATCAGCGCGCCTAGCCGGAACAGGCCCATCAGAAAGAGCAGCACGCCCGACATGGCGGTGGCGATGATGAGGTTGGCCAGGCCGTAGCGTTCCAGGATGCCGTAGACGATGACGATGAAGGCCCCGGCCGGCCCGCCGATCTGCACGCGGCTGCCGCCCAGGGCGGAGATCAGGAAGCCTGCAATGATGGCCGTGCACAGCCCGGCCTCGGGCTTGAGCCCGGAGGCGATGGCAAAGGCCATGGCCAGCGGCAGGGCCACCACGCCGACCGTGAGGCCGGCGCCCAAGTCCCGCGCGAAATGGGCCCGCGTGTAGCCGGGCAGGGTGTCGAGCAGCTTGGGGCGGAAGGCGGCCAGCGGGCGGGCCGTTTCGGCAGGGGGCATGGAGGGCAGTGTACGTCGGGCGCGGCGCCCGCGGGGGTAGCTTTCAGCCCGGGCTGGCGGGTGGCGCCAGACGCCCGTGGCGCAGGTCATACAGCAGCGGCCCCGAGATCAGCAGACCCAGGAAGGCGGCCAGCGGCACCGTGGTGATGTAGCCCCAGCGCTGAAAGCCCAGCGCACCGACCACCCCGCCGATGAGAAATGCCGCGACCAGCGAGAGGTGGATGCGCAGCTTGTGCCGGTTGGCGCGCACCCGGGTCGGCGCGGGCGAGCGGTTCAGGTAGACCAGCTTGCCCAGCTCGATGCCCACGTCCGTGAGCAGGCCCGTCACGTGCGTGGTGCGGATCTCGGCCTGCGAGACCTTGGTGATCACGGCGTTCTGCAGGCCCATGATGTAGCACAGCAGCAGCACGGTAAGCGGGGCAAAGAATTCGGCGTGCAGCTGCAGGGCAGCTCCGAAGAGGCCGAAGACCAGCAACAGGCTGACTTCGAGCGCGAGCGGCCGGGCATAGCTGCTGCGCAGCTGGCGCCGCAGGCCCCAGTTGACCATGAGTGCCGTGGTCATGGCGCCGCCCACGAAGGCGCCGATGGCTGCCAGACTGGCTGCGACGAGGAGGAACTGGCCCAGGACCAGATGGTCGGCCACGGCCGACAGCAGGCCGGTCATGTGCGAGGTGTACTGCCCGATGGCCAGGAAGCCGCCGGCATTGGTGGCGCCGGCGATGAAGCCCAGACTGATGCCCAGCCGACGGTTGACCGCAGGTGAGCGATGGATGTCGGTCCACCAGTGGGGGTGAGAAGCGGGCCGTGGGGCGGGCATGGGTCCAGTTTAGCCGTGCTCATTTCGCCAGGCGGGATGCCAGGTGTTGCCTTATGACCCTTTTGGGGGATAGGCAGGAGGGCTGGGCCTGCCTAAAGTCGTCCCTGCTGCTGTCACAGCGTCAGGAAGAAAGCGAGGGGCACACCGGGGGAGTCATCCGGTGTGCCCCAAGCGCTTTTCAGGGGTTGTTGCTGCTTCAACCAAGGAACGTCTTGAAGCATCTGGCTGATTTCATGGACATGGCAGGCTATCGCCGGCTGACGGCGCTGGGGCTGGTCGTGCTGCTGGCGACGGTCGGCCTGATCAGCCTGGCGCTGGTGCTGGTGCCGGCGGGCGCGGCGACGCTCTGGGTCCTGGCCCTGGGCGGGATCGTGCTCGCGGGCCTGCTGCTGCTGGGCCGCGCCGTGGTGCGGCAGCTGCTGGCTGGTGAATATGAACGCCAGGAGCTCGAGATCGGGCATGAATGCCTGCGCGAGGCCATCGATGCTTTGCCCCTGGGCGTGGCCATCTACGACCAGCACGACCGGCTGCAGTTGTTCAACAAGCTGGCCACCGAACTGGCCCCCTACCGCTACGGCGGTGAACTGATCGGGCAGACTTTCGAATCCATCCTGCGCCGCACCCTGGAGCGTCGCGCCATTCCCGACGCCCTGGGCCGCGAAGAAGACTGGCTGCGCGAGCGCCTGGCCGGGCGTGGCAAGCTCAAGCGTCCGCTGCTGCGACCGCGCAGCGATGGCCGCTGGATGCACCTCTACGAAATCAGCACGCCTTCGGGTTGTCTGGTGATGGCGCGACTGGATGTGACCGAACTCGTGCAGAAAAGCATGGCGCTGGAGCGCAGCAACCAGCAACTGGAGCTGCTCTCGGCCACCGACGGCCTGACCGGCCTGGCCAACCGCCGCCAGTTCGACCAGCACCTCTACAGCGAGTGGCAGCGCAGCATGCGCAGCGGCCTGCCCATCTCGCTGCTACTGCTCGATATCGACCACTTCAAGCGCTACAACGACCAGTACGGCCACCTGGCCGGCGACGCCTGCCTGCGCCAGGTGGCGGGCATCCTCTACGACTGTGCCCAGCGCACCGGTGAGCTCGTGGCCCGTTACGGCGGCGAGGAATTCGCCTTGCTGCTGCCGGGGGCCGATGGCGACGTGGCCATGACCGTGGCCCAGCGTTGCATGGATGAGGTGGCCAAGGCGCGCATCGCGCACGCTGACTCCCCCGTGGCCGAGTATCTGACGGTGAGCATCGGCGTGGCCACCGTTGTGGCCAGCCAGGACCTGGTACCCGAGAGCCTGGTGCGCTGCGCCGATGAGGCGCTGTACCGGGTCAAGAGCAGCGGCAGGGCGCATTACATCGTCGCCCCCTGCCCCGCCTGAAAACTCACACATCCATCTACTGCGCAAACCGCATGCGGCGTTGGGCGGTGCGCGCCATCCTCATGGACCGCCAGTCCATTCCGGTGGCTGTGCTCCGTCCGCCTTGCCTGCGGCTTGCTCGCGACGATGGCTGCGCGAGTTTTTCTTTGATCAATAAGGAAGGCCAAGTGAATCGCCCCGGATTTTGAGGAGGCTCCGACTCTTAAGAGAATGGAGCCATGAACAAGTCAACCAAATTTTCACCCGAAGTCCGGGAACGTGCCGTGCGCATGGTGCAGGAACACCGA
>JBKBHP010000002.1:0-366485 GCA_046299695.1 Hylemonella sp.
TTGACCAGCTTTACCGCTTCACGCTTGAACTCGTCCGTGAAGCTCCTTCTTGTCCTCGTCATTGATTTCTCCTGAACACATCATGTTATTGAATGTGTCCGGGAAACCGGGGGAAGCCCAAAAAGACTGAGTTTGAGTCCGGACTGGAAGCGCTTGATCTAGAGCTTGAGCAAAGTCTTTCGATTCTTCGACATCATCGAACTGGAATATCAGCGAAAACGTTCAACTATGCAGCCCTTAACGTCAGTCTTATTGATCTATTCCTCAACAAGTCCTCCACGGTTGTATATGGCGGAAAGGTCTTTCGACAAGCTTTATTAACTTGCCGAACAAGATTCGAATCGTACAAAGCCGCTTATGCTCGTTTTGAGGCACTTGTGTCTCAACCCTCCGGCCTCAGTCCCGAACTCATTCAAAAAGTAAAAAACCTTATATCTCAAACGGAATTTACTGCTGTCTTGCATCGATCATTGGTCACTAAGTATCGGACTGATCCATCTAGTTTGACGAAAGATGATGTGTACCAACGTTATGCAGAAGCGCTGGATCTTGAAAAGCAATATCGCGCCAAGGATTTGAACGCCGCATATGAGAAGCTAATGAATGAGATTCGTCTTTGAATCGCAACTCGTCAGAATCGGGCTAGGCGTGTGTTGTGGTTGCCGGTTTCAATGCAATCATGTTCGAGGTCATCGCATCTAACACGTACCCAACATCCCCCTCCAGTTTGAGACTCAACTTCGCATCCGCTCTCGTGCGCCCTCGATTTACCGCCACCACCGGCTTGCCCACCGCCACCGCCTCCTCCACAAAGCGGTAACCCGAATACACCATCAGCGAGGACCCGGCCACGAGAACAGCGTCAGCCTGGACCAGCGCCGCACGCACCGCCGCCACACGATCCCGCGGCACGCTCTCGCCGAAGAACACCACGTCGGGCTTGAGCATGGCGCCACAGGCCGGGCAATCGGGCACGTCGAAAGCCGCGAAGTCCCGCCCCTCCAGATCGGCGTCGCCATCGGCCAGGCTGCGCGCATCGAGCGCCAGCCAGTCCGGGTTGCGCGCCATCAGTTGTTCTTGCAGATCACGGCGAGTGGAGCGCACACCGCAGCCCAGACAGCAGACGGTGTCGATACGACCATGCAGGTCCACGACGTTTGCGCTGCCGGCGGCCTGGTGCAGGCCGTCAACGTTCTGCGTCACGAGCAAGTTGATGCGCCCTGCGCGCTCCAGCTGTGCGAGCGCCTGGTGTGCCGCTGTGGGCTGGGCATGGGCCATGATGCGCCAGCCCAGCATGCTGCGGGCCCAGTAGCGCTTGCGCGCCACGGGGTCACCCGTGAAGACCTGGTAACGCATGGGCTCGCGCTGTTTCCAGGCGCCGTTTTCGTCGCGGTAGTCGGGGATGCCGGCGGCGGTGCTGCAGCCGGCGCCGGTGATGACGAGCAGGCGCGGGTGCTGGTGCACGAAATCGATCAGGGGCTGCAGATCGCTCATGCGCGCATTGTGCGGACTTTGGGTGACGGCTGCAGGCCGAGGGGCATGCCCATGAAAAACGGCGCCCGCAGGCGCCGTTGGTCTCCTCAGGTCCTGGTGCTTTACGCGGCCGCCTTGACCTTCAGGCGCCAGGCGTGCAGCAGCGGCTCGGTGTAGCCGCTGGGCTGCTCCAGGCCCTTGAAGACCAGGTCGGTGGCGGCCTTGTAGGCCATGGAGGTCTCGAAGTTGCCGGCCATCTTCTTGTACAGCGGGTCGCCGGCGTTCTGCTGGTCCACCACGGCGGCCATGCGCTCGAAGGCGGCGCGCACCTGGGCCTCGGTGACGATGCCGTGCAGCAGCCAGTTGGCGATGTGCTGGCTGCTGATGCGCAGCGTGGCACGGTCTTCCATGAGGCCGACGTTGTGGATGTCGGGCACCTTGGAGCAGCCCACGCCCTGGTCGATCCAGCGCACCACATAGCCCAGGATGCCCTGGCAGTTGTTCTCGATCTCCTGGGTGATCTCTTCGGCGCTCCAGTTGGGCTTCTCGGCCACGGGGATGGTCAGCAGGCCGGTGAGCAGCTTGTCTTCCAGCGCCTTGAAGTTCTTGGCGGTGGCCTGCTTTTCCAGCTCGTCCTGGATGGCGGCCACATTGACCTGGTGGTAGTGCAGGGCGTGCAGGGTGGCGGCGGTGGGCGAGGGCACCCAGGCGGTGTTGGCGCCGGCTTGCGGGTGCACGATCTTCTGCTTGAGCATGGCGGCCATGAGGTCGGGCATGGCCCACATGCCCTTGCCGATCTGCGCGCGGCCCTTGAGGCCGCAGGCCAGGCCTTCGAGCACGTTGCTCTGCTCGTAGGCCGCGATCCATTCGGTCCCCTTCATGGCGGCCTTGCGGATCATGGGGCCGGCGTACATGGCGGTGTGCATCTCGTCGCCGGTGCGGTCCAGGAAGCCGGTGTTGATGAAGGCCACGCGGCTCTTGGCGGCGGCGATGCAGGCCTTGAGGTTGACGCTGGTGCGGCGCTCCTCGTCCATGATGCCGAGCTTGATGGTGTTGTCGGCCAGGCCCAGCAGCTTTTCCACGCGGGCGTAGAGCTCGGAGGCAAAGGCCACTTCGGCCGGGCCGTGCATCTTGGGCTTGACGATGTAGATGGAGCCGGTGCGCGAGTTGCGGATGCCGTTGGTGGTGAGGCCCTTGAGGTCGTGCACGGCGATGGCCGAGGTGATGACCGCGTCCATGATGCCTTCGTGGATCTCGCTGCCGTCGCCGTAGAGGATGGCCGGGTTGGTCATCAGGTGGCCGACGTTGCGGATGAAGAGCAGGGAGCGGCCGTGCAGCTTGATCTCTTCGCCGTTGGCGCCCTTGTAGACGCGGTCGGCGTTGAGGCGGCGCGTGAAGGTCTTGCCGCCCTTGGCGACTTCCTCGGTCAGCGTGCCCTTGAGGATGCCCAGCCAGTTGTCATAGGCCAGCACCTTGTCGTCGGCATCGACCACGGCCACGGAGTCTTCGAGGTCCAGGATGGTGGAGAGCGCGGCTTCGATCAGCAGGTCGCTCACACCGGCGGCGTCGCTGCGGCCGATGGGGGTGCTGCGGTCGATCTGGATCTCGATGTGGATGCCGTTGTTGCGGATCAGGATGGCCGAGGGCGCGGCGGCGCTGCCCTGGTAGCCGATGAACTTGTTGCCGTCCGCCAGCGTGGCCTTGCTGCCGTCCTTGAGCGTGACGACGAGCTTGCCGCCTTCGACGGCGTAGCCCGTGGAGTCGAGGTGCGAGCCCTTGCGCAACGTGGCCACGCGGTCCAGCACATGGCGGGCGTATTCGATGACCTTGGCGCCGCGCACGGGGTTGTAACCCTTGCCGTCCGGGCCGACCTTGGTGGCGCCGCCGTCTTCGGGCAGGGCGTCGGTGCCGTAAAGCGCGTCATACAGCGAGCCCCAGCGCGCGTTGGCGGCGTTGAGCGCGTAGCGGGCGTTGAGGATGGGCACCACGAGCTGCGGGCCGGCCTGCACGGCGAGTTCGGCGTCCACGTTGGCGGTGTCGCACTCGACCTGCTCGGGCACGGGGGCCAGGTAGCCGGTCTTTTCCAGGAAGGCACGGTAGGCCTTCATGTTCTTGATGGGGCCGGGGTTGGCCTTGTGCCAGGCGTCCATCTCGGCCTGCAGGCGGTCACGCTCTTTGAGCAGGGCGGCGTTCTTGGGGCCGAGATCATGGGCGATGGCGTCGAAGCCCTTCCAGAAGTCGGCGGCGCTCACGCCGGTGCCGGGCAGCACCTTGTCTTCGATGAAGCGGTACAGGTTCGTAGCAACTTGCAGCCGGTGGGCCTTGGTGCGTTGGGTCATGGTCTTACTCCTCCAAGTTTTGAAAACGGTTCAGGCGGCGGCCGGAAAGAAATCCAGCACGGCCTTGAGCGTGCTGCCCGTGCGCGTGGGCTGGGTACCCAGCTCCTCAAAGGGCAGCGCGTAGCGGTTGACCCACAGGGTCTGGTAGCCGTACCAGGTGGCGGCCAAGGCGTCCCAGCTGTTGCTGCTGACGAAGGCGATCTGCGCAGCGCGCAGGCCCGTCGCCTGCTCGCCGAGCGCATAGGCCTCGGGGTGGGTCTTGTACTTGCGCACGGCGTCCACGCTGATGACGTGATCCAGCAGGCCGTCCAGGCCCGCGCTGCGCACGGCGATACCGAGCATCTCGGGGTCGCCGTTGGACAGGATGCCGGTGGTGATGCCGCGGCTCTTCAGCGCCTGCAGCACTTCGCGGTTCTCCGGGAAGGCGCTGAGGTGCCGGTACTGGTTCATGAGCTGGAGCTCGGCCTCGGGCGTGAGCCTGAGGTTCAGGCGCTTGCAGGCATAGCGCAGGCCGGCCTGCGTGAGCTGCCAGAAGGGCTGGTAGTGCGCGCCGCCGTTGCTGGTAGTGACCAGGCGCGTGTATTCGATCTGCTTGTCGCGCCAGAGCTGGCCCAGGGCCTGACCCTGGCCCGGGAACAGCTGCTCCGCGACCAGGCCGACGCTGTAGACGTCGAACAGCGTGCCATAGGCGTCAAACAGCACGGCTTGGGGCGGCTGTTTGGGCGCAGAGGCGGCACTGGCGCGGGTTTTGTCCATGCCTGAACTTTATTTGATACTTTCCCCATCATTAATACAAAAATAATGCGTAAATTGAAAACAAAAAGTATCGAATCTGGTTTTCAGGGTCGGCGGGTATCATTTGGGCAGTCCGCGGGCTGGCGGGACGATCCACCGGCGTTTCTGCGGCATCTGCCGCTTACTGTCAGCCATCCATGTCCATTCCCTTTGATCTGGTCGACCTGCGCCTGATGGTGCGGATTGCCGAAGCCGACAGCCTGACCAAGGGCGCCGAGGCGGCGCACATGTCAGCCCCGGCCGCGAGCACCCGCATCAAGAACCTGGAGGAGAGCCTGGGCGTGCAGCTGCTGCACCGCAGCTCCCAGGGCGTGACCCTGACCCCGCCCGGCCAGGCCCTGGTGCACCACGCCCGTCTGGTGCTGGGCCAGCTGGAACACCTGCGCGCCGACCTGCGCGAGTACGCGCGCGGCATCCGCGGCCACCTGCGGGTGCATGCCAACACCACGGCCCTGGGCGAGTTCCTGCCGCCGGTGCTGCGGCGCTACCTGCTGGACCACCCGGACGTGAACGTGGACCTGCAGGAGCGCCTGAGCCACGACATCGTGCGCGCGGTCTCCGAAGGACAGACCGACATCGGCATCGTGGCGGGGCTGGTGCGCACCGAGAACCTGCAGGTGCTGCCCTACCGGCGCGACCGACTGGTGCTCGTCGTGCCGCGCGGCCACGCGCTGGCCAGCAGCGCCAGCATCGCCTTCGCCGACACGCTGGACTACGACCATGTGGGCCTGGCCGAGAGCAGCGCGATCCGCGCCTTCCTGCAGCAGATCTGCGAGGGCCTGCACCGGCCGATGCAGCAGCGCATCCAGGTCAGCAACTTCGAGGCGGCCTGTCGCATGGTGGAGGCCTCGGTGGGCGTGGCCATCCTGCCGGGCTCGGCAGCGCACCGGCACGCGCAGACCATGGGCATCGCCATCGTGCCCCTGGCCGATCCCTGGGCCGAGCGCGCGATGCAGATCGTGGTGCGCAGCCTGGACGCGCTGCCGGCCTATGCGCGCGAGCTCGTGGACCTGCTGGTGGAGGACGCGCGGCAGGCCGGTGCGCCCTGACACGCCGCTGAGCGAGAATCCGGGCCTTGCCCACGCTGGAAGCCCCATGGACCTGCCCTCGCACCAACTGAGCATGACCGTGCTCATGACCCCCGACACCGCCAACTTCTCCGGCAAGGTGCATGGGGGCACCATCCTCAAGCTGCTCGACCAGGTGGCCTATGCCTGCGCCAGCCGCTACGCCGGGCGCTATGTGGTGACGCTGAGCGTGGACCAGGTGATGTTCCGCCAGCCCATCCAGGTGGGCGAGCTCGTGACCTTTCTCGCCTCGGTCAACCACACGGGCACCTCGTCGATGGAGATCGGCATCAAGGTGATTGCCGAGGACATCCGGACCAAGGTGGTGCGCCACGTCAACAGCTGCTTCTTCACCATGATCGCGGTGGACGACGCGGGCAAGCCCACGCCCGTGCCGCCCTGGCAGCCGAGCACGCCCGAGGAGCAGCGCCGCCATGCGGCGGCCGTGCTGCGCCGGACCATGCGGCGCGAGATGGAACAGAAATTCGCCGCCACGCACGCTGCCGCCTGAGCCGCGGCAACGCGGCGGCGTATACGCCTGGTTACGGTTGATACGGAAAGCGCCTTGCCGCGCCGCGCATGCACCGGGAGAATCTGCAGCCTTGTTCTTCCGACAACCGCCTGTACAGACCATGCTCCGCTTCAAGATTTCGCTGCTGGCCGCCTTCGTGCTCTTCACCCTGCTGGGCATGGCCGCGCCCAGCCTCAAGGCCCTGCTGATCGGCATGGTCGCCCTGATCGTCTCGCTGCTGATCGCCATCGCCAACTTCGTGCGCGCCGAACACCGGGCCGACCGCGAGCTGCAGTCGTCGCTCTGATCGAACCAGCCCATGAGAAACGCCGGGCTTGCCCGGCGTTTTCGTTTGCTCTGGACCTGTTCCTGGCCGCTCAGCCCCCCACCGGCACATAGGCCTCGCGGTGCGTCTGCAGCCACTGCTGCGCGGCCTGCGCGTCGTGCTGCGCGGGGTGGAAGTCCTCACGCCGGTAGTCGCGCCAGGGGCCGAAGGTGCCGCGCACCAGGCCCTGCCGGCCGAAGAGGAAGGACGCGGCGCTCTTCCACGTCGGCCAGCGCCAGAGCGTGCCGTCACGCCGCAGGTTGTGCCAGGTCTGCTGCAGTAGGTCGCCCAGGAAGAAGACCGTGACGCGGCGAAACCACTTGCGGCGCCAGTACTCGTTGCCGCCGAGCGCGCGATAGAGATCGAAGGCCGTGCAGCGGTGCTCGGACTCCTCGGCGCTGTGCCAGAGCCAGAGCGTCGCCAGGCGCGCATCCTGCCCGCCCAGCACCTGCGGGTGGTGCAGCAGCCAGTCGGCGAAGATGGCGGTGAAGTGCTCGTTGGCCGCGGTGATGGCCAGCGCATGCCGCGGGTCCAGCCCCTCCAGAAGCTGCAGGCGCTTTGCGGCGCGCGAGCCCCAATGGTTCTCCAGACCCTGCCGTTCGAGGTGTTCGTTGTAGAGCGCGTGCAGACGGCGGTGCGTGGCCTCCTGGCCGACGAAGCCCTGGACCTCGGCGCGAAAGCGCTCCTGGTCCTCGGGCGGCAGGGCCTTAAAGCCATCGCGCACCGAATCGATGAAAAACTGCTCGCCGACGGGAAAGCTCATGGACAGCGCGTTGAAGAACGCGCTGCGGAAGGCATCACCATCGCACCAGTGGCGCGCCAGGGGCGCTTCCATGTCCACGAGCAGACGGCGAACAACGAGTTGGGTCATGGTCAGAAGCTCCGCAGGGTGGAACGATGCTGGCGAAAACGCCCGGGACTGTCAAGGATGCGGATGGCACAAAAAACGCCGGGCGAGCCCGGCGTTTTCAGGGGAGCAGGCGACGCTCAGTCGGCGAACTGGCCGGCAGCGCGGATGGCCTTGCCCCACTTGTCGACTTCGGCGGTCAGCCAGGCGCGCTGGCCGTCGGAAGTCTGGCGGGCAGCGGGCGGGATTTCGCCACCGAGCTCGGCCATGCGCTGGACAAAGGCCGGGTCCTTGAGCGCCTCGCGCAACGCGTCACCAACCTTCTTGATCACGGGAGCCGGCGTGCCCTTGGGCGCGTAGACACCGTGCCAGACGATGACCTCGAAGTCCTTCACACCACCCTCGTCCATGGTGGGCGCGTCGGGCAGGGCCTTGATGCGCTGCTTGGTCGTCACGCCGTAGAGCTTGACGGTGCCAGCCTTGATGTGGGGCACGGTGTTGGTGGTCTGGTCGCACAGCAGGTCGACCTGCCCGCCGAGCAGCGCGTTGAGCGCGGGGCCGGTGCCCTGGAAGGGGATGGTGGTGACGGTCACACCCAGGGCCTGCTGGAACAGCGTGCCGCACAGGTGCGAGACGGCACCGAGGCCGGCGTTGGCCAGGTTGATCTTGGCGGCGTTGGCCTTGACGTAGCTCACCAGATCGGCCATGTTGCCGGCCGGCATGTCCTTGCGGCCGAGCATGGTCATGGGCACGTCGACGACGTTGCCCACGTGCTCGAAGTCGGTCACGGGGTTGTAGGCCAGCTTGCGATAGAGCGCCGGCGCGGTGGCCATGCCGTTGTGGTGGATCAGGAAGGTATAGCCGTCGGCGGGTGCCTTCATCACATAGCTGGCGGCGATGGTGCCGCCCGCGCCCGTCTTGTTCTCAACCACCACGCTCTGGCCCAGGGACTTGGTCATGGTGGCGGCCAGGGTACGCGCCACGATGTCCGTGGGGCCGCCGGCGGCGAAAGGCACGACCAGGGAAATGGGCTTGGCCGGGTAGGCCTGGGCCAGGGCGGCGCTGCTGCCCAGCGCCAGGGTGGAGGCCACGGCGGCGGCGGTGAAGAGTCTGCGGTTCAGGTTCATGGTTTGTCGTCCTCTTGTGGATGCGGATGGAGGGAATCTCCCTGGATTTTTTCTTTGCCGCTATCGTCGTTCACACGGGCCCTGCCCACAAGCCGGGTCATCCCTAAGGTCTACACACCCTGGGGATATGCCGGTCTCTCAAGGCAGCAGACGACCTACCTGTGGTTGGCGCGCCATGCCCCACAGGCGCTGCATGGCCGCACGCATCTCGGCCTCGCCCGCGCCGCCGTGATAGAGCGCGAGGCGCAGGGCCTTGTCCTCAAGTTCGGGTCGGGTCAGCGTGTTACCCGGGTCGCCCTTGGGCTCGTCCACGCGGCCATGCAGCACGCGGCCATCCGTAGTTTCCACACGCACCTTGCCGATCCAGCGCGCGGGGTAGGCGCGGTCGACCTCGGGATCGAGTTCCATCACGACCTTGTCATGGAAGTCCACCACCTCACCGGCCTTGAAGCTGGCGTCGAACTCGCCCAGGCCCGCGCGGCCCAGCACGGCCACGAGACCGAGCACCGTACCCATGCTGAACTTGCTCTGGTGCACGGTCTGCGGATCGGTCACAGGACCCAACACGTCAATGGCGCCCTGATGCACAAGGGCCGTGACGCGCTTCACATCGGACGCCTTGAGCCCGTGCTGCTGCAGCACCTGCTGCAGCGCATCGGCTGCGGGATGCGTATGGCGGCAGGAGGCATGGAACTTGAACGAGGTCTCGGCCGTGGCCCAGCGTGTGCCCAGGCCGTCGGTGAGTTTCTGTTCATCCGCGTCACTCGACATGCCAGCGGCCAGGCCCTGCGGGCCTTCGAGAATGCGGCGCGCGCCGGTGAAACCTTTCTGCGCCAGATAGGCCGCAGTCAGGCCCGCACCTGCGGCATGCGCGGTGTGCAACTGCTTGGAATCGGCGGCATCGCGCAGGAACTCCCAGAGTCCCGCCGACTGCGTACCGGCGGAACCGAAGGCATGCAGCATCTGCTCGGGCGTAAGTTTCAGCAGATGGCCCACGGCGGCGGCGGCGGCCAGTGTGCCGGCCGTACCCGTGGTGTGGAACACCTTGTAGTGCGAGCGTCCGAGGAATTCACCGACCCGGATGCCGACCTCGTAGCCCGCCACGCAGGCCGTCAGCAGCTCCTGGCCACTGCGGCCCAGGGCTTGGGCCACGGCCAGGGCCGGCGGGAAGACCACGGTGGCCGGGTGGAAGACCGAGCCGTTGTGCACATCATCCTGCTCGGCCACGTGCGACGCCGCGGCGTTGGCCATGGCCGCGAGCAGCGGGCTGCTGGTGCGGCGGTGGATCAGGATCTCGCTCGGGCCGTCCTGCGGGCCCATGCTTTCGACGAAGGCGGCGAGGATCTCGACCGCGCGCGCATTTTTGCCCGCAAGACAGGAGCCGAACCAGTCGAGCAGCAGGTCTTCGATGCGGCGGATGACGGGTTCGGGGATCGCGTCGAAGCGCAGCGTGGCGGCGAAGGCGGCCAGGGTCTGGGTCGGGGGCGTGGTCATGTCAGATGGCCTTGTCGTTCTTGAGTTGTGCGATCTCGTCGGCACTCAGCCCAAGCTCGCGCAGGATGGCCTCGCTGTGCTGACCGACGGCAGGGATCGGGTCCATGCGCACGTCAGCCGCGTCGGGCGCGCCCGGGGGCAGCAGCGCGGGCACGGGGCCTGCGGGCGTGTCCACCTGGACCCAGCGTTGACGGGCGTGCAGCTGCGGATGCGACCACAGGTCGGCCATGGTGTTGACCTGGGCGTTGGCGATGCCGGCAGCTTCGAGCCGCTCGATGACCTCGCCCGCGCTGAGCTGGCCGAAAACGGCCTCGATCAGCGCCCTCACTTCGGCGCGTGCCGCCGAGCGCTTGGCGTTCGCGTCGAAGCGCGCGTCCTGGGCCAGCGCGGGCTGCTGCAGCACCTTGTCACAGAACACGGCCCATTCGCGCTCGTTCTGCAGGCCCAGCATCACGCTCTTGCCATCGCCGGCCAGGAACGGACCGTAAGGGTAGATCGTGGCGTGCGAGGCGCCGGCGCGGGCCGGCGGCGAGGCACCGTCGTAGGCGTAGTACATGGGGAAACTCATCCACTCGGCCATGCTCTCGAGCATGGAGACGTCGATGCGCCGGCCCCGTCCCGTGCGCCCGCGTTCAATCAGCGCGGTGAGGATGTTGCTGTAGGCGTACATGCCGGCGGCGATGTCGGCAATCGAACAGCCGGCCTTGGACGGCTCGTCCGGCGTGCCCGTGACCGAGAGAAAACCGGACTCGCTCTGGATCAGCAGGTCGTAGGCCTTCTTGTCACGGTAGGGACCGCTGTCGCCATAGCCCGAGATGTCGCAGACGATCAGCCGCGGGTACTTGGCGTGCAGCGCCTCGAAGGACAGGCCCATGCGCGCCGCCGCGCCGGGCGCGAGGTTCTGCACCAGCACATCGGCCTGGGCCAGCAGGCGGTCCATGATCTCCGCAGCCTTCGCATGCTTGAGGTCCAGCGCCAGGCTCTCCTTGGAACGGTTGGTCCAGGTGAAGTGCGAGGACAGGCCCTTGACGCGGCTGTCATAACCGCGCGCAAAGTCGCCGACCTCGGGACGCTCGACCTTGATGACACGTGCACCCTGGTCGGCCAGCTGGCGCGAACAGAAGGGCGCGGCGATCGCGTGCTCCAGCGCGACCACGGTGATGCCCGAGAGCGGCTTCATCAGAAGCTCCTCGGCAGGCCGAGGATGTGCTCGGCAACATACGAGAAGATCATGTTGGTCGAGATCGGTGCCACCTGGTAGAGCCGTGTCTCGCGGAACTTGCGTTCGATGTCGTATTCGCAGGCGAAGCCGAAGCCGCCATGCGTCTGCAGGCAGACGTTGGCCGCTTCCCAGCTGGCCTTGGCCGCGAGGTACTTGGCCATATTGGCCTCGGCGCCAGCGTTCTGGTGCGCGTCGATCTTCTCGCAGGCCTTCCAGCGCATGAGGTTGGCGGCCTCGAGTTCGATGTAGGCCTCGGCGATGGGGAACTGCACGCCCTGGTTCTGACCGATGGGTCGGCCGAAGACCACACGTTCGCCCGCATATTTGCGCGCACGGTCGATGAACCAGTAGCCGTCGCCGATGCACTCGGCCGCGATCAGCGTGCGCTCAGCGTTCAGGCCATCGAGCAGGGTCTTGAAGCCCTTGCCTTCCTCGCCGAGCAGCGCGTCCTCGGGGATCTCGAGGTTGTCGAAAAAGAGCTCGTTGGTCTCGTGGTTGACCATGTTGAGGATGGGGCGCACGGTCAGCCCATGGCCCGTCGCCTGCTTGAGGTCGACCAGGAAACAGGACAGGCCTTCGGAACGTTTTTTCACCTGGTCGGCCGGTGTGGTGCGCGCCAGCAGGATCATGAGGTCGCTGTGCTGGATGCGCGAAATCCAGACCTTCTGGCCGTTGATGACCCAGCGGCCGTCCTTGCGCACCGCCGTGGTCTTGAGCTTGGTGGTGTCACTGCCGGTGGTGGGCTCGGTCACGCCCATGGACTGGATGCGCAATTCGCCCGCGGCGATCTTGGGCAGGAACTGCTCTTTCTGTTTCTGGGAGCCACTGCGCACGATGGCGTTCATCACATACATCTGCCCGTGGCAAGCGCCGGAATTGCCGCCACTGCGGTTGATCTCTTCCATGATGACCGAGGCCTCGGCCATGGACAGGCCGGAACCGCCGTATTCCTGCGGGATCAGCGCGGCCATCCAGCCGGCTTGGGTGAGAGCGTCGACGAACTCTTCGGGGTAGCCGCGCTGTTCATCGATCTTGCGGTGGTATTCATCGGGAAACTGGGCGCAGAGGCCGCGCACGGCGTCGCGGATGTCCTGGTAGGGGTCGTTCGTGTTCATCGTTGTGGCGGGATCTTTTTGGGAGAGAGGTTGAAAGCGACGCGGCCGGCCTCACCGAGGCAGCCGTGGAACCGGCTTTGCCGGGCCACTGGCTGCGCCCCCTTGAGGGGGAGACGCGCAGCGTCTCGGGGGTGCTTCATATTTCCGCCGTGGCCTGCATGGTGAGCCAGCCTTCATGGTCACGGCCCCAGAGCGTGACGGTGTGGCCCTCGCGCTTGCCACAGACCGTGAAGGGGTGGATGTCGAAGGTGGGGCGCACGGCCTTGAAACTGAAGCGCTTCACGACCGCGTCCGGCAGGTTGCGGCGCAGCAGGTCCATGAGCAGGGTGGCGATCAGCGGGCCGTGCACGATGAGGCCGGGGTAGCCCTCGACACCGGTCACGTAGCTGCGGTCGTAGTGGATGCGGTGCCCGTTGAAGGTCAGCGCCGAATAACGGAACAGCAGCACGGGGTCGGGCACGATCTCGCGGCGGAACTGTTCGTCGCGCGGCGCCGGGGTGGGGGCGGGCTGCGGCGCATCCGGGGCGGGCGCGTCGCGGTAGACGATGTCGTGCTCCTCGCTCAGCGCCAGGCCCTGCGCGTTCGAAAATTCGTGGCGCACGCAGACGAAGACCAGGGACCCGGTGCGCCCCTCCTTGACCGTGACGTCCTTGATCGTGGAGACGCGTGTGACGCTCTCGCCCACACGCAGCGGCTGCAGGAATTCCAGCCGGCCGCCGGCCCACATGCGCCGTGGCAGCGGCACGGGCGGCAGGAAGCCACCGCGTCTGGCGTGCCCGTCCTCGCCGATCTCGCTGTGGCGCGTGAGCGGGGTGAAGTAGAGCCAGTGCCACAGCGGCGGCAACAGGCTGCCGGCCTCGGGCGCCGGATCATCGCGATCCAGGGTGGCCGAAAGCGCGGCGACGGGGGTGGGCGTGAGCTGGTCCTCGCGGCTTTCACTGCGGCCGATCCAGCTGCGCAGGCTGTCGGGATCCAGGGACGTGGAGGAGCTGTTCATGCTGCCGATGATCGGCCATCGCGTGCGGCCCGGCCATTTGTATTTGGCCAAGGCAGCGTTCAGCTCAGCCTAACGCTCACCATATCCATGGACAAGCAGGGTCATTTGCTACTTTTTTGTTCATAATGAGCGCCCATGGACAAGCTCAAGCAGATGGAATCCTTTGTCTCGGTGGCCACGCGCGGCAGCCTGACGGCCGCAGCGCACGCCGAAGGCGTGGCGCCGGCCATCATGGGCCGGCGGCTGGACGCGCTGGAGGAGCGCCTGGGCGTCAAGCTGCTGGTGCGCACCACACGCCGCATCAGCCTGACCCACGAGGGCAGCGCCTTTCTGGAAGACTGCCAGCGCCTGCTGACCGACGTGGCCAACGCCGAGGCCAGTGTCTCGGCCGGCGGCGTCAAGGCCAGCGGGCACCTGCGCATCACGGCGCCCGCCGGTTTCGGCCGCCGGCATGTGGCGCCGCTGGTGCCGCGTTTCCGGGAGCTGCACGCGGACGTGACGATCTCGCTCAACCTCAGCGACCGCGTGGTGGACATCGCGGGCGAAGGATATGACTGCGCGGTACGCGTGGGCGATATGCCCGACTCGTCGCTCGTGAGCGTGCGCATGGCGGACAACCGCCGCCTGTGCGTGGCCACGCCCGAGTACCTGAAGCGCCACGGCCGGCCCGAGACGCCACAGGATCTGGCGCGCTTCGACTGCCTGGTGCTCTCCAGCGACGCCTCGCAGACGCGCGGCTGGGCGTTCAACATCCCGAAAGACGGCGCGACGGAGGTCATCCATTACCGGCCCAACGGCCCCATGGACTGCTCCGACGGGCAGGTGCTGCACAACTGGTGCCTGGCGGGTTACGGGATCGCCTGGCGCAGCACCTGGGAAGTGGAGGAGGAGATTGCCGAGGGCCGGCTCGTGGCCGTGCTGGAGGAGTTTGCCGCACCGCCCAACGGTATCTACGCGGTGTTCCCACAGCGCAAGCACCTGCCGCTGCGCGTGCGTCTGTGGGTGGACTTTCTCAAGCACCACTACGGCCAGCCGGGCTTCTGGCAGACGCGCCGCTGATCACGGCCCCGACAAAAAAGCCCCGCGATGCGGGGCTTTTTTTGTCGGGGCCGTTCCTTACTTGTTGCTCAGGCACTGGCTCATGAATTTCTTGCGCTCGTCGCCGGTCTTGCCGCTAGCGTCGGCGTTGCACTTCTTCATGCGTTCCTGCTGCGCCGTGCCCTTGGCCGTGGCTGCTGCGGGCTTGGCCTTGAGGCACTCGCTCATGAACGCCTTGCGCTCGTCACCCGACTTGCCCGCGGCATCCTTGTTGCACTGGGTCATGCGCTGCTGCTGCGGCGTGGGCTCTTTCTTCTCGTCAGCCTGGGCGGTGCCCAGCGTCAGGCTCAGGCCCAGCACAAACAGGGGTAGCAGTTTCTTCATGGCGTCTCCTCTTGGGGGTTGATGTGGCATGGATATCCATGCGGATTCCAGCACACAACGCGGCAACCGTCCATCGGGCTGACAAACGGTTACCCTGGCCGGTCCTGACGCGGGGTGGGTCCGGGACCCGGTCAGTAGAATCAGGGCGATGTTGTCTGTCAAAAACGAACTGCTCCAGACCCTCGGCATCGTGCTGGAGCAGATGCTGCCCGGCGCGGGTGCCAAGGCGGCCTTCGAGAACCCGAAACTCGCCGAGCACGGTGATCTGGCCACCAACGCGGCCATGCAGCTGGCCAAGCCGCTCAAGCAGCCCCCCCGCCAGGTGGCCGAGAGCCTGCGCGGCGCCCTGCTGTCGACACCCGCCTTCTCGACCTGGGTTGAAGCCGTGGAGATCGCCGGCCCGGGCTTCATCAACATCCGCCTCAAGCCGGCCGCCAAGCAGCAGGTGGTGCGCGACGTGCTGGTACAGGCCGCACGCTATGGCCACCGAACACCCCGGGGCCAGCGCATGATGGTCGAATTTGTCTCGGCCAACCCCACCGGCCCGCTGCACGTGGGCCACGGCCGCCAGGGCGCCCTGGGCGACGCGATCTGCAACCTCTTCCAGACCCAGGGCTGGGAGGTCTACCGCGAGTTCTATTACAACGACGCGGGTGTGCAGATCAACACCCTGGCCAACAGCGTGCAGCTGCGCGCCAAGGGTTTCAAACCGGGCGACGCCGAGTGGCCGGAAGCCGCCTACAACGGCGACTACATCGCCGACATCGCGGCCGATTTCATGGCGAAGAAGAGCGTCAAGTCCGACGACCGCGAATACACGGCCAGCGGCGACGTGAACGACCTCGATGGCATGCGCCTCTTCGCGGTGGCCTATCTGCGCCACGAGCAGGACCTGGACCTGCAGGCCTTTGCGGTGAAGTTCGACAACTACTACCTCGAGTCCAGCCTGTACACCAGCGGCAAGGTCGACGCCGCCGTGCAGAAGCTGCGCGAGGCCGGCAAGACCTACGAGCACGACGGCGCGCTGTGGCTCAAGTCCACCGAGTACGGCGACGACAAGGACCGTGTCATGCGCAAGGGCGACGGCACGTATACCTATTTCGTGCCGGACGTGGCCTATCACATCACCAAGTTCGAACGCGGCTTCGAGAAGGTGGTGAACATCCAGGGCACGGACCACCACGGCACCATCGCGCGCGTGCGCGCGGGCCTGCAGGCCGTGGGCCTGGGCATCCCGCAGGGCTTCCCCGACTACGTGCTGCACACCATGGTGCGCGTGGTGCGCGGCGGCCAGGAGGTGAAGATCTCCAAGCGCGCGGGCAGCTATGTGACCCTGCGCGACCTGATCGAGTGGACCAGCAAGGACGCGGTGCGCTTTTTCCTGCTGAGCCGCAAGCCCGACACCGAGTACACCTTCGATGTCGACCTGGCCGTGCAGAAGAACAACGAGAACCCGGTCTATTACGTGCAGTACGCGCATGCGCGCATCTGCTCGGTGATCAACGCCTGGCGCGAAAAGGACGGCGGGCACCGCAGCGCGCTCAAGGATGTGGACCTGTCGGTGCTCGACAGTCCGGCCGCCCAGAACCTGATGCTGCAGCTGGCCAAGTACCCCGAGATGCTCTCCGCCGCGGCCCAGGACTTCGCACCGCACGACGTGACCTTCTACCTGCGCGAGCTCGCCGCGAGCTACCACAGCTACTATGATGCCGAGCGCATCCTCGTCGAGGATGAGAAGCTCAAGCTGGCCCGGCTCGCGCTCGTCGCAGCCACGGCGCAGGTGCTGCACAATGGCCTGGCGGTGCTCGGCGTGAGCGCGCCGGAGAAAATGTGAGCAGCGCCTCGCGCGAGCGCAACTGAACGACTGGAAGCAGACTACCCATGAAACAGCAACGTGGCGGCACCCTCCTGGGCCTGATCATCGGCGTCGTCATCGGCCTGGCCGTGGCGCTGATCGTGGCCTTGTACGTGACCAAGACCCCGGTCCCCTTCCTCAACAAGGGCCAGAACCGCACGCCCGAGCAGGACGCTGCGGAAGAAAAGCGCAACAAGGACTGGGATCCCAACGCCCCGCTCTACAACAAGAGCAAGCCTCCGGCCCAGGCTGAAACCAAGCCCCCGGTCACCGCCACGACCAAGCCGGCCACACCGGCACCGGCCGTGAAGACGCCGCCCAAGGCGGATGCCAAGCCCTCGGCCGATCCGCTGGGCGATCTGGCCAAGGCCAAGGCGGGTGTCGATCCCTACGTCTATTTCATCCAGGTCGGCGCTTTCCGCACGCCCGAAGACGCCGAGACCCAGCGCGCCAAACTCTCGCTGACCGGTGTCGAGGCCAAGGTCAGCGAGCGCGAACAGGCCGGCCGCATGCTCTACCGCGTGCGCGTCGGTCCCTACGACAAGAAGGACGATGCCAACAAGGTGAAGGCCCAGCTGGAAGCCGCGGGCTATGAAACCGCCATGGTCTCGGCGCCGCGCTGACGTCGCGACCGGATTGAACTTTGGCAGCGCCCCGGTGTCCCATCCGGGCATTTCTATGGAGCTCATGCAGATGATGAAACGTCGTGAATTCACCCTGGCCCTGGCGGGCGCCACCGCCCTGCCCGCCCTGGCCCAGCAGCGCTTCGAAGCCGGCAAGGACTACCTCCCGCTGGACAAACCCGCACCGGTGGAAGCCCCGAGCGGCAAGATCGAGGTGGTGGAGTTCTTCTGGTACAACTGCCCGCACTGCAACGCCTTCGAGCCTGCGCTCGAGGCCTGGATCAAGCGCGCGCCCAAGGACGTGGCCGTCAAACGCATCCCCGTGGCCTTCAGCAGCGCCTTCCAGGGCCAGCAGCGCCTGTACTACACGCTGGAAGCCATGGGGCTGGTCGACAAGCTGCACGGCAAGGTCTTCCAGGCCATCCATGTCGAGCGCAAGCGCCTGGAGGCCCCCGAGGTGATCGCCGACTGGATCGCCACCCAGGGCGTGGACCGGGCGAAGTTCATGGAGCAGTTCAACTCCTTCAGCGTGGCCTCCAAGGCCACCCGCGCCGGCCAGCTGACCGCGGCCTACAAGGTCGAGGGCGTGCCCGCCATGGGCGTCGCCGGCCGCTTCTACACCGATGCCACCCTGACGCGCAACATGGACCGTTCGCTGCAGGTGGTGGACTATCTGGTGGGAGAAGTGCGCAAGGGACGCTGAGCGTCGCTTTTATCTGACGAAGAGCCTGCTGGTGCAGGCTCTTCGTCATGGCGGACCGGCTGCAGCGCCTACCGCCCCTAGAATACCCGCGTCGATCTACACAAATGACGGGAGGGGCTGGTGGAAAAGTCCGCTTACTTGGTTTTGGGGCTACCGGGCAATGCGACCCAGGCGGACATCCATGAGACCTACCGGCGTCTGAGCGCGGCCTACACGCAGGAACGGCTTGCCTCCGATGCCGATGCCCGCAAGCTGTACCGCGAGATTCAGGAGGCGTATGCGCTGCTCAAGGCGCCCGAGCTGCGGGCGGCCTACGACAAGGAGCTTTCCGGGCTGCGCAAGCAGCCCCTGGAGCGGCCGACCACCCGCTCCGTACAGGAGAACATGACCCCGCTCTATCGCCAGCCCTGGCTGATTCTGCTGGTGCTCCTGGTCAGTGTCGGTGCCTACGCGGCGCACAACCGCTCGGTGGAGCGCAAGGAAGCGGCAGCGCGTGCGGCCGCACAGGCCGCGGAGCTGAAAAGAAAAGAGGCCGAAGAGGCGCTGCTGGCGCAGAGAAAGCTGGATGCCGAGATGGCGGCACTCGAACGTGAGCAGTTGCGCAAGCAGCGCGAGGACGAGTCACGGGAGCGCCAGGAACGTCAGGCGGCCGAATCTTCGGCAGCGCGTGCCGCATCCGCAATGGAGCGCCAGCAGGACGCGTTCCGGCGCCAGCAGGAATCGGCCCGCCGGGAGGCCGAACGCGAGGAGCTCCGGGCGCAGCAGGCAGAGCGTCAGCGGGTACAGGAGGCCGAGCGTCGTCTGGCGAAAGAGAAGCAGACCCTGCGTGAGCTCTGCTACCAGCGCTACGGCCGCCACGACTGCTGACGGCGCGCGTCAGATCTCGATCTTCGACCCCAGCTCCACCACCGCATTGTTCGGCAGATTCAGAAACTCGGCCGCGGCACTGGCGTTGTGGTGCATCTGCGCGAACAGCTTCTCGCGCCAGGGCAGCATGCCCTGGCCCACGGCAGGAATGACGATGTCGCGCGAGAGGAAATAGCTTGTCGTCATCTGCTCCAGCGAACACCCCTGGCTGCGCACCTGCTGCAGGGCCTCGGGCAGGTCGGGATCGTTCTTGAAACCATAGTTCACGATGACCTGCCAGCAGTCATGGCCCAGGGGCTCGATCTCGACCCGCTGGGCCAGACCGATCCAGGGCACCTCGTGGTTGCGCACGGTGACGAAGAGGTTGTTCCTGTGCAGCACCTTGTTGTGCTTGAGGTTGTGCAGCAGGGCATTAGGCACGTTGCCCGGCTCGGCGGTGAGGAAGACGGCCGTGCCCTCGACCCGCAGGGGTGGGCTGATGAAGACCGCGTCCAGGAAGCTGGGCAGATCCAGCGCGTCCTGACGCAGCGCGGCGTTGAGCTGGGCGCGGCCCTGCTTCCAGGTGGTCATGAGGATGAAGATGGCGCCGCCGATGGCCAGGGGGAACCAGCCGCCGTCGAAAAGCTTGAGCAGGTTGGAGCTGAAGAAGGCCAGGTCGACCAGGAAGAAGAAGCCGGTGGCGGCGATGCACAGCCACAGCGGGTACTTCCAGCTGTAGCGGATCACGAAGAAGGTCAGCACCGTGGTGATCAGCATGTCCAGCGTGACCGCGATGCCGTAGGCCGCCGCCAGATTGCTGGAGGAGCGGAACATCAGTACGGCCAGCACGATGGCCACGAACAGCCCCCAGTTGACGAAGGGCATGTAGATCTGCCCCGTGTCCTTGACGCTGGTGTGCTGCACCTGCAGGCGCGGCAGATAACCGAGCTGGATCACCTGCTTGGTCACGCTGAAGGCGCCCGTGATCAAGGCCTGCGAAGCGATCACGGTGGCCATGGTGGCCAGCACCACCATGGGCAGCAGGGCCCAGTCCGGCGCCATCAGGTAGAAGGGGTTCTTGACCGCTTCAGGCTGGCGCAGCAGCAAGGCGCCCTGACCAAAGTAGTTCAGCGTGAGCGCCGGCATGACCACGCTGAACCAGGCCAGGCGCACGGGGCGCTTGCCGAAATGGCCCAGGTCCGCATAGAGCGCCTCGGCGCCGGTCACACACAAGACCAGGGCGCCGAGGATGATGAAAGTGGTGCCCGGGTAGCTGAAGATGAAGCCCAGGGCGTGGTGCGGGCTCAGCGCCCACAGGATGGCCGGGTTGGTGGCAATCTGCGCCACGCCCAGCAGACCGATGGCCGTGAACCAGACCAGGGTGATGGGCCCGAAGAACTTGCCGATGCCGGCCGTGCCGCGCTTTTGCACGGCAAACAGCGCGAACAGGATGACGAGCGTCAGCGGGATCACGGCCTTCTTGAAGGCCGGCGAGACCACTTCCAGGCCCTCGACGGCCGACAGTACCGAGATCGCCGGGGTGATGACGCCGTCGCCATAAAACAGGCAGGTGCCGAAGATGCCGATCAGCAGCAGGGTGCGGCGCAGGGCCGGCTTGTCCTTGACCGACTGGGACGCCAGGGCCAGCATCGCCACCAGGCCGCCCTCGCCGTTGTTGTCGGCACGCAGGATCAGCGTGACGTACTTGAGCGAGACGATGACCGTCAGCGTCCAGAAGAAGAGCGAGAGGATGCCGTAGACGTTATCAGGCGTGAACTCCACATGGCCTGAGCCGAAGACCTCCTTGATGGCATACAGCACGCTGGTGCCGATGTCGCCATAGACAACCCCGATGGCGCCCAGGGTCAGTGCGGCAAGCGTGGATTTGGAGGCAGACACGGGGCGTCGGGAGCAGGCGCGGATCGCAGAGACGTCATTGTGCGCCCACCGATCCGCAGCTCAAACCTTCCGAAGCCTGGAAAGCCGCCTGAACGTGAAAATGTTGCGCCGCAGCAACCCGACTGGGTCAGGCGTAAACTTCGGCCTCGGGGTCGGTGGCTTCGAGTTCGTAGCTGGCCGAGAGCATGGCCAGGCGACCGATGACACCGTACATGTAGAAGCGGTTGGGCGCGCTGGCGCCGGGCTTGGCACCTGGCTGCGGCAGATGGGTGCTCTGGTCAAAGGCCAGGGGCACGAAGCTCGCCCCCGGGGCATTGAGGTTCTCGTCCACACCGCGCTCCGCATGCACGCGGTAGAAGCCGCCCACGACATAGCGGTCCATCATGTAGACCACAGGCTCGGCCACGGCGTCGTGCATACGCTCGTTGGTGATCACGCCTTCCTGGATGATGACCTCGTGCACTTCCTGGCCGTCCTTGATCACGCTCATCTTGTTGCGGGTGCGGCGGTTGAGGTCCTCGAGTTCCTTGGCGTCGCGCACCGTCATGATGCCCATGCCATAGGTGCCGTTGTCGGCCTTGACGACGACAAAAGGCTTCTCCTTGATGCCGTATTCCTTGTACTTGCGGCGGATCTTGCCCAGCAGGGCGTCAACATTGCTCGTGAGGCACTCCATGCCCGAGCCCTCGGCGAAATTGACTTCGCCACACTGGTTGAACATGGGGTTGATCAACCAGGGGTCGATGCCCAGCAGCTTGCCGAAGCGCTTGGAGACTTCCTCGTAGCTCTGGAAATGCTTGCTCTTGCGCCGCACCGACCAGCCCGCGTGCAGCGGCGGCAGCAGGTACTGCTCGTGCAGGTCCTCGAGGATGCCCGGGATGCCCGCCGAGAGATCGTTGTTGAGCAGGATGGTGCAGGGGTCGAAATCCTTGAGCCCGAGCCGGCCCTTGGTGCGGATCACGGGCTCCAGGGTCACGGTCTCACCGCCGGGCAGCTCGATGGTGGTGTTCTTCTTGATCTCGGGGCTGATGGAGCCGATGCGCACGTTCAGACCGGCCATGTGGAAGATGCGCCGCAGCTGCGCCACATTGCTCAGATAAAAGGTGTTGCGCGTGTGGTTCTCGGGGATCAGCAGCAGGTTGCGCGCCTCGGGGCAGATCTTCTCGATCGCAGCCATGGCCGCCTGCACGGCCAGCGGCAGCATCTCGGCCGTGAGATTGTTCCAGCCGCCGGGGTAGAGGTTGGTGTCCACCGGCGCGAGCTTGAAGCCGGCGTTGCGGATGTCGACCGAGCTGTAGAAGGGCGGGGTGTGCTCCATCCACTCGAGGCGGAACCAGCGTTCGATGGCCGGCATGGAGTCGAGGATGCGCTGTTCGAGCTCGTTGATGGGGCCGGTCAGGGCCGTGATGAGATGGGGGACCATGCCGCCTCGCTAATGGATGGGTGGAGCAATTCTAGGATGTGGCGTTCATGTGGCCGAATTCAAGGTGCAGCCCGGCCTCTTGCTGCGCGGCGGCTCAGCTGCGCACTTCGCCGTTGCCCAGCACCACGTACTTGAGCGAGGTGAGGCCTTCCAGGCCCACCGGGCCCCGGGCGTGGAACTTGTCTGTGCTGATGCCGATCTCGGCACCCAGCCCGTATTCGAAGCCATCGGCAAAACGCGTGCTGGCGTTCACCATCACGCTGCCCGAGTCCACCTCGGTCAGGAAAGCCTGGGCGTGCCGGTGGTCGTTCGTGAGGATGGCATCGGTGTGGTGGCTGCCATATTTGTTGATGTGCGCGATGGCTTCATCCAGCCCCGCCACCACCTTGATGCTGATGATGGGCGCGAGGTATTCCTCGTACCAGTCCTGCTCGCTGGCAGGCTGGATGTTGGCGCCCTTGACACCCGCCAGGATGGCCTGGGCCTCGGGGTCGCAGCGCATCTCCACACCCTTGGCGGCATAGATGGCACCGATGCGCGGCAGGAAAGCCTGGGCGACGCCACGCGCCACCAGCAGGCCTTCACTGGCATTGCAGGGGCTGTACTTCTGGGTCTTGGCGTTGTCGGCCACCTTGACGGCCATGTCGAGATCGCAGGGGTCGTCCACATAGGTGTGGCAGTTGCCGTCCAGGTGCTTGATCACCGGCACCTTGGCTTCCCGGCTGATGCGCTCGATCAGGGACTTGCCGCCGCGCGGGATGATCACGTCCACGTACTCGGGCATGGCGATGAGCTGGCCCACCACCTCGCGATCGGTCACAGGCACCAGCTGCACGGCCTCGGCCGGCAGGCCGGCTTCCACCAGCGCCTGCTGCACGAGGGCCGCCAGCGCCTTGTTGGAGTCGATCGCCTCCGAGCCTCCGCGCAGGATGCAGGCGTTGCCGCTCTTGATCGACAGGCTGGCGGCCTCGATGGTCACATTCGGCCGGCTCTCGTAGATCATGCCGAAGACACCGATGGGCACGCGCATCTGGCCCACACGGATGCCGCTGGGCTGCTGTTTCATGCCGATGATCTCGCCGATGATGTCACCCATGGCCGCCAGCTGCTCACAGCCCAGCGCCACGGTCTCGATGACCTTGGGCGTGAGCTTGAGCCGGTCCACCATGGGCTCGGCCAGACCGGCCGCCTGGGCGCGGGCGAGGTCTTTTGCATTCTCCTGGCCCAGCGCGGCCCCATTGGCGCGCAGCAAACCGGCCAGACGGCGCAGCGCATCGTTCTTCTTCGCCGCAGGGGCCTTGGCCATCAAGGCCGCAGCCGCGCGCGCCTGGCGGCCCAGGGTCTGGGTCAGATCGCTGATGCGGGCGGCAGAGTCGGGCGCGTTCATGGCGCTCATTTTCTCACGCCAGCGCTTTTCGCGTGGGCCGGGCTGCAGAGCCCGCAGAGCTGCAAGGCCAGGCGCTGCAGCGCTTGCCAGCCGTCGGTCGGCCAGTCTGCCACCTTGAGCCCCTTGACGATGCCGTCCACCTGATGGGCGGCCTGCAGCAGGTTGGCCAGATCCACCGGGCTCAGCAGCGGCAGCACGCGCTCGTAGAGCTTTTCCTTCAGGCCCCAGACGCGCTGTTCGCGCAGAGCCATGGGCAGGGGGCGGCCTGCGCTGATGGCGTCCTTGACGCGCTTGAGCGCGCGGATGTCTTCGGCCAGGGCATAGTGCACCAGCACCTCAGCCTCGCCTTCGGCCTTGAGGCCATCGAGCATGCGCTGCACCCGCGCCATCTGTCCGGCGAGCACGGCCTCGGACAGCTTGAAGACGTCATAGCGCGCCACATTGAGCACGGCGCTCTCGACCTGCTCGAAGCCCAGCTCGCCTTGCGGGTAAAGCAACCCGAGCTTCTGGATCTCCTGGTGCGCCGCCAGCAGATTGCCCTCGACGCGGTCGGCAAAGAACTGCAGCGTGCGTTGGCCCTCCTCGCCTTCGGTCACCCGCTGGCCCTGGGCCGCAAGACGCTGGGCGATCCACTGCGGCAGGGCGCGACGCTCGACGGGGTCGACCTGTACGGTCACGCCGAAACTCTCGAGTGCACCGAACCAGGCGCCGGTCTTCGTGGCCTTGTCCAGACGCGGCAGGAGCACGAGGGTGAGCGTGCTGTCATTGCCCTGGGAGCCTTCGGCCAGCTGCTGCAGGGCCACGCTGCCGTCCTTGCCCGGCTTGCCTGAGGGGATACGGATCTCGACGATCTGCTTGTCGGCAAACAGGCTCAGCGAGCCACCAGCCGCCAGCACCTCGCTCCAGTCGAAATGCGCACCGGCCACGGTGTGCACGGTGCGTTCGGTGTAGCCCTGGGTCCGCGCCACGGCGCGGATGGTGTCGGCGGCCTCCTGCTGCAGCAAGGCTTCGTCGCCGTGGATGGTGTAGAGGCTCTTGAGGCCGCGCTGCAACTGGGCGGCGAGCTGGTTGGCGGCGAGCTGCATCGACCCGCTCCGCTCAGAGTTGGCGGATGGCCGCCAGGCGACGCAGGATCTGCTGCACCATGTCGCTCTGCATATTGCGGTAGAGCATGGCTTCCTCGGCCTCCTTGGACAGGGCAAAAGCTTCGGAATAGCTCATGGTGCGCTGCTGGACCAGCTCGGTCTCGGGAATCAGCTCCTTGCCCAGCTGCGTGCGCACGCGAAACTTCAGGTTCAGGCGCAGCTGGAATTCACGGACCTGGCCGGTGGCACTGACGCCGACCACGGTCTTGGTGCGCTGCTCGCCAAAGACGTCCAGCAACACCTCGGCCTCCTTGAGCTGGGCCGCGTCGGTGATGTAACGCAGCTGCCCGCCGGCTTGCAGCTGGCGCTGCAACTCGATGCCCAGCGGCGAATTCGGCGCCACACTGCTGTAGAGCGAGCTGAAGGCGTAGTTGGCCGGCTGGCGCAGGCCGAAGCCACAGCCGGCCAGCGCCAGCAGCGCCGCGCAAGATAGCCAGAGGGCCAGGCGATGGACCATGCCTCAGAGCACCACGTTGACCAGGCGTCCTGGCACGACGATGACGCGCTTGACCGCGCCACCCTGGGACCGCACCGGCTCGCTGGCCACGGCCACGGCTTCGATGGCCTCCTTGGCCGCGCCCGCGGGCACGAGGATGGCGCCGCGCAGCTTGCCGTTGATCTGCAGCATGAGTTCGACCTCGTCCTGTTGCAGGGCGGATGCGTCAACCTGGGGCCAGGGCGCATCCAGCAGATCCCCGAGCACGCCGGCATAGCCCAGCTCGCTCCAGAGTACATGGGTGATGTGCGGCGTGGCCGGGTAGAGGCAGCGCAGCAGGATGCCGAAGCCCTCGATCAGCGCGACCTCGGCGCCCGGCGTGCCCATGGCCTTGAAGTCCTCCAGCGCATTGAGCAGCTTCATGGCGCCCGAGACCACGGTGTTGTACTGCATGCGCTGGTAGTCGTAATCCACCTGCTTGAGCACGCTGTGGATCTCCAGCCGCAGGGCCTTGGCTTCCTTGCCGAAGGTCACGTCCTGCAGCTGCTTGGCGCCGGCCACGCTGGCCAGCGCCGCGGCCGGGTCCATGGCACCGAGCTTGACGCCGAAGTTCCAGACCCGGCGCAGAAAACGGTAGCTGCCCTCCACGGCAGCGTCGTTCCACTCCAGCGTGGCCTCGGGCGGTGAGGTGAACATGGTGTACAGGCGCGCGGTGTCGGCGCCGTACTTCTCGATCAGGTCCTGCGGGTCCACACCATTGTTCTTGGACTTGGACATGGTGCCCACGCCCTCGTAGTCGATCGCCGTGCCCGCGGGCAGCGCACCAACTGCGTTCTTCAGCTTTGCGCCGACGATCTTGCCGCCGGCGTCGAGCACGTGCTCGACGTCGTGCGGCCAGAAGTACTCCTTGCCGCCCTTTTCAGTACGACGCGAGTAGATGTGATTGAGCACCATGCCCTGGGTGAGCAGCTTGGTGAACGGCTCGTCCACCTTCACCAGGCCCAGGTCCCGCATGACCTTGGTCCAGAAACGCGCGTAGAGCAGGTGCAGGATGGCGTGCTCGATGCCGCCGATGTACTGGTCCATCGGCATCCAGTAATCGGCCCCGGCGTCGACCATCTTCTGGTCGTTGGTCGGGTCGCAGTAGCGCATGAAGTACCAGGACGAGTCCACAAAGGTGTCCATGGTGTCGGTCTCGCGCCGCGCGGGCTTGCCGCAGCAGGGGCAGGCCACCTGGAGGAAGGCTTCGCACTTGTTCAGCGGGTTGCCCGAACCGTCGGGCACCAGGTCCTGCGGCAACACCACGGGCAGGTCCTGCTCGGGCACCGGCACCGGGCCACAGGACACGCAGTGGATGATAGGAATCGGCGTGCCCCAGTAGCGCTGGCGGCTGATGCCCCAGTCGCGCAGGCGGAAGGTGGTCTTCTTCTCGCCCAGGCTCTTTGCGACCAGCAGGGCGGCGACCTGGTCGACCGCCGCCTGATAGAACAGTCCGTCAAGGATGCCACTGTTAACACAGATGCCCCCCTTAAGACCATAGCGCTCATGCCACTGAGAGAAGTCGTAGTAACGATCACCGACAACTTCTAGCAGTTCGCCAGTGTGGGCATCACGCAACTCGCGCGCCGAATGCCCCGTCCGCTGGTCTTTGTACTCGTCCACCCGGACCTCATCAAGCCGCGCGACCACTGGTTTGATTTCGATGCCGTACTTCTTCGCGAACGCAAAGTCACGTTCGTCATGCGCGGGCACGCCCATGACGGCGCCATCGCCATAGCTCATGAGCACGTAGTTGCCCACCCAGACTTCGACCTTGTCACCGGTCAGCGGATGGGTGACGTACAGGCCGGTTGGCTGGCCTTCCTTGTCCTTCAGGGCCAACTCGGCCTCGGTGGTGCCGCCCTTCTTGCACTCCTCGATGAAGGCGGCCAGCTTCGGATTCGCCTTCGCTGCGTACGTGGCCAGCGGGTGCTCGGGGGCGACCGCGCAGAAGGTCACGCCCATGATGGTGTCGGCACGCGTGGTGAAGACATACATGCGGCCGTCGCCGATCAGCTCGCCATCCGCGGCGCGGATGTCGTGCGTGAAGGCGAAGCGCACGCCCTCGCTCTTGCCGATCCAGTTCTCCTGCATCAGCCGCACCTTGTCGGGCCAGCCGGTCAGCGTGGCCTGCTCGTTGCCGATCTGCACGTGCTGAAGCAGCTCGTCGGCATAGGCCGTGATGTTGAGGTAGTAGCCCGGGATCTCGCGCTTCTCGACCAGCGCACCCGTGCGCCAGCCGCGGCCGTCGATGACCTGCTCGTTGGCCAGCACGGTCTGGTCCACGGGGTCCCAGTTCACGACCTGGGTCTTGCGGTAGGCGATGCCCTTCTCCAGCATCTTGAGGAAGAGCCACTGGTTCCACTTGTAGTACGTGGGGTCGCAGGTCGCAACCTCACGGCTCCAGTCGATGGCCAGGCCCATGGCCTGCATCTGCCCCTTCATGTAGGCGATGTTCTCGTAGGTCCACTTGGCCGGCGGCACGCCGTTCTTGAGCGCCGCGTTCTCGGCCGGCAGGCCGAAGGCGTCCCAGCCCATGGGCATGAGCACGTTGTAGCCGCTCATGCGCAGCTGGCGCGTGAGCATGTCGTTGATGGTGTAGTTGCGCACATGGCCCATGTGCAGCTTGCCGCTGGGGTAGGGCAGCATGGAGCAGGCGTAGAACTTCTTCTTGCCGGCGTCTTCGGTGACGCGGTAGGCGTCGCGCGCCACCCAGTGGGCGTGGGCGCTTTTCTCGACGTCGAGGTGGTTGTACTTCTCTTGCATGGTCACTTGAGTCCGAGCACGTCGAACATGTCGTACAGGCCGCTCTTGCGGCCGGCCAGATAGCGCACGGCGCGCAGGCTGCCCTGGGCATAGGTCACGCGGCTGGCGGATTTGTGGGTGATCTCGATACGCTCGCCGGTCCCGGCGAAGAGCACGGTGTGGTCACCCACGATGTCGCCGCCGCGCACGGTGGCAAAGCCGATCGAGGACGGGTCGCGCTCGCCTGTATGGCCGTAGCGCTCGTAGACCGCGCAGTCCTTGAGATCACGACCGAGCGCACCGGCGATGACCTCGCCCATCTTGAGGGCCGTCCCTGAAGGCGCATCCACCTTGTGCCGGTGGTGGGCCTCGATGATCTCGATGTCGTAGCCCGTGGACAGGGCCTTGGCAGCCATCTCCAGCAGCTTGAGCGTGACGTTGACGCCCACGCTCATGTTCGGCGACAGCATGATGGCGATGTCCTTCGCCGCAGCGTCGATCTCGGCCTTCTGCGCCTCGCTGAAGCCCGTGGTGCCGATGACCAGGTTCACGCCGAGCTCGCGACAGACCTTGAGGTGGGCCATGGTGCCCTCGGGGCGCGTGAAGTCGATCAGGGTGTGCGCGTTTTTCAGGCCGGCCTTGAGGTCGGCGGTGATCGCCACACCGCTGGCCTGCCCCAGAAAGGCGGTGGCATCGCTGCCGATGGCCGGACTCGCCGCGACGTCCAGCGCCCCGGCCAGCTGGCAGTCCTCGGCGGCGTGCACGGCTTCGATCAGCATGCGGCCCATGCGGCCGGAGGCGCCTGCGATGGCGATGGCGTGAGAAATAGGTGTGCTCATGGCGGGTCAATCAGCGGTTGGCCGGCTCCAGCGGCGGGTAGCTTGCGGGCAAGGGCGGCAGGGGTGCCGGTTCGGGCGCGGGCTGGGGCGCGGGGAAATCCTGCAGCTTCTCGGGCGGCGCCTCGAGCAAGGGCGTCCGGGTCTTGGGCGGACGGCCCAGGGTGGCGACGAACTCGGTCTCGCTCGGCAGCTCATCGGCCTCGAAGCGCTCGAGCATCTCGCCCTTGAAATAGACGGTCACGCGCCGCGCCTGCGGCTCACGGCCCTGCTGCTGCAGCGTGAACACATAGTCCCAGCGATCGGCATGAAAGACGCTGGCCAGCAGCGGGGTACCCAGAATGTCGCGCACCTGGATGCGGCTCATGCCTGGACGCAGCACCGCCACCTGCTCGCGCGTGACCACATTGCCCTGAACGATGGGCACCTTGTAGGGCTCCAGCCAGCCGCAACCGGCCAGCACCGACAAGGTCACCCCCAGCAGCAAAACCATGCCACGACGCACGGAAACACGATGAAAAATAAGCATGAAACGGGCACTGGCGATATGATCGGCCATTGTAGCGGCAGGGCCCCCGGCGCCCTGGGCCACTCCGGAGGAACCATGCCCACGAACACCATCGACGAACTCAAGAGCACCGGCCTCAAGGCCACGCTGCCCCGCCTGAAGGTGCTGGAGATCTTCCAGAAGGGCGCCCAGCGCCATATGAGCGCGGAAGATGTGTTCCGCGTGCTGTTGGAGGATCGCTCCGACGTGGGGCTGGCCACCGTCTACCGCGTGCTCACGCAGTTCGAGCAGGCTGGCATCCTGACGCGCAGCAACTTTGAAGGCGGCAAGGCCGTCTACGAGCTCAACGAAGGCAAGCACCACGACCACCTGGTCTGCCTGGATTGCGGCAAGGTCGAGGAGTTCTTCGACGCCCAGATCGAGGACCGGCAGAACGCCGTGGCCAAGGCGCGCGGCTTCACCCTGGCCGAGCACGCCCTCAGCCTCTACGCCCACTGCACCAAGGACAAGTGCCCCAGCCGCGGCACAGGCACGCCGCGTGGCGGCCACCACTGAGCTGATCCTGCGCACCCACAAAAAACCCGGGCTGGCCCCGGGTTTTGTTTTGGAAGCTCAGGCCGGCGGCGCCTCAACCGCCCTCGCCCATGGCCTTGCGGTGACGCTCGACGAACTCCTGGTAGGTGTCGATGCCGCGCAGCTGCAGGATGGTGTTGCGCACCGCCGCCTCCACCAGCACGGCCAGGTTGCGCCCGGCCACCACCTGGATCACGGCCTTGCGCACCGGGATGCCCAGCACGTCCTGCGTCAGCGGTTCGTAGGGGATGCGCTCGTAGTCGCGCTCCAGCGTCTCACGCCGCACCAGGTGCACGATGAGCTTGAGCCGCATCTTGCGCCGCACTGCGGTCTCGCCGAAGATGGCACGGATGTCGAGCAGGCCGATGCCACGCACCTCCAGCAGGTTGCGCAGCAATTCGGGGCAGCGGCCCTCGATGGTGTCCTGGTTCACGCGGTACAGGTCCACCGCGTCGTCGGCCACCAAGCCGTGACCACGCGAGATCAACTCCAGGCCCAGCTCACTCTTGCCCAGGCCCGACTCACCCGTGATCAGCACGCCCAGGCCCAGGATGTCCATGAGCACGCCATGCATGGAGGCGCGATCGGCGAAGTGGCGCGAGAGATAGCTGCGCAAGACGTCGATGACATAGGCCGAGCTCTCGGGCGAGGCGAACATCGGGATGTTGGCCCCTTCGCACATGGCCTGCAAGGCGGGTGGCACCTTCTGGCCGTCGGCCAGCACCAGCACCGGCGGCTCCAGCGTGGTGATGCGCGAGATGCGGCGCTGGCAATCCTCGGGGGTGTCATTGGTCAGGTAGGCGACCTCGCGTTCGCCCAACACCTGTACACGGTAAGGATGGATGTAGTTCAGATAGCCCACGAGGTCGGCGCCCGAACGCGCGGCGCGCACAGCCACCTCGTCGAAGCGCCGCTCAGAAGCCCCCAGGCCGGCCACCCACTCCCACTTGAGCTTGGCGCGGAACTCCTCGAACAGGACCTCGGCGCTGACGACGGTGGGCCTCAAGGCGCGCCTGCTTCCTCGTTCAGGCCGGCTGGGCCGAGCGCCAGGCGGCAATCAGCGCATGGAGCTCGTCGGCCGAAGCGCTGCCGTTGAGCTTGGCACGCAAGGCGGCGTCGCTCAGCAGCTCGGCAATTTCAGAAAGGATTTCCAGATGCTTCTGTGTGGCCGCCTCGGGCACCAGCAGAAAGATCAGCAGGCTCACGGGCTGCTCGTCGGGGGCGTCGAAGCCGATCGGCTGGGCCAGTTGCAGCACGGCAGCCATGGGCGCCTTCAGGCCCTTGATGCGTCCATGGGGAATGGCCACGCCGTGGCCCAGACCCGTGGAACCGAGCCGCTCGCGCGCGAACAGGCTGTCCGTGACGAGCGCGCGATTGAGACCGTGCAGGTTCTCGAGCAACAGGCCCACTTCCTCGAAGGCCCTTTTTTTGCTCGTGGCATCGACATGCACAAGCACTTGTGCCGTCGGCAGGATGGACGCAAGACGATTCATGGTATTCGAGAGGGCCGATTATGCACACAAATGCCCCCCGTGCCAGCTTCGGGCCCGCGACCCGTCGGCGAGGCGACACAGGCACAAAAAAGCCGCGGGGTCAGCCGCGGCCTGGATCATGCGTGGGCTGTGCGGGCCCGCGGGTCGTGCGCCTTACTGCATCAGGCGCTTGGCGCTGTCATGGTGATGGTCCTGCAGGCGGTCCTTGTGTCGTACCACCTGGCGGTCGAGCTTGTCGACCAGCTCATCCACGGCCGCGTAGAGATCCTGGTGGGAGCTTTCCGCGAACAGATCATTGCCCTTGACGTGGATATTGCATTCGGCGCGTTGCCGTCGTTCCTTCTCCTTCTGCTTCTCTACCGTGAGGAGCACCTTGACATCGACAACCTGGTCAAAGTGCCGGGTGATCCGATCAAGCTTGGTCGTGACATAGCTGCGCAGGGCGGGGGTGACTTCGAGATGATGACCGCTGATCGTCAGGTTCATGAGTAGCCTCCAAATGCTCTCGGGATGGACACAGGTGCCGCACCAGCCAGCCCGACGCGCCGACGGACTGCGTTGCTGCGGACGAATTCATGATGCGCCCGGGCCGCATGAAATGCAATGCCTTTTCCCTGCGCCCGCGCAAGTTTTTCGCTCGTGGCACCGCGTGAAGTCCGTTGGTCGCGCGGGGGCTTGCCAGGCACGCAGCGGCCGGTGCAGAATGCGCAGATCACAGCGATGCGCACCGTCCCGCCAGGCCGGTCGTCGTGCACTGCGGATCCCTCACAGGCCGTCGCAGCAGCCCCTGCTGCAATGCCATAATTGCGCCTGTCCACACACGCCGGAGAGCACCCATTGGAAGCCTACCCCAGTCGGTAGCTTTCGACTCCCTGCGCGCGCCCCGTACCGGGACGCTGCCGCATCGGGGTTGGAAGCGAAAACCACCATCCCGCCCCGATGCCCATGTTCCAGGGAGTGAGCCATGCTCAACATCTTCACGCTCGCCAACGGCCGCCTGTTCCAGGAAGAAATCGAATCGCTGGAGGAACTCTCCAGATTCCAGCCCATCTGGGTCGACCTCGAGTCGCCCACGCTGGAGGAAAAGCGCTGGGTCAAACAGTATTACGGCCTGTCCATCCCCGAGGACGCGATGGACGAGGACATCGAGGAATCGGCGCGCTTCTATGAAGAGGACAACGGCGAGCTCCACATCCGCAGCGATTTCCTGATCGCCGACGAGGACGCGCCGCGCACAGTTCGCGTGGCCTTCATCCTCAACCAGATGAACGAGCAGCTCAAGAGCAAGGGCGTGCTGTTCTCGATCCACGACGAGGACGTGCCCGTGTTCCGCCTGCTGCGCATGCGCGCGCGCCGGGCACCGGGCCTGATCTCCGACGCCAAGGAGGTGCTGCTCAAACTCTTTGACGCCGACGCCGAGTACTGCGCCGACACACTCGAAGGCGTCTACGACGAGCTGGAGAAGGCCGGCAAGCAGGTGCTCTCGGGCGACGTGACCGACGAGCTGGCCGGCCTGGTGCTGGGCGCCATCGCGCGCCAGGAGGACCTGAACGGCCGCATCCGCCGCAACGCCATGGACACCCGCCGTGCGGTCAGCTTCATGATGCGCAGCCGCATGCTCAACCCCGAACAGTTCGAGGAGGCGCGCCAGATCCTGCGCGACATCGACTCGCTCGACTCGCACACGACCTTCCTCTTTGACAAGATCAACTTCCTGATGGACGCCACGGTCGGCTTCATCAACATCAACCAGAACAAGATCATCAAGATCTTCTCGGTGGCCAGCGTGGCCCTGCTGCCGCCCACGCTGATCGCCAGCATCTACGGCATGAACTTCCAGTACATGCCAGAGCTTTCGCAGACCTGGGGTTACCCCTTTGCACTGGGGCTCATGATCGCCAGCGCCGTCGGGCCCATGTGGTACTTCCGCCGCCGGGGGTGGCTGAAGAAGTAGGCTCCCCCTGTTAGCGATTCACTGCGTGTAACCGCTCTCTCCCCCCTGAGGGGGACAACGCCAGTGGCCCGGCGGAGCCGGTTCCACGGCGTTCACCGCATCAATCCCTTCTCGCGTTGCGCCCTTGGTTATCGCCTAGGCACGTTCAAACTGCGCATGAAGTCGTCGAGGATGGCCCGCGCGTAGCGGCTGGCGACCTCGCTGACGAATTTCGGGAAATCGACGTGGGCGGCGTCGTCGGCTCGGTCGGAGATGGTGCGCATGGCTGCGTAGGGGATGCCGTAGTCGTGGCAGACCTGGGCCACGGCCGCGCCTTCCATTTCCACGGCCAGCGGGGCATGGCCCGCCTCGCTCAGGGTCGCGTGCAATAAGCGCGCCTCCTCGGCGGCGGAGACGAAACGGTCACCGCTGGCGATCAGGCCCTGGTGCACGGTGGCCGGTAGACCCAATTGCTGCAGACCACAGCGCGTTGCGTCCAGCAGGACCCGGACCAGGACGGCATCACAGGCGAAGCGCTCACGGCCATAGAGGGGAATCTCGTAGCGCGGGAACAGCGGCGAAGCATCCATGTCGTGCTGCACGAACTCTTGCGCCACCACCACGTCACCGACCTGCACGCCGGGGCCGATGCCACCGGCCACACCGGTGAAGATCAGACGCTGAACACCAAAGGCTTCAATGAGGGTGGTGGCCGTGGTGGCTGCGGCCACCTTGCCGATGCGCGAGAGCGCGAGCACCACGGGCTGACCGTGCAATTCGCCCAGCCAGAAAACGCGCCCGGCGCGTTCGACGCGTCGGGGCTGATGCAGGCGGTCCATCAGGCCCTGCTGCTCCTCGGCCAGGGCGCTGAGGATGGCCGTGGTCATGGGCTCTTGTGGCTACGGTCGCTACGCTTAACTTTGCTGCGCAAAGTTAGCCTGCGCCGCAAGAAGTGATCCAGAGGATCACTTCTTGTCTCTCAGCTCGCGACGCAGGATCTTGCCCACCGGCGTCTTGGGCAGCTCGGTGCGGAACTCGACCACCTTGGGCTGCTTGTAGCCGGTGAGGTTTTCCTTGCAGTAGGCACGCACCTGATCTTCGGTCAGGGCCGGGTCCTTCTTGACGATGACGAGCTTGACGGCCTCGCCTGTCTTCTCGTCGGCCACGCCCACGCAGGCGCACTCCAGCACGCCCGGCAGCTTCGCCACCACGTCCTCGATCTCGTTCGGGTAGACGTTGAACCCGCTGACCAGCACCATGTCCTTCTTGCGGTCGACGATGCGGAAGAAGCCCTTCTCGTCCATGATGCCGATGTCGCCGGACTTGAACCAGCCGTCGGGTGTCATGACCTTGGCGGTCTCGTCAGGGCGCTGCCAGTAACCGGCCATGACCTGCGGGCCCTTGATGGCGATCTCGCCCGGCTGGCCCTGGGGCACATCGCGACCTTCGTCGTCGATGATCTTCATGTACGTGCTGGGCAGCGGCACGCCGATGGTGCCGGTGAAGGAGGTGTTGGTCACCGGGTTGCAGCTGGCCGAGGGGCTGGTCTCGGACAGGCCGTAGCCCTCACAGATCGGGCAACCCGTCTGCTTGAGCCACTTGTCGGCCACCGCACCCTGCACGGCCATGCCGCCGCCGACGGAGACCTTGAGGTTGCCCCAGTTCACCTTGTTGAAGTCCGGGTGGTTGGCCAGACCGTTGAACAGGGTGTTGACCGCCGGGAAGCTGTGGAAGGTGTGCTTGGACAGCTCCTTGAGCACGGCCGGCAGATCGCGTGGATTGGGGATCAGGATGAGCTTGCCGCCCGTGCGCATGGACAGCATCATGCCCACGGTGAAGGCGAAGATGTGGTACAGGGGCAGCGCGCACACGCCCGTCGTTTGCTCTCCTGCCGGCACCTTCTTCATGACAGGCGAGTTCCAGATCTCGGACTGCAGCACGTTGGCAATCACATTGCGATGCAGGAGCACAGCGCCCTTGGACACGCCCGTGGTGCCACCGGTGTACTGCAGCACAGCCACGTCGTCCGGCTTGATGTCGGGCTGGCGCAGGCTGCCGCGCTCGCCCTGGGCCACCGCGTCGTTGAAGCGCACGGCACCCGGCAGGCTGAAGGGGGGCACCAGCTTCTTGACCTTGCGCACCACGAAGTTGACCAGGGCACCCTTGAGCAGGCCCAGGCGGTCACCCATGGTGCAGAGCACCACGTGCTTGACCGGCGTGGCGGCGATGCACTTCTCCAGCGTGGCGGCGAAGTTCTCGATGATGACGATGGCCTTGGAGCCCGAATCCTTGAGCTGGTGCTCGAGCTCGCGCGCCGTGTACAGCGGATTGACGTTCACCACCACATAACCGGCGCGCAGGATGGCGGCCACCACCACCGGGTACTGCGGTACGTTGGGCATCATGATGGCGACACGGTCGCCCTGGGCCAGGCCCAGACCCTGCAGGTAAGCGGCAAAGGCGCGGCTCAGGCGGTCGGTCTCGCCAAAGGTGAGCTCCTTGCCCATGAAGCTGTAGGCCGGGCGGTCCGCGTACTTGCGGAAGCTTTCTTCCATCAAAGCCACCAGCGAGGCGTAGGGCGAGGGCGGCAGGTCGGCGGGGACACCTTCGGGGTAGCTCTTGAGCCAGATGCGATCGCTCATGTCTTGTCTCCTGTGTTTCGGTTCTGACTGTAGCGGAACAAAAAAAAGACCATGCTGGAAGAATCCAGCACGGTCGTGCTTTTTTCCTGTGGCGGGATTATGCCTTGCCAGAATCGGCCGGCACCCCCGGGTAAACGTCAGGCCTTCAGGGCCGCCAGCACCTCGTCCAGCATCTTCTTGGCGTCGCCGAAGAGCATGCGGTTGTTGTCCTTGTAGAACAGGGGGTTGTCCACACCCGCGTAGCCCGAGGCCATGGAGCGCTTCATCACGATGGAGGTCTTGGCCTTCCACACCTCCAGCACCGGCATGCCGGCAATGGGGCTGGTGGGGTCGTCCTGCGCGGCCGGGTTGACGATGTCGTTGGCACCGATGACCATGGCCACGTCGGTGTCCGGGAAGTCCTCGTTGATCTCGTCCATCTCCATCACGATGTCATACGGCACCTTGGCTTCGGCCAGCAGCACGTTCATGTGGCCCGGCATGCGGCCGGCCACCGGGTGGATGCCGAAGCGCACCGTGACGCCCTTCTCGCGCAGGGTCTTGGTGATCTCGTTCACCGTGTGCTGGGCCTGGGCCACCGCCATGCCGTAGCCCGGCACGATGATCACGCTCTTGGCCTCGCGCAGCAGCTCGGCGGTGTCGGCGGCCGTCACCGGCACGACCTCGCCCTGCGGCTCGGCGGCGGCACCCGATTTGGCCGGCGCACCCGCGCCCGAGCCGAAACCGCCGGCGATCACGCTGATGAAGTTGCGGTTCATCGCATTGCACATGATGTAGGAGAGGATGGCGCCCGAGGAGCCCACCAGTGCGCCCGTCACGATCAGCAGGTCGTTGCTCAGCATGAAGCCGGTGGCGGCAGCGGCCCAGCCCGAGTAGCTGTTGAGCATGGACACCACCACCGGCATGTCGGCGCCGCCGATGGCCATGACCATGTGCACGCCGAAAAGCAGCGCGATGACCGTCATGATGATCAGCGGCGTCATGCCCGAGGCCACGTCCTTGGCCAGGATGAACTCACGGCCAAACCAGATCACGACCAGCAGGGCCACGAGGTTGAGCCAGTGGCGCGCGGGCAGCAGCAGGGGCTTGCCCCCGATCTTGCCGTTGAGCTTGCCGAAGGCGATCAGCGAACCCGAGAAGGTCACCGCACCGATCAGGATGCCGATGTAGATCTCCACTTCGTGGATGATCTTCTCGGCGCCCTGGTACTGGATCGAGGTGTCGACATAGCTGGCGAAACCGACCAGGCAGGCCGCGAGACCCACCAGGCTGTGCATGAGCGCGACCAGCTCGGGCATCTGCGTCATCTTCACGACCTTGGCGGCGTAGAGACCGACACCGCCGCCGATCACCAGCGCGATGATGATCCAGGCGATGCCGGCGGGCGCGACGCGCGGGCCGAAGATCGTGGCCAGCACCGCCAAGGCCATGCCGATGATGCCGAAGAGGTTGCCGCGGCGTGAAGTCTCCGGGTTGGACAGGCCACCCAGGCTGAGGATGAAAAGAATGGCGGCGCCGAGATAGGCCACCGTGGCGAGACTTTGGGACATGATCTTGTCTACCTTCTTGTTCTTGTTGTCTTACTTGCGGAACATGGCGAGCATGCGGCGCGTCACGGCGAAACCACCGAACATGTTGATGGCCGTCAGCACGATGCCGACAAAGGCCAGCCAGCGGATCAGCTCGTCCGGGCGACCGGCGGTGCCGGCCTCGGGCGGGGCGATCTGCACCAGGGCGCCGATCGCGATGATGCTGGAGATGGCGTTGGTCACGCTCATGAGCGGCGTGTGCAGCGCGGGCGTCACGTTCCAGACCACCATGTAGCCGATGAAGCAAGCCAGCACGAAGACCGTGAAGTGGCCCAGAAAGGCCGCGGGCGCATAGGCACCGATGAACCAGAAGGCCAGCGCGGCGACCGCAAAGATGATGGCCAGGGTCTTGGCCGGCAACGGCGCACTGCTGCCGTGTCCATGGCCGCCCTTCTTCTCGGCCGCAGGCGCGGCAGCCGGCTTGGGGGCCGGGGCAGCCACCTGCTTGAGCGGCGGGGCCGGCCAGGTGACGGTGCCGTCCTTGATGACCGTCAGGCCGCGGATGGCGTCGTCTTCCATGTTGACATTGGCCACGCCGTCCTTGGCCTTGCAGAGCTCTTCCGTCAGGCGCAGCAGATTGGTGCCGTAGAGCGTGGACGACTGCTTGGCCAGGCGCGAAGCCAGGTCCGTGTAGCCCACGATGGTCACGCCGTGTTTCACCACGGCCTGGCCGGGTTCGGTCAGCTCGCAGTTGCCGCCCTGCTCGGCAGCCATGTCCACGATCACGCTGCCCGGCTTCATGGACTTGACCATGTCGGCGGTGATCAGCTTGGGGGCGGGCTTGCCGGGGATGAGCGCGGTGGTGATGATGATGTCGACTTCCTTGGCCTGCTGCGCGTACATGGCGCGCTGCGCGGCCTGGAAGCCTTCGCTCATGACCTTGGCGTAGCCGCCGCCGCCCGAGCCCTCTTCCTCGTAGTCCACCTTGACGAATTCGCCCCCGAGCGACACGACCTGGTCGGCCACTTCGGCGCGGGTGTCATTGGCACGCACGATGGCGCCCAGGTTGGCGGCCGTGCCGATGGCCGAGAGACCGGCCACGCCGGCACCGGCGATGAAGACCTTGGCCGGGGGCACCTTGCCCGCGGCCGTGATCTGGCCGTTGAAAAAACGGCCGAAGGCATTGGCGGCCTCGATGACGGCACGGTAGCCGCTGACGCCGGCCATGGAGGTCAGGGCGTCCATCTTCTGCGCGCGGCTCAGGGTGCGCGGCAGCGCATCGATGGCCAGCACAGTGGCTTTCTTCGCCGCCAGCTGCTGCATCAGTTCGGGGTTCTGGGCCGGCCAGACGAAACCGATCAGGGCCCCGCCTTCACGCATCAGCTTCACCTCGTCCGGGGTCGGCGGGCGCACCTTGAAGACGATGTCCGAGGCCGCCCAGAGCGCCGCAGCACCGCTGATGACTTCGGCACCCGCGGCGCGGTAGGCCTCATCGCCGAAATTGGCGGCCTCGCCGGCGCCGGCCTCGACGGCGACCTTGAAGCCGAGCTTGATCAGCTTTTCGACGACGTCAGGAACGGTTGCGACCCGCTTCTCGCCCGGGAATATCTCCCGGGGCACCCCGATGCGCTGCGCCGGGGCGGCTGTGCCTGCTTGCATGAAAATCTCCTGGAGTTTTATGAATCGTCACGCAGGCTGGACCTCGGAGGGTCGCCCGCACGCGGGCTAGCTTACCCGAGAATTACATGCCGCCCAGGCATAAGCTCTATAACTATTTCCCGCCCAATCCATAATCCCGGCCTATGAATACCCGTTGGAAACCCAGCGTGACCGTGGCGGCCATCATCGAGCGCGACGGTCGCTACCTGCTGGTCGAAGAAGAAACCCCCGAAGGGCTCAGGCTCAACAACCCGGCGGGGCACCTGGACCCGGGCGAGTCGCCCGCGGCCGGCTGCGCACGCGAGGCGCTCGAGGAAACCGCCCACCGCTTCACGCCCACCCATCTGGTCGGGGTCTACCTTTCGCGCTTCCAGCGCGAGCGGGCCGGCGGCGCCATCGAGGACATCACCTACCTGCGCTTCGCTTTTGCCGGTGACCTGGGTGAAAAAGTGCCCGGTCTCCAGCTCGACACCGGCATCGTGCGCACGCTGTGGATGACGCCCGAGGAAATCCGCGCCAGCGCCACGCGGCATCGCAGCCCCCTGCTGTTGCGCTGCCTTGACGACCATCTGGCCGGCAAGCGCTACCCGCTGGAGCTGGTCTACACCGATCCCACGGTGCAGGTGCTGCAACCGGACTGAAGCAACGCGGCTTCAGCGTGCCAGATTGCGCAAGGCCTGGCCCGCGCACCAGCGGCCCAGATTGTCCAGGAACATCGCCGCCACGCGCGCGGCGTTGCCATCGGAATGCCCGGCCGAATGCGGCATGGCAATGACGTTGGGCAGGTCCCAGAGCGGCGAGGCCGCGGGCAAGGGCTCGTGTTCGTAGACATCGAGGAAGGCGCCGCCCAGCTGCCCGGCGCGCAGCGCGGCGATCAGATCGGCCTCCACCACCACCTCCCCGCGCGCCACATTGATCAGGCCCGCACCGCGCGGCAAGGCCGCCAGCGCGCGCGCATCGACCAGGCCGCGCGTCAGCGGCGTCAGCGGACAGGCCAGCAGCAGCCAGTCGGCGCGCGGCAGCACGGCGGGCAGGTCACCGAAGCCCACGAACTCGATGCCGTCCTGCGGCGGCGTGGCCCGCGTGCGCACCACGACCAGGCGCAGACCGAGCAGGCGCAGGAAGGCGCCGATGCGCTGGCCGATCGGCCCCCAGCCCACGAGCACCGCGGTCTGGCCGCCCAAGTCGCGCGGCAGCGCGCTACCGATCAGCGGCGCCCAGCGGTGCTCGCGCTGCGCGGCCATGAGCTGCGGGAAGCGCCGCGCCAGCGCCAGCAGGCCGGCCAGCGCGGTCTGCGCCACGACCTCGGCGTTGGCGCCCGAGGAGGTGCTCACGCTCACGCCGCGTGCGCGCAGCTCCACATAGATGTCGCGGTCGGCCCCGGCCGAATGGATGTGCACCCAGCGCAGGCCCTGCGAGCGGCGCAGCACCGCGTAACAGGCCTGCAGCCCGGGCGCGAGCTCATGCTTGGTCGACAGGCCCGTGACGTCGCGCGAGATGAAGGCCAGATCGATGTCGCTGCGCGCACCGGCCACAGCCTGCTCGATGGTGACAAGCTCGTACGCGCGCGCGCCGAACACCTGCGCGATGGCCGCCCCCTGCTGCGCGAGGGCTTGCTGCGAGAGCAGCAGGCGCAAGGGCTGATCCACGGTCTCGCTCACGTGCCGTTCACTCGGCGCGGGCGCCTGATTCCTGCACGATGAGCTTCCACTTCTCGTACTCGCGCTGGACGAACTGGCCGAACTGCTCGGGCGTGCCGCCCACCGGGTCGGCGCCCTGGGCAATCATCTGCTGCTCGACCGTCGGCACCTTGATCACCTCGTTGACGGCACGGTTGATCTGGTCGATGACGGCCTGCGGCGTGCCCTTGGGCGCGAAGAAGCCGAACCAGGAACCGGCCTCAAAGCCCGGGAAGCCGGCCGCGGCCACGGTGGGCACATCCGGCATGGAACGCGAACGCTGCAGGCTGCTGACCGCGATGGGCCGCAGCTTGCCCGCCGTGATGTGCGGCATCACCGAAGGAATGGTCGCGAACATGAACTGGATGCGACCGGCCAGCAGGTCGCGCAGCGCATCCGCGCCCTTGTAGGCGATGTGCGTGGCCTCGAAGCCGGCGCGCTTGGCCAGCATGAAGCTCGATAGATGCGAGGAGGTGCCGATGCCGGTGGAGCCGTAGTTGAGCACGCCCGGGTTGGCCTTGGCGTAGGCCAGGAACTCCTCCATGCTGCGCGCAGGCACCGAGGGGTGCACCACCAGCACATTGGGCACGTCGGCGATCTGCACCATGGGCAGCAGATCCGTCAGCGGGTTGTAGGGCAGGGCACGGTAGAGCGAGGGGTTGACCGCAATGGGACCAACCGAGTTGACGATCAGGGTGTAGCCGTCAGGCGCGGCGCGCACCACGAGCTCAGTGCCGAGGTTGCCACCGGCGCCCGGCTTGTTGTCGATCACGAACTGCTGCTTGAGCTTCTCGCCGAGCTGCTGCGTGACCTGGCGCGCCAGGATGTCGGTGGTGCCGCCGGCCGTGAAGGCCACGACCACGCGCACGGGCTTGGCCGCCGGCCAGGCCGGCTGGGTCTGGGCCCCGGCCGTAGCGGCCAGGCCCACGAGTGCGCTCGCGGCGCACAGCTGCAGGAACAGGTGTCTCTTCATCGTCGTCTCCTCGGGTGGGCGGCTCTACGGCCGCTGGGTAAAGAGCTGGGCGCGGGGCATCCGCGCCGGCTCAGGTCTTGTAGCTGGGGTCCAGGCGATCGAGCTTGCGCAGCAGGGCCGGCCATTCCATCTGGCCGTAGGGCCGGCGCGTGCCCGGCTGGTAGTTGTTCCAGGTTTCCTCCAGCACGGCCTGCGGCACCTGCACGAAGGGCGAGTTGCAGGCCATGGCGGCCAGCTGGCTGCGACAGGACAGTTCCAGGCGGTGCATCCAGTTGAAGGCCTCGCCCACCGTGCGGCCCACGACGAGTGCGCCGTGGTTGCGCAGGATCAGCGCCTCGCCCTGGCCCAGATCCTTGAGCAGCGAGGCCCGCTCGGCCTCGTCGAGCACCACGCCCTGGTAGTCGTGGTAGCCGATCTTGAGGAAGCGCATGGCCGTCTGCGTGATGGGCAGCAGACCGCATTCGAGCGCCGACACCGCCATCGAAGCCCAGCTGTGGGTGTGGATCACGCAGTCCACCTCGTGGCGCGCGGCATGCACCGCGCTGTGGATCACGTAGCCGGCCTTGTTGATGCCGTAGTTGAGCTCGCCGAAGTCGGGCTTGGACAGCACATTGCCCTCAACGTCGATCTTGATCAGGCTCGAAGCCGTGATCTCCTCGTACATCATGCCGTAGGCATTGATCAGAAAGGCCCCCTCCTCGCCCGGCACACGCATGGAGATGTGGTTGGCCATCATGTCCGACATGCCGTAGAGATCGACCAGGCGGTAGCAGGCCGCCAGATCCACACGCGCCTGCCACTCGGCCGGCGTGCAGCGATCCCTCATCGACGCGATCTGCAGGCGTCCGTTCTCGACCATGGTGAGCTCCTCTTCTTGCGTGGCGTGTGGTCAGTCGTCACCGAGCTTGAGCCGGCTCGGCAGGCGTTTCTCGATGGCCCACTTGAGCAGGGCCGCGCTACGGAAGATGCCGTGTGCGAACTTGCCGTAGGGCAGGGTCAGGAAGAAGGCCATCACAAAGCCCAGGTGCAGGGCCAGCAGCGCCGGCATGGCCGCCGTGCCGCGTGCGGCCCACAGGCCCAGGCCCGTGAGCGAGGTGAAGAACAGCAGGGCGATGAAGCCGCGGTCCATGGGCTTTTGCGCAGCGTCACCATGCTGCGGGTGACGGCGCAGATGCAGGCGCCACAGGCCTGCTGTGCCGATGCACAGGGCGATGCCGCCGATGCCACCGAGCAGTTTGGGCAGGCTCGGCAGGTCGTAGGGCGCGACCCAGCCGAAGAGGTAGTGGTACAGCGTGGCCACGCTGGTGGCCGCGAAGCAGAGCAGGAAGCCGTAGAAGGTCAGGTGGTGCATCACGCGGCGCTGCTGGGTCCAGGCATCGTCCTCGTTGTGGCAGCCCTCGCCGTGCCCGCCGTCGAGGTACTTAAGGCGCAGCACGTCGTGCGTGGCCTCGGCGGCCGCGCCCGCGCGCACAGCCGCGATGGCCGGTGCCTCATATTCCTGTCCGGGCGTCACCTCGCGCCAGAAACGGCGCACGCCCAGGGCCAGGGCCAGCATGGCGAACAGGAAAACCGGCGCGAACAGGCTCACCAGCAGGTTGTGCGGGAAGATGCCGTAGAAGTCCGTCTGCAGCGGCACGCGCCACAGCGTGTCACGCAGCCAGAGCGTGAGCAGCATGAAGACCGCCAGCGCGCCCGCCGTCGCCAGCGAGAGCGTCAGCCCGTTGCGCTGGTACAGACGCCCCAGCGCCGGCGGCCAGGCGTAGTCGGTGTAGGTCTGCAGGCGCACCCGGGCCATGGCCTGCGGTACGTTGACCGCGAACTCGTGCGGCGGCGCGTACTGACAGGCATGCAGGCAGGCACCGCAGTTGTGGCAGAGATTGGCCAGGTAGTGCACGTCGGCCTGCGGGAAAGCCAGGCGGCGTGTCATGGCGGGGAAGACGGCGCAGAAGCCCTCGCAGTAGCGACAGGCATTGCAGATCTGCAGCTGGCGCGCGACTTCGGCCTCGGCGCTGTCGGGTACCACCTGGCCGTTGGCCAGGGCCCGCGCCTCGCGGGTCAAATTTTCAAGCTGCTGCACGCTCACGCTCCGTCTTCTTCACTTGCAGGGCCGCGCGCGCGGCCTCGGTCCCGGCGATGCGGCCGAAGGCCGTGCCAATGGACATGCCCACGCCGGCCGTGTAGCCCTTGCCCAGCACATTGCCGGCCATCATCTCGCCCGCCACATAAAGGTTGGCACTGGGCACGCCACCGAAATGCACGGCGGACTGCGCGTTGACCTTGAGCCCGAGGTAGGTGAAGGTGATGCCCGGGCGCAGGGCGTAACCGTAGTAGGGGCCGGTGTCCAGCGGCAGGGCCCAATGGGTCTTGGCCGGGCTCAGGCCCTCGGTGCGGCAGTCGTCGAGCGCCGTGTGGTCGAAGCTGCCGACGCGGCAGGCCGCGTTGTAGGCCGTGAGCGTGGCCATGAAGGTCTGCTCCGGCAAGCCGAGCTTGCGCGCGAGTTCGGGCAGGCTGTCGGCCTGCACGCCGGGAAAGACCGGCGGCATGAAGCGGCCGATGGCCTTGCTGTCGATGATGGAGTAGCCGATCTGCCCCGGCTGCTGCGCCACCAGCCGGCCCCAGATGGCATAGCGCTTGGGCCAGAAGTCCTCGCCCTCGTCATAGAAGCGCTCACCCCGGTTGTTCACCACCACACCCAGCGAGACACAGTCGATGCGCGTACAGATTCCGCCATCGTAGAGCGGCGCGCGCGCGTCGATGGCCACGCAGTGCGATTGCGTGGGGTCGCCGATCATGTCGGCGCCCTGTTCCTGCATGTGCTTGATCAACACGCCCTGGTTGAACTTCGTGCCCCGGATCAGGAAGTTGTCCGCCGGCCATTCGCCGCGCTCGTTCTGCCCCCAGGCCTCGCGCAGCCAAGCACGGTTGGACTCGAAGCCACCTGCGGCCAGCACACAGGCGCGCGCTTCGATGCGCTCGCCGTTCACGTACGCGGCTCTGAACTCGCCGCCCACGATGTCGAGCCGGTCTACCGGCGCCTCGTAGCGGATCTGCACGCCCAGGCGCTCGGCGCTGCGGTAGTAGGCATTGACCAGGGCCTTGCCGCCGCCCATGAAGAAGGCATTGGTGCGCGCCACGTGCAGCGCGCCCGACAGCGGCGGCTGGAAGCGCACGCCGTGATTGCGCATCCAGTCGCGGCAGCTGGCCGAGGCACGGATGGCCAAGCGCGCCAGCTGCTCGTCGGTCAGGCCGCCCGTGACCTTGAGCAGGTCCTGCCAGAACTCCTCTTCCGGGTAGGCGTCCACCAGCACGTCCTGCGGTGCGTCGTGCATGCAGCGCAGATTGCGCGTGTGGCTGGAATTGCCACCGCGCCACTCGCGCGGCGCAGCCTCCAGCAGCAGCACGCTGGCGCCGGCCTCACGGGCCATCAGCGCGGCGCACAGGGCGGCGTTGCCGCCACCGATGACGAGTACATCGATCATGGGAAATCCAACTCCGTCGCCGGACCACGCAGGCCCGACTCTGCAACCTTCAATTCGATGGCGCCGACTGTAGCGAGCGACACTGCCTGCCGGCAGGCCGCCCGCCACATAGGGCCATCACGATCCGTGATACCTCAGCGCCGTGCGGCTGCGGCCACCAGGCGCCCGGCCCGCCGGCCCGAGACGAAGGCCCAAGCCAGGTGGTGGCCATGGCCCTTGAGCAGCAAGCCGCCCTGACCCGTGGAGCCCGCAGCGTAGAGCCCGGGCAAGGGCTGGCCGTCGGCGCCGAGCACGCGGTGCTGTGCGTCCACCATGAGCCCGCCTTCGCTGTGCACAAAGACCGGCCGCACCGGACCCAGAGCGATGTAAGGCCCGGCGCCGAAAGGCCGCACCGGGCTCTCGTCCACGCTGCGCGCCAATGCTGCCGCGTCCATGCCGAGCTGGCGCGCCAGTTCATCAAGCGTGATGGCTTCGGCATAGACATCGGGCCGGTTGCGCCGGTAGTCGGGGATATAGGCGTAGGCGATGCCCGGCGCTGTGGACACATAGTGCGGCCAGGCCGAGAACTGCGCAGCCAGTGCCGCGTCGACCACGATGTAGCCCTGCTTGCCCGGCTGGTCTGGCAGGCGCCACGCCGGCTTGTCGAGCTCGTTGCCGAAGCGTTCACCACGCTGGTTCACCAGGATGGCGCCCTGCTCGAAGAGCATGGTCGACGGTGCGAGCGCCGTGGTCAAGAACTTCATCATGAAAGGTCGCAGCAGGGCCTGGGGCAGGTGATCGAGCGACCATTGCATGAGGATGGCCAGCCAGCGCCAGGGTGGCAGGCGGCGCACGAAGTTCTCCTGCGCGGGGGCGATGAAACGGATCTCCGGACCCAGGGCCAGGTCGCCGTTGACGATGGTGGCCCCCAGGCTCTCGCCCAGGCGCTGGCCGTCACCCGTGGCGGTGAGGTTCACGCCCTCGACCTTGGCCTCCTGCGGGCCCATGAAACGGGCCTTGAACTCGGGGCCGTTGGTGAAGTCGCCTGCGGCCAGGATAACGCCACCACGTCCACGCGCACGCAGCAGACCGCCTTCACCTTCGGCATCCACGCCCGTCACGCGGCCGTCTTCCTGCAGCAGCGCCGTGACCCGCAGGCCGGTGCGGATGTCCACGCCCGCACGGCGCGCGCGCCGGCCCAGGTGGTAGATGAAGGAACGCGAATTGGGCAGCACGTTGTGCATGCGCGGCTGGCGGTGCGGCGGCTCGGGCATGGGGCCCATGAAACGCACACCGCTGTCCAGCAGCCACTGGAAGGTGGCGGGGATCTCGTCGCAAAGGATACGGCGCAGCTCCGCGTTGTCGCGTGCATCCAGATCCCCTGCAAAACCCGGCATGTCGGCCCAGTGGTCCACCGGGTTGTCGACGATGCCGCGCTTTTTCTGGTGCGGCGTGCCGCTCGATGTCACCGAGCCGATGGACCAGGCGGTGGAGCCCCCGAGGGTCGGGTTCTTCTCCAGCAGCAGCACGCGGGCACCAGCCCCGCGCGCCTCGATAGCTGCGGCCAGGCCCGCACCGCCACCGCCGACCACGACGACGTCGTACGTCAGTTCTTCACGTTGCATGGGACGGTCAATCGAGCTTGATCTTCGCGGCGTCGATTACGGCGCTCCACTTCGCGGTCTCGGCCTCGTTGCGCTTTTGCGCGTCGGCCGGCGTGCCGCCCAGGGCCGCAATGCCCAGACCGTCCCAACGCTGCACCAGGTCCTTGTCCTTGAGCACCACGTTGAGTTCGGTGTTGAGCTTGTTGACGATAGCCGCCGGCGTGCCACTGGCCACCGAGAGCGTGTACCAGGGCACCGAGGCATAGCCGGGTACGCCGGCTTCGGTCACCGTGGGCACCTCAGGCAGGCTGGAGCTGCGCGCCGTGCCGGTCACGGCCAGCGCACGCACCCTGCCGCTCTTGAGATGGGGATGGGCCGTGCCCAGGCTTTCGAACAGCATGTCGATCTGGCCGCCCAGAAGATCCGCCATGGCCGGCGCACCGCCGCGGTAGGGCACGTGCACATAGTCCACCTTGCTCATGTAGCGAAACAGTTCGGCCGCCATGTGCATGGCCGAGCCGTTGCCGGCCGAGCCATAGGTCAGCTTGCCCGGCTGGGCCTTGGCCAGGGCCAGCAGTTCCTGCACCGACTTCACCGGCAGATCCTGCTTGACGATGAGAATGCTCGGCGCCTCGGCCAGCAGAACCACGGGTTTGAGTTCCTTCAGCGGGTCGTAGCGCAGGTTCGGGTAGAGCTTGACCGCGCCGTTGTGCGCGATGGTGGCCAGCACCAGGGTGTAGCCGTCGGCCGCGCCCTTGGCCACCTGTTCGGCGCCCGTGTGGCCACCGGCACCGGGCTTGTTCTCCACCACCACGGGCTGGCCCAGGCGCGGGCCCAGCTTCTCGGCCACGCCACGCGCGAGCAGATCGGCCGGACCGCCGGCCGCATAGGGCACAACGATCCTAACGGGCTTGTTGGGGAAGGCGTCCTGCGCATTTGCGAGCATGGCGCCCGCGAACAGGCCCAAGGCCAGCAGCGACTTGCAAGTCTGGTTCAACATGGCCGTCTCCTTAATCCAGCTGCAGCCTGGCCGCCTCGATCACCTGCGTCCACTTGGCGGTTTCGCTCTTGAAGAAAGCCGCCGCCTCGGCCGCGGTGTTGGGCGTGTAGTTCATGCCCAGGGTGTCGTAGCGCGTGGCCACGGCCGGGCTGGCCAGCACCTGCTGCACATCGCGGTTCAGCTTCTCGACCAGGGCCGTCGGCGTGCCGGCCGGCGCCGCGAACGTGAACCAGGAGGTGCCGGCATAGCCGGGCACGCCGGCTTCGGCAATGGTGGGCACCTGGGGCAGGCGCTTGTCGCGCTGCGGCCCCGTCACGGCCAGCACGCGCAGCTTGCCGCTTTCCACGTGCTTGAGCCCCGAGGACATGTTGTCGAACATCACGTCGACCTGGCCCGCGATCAGGTCGATCAGCGCCGGGCCGCTGCCCTTGTAGGGAATATGGTTCATGCGCTGGCCGATGGCCAGCTGGAAGAGCTCGGTCACCATGTGGACCGAGGAGCCGGGGCCAGCCGAGGCGTAGTTGATCTTGCCCGGGTTGGCCTTGGCGTCGGCCAGGAAGTCGGCAAAGGTCTTGTACTTCGAGTTCGTCGGTACCAGCACCAGATTGGGCGCCTCGCCCACGATCATCACGGGCCGCAGCTCGCGGGCCGGATCGTAGGTCAGCTTGCTGTAGCTCTTGTAGGCCGCGTGGATGCCGATGGTGCCCACCATGAGGGTGTAGCCGTCGCCCGGAGCCTTGGCCACCATCTGCGCACCCAGGTGACCGCTGGCGCCCGGCTTGTTCTCGACGATGACGGTCTGGCCATACTGGGCACCCAGACCTTCGGCAATGATGCGCGCGATGATGTCCACGGCGCCACCGGGCGCAAAGGGCGCGACGATGCGGATGGGCTTGTCCGGGTAGGACTGCGCACCTGCGCCGCCCACGAGCGTGGCCAGCAGCAAGCCGCCCAGCATCTGCTTCAGAAAATTGCGTTTCATGTCTTGCTCCTCAGTTGTTCGAGTGTGATCACAGACCGCTGCTCGTAGGGCAGGTTCCACTGTGCGTAATTGCTCCCGTCGACGATCTGCACCGGCAGCTCGATGGTCCGGGGCACGGCCTCACCGCGCAGGTGCCGTGCCGCGCATTCGGCGGCGAGGTAGGCCATCTGCATGGCATTGAAGTCGGCCGTGGCCAGCATGCGGCCTGCGGCGATGGCCGCGATGGCCTGCGGAATGGCGTTCACGCCGACCACGGCGGCCGTCTCGCCCGCGGCATTCAGTGCGTCGAGCACACCGATGGCCATGATGTCGTTCGCCACGAGCACGGCATCGGGCGCCGAATTCGTCTGCAACCAGGCCGCCGTGCGATCGCGAGCGACCTCGCGCACATAGTCACCGGCCACCTGGCCCGCCAGCACGATGCCCGGGGCCTCGCGCGCAGCGTCCTGGAACCCGCGGAGGCGCTCCAGGCTGGTGTAGGACTCCTCGGGGCCCGTGACCACCAGCACACGGCCCTGCCCCTGCAAATACCCGAACAGGTAACGCGCGATGGCGATGGCGAGCTGATGATCGTCCGAGCTCACATAGCTCACCATGGGCGCGGCAGCTATCGGATTCACGAAGCCAATCATGGGTATGCCGGCCGCCGCCACCTGGCGGATCGCCGTGTCCACCTGGGTCGCGTGCACGGGCGAGAACACGAAGGCGTCGGGGCGCCGCTGCAAGGCCAAGGCCTCGGCAACCAGGGCGCTCTGCTCCACGGGGTCATCGCCCTTCTTGGGCACGAAGTGCAGCACTTCGTCACCGAAGACCGCGGCCGCACGTTCCGCCCCCAGACGCGCCGCACCATAAGCCGGGTTGCTGTAGTTCTTGGTGAAAACCGCGAGACGCATCGTGATCAGACCATGCCGCCGTTCGGCTGGATGATCTGGCCATGCACCCACGACGCCTTGTCCGACGCGAGGAAGGCCACCACCTCGGCCACTTCCTCGGGCAGGCCAACACGGTTGAAGGGGCTCAGGCCGGCCGAGCGGGCAATCGCCGCCTCGTCCTTGCCGGCGCGGAACAGGTCGGTGTCCACCGGACCCGGGGCCACGCCATTGACGCGGATCTTGCGCGGCGCCAGCTCCTTGGCCATGGAGCGCAGCAGGCTCTCCACACCGGCCTTGGTCGCCGTGTAGGCCCCGCCGCCGGGCACCGCCACGCGCACCATCGAGGTGGTCAGGCCGATGATGTTGCCGCCATCCACCACGTTCTTCGCGGCAGCACTCAGCACGTTGAAGGCGCCGACGAGATTCACCTCGACGACCTTGCGGAAGTTCTCCGGGTCATAGGTGGCGATGGGGCCAGGCGGCACATTGATGCCGGCGTTGGCCACCACGCAGTGGGGCATGCTGCCGAAGTCCCGGGCCACGTCGGCAAAGACCTGGGCCACCTGGGCCGGTTCACGGATGTCGACCTGGTAGCCCTTGGTGGTGGCGCTGCCGATCTTGGCGGGCACATTGGGCGCACTGCTCACATAGGTGTAGGCCACGTCATAGCCGCTCTCGGCCAGTTTCTGCACCGTGGCCGCGCCGATGCCGCGCGTACCGCCGAAAACGAGGGCGATCTTCTTGCTCATGGGAAATCCTCTTTGATGAAATCGGTTCAGGCCTTGTACGGTTTCCCGTACACCGGCTCTTTGTACGGAATGGGCGGCAGCTGCCAGGTGCCGGTGGACGGCGGGCGCACGTCGGCGTCCACATGCACGTCGATCACGCAGGGGCGTTTGTTCTTCAGCGCCTGCTGCACGGTGGCGCCCAGGTCCTGCGGACGGGTGACCGTGTAGCCGTCGGCGCCGCAAGCGCGGGCCCAGGCCGCGAAGTCCGGGTTGTAGCGTGCGCCGGTTTCACCGTGGTAGAAGGCCGTGCCGATCTCGCGGCCGTCGAACAGGCCGTACTGCAGGTCGCGGATGGCGCCCCAGGCGAAGTTGTTCCAGATGATCCAGACCACCGGCAACTTGTATTCCACTGCCGTGCACAGCACATAGGGCGCCATGGTGAAACCGCCGTCGCCGACCACGGCCACGCAGGGGCGGTCGGGCGCGGCGAGCTGTGCGCCCATGACACCGCAGACGCCGAAGCCCATGCTGGAATAGCCCCAGCTGTTGAGCATGCTCTGCGGGCGCCTGGCCTGCCAGAACTGCATGAACCAGTTGTGGTGCACGCCGGAGTCGAGCGCGAGGATCACGTCGTCGGGCAGCACCTTCTGCAGCGTGCCCACGACGAACTCGGGACGCAGCGGGCTGGTGGAGTCGCCGAAGTGCGGACGCACAAAAGCTTCCCACTGCGCCTGCCAGCCCTGCACCTGGGCCAGCCAGGGCGCATAGCGCGTGGCCGTGATCTCCTTACGGCCGGGGATGGCGTTGAGCAGCTGGCGCGTAAAGACTTTTACATCGGCGATCACGCCAAGGTCGGGCGCGTAGTTGCGACCCAGCTCCTGCGGGTCGATGTCCACGTGCACGAGTTTCGTCTTCGGGAAGTTCCACGAGTAGCCGTCATACCAGCTGGACGAGCTGCGGTCGTCGAAACGCGTGCCCAGCGTGATCACCAGGTCGGCACGACGGCCGGCCTCGTTGGCCGGATAGGCACCGTTGCGGCCGATGAAGCCCAGGGCCAGCGGGTGATCGCCGCGAATGGCGCCCATGCCGTTGGGCGAGGTGATGACGGGCACGCCCAGCTTCTCGGCCAGCTCGGTGATCTCGGCAGCGGCCTCGGACAGCGTGGCACCGTGGCCAATGAAGAACACGGGCTGGCGCGCCGCGGCCAGAAGGTCCAGGGCGATGGCCACGTCGGCCTCGTTCGCGCCCGGGCGGTGTGCGCGCTGCACGTGCGAGGGCGGCGGCAGCTCCACATCAGCCTCTTCCTGGTAAACGTTGTACGGGATGTCCAGGTTCACCGGGCCGGGGCGGCCCGTGACCATGGTGTCCATGGCCTGGCGCAGGGCCAGCGGCAGCATGTCCACGCGGCTGGGCTGGAAAGCCCGCTTGACCACGGGGCGCATGACCTGCGCGAAGTCGGCCTGGTTGTGCTTGTAGAGCTCCTGGAAGGGCGCGCGGTTGTGCTGCGAGGTCGGCACGTTCGAGGTGATGCACATGAAGGCCGAGGAATCCGACAGCGCCGTGGCGCAGGACATCACCATGTTCGCCGAACCGGGGCCGGTGGACGTGAGCGTGGCCACCGGCTTGTGCTTGACGCGGAAGTAAGCATCGGCCATGTGGCCGGCGCACTGCTCGTGCCGCGGCGAGACCAGCTGCAGCTGGTCCTTCACGTCGTAGAGCGCATCGAGGATGCCGACATTGCCGTGGCCACAGATGCCGAAGATATACGGCACTTTCTCCTGAACCAGGTATTCGGCGATCAGCTCGCCACCTTTCATCTTGGGCATGGTATTTCTCTCTCTGTCTCTCAGGTGGTGGTGAACGTCACGATACGTTCTTCCGTCATTTCATGCACCGCGTAATGCGGGCCTTCGCGGCCGAAGCCGCTGTCCTTGCTACCGCCATAGGGCATGAGGTCCACACGCGAGCTCGAGGTCTCGTTGATGTGCACGCCGCCCACCTCCAGCTGCTGGGCCGCAGCCAGCGCATCGCCCAGGCGGTTGGTGAACAGGCCGGTGGCCAGGCCGAAAGGCGTGGCATTCACGCGTGCGATGGCCTGGTCCAGGGTCTTGAAGGGCACGATGCAGACCACGGGGCCGAAGATCTCGTTGCAACCCACGCGCATGTCGCCACTGATGTTCGTCAGCAGCGTGGGCGGCACCACCGCCCCCCGTCTTGCACCGCCGGCCAGACGCTTGGCGCCCTTGGCCATGGCGTCGTCGACCCATTGCTCGATGCGGATCGCGGCGTCCTCGCTGATCACCGGGCCCACAAAGGTCTTGGGGTCCTGCGGATCACCGTAAGACAGGGCCTGCACCATCCCGGCCAGGCGCTGCTCCACCTCGGCCTGCAGCGATTCGTGCACCAGCAGCAGCTGCACCGAGGTGCAGACCTGGCCCGCCTTGCGGTAGCCCGCGTTGACGATCTTGGGCAGGGCCGCGTCGAGCTTGGCGTCATCACAGAGGATGGTGCAGGCGATCGAGCCCAGTTCCATCTGCGTGCGGCGCAGGCCCGCCGCCTGCTGGATCTTGCGGCCCACTTCCGTGCTGCCCGTGAAGGCAAAGAAACGCACGCGTTCGTCGGCCTGCAGCAGGCCCACCACTTCGGCGCTGCCATGCAGCACGGACAGGAAGCCCTTGGGCAGACCGGCTTCGAGCAGCACCTCGGCCAGCAGGCAGGCCGTGAGCGGCGTGTGCGTGGAGGGCTTGAGGATCACGGCATTTCCCGCTGCGAACGCCGGCGCCACCTTGTGGGTCACCGTGTTGAGCGGCGAGTTGAAAGGTGTGATGGCGGCCACCACACCCAGGGGCACGCGCAAGGTGAAGGCCAGGCGACCGGCCGCGCCGGGCGCACCGGCTAGCGGAATCACATCGCCCGCCAGGCGGCGCGCCTCCTCGCTGGAGAGCTTGAGCGTCTGCACGCAACGGCGCACCTCGCCCATGGCATCGCTCTGCGTGAAACCGGCCTCGAGCTGCATGGTGCGCACGAACTCGGGGGCACGCGCCTCCAGCAGCTGGGCCGCGCGGTCCAGGATGGCGCCGCGCTCATAGGCCACGGGGGCGCCGGCGCGGAAAGCCGCATGGGCCACCTCCACGGCGCGCTGCACCTGGGCCGCGTCGGCCGTGGTGAGGGTGGCGCAGGGCTGCAGCTTGTACTTGTCCAGCACGCTCACACGTGTCCCGGCACCCGCGACCCACTGGCCATCGATCAGCAGGCCATAGGTGGCGGGATTCGCGCCATCCAGCCTGGCATTCGCCTGTCGGTCCATCAGCGCATCTCCTCTTCGTCGTCGGCAGCCGGCGTGGTGATGACCAGGAAGACCAGGCCATCGGTACCGGTGTTGGTGAAACTGTGACGCACACCCGGTGGCACGTAAACGTAGTCGTGCGGACGCATCAGGTTTTTCGTGTCGTCCAGCGTCAGGATGCCCTCGCCTTCGAGCACGTAGTAGACCTGCTCCTGCACCTTGTGCACATGCTCCTGCACATAGGCCATGGGGGCGTAGCGCGAGATGCGGAAGTCCACGCGCGAACTGCCTGTGGTCTCGGGGCCCGCCAATTCCTTGGACAGGGCGCCGCCAAAGTGGCCCGGATATTCCTTCCAGGGCATGTTGGCCATCTTCTCCAGCAGGAGCTTGAGTTCCGGTTTCTTGCTCATGATCATTCCTTCTTGGTTCCTTGCGGCGATCACAGCCACAAAATCTTCTTGCGATAGTCGAGGTCCATCAGCAGCGGCTGGGCCGGGCCTTCGTGGAAGACGGCACCACGCTCCAGGGCGTAGACGCGGTCGGCCAGAGCCAGCACGAGATCGAGGTTGTGCTCAACGATGACGATGGACACTTCGCTGCGCAGCTTGTCGAAGACCGTGAACAGTTCCTGCACCACCGTGGGTGCCAGACCCTCGAAAGGCTCGTCGAGCAGCAGCAGCTTGACATTGCCCGAGAGCGCCCGCGCCACGGCCACCATCTGCTGCTCCCCACCCGAGAGGTAGTCGGCCGCCACGTGCATGCGCTCTTTGAGGCGCGGGAAGTATTCGAGGATCTTCGCCTCATCCCAGACCACGCCGGTCTTGCCATCGGTCGGGCGCGCCAGCCGGCCCAGGGCCAGGTTCTCGGCCACCGTCATGCCGGCAAACAGACCGCGGCCCTGCGGCACATAGCCGATGCCCAGGCGGGCGATGTCGGGCGCGCCCAGGCCCGTGATCTCCCGGCCGTTGAAGCTCACGCGGCCGCTGGCCGGCGGCAGCAGGCCCACCAGGCTCTTGAGCAGCGTGGACTTGCCAGCGCCGTTGCGACCGAGCAGGGCCACGATCTCGCCCTCACGCACCTGCAGGCTGGCGTCGTTGAGGATGTGGCTCTTGCCGTAGTAGGCGTTGACCTTTTCGAAGTCCAGCACCAGGGGACGCTCGCCGCTGACCTGACCACTGCGGCCCGTGACCGGCGGTGTGCCATGGCCGGTGTAGATCTCCTGCACGCGCTGGTCACTGCGGACCTCGTCGGGCGTGCCGCTCATCAGCACCTCGCCCTGGTTCATCACCGTCACGCGGTGCGAGAGCGATAGCACGCGGTCGATGTCGTGCTCGACGATGAGCACAGGGATATTGCTCGCAATGGTCGTCACCAGCCGGGAGACCCGCTCGCGCTCGGCCGCGGCTAGGCCGGCCAGGGGCTCGTCGAGCAACAGCACCTGGGGCTTGGAGCCCAGTGCAATGCCCAGATCGACCAGGCGCTGGCCGCCATAGGACAGGTCACCGCCACCCACCTGCTCCATGCCCTGCAGGCCCAGGAACTTCATCAACTCCGCGGTCTCGGTGTGGACTTCAGGGTAGCTGTCGATGTCGCGCCAGCAGTTGAAGCGCCCGGCATGCCGCGCCTGCAGCGAGAGCCGCAGGTTCTCGTAGATGCTCAGGCCCTTGAAGAGGTTGGTGATCTGAAAGGAACGTGCCAGGCCCTGCTGGCAGATACGGTCCGGCGGCAGGAACTGGATGGCCTGGCCGTGCAGGCGCACCGTGCCCGTGTCGGCCATGAACATGCCCGAGATCAGGTTGAAGGTCGTCGTCTTGCCCGCGCCGTTGGGGCCGATCAGGGCGTGGATCTGCCCGGCCTGCACCGTGAGGCTGTTCTCGCGCACAGCCTGGATACCGCCGAAGCTCTTGCTGATGCCCTGGGCATCGAGCACCGCGCCTTCGACACGTTGGGGGCGCAGGAACTCGGGCAGGGGCAGACCGTCGTAGATCTTGCGCTTGCTCATGGCCGCGCCGTCCTCGGGCGGCGGCTTGAGACGCTTCTGGATCGTGGCCCAGATGCCGGTCAGGCCCGCGGGCGAGAAGACGATGAAGCCGACGAAGATCAGGCCGAAGTAGAGCAGCCAGTTGTTGGTCCAGATCGAGAACAGCTCGCGAAACAGCAGGAAGAACAGCGCGCCCAGGGCCGGGCCCAGAAAGCTGTGCATGCCGCCGATCACCACCATGGCCAGCAGCTCGCCCGAGAAGGCCACCGCGGTGGACTCGGCCGCCGCCAGACGGTGCAGGAAGACCATCATGGCGCCGGCCAGTCCCGTGATGGTGGCCGAGATCACGAAGGCCAGCAGCTTGTAGCGGTCGATGTTGTAGCCCTGGAAGGTGGCGCGCTGCTGGTTCTCGCGGATGGCCACGAGCACATGGCCGAAGGGCGAGCGCACCACGCGCAGCAGCACGTACAACAGGCCGAAGGCGATCAGCGCCACGAGCACGTAGTAGTTGAGGTGCCCGTCGAGGTTGAGCCAGGCCGGGCCGCCGCGCTCGATGCCACCCAGCCCCCCCTCACCGCCGGTCAGCGCCGTCCAGCGGAAGGCGATGGCAAAGGTCAGCGCACACAGCGCCAAGGTCAGCAAGGAGAAGTACACCCCGCGCCGGCGCAGGATGAGAAAACCCACCACCAGCGAGAGCGTGGCCGTGAACACGACCGCGAAGGCAAAGGGCAGCACGATCTGGCCGGGAAACCAGTGCAGCTGGGCCAGGCCTGCGGCATAGCCGCCGATGCCGAACCAGGCCGCATGGCCGAAGGACACCAGACCGGTGTAACCCACCAGCAGGTTCAGGCCCATGGCGGCCAGCGCCAGGATGACGACGACCGTGGCCGCGTCCAGTGTGAGGCCGATGGCCTGGAAGACGAGGGGCAGCAGCACCAGGGCCGCCGCGCCGACCAGGAGCGGCCGGACCTTGGAATTCAGCAGAGCATTCATTGTTCTTTTTGTCTCACTCGAAACGTTCGATGCGCTCGCCCAGCAGGCCGCGCGGCCGGAACATCAGCACGAGGAACATCAGGATGTACATGGAGGCTTCGCTGGCCGCAGGCAGGAAGTGGGTGGTGACGCCGCGCACCACGCCCACCAGCACCGCCGCCGCCACCACGCCCCAGAAGCTGCCCAGGCCGCCGATCACGACGACAACGAAGGCCACGGTCATGATCTCGGTGCCCATGGCCGGGTGCACGATGGCAATCGGCCCGAAGAGCACACCGCCCAGCGCGGCCGTGGCCACACCCAGCATGACGATGGCCGTCATATAGGGCTGCAGGCGGATGCCCAGCACCGCCACCATGTCGGGCTTCTGCACGCCGGCGCGCACCACGCGGCCAAAGGAGGTCTTGTGCAGCAGCAGCCAGATGCCGCTCATCACCACGATGACCACGCCCAGGATGAAGAGCCGGTACCTGGACAGCATGAACTCGCCGAGCATGACGTTGCCCTTGAACTCGGGCGGCATATTCGACGACAGCGGCGCCGAACCCCAGATCATGCGCAGCGCCTGTTCGGCCACCATGGCCAGGCCGAAGGTGACCAGCAGGCTGAGGATGGGATCGGCCGCGTAGAAGCGGCGCAGCAGGTAGCGCTCGAACAGGATGCCGAGCAGCCCCACGAGAGCCGGCGTGATGAAGATGCTGCCGGCGAAGCCGGCGTGCTTCATGACTTCGAGCGAGAGGTAGGCACCCAGCGCGTAGAAGGCGCCGTGCGCAAGGTTGACGATGCCGCCGACGCTGAAAATCAGCGAGAGGCCCAGGGCCAGCAGCAGGTAGTAGCCGCCGAGCACGAGGCCGTTGACGACCTGCTCGAGCAAATAGACGATTTCCATGGGAATCCGGGAGAGGGAGAAAAGGGCCGGCGCCGACACGTGGCACCGGCCAAACAGCTCAGTTCACTTCAGCTCACACTCACATCTTGCAAAGGCTCTCGGACTTCGGGGGGGCCAGCTTCTCCAGCGGCTCGTTCGCGGCCGGCACGGCCTCGCCGAAGAGCAGGAAGTCCTGCTTGTGTTTGGCCTGGCCCTTGGGCTTGACCGTGAAGGGATAGGCCTCCTGCATGAGCTGGTGGTCCCAGCTGCGGAAATAGGCCTTGCGTCCCTTCAGGATGTCGAACTGCGCCTCGGTCTCGAAGTAGGCGATGAGCTTGTCGGTGTCGACCGACTTCGTTTCGCGGATGGCCTGGGCCAGCATCATCAGCGAGACGTACTCGATCCAGGCGTGGTTCTCAGGGATCCGACCGTACTTCTTCGTGAACTTCTCGACGAAGGCCTGCGAGCCCGGGGTCTTGAGCTCGTGGTGCCACACGGTGGGCCAGATGCCGCCGAGGTTGCCTTCACCCGCGGCCCAGGCGTCGGCCGTGTTCAGGTTGAAGCCGGCCACCGGGAACTGCAGGCCGAACTCGGCGTACTGCTTGACGAAGTTGGTCACCTGGTTGCCGCCGAGGTTGGTGGCGACCAGGTCGGGGCGCGCCTGGCGGATCTTGATCAGCTGCGCGCTGAAGTCCGTCAGGTCGGTGGGCACGAGCTCGTCGCCGATCACGGTGCCGCCGTTGCGGTTGAAGAAGTTCTTAGCGGCGCGCGAAAGATCGTGACCGAAGAGGTAGTCGGAGGTCAGGGCGTAGATCTTCTTGCCCTTGACCAGGCCCTGGCGCACCAGCGCCTCGCCGGCGGCGTTGACCATCACCGTCACCGGGATGTCGACGTGGAAGGTGTAGCGGTTGCAGTTCTTGCCGCGCAGCGCGTCGGAACGTGCGCCGATGCTCATGAACAGGGTCTTGTTGCGTTCGGCCACCTGCGCGATGGTCAGCGCCGAGGCCGAGTTGATCTCGCCCATGAGCACCTGTACCTTGTTCTGCTCGATCATGCGCTGCGCCTTGCTGGAAGCGGTCTGCGGGTTCACCGAGTCTTCGCTGATCAGCTCGATCTGGCGGCCGAGCAGGCCGCCACTGGCGTTGATCTCTTCGGCCGCCATCTTGATGCCCTGCACGGCGTACTCGCCCAGGGCGCCCAGAAAGCCGGTCAGCGGTGTGAGGTGGCCGATCTTGATCGTGTTCGCCTGCGCGGTGGCGATGGCCGGGTAACCCAGGGCTGCGCTGCCGGCCACCAGGGCGCCGGTCTTGAGCAGGGTACGGCGCCGGCTGTCGTGCAGGGGCAGGTCCTTCTCTGTCTTGTTCGCTTCCATCCTTGTCTCCTCTAGGTTTGGGTTTGATGTGGAATGCAAGGGCGATGGTAGGAAGCGCCGGCTCTTTTGAAAAATACTGTTTTCCGAGATGGGGTATCGCTATTTCTTATAGGGGGGCATCTTCAAAAACTTATAGGATGCCGGCATGGACCTGCGTCAACTCAAGTACTTCGTGCAGATCGTGGAAAGCGGCAGCCTGGCCAAGGCCTCGCGTCAGCTTTTCATCGCCCAGCCCGCGCTGAGCCAGCACATCGCCAAGCTGGAGGCCGAGGTGGGCAAACCTCTTTTGATTCGCACCGCCAAGGGCGTGACACCGACGGAAAACGGCGCGGCCCTGCACCACCACGCGCGCTTCATGCTGCGCCAGCTGGACCAGGCGCTGTCCATCGCGCGGCAGGAACCTGGCACCGTGCACGGCATGGTCTCGGTGGGCCTGGCGGCCACCACGGTCTGCGCCGTGGGCGTGCCCTTCATGCGCCGCATCCGTGAGAAGTACCCGGGCATCGTGCTCAACGTCGTCGAGGGCATGAGTGGCCACCTGGCGCAGATGATGCGCATGGGCCAGCTGGACCTGGCCATCCTCTTCAGCCGCGACGCCGTGCCCGACCTGCCGGCTGAGCCGCTGGTGGAGGAAGAGCTCTTCGTGATGCTGCCCGAGGACAGCGATCTGGTGCCGCCGCGGCGCGTCAAGCTCAGCTGCACCGACACGGCCGACCTGCCGCTGATCCTGCCCACAGGCATCCACGGTCTGCGCCGGCGCATCGCCGCCGAATTCGAACAACGCAACCTGGCCCTGCACGTGGTGGCCGAGATCGACTCGCTCTCATTGCTCATGACCTGTGTGCGCGACGGCATGGGCGCCACTATCAAACCCATGTCGGCCGCCCTCCTCGAAGGCCGGCTGCGTGAGGGCTGGCGCACGCTGGCCTTTTCCGACGCCAGCATGAAGCGCCCGAACTTCCTCTACTCGGTGGATGCAGAGCGCCTCTCACCCGCCGCCGCTGCCGTGCGTGGCGAGCTGCGCGAGACCGTCAAGCAGCTCGTGAACAGCGGGCAGTGGAAGGGTGTGAACCTGCTTTAGGCGTCGATCAGCGTCGCGCCGACCCAGCGCCCCGAACGCACGAGTTCGCGCGCGCAATCGGCCAGCACCACGCGCGTGGCCAAAGCCGCAGGCGAGAGTTCATCGTCCGAGAGGCTGCACAGCACATTGCGGCGACGCGCCAGCGGATCGGCCAGCTCGGAGAGCGCGAAGCGCTCGGTCGCGTCGCGGTAGCGGCTCACGGCGGACCAGGGCTGCAAGGAGCCGCCCAGGCCAGCCTCGACCGCGTCCATGAGCATGGACAGGGAATCGATCTCCACCACCACCGTGGGCTGGATGCGCGCGCGGCTGAACACCGCGTCCAGCGCGCTGCGCAGGCCGTGGCCGCCCGTGGGCATGATCAGCGGCACGCCTTTGAGCGCGGCGGCGCGTACGCGCGCTGGCGGCTCGCCTTGAACGTCGCGTCGCGTGCGGATGTAGTACAGCCGCTCTTCGAGCAGCGGCATGGTGCTCCAGCGCCGTGCCGGATCGGTGCTGAAGAGCACGGCCAGGTCGAGCTGGCGCGCGTTGAGCATGGTGCTCACATGGCCCGACATGCTCTCCACCAGGTGCAGGCGCACATCGGGGTAGCGGGCCCGCATGGCACGCAGCAGCGGCAGGCCCAGCACGGCCGCCGTGGTCGGCGCCAGCCCCACGCTGACCGAACCCGAGAGCCGCGCCTGCTGCGCGGCGCGCGCGGCCTGCTCGGCGTGGCGCAGGGTCAGCTGGGCCTCGCGGAAAAAGGCCAGGCCGGCCTCGGTCGGCGTCACGCCCTTGCTGGTGCGCTGCAGCAGCCGGGTGGAGAGCTCGCTTTCGAGCCGGCTGATCTGCTGGCTCAGCGCCGACTGCACCATGTCCAGCTCGAGCGCGGCGCGGCTCATGCTGCCGAGCTCGACCACACGCACGAAATAGCGGATCTGTCTGAGTTCCATCAATAACCTGTGTTCTGCCGGCCTCTTGCCCGGCTGGGATAATCGCACACCTATGGGCAAGTCAGGCAAACAGCGGGTCGTGGTGGGTTTGAGCGGAGGCGTGGACTCCGCGGTCAGCGCGCATCTGCTCAAGCAGCAGGGCTACGACGTGGTCGGCATCTTCATGAAGAACTGGGAAGATGACGATGACAGCGAGTACTGCTCTTCCAACATCGACTTCGTGGACGCCGCCGCCGTGGCCGATGTGATCGGCATCGAGATCGAGCACGTCAACTTCGCCGCCGAGTACAAGGACCGCGTCTTCGCGGAGTTCCTGCGCGAATACCAGGCCGGCCGCACGCCCAACCCCGACATCCTCTGCAACGCCGAGATCAAGTTCAAGGCCTTCCTCGACCACGCCATGCGCCTGGGCGCCGAGAAGATCGCCACGGGTCACTATGCAAGGGTGCGCCTGAACGAACGAACCGGCAAACACGAGCTGCTCAAGGGCCTGGACCCGAGCAAGGACCAGAGTTATTTCCTGCACCGCCTCAACCAGGCCCAGCTCAGCAAGACGCTGTTCCCCGTGGGCGAGCTGCACAAGACCGAGGTGCGTCGCATCGCGTCCGAAATCGGCCTGCCCAATGCGAAGAAGAAGGACAGCACGGGCATCTGTTTCATCGGCGAGCGGCCCTTCCGCGAGTTCCTCAACCGCTACATCCAGAAGGAGCCCGGTCCCATCCGGGACGCCACGCCGCCCGCGGGCGACAAGGCCTACGGTCGTGTGATCGGCAACCATGTGGGCCTGAGCTTCTATACCCTGGGCCAGCGCCAGGGCCTGGGCATCGGCGGCATCAAGGCCAAGGGCGCACAGAAGGGCGGCGGCGAGCACGCGCCCTGGTTCGTCGCGCGCAAGGACATGGAGAAGAACACGCTGTGGGTGGTGCAAGGTCATGACCATCCGCTGCTGCAAAGCCATGCGCTGCACGCGCTGGACGCGAGCTGGGTGGCCGGCGAGCCCCCCGCGCCCGGCACCATCGCCGCCAAGTCGCGCTACCGTCAGGCTGATGCCCCCTGTACGCTGGACAACGTGACCGGCACCAGTTTCGACCTGCAGTTTCCCGAGGCCCAGTGGGCCGTGACCCCCGGCCAGTCCGCAGTGCTTTACGACGGCCAGGTCTGCCTGGGCGGTGGCGTGATCGCCGCCGCCTCCTGAACCCACCCCATGACGATGCGCACCGACACCTTTCTCTACTTCGCCTACGGCTCCAACATGCTCACGCGCCGCCTGCTCGGCCGCGCCCCCTCGGCCCGCGCCGTGGGCGTCGCGGCGCTGCGCGAGCATGCGCTGCGCTGGCACAAGGTCAGCAAGGACGGCTCAGGCAAATGCGACATCGTGACCGCGGCGGGCAGCACGGTCTACGGCGTGCTGTTCGAGATTGACCTCAGCGACAAGCCCGCGCTCGACACGGCTGAAGGCCTGGGCTGGGGCTACAAGCAGGTGGAGCTCGAGGTGCAGACCGCCAGCGGCCCCGTCCAGGCCCTGAGCTACCAGGGCACCAACATCGACTACGGCACCAAGCCCTACGACTGGTACAAGACCCTGGTCGTGGCTGGCGCACGCGAACACGGCCTGTCGCACGAGTATGTGCAGGCGCTCGAGGGCACGGCCACGGTCGAGGACTGGAACAAGGAGCGGGCGGCGGAGAATCTGAGCGCGCTCACTGCAGGCTAGGGCGTCACCCCATCCGTGCCAGCAGCGTCTCCATGTCTTTGAGCATGCTGGCCAAGCCGGCCTTCTGGGCCTCGTCGGGGGCGAGCTTCTGCTCCAGCTCCTGCTCCATGAAGCAGACGGTCATGCGCAGGTAGGTGCTGTCCAGCGCCTTGCGCACGGCGGCGAACTGCTGGCCGATCTTGAGGCAGTCTTCGCCCTCTTCCACCATGCGTTGGATGCCGCGCAGCTGGCCTTCGGCGCGACGCAGGCGGTTGAGGATCTCGGTGCGGGCACCGGCGTCATGCAGAACGGTGGGGTCGCACTCGACCGGCGCGGCGCCGGCTTTCGGTATTCTCTTGCTGCTGGCCATGGCCGCCTCCTTCATTTGAGCTGCGCGCCCGTGCTGTCTTGCACGGTCACCTGCAGCGGGATGCCCTGGGCCACGCTGGCGCCCACGGTACAGAAGGACTCGAACTGGACCAGCACGCGGTCCAGGTGCTCCAGCTGCGCGGCGGGTACGCCCAGCTTCAAGGCCACTTCCAGCTTCAGCACGCGCAGGCGGTTGTCGGCGTTGCGGCCAATCTCGGCCGTGACCTCGCAACTCAAGGGCTCGGGCGCCTGCTTGAACTTGCGCAGCGCGAAGAGCAGCGAATCCGCCATGCAGTTGCCCACCGCCGCGGCGAGCAGCTGCACGGGCGTGGGGCCGGCGCCCTGGCCCAGCGGCGAACCCTCGTCGCCGAGCAGGCGGGGCTTGCCCTCGCCGAAGTCGATCTCGAACTGGAAGTCCTGCTGCTGGCGCAGCAGGACGCGCGGACGGGGCTCGCTCATGGTGTTCTCCTGGTTAGGGGGATGACCGCGCGCTGGCGCGTGACTGGTATCCCGAAGCTTACTTGGTGGAGCAGGCGCTGCCGCCTTCGGGCACGCCCAGCTTCTTCAGCAGGAAGGCCGGCGGGCAGAAGCCCGTGAAGCCGGACTGGAAGAGGTTGAAGCCGGCGAAGGCGGTCAGGGCGAGAAACCACTTGCTGACGAAGATCGGGCTGCCCTCGACGCCCAGGACGAGCGAGAGCATCACGACGAAGCCGGCGAAGATGCGGATGTAGCGTTCAACAGTCATTTCAAACTCCTGGTGGTTAGTGAGAGGGGGTTGCGGGAACGGGGGGCAGCAGCGAGCCGTCGTCGGCTTCGTGGCGCTTGCGGAAGAAGGCGTAGTACAGCACCGGGATGACCACCAGCGTGAGCAGGGTGGACACCAGGATGCCGAAGATCAGCGCGATGGCCAGGCCGTTGAAGATGGGGTCGTCGAGGATGAAAAAGGCGCCGATCATGGCGGCCAGGCCGGTGAGTGCGATGGGCTGGGCACGCACGGCAGCGGACTGCACCACGGCGTCGCGGAACCTCATGCCCTGTGCGAGCTGGAGCTCGATGAAGTCCACCAACAAGATGGAGTTGCGCACGATGATGCCGGCCAGCGCGATCATGCCGATCATGCTGGTGGCCGTGAACTGCGCGCCCAGCAGGGCGTGGCCCGGCATGACGCCGATGACCGTGAGCGGAATCGGCGCCATGATGACCAGCGGTGTGCTGTAGGAGCGGAACTGCGCCACCACCAGCAGGTAGATCAGGATGAGCCCCACGCCATAGGCCGCGCCCATGTCGCGGAAGGTCTCGTAGGTGATCTGCCATTCCCCGTCCCACTTGAGCGCGTACTGGCGCAGGGTCTCCTGCGGCTGGCGGATCCAGTATTCACCGAGTTCGCCCGTGCCTTCCAGGGCCGCAGCCTCCAGTCTGGGGCGGATGGCGAAGAGGCCGTAGAGCGGCGAGTCGAGCTGGCCACCCATGTCGCCATAGACATAGCTCACGGGCGCGAGGTCCTTGGTGAACAAGGGCTTGTCGATCACGCCGCGTTCCACCCGCACGAGCTCGGACAGAGGCACGAGCTGGCCATTGGCGGCACGCAGGGGCAAAGCCAACAGCGCGTCCAGGCCGATCTGCTGCTCGCGCGGCAGCTGCAGGCGCACGGGCACCGGGTATTTGGACTGTCCGTCGTGCAGCCAGGCGGCGTCAGCCCCAGAGAGAGCGCCCTGCACGGTCTGGGCGATCGCGGCCACGGGGATGCCCAGCGACTCGGCGCGTTGGCGGCGCACGCGCAGCCAGGCGCGCGGCGCGTCGTCCTTGAGCGAGCTGTCGATGGCCGTGATGCCCGGCGTGTCGCGAAAGGCCTGGGTCACGCGCGCAGCCAGCTGCTGGCGGCCGGCTTCGTCAGGCCCGTAGATCTCGGCCACCAGCGGGCTCATCACGGGCGGGCCCGGTGGCACTTCCACCACCTTGAGCCGCGCGCCGTGCCTGCGGGCGATATCTTCCAGCGCAGGACGCAAGCGCTGGGCAATCACGTGGCTCTGCTCCTGGCGCTGCTTCTTGTGCACCAGATTGACCTGCAGATCGCCCTGCTCGGCCTCGGCGCGCAGATAGTACTGGCGCACCAGGCCGTTGAAGGTGATGGGGCTGGCCGTACCGGCATAGCCCTGCAGATCCTGCACCTCGGGTTGCTGGGCCAGGAAGGCGCCGAGCTCATGCAGCGTGGCGGCCGTGTCTTCCAGCGGCGTGCCCGCCGGCATCTCGACCAGCACCTGGAATTCGCTCTTGTTGTCGAAGGGCAGCATCTTGAGCACCACACCCACGAAGCTCGAAGGCACGAGCGTGAGCCCGGCCGAGAGCAACAACGCGCCCAGGATGCCGGCCAGCAGGAACCAGCGGCGGCGCGCACTCTGCAGGAAAGGCGTGAGCAGGCTGGTGAAGGCGCTCTGCAGCTTCGCGCCCATGCCGCCATGGCCAGCTTGCACCGTGGCGCCGTGGGGCTTCATGAGCTTGAGGGCCAGCCACGGCGTGACCGTAAAGGCGATGGCCAGGGAGATGGCCATGCCCAGGCTGGAGTTGATCGGGATGGGGCTCATGTAGGGCCCCATGAGGCCGCTCACGAAAGCCATGGGCAGCAGGGCGGCGATGACCGTCAACGTGGCCAGGATGGTGGGGCCACCGACCTCGTCCACGGCGCGCGGGATGATCTCGCGCAACGGGGCATCGGGCGTGAGCTGCTGGTGACGGTGGATGTTCTCGACGACCACGATGGCGTCGTCCACCAGGATGCCGATGGAGAAGATCAGCGCGAACAGCGAGACGCGGTTGAGCGTGAAGCCCCAGGCCCAGGAGGCGAAGAGCGTGGCGGTAAGCGTGAGGATGACCGCGGCGCCGACGATCACGGCCTCGCGCCGGCCCAGGGCAAAACCCACGAGCAGGATGACCGAACCGGTGGCGAAGGCCAGCTTGGCGATCAGCTGGTTGGCCTTTTCGGCGGCGGTCTCGCCGTAGTTGCGGGTGACCGTGGCTTCGATGCTGGCGGGGATGAGGGTGTTGCGCAGGGTCTGCACGCGCTCGCTCGCAGCGCGCGCCACGTCCACCGCGTTCTCGCCCGGCTTCTTGGTCACGGTCAGCGTGACCGCCGGATAGACCTGACCCGCCTCTGCGCCCGCCTGGGCCGCGCCCGGCGTGTACCAGACGTAGCGCTGCGGTTGTTGCGCGCCCATCTCAACCCGCGCCACTTCGCGCAGATAGACCGGCGCGCCCTTGCTGACGCCGACGACGATGCTGCCCACGTCATCAGCCGAGCGCAGGAACTCGCCGGTCTCGACGCTGAGCATCTGAGCGGCGCCGCCGTTCTTCGCCTGGCTGTCGAGCACCGCCCCCGCGGGCATGCCGAAGTTGGCGGCCGCCAGGGTCTGCCTGAGCGTGAGCACGTCGATGCCGCGCGCGCGCAGGCGCGTCGGGTCCAGCGACACCTGCACGGCGCGGCCCGGACCGCCCAGCGTGTCCACCTCTCGCGTGCCGGGCACGCGCTTGAGTTCGGTTTCCAGCTCGTGCGCCACGCGCTCGAGCTCCTGCGCCGGCGCGCCGTCTTTGCTCCAGAGCGTCACAGCCAGTACCGGCACGTCGTCGATGCCCTTGGGCTTGACGATGGGCGCCAGGGTACCGAGGTCGCGCGGCAGCCAGTCCTGGTGGGCGTTGAGCACGTCGTAGAGGCGTACCAGCGCCTCGGTGCGCGGCACGCCCACCTGGAACTGTACGGTCAGCACGGCCAGGCCGGGCCGGGACACGGAGTAGGTGTGCTCGATGCCGGCAATCTGGCTCAGCACCTGCTCGGCCGGGCGCGCCACCATGTTCTGCACATCGACGCTGCTGGCCCCGGGGAAGGGGATCAGCACATTGGCCATGGTGACGTTGATCTGCGGCTCTTCCTCACGCGGCGTCACCAGCACCGCAAACAGGCCCAGCAGCAGGGCAACCAGGGCCAGCAGCGGCGTGAGCGCGTTGGCCTGGAAGGCCGCGGCGATGCGGCCGGAGATGCCCATGGGTTGATGTTGGCGCGTGCTCATGGTGTGCTCAAGGTTGTGCGGCGTGAGCGCCCGCCAGGCCGGCCCTGACGGGGTCCAGCGCCACGCGTTCGCCTGCTGCCAGCCCCGCGACGATCTCCACGCCCTCGGCGCCATGGTCGGCACCCAGACGCACCGCGCGCAGCACGAAGCCGCGCTCGCTGACCACGTACACCGCCGTGAGCTCGCCGCGGCGCAACACGGCCTGGGCTGGCACCACGGTGCGCTGGGCCTGGCTGCCGACGAAGCGCACACGCACTTGCTGGCCGGGGATGAGTTTCTGGGCGGCCACAGCCGACAGTTCGAGACGCCAGACCACCGTCTGCGAGACGGGGTCGGCGGCAGGCATGGTGCTGCGCTGCACTGGCTGCACCCACAGACTGGCGCCGTTGGCCTCGGTCAGTTGCACCTGCACCTCCCGCGCTGCGCGCGCGCTGTTGGCCTGAGACGCGGGCACCTGCACGACCGCGCGCAGCGGTTGCGGCGCATAGACCGTGACCAGCGGTTTGCCGGGCACGGCGAGATCACCAGCCTCCACATGCGTCTGCAGCACCCAGCCGTCATAGGGCGCCGCCACACGCGTGTAGCCCTGGCTCAGCGCCGAGGCCCGCGCACCGGCCGTGGCCTGGCCCTGGCCCGCCTGGGCGGCCTTGTATTGCGTCTCGGCCGTGTCCAGCGCGGCCTGGCTCACAAAGCCCTGGGCGCGCAGCTCTTTCGTGCGCTCATAGTGAGTTCTCGCATTCCGCAGCTCGGCCTCGGCCTGGGCCAGCTGGGCCGTGCTGCGCTGCACGCCGACGGCGGTTTCGCTGTCATCAATGGTGGCCAGCAGCTGGCCGGCCTTGACGGGGTCACCCATCTTGACCAGCAGCTGCACCACCCGGCCCGAGGCCTGGGCCGCGATGGTGCTCTGCTTGACCGGCTCGATCACGCCGTCAATCTCGTAGCCGGTGCTCACGGCTCGCGCGCCGATCTGCACCGTGGGCACGGTCAGGCCCGCCTGCGCGCGCACCAGCACGGGGGCACCGGCCAGCACGGCCAGACTCACGGCAAACGCCAGGGCGGGGAGAGATTTCATGGGCAGCTCCATATACTGTTGGTAGTATATATGCATACCCCCACCCGTACAAACCCAGGGCGTGAAAAACCCCGCCGACCTTGCGGTGGGCGGGGCCCGGGAAGCTGGATGGCCTGACCTTTAGAACGGAATGTCGTCGTCCATGTCGTCAAAGCCACTGGAAGCCTTGGCCGGAGCCTGGCGCGGGGCGCTGGCGGCCGGGCGCTGGGCCGGGGCGGCGCTACGGCGCGGTGCACCGCCGCCGTCCTCGTCCGGGCCGCCCATGCCTTCGCGGCCGCCCAGCAGCTGCATCTCGGTGGCAATGATGTCCACGGTGTTCTGCTCGTGGCCGTCCTTGTTGGTGAACTTGCCGTATTTCAGTCGGCCTTCCACATAGACCGGGCGGCCCTTCTTGAGGTATTCGCCGGCGATCTCGGCCAAGCGGTCATAGAAGGTGACACGGTGCCACTGGGTGTCTTCGATCATCTCGCCCGAGTTCTTGTCCTTGCGGCGGCTGGAGGTGGCCACGCTGACATTGGCCACGGCCTGACCCGAGGGCAGGTAGCGGATTTCGGGGTCGCGGCCGCAGTTGCCGACCAGGATGACTTTGTTGACGGATGCCATGGGATGTTCCTCCGGAAATTCAGGTGATTATGGGGCCTTGCGCCCGGGCGCGGTCATGGGCCAGGCCAGCAGCAGCCACAGGGCCATGGCGGCGGCACAGCCGATGAAAAGCGCGTCCACGCCGTGGTGCTGCACCAGCCAGCCGCCGAGCGCGCCACCCGCAAAGAAGCCCAGCGACTGCAGGGTGTTGTAGACGCCCAGCGCCGCCCCGCGGGCATGCGCCGGAGCGATGCGCGAGGCCAGACTGGGCTGGCTGGCTTCGAGGACGTTGAAGCCGCAGAAGAAGGCGAAGAGCAGGAAGGCCAGCCATGCAAGGTGCGGCGCCTCCACCGCCCAGAGCAGGCCCAGCTGCACCAAGCCGACCAGACCGATGGCCCCCAGGAACGCGGCGCGCAGGTAGCCACGCTTTTCCAGCGGAAACAGCGTGGCCCCCATGACCACGAAGGACGCCAGCACCGCCGGCAGGTAGACCCACCAGTGCTGGTCCGTGCCCAGGCCGGCCTGCACCAGCAACGCGGGGATGGCCACCCACATGGCGAGCTGCACGGCGTGCAGGATGAAGACACCGGCATCCAGACGCAGCAGTCCGGGGTGCCGCAGCACCTCCGAGAGCCTGCCGCGCGGCTGATCCTTGTGCTGCAAGGGCTCGGCCGGCACCCACCAGTGCACCACGGCGATGCCGGCCAGGGCCAAGCCCCCGGTAAGCGCGAACAGGCCCGCCAGGCGGATCTCGGCCACCAGCAGCGGCGCCAGCAACAGGGAGAGCGCAAACATCAGGCCGATGCTGGCGCCGACCAGGGCCATGGCCTTGGTCCGCACTGCGTCACGCGTCTGGTCCGCCAGCAGGGCCGTGACGGCAGCCGAAACGGCCCCCGCGCCTTGCAGGGAACGGCCGATGATGAGCCAGGTGAGGCTGTCCGCCAGGGCAGCCACAAAGCTGCCCGCGGCGAAGATCAGCAGGCCAATGATGATGACGCGCTTGCGGCCATAACGGTCCGAAGCCATGCCGAAGGGGATCTGCAGCAGGCCCTGGGTCAGGCCGTAGATGCCCATGGCCAGACCGATCAGGCTGGCGTCGTCGCCGCCCGGGTAGCGACCGGCCTCCAAGGCGAAGACCGGGAGCACGAGAAAGAGGCCCAGCATGCGCAGGGCAAAGATGGTGGCCAGCGAAGCGCTGGCGCGCCGCTCGAGCGGGGTCATGCTGTCGGCAGACCCGGGAGTGGTGGCAGTAACGGTGGTGGTGGACACGGAGCGGAATGTGAACGGGCGGGCCGCGGAGCCGGCGCCAGGGCGTGATTGTCCCTCATCCGGCAAGGCCAACCGGCGCGCCGGCCAGCGGGGCCGGCTTTCTCTATCATGGAGGGTTTTCCGCACCAGCCCCGATCTTGAACTCCCCTACCGACGGCCCCATCCACACCGCCCATCCCGCCGAGGAGAGCCAGGGCCGTTACCTGGCCCAGGCCCTGCAACAGCAGGCCATCCACATCCGGGGTGCGCGCACACACAACCTCAAGAATGTGGACTTGGACATTCCGCGCAACCAGCTCGTGGTGATCACCGGGCTCTCGGGTTCGGGCAAATCCAGCCTGGCTTTCGACACGCTGTATGCCGAGGGCCAGCGCCGTTACGTGGAAAGCCTCTCGACCTACGCGCGGCAGTTCCTGCAGCTCATGGACAAGCCCGATGTGGACCTGATCGAAGGCCTGTCGCCAGCGATCTCCATCGAGCAGAAGGCCACCAGCCACAACCCGCGCTCCACCGTGGGCACGGTGACCGAGATCCACGATTACCTGCGCCTGCTCTATGCACGCGCAGGTACACCGCACTGCCCGGACCACAACCTGCCGCTGCAGGCCCAGACCGTGAGCCAGATGGTGGACGCCGTGCTGGCCCTGCCCGTCGAGACCCGCCTGATGATCCTGGCACCGCTGGCGCGGCAGAAGAAGGGCGAGTTCAGCGAGGTCTTCGAGGCCATGCAGGCCCAGGGCTATGTGCGCTTTCGCATCGACGGCCAGCTCTGCGACTTCAACGAGCTGCCCACGCTCAAGAAGACCGAGAAGCACGATATCGACGTGGTGATCGACCGCCTGCGGGTGCGCAGCGGCGACGCCGCCGAGCAGGCTGCGCTGCGCCAGCGCCTGGCCGAGAGCTTCGAGGCTGCGCTGCGCCTGGCCGAGGGCCGCGCCATCGCGTTGGAGCATGACACGGGCACCGAGCACCTCTACAACGCCCGGTTCGCCTGTCCACTGTGCCACTACGCGATCAGCGAGCTCGAACCACGCCTGTTCTCCTTCAACTCGCCGCAAGGCGCCTGCCCGAGCTGCGACGGCATCGGCCAGCAGGAGTTCTTCGATCCGGCGCGTGTGGTGGCCTTCCCCTCGCTGAGCCTGGCCGGCGGCGCCATCAAGGGCTGGGACCGGCGCAACGGCTACTACTTCGCCATGCTCGAGAGCCTGGCCCGGCACTACAAGTTCAGCATCGAGACGCCGTTCGAGGAGCTGCCGCTGCCGGTCCAGGAAGTCATCCTGCACGGCTCAGGCGAGGAAGAGATCAAGTTCAGCTATGTGATGGACTCGGGCGCCAGCAAGGGCCGCAAGGTCAGCAAGACCCACACCTTCGAGGGCATCATCCCGAACATGACGCGGCGTTACCGCGAGACGGATTCGGCCCTGGTGCGCGAGGATCTCGCGCGCCTGCGCGGCACCCAGCCCTGCCCGGCCTGCCACGGCACCCGCCTGCGGCCCGAGGCGCGGTTCGTGAAGATCGGTGAGGGCGCCCAGTCGCGTGCGATCTACGAGGTCAGCCACCTCACGCTGCGCGAGTGCTTTGACTATTTCGGCGTCCTGCAGCTGCACGGCGCCAAGGCCGAGATCGCCGACAAGGTGGTGCGCGAGATCCGCCTGCGCCTGAAATTCCTCAACGACGTGGGCCTGAACTACCTGAGCCTGGACCGCAGCGCCGAGACACTCTCGGGCGGCGAGGCCCAGCGCATCCGCCTGGCCAGCCAGATCGGCAGCGGGCTGACCGGCGTGATGTATGTACTGGACGAGCCCAGCATCGGCCTGCACCAGCGTGACAACGACCGCCTGATCGACACGCTCAAGCATCTGCGCGACATCGGCAACAGCGTGCTGGTGGTGGAGCACGACGAAGACATGATGCGCGCGGCCGACCACCTGATCGACCTGGGTCCTGGCGCCGGCGTGCACGGCGGCGAAATCGTGGCCCAGGGGACCTACGACGATGTCAAGGCCAACCCGGATTCACTCACGGGCCAGTACCTGGCACGCACCCTGCAAATCGCCGTGCCCAAGCGCCGCACACCCTGGCTGCCGCTGCGTGCGGATCTGGCTGATGCCCCTTTCAAGAAAGCCGTTGCCCGGGACGATCGGGCCAGTTTCCAGCGCCTGCAGATCCTCGGCGCCACGGGCAACAACCTCAGGAACGTGAACGTGGACGTCCCCGTGGGCCTGTTCACCTGCGTGACCGGGGTCTCGGGTTCGGGCAAGTCCACCCTGGTCAACGACACCTTGTACCGCGCCGCGGCACGCGCCATCTACCGCGCGCACGACGAGCCAGCCCCCGTGCAGGCCATCGAAGGCATCGAGCATTTCGACAAGGTCATCAATGTGGACCAGTCGCCCATCGGCCGCACACCGCGCTCCAACCCCGCCACCTACACGGGCCTGTTCACGGCCATCCGCGAGCTCATGGCGGAGGTGCCGATGGCGCGCGAACGCGGGTACGGTCCGGGGCGCTTCTCCTTCAACGTGGCCGGGGGCCGCTGTGAGGCCTGCCAGGGCGACGGCATGGTCAAGGTGGAGATGCACTTCTTGCCCGACGTCTACGTCCCTTGCGACGTCTGCCACGGCGCGCGCTACAACCGCGAGACACTGGAAGTGCTCTACAAGGGCAAGAACATCGCCCAGGTGCTGGACCTGACGGTGGAAGCCGCGCACGACTTCTTCAAGGCGGTGCCGACCATCGCGCGCAAGCTGCAGACCCTGCTGGACGTGGGCTTGAGCTATGTGAAGCTGGGCCAGAGCGCCACCACGCTCTCGGGCGGCGAGGCACAGCGCGTCAAGCTGGCGCTGGAGCTCTCCAAGCGCGACACGGGTCGCACGCTGTACATCCTGGACGAGCCGACCACGGGCCTGCACTTCGCCGACATCGCCTTGCTGCTCAAGGTGTTGCACCAGCTGCGCGACGCCGGCAACACCATCGTGGTGATCGAGCACAACCTGGACGTGATCAAGACGGCCGACTGGCTGATCGACATGGGCCCGGAAGGCGGCGCCGGCGGCGGCACCGTGGTGGGCGTGGGCACACCCGAGGAGCTGGCCGCGAATCCGGCCAGCCACACGGGACGCTACCTCCAGCCGCTGCTCTGAGCGGCTGCGGCCTCAGCGCTGCAGATCCTCGATCGCGTCAATGACGATGCTGGTGCCGACAGCGATCAGCAGAATGTCCTGCGCCACGCGCACGAACTCGTGCCCGGTGGGCGGCGTGCCCAGGCGGATGCGGATGTCAGCCTCGACCGGGCGATAGCTGATATCGCGCGGCAAGGGCTGGCCCAGCTTCCATTTCTTGGCCTGCCCAGGCGGCTGGCAGCCATTGCCCTTCTTGGCCAGTCCCGGCGGGCAGTGCGCGCGCGGCGGCTGGCCGTAGTAGGCGTAGACGTCGGCGCGCTGGCGTTCGCCGAAATAACCGCCGATCTGCACCTGCACACTGCCGCTTCCCCGGCGGTCGTCATCGCGCCCGCGCCGATCGTCATCGCGACGGTCATCCGGACGCTCATTGCGTCCACCGTCGCGCCCCATGCTGCCACCGTTGGGCGCTTCGGCCACCACAGCGCAACCACTCATGAGCATGGCGCCGACGACGAGGAAGAGTGGCAATAGCCGGGATATTTTCTTCATACGGTTCTCCTGGTCCGCTGACAGCAGGCGGCACAGCGCCTATTGTGCGTCTTGCATCACGCGCCGCAAGGACACGCTACGTCTGGTTTCAACTGCGCGCGGCCTGCAGCTGTGCGCGCGTCTGCTGAGCCACGCGGCGTGCGGCAGTGGCATAGTCCGCGCCCTGGCTCGCATAGAGCACGGCACGCGAGGAGTTGACGATGATGGGCGCGCCGGGCCGCCAGCCGGCCTTGACCGTGGCCGCGGCGTCCCCACCCTGGGCACCCACGCCGGGGATCAACAGAGGCAGGGTGGGCGCGACGGCGCGCACGCGCTCGATCTCGGCCGGGTAGGTGGCGCCCACGACCAGACCCAGCTGGCCGTTGCGGTTCCACGGACCCTGGGCCTGGCGCGCGATGTGCTCATAGAGCAGCGGCTCGCCCGCGATGCCGGCCAGACGCTGGGCCTGCAGATCATCGCCACCCGGGTTGGAGGTGCGGCAGAGCAGGAAGGCGCCCTTGCCCGCATATTTCAGGTAGGGCTCGATGGAGTCGAAGCCCATGAAGGGCGAGAGGGTCACGGCGTCGGCGTCGTAGCGCTCGAAGGCCTCGATGGCGTACTGCTCGGCCGTGCTGCCGATGTCGCCGCGTTTGGCGTCAAGGATGACCGGCACACCGGGCGAGACCCGGCGCATGTGTGCCACGAGCTTTTCGAGCTGGGCTTCGGCGCGGTGCGCCGCGAAATAGGCGATCTGCGGCTTCCAGGCGATCACGAGGTCGGCCGTGGCCTCGACGATGGCGGCACAGAAGTCGTAGATCTTCGAGGCATCGCCTTTGAGTGCGCCGGGAAAGCGTGCCGGGTCCGGGTCCAGGCCCACGCAGAGCATGGAGTTGTTTTGGCGCTCGGCCGCGCTCAGCATCTCGAGGAAAGTCATGCCGGTATTGTAAGAAGGGGCCCGACGGGCTCCTTCTTACACAGCCGGTACCGCGGCTCAATAGGCCACGGTAAAGCGCTGCTTCACGTGGCGGGGCTGCTCGATCTCGTCCACGATGGCCACCGCCAGGTCCTTGACGCTGAGGGTGCCGGGCGCTTCGCCATTCATCAGCGGCGCGTCGCCACCCAGACGGTAGTGCCCCGTGCGCTCGCCGGGCGTGAGCAGGATGGGCGGAGACAGGAAGGTCCAGTCCAGCGCTTCTTCCTGGCGGATCAGGTTCAGCGCCTCGCGCGCGGCCAGCGCGCCCTGCTTGTACTCGACCGGGAACTGGGGCGTGTCCACCAGCTGCAGGCCCGGTGCCACAAAGAGGCTGCCGGCGCCGCCGACCACCAGCAGACGGCGCACCCCGGCTTCACGCACACCCGCATAGATGGCGCGCGTGCCCTTGAGGAACTGGTCGTGGATGTCGGGCACGGTCCAACCCGGGTTGTAGGCGCTGAGCACCGCGTCGTGGCCAGCCACGGCCTGGCGCACCTGGCCCGCATCCTGCGCGTCGGCCGCCACCACGGTCAGACCCTTGCGGGCAGCGAGCTTGGCCGGATGGCGCGCCAGCACGGTGACCTGGTGGCCACGCTGCAGCAGTTCTTCGAGCAGAGGGGCGCCAACAAAGCCGGTGGCGCCGATAAGAGCGATCTTCATGGGGTGTCCTTTCCTGGGGTTCGAGATGGTTCCAATCACGGGCTCCAGCTTAAAAACTTGTCAATCAAAACACTAGTCTGATAATTCAGCCTATATATTTAAGTACAGCTTCACAATGGATGATCTCAAACGCATGGCGGTCTTTGCCCGGGTGGTGCAGCACGGCTCCATGAGCGGGGCCGCGCGGGCCCTCGGGCTCAGCACCTCGGCCGTGAGCCAGCAGGTGCGCCTGCTGGAACGCGAGGGTGGGGTCACGCTGCTGCACCGCTCCACCCGCAAGCTGACGCTGACCGAGGCGGGCCAGCGTTACCACGCACTCTGCGCCGCCATGTGGACCGCGGCCGAGCAGGCCCGCGCGGAGCTGGCCGCGAGTCGCGCCGAGCCCAGCGGTGAATTGCGCCTGTCGGCCCCGGTGGGTTTTGCACGCCATATCGCGCCCGCACTCGGTCCGCTGCTGACAGGACATCCATCGCTGCGCCTGCGCCTGTTGGTGGACGATGCCTTCATCGACCTGATCGACGAACGCATCGACCTGGCCATCCGCTTCGGGCGCCTGAGCGATACCAACTGGGTGGCCCAGCGCCTGGGCCGCATGCAATGGTGGCTGTGCGCCGCGCCGGCGTGGGCCGCGCAGCACGGCCTTCCCACGCACCCGGACACTTTGCTCACCCAGGGCTGGCTGGGATTTGACCGCGGGCAGGGCAGCGCACTGCACTGGGAGGTACGCAGCCCGCAGGACGAGACGCGGACCCTGCGCATCCACACCCGCATCGCGAGCAACAACCAGCTCTCGATCCAGCAGATGTGCGAGGCCGGTCTGGGCCCGGCCCTGCTGGGCAGCATGGATGTGCAGGAATCGCTGCTAGAGGGCCGCCTGCAACGCCTGTTGCCGGACTGGGACTTCGGCGCGCTGGACCTGTGGGCCGTCACGCCGCAGCGCGACGCGCAGCCGGCCAAGGTGCGGCTGGCGATCGCGGCACTCGGACAATACCTGCGCAGCCTGCCCGGGGTCGAGTATTGACCAGCTGATCAGAGGTCGAGTACCAGCTGCGGCGTCTTGCTGCGCGAGCAGCAGGGCGTGAACTGGTCGTTGGCGGCCTGTTCCTCCGGCGTCAGGTAGCTGTCCTTGTGGTCGGGCACGCCCTCGATCACCCGCGTGAGGCAGGTGCCGCAGACGCCCTGCTCGCAGGAGATCATGACGTCCACACCCGCAGCGGCCAGGGCCTGGACCACAGTCTGGTCTTTGGGCACCATGACGATACGGCCCGAGCTCGCGAGCTTGATCTCGAAGCTGGCGTCGCTGTCGGACTTGGCGACTTCGGCACCGAAGAATTCGTAGTGGATCTGCGCCTCGGGCCAGCCGCTGCTGCGTGCGGTGTTCAGCACCGTGTCCATGAAACCCTTGGGGCCGCAGACGTAGAGATGCGTACCCGGCTTGGGCTGCTGGAGCAGCACCTGCAGGTCCAGCTTCTGCGCCGCGTCGCCGTTGTCGTGATGGAACTGCACACGCGACGCAAAAGCCGAAGCCGCGATGCGCTGGCGAAAGGCCGTGCGTTCGGGCGCACGCGTGGCGTAGTGCATCTCGAAATCGGCACCCGTGTTGGCCAAGCGCTCGGCCATGCACAGAATGGGCGTGACGCCGATGCCGCCGGCCAGCAACAGGTGCTTCTTCGCCTCGTGCGCCAGACTGAAGTGGTTGCGCGGCGCGCTGATGGTCAGCACATCGCCTTCCTTCACGAGGTCGTGCACGGCGGCTGAGCCGCCGCGCGAGGCGGCATCACGCAGCACGCCGATCTGGTAGCGGTGCGTTTCCTGCGGGTCGTTGCACAGCGAGTACTGGCGCGTGATGCCGTTCGGAAGTTGCACATCGATGTGCGAGCCGGCGGAAAAGGCCGGCAACGACTTGCCATCCAAGGCCACGAGTTCCAGCGTGACGATGTCCTGCGCCTCGACGGCCTTGCGCGCCACGCGCACCTGCAGGGTCGGGGCCGTGCTCATGCGGCCACCGGGGCCGCAGCGGGTGCCGCCTGCCCTGCACGCTCGGCCGCCAGGATGCGGTCGATGATCTTGCGTGACTGCACGCCACCGGCGTCGATGTTGAGCATGAGCAGCTGACGGTCCGGCCAGGTCAGCAGGTTTTTCTGCTGGCGCTCCAGCATCTCCAGGTCCTCGGCAAAGATCTTGCCCTGGCCTTCGCGGATGGTGGCGGTCAGTGCCTTGTCCTTGGGATTGAACTTGCGCGCCATGCCCCAGAAGTAGTGGATGGAGGTCTCGGTCTCAGGCGTGATGAAATCCACCACCACACTGTAGGCCTTCTTGTCATTGGGCGCGTCGTAGCCACCGTGGCCCATGAGCGCCACACCCACCTCGATCATCACATGGCTGGGCGGGTTGAAGCGGCAGATCTGCCAGCGGTCCACGAGCTGGTCGTCGGGCAGGTTGTTGCCGCGCAGCGCGGCCTTCCAGAACGGGGGCGGCTCAATGCCGCTCATGAAGCGGCTGGTCACGACTTCGTCGCCGTTCACCACAGTCTTGCAGGGTGTCTCGTCGATTTCCTTCTGGCCGATGGACGTAGCGTGCACATAGGTCTCGTGCGTCAGGTCCATCAGGTTGTCGATCATCAGGCGGTAGTCGCAGGCGATGTGGTACAGACCACCACCATAGGCCCACTCGGGGTTGTCATACCACTCGAGCACGGGGATCTTGCTCTCGTCGGCCTGGGCCGCATCGCCGGGCCAGACCCAGATGAAGCCGTAGCGCTCGACCACGGGATAGGCTTTGATCGCCGGGAAGCCGCGCACGCGCTGGCCGGGCATGTGCACCGTTTTGCCGTCACAGCCCATTTCCAGCCCATGGTAACCGCAGACCAGTTTGCCTTCGCAGACATAGCCCAGGGACAGTGGCGCACCGCGGTGGGGGCAGAAGTCCTGCACCGCCGCGACCTTGTTTTCCAGGCCGCGGTAGAAGACGATGCGCTCATTGCAGACGGTACGGCCCAGGGGCTTCTCGTCGATCTCGTTGGACGTGGCGGCGACGTACCAGGTGTTTTTCGGGAACATGGGCGGCTCCTCGTAAGGGTTGAACAATAGTCTGCGGTCGGGCTTTCGCCATTAATTCAGCATACTGAATGACATTCATTGTACTGAACGAAAACCTGTGGGCCAAGCGCAGAAAATCCGTGTTTACCCTAGTCCTGGAGCGCGGGCTGGTGCCCACTCACTCCTTGAGGGATGCCCGGCTCTTGCGCACTTCGAGCGGATTCTGGCTGTCGTAGAGATGCACGAACTTGCGCAGCAGGCGCATGAACTCCTGCCGCTCGGTCGGCTCCAGGCTGCTCATCATGCTTTCATAGTGTTCGCTCACACCCGGCAGAAGCTCAGCCAGAACCTCCTCGCCATCGGGCGTGAGGCTCAGACTGCGCTGGCGCCGCGGCAGCACCTCGCGCAGGATCCAGCCCTTGGTTTCCAGCCGCGCGGCGATGTCGGCCGTGGTCGAGGTGTCGAGCGCAATCTTCTCCGCCAGCGTGACCTGGTCGATCCCGGGCGTTTCCTGCAGGGTGCGCAAGATGGCGTACTGGATGGGCGTCACATGCCGGCCATGGACCTCATGGAACGTGGAGACAGCGATCTGCTGGGCGCGACGGATCAGGTGGCCGGGCTCGTCATGGAGCTTGATCGACACGGGGACTTCGGCGGTCTGGGTGGTCATGGCGGAAAGGACGAAGTTCGGAGCGAAGAGGGGATTGTGCTTCAAGCCGGACCAATTCCAACAAATTCCGGATCGCCGTATTGCTGCAAGACGCGGTAACGGCCCTAGGGCGAGCCCGTGGATTCCATCAGCACATACGCATGGACAGGCCAGTCGCAACGCGGCCCGGCCGCAGGCTGTGCCTGGGCCGCGCGACGCGCCAGGGTGAGATGCGGCTGGTAAGGCCGCGCATCACCTTGCAGGCCCAGCTCGCGCAGGCGTGCACCGAGCGCGGCGTGCAGCGCGCCCAGGGCGGGCGGCGGGCTGTAGGGCAGCAGCACGGCCAGTCCCTGCGGCCAGGCCGCAGGCACACCCAGATGCAGGGAAAAGGGGACGAAATCCACTGCCAGCCCCGCGCGCCAGGCCGGCAGCTGCTCGCGCGGCACGGCGCCGATGAAATGCAGGGTCAGATGCCAGTCGGCTGGCGCATAGACCGCCGCCCCCGCAGGCCAGCGGCAGGTCGCGACATGGTCGGCCAGTGCCGCCTGCACGGCGGCCGGGGGCTGCAGCGCCAGAAAGAGCCGCGCCGTCCCGCTGCTGGCCATCACCCGCCCTACCGCGATGACGTCAGCGCGGTTCGCTCAACTGCCCCTGTTGGGGCACGGGCGGCGCCAGCGGCGCGGCCGGCTGCGGCGCCTCGCGCACCTCTTGGATGCCGCTGACGAAATACTCGGTCTCGCCGAAGCAGGTGGTGGGAATGAACTTGTGCTGCCGGTAGTGCAGCACCACGCGCTGGCCGGCCAGCGCATTGATCTGCTGCACCACGGCATCGTCACGCACGGTGAACTCGAACTTCTCGGGAATGGCGCCGGGCATGGTGACCATGGCAATCTCGCCCTCCCAGGTCTTGCACAGCCAGCCCTTCTTGGACAGCTTCTGCACATAACCGGCGCGCTCGCCCTCGGCGTAGCTCCAGCTCAGCGAAAACCAGGTCCAGCCCACCGCCACCAGGACCAGCAAGACCAGCAGGATCAGCAAGGCACGCGCGAAGGTTTTCATGAGAACTCCCTTGATGTGGTGAAACCGGTCATGCGGCCGGTCCGGCCTGCATCAGCCCACGGGCCAGACAGAGATCGGCCCAGGCCTTGGCCTTGTCCTGCGGCGTGCGCAGCAGATAGGCCGGGTGGTAACTCACGACCACGGGCACACCCTCGTACTGGTGCACCTGGCCGCGCAAGTGACCGAGCGGCAGGGTCGCCACATCCGGCACGCTGTGCTGCAGCAGGGACTGCGCCGCAAAGCGCCCCAGCGCCAGGATCACCTGCGGCTGCAGCAAGGCCACCTGACGGCGCAGATAGGCTTCGCACTGCAGCACCTCTTCGGGCTGCGGGTTGCGGTTGCCCGGCGGCCGGCACTTGAGCACATTGGCGATGTAGGCCGCCTGCGCGCCCTCGGCTGCCCGGCTCAGGCCCAGGGCCTTGAGCATGTTGTCGAGCAGCGCCCCGGCCTGGCCCACAAAGGGCTCGCCCTGCAGGTCCTCGTTCTCGCCCGGCGCCTCGCCCACAATCAACCAGCGCGCTTGCCGATGGCCCACGCCGAACACCGTGTTCTTGCGGGTCTTGCACAGCCCGCACGCCTGGCACGAGGCCACCGCCTGCTCCAGCGCGTCCCAGTCCATGCCCGCGATCTCACCCGCCGGCGCCCGCGCCGTCAAAGGCGCAGCGATCCGCACGGGAGTGGTCGGACCTGCGCTAGGGCGTGCCACTGGCGCAGCGGCCGCCGGCACGGCGGCCTCCCCCCCTCGAGGGGGGCTGGGGGGGGCGTCGTCCATCAGCCCCCATGGGGATTCGGGTCTGAAGACCCGGATCCCCATTTCCTCCAGCATGGCGCGCTGCCGCGTATCGAGATTCATGACGCGATTCTCACAGACGCAGGCTCATCACCACGGCGTCTTCCCGCCGGCCGTGGCCGGCCGGGTAATAGTTCTTGCGCAGACCCACGCGGCGGTAGCCATGCGCCTCGTAGATCGCCAGAGCACGCGTGTTGCTGACGCGCACCTCCAGCCACAGCCACTGCGCCCCGAGGCCACGCGCCCAGAGTGCCAGCGCATCCAGCAGGATGCGGCCCCAGCCCTGTTGCTGGTAGTCAGGGGACACCGTGATGTTGAGCAGATGCACCTCGTCCACACCCTGCATGGCCACGTAATAGCCCAGCAGCTCGTCGCCCGCCAGCAGCACGCGCGCGTGGTAGCCGGACTTGAGGGCGTCAAGAAAATTACCGCGCGTCCAGGGGTGGGGATAGGCGCGCTGCTCGATCGCCAGCAGTTGATCCAGCCATGCGGCCTCCAGCGGCTCCAGCCGCGCTTCGACGGGTTTGAGAACGGCGCTCATACGCGGGACATCAGCGCGCCGCCTTGGCGGCGGCACGCTCTTCGGTGGTCAGGGCCACTTTATCGCGGATGTAGAGCGGCAGGGCCAGCTCCGCCGCCACGGCGTTGCCCGCTGCCAACAAGGCCGGCGCCAGACGCAGCATGGCTGCTGCGGTGGGCAGGGCCTGCCAGCAAGGCAGCACGGTCGCCGCCGGCAGGCGCGTGCCGTACTCAGCAAACACATTGCCGGCCAGCGCCTCCACGTCCTGGACGCTCACCTGTTCGGGCTTGCAAAGCCGGAAATCGCTGCCTTGCTGCCAGGTGCCGTCGGCATAGTCATAGGGCGCGGCATACAGCTCGTCCATGCGCGCATCGAGCAGCGCCAGCACGCGCAGGCGTGCGGCCTGCGGCGCCTGTTGCGCGCGTGCTTCCTCGGCCACGGCCAGCAAGGTGTCCACGGGCAGCAAGGGCACATCCGCCCCGAAACCCAGCCCCTGGGCGACTGCGCAGGCCGTGCGCAGGCCAGTGAAGGAGCCCGGGCCGCGGCCGAAGGCGATGGCATCGAGCTGCTTGAAGGTCAGATCGGCCTCGGCCATCAGGGTCTCGATGGCCGGGATCAGCGCGCTCGAAGCCTGGGCGCCACCCGCGCCCGTGTGCTGCCAGACGCGCGGCACGCCATCGACAGCGCGCGTGACGGCGATGGAGATCAGCTCGGTGCTGGTATCGAAGGCCAGCAGCTTCATGCCGTCTTCCTGACGCCGAAGGTGATGCCCACGGTCACGAGCACCAGGCCGGCCAGCAGGTTCCAGTACAGCGGTTCACCCAGAAAGATCACCGCTCCCAGCGCCGAGAGACCGGGCACGAGCGCCGTGATCATGGTCGAACGCACGGGACCGAAGTACTCGATCATGCGCACAAAGGTCATGCCCGAGATCACCACCGAACCCAGGCCCTGGAAGGCGAACTGGAACAGCAGCTCGGGCCAGGGTGCGCTGGCCAGATGGCTCTGGATGACACCCAGGCCCAGCAGCAGCGCGTAGAAGGGCAAGTAGCTGAACAGCGCAAACACCGTGATCGCCGTGGTAGCACGCACGGCATCGAGCCCGTGGCGACGCGCCAGCACGCTGTAGCTGGCCCAGCTGAAGGCCGCACACATGAAGAGCAGGTCACCCTTCCAGACCTCGCCACCGTCGAAGGCCTGCAGCAGACTGGCGCCTCCCACCAGCAGGTCACCGCCCACGATGCAGGCCAGCCCGATCATGCGCGCGGGCGTGATGCGCGTGCCCAGCACCAGCAGGGCCAGCAAGGTGGTCCACAGCGGCAGGCTGCCGGGCATGAGCACCGAGGCGTGCGCCGCCGGGGCGTAGAAGAAACCGGCGTAGGCCAGCAGCGCATAGCCGAAACCGCCAAAGAGGCCACAGAGGACCGTGACCTTGAGGCCCAGCGGCGAGAGGCCGAAGAAGGATGAGACGGGCATACCGCCCTGCGCGCGGTCACGCCGCACCAGCCACCAGCCCAGGGGCAGCAGCACGACGCTGGCACCGACGATGCGCGCGAAAGCAATGTCGTAGGGCGTGAGCGAGCCCTGGGCCGAAGCGCGGGCGATGACGATGAAGGCGGTCCAGATGCCGACGGTGATGACGGCGGCCGCGATGCCGATGCTGCGCGGCGACAGACCCTTGAGAAAATGCATGCCTGCATTATCGGCGGCCAGGGTTAGACTTGCCCGCATGTCTGCGCTGCGCCCTGTCCTGCTCGTCGTTCTCCTGCTGTCCGGCCTGGGCGTCAGCGCCCGCGACGCCCTGCCCCCCGCCGTGGCCCAGGCGCTGGCACGCGCCCGGGTGCCGGCCGAGGCCGTGAGCATCGTGGTCGAGGAGGCGGGCAGCACGGGCAGCACCGCGCTGAGCCACCGCGCCACCGCCTCCATGAACCCGGCCTCGGTGATGAAGCTCGTGACCACGCTGGCCGGTCTCGAAACCCTCGGGCCCACCTGGTCCTGGAAGACCCCGGTCTACATCGAAGGCACAGCACGCGAGGGCACGCTCTACGGCAATGTCTACATCCAGGGCCAGGGCGACCCCAAGCTGGTGGTCGAGCGGCTCTGGCTGCTGCTGCGCCGCATCCAGGGCCTGGACATCCGCAACATTGCCGGTGACATCGTGCTCGACCGCAGCGCTTTCGAGGTGCCAACCGTCGACCCAGGCGAGTTCGATGGCGAACCGCTGCGACCCTACAACGCCGCACCTGACGCCCTGCTGCTGAACTTCAAATCCGTGCTGATGACCTTTGTGCCCGACCGCAGCGCGAACGCAGCGCATGTGCACGTCGAGCCCCCGCTGGCCGGCGTGGAGTGGCCCACGCACGTCCCGCTGCGCGAAAGCGAGTGCCAGGACTACCGCAGCGCGCTGCGCGCCGATTTCTCCGACCCGCAGCGCCCGCGCTTCGCCGGCCGCTACCCCGCCGCCTGCGGCGAAAAGATCTGGCCCCTGGCCTGGGCCGACCCGGCCAGCTATGGCGTGCGCGCCATCGAGGGCATGTGGCGCGCCATTGGCGGCCAGCTGCAGGGACGGGTACGCGAGGGGCGGGTGCCCGAAGGCATGGCCCCGGCCTTTGCCCTCGAGTCACCGCCGCTGGCCGAGCTGGTACGTGACATCAACAAGTACAGCAACAACGTGATGACGCAGCAGCTCTTCCTCACGCTGAGCCTGCAGCAGCACGGCCGCGGCACCGTGGCCGCCTCGCGCGAACTGCTGCGCGCCTGGTGGCGCGAACGCTTCGGCGCCGGCGATGAACCGCTGATCAGCAATGGCGCCGGCCTCTCACGCGACGACCGCATCAGTGCGGCTGCCCTGGCCCGTCTGCTGCAGTACGCCTGGACCTCGCCGCTGATGCCCGAGCTCATGAGCTCGCTGCCCATCAGCGGCCTGGACGGTACGCTGCGCCCCTCGCGCTGGCGCGCCGAAGGCAGCGCGCACCTCAAGACCGGGAGCCTGCGCGACGTGGCATCGATCGCGGGCTATGTGCACAGCCCCGGAGGCCGGCGCTATGTGCTCGTGGCCGTGGTCAACCATCCGAACGCCGGCGCCGTGCGCCCCGCCCTCGAGGCGCTGGTGGAATGGACGGCACGGCAGGGGGGCGAGAAAATCTCGCGCAAGACCCGCTGACCCCCGGCTGCACCATGAGCGAAACCATCGGCTACCTCGCCGCCTGCCTGACCACCCTGAGCTTCCTGCCCCAGGCCCTGCACACTTTCCGTACGCGTGACGTGAGCGGCATCTCCCTGGGTATGTACGCGACGTTCACCACCGGTGTGGCGCTGTGGCTGGTCTATGGCTGGCTGGTGTCGGCGTGGCCCGTGGTGGCGGCCAACGCCGTGACGCTGCTGCTGGCCCTGGCCATCCTGGTGATGAAGCTGCGCTATGGCAGCCGGCCTTAACTCGCGGCGGCGCGCTGCAGGCGATCGCGCACCCCTTCCCAGTCCGTGCTCTGCGGCGGCGCCTCCACCCAGATCAGGTTCACGCCCTGGGCGTCGAAATCACGCAGCGCGGCAAACAGCTGCTGGGCGGCTGCGCCCGCATCGTCGGGCATGCGGCGGTACCGGACCTTGGCCGACGGCACCCGCAGGATGCTGCGCGCATAGACAGCGATCGTCGCCTTGCCGCCATCGAAGTCCTGGCCCAGAACCTCCAGCGCAGCCTGCAGGGACTGACCGTCCATGAGCCGCACCTTGGCCCTCGGTGCATAGTGCGCCTCCAGCGTTCCCGAGGCCCGCGGCGCGGGAGCGGCGAGTTCATCCTTGTCGCGCAGGCGCTGGCCGCTGGTCGCCTCGATCTGCTCGCGGGTGATATGGCCTGGACGCAGCAGGACGGGAACGCCCCGTGTGCAGTCGACGATGGTGGATTCGATGCCGACCTCGCAGGGCCCGCCATCCAGGATGAGAAGATCGGCGCCGAATTCGCCCGCCACATGGGCGGCGGAGGTCGGACTCACGCGGCCGAACTGGTTGGCACTGGGCGCGGCCACGCCATGGACGCCAAGCGCACGCGCCGCCAGCAGCAGGGCATGCGCCACGGGATGCGCAGGACAACGCAGGCCGATGGAGTCCTGACCACCCGCCGCCGCCGCAGCGACTTCGGGGCGGCGCGGCAGGATCAGGGTCAGCGGACCGGGCCAGAAACGCTGCAACAGCGCGCGCGCGAAATCCGGCACCTCCTGCGCATAGTGATCGACGCCCTGGGCGTCGGCCACGTGCACGATCAGCGGATGGTCACTGGGCCGGCCCTTGGCGGTGAAGATCTGGGCGACGGCGGCGTCCCGGTCGGCATCGGCTGCGAGACCATAGACCGTTTCCGTCGGTAGGCCCAGCAGCTCACCCGCACGCAGGGCCTCGGCGGCACGCTGCACCGAGGCCAGATCGCGCCCGTCGAGGATCATCGGGGCCGACTCCCGTCAGAAGGGCTCGACGCCCAGGATCTTGGCCGCGGCCAGAGCCGTCGACCGCACCTCGTCCACCGTAGCGCCGGTGATGTTGAGATGGCCCATCTTGCGGCCGGGCTTGGCGTCGAGCTTGCCGTAGAGGTGCAGGTGCGTGCCGGGCAGGGCCAGCACGCGATCCCAGGGCGGGGTGCCGCCATGGGCGGCCCACACGTCGCCCAGCAGGTTGAGCATGATGCTCGGGCTGTGCAGACGCGGCTGCACCAGGGGCAGGCCGGCCAGGGTGCGGACCTGTAAGTCGAACTGCGAGTGGTCGCAGGCGTCCATGCTGTAGTGGCCGCTGTTGTGCGGCCGCGGCGCCATCTCGTTGACCACCAGCGAGCCGTCCTGCAGCACGAAGAATTCCACGCAGAGCACCCCCACGTAGTTCAGGCCGGCGGCCACGGACTTCGTCGCCTCGACAGCCTGCGTGGCGAGCTCGGGCGCGATGTTGCCGGCGTAGACCTCGGTCACGGCCAGGATGCCCGCGCGGTGCAGATTGCGCTGCACGGGGAAGTTGACCATCTGGCCATCGGCCCCGCGCGCGACGATGACCGAGCACTCGGCGGCCAGCGGTAGCATCTTCTCAAGCACGCAGGGCACGCGCTTGAGCTCGTCCCAGGCGGCCACGAGCTCGGCGCGCGTCTGCACGCGGATCTGTCCCTTGCCGTCGTAGCCGAGGCGTGAGGTCTTGAGGATGCCGGGCAGCAGCGCGTCGGGCACGGCCGCGAGCTGCTCCGCCGTCTCGATCACCGCATGCGGTGCCACAGGCACGCCGCAGCGCGTGAAGTGCGCCTTCTCCTGCGCACGGTCCTGGGCGATGGCCACGGCACTCGCGGCCGGCGCCACCGGACGGTGCGCGCCCAGGGTCAGCAGGGCGGGCGCAGGCACGTTCTCGAACTCGGTGGTGATGGCGGCGCTGCGCTGCATGAGCTGGGCCAGGCCCTGCTCGTCGAGGTACGCCGTCTGGATGTGGTGGTGGCTGACCAGGCCCGCGGGACTGGCGGCGTCCGGGTCGAGCACCGCCGTGAAATAGCCCATGCGCTGGGCTGCGTGCACGAACATGCGACCGAGCTGGCCACCGCCCATGACGCCCAGCGTGGCAGGCTGGCCGTTGACCAGCGTGCCGGGAAGGATGGGGCCACCGTTCATATGGCGGGGGGCAGGCTCATGCCGCGTGCCGTGGCGGTCTGCTCGGCACGGTAAGCTTCCAGTTTGACGCGCAGGGCCGGGTCTTCGTTGGCCAGCATGGCCACGGCAAACAGCGCCGCGTTGGCCGCCCCGGCCTGGCCGATGGCGAAGGTGGCGACGGGGATGCCCTTGGGCATCTGCACGATGCTGTGCAGCGAATCCACGCCTTGCAGGTGCTTGCTCGCCACAGGCACGCCCAGCACCGGCACCGTGGTCTTGGCCGCCAGCATGCCAGGCAGGTGGGCGGCCCCCCCCGCGCCGGCGATGATGGCCTTGAGGCCGCGTCCCGCGGCGGCTTCGGCGTAGGCGAACATGTCATCGGGCATGCGGTGCGCCGAGACGACCTTGGCCTCGTGACCGATGCCAAAGTGGTGGAGAATCTGGACTGCCTGTTGCATGGTGTCCCAGTCGGAGCTGGAGCCCATGACGACACCGATGAGTGTTTTCATCCCCGAATTTTACTTTCCCGCCCCGGATCGGCCCAAATGATAGACATCACCACCGAAAACTTCGAAACCGAAGTCATCCACGCCTCTATGTCCGTGCCCGTGCTGGTCGATTTCTGGGCCCCCTGGTGCGGCCCCTGCAAGTCGCTCGGCCCCATCCTCGAAAAACTGGAGACGGCCTACGAGGGCCGTTTCGTGCTGGCCAAGATCAACTCCGACGAGCAGCAGGAGCTGGCCGCGGCCTTCGGCATCCGCAGCATCCCGACCTGCGTGCTCATGATGGGCGGCAAGCCCGTGGACGGCTTCATGGGCGCGCTGCCCGAGGGCAAGCTGCGCGAGTTCCTCGACAAGCATCTGCCGGGCGAGGACCAGCTGCAGGCCCAGGCCGACGCCGAGGAGGCGCAGGAACACCTGGAGTCCGGCGACATCGCAAGCGCCCTGGCGCGCATGGCGCAGGCCCTGCAGGCCGACCCGGCCAACGACGAGCTACGCTACGACTACATCAAGCTCCTCATCGGCAGCGGCGATCTCGACCAGGCCGCAGCCCAGCTGGCCCCCACGCTGGCACGCATCCCCGTGCCACTCCAGTTCGAAGCCCTGCAGCAATGGCTCAACGCGCTGGAGTTCGTGGGCAACGACCCGCGCGGCCAGTGGCCGCTGGAGAAGTTCGACGAGACCATCGCCGCCAACAAGCGTGATTTCGCCGCCCGCTTTGCCAAGGCACGCGTGCTGATGGCCGCCAATGAATGGGTGGCCGCGCTCGACGAACTGTTGGAAATCATCATGCGCGACAAGAAGTGGGACGAGGAAGCCCCGCGCAAGACCTTCGTCGCCATCCTGGAGTTGCTCACGCCGCCCAAGCCCAAGGCGGCTGCACCGGACGCCAGCGGCAAAAGCGCCGGCGGCATCGAACTGGCTGGCCCCACGACAGTCCAGCAGGACGAGCAGGCGGCGCTGGTCTCGGCCTACCGGCGCAAGCTCAGCATGGCCTTGAACTGAAGGGCTAGCCTCAGAAAAAACGGCACCCGCGGGTGCCGTTTTTTGTGGTCGCTTTGGGAGCTCAGGCCGTCAGGCGGGTCAGCGCCTCACGGTACTTGGCAGCGGTCTTGTCGATCACGTCGGCCGGTAGCTGGGGAGCCGGCGGCTTCTTGCCCCAGGGCTGGCCGTTGACCGTAGCGGTCTCCAGCCAGTCGCGCAGAAACTGCTTGTCGTAGCTTGGCGGATTCGCGCCCTCCTTGTAGCCCTCGACCGGCCAGTAGCGCGAGGAATCCGGCGTGAGCACCTCGTCCATCAGCACGAGCCGGCCCTGCTTGTCGAGGCCGAACTCGAACTTGGTGTCGGCGATGATGATGCCCTTTTTGAGTGCGATCTCGCTCGCCGCCTTGTAGAGGGCGATGGAAATGTCGCGGATCTGCGCGGCCAGCGCCGGGCCGATCATCTCCACGGTTTTCTCATAGGTGATGTTCTCGTCGTGCTCGCCGACGTCGGCCTTGGCGGCAGGGGTGTAGATGGGCTCGGGCAGCTTGCTGGCATTCTTCAGGCCCGCGGGGAGCTTCACGCCGCAGACCGACTGGCTGGCCTGGTACTCGGCCCAGCCGCTGCCGGCCAGGTAGCCTCGCACCACGGCTTCCACGGGGATGGGCTTGAGGCGCTTGACCAGCATGGCACGGCCACGCACCTGGGCCACTTCCTGCGGCTGCACCACGCTCTCGGGGTTGTCGCCGGTCAGATGGTTGGGGCAGATGTGGCCGAGCTGTCCGAACCAGAACAGCGCCATCTTGGTGAGCAGCTCGCCCTTGCCGGGGATGGGCTGGCCCATGATGACGTCGAAGGCGCTGATGCGGTCCGAGGCCACCATGAGGATGCGCTCCTCGCCCACGGCATAGTTGTCGCGCACCTTGCCGCGCGCGAGCAGGGGCAGGGAAGTGATGCTGGAGGTGTGCAGGGCGTTCGTCATGGGCGGCTCTGAAAACAAAAGGCCAAAAAGAAAAAGCCCGGCGCGCTTGGCGCCGGGCCCGTGATTATCGCAAGTTCGCGATCAGGGGCTCAGTTCACCACCTGGGCCAGCTCGCCCTTGGCGTAGCGCTGGGCCATGACCTGCAGCGTGGCGCCCTTGACCTTGGCGCCCTGGCCTTCGCAGCCGAACTCCAGGTAGCGCGCCTTGCAGACCAGCCTGGCGGCCTCACGTGCGGGCTTGAGCCATTCACGCGCATCGAACTTGTCCGGGTTCTCGGCCAGGAACTTGCGCACCGCGCCGGTCATCGCCAGGCGGATGTCGGTGTCGATGTTGATCTTGCGCACGCCGTGCTTGATGGCTTCCTGGATCTCCTTGACCGGCACGCCATAGGTTTCCTTCATCTTGCCGCCGTACTGGTTGATGATGGCCAGCAGTTCCTGCGGCACGGAAGACGAGCCGTGCATCACGAGATGGGTGTTGGGGATGCGCTTGTGGATTTCCTTCACGCGGCTGATGGCCAGGATGTCGCCGGTGGGCGGACGGCTGAACTTGTAGGCGCCGTGGCTGGTGCCGATGGCGATCGCCAGGGCGTCGAGCTGGGTGGCCTTGACGAACTGGGCGGCTTCTTCGGGATCGGTCAGCATCTGGCTGTGGTCCAGCTTGCCCTCGGCGCCGATGCCGTCTTCCTCACCCGCGTCGCCGGTTTCCAGGTTGCCCAGGCAGCCGAGCTCACCCTCCACGGTGACACCGACCTTGTGCGCCATCTCGACCACGGTGCGCGTGACGTTGACGTTGTAGTCGAAGTCGGCCGGGGTCTTGCCGTCTTCGCGCAGCGAGCCGTCCATCATGACCGAGCCGAAGCCCAGGCCGATCGCGCCTTCGCAGACCTTGGGCGTGGTGCCGTGGTCCTGGTGCATGACCAGCGGGATGTGGGGGTAGGCCTCGACCGCCGCCTGGATCAGGTGCTTGATGAAAGGCTCACCCGCGTACTTGCGGGCACCGGCGCTGGCCTGCAGGATCACGGGCGCGCCGACTTCGTCGGCCGCGGCCATCACGGCCTGGACCTGCTCCAGGTTGTTGACGTTGAAAGCCGGAATGCCGTAGCCGTTGGCGGCAGCGTGGTCCAGCAGCTCGCGCATCGAGACGAGTGGCATGAGGATTCCCCTGGGAAGTTGGTAACGGGTTGGTAACCCGTGATTTTATCCGCCCGGGGGAAACCCGCAATCAACCGTGAAGCGCGGAGCCCGCGAAGAAATCGCCGCGCGCGGCAGATGGATGCGCCGGCTCTCAAGCCACGCGGCAGATCTTGAGCATGTTCGTGCCGCCGGGCGCCCCCATGGGCTCGCCGCAGGTGATCACGTAGATGTCACCGCTCTGCACGATGCCCCGCGCCTTGAGGTGCTTCTCCGCCTGCTCCAGGGCCGTGTCGCGGTCCGCACTGGTGTCCATGAGCAGGGGGCTGACGTTGCGGTACAGGGTCATCTTGCGCTGGGTCGCCACCTTGGGGGTCAGCGCGTAGATGGGGATGTGGATGCGATGGCGACTCATCCACAGGGCGGTGGAGCCGGAATCGGTCAGCGCCACGATGGCCTTGGCGCCCAGATGGTAGGCCGTGAACAGCGCGCCCATGGCGATCGAGTGGTCGATGCGGGCGAAGGTCACCCCCGAGAAATCGGCATCGAGCTTGACCTCTTCGGCCGACTCGGCGGCCAGACAGATGCTGGCCATCTCCACCACGGTCTCCAGCGGAAACTTGCCGGCGGCGGTCTCGGCCGAGGTCATCACGGCGTCCGAGCCGTCGAGCACCGCGTTGGCCACATCGCTGACCTCGGCGCGGGTGGGCATGGGATTGTTGATCATGGACTCCATCATGTGGGTGGCCGTGATCACGGTCTTGTCCATGGCGTGTGCCATCTTGATCATGCGCTTCTGCAAGGCGGGCACGGCCGCGTTGCCTACCTCGATGGCCAGGTCGCCGCGCGCGACCATGATGCTGTCGCTGGCGCGCAGGATTTCCTCGAGCTTGGGGATGGCCTCCGCGCGCTCGATCTTGGCGATCAGGTGCGGCTTGTGGTTGTACTCGGCTGCGGCCACGTTGCAGAGCTGGCGCGCCATCTCCATGTCGGTGGCGTTCTGCGGAAAGCTGACGGCCACATAGTCGGCCTGGAAGCTCATGGCGGTCTTGATGTCCTCCATGTCCTTGGCCGTGAGCGCCGGTGCGGTCAGGCCGCCGCCCTTCTTGTTGATGCCCTTGTTGTTGGACAGCTCACCGCCCTGGTTCACCTTGCAGTGCACGGCCTGGCCCTTGACAGCTTCAACCTCCATGAGGATCAGGCCGTCGTTGAGCAGCAGCAGGTCGCCCGGCTTCACGTCCTGCGGCAGCTCCTTGTAGTCCAGGCCGACACCGTTGATATCCCCCGGCTCGGTGCGGCTGGCATCCAGCACGAATTTCTGGCCGGTCTTGAGCTGGACCTTGTTCTCGGCAAACTTGCCGACGCGGATCTTGGGGCCCTGCAGATCGGCCATGATGGCTACTTCGCGGCCGGCACGGGCTGCGGCCTCGCGCACCAGGCGCGCACGGTCGATATGGTCCTGGGCCTTGCCATGGCTGAAGTTCAGCCGCACGACGTTGACCCCGGCGCGGATCATCTGCTCGAGCAGGGCCGGGTCGCTGGAAGCGGGGCCGAGGGTCACAACTATCTTGGTCGCACGACGCGTCATGGGTTCATCTCCTTGTAACTTAGTTTCCATTCTGTCATGAAATGGGTTACATGGGTGCGACAAGATGAAGCGGCCCGGACGGGGCCGCTTCCTGGGCACGACGGCGCCTTCAGGCTGCGCGCTTCTGCAGGATCTCGAAGGCCGGCAGGGTCTTGCCCTCCAGCACCTCCAGGAAGGCGCCGCCGCCGGTGGAGATGTAGCCCACTTGGTCGGTGATGTTGAACTTGGCGATGGCCGCCAGCGTATCGCCGCCGCCGGCAATCGAAAACGCATTCGAGTGGGCAATCGCCGCCGCGAGCATCTTGGTGCCGCCGGCGAACTGGTCGTACTCGAACACACCGACCGGGCCGTTCCAGACGATGGTGCCGGCATGGGCCACGATATCGGCCAGCTTGGCGGCGCTCTTGGGACCGATGTCCAGGATGCGATCATGCGGGCCCACCTGGTCCGCCGAGACGAGGTTGGCACGGGCCAACGAGGACAGCTCGTCGGCCACCACCACGTCGACCGGCAGCGGGACTTCGGCACCGCGCGCCTTCATCAGGTCCATCACCTGTTGCGCCTCCCGCACCATCTCCGGCTCGGCCAGGGAATCGCCGATGCGCTTGCCCGCGGCCAGCAGGAAGGTATTGGCGATACCCCCGCCCACGATGAGCTGATCCACCCGCGAGGCCAGGGTCTTGAGGATGGACAGCTTGGTGGAGACCTTGGAGCCGCCCACGATGGCCACCAGGGGACGTCTGGGACTCTGTAGCGCCTTGGAGATGGCGTCCATCTCCGCCGCCAGCAGCGGGCCGGCGCAGGCCACCGGGGCGTACTGGGCAATGCCGTAAGTGGAGGCCTCGGCGCGGTGCGCGGTGCCAAAGGCATCATGTACGAAGATGTCGCAGAGCGCGGCCATCTTCCTGCTGAGCTCTTCACTGTTCTTCTTCTCGCCCTTGTTCAGGCGCACGTTCTCGAGCATCACGAGCTGGCCCGGCGTGACCTGCACGCCCTCGGTCCAGTTGGAAACCAGCGGCACCTCGCGGCCCAGCAACTCGGCCATGCGCCTGGCCACCGGCGCCAGGCTGTCCTCCGGCTTGAATTCGCCTTCGGTCGGACGGCCCAGGTGCGAAGTCACCATGACGGCGGCGCCCGCTTCAAGCGCCATGCGGATGCAGGGCAGCGACGCGCGGATGCGGGTGTCCTCGGTGATGGCACCTTTGTCGTCCTGCGGAACATTGAGATCGGCGCGGATGAAGACGCGCTGGTTCTTGGCCCGGCCTTGTTCGCACAGGGTCTGGAAGCGGATGAAGTTCATGATGGGACGGGAAGTTGGAAAACCGGGGCATCCATCAGGCAAGCCGGGCGGACGCATCAGCTCGTGATTCTAGGTGAGGGGAAGGCCAGCCCTACCAGCCCAGCCCTAGGCGCAACGGCAGGTAGACCGCCATACCGACCACGATGGTGCCCAACATGGCCCAGCTGCTGCGACGCTGCCAGAAATACCAGGACGCGCCAGCCGCCACGGCATAGAGTCGCGCGTCCTGCCAAGTCTGCAGTAGCTGACCCTGACTCATCGCGATCTCTGGCACGATCACGGCCGCCAGAGCGGCAATCGGCGCGTACTGCAGGCCGCGCTGGGCCCAGTGCGGCAGGCTCCAGGGCTGGCTGGAGATGAAGAAGAAGGAGCGTGTGATCACCGTCACCGCCGCCAGGCCCACGATGACACCCAGGGTCCAGAGATCGGTCTCGCTCATCGCCAGGTCCTCGTCATGCCGATTTCTCATGCCGGAAGGGCGGCGCTTTCTCGAGCAGCAGGCACAGGGCCACGGCCGCTGCAATCGCCACCACGATGTTGAGCTTGAAGGGCAGGGCAAAGGCCGCCACGGCCGCCGCCCCGGCCACGCCGGCCGAGACGATGCGCAGCTGGCTGCTGGCCAGCGAGCAGGCCACGCCCAGCAGGGCCAGGATGCCTGCGAAACCCAGGCCCCAGTGCATGGGCACCGAGTGCGCCAGCAGGATACCCAGCAGGCTGGCCGCCTGCCAGCTGGTCCAGTTGACCGCACAGCCGCCCATGAGGTAGGCCAGCTGCGCCTGGCGCTCCGGGTCCGTCTGCGGCGGCTGGTGAAAACGCTTGGTGAACATCACGTAGCTGATGTCGGCGGTGACATAGCCCGCCAGCAGGCGCCAGCGCCTCGGCAGGTGCATGAGGTAGGGCCGCATGTGGGCGCTGAAGACCACAAAGCGCAGGTTGACGCAGAAGCCCGTCGCCCAGATGACGAGCACCGGTGCGCCCGCCGCTATCAGCGGAATGGCTGCCAGCTGCGAGCTGCCGGCATAGACCAGCAGCGTCATGGCCAGGGCCTCGACCAGGCTCATGCCCGACTTGATCATGGCCACGCCGGTCATCATGCCCCAGGCTGCCAGACCCGGCGCGACCGAGCTCATGTCGTGCAGGCCCCGGCTGAATTCAGGGTGCTTGAGCAACGGGCGCAAGGAGCTCACGGCTCACACTCCCAACATCGTGCCGACAGGCAAGGTCTGGCCCCGCAGGAAGTCGCCCGCGGACAGGCGCTTGCCGCCGGCACGCTGCAGCTCCGTCACGCAAAGCACACCTTGCCCGCACTGCACACGGATGCCATCGGCCTGGGCTGCGAGCACGGTCCCGGGCGCCTGGCTGCTGCCATGCGTGTCGCTGTCCACCCGGGCCTGCCAGAGCTTGAGCGCCTCGCCCTGAAATGACGTGGCCGCGCCGGGATGGGGATGGAAGGCGCGGATGCGACGCGCGATCGTCTCGGCCGGCTGTGACCAGTCGATCTGCGCCTGGGCTTTTTCAATCTTGTGGGCATAGGTCACACCCTCGGCCGGCTGGGGCGTGCGCGTGAGACCACCGCAGGCAGCGATCTCCAGCGCCTCGACGACCAGACGGCCACCGAGTACGGCCAGCTTGTCGTGCAGGCTGCCGGTGGTGTCATCCATCCCGATACGCAAACGTTCAACCAGCAGCATGTCGCCGGTGTCCAGCCCCGCGTCCATCTGCATGAGGGTCACGCCGGTTTCAGCGTCACCCGCCTCGATGGCGCGGTGAATGGGCGCCGCGCCGCGCCAGCGCGGCAGCAGCGAGGCGTGGATGTTGAGGCAGCCGAGGCGCGGCAGATCCAGCACCCACTGCGGCAGGATCAGGCCGTAGGCAGCCACCACGATCACATCGGGCGCCGCGGCTTGCAGCGCGGCGCGCGCGGCGGCGGCCTCGTCAGGGTATTTGCCGTCCAGCCTCAGGCTCTGCGGCTGCGCCACGGCGATGCCGTGCGCCTGTGCGAACTGCTTGACGGGTGACGCCTGCAGCTTCATGCCGCGACCGGCGGGCCGGTCGGGCTGGGTCAGGACCAGCGGAATGGTGAATCCGGCAGCGTGCAGCCTCTCCAGCGCCACCCGGGCGAACTCGGGCGTGCCGGCGAAAACAACTCGCAAGGTCAACGCGTGGCCTCTCGCTGCGCCTTGAGCATCTTGGTCTTGATGCGGTTGCGCTTGAGCGGCGAGAGGTACTCGACGAAGACCTTGCCCATGAGGTGGTCCATCTCGTGCTGGATGCAGATGGCCAGCAGGCCCTCGGCCTCGATCATCTGCTCCTTGCCTTCGCCGTCGAGTGCGCGCACGTGCACACGCTCATGCCGTTCAACCCCATCGTAGATGCCGGGCACGGAAAGACAGCCCTCGTCGTTGATCTTGGTCTCGGGGCTGGCCCAGATGATCTCGGGGTTGATGAGCACCAAAGGCTGGTCGCGGCCTTCGGAGACGTCGATGACGATCAGGCGCTCGTGAACATCGACCTGGGTAGCTGCCAGGCCAATGCCATGCGAGTCATGCATGGTCTCGAACATGTCGGCGATCAGCTGCTTGATGCGTGCGTCCACCGCCTGCACGGGCTTGGCCACGGTGTGCAGACGCGGATCGGGAAAACAGAGGATGGGTAGCAGTGCCATAAAAAAGCTCTCGGGTGTCGCTATTTTCGCCACTTTTGGCCGACCAGTTTGCAACAAAGCTCAGAAAACATTGCCCAATCAAGGGCTTGGGCGCAAAATCGCGCGTGATTTATTAAGTTTTCCGGGTGAGGCGGGCGGTCTGCCCGCGCCCGGAACCAGCCGGGGGCATCGTGAAGCAGCACTACATGACGACAAGCAGGATGGGGGTCAGCGCCCGTGTTTCCATGATCGCGGCCCTGGGCCTGCTGAGCCTGCCGGTCTGGAGCCAGAAATTTCCCAACCTGCCGATCTCGCAGGAGCAACGGTCCACGGCCGACAAGGTGGCCCAGGCCGGCGTTCCCCTCTCGGAGCTGGCCCCCGAAGCGCCCGACAGCTATGTGGTCAAGGCGGGCGACACGCTCTGGGGCATTTCCAAGATGTTCCTCAAAAGCCCCTGGCGCTGGCCCGAGCTCTGGGGCATGAACATGGAAGAGATCCTCAACCCCCACCTGATCTTCCCCGGCCAGGCGCTCTACCTGATCAAGCGCGATGGCCGCGCCCTGCTCAGCAGCACGCCGCCGGGCAGCGGGAGCGGTGAGGCCGTGGCAACCGGCACGGACGCGGCGGCGCCTTCCCGCACGGGCGGCAGCCGCGACGGCGACGCCGGGATCGAGACCGTGCGCCTGTCGCCCAGCATCCGGTACCAGGACTACAAGACACCGCTGACCGCGCTGCGCACCCGCGACATCGAAGCCTTTCTGGCCGAGCCTCTGATCGTCGAGGAAGGCGAGCTGCAGCTGGCTCCCCGCATCGTCGCGGCCGGCGAGAACCGTGTGATCATCGGCCGCGGCGACCGCGTCTACGCCCGCGGCCCGTCCAACGCCCCGCTGCTGGATGACCAGCCCAAGCTCAAGCAATACCGTATCTTCCGCAACGCCAAGCCGCTCAAGGACCCCGAGACCGGCGAGATCCTGGGCTACGAAGCCGAGTTCCTGGGCAAGGCGGTGCTTGCACGCAGCGAAGGCAGCACCGAGATCGCCTCGGCCGGCGGCAAGGTCGACACAGCCCTGGTGCCTGCGACCATCGACATCACCTCGGCGAAGAGCGAGATGCTCGTGGGCGACCGCATGGCCCCCGAGCCCGCGCGCGAGTTCCTGAACTTCGTGCCCCGTGCGCCGGCCGGCAACGTCACCGGCCGCATCGTCTCGATCTACGGCAACAACTCCGTGGTCAATGCCTCCCAGAACCAGGTAGTCGTGCTCAACCGTGGACGCCGCGAGGGCATCGAGAGCGGCCATGTGCTGGCCATCCTCAAGGACGGCCAACAGCTGACAGACACGACCGATCCGACGCGACCGCTGATCAAGCTGCCCAACGAACGCAACGGCCTGCTCATGGTCTTCCGCGTCTACGAGAAGCTGTCCTACGGACTGATCCTTGACATCACGGACTCGGTCCGGGTCGGTGATCGTCTGGCCACACCACAGTAAGGTCCTGCACCCGCGTCGCGCACACAGACCATGGAGCGCGAAGAACTGGGCGCCTGGCTGCGCCTGACGCTCACCCCCGGTCTCGGCGACACCAGCGCACGCCGCCTGCTCGCGGCCTTCGGGCCGCCCGAGGCGCTCTACACCCAGACCGCCCAGGCCCTGCAGTCGGTCCTGACCCCGCCCCAGGCAGCGGCCCTGCTGCAGATCCCCGAAGGCTGGGCCACGCTGCTCGACAGCACCTGGGCCTGGCTACAGGCCGAGCCCGCGACGCGCTCCGTGGTGGCGCTGGGTGATGCGGCCTATCCCGCGGCCCTGCTGAACATCGAAGACCCGCCCCTGCTGCTCTATCTGAGCGGGCGGCTGGATCTGCCGCTGGACAGCGGGCGCAGTCTGGCCATCGTTGGCAGCCGCAACCCCACGCCCCAGGGCGCCCTCAATGCGCGGCAGTTCGCCATGGCCCTGGCCGAGCAAGGGCTGACGATCGTCTCCGGGCTGGCGCTGGGCATCGACGGCGCGGCCCATGAGGGTGCACTGGCGGGCATGCGCGACGCCGAACGCCTGGCCACCGTGGCCGTGGTCGGCACCGGGGCCGATCGCGTCTACCCCAAAAGCCATCACGCGCTGGCGCACCGCATCAGCGCGCACGGGCTGATCCTCAGCGAATATCCGCTGGGCACGCCGCCGCTGGCGGCCAACTTCCCACGGCGCAACCGCCTGATCGCCGGGCTCTCGAGCGCCACCCTAGTCGTCGAAGCAGCGCTGCAATCCGGCTCGCTGATCACGGCACGCCTGGCGGCCGAGCAAGGCAAGGACGTGTTCGCCATCCCCGGCTCCATCCACGCCACGCAGTCGCGCGGTTGCCATGCCCTGATCCGCCAGGGGGCCAAGCTGGTCGAATCGGCACAGGACGTGCTCGAAGACCTGCCCGCCTGGGCGGGCTGCGCAGCGCAGACACCGACACCATCCGCGCCGGTGGACAAGGATGCGGCGGACCTGCTGCAGGCCCTGGGCATGGACCCGGTGAGCCTCGACGCGCTGCAGGCCCGCACCGGCGTGGACATCGCCCGGCTGCAGGCCCGCCTGATGGCCCTGGAACTGGAAGGGCACATCGCCCGTCTGCCCGGCGGACTGCTACAGCGTCTGGTGCGCAGCTGACGCACGACACGGCGTGCACGGAGCGCAACAGCGCCCGGAACACCACCCATTTCCAGCTGGCACCTCGCGCGTTCTGCGCTATATTGAGGCCATGTTCGAAGTGCTTGTGTACGTGTATGAAAACTACTGGCGCGGCGATGCCTGCCCCGAACTGCCGCAACTGGAACGCAAGCTCAACGCCATCGGCTTCGACGCAGACGAGATCCGGGACGCCCTGCTCTGGCTTGACGGTCTGAACCTCGCCGCCCAGAGCACGCTCTGGCTGGACGCCGAGCCCGATACACCCCCCGCCACTGACCTGCCGCGTGTCCAGTCCCCGGACAGCCTGCGCGTCTATTCGGTGGCCGAGCAGAACCATCTGGGCGCCGAGTGCCTGGGCTTCGTCAGCTTCCTGGAATCGGCCGGCGTGCTGCCACCGCCCATGCGCGAAGTGGTGCTGGACCGCGCCATGGCCGTCTCCGGCGAGCCCATGGCGCTGGACGACCTGAAGATCATCATCCTCATGGTGTACTGGAGCTTTGGCGAGGAGCCGGATGCGCTCATCCTCGACGAGCTTTTCGACGACCACGCCGAACGCATGGCGCACTGAACCCGATCGTCCTGACGTGAAAAGGCCCCGCATGCGGGGCCTTTCTTTTGCCTGTCAGGCGACGAGGCGCTCCGGATTGGCTTCGAGCCGGGTCAGGGCTTCACGTGTGGCGCGCACGGTCAGCGTCTCTTCTTCCTGCGGCAGGAGCAGGCCCGCCTGCAGATAGGCCGCCAGACGCCCGGCCTGGATCAGGTAGCTGTGGCCGTCGCTGGACGCAAAGAGGTTGAGGTGCTTGCGGTCGCTGCGCCAGACGAACTGGACCTGGGCCACCTTGCCGTTGTGGTCCAGCGTGAACCAGGAACCGGGTTGCAACTCCTGCGCCCACGCAACCATGGCCGGCGTAGGCTTGGAGCCGCCGTTGGTCACCACCTCGATGGTCGAGGCATCGATGCCCAGCATCATCTCGATGCTCTCGGCATCGAGCGGCAGATCGCCCAGACCGTCCTCGCTGACGAAATCCTCCAAATTGGCCAGGCGCTGCGTCATCGCATCGATCTGCGCCTGCGGGATGGCCTGGGTCTTGGACATGAAGGCATCGGCCATCGTGTCGCTGACGATCTTGATGTGCGCGTCCTGGTCCGTTGCCGACATGCCCAAGAGGCTCATGCCGGCGCGCAGGCGCTGCAGCAGCTGCGGCAGGTCCTGGATCACGCGCGCGCGGTCGTTGCGGTTGGGCTTGGCGCTGGCCGACCAGACCAGATCGGCGGCCGCCTTCTTGAGCGCCACGGTCTCTGCATCCTTGGGGCCCTTGCGCACGGCCGAGACCGCCAGCACCTCAGCCCAGACCTTGAACAGGAAGGTGCGGATCTCGTCACGCACCGGGAGGTCCTTGAGCAGGTTGCGCATCTCGATCGTGTACTGGATCGTCAGCGTTTCCTTCTGCTCGACCTGCTGCGCCACGCTCACGACCTTCTGCGTCTGCTCCTTGCCGGTGAGGAACTTGGCCAGGAACTTCTGGAACTCGTCGTAGACGATCTGGAAGACCCGTTTGCCGGTCTCGGGATACTGTTCGATGACCTGCACGATGCGCTTGATCTCGGCTTCCAGCGCCCCGCCCGTGATGCTGCTGGCCTCGAAGCCCAGCACGCAGGAGCCCATGCGGTCGATCAGCTGACGCGCCGGATGGTTGATGGAGCCGAAGAAGTCCGGATCGCTCAGCGCGACGCGCAGCACCGGCATCTGCAGGCGCGCAAACCAGACACGGATCGCCGTCGGGATGCGCTCCTCCGCCAGAATGGCCTGGAACATCAGGGCCACCATCTCGATGATGGCTTTCTCGCTCTTGGTCTCGGCCTTCTTCTTGAGCTCGTCGGTCTTCTCGCGCAGCTTCTCCGCCACCTTGACGACACCGGCCGGGCTGTAGTCCTCGTAGACTGTGCCGGTTCCGCCGCCACCCCCATACTGAGGACGTTCCGCAATGGCTGCCGCCAGGGCCGGCGATGGCGGTTGGGCCGACGTGGCGCTGAAATCGCCCGCGCCCACACCGACCAGCAAGCGCTTGAGCTGACCGAACATGCCCTGCGCACGACTGCGCGTGCGCGCCAGCGGGGTGGTCTGGGTCAGCAGACGGGTTTCCTCGTGGGTGCCGCCAAAATGGGACGGGGCCCCTTGCGCCATGGCCTGATGCATCTGGGCCGGTGTCTGGCCCAGGGACGCCGGCATGGAGCTGGCCCCTCCCGCGGCGCCGGCCGCAGGCACGCGTCCGGACCTGGACGGCGCCCCGGTGGCGCCTTCATCCCAGCCCAGACGCCCGCCAAACAGCTGGCCGCCGCTGCGGCCCGTGGGCGCGGGCGCTTGGCCCGGATAGACCTGTGGGGGCGGCATCCCCGACCCGCCAGAGGCCGGGCCGCGGGCCATGGGACGCTGGCCCGCCCCCAGCGGCGCTGGTGCTGACACCACCGCCTGACTTGCAGCGCCATAGGCCTGGCTGGGATAGGAGGGCGGATAGGCCTGGGGACCGGCCGGCGCCGGGCCCGAAGCCCAGCCCCCACTGCCAGGGTCGCCCTGCAGCAGAGAGTCGTCGGCCACCGGATCCTGCGGCGGCGCGCCCGGAGGCGGTGGCGGCCTGCGACCCACCGCACCCCGCTTGACCCGGTCCTTGAAATCGATGGTGGGCATCACGCCCTGCTGGATCAGGAATTCGTTGCCGTTTGCATAAGCCAGCTTGAGCTTGTCGATCAGATGCTTCTGCACCACCTCCGACACCATGGGCCAGGACTCGCGTGGCATGCCGCAGGTGGTCCACTGCTCGATCATGAGCAGGATCAGCACCTCGGGACGCAACAGGTCATGGCCCTCAAGGTCGTCACGGTTTTCCAGGGTCTTGATGCGCACGCGCAGGTCGTCCAGCTCGGCGCCGACCTTTTCCACCACGGCCAGAACCAGGCGCGAGGCGAGGATCTTGTTCTCGACCGCGTCGGTCCCCACCAGGGACAGACCACCGTCTCCCTCGAGGGAAAGCTCGTCTTTTTTCTTTTCGGGTTTCTTGCCGGCCGGGGACTTGAGCGCCTCCTGCCAGACTTTCATGGTGCCGTCGATCCAGACGCTGCGCTGCTTCTGGAAGAGCATCCAGGCATCGCGCCGGTTCTGCATGTCGCGCGTGGTGCCCCGCTCGTTGAGCAGGGCGGTCAGACGATCCTGCACCAGACCGCCAAGCTCCACCAGGATCTTCTGCGCATCCGCCAGAAAACGCTCGCGCGTCTTCTGGGCCAGCTGCATGCGCTGCATGTAGGAGAGCGGGGTGGCCATGGGATGCTTGCCTCAGTTCAGACCACGGCTCCCGCATTGGGGTCGCCGGGATCAACGTCACGCTTGCCGGAAGACCCCGGCTTGACCAAGTCCTCGCGCTTGACGCCCAGCCACATGGCGATGGCGGCGGCCACGAAGACCGAGGAATAGATGCCGAAACAGATGCCGATGGTCAGCGCCAGGGCGAAGTAATGCAACGTGGGGCCACCGAACAGCAGCATGGACAGCACCATGAGCTGGGTGGAACCGTGCGTGATGATGGTGCGGCTGATCGTGGAGGTAATCGCGTTGTCGATGATCTCGACCGTGTTGAGCTTGCGCAGGCGGCGGAAGTTTTCGCGGATACGGTCGAAGATCACCACCGACTCGTTGACCGAGTAGCCCAGCACAGCGAGCACGGCCGCCAGCACCGGCAGCGAGAACTCCCACTGGAAGAAGGCGAAGAAGCCCAGGATGATGATCACGTCGTGCAGGTTGGCGATGATGGCCGCCACGGCGAATTTCCACTCGAAGCGAAACGCCAGGTAGATCATGATGCCGCCGACCACGAAGGCCAGCGCCAGGAGACCGTCAAGCGCCAGTTCGTCACCAACCTGGGGCCCCACGAACTCGCTGCGTCGCAAGCTGGCACTGCTGTCCTGGGCCTGCAGGGCAGCCAGGACCTGCTCGCTCTGCTGACCCGAGCTCACGCCCTTGGCGGCCGGCATACGGATCAGCACATCACGCGAGGTGCCGAAGTTCTGGACCTGCACATCGGTGTAGCCGAGCTTGGCGATGCTGCCACGCACCGCCTCCAAGTCCGCCGGCTGGGCGTAGCTGACCTCGATCAGCGTACCACCGGTGAATTCGACCGACAGGTGCAGGCCGCGCGTCGTCAGGAAGAAGACCGCTGCCAGAAACGTGACGGTCGAGATGATGTTGAGGACTAGCGCATGCCGCATGAACGGAATGTCGCGCCGGATCTTGAAAAATTCCATTTTTAGCTTGCCTGAAAACGGAATTTTCGGCGCAAGGTCCCCTGTGCGCGTCGCGCAGGTGAACCGCAGCCAAAAACTCCCTCGTTATTGAGCATTCTTCCCTCAATCCACCTTGGCCGATGCCTGCCCGTCAGGCCGCCAGACGGTGCCGATGGACACCGTCTTGAGCTTTTTACGGCTACCGTACCACAAATTGACCAGTCCGCGGGAGAAGAACACGGCCGAGAAGATGCTCGTCAGAATCCCGAGACAGTGCACCACGGCAAAACCGCGCACCGGCCCCGAACCGAAGGCCAGCAAGGCCAGGCCGGCGATCAGCGTCGTGACGTTGGAGTCCAGAATCGTCGCCCAGGCGCGTTCATAGCCCGTGTGGATTGCGGCCTGCGGAGAAGCGCCATTGCGCAATTCTTCACGGACGCGCTCGTTGATCAGCACGTTGGCGTCGATGGCCATGCCCAGTACCAGGGCCATGGCGGCCATGCCCGGCAGTGTCAACGTAGCCTGCAGCATGGACAGCACGGCCACCAGCAGCAGCAGGTTGACACCGAGCGCGACGCTGGAGAACACGCCAAACAGCATGTAGTAGACACACATAAAGACCGCCACGGCCACGAAGCCCCAGGTCACGCTGGCAAAGCCCTTGGCAATGTTCTCGGCGCCCAGGCTGGGGCCGATGGTGCGCTCCTCGATGATTTCCATCGGTGCAGCCAGGGCACCGGCGCGCAGCAGCAGCGCGGTGTCGGCGGCTTCGGTGGTCGTCATGCGGCCGGAAATCTGGACCCGGCCACCGCCGATCTCGCTGCGGATCACCGGCGCCGTGACCACCTCGCCCTTGCCCTTCTCGAACAGGATGATGGCCATGCGTTTGCCCACGCTCTCGCGCGTCACATCCTTGAAGATGCGCGCGCCCTTGGCGTCCAGCGTGAGGTTGACGGTGGGCTCCTGTGTCTGGCTGTCAAAGCCCGGCTGCGCATCGGTGAGGTTGTCGCCGGTCAGCACCACCTGCTTTTTGACGATGACCGCCTGGCCATTGCGGTCCAGGTAGCGCTCCGCGCCAAAAGGCACCGGGCCGGCACCGGCCTCGGCACTGCGTCCCTCAATGCTTTCGTCCACCATGCGCAGCTCCAGCGTGGCGGTACGGCCCAGGATGTCCTTGGCCTTGGCCGTGTCCTGCACGCCGGGCAGCTGAACGACGATGCGATCCAGACCCTGCTGCTGGATCACGGGCTCGGCCACGCCCAGCTCGTTGATCCGGTTGTGCAGGGTGGTGATGTTCTGCTTGAGCGCTTGGTCCTGCACCAGCCGCACGGACTGGGGCTTGAGGCTGAGGGTCAGCCGGGTGTCGGCGCCTTCCTGGGTCTCGGCGATCTGTAGATCAGCAAACTGGTCCAGCAGGACCCGCCGGGCGGCGTCGAGGGTCGCCGGGTCGCGCAGGCGCAACTCGATGGTCTGGCCGTTGCGGGCGATGCCGCTGTGGCGCACGTTCTTTTCACGCAGCACGGTGCGCAGGTCACCGGCCAGGGACTCCGCCTTTTTGGTCAGCGCGGCCTGCATGTCGACCTGCAACATGAAATGCACGCCGCCGCGCAGGTCCAGGCCCAGGTACATGGGGGCCGCATGCAACGCGGCCAACCCGCCCGGGGTGCGGGAGACCAGGTTGAGCGCGACGATGTACTCCGGATCGGCCGGGTCGCGAATCAGGACGCGCTCGATGGCGTCCTTGGCCTTGAGCTGGGTGTCGGGGTCGTCAAAGCGCACGCGCAGCGAGCCGGCCTCCAGGCCGATCGACTCGGGCACGAGGCCGGCCTCCTTGAGCGCCGCCTCGACCCGGACCTGGGTGCCGGTATCGACCTTGAGCACGGCCTTGGCAGACGAGACCTGCACGGCCGGGGCTTCGCCAAAAAAATTGGGCGCCGTGTAGACGGCACCCACCAGCAAGGCGATCACGATGATCGCGTACTTCCACAAGGAATAACGGTTCATACAGCTTGGGCGTTAGGCGACGGGCTCGGGCGCAGATACAGCGGGCGTTGAATGCGCTGAACGCTCAACGCCCGGCACTCAAGCTCACTTCATCGTGCCTTTGGGCAGCACCTGCACCACAGCGTGACGCTGCAGCTGCACCTCAACGCCGGAGGCCAGCTCCACGCCGATGAAGTTTTCTCCCAGCGAGCTCACGCGGCCCAGGATGCCGCCGGCGGTCACCACCTCATCGCCCTTGGCGAGGGCCTCCACCATGGCGCGATGCTCCTTCTGCTTCTTCATCTGGGGACGGATCATGATGAAGTACAGCACCACGAACATCAGCACGATGGGCAGCATGCTCAGCAGCGAGGACTGCATGTCACCACCGGCAGCGGCGGCAGGGGCGGTCTGGGCAAAGGCGGAAGAAATAAACACAGTTGACTCCACGGATTTTCTGTCAGTTGGGTGAACCCTGCGACCGGCCCCGTCAGGGCTCCCGCGCAGGTGAGCCGCCCATTGTACGGGGGCCTTGCGACCCCCTTACCGTCCTGTGGAATCAGTCGCGCGTGCCGCGCCAGCTCGCCATTTTTCCGGCCCATAGCCCCCGCACGGTCGCCAGGTGGCGCGCCTTGACATGGCCGTAGCCCCGGATCTGTTCGGGCAGGCGCGCGATCTCGACGGCTGCGCCGTGGTTGGCGGCGTTCAGCCCGGCGAGCAGCTCTTCGATGCAGGCCCGGTATTCGGCGATCAGGGCACGCTCCTCGCGGCGTTCGGCCGTGTAGCCGAAGGGATCGAAAACCGTACCACGCAGGCCTTTCAGGCGGGCCAGCAACCGGAAAACCCGGCCCATGGCCGGGCCGTAGGCACGCTTAAGCAGCTCGCCCCGGCTGTTCTTCTTCGCGAGCAGGGGCGGCGCCAGATAGTAATGAAGCTTGTACTCACCCTCAAACATGGCGGCAATGCGCCGCCCGAAAGCTGGGTCGCTGTGCAGGCGGGCCACCTCGTATTCGTCCTTGTAGGCCATGAGCTTAAAGAGGTAGCGCGCCACCGCCTCGCTCAGCGCGGTCCTGTCCAGCGGGGCCTCGGCCGCCCGAACCCGCTCCACCAAAGCCCGGTAACTTTCGGCATAAGCGGCGTTCTGGTAGCCGGTCAGGAAGTCGACCCGGCGCGCCACCAGGCTGTCCACCGTCTCGCGCGGCTGGAACTGCACCGCCTGCGCCGGCGTGAGCAGGGCCTGCACCCGTGCCCAGTAGTGGGCCGCTTGGCGGCCCCAGGCGAAGGCGGCCAAATTGGCTTCGACGGCCACGCCATTGAGCTCCATGGCGCGCTGAAGCGCCGCCTGGCCCAGGGGGATCCAGCCCTTCTGCCAGGCGTAGCCCAGGATCATGGGGTTGACGTAGATGGCATCCCCCATGAGCCGGGTCGCCACGGCATCGGCATCGAAAGGGCCCAGGGCAGGCGCCCCCACGGCCTGAGCGATCTCGGACGCGCAACGCTGGGCCGGGTTCTGCCAGTCCGCGTTCTTGACGAACGCCGCCGTCGGCGTGCTGTGGCCGTTGAGTGCCACGCGCGTGCGGCCTTCGCGCATGCGCAGCACGGTCTCCTTGCCGGCGGCCACGATAGGGTCGCAGCCCAGGATCAGATCGGCCGCGGCCATGCCCACGCGTGTGGTGCTGATGCCTTCCTGCGAGGCGGCGATCAGCACATGGCTCCAGGTCGCCCCGCCCTTCTGCGCCAGACCCGCCGCATCCTGCGTGACAATGCCCTTGCCCTCGATGTGCGCGGCCATGCCCAGCAGCTGGCCGATGGTGATGACCCCGGTGCCGCCCACGCCGGCCACCACGATGCCGTAGGCACCATCCGCGCCCAGCGTGGGCAACACAGGCTCGGGCAGTTCGCCCAGGGTGTGGGGCGACAGCGCCTGGCCCCTGGCCTTCTTCTTCAGCTGGCCGCCTTCGACGGTCACGAAACTCGGACAAAAGCCCTTGAGACAGGAGAAATCCTGGTTGCAGCTGCTCTGGTTGATGGTGCGCTTGCGACCGAACTCGGTCTCCAAGGGCTCGACCGAGAGACAGTTGCTCTGCTCACCGCAGTCGCCGCAACCTTCGCAGACCAACTCGTTGATGACGACACGTTTCGCGGGTGTCACCATGGTGCCGCGCTTGCGGCGGCGACGCTTCTCGGTAGCGCAGGTCTGGTCGTAGATGATGACGGTGCAGCCCTTGAGCTCACGGAACTCGCGCTGGATGCGGTCCAGCTCGTCGCGATGCTCGATGACGATGCCGGCCGGCAGGCCCTGCACCCCTTCATATTTCTCGGGCTCATCGGTGACGATGGTGATTTTCTGCGCCCCCTCGGCCCGCATGCTCTGCGCGATCTGGATCACGCTATGGCCCTCGGGCCGCTCGCCTACCGGCTGCCCGCCAGTCATGGCCACGGCGTCGTTGTAGAGCAGCTTGTAGGTGATGTTCACCCCGGCCGCGATGGCCTGGCGCACCGCCAGGATGCCACTGTGGAAATAGGTGCCGTCACCGAGGTTGGCGAACACATGCTGCTCGTTGCTGAAGGGCTGCTGGCCCACCCAGGGCACGCCCTCGCCCCCCATCTGCGTGAAGCCGATGGTGCTGCGGTCCATCCAGGTCGCCATGAAGTGGCAGCCGATGCCAGCCATGGCGCGCGAGCCCTCGGGCACGCGGGTGCTGGTGTTGTGCGGGCAGCCCGAACAGAACCAGGGCATGCGCTCCGCCGCCGGACCCTGGAGCACCAGCGCCTGCATGGCCCGCTCCTTGGCGTCGAGCACGGCCAGCTGCGCATCGATGCGCGCGGCAATCTCGCTGCCCGCGGGGGCCATGCCCAGCTTCTTCAGGCGACCGGCGATGGCGCGCGCGATCACGGCCGGGCTCAAGTCGGCATTGGCCCGCAGCAGCTCGTTGCACGAAGGATTGGCCTGCGACCATTCGCCGCCAGCCTGGTCGCCCTCGTTGAACTTGCCCAGGATGTTGGGGCGCACGTCGTCGCGCCAGTTGTAGAGCTCTTCCTTGAGCTGGTACTCGATGAGCTGCCGCTTCTCCTCCACCACCAGGATCTCCTGCAGGCCGGTGGCAAAGTCTCGCGCGGTCTGGGCCTCCAGCGGCCAGACCACGGCCACCTTGTGCAGGCGGATGCCCAGACGGCGGCAGCTGGCGTCGTCCAGACCCAGGTCGAGCAAAGCCTGGCGCGTGTCGTTGTAGGCCTTGCCGCTGGCGATGATGCCCAAGCGGTCGTGCGCGGTGGCAATGACGTTGTGGTTGAGCTTGTTGGCGCGGACATAGGCCAGGGCTGCGTACCACTTGTGATGAAAGAGCCGCACCTCCTGCTCTAACGCATGGTCGGGCCAGCGGATGTGCAGGCCGCCCGGCGGCATCTCGAAGTCCGTGGGCCTCACGATCTGCACCCGCTCGGGGTCGATCAGGGCGCTGGCGCTGGACTCCACGATCTCCTGGATGGTCTTCATGCCGGCCCAGACGCCGGCGTAGCGGCTCATCGCAAAGGCATGGATACCGAGGTCCAGGATCTCCTGCACCGAGGCGGGGAAGAACACGGGCAGGCCACAGGCCTTGAAGATGTGATCGCTCTGGTGCGCGGCTGTGCTGCTCTTGGCCACGTGGTCGTCACCGGCCACGGCGATCACCCCGCCCCAGGGCGTGGTGCCTGCGTTGTTGGCATGCTTGAAGACGTCGGAGGTCCGGTCCACACCCGGGCCCTTGCCGTACCAGATCCCAAAGACGCCGTCGAACCGGTTGCTTCCGGGCGGCGCAAAGCCCAGTTGCTGCGTGCCCCAGAGCGCGGTGGCCGCCAGCTCCTCGTTGACACCGGGCTGGAACACGATGTTCTGGGCCTGCAGGTATTTCTTGGCGCTCCACAAGGCCTGGTCGTAGCTGCCCAGGGGCGAGCCGCGGTAGCCACTGATGAAACCCGCCGTGTTCTTACCCGCGAGCTGGTCGCGCAGGCGCTGCAACATGGGCAGTTTGACCAGGGCCTGCACCCCGCTCATGAAGGCACGGCCATGGTCCAGGCTGTACTTGTCGTCCAGGGTGACGGTTTCCAGCGCCTGGCGGATGGATGCGGGCAGGGGGGCGTTCATACGGGCTTGTCTCCAGGCTCGTGGCCTTGTTTTGTATCAGGAATGGCTCGTGGGCAGTGTAGGCCGCACCGCCTGATAAGTCTTTGCTTTCTTTGCCTGATTTGCCGTAGTTTTTGAAAGGAAATTGCCACAGAATCCCATAAATGGAAACAATCGACAAATTCGACCTGGCCATCCTGCAAGAACTGCAAGCCGACGCCCGCCTCACCAACGCCGAGCTGGCCTCGCGCGTGGGCCTGTCGCCCGCGCCCTGCTGGCGCCGCGTGCGCGCGCTGGAGACGGCGGGCTACATCAAGGGTTACCACGCCGAGATCGATCGCCACAAGATCGGCCTGGGCGTGCTGGCCTTTGTGCGCCTGGACGCCGAACGCAACACGGGCGACGCCACGCGCGTGCTCGAAGAAGCGGTGCGCGCCCTGCCCGAGGTCGTGGCCTGCCACTACATCAGCGGCACCGGCACCTTCGAGCTGCAGGTGGTGGCCCAGGACCTGAACAGCTTTTCCAGCTTCGCGCTACAACGGCTGATCAACCTGCCGAACGTCAAGGACCTGCACACCAGTTTTTCGCTGGGCGAGGTCAAGGCCAGCCCGACCCTGCCCCTGGGCCATCTGCAGGCAGCGCGACCCGCGCCAGCCCCCGTCCCGAAACGCCCCCGCCGGAGCACCCGATGAAACACCGCCGTCTTTGCATCCTCCTCCTACTGGCCCTGCCCGCGCTGCTGCCGGCCCAGACGGTGGTGACACCCACGCAGCTACCCCTGCGCAATCTGCTGATCGAGGTGCGCCAGGACGACGGCCGCAGCACCAGCAGCGAACGCATCGGCGCCGATGTGGACGCGCGCCTGCAGCCCGGCCGCAGCGAGGTGGACATCGCCATCGAGGCCCGTCGCCGCGAGAGCACCCGCAGCGGTGGCGCCCAGCAACAGGTGCTGGTGCTCAACGGGCGACCTGCGGCCATCAGCCTGGGCAGCGGCCTGCCGCTGCGCCTGCGGCAGTTCATCGTGCAAAACGGTGTGCGCCGCAGCGTGCCCGGCACGATCTGGGTCCAGGCCGGCACGGGCTTCACCGCCACACCGGTCTGGGAGGGCGGCGACGCGGTCTATCTGGAGCTGGTCGCGACCCAGGGCCGCCAGCCCCTGGGCCCTGGCGCCAGCACCTCCACCACGCTGCTGCTGCCCCTGGACGAATGGACTACGATTGCCGACAGCGAGGACGTCCAGGACCAGCGCCAGAACGCGGCCGGCCTGGGCGGCGGCGGACGTGACACGCGCAGCAGCAGCCAGTCGCTGCGTGTGCAGGTGCGCGTCAGTGTGCGCTGAGGTCGCGCCTCAGCGCGCAGCCTCGCGCGGCCAGAGCACCCACAGACGCAACGGCTGCTTGAGCCGACCGGCAATGTGTGAGGCCTCGGGCCCCGTGCCCACGAAGTAGTCGGCACGTACCGCACCGACGATGGCGCTGCCCGTGTCCTGGGCCAGCACTAGGCGTTGCAGCTGCAGCTGCGGGCCGGCCGAAGCCAGCCACACCGGCGTGCCGTAGGGAATGCTGCCCGGGTCAACCGCGATGGAGCGGCCCGCCGTCAGCGGCACGCCCTGGGCACCGCGCGGGCCTACGGCGCTTTCGCTCTCGGGCAGGGGCTGTTCCTGGAAAAAGGTCACACGCGGATTGGCCCAGAGCATCTCCTGCACCCGGCCCGGGTTCTGCGCCACCCACTGGCGGATCGAAGGCCAGGACGCATCACGTACCTCGCGGCGCTGCTGCAGCCAGCCGCCCACACTGCGGTAGGGCTGGTCATTGGTGCCGGCATAGCCGATGCGCACCATGCGCTGACGACCATCGGGCTCGGTGATCAGCAGCCGACCCGAGCCCTGGATCTGCAGATTGAGCGCCGCCACCGGGTCGGCCAGCCAGGCGAATTCGCGACCCCGGAGAGCAGCCTGCGCCTCGGGCAGGGTGTCCATCTCCTGACGGCTGTACCAGGGCTTGCGCAGGTGCAGGCCCGCGGGCGGCCGGTACAGCGGCACGTTGTAGCGCGCACTGGGCAGGCGCGAGGCCTCGACCACCGGCTCGTAGTAGCCGGTCAGCAGACCGACCGGCTCGCTCTGATGCGTCTCGACGCGGTAGGGCTGCAGGCGCGTGAGCATCCAGTTGCGACGTTGCTCGTCGCTGTCCTGGCTCAGACGACGCACATCGGCACACAGGGCCGCAAAGGTCGGGCCGGGACGCTCGCAGCTGCGCACCCAGGCGCTCCAGGCCTCGCCCAAGGGGTCCTCGCCCAGGCCCGGGAGTTCGGCCCAGGCGACGGGGGTCCAGCGGCTGCGCGCCTGCTGCAGCACGGTGCTGCTGGCCGGTGCCGTCGGGACAGCCAGGGCGGAGCCCGACCCCGGTCCGCCCTCGGGTTGTTCGACAGAAATCGTGGAACCGCCAGGAAACGGTACGGGTTCCGAGGGCGGAACGCTGCCGCAACCGGCCAGCATTCCTACAATGACGAGACTGAAGGCAAGAAGGTGTCGTTGGAGTCTGTTCATGTGGTTGATTTTCCTCGAAGCCCTGGGGGCCCTGCTGCTGCTGGTGCTGATCGTCTGGTGGACCATGTTCTCGGGTCGCCGCAAGGGCGAGCTTGACGACGGCGCGCCGGAACAGACCACGCGGCCCTCCGAAACTGACGAGCGGCCCTAGACCTCGCGCAGCAGGTTGGCCAGTTCGACGGCCGACTTGACTTCCATCTTGTCGAAGACGCGTGCGCGGTGCACTTCCACCGTGCGCACGCTGATGTCAAGCTGGTCGGCGATGCGCTTGTTGGGCAGCCCCTCGATGACCAGTTGCATCACCGCGCGCTCACGCTCGGTCAGCTCGGCCAGACGCTGGCGCAGGCGTTCGCGCACCTGCTGCGCCTGCACCACTGCGGCCGAGCGGGCCAGCGCCTGCTCCACACGATCGACCAGGGCGTTGTCGGAAAAAGGCTTCTCGCAAAAATCGAAAGCGCCGCGCTTGACCATGCTGACCGCCGTGGGCACATCGGCGTGCCCCGTGAGAAAGATCACCGGCAGCGACTCCTGCAGGCCGCGCTCGATCAGACGCTCGAACAGCGCCAGGCCGCTCATACCGGGCATGCGCACGTCCAGCAACAGGCAGGCCGGGCGTGCCGGGAGGTGGGCGCCATCCATCTGCTCCAGAAAGGCCTCGGCGCTCTCGAACGCCTGGCTGCCCAGACGGCGCGAGCGCAGCAGCCAGGCCAGGGCCTCGCGCACGCTGGCGTCGTCGTCGACGATGTAGACGGAGGCATCGATGGCGGGTTGCATGGTGCGATGTTATGTCATGCCGCCGGGCCTGCCGGCAGGGTGAAGCGGAAGACCGTGCCTTGCGGCGGATTCGAATCGAAGGCCAGGGTGCCCCCATGCTGCTCGATCACGGTGCGGCACAGGCTCAGCCCCAGGCCCATGCCCTCGGCCTTGGTCGTGAAGAAGGGCGTGAAAAGCTGCTCCGCCACCTCGGGCGCGATGCCCGGGCCGATGTCGGCCACGGAAAACGCGATCCAGCGGGCGTCGGCCGGCACCCGCTGCACCTCCAGCGTGAGCACCCGGCGACGGATCCCGGGCTGATCCATGGCCTGCATGCCGTTGCGCGCCAGGTTAAGCAGCACCTGCTCGACCATCGTGCGGTCACAGAGCACCGTGGGCAGGTCCGGTGCGAGCCGGATCTGTACCTGCACACCCAGCTTGCGCGCCTGAAGATTGACCAGCGGCAGGATGGCGTCCAGCAGCTGGCGCGGCGCGATGGCCTCGCGCGCCTGGTCCCGTCGGCGCACGAAGTCGTGCACGCTCTTGATGACCTTGCCCGCGCGTTCAGCCTGCTCGGCAATGCGGTGCATGGCCAGACGGATGTCCGTCGGGCTGTGCGCCCCCTGGTTGAGCAGGTTCTGCGTGCCGGTGGCATAGCTCGCGATGGCCGCCAGCGGCTGGTTGAGCTCGTGGCTCAGCAGCGACGCCATCTCACCCACCATGGCCAGACGCGCCGTGGCCTGCAGGCGCTCCTGGCTGGCCCGCGACAGCTCCTCCACCCGACGCTGCTCGCGGATGTCGAGGAAGGCACTCATCCAGCCGGTCTGCACGCCCTGCGCGTTGATCAGCGGCGCCTCGATGATGAGCACAGGAAAGCGCGTGCCGTCCTTGTGCATGAAGACCGATTCGTAGCCTTCGCGCGGCGGCACGTTGCCGGCCAGGCGGATCGCCTGGCGCTTGCGGTACTCGTCGGCGAACTCGGGCGGCCAGTAGGGCGCGTGCATGCTCTGCCCCATGAGTTCTTCCGCGGAAAACCCCACCATCTGGCAGAAGGCCGGATTCACATAGGTGATGCGTCCCTGCAGGTCGCGCGCACGCAGGCCCGTGACCAGCGAATCCTCCATGGCCTTGCGAAAGGCCAGCGCATCGGCCAGGTCGCGCTCGGCCTTGAGGCGGCGGCGCATGTCCTTGCCCAGCAGCAGCAGGATGGCCACCAGGGCGATGGACATGGCCGTGACCAGGGCGGTGAGCACATTGGGGAACAGGTCGGGCGCGCCGCGCCAGCTGTCCATGCGCAGCACCAGCGTCGTGCCCGGCAGGTCCAGCAGATGCTGGGCCGAGAACACGCGGCTGCCGCGGCGTGCATTGCCGCGGATCGCCAGGCGCGTGCCATCGCCCTCGGTGAATGACACCTCCTGGCTGCGGGTCAGCTGTGCGCCCAGATCATCCAGCAAGTCCTGCAGCGAGTAGGTGGCGACCAGATAGCCCATGACCACGCCGGCGCTGGCCAGCGGCAGGCACAGCTCCATGACCTCCAGGCCCAGGCCGTCGGTCATGGGCACGAAATAGCTGGTGGAATAGGCGGGCCCGCTGATGCGCCGCGCGGCGTTGCAGGCCTGGGTCACCTCGGATTGCACGCTGTCGCGCCCCAGGCGCTCGAACACCGGTGGGCGGTAAGGCGTGCCGGCCTGGTTGAGGATGCCGAAGCGGTCGTCGCGCCATTCGATGCGCAGCAGCTCACGCCTCTCGCGCATCAGCACCGTGGCCTCCTGGAGCCAGCGGGTCGGCTCGGGTTCGCCGAACTGCAGGGCCTGCAGGCTTTGCAGGTTGCGCGTGAGGCGCGAACGAATATCACCCACCGCATCGGCGGCGTCGCGCTCCAGGCGACTCTGCACCTGGCTGGCCTCGTAGCGGCCGGCCAGCCAGACCAGGGTGACCAGCAAGGCCAACACCAGCGCCGTCAGCGCCGACCAGAGCAGACGCCGCCGCCAGTACTGGGGACGCCAGCGCTGGCGCAGACGTTCAGGCAGGCTGGCGCTCACAGGACGCGATGCTCCAGCGCCGGCAGCTGCGCACGACACTGGCGCAGCAGGGCCGCATCGAGCTCGGCCAGCACCAGTCCCTCGCCCTCGGGACGCACGCCCAGCACCCGACCCCAGGGATCGACCACCATGCTGTGGCCCCAGGTGCGACGTCCGTTCTCGTGTGTCCCCCCTTGTGCCGCGGCGGCCACATAGGCCAGGTTTTCGATGGCCCGCGCACGCAACAAGGGCTCCCAATGCGCCTGCCCGGTGGTGTGGGTGAACGCACTGGGCACCAGCAGCAGCTCGGCGCCGGCCTGCGCATGGGCACGGTAGAGCTCCGGGAAACGCAGGTCGTAGCAGACGCTCAGACCGACGCGCCAGACCTGGCCGTCGCGCGCGGGCAGCTCGAAACTCACAGGCTGTCGGCCAGGGCGCAGCGTGCGCGCCTCGTCATAGGACTCGCGGCCATTGTCATAACGGAACAGATGGATCTTGTCGTACTGGGCCACGCACTCGCCCTGGGGGGAGTAGACCCGCGTGCTGTTGTAGGCGCGCCGGTCGTCGTCCGCCGTGGCGCCGGCGTCGATGGGGAGTGTGCCGCCCACGATCCATAGGCCGAGCTCGCGCGCCGTGCGCGCCAGGAAATCCTGGATCGGCCCCCGCCCCGGCGTCTCGCGGATGCGCAGCTTGGCCTCGTCGCCATGCCCTAGCAAACAGAAGTACTCGGGCAGCACGGCCAGCTCGGCGCCCTGCTGTGCGGCCTGCGCCAACAGCGCATGCGTGCGCGCCAGGTTGGCATCGACCGAGGCCGAGGAGACCAGCTGGACCAGAGCGAGTTTCATGGCGACTGGGTCCCCGCTTCGGCGGCGGGCGCCACACGGGGCGTCTCGACCTTGTTCATCTGCGGATCCGCCCACGTGCCGGTGATGCGGAACTCCTGGGTAGCCGCGGCCATGGCGGGCCGGCGCAGGAAGTACTGGGCCAGGAACGTGCCCAGGCCCACGGCCGGATTGATCCAGGTCGCCACCAGCGAGGCCGTGCCGGCATTGATCTCGGGGACGATGACCACGCGCAGGTCCTGCGTCTCGCGTGCCAGGTCGGCCTGCCCGCTCATGAGCACAGCCGCGCTGACGCCCTTCATCTGCAGGTTGTTGGTGCTGGCCAGGCCCTGCTCGATCTGCACGTCGCCGCGCACGAAGTCGAAAGCAAAACCCTCACTGAACACATCCCGGAAATCGAGGGTGAGCCGGCGCGGCAGCGACTGCAGACTCAGCACCCCCAGCAGCTTGGCCAGGCCCGGGTCGGCCTTGAGGAACTGGCCACGCTCGATGTTGACGTTGAAGCTGCCACCCAGCGTCGGATAGTCCAGCCCCAGGGGCGAACCCACCCAGCTCACCTGGCCTTCCATGCGCCCCTTGCCGGCGCGCACGACGTCAGGCATGCCCAGGCGGCTCAGCAGGCCGCCGGCATCGGTCACCGCGAGCTGGAAATTCATGACGGTGCGACGACGCTCGCCGCGCGACGAAGCCGGGGTGCGCGGCGTCGTGAGGCGGCCGGCCGGTTCGCCAGCTTCCTGGTAGACCGCCCAGTTGCCGCTGGCGGTGAACTCGGCCTCGGGCATCACGATGTGCAGGCGGCTGAGCCGCCATTCCCGCGCGCCGGCATCGCGCCGCGCCAGCCCGCGGTTGACCGCCTCGATCTCGACGCGACCGAGGTTCTTGCCGCGTAGCTCGAACTGCTGGATCGCCACATCCAGGGCCGGGATACCTACGGGCTGCTCATCCAGCACATGTTCCATCCCGCGCGCATTCTCCTGCGCGAGCACCAGACGCGCCAGACGGGCGTAGACATTGCCCGCGCCGGTGCGGGCCGGCATCCGGTATTCGACATAGCCGCTGAGTTCCTGCGCGTCGACGTTGGCACGCCAGACCTGGCCCTCGCGCGTGCCGCCAGCCACCAACTGGCGCAGGGTCTGCCCACCCGCCTGCAGGGTCTGGACCTGCACGATCAGGCTGGTGGGCAGGTACTCCTGCAAAGCAACTGGAACCCCGACACCACCGGTGGACGGCTCCGCCGGCGTGGCCAGCGCCTGGCGCCATGCATCCACATCCAGCGCATCGAACTGCACTTGGGCCACCACCCCCTCGTCGGGCAGGGCCACGCTCTCGCCTGCCGCCAGGCCCAGGCCGATGGCCCCCCGCAACACGCGCACCGCGCCATCCGCATGTTCGCGCACATAGCGCACCGAAGCCTGGCGCCCCAGGTCCAAGCGCAGCAGGTCCTGGCGCCGGACCGGAGGTTCGCCGCGGCTCGACTCGGTGCCCAGGAGGGCGGCCTGCAGGCGCAAGGGCAGCGCCGCATCGGCCGGCTTGGACAGGGGCGCGGGCAGATCGAGCGCCAGTCCCTGCAGACTGGAATTGAACTGGAACTCGGGCACGCCCTGACGCAATCCGAACTCGGCCGTGTAGCTCGTGCTGCCGCTCATGCGTCGGGCCAGGGCCGCCGCGGCGCCGAGCTGGGTTTCCTGGCGCAAGCCCTGAGCGGTCATCGTGCCCTGCACACGCAGACGGGGCACCACGCCGCTCGCAGCGCCGGGCAGGGCGATGGTGCCGCCCTCGGCGCGCACCTCCCCCCCCAGCAGTCGACCCTGCACCCCCGCCAGCGCAAAGCCCTGCTCACTGAAATGCACGGTGCCGCGCGCGCGCGTCAGCCGCGGCAGCCGGGGTGCGAGCAGCAGCTCGTTGCCGGCGAGCTTGATCTGGCCGCGCACCGCGGAACGGTCCAGATCCTGCAGCGGCAGATCCAGCCCCAGCTGGACCTCGGCCTGACCCGCGGCACGCGCCTGGCCGAGCACACCGCCCAGCATCGCGTCCAGTGGCGAGGCTTGGACCAGTCCGAGCAAGAGCTCGTCCAGCGGGCCGCCCAGTTGCAGATCGGTCTGCACGCGCGCGTCTCGGGTCATGTCGGGAATGCGGGCCTCGCCCTTGAGGATGCGCAGCTGCGGCACCCCGTCCACGCGTGCGCTGATGTTGCGCAACTGCAGGCTGGTCCGGTCGATCTGCAGGTCCCCGCGCAGCTCGCTCAGGGCCGGCCAGGCCTTCTGGCCGGCGGGTTGCAGACTGGAGGGAACGTAGACAAAACGCGTGTCCTGCACCTGGGCCGTGATGCGGAACTCCCCCTGACCGGCCTGGTGAAAAGGAAAGTCATTCAGATCCCCCTTGACCCGGAAACGCGCAGCGCTGGCCCGGCCCTGGGGCAGGGCGTCGCGCAGATAGTCGCGCACCTCGGCCGCAATGGCCTGCGGCAGATAGCGATGCAGGGTCGGGAGTTCGGCGCGGCTGAAGCTGCCCTGCAGATCGAGCACGCCGGGCAGGCGACGCGCGCCGGCGCCGGTCTGCCACTTGAGCTGGAATTCGCCTTGAGCCTCGGCGTTGGCGAAGCGGACATTGCTGATCTGCAGATTGGCCCCTCCGCCTTGCAGGCGCCACTGCAGCTCCGCGGCCAGTTGGTCGAGTTCGATGCGCGGCTGCTCGAAGACGCCCGGCAACTCCAGATGGCCCTGCTGTACGAGCACGCTGGCCCGGCCGCCATCCTGGTTGAGATCGAATTCCACCGTCAGTCCACGCACGCCGGGCGAGCCGATCGCATCGGCGGGCACCGCGCCGTCGGCCAGAGGCTGGAGCTGCGGGTGGGATGCCACGTTGAGCCGTGCCAGTCGACCACGGACATCGAAGGTGCGCGGGGCTTCCCAGGGGCCCTGCCAACGTGCCTGCAGCTGCTCGACCTCACCCTGGGGCGCGTAGATCTGCAGGGCCCGGTGCAGGCGCGAGCCCAGCGGCAAGCGCTGCCCCAAGGTCGCCAGGGATGCGAGGTCGATACCGCTCACGCGCAGCTCGCCGCGCGCGCTATCCACCGCGTCCGAGGGCTGGGCATGGCTCAGGCGCATGTCCCCGCCACGCCACCGCAGGCCGTCACGGGTCTCGAACTTCAGCCCCTGGGTCGACAGCTCATAGCCGCCGTCCAGCGTCTTCCATCCCACGCGGGTCGCCAGACGATCCAGCTCCAGCACGGGCAGCGCCGGCCCGAGGCGCATGTCCAGTCGCGCCAGCGCCACATCCGCCGTCACGGCGCTGACGTGCCCCTGAGTCACGTCGACCCAGGCCCGCAGGGCACCGCTGCCGCCAGCCAGTTCCAGCTGCAGTTGCGCAGGCAGGGGCACGTGCCTGCGCAGCTCGGCGATGTCCACCCGCTCGAACACGGCATAGAACTGTCCCTGCCAGCGCTGCCAGTCGCCAGAATCGGCAAAGAACAGGGGTTCGCGGAAGCTGCCGCGCAGGCTCAGGCGGTCGCCCAGCTCGCCCGGCGGCGTGACGTCCAGCCGCACTTCATGCAGATGGCTGGTGTTGTGCAGGCGCAGATCGACCTGCTGGAGCGTCACGGGCGGCGCCCCGCGCATCTCGTCGTGCCAGTGCACGCGACCCTCGGTGATCAGCCACTCAGTCTGCGAAAAGACCCAGTTGCTCAACCGACCATCACCGCTTTGTTTCGGGTCGATCTCGATGCCGGCGACATAAAACCGCCCCTCGGGGCTGCGCCGCACTTCGAGCTCGGGGCGCTCGATGGCCAATTGCTCGAAGCCGAGGTTCCAGAGGGAACGGGGCGAGACGGTGGCATGCACGCGTGGCAGGTACAGGGCCGGCTCGCCGTCGCGATCGAACAGCAGTACCTCCTGGAGCTCAAAGCTCGGCAGCAGGCTGTGGTCATGCGCCACGATCGCGCCGATTCGCAAGGGCAGGCCCAGGGCCTGGCTGACCCGGGTTTCCAGCAGCGGGCGCAGCTCGCCGATTCGGGGCACAATGAACAGGTGCAGCGTCGCCCAGGCGGCGCCAAACACCAGCCAGGCCAACAGGATCAGCCACAACAGAGCGCGCGTCGTGAGCGTCAGCGCTTTGAGCGGCAGGGACGGGCGGCGCGGCAGGGCATTCATTTGGCAGATCGATAACGCGACAGGAATTATGACCCGCAACGACGTGTCGGGCCCGCTGCAGGGTCTGGCCAACGCACCGGCGACCAGCGCCACCGGTGCTGACCACTCCCGTTTCGTACAACGCGTGCGCCGCCGTCACGCCGACCTGCTGCCCCGGCTCGCGCCCGGACGCCCCGATGTCCCGGCCCTGCAAGCGCTCTACGGCCATCTGCGCGGCACGGGGCTGGAATGCGGCGCCGCACTCCGCGTGCTGCGCCAGCTCGTGATGGAGCGGCTGGTGGTGCTCGACGTCGAGCAACAGGCGCCGCTGCAGGACATCACCACAAGCATGACCACCCTGGCCGAGTTCGCCCTCGACACGGCCTGCAGCGAGGTCATGCGCGGCCTGGACGACAGCCACGGCATGCCCCAGACCACCGAAGGTCGGCGCGGGCTGTTCTGGGTGGTCGGCATGGGCAAGCTTGGCGCCCGTGAGCTCAATGTGTCGAGCGATATCGACCTGATCTACGTCTACGACCAGGACGGAGAGACGGCGGGCAACGCCGAGGGCCGCAACCGCATCTCCAACCACGAGTACTTCGCCAAGGCGGTGCGCGCCATCTACAACCTGCTGGGCGACACGACGGAGCATGGCTTTGTGTTCCGCGTCGACCTAGCCCTGCGACCCAACGGCAACTCCGGCCCGCCGGCCATCTCGCTGGGTGCGCTGGAGGAGTACTTCCACGTCCAGGGCCGCGAGTGGGAGCGCTTCGCCTGGCTCAAGAGCCGCATCGTCGCCCCCCAGGCCCAGCTGCAGGACGGCTCGGTCATGGCCCTGCGCAGCCTGGTTGTGCCTTTCGTGTTCCGCCGCTACCTGGACTACAACGTCTTCGATTCACTGCGCGTGCTGCACCGCCAGATCCGCGACCATGCGGCCAAGCGCAGCGCCGGTCACCCCGAGCGCAGCAACGACGTCAAGCTCTCGCGCGGCGGCATCCGCGAGATTGAGTTCACGGTGCAGCTGTTGCAGGTGGTGCGCGGCGGCCAGTTCCCCGAACTGCGGACGCGTCCCACGCTGGACGCGCTGACCCGCCTGGTCAAGGCCGGCCTGATGCCCGAGGCCACGGCCCAGGCGCTGGCCCAGGCTTACGAGTTCCTGCGCCGCGTGGAACACCGCATCCAGTACCTGGACGACCAGCAGACGCATGTGCTGCCCACGCGCGACGAGGATCTGGACTGGATCGCCCGCAGCCTGGGCTATCCCGACATCTGCCGCTTCCTGACCCAGCTGGATGCCCACCGCGAGGTCGTGGCCCAGGAGTTCGACATCCTGCTGGGCGGCGCGGGCCAGAAGGAGTGCAAGGGCTGCAGCAACGGCAAGAACGGCGCCTCCGCTCCCGCGGCCGCTGATTTCGACGGTGTGCTGGTCCAGCTGCCGCCCCAGTTCCGTGAGCGGGTCGAAGCCTTGCGCACCCTTCCGCGCGTGCAGGCACTGCGCGAAGAGTCGCGGGCACGCCTGGTCCGCCTGGTCGTGCGCACGGCCGAATGGCTGCGCGAGGGCCGCGCCAGCGAGGAGGCCGCGAGCCGCCTGATCGACTGGATGGAGCCGCTGCTGCGCCGCGAGAGCTACCTGGCCATGCTGCTGGAGCGCCCCGCCGTGCACGAGCGCCTGCTGCGTCTGCTGGGTGCGGCGCGCTGGCCGGCACGCTACCTGCTGCAGCACCCAGGCGTGATCGACGAACTTGCCAGCCGCAGCATGATGGACGAGCGCTTCGACCCGGTGGTCTTCGAAGCCGAGCTCGAAACCCGCCGCAAGGCCCTGCAAGCGGCGGGCGATGGTGACGAGGAGGCCCTGCTCAACCTGCTGCGCCGCGCGCACCACGCCGAGATCTTCCGCACCCTGGCGCGCGACGTCGAGGCGGTGCTCACGGTGGAGCAGGTGGCCGACGATCTGTCGGCCCTGGCCGATGCCGTGCTGCGCATCACCACCCGCTGGTGCTGGGAGCAGCTGCGCAAGCGACACCGCGAAACGCCACAGTTCGCCATCATCGGCTACGGCAAGCTCGGCGGCAAGGAACTGGGCTATGGCAGCGACCTGGACATCGTCTTCGTCTACGAGGACGAGCACGACGATGCCCCGGAGGTCTACGCCCAGCTGGTGCGCAAGCTGATCAACTGGCTGACGGTCAAGACCGGCGAGGGCGACTTGTACGAGATCGACACGGCGCTGCGACCCAACGGCAACTCGGGTCTGCTGATCACCACCTTCGAGGCTTACGCCAACTACCAGCAACAGCGCGGCAGCAACACCGCCTGGACCTGGGAGCACCAGGCCATGACGCGCGCCCGTTTCGTGTTGGGCAGCGAGGCCTTGCGCCAGCGCTTCGACGCCGTGCGCGAGGCGGTGATCCGCGCACCGCGCGATCCGGCGGCGCTGCGCACGGAGATCGTGGCCATGCGCGACAAGGTGCGGCTGGCCCATCCGGTTGCGGGCGCGCAGTTTGACGTCAAGCACAGCCCCGGCGGCATGGTCGATGCCGAATTCGCCATGCAGTACCTGGTGCTCTCCCAGGCCCACCAGCACCCCGAGCTGGTGGCCAACACGGGCAACATCGCGCTGCTGCGCGCCGCCGAAACCGCCGGCCTGTTGCCTGCGGGCGTGGGCGTGGCCGCTGGTAACGCCTACCGTGAGCTGCGACGCATCCAGCACAAGGCGCGCCTGGATGAGGCGCCCACCCAGGTCGACCCTGAACGGGTGGCGAAGGAGCGCGCCGCTGTGCTCGCCCTCTGGTCGGCGGTCTTCGGTACGGCTGAGGCGACAGGCGCGAGCGCCTAAGGGGTGCTGCGGATCTTGCGCACCAGCGCCGTGGTGGAGTAGCCCTCCACAAAAGGCAGGGCCAGCGCCCGTCCGCCCCAGGATTCGACCAACGCCGTCTCGGGCAGCTTGCGCATGTCGTAGTCGCCGCCCTTGACCAGGATGTCGGGGCGCACCTCGGCGATCAGGGCCTGCGGCGTGTCCTCGTCGAACCAAGTCACCAGGTCTACCGCGCCCAGCGCCGCCATCAGGGCCGCGCGGTCCTGCTCATTGTTGAGCGGACGGTCCGGCCCCTTGCCCAGGCGGCGTGCCGAGGCATCGCTGTTGAGTGCCACGACCAGGCTGGCACCCAGCCCACGTGCCTGGGCCAGATAGATCGCATGGCCGCGGTGCATGACGTCGAAGACGCCATTGGTGAAGACCAGGGGCCGTGGCAGGGCCGCCAGCCGCGCGGGCAGATCGGCGCGCAGACAGAGCTTGTCCAGGAAGGCGGGCAGCGGCGGATGGGGGGCGGCGTCAGACATGGCCGCATCCTAGCAGCGACAGGTCCCCAGCCAATCCGCAATCGCGGGAAACAGCCGCGCTTTACCCCCCAATCCCGCCCCCTGCCAGCCGGTGCGCAGGGGCATAATTGCTCCGCCCATGACGACCAAGCTCGTATCCGTCAGCATCGACTCGATCCGGATCGGCGACCCTCTGCCTTTTGCGCTGATGGACGCCGAGGGCACGCTGTTGGCCGCCAAAGGCTATGTGATCAGTTCGCGCGCCGAACTGCAAGGCCTGCTGGGGCGCGGCGTCTCCCTCTACATCGACGCGGCCGACTCCGAGGCCCATCACCGCGCCTACGTCGGCATGCTGCACGACATGGTACGCAAGGACACGACACTGGGCGAGATTGCCGGCGCGCATATTTCCCGGGTGGACTTCGATGCCAGCCGCTTCGACGCTGACCTGGCCGTCGGCCCGGCCGACTGGCTGGACTACCAAGTGCAGGCCAACAGCATCCTGCGGGACAACGGTGCCCCCATGTTCCTGGCCCGTCTGATCCGCCTGCAGAAGCAGTTGCGCCAGCACGCCATGAGCAACCCCGATGGCGCGCTGTTTGCGCTGTTCCATCTCTCGGCCAGCGAGATCCGCATGTACAGCGCCACCCATGCCATGCTGGTCAGCGTGATGTGCGGCCTGGCTGCGCGCGAAGTGCTGGCCTGGCCCGCCGAACAGGAACAGGTACTGTGCCTGGCCGCTCTCACCATGAACCTGGGCATGACCGATCTGCAGGACAAACTGGCCCAGCAGCTCACCCCGGTCTCGCCCGAACAACGCCAGCAGATCGACCGGCACGCGATGCGTTCGGTCGAGTTGCTGCGGCGCGCGGGCGTCAGCGATACGGACTGGCTTGAGGCCGTGACCCATCATCACAGCGTGCCAGCCGGCCCGCTGGGACCCCGCTCACCGGGCATGCGCATGGCGCGCCTGATCCAGCGCGCCGACATGTTCGGTGCCCGGCTCGCGCCGCGGGCCTCGCGGGTACCGACGGCCCCTGCGGCCGCCATGCAGGCGAGCTATTTCGACGAGAGCCGCCAGGTCGACGAGGCCGGCGCAGCGTTGATCAAGGCCGTGGGCATCTACTCCCCCGGCTCCTTCGTCAAGCTCAACACGGACGAGGTGGCGGCCGTGATCCGGCGAGGCGCCAACACCACCACCCCCAAGGTGGCGGTGCTGATCAACCGTGAGGGCATGCCGGTGGCCGAGCCCGTGATCCGCGACACCGCGTTGCGTGACTACCGCATCGTGGCCAGTGTGCCGCACCGCGAGGTCAAGGTGCGGGTCAACCTGCAGCGCATGCTGGCGCTGACGGCGGCAGCGGGCTGAGCCTGCCACCGCCGACCGCTTCAGGCCGCGGTCGGCGCGGGCGCGCCCAATTCCTTGCGGAAGCGGTTGAGTTCCTGCACGGTCTTGAAGCTGCGATCCATCAGCAAGGAGAGGTTGTGCAGGATACGCTCGACCACCTTGGTCTCCCAGACGGCGTCGAAGCGGATCTGCTGGTCCAGCCAGTGCTCGAGCCACTCGGGGTTGGGTAGCCGGCTCTGGATGGTGTCGCGCGGGAACAGGGCCTTGTTCACGTGCAGATTGGTGGGATGCAGGGCCTGCGCCGTGCGGCGGGCGCTGGCCATGAGCACGCCCACCTTGGCAAAGGCCAGCTTGGCCTCGGCGCCAAAACGGCCGATGGCCCGCTTCATGTAGCGCAGATAGGCGCCGCCGTGGCGTGCCTCGTCCTGGCTCAGCGTGGTGTAGATGTGCTTGATCACGGGCTCGGTGTGCCATTCGGACGCACGACGGTACCAGTGGTTGAGGCGGATCTCGCCGCAGAAGTGCAGCATCAGCGTCTCCAACGCGGGCGCCGGCTCGAACTCGAAGCGCACCTCGTGCAGCTCCTCCTCGGTGGGCACCAGATCGGGCCGGAAACGGCGCAGGTACTCCATGAGCACCAGCGAATGCTTTTGCTCCTCGAAGAACCAGATCGACATGAAGGCGGAGAAATCGCTGTCGTCCTTGTTGTCGCGCAGGAACATCTCGGTAGCCGGCAGCGCCGCCCACTCGGTGATGGCATTCATCTTGATGGTCTGGGCCTGCTCGTCGCTGAGCTTGCTGGCATCGAACTGATCCCAGGGGATGTCCTTCTCCATGTCCCAGCGCACGGCTTCCAGTTGCTTGAACAGTTCGGGATAAAGCATGGGCGTTCCTTCAGATTCGCACTGATTCTAGGGGGGTGGTTTGACACCCGCCTGACACCGGACTGTAGCCGTACGCCAGGCCGGGAAATGGTGACAGGAAACCGTCTCAGCGCGGCACGGAGTCCGTGAAACTGGCCCGCTGCATGAGCTTGTCCTGCAGTCGCACCAGATTGGGGTGCGCGTCGCGCCAGGCCACCTGGGGGAAGCGGAAATCCAGATAACCCAGGGCCGAGCCCACGGCCACATCAGCCAGGCTGAAATGGATGCCGGCGCAGAAGGGCTTGTCACCGAGTCCGCGGCTCATGGCCTGCAGGCTGGCGTCGATCTTGCCCAGCTGGCGATCGATCCAGGCCTGGCTGCGCTGCTCCTCGGTGCGCTTAGGCCAGACGGCTTCCATGCGCGCGAGCAAAGCGGCGTCCATCAGGCCATCGGCCAGGGCCTCCCAGGTCTTGACCTCGGCACGCTCGCGCCCCACGGGCGGAATCAGCTTGCCCACTGGCGACAGGGTGTCCAGATATTCGACGATCACGCGCGAATCAAACAGGGCCTCGCCCCCTTCCATGACGAGGCAGGGGATCTTGCCCAGGGGGTTGGCGTCGACGATACGGGTCTGGTCGGACCACACATCCTCCAGCACAAAGGTGTAATCGAGCTTCTTTTCGGCCATCACGATGCGCACCTTGCGCACGTAAGGACTGGTGTGGGAACCAATCAGTTTCATGGGTCTTCCGGAAATACCAGGGGGGCCGATTTTAGCGACACCCACCTGCGCGGGTGTCGCCCGGCTGTCGGACAGGCTGCCCAACTACAATCCGGGCATGACGTTCTCCACCATTTCGGCCCTGTCTCCGCTGGACGGGCGCTATGCCGCCAAGCTGGCCCCGCTGCGCCCGCTGATGAGCGAACTGGGCTATATGCACCGCCGCGTCCAGGTCGAAGTGGCCTGGTTTATCGCGCTCAGCGACGCCGGCTTCCAGGAATTCCCCCCACTGTCACCCGGCGCGCGTACCTACCTGCTGAATCTGGTCAAGAACTTCTCCGAGACCGACGGCAACGCCATCAAGGAGATCGAGAAGACCACCAACCACGACGTCAAGGCCGTGGAATACTGGATCAAGTCCAAGTTCGAGGCCCGGCCCGAACTGCAAAAGGCCAGTGAATTTGTCCACTTCGCCTGCACCAGCGAAGACATCAACAACACCAGCCACGCCCTGCAACTGCGCAGCGCGCGCGACTCAGTGGTGCTGCCGGCCCTGGACAAGCTGCTGGTCAAGCTGCGCGACATGGCCCAGGCTTATGCCGACGTGCCCATGCTCAGCCGCACCCATGGCCAGACCGCCAGCCCCACCACCGTGGGCAAGGAGATCGCCAACGTGGTGGTGCGCCTGCAGACCGCCTGCGAGCGCATCGCCGCCGTCAAGATCCTGGGCAAGATGAACGGTGCGGTGGGCAACTACAACGCCCACCTCGCCGCCTGGCCCGACTTCGACTGGGAAGCCTTTGCAAAGAAGGTCGTGGAAACACCCGAACCCTTGGGCCTGGGCCTGAACTTCCAGCCTTACAGCATCCAGATCGAGCCGCACGACTACATGGCCGAGCTGTTCGACGCCATCGCCCGTGCCAACACCATCCTGGTCGACTTCTCGCGCGACGTCTGGGGCTATGTATCCCTGGGCTACTTCAAGCAGCGGCTCAAGGCCGGCGAGATCGGCTCCTCGACCATGCCGCACAAGGTCAACCCGATCGACTTCGAGAACGCCGAAGGCAATCTCGGCCTGGCCAATGCCCTGCTGCGCCACCTCAGCGAGAAGCTGCCCATCAGCCGCTGGCAGCGCGACCTGACGGATTCCACCGTGCTGCGCAATATGGGCGTGGCCGTGGGCTACGCCGTGCTGGCCTACCAGTCACTCAACGTGGGCCTGAACAAGCTGGAGCTCAACAGCGAAGCCTTGGCCGCCGACCTCGACGCTTCCTGGGAAGTGCTGGCCGAGCCGATCCAGACCGTGATGCGCCGTTATGGCGTGGCCGGTGCTTACGAAAAGCTCAAGGAAGTCACCCGCGGTCAGACCGTGACCGCCGCCGATCTGCATGCGCTGATCCGCAGCCTGGAGATCCCCGAGGCCGACAAGCAGCGCCTGCTGGCCATGACACCGGGCAGCTACACGGGTAAGGCAGCTGAGCTCGCCAAGCGGGTCTGATCCCTTGGCGCTCAAGTCCACGGTCTTCAAGGCCAACCTCCAGATCGCCGACATCGACCACGGCTATTACGCCGACCATGCGCTCACGCTGGCCCGCCACCCCAGCGAAACCGACGAGCGCATGATGATCCGGCTTGTCGCCCTGGCCCTGCAAGCGCACCGCCTGCAGACCGAGCTCGGCGGGGACGGCACCTTGGCTTTTGGTGCCGGCTTGTCCGACCCCGACGAACCCGATGCCTGGCTGCGCGATTACACCGGACAGACCCGGCTGTGGATCGAAGTGGGCCAGCCGGAGGACAAACCTCTGGCCAAGGCCTGTAGCAAGTCGGATGCGGTAGTGGTCTATTGCTTTGCCCACGCCGCCGAAGTCTGGTGGCGCGGGATCGAAAACAAGCTCACGCGCCTGGACAAGCTGCAGGTCTGGCGCATCCCGAGCGAAACCTCGCAGGCGCTGGCCGCCTTGGCAGAACGCAGCATGCAGCTGCAGGCCACGTTCCAGGAAGGCACGCTGATGCTGGACAACGGCAGCCAGCAGGTGAACGTGGAGCCGCTGCGCTGGAAGTGAATCAGGCTGCCTGGGCCTCGTCCAGCCGGCCGTTTTCTGCCGCCCGCTCCGCGTAGCGGTTGAACCGCCAGGCATCCCCGTGCAGCGTGATGCGGCGCCAGGTCTGCCGCTTCTCGGCCGGGCTCAATTCTGGCCAGTGCTGGACTTCGTCAAAGGTGCGCCCGCAGCCCTTGCAGACCGGATCGCCCTGGCTCGTCGAACAGATGGCAATGCAGGGCGTGTCGGGGGTGGTCTCATACCACGCCAGCCACGCTTCGTAAGCGGCATGCGGCATGCTGCGCGCGTCAGCCTCCTGCTCGCGGAAATAGACCATCAGGGCGTAGACCTCGGCCAAGGCGCGTACGGGCCGCGCCAGGGTGATGCCGTCCGGCGAGGGTTCGCGCTCGCGCCAGTGGTTGATGGCCGATTCGATGTCGGTGATGTGAATACCTGCCATGGGGAGGCAGGATCATAGCCGCCGACCGGTCGGCCAGGCTGCGCGAGGACAAATCCCCAAATGATGAGTGCCTATGGAACGCATGGTTTAATTTCGGCTCCGAAGGGGAGTAGCTCCCGGAAGCGCCGGCCAAGCACGCCGCCGCATCCATCAGTCAGTCGTCAATACGTGGCCCGTGCGGCCTCCGGCTGACTGGGCAGCAGACGCCATCGCGTCTTGCCGGGCAAGACCTTCGACAGTCGCCGTACCGGCTCCGTCGAAGCGTCCCCCGCAGCCTGCTGCCGTGTCCGCACGACCTGCCTGTGCCGGCGTGAGAACGACATCAACCGGAGTTACTTCATGGAATTGTTTTCCGCCCCCTGGTGGTCGGCGCTGCTGGCCATCATCCTGATCGACCTTGTGCTCGCTGGCGACAACGCCATCGTCATCGCCTTGGCCGCGCGCAACCTGCCCCCGCAGCTGCAGCGCAAGGCCATCATCTGGGGCACGGTAGGCGCCATCGCCGTACGTTCGGTGATGACGCTCGGGGTCGTGTGGCTGCTCAAGATCCCCGGACTCATGTTGGTCGGCGGCCTGGGCCTGGTCTGGATCGCCTACAAGTTGCTGGCCGACCAGGAGGGCAGTGAGCACGACGGCCCGGTGGCCACCACCTTCTGGGGGGCGATGAAGACCATCATCGTGGCCGATGCGCTGATGGGCGTGGACAACGTGCTCGGTGTGGCCGGTGCGGCCCAGGGCTCCATGGACCTGGTGGTGCTGGGCCTGCTGATCAGCGTGCCCATCGTGATCTTTGGCAGCAAGGTGGTGCTCAAACTGGTGGAGCGCTTCCCGGTGATCATCCAGCTGGGCGCAGCCGTGCTGGCCTTTACCGCCGCCAAGATGATTGTCAACGAGTCCCTGCTCGATGCCGTGTTCGATCCGCATGCGCCGCTGCGCTGGGCCCTCTACGTGGGCACGGTAGCCGGTGTGTTGGCCGTCGGCTGGTGGAAGACCCGCGCCCAGGCTTCGCAAGCAGCGGCCTGAGACTGGATCCGCACGCACCGGGGGAGCGACCGGTCCCCCGGTGCTATGCTCAGCCGCCATGAAACTCCTGGCGAAATGGCTGCTGAGCGCCACCGCGCTGCTGGCGCTGACCTATCTCTACCCCGGCGTCGAGCTGCAAGGCTTTGGCTCGGCCTTGCTGGCCGCTGTCGTGATCGGCCTTTTCAACATCTTTTTGCGGCCGGTCCTCATCCTGCTCACGCTGCCCGTGACGCTGGTGACCATGGGCCTGTTTCTCTTCGTGATCAACGCCCTGCTGTTCTGGGCGGCGGCCACGCTGCTCGACGGCTTCCAGGTCCGTGACTTCACAGCAGCCCTGCTGGGCTCGTTGCTGTATTCGGTCTTCAGCCTGGTGATCGATTCAGCGCTCGAGCGCCTGTTCCCGAAGCAGTGATTCAATCTGCCGGCTACGGGTGTCAATGATGGACGCCTCAATGTGGTCGACCGCGCTACCTTGCCGCGCCAGCTCCTGGGCAGCCTTGAGCCGGTCCCGGGCGGCAGCATAGTCCAGCCGCGCGGCATGGACCTCGGCTTCGGCACGCACCGCCTGCAAGGTCCGACCCTGGGCCGTATAGGCCGCGGAAAGCTGTTGCCAGGCCTGCGCGTCACGCGGCCGGCCGGCCAGCCAGACCTGCAGCTGTTCGGCAGCCTCGCGCGCCTGTCCCCCCTGGGTCCAGGCGCTGGCCCGCAGCAGCACCCAGGCCCGTGGCTGTTGGGCCGACGGCCCTGAAGCGGATGCGCCCAGCAGTTCCCGCGCCCGCGCCGCCTCTCCCGTGGCCAGTGCCAGCTCAGCGCCCAGCAACCGGGCCTGGTAGGCGGCCGCGGGATTCTGGTTCACGCGGGCCTGCAGCCGGCCTTGCCACTGGCGGGCGGCCTCGAAATCACGCAACCCGCGGGCGGCCATGGCCGCGGCATACAGCACGCCGGCCTGCTGGGCGGTCGACAGGCTGGCGTAGGCCGGTGCGTCCGCCTGGGCCAAAGCTTGTCGCAGGCTGTCGACCTCGGGGTTCGCCAGCATCCGCGCCCGGGCCGCCATCATCGCGTGGACCGTGGTCAAGGGTCGGGCAGGCACGGCCGGCAACAACTGTTGCCGGGCCTGCATGTCAGCGATACGCTCCGTGGTCAGCGGGTGGCTGCGCAGGTAAGGAAAGGCGCCCGTGTCGTTGAAGCGGTTGGCCTGCTGCAGCTTCTCGAACATGCCCACGAAGCCGCGCGGATCGAAACCGGCCTGGGTCATCACGCTGTAGCCCACCCGGTCGGCCTCGCGCTCCATATCGCGTGAGAAATTGAGCTGCCCCTGGACGGCGGCGGCCTGCCCGCCGACGATCATGGCCCCGGCCGCGCTCGGATTGCTGGCGGCCGCCAAGGCACCAAGAATCATGGCGCCCAGGAGCCACGGCGCCTGATTGCTCTGCCGGCTGATGATGCGTGCGATATGCCGCTGGGTCACATGGCTGAGCTCGTGTGCCAGCACGGAGGCCAATTCATCCTCGCTGCTGACCACGGCGATCAGGCCCAGATGCACGCCCATATAGCCGCCGGGCAAGGCAAAGGCATTCACACTGCGGTCACGCCCCAGCAGCACGTCCCAGGCATAGCGCTCCTCCAGCTCGGGCGACAGCTCGCCGCGCGTGCGGGCAGCGTCCATCAGACGCAACCAGATGCCCTGGACGTAGTCCCCCAGGATGGCGTCGTCCAGATAGTCGGGGGACCGGTAAAGCTCACGCGCGATGCGGTCGCCGAGCTGACGCTCGGCGCTGCTGCTCATTTCGGCGCCGTCGCCGAGGGCAGGCAGGGGGCTTTGCGCCACAGCAGGAAACAGCAGTTGCGATAATGTCAATAAATAAAGAAACTGCTTGCGCAGCAAGCTCGTAAGTATCGTCAAAATGAGTCTAATCTAATGAAACCGAGAATTTCAGCAGTCGAGATATCAAGCAGTACAGTCCATGCAATATCACGGCTGATCAGCGGCAAATACAGTAGTGCCCCCTCCGATTTGCCCGTCCGAAGAATGGCTTGATCAATCATTTCCACCTGCTCAGGAAAACGCTGTTTTAAGTCTGCAGCCAATTGCGCTGAAGTTAGCACCCTTCCACGTGCTTCACGATAATCCTGCCAGAGATCTGGCCTTGCACTCAGATGCACCCCCTGCAATGCCAACATGGTTGCATTGACCTGTTCGTTCGCGTCACGAAATGGCCGCACGGCCATCAATGTCGGGCCAGTTAGCGGCATCACTTTCAGTTGATCTGAGACTTGTGGTAATAGTTCTTCCTGCACTTCGATAGCATGGACGACTCGAAAGCGGTCGAGCTCGAACACTAGGTGCACAGGTCGAGCGGCACACACTATCCACATACCGTAAAACAGGGCGGCGATCTGGATTGCTACTACGATGCTCAGGTCTCTGAGGAGTTCCCGCTGCTGCTTGTGGCGGTTAAAGACCGTGAACGTGATAAGTGGCCCAAGAATCACGTCAACTGAAATGATGATGATGAACAGCTCTTTTCCTCCAGAAATTTCCCGATAAGGATAGGGATACCAGAGCGCAAACACCAACCACGCCGCCAGCGATCCTATTATGAGACTAGCACCCATATGAATGGAACTGGCATGCAGCCTATCTTTTATGCGGAATGAGCTTTCTTCTTTCATGGTCGTATGATGTCCAGATTACATATTCTTTGACAGCAGCAATTTTCATGAGCACTCTGACGCACTTTGATCACGCAGGCCAAGCCCATATGGTAGATATTAGTACCAAGCCCAGCACCCACCGTATCGCCATTGCAAGCGGCTGTATTGACATGGAAGCAAGCACTTTGACTCTTATCGCGTCGGGCACCGCAAAAAAGGGAGATGTGCTTGGTATCGCGCGTATCGCCGGAATTCAGGCCGCCAAGAGAACCAGTGATCTCATTCCTCTTTGTCATCCTCTGGCGCTGACTCGTGTCGCTATTGACTTCAGTCTGCATCCTGCCGATGGCGTCAGAAAGTCTCACGTACTATGTACAGTGACAGTAGAAACCGTTGGCGCAACCGGTGTCGAGATGGAGGCCCTCACTGCTGTTCAGATCTCTTTGTTGACTATTTATGACATGTGCAAAGCAGTCGATCGCGGCATGATGATTTCCGCAGTCCATCTGAGAGAGAAACATGGAGGTAAGTCAGGCAGTCATGTGCTCGGTTAGGGATTATCACGAAAGAACTTAAAAGGTGCTTTACTTGACTTGATCACTCCAAGGAAGCCAGATCACCCACTGTTTCGCCCGCTATGGCAATGCGTACTCCCTGAGATCCGGGTACTCATTCGTAGCCAGCTGTATCCAGCCGAGCTTGATTCTTTGGTAATGCTCAGCCCCATGCATGGCTTTGATGACCATCAGCTCTCGTATTGCTTGATCAACTTTCCCGTTGAGCGCCAGGGAGAGGGCGTACCGATTCTGCAGCGCAGACCATGGGTATCTTTTAGCCACTCGGCCCAACAGCTCTAGTTCTTTATCGCTCATTCCCGGCCTTGGTTTTTTGCGCGTTGCGGTCAGCATTGCATCCAGCTGCGTCAACAGCATTATCGTGGGTCGCTCATAGCCTTCCGGCGTCTGTCCGACGTTCAGCGCCTCGAATCGAGCCACTCTGTAATCTTCTTCTATGGACAAATACTCTTTAGTAGTCCAGATCACACCAAACATGAAGGCCAAGATAACGGCGAAGGCCCAGGCTGTGTTTAAGTGCACGACACTAGCAGCTTGCTGTTGCCGCGCAATAAAGCCGACGCATAACATTACGGGGAGCAGAAGATACGCATATGCGAACGGAAACTCAAGCATCGAATGTACGCTGAATGGAATGGTCATTGCCAACGCATACCAGACATCCGGTGTGTGTACGGAGCAGGCGCGCCTAGCAAACCAGTACAGCGCAACACCACAGATCCAGATTGCAATCGGCAAACCAAATCCAACAGCCAAGTCAAGCGGGAGATTATGTGCATACGTAAATGGACCGCTGATGTCATTACCATTCAGCACACTACTTAGGGCCTCTGTCACACTGCCGGCTCCCCAACCAAGTATTGGCCTCTCCAACACTGCTTGAAGTAGCTGCCTCCAGACGTCCTCGCGCAAGCCTATAGCTGCGATGCCTCTAACGCTGCTTTCATCGAAGAACCAGAAGGATACGAGGGCCGGCCAAAGCCAGTAACCCGAGAGCACCAAGGCCCACAGCGTCAGGGGTTGCAACAGCTGATAGCGACCTTTGAATATCTTTCGCTTCATGGCCCACCAAAGTGTCAGCACACCCAAGCTAAGCAGAGCTGTTCTCGACTCAGCTAGCGTCAATCCAAGAGTCAAGACCAGCAAAAGAGAAGCTGTCGCACCAAGGCTCAATTTGGTCTTCTGCTGAAGATACACGGCAGATACCATCCCCATCAGCACCAGCGTCCCCAGATGGTTTGCTTGTGCAAGGTTTGCTCCTGGCCTACGGACTCCATCGATCCTCACAATCCAATCCATCCCCTGCCTAGCATCGACGACTTGCATGAAAGCAATGATGCTTGAAAGCGTGGCACCGGCCAAAACAATCTTAGCTAGAAGTTGCAGCTGGTAGGCGTCTGCTCTGGCATTTCCTACTGCCATCGTCGGCCCCCACTGATAACCGACAACTATGGCGATAGCGCACATCAGCAAGTACCCGCTGATGACAACTCCATCCCCTATAAATTCCACCAAGCCTACAGCGCACTGCAGAAGAACAACCATTGCCAAAGCGATCGGCAAGGCAATCACTTTCGGTGCCTCAATAACGACCTCACTTACTCTCAAGGCGTGGCGTATCCTGGTGAATCCCATCCAGATTAATGCGGCTATAGCCAGCGTCTCGCTATGCCAGCTGACCCAAGGTCCGACGTGGAGCGGCTGCATCCAACTGGCCAGCAGAAGCATCATGCCGCCAAGGTATTGCAAGTAGTGTTCACTCTGCCTGTGCTGCGGATTTTGCATTGACTACTTCTTCATTTCCTGCAAACACTGGTCTTCATACTTACTTGTTGAATTACCTTGAATAGAAGCGCCATCACTATTAAGGCAAAAAAAATGCGCCGGTAGGCGCATTTTTTTGAGAAGCCGCAATTAGTTAGGGCCCCATCCACCAGAAGCAGTGTATGCAGTCGCGGTAGCACTGCGGCAAGAACCCGGCAAGTATTTACCGATACCCACCGGCTGCGGACCACATTCCCAGCTCGAAACGGTACCGGTACCAGTCGTCGGCGTCGGCAGCGGCACCAGCACCACGGCACCCGTGACCTGGGGCAGATTCGTGGAGTTCACTTGGACACGGATGGCACCAGCGTTGTCGGTTTGCACCAGATCAACGTACTTGGTCTTGGTAGTGCTGCCAGAAGAGACTTCACAGCCCCAGTTGCCGTTGGTAGGCAGAGATGCAGCATTCGTGCTTTGCACAACCTCGGTCACGCTGGTACGGCACTGCGAAGCCGCCAGAATCACTTCCGACATTTTGGCACGCACGGTATAGTCCTGGTAAGCCGGCAGGGCGACGGCAGCCAGAATACCGATGATCGCGACTACGATCATCAGTTCGATCAGGGTGAAACCCTTTTGGATAGAACGCTTCATGAAGAACTCCTAGGTTTAAAAGTGGCTGCAGCCGAGCTGCAGGCTGGCGTATTCTGCAGTTTCCGTGCCATCTTGCAAGTGTGCAAAATTTCACTGTTCCGTGGCTTTAGAAGCCAGAACCGGGCCGAATTCGACCATCCCTGTCTAAATCTGACGGTTGAGTGACATTTTTGTCCGGACAAGCTCGTCACTTGATGCAAACCTGACGAACCTGCTTCAGGTCCGTCATGCCCAGCATGATCTTCTCCATACCGTCCATCTTCAGGGTCCGCATGCCGCTCTCAACAGCAGCGGCGAAGATCTCAGCCACCCGGGCGCGCTCCTGGACAAGTTTCTTGATCCGCTCGTCCGCAATCAGCAGTTCGTGCAGGCCCAGCCGGCCCTTGTAGCCGGTGTTGTTGCACTTCTCGCAACCCACAGGCTTGTAGAAGCGCAGCTTGCCATCCTCGCCGTAGTTGACCACCCATTCCTCGTAAAGCTTCTGGGCCTCGCCGCTGAAGTCGGCCTTCCAGGCCGGGGTGTTGCGCAGTTCTTCCGAGTACTCGGTGATAAAACTGTTGACCTCTGAAGTGCTCGGGTTGTAGGGCTGCTTGCAATCGCACAGCTTCTTGGCCAGACGCTGGGCCAGGATGCCCAGCAGGGCGTCGGCGAAGTTGAAGGGGTCCATGCCCATGTCCAGCAAGCGGGTGATGGACTCGGGCGCGGAGTTGGTGTGCAAGGTCGAGAACACGAGGTGGCCAGTCAGCGAGGCTTCCACGCCCATGGAAACGGTTTCCTTGTCGCGTGATTCGCCGACCATGATGATGTCCGGGTCGGCACGCAGGAAGGCACGCATGATCAGTGCGAAATCGATGCCGGCCTTCTTGTTGATCTGGACCTGACGCAGACCTCTCTGCGTGATTTCCACCGGGTCCTCGGCCGTCCAGATCTTCGTGTCAGGCGTGTTGAGGAATTTCAGGATGGAGTGCAGCGTCGTGGTCTTGCCGGAGCCGGTCGGGCCGCAGACGTAGAACAGGCCATAGGGTTTGCTGACCGTGCTTTCCAGGCGCTGGCGGTTATGCGACGTGAGACCCAGTTTTTCCAGCGGGATCGGCTCGCCCGAGGCCAGGATACGCATGACCACGTCTTCCACGCCGCCGGCAGAGGGAATGGTGGCCACCCGCAGCTCGATGTCCAGCGGACCGTACTTCTTGAACTTGATCTTGCCGTCCTGGGGCTTGCGACGCTCGGAAATGTCCAGGTCGCACATGATCTTCAGCCGGGTCACCATGGCCTGGCGGAAGTGCGCCGGGACTTCGATATAGGGCATCAGGGTGCCGTCGACCCGGAAGCGGATGCCAGTCTTGAGCTTGCCCGGCAGCGGCTCGATGTGGATGTCCGACGCTTTCTGGTTGTAGGCGTCGACGATGACTTTGTTGACGAACTTCACGAGTTCGTTGTCGGCCGCGGCGGATTCCAGGGAATCGTCGTTTTCGTCGTCGCTGCCCAGGGGCCCGCCCATATCGGCCAGCATCTGGTCGATCGAGGTGCCGTCGACGGCCGCACCGAACAGCTGCTCCAGCGTCTGTTCAAATTCCGTCTGGGTCGTGACCCGGTACGCAAACTTGTGGATGCGGGAAAACACCTGGGGCACCACGCGGGCGCCGCGGGTGGCCTCCGGGTCCAGGCACATGATGATCAGCCCTTCGGGCGATTCTTCGAGCGGAATCCAGCCCTGGCCTTCGGTGAACTCGCGCTTGAGCGCGCCATGCAGCATCTCCGAGCGGATGCGCCCGGCATTGAAGGGCTCGTAGGGCACACCAAAGAATTTGGCGAGCGAAGGTCCGATCTGTGAGGGTGTGAGCTGATGGCGGCTCATGAGCAGATGCTCCACCGGCCGCCCTTCGTTGCGGGCTTCCTGCACACAGTCCTGGAGCTCCGTACCGGTGATCAGTCCGTCGGCCACCAGACCGTCGTACTTGGTGGCACGGATGCGCTGCGGCTCGTCCGTCTTGTGCATGCGGGTGCGGATGGCGGTAGCCAAGGTCTTGCACAGCTGGACCACGCCCTTGACGTCGAGGTCGGAGAACGGACGGTCGGCCTTGTTGTTGATGACCTGCAGCACACCATAGAGATTGCCGCCCTCGATGATGGGCGAGACCAGCATCTGCTTGGTGCGGTAGCCCGAGCGCTTGTCCACCTCCTGGAGAAAGGCGAGCTGCGGGTGGATCTGCTTGAGAGCATCCACGTCGTAGACATCGGCCAGGTTGAGCAGCTTGCGGCTGAAGGCCACGTAGCCGGCAATGCTCTGTGGGCTGATCGGCAGCTTGAGCTCGCGGCTGCTGGTCAAGCCTGTCTTGATCTTGGAAACGATGGACGTCTCGTCGTCGCTGATGGCATAGAGCGTCAGTCGATCGGCATTGAAAAGCTTGCAGATCTCCGGGCTGACCTCCAGCATGATCTGCTCGACATGTTCCGTCTCGTGGATGCGCAGCACCACCTGTTTGAGCTGGCGTACGAACAAGGCCTCGAACGTCTTGTCCTGCTTGTCGCTCGCGGGCTGCTGGGAATCAGGGAAGCCGGGATCGCCCCCGCCCGGTGGTTTCATGACGGCACTCATAGGTCAAACTCCTGTCCTGCCTGCAACCAGCGGATGTCGTGCTGGCGGCGATTCCCTGGCGGCCCGCCCGCATCCAGTGCCCGGATCTCGGACATGATCAGCTCGGTCTCGGCCGGTTTGGTGTGCGTGATATAGATTGGATAATTGCTGCCCGGCGCTATGCCGTCAAGCTCTGCAGCCAGCACCTCGGGTGAAAGATGCTGGCTGGTCTGCGCGAGCTGGCTTTCACGGCTGCTGAAGGCCGTCTCGATCACCAGCATGCTTACACGGAGCTGGTTGACGCGCTGCCAGAAAGCCGGGTTGGGCCCGGTGTCACCACTGAAAACCCAGCAGGCCTGTGACCTCATGACCGCGTAGCCGACAGCCGGCACGGTGTGCACCGCCGGCAGGACCTCAATACGTCGGTCGCCTATCGCCAGCACCTGCCCGCTCTCGATCGGCACAAAACGCAGAAAAGGCGAGGCAACTGAGGGCAGCCGGGTGAAGTCCGGCCAGATCACGTCATTGAAAATATGGGCCTGCAGCGCAGCGATGGTTCCGGGCAGAGCGTGAACCTGCACGGGGCGCGTACGCCGCGCCGCGGTGGCGTCCAGCATCAGGGGCAAGGCGGCGATATGGTCCAGATGGGAGTGCGTCAGCAGGACGTGATCAATACCCAGCATCTCGTCCAGGGTCAGGTCGCCCACACCGGTACCCGCATCCACAAGGATGTCCGTGTCCAGCAGAAAGGACGTGGTGCGGCACTCCCTGGCGATGGCGCCCGAGCAGCCCAACACACGCACTTTCATGACCCCTCCTTCGTCTGCCCGCGCATGGCAGGCCTGCCGCATGCCCCGAAGCCCGGACGGCCCCGCGCATGCCCTCAGCTCTGGATGAACTGCATCTTGGTTCCCGCCAGCTCGATCATGTCGCCGCTCTTGAGCGCGACGGGCTCGCTGGTAATCGGCGCGCCATTGAGCAGGGGGATCCCCGACCCTTCCACATGAGCGACCACATAGCCTTGCGCCCGGCGCGAGATCGAGGCCACGGCCACACCGGGCTTGCCTACCGTGGTCACAGCCTTGGTCAGGGGCACTTCGCGGCCCGACGCTGTGCCCGAGAGCACACGCAGGGAGGCGTTCAGGGCCGCCGCATCCGGCGCAGAGGCCAAACCGGCCGGCGACTCGCCCGGCTTGAACAGCATGGTCTTGTCGAACCCCGGTGATTCAGCCTCATTGACGAACTTGATTTTGTACTTGCCGACCTCGATCGTGTCGCCGTTCTGCAAGGATTGCTTCTTGACCGCCTTGCCGTTCACATAGGTCCCGTTGGTGCTGTTCAGATCCTCCAGCACCACCTCGCTGCCATTCATCTGCAGGGCTGCATGCTCGCCACTGACAGCAAGGTTGTCGATCACTACATCGTTGTACGGCCGCCTCCCCAAGGTCGTGCGTTCCTTGGTCAACTGCACTTCCTTGATGACAACACCGTCGATCGATACGATCATTTTCGGCATGCCCGACTCCTATTCGTATTGCTTCTTGTCAAAAATATCCCGGCTATTTTCCCAGCAAACGGGCCATCAGGCCGCGCTTTTCTGAGCCGGCCTCCACCTGGACCAACAGCACCGTGATATTGTCTCGTCCGCCGTGGGCATTGGCCGTATCCACCAGGGTCTTGGCCCGCTGCTCCGGGCTCAAGGGCAGCTGGAGAATCTTGGCAATGTCAGCATCCCGCACCATGTCCGACAGGCCGTCGGAGCACATCAGATAGATGTCTCCCGCCTCGACCACGTGCTCATGGACCTCCAGCAGCACGGCGTCATCGACCCCCAGAGCGCGTGTCACCAGATTCTTGTTCATGGACAGGGCCGCCTGTTCGGGGGTCAGCAGGCCGGCATCAATCTGCTCCTGCAGCAGGGAATGGTCCCGGGTGATCTGAACCAGCTCCCCCTTGCGCAGGCGATAGCAGCGCGAATCTCCGATATGTCCCATGATGAGATCGCTGCCGCGAAACACGCCGGCCACGAGTGTGGTCCCCATTCCGGAATACTGGCTGTTGTCATGCGCGGCACGGAATACCGCCGTGTTGGCGTTGCTGACGCATATTTCCAACGCGCGCCGCATGTCCTGGACGGACGCAGCGTTCCCGGCCTCGGCGAGCCAACGGCCCATCTCGGTCTTGATGATGGTACTGGCCATGCTGCTGGCAATTTCGCCAGCGTTGTAGCCACCCATGCCATCGGCGAGGACGGCCACCCCCGCAGCCTCGTCAAAACTGTAGGCGTCTTCGTTGTTTTCTCGCGTCAAACCCGCGTCGGTCTGCGCACAAAACCTGTAAATCACGGCTTCTGTCGTCATGGCTCAATGATTTACCGTCGGGCCAAGCCGCTTGCTGAGGAATGAGGTTGCCAATTCTTGCCTGTCGTCGAAGCCGGAGATTGCAGCGCGCGCAAGGAAACCCGTGCAAGCACGTTCCGGACGCAAGCCATACAAGCTGTCGACCTTAGCAGAGCGGAACCGTACCGGCAAGGTAGTAATGCACGCGACCTTGTCGTTTTTATACAAAATAAAACCGCCCGCCCCCAAGGGAGCGAGCGGCCGGGGGGCGACCAGAAAAACCGCTCAGGCGTCGGCGGTTGCGTGCTTCCTCTGGGCCAACTTGCCCAGGGCCAGGACCAGCAGGGCACCGGCAATACCGAAGCCATAGTTCCAGACCTTCTCCTGCGGCAGATAGCTGACCACCGCGGGATCGGTGTGGGCCATGGTGCCCGCAATCCAGCCCAGCAGCATGCCACCCAGGGTGATGATGAGGGGGAAACGGTCCATGAGCTTGAGCACGAGCTGGCTGCCCCAAACGATGATCGGGATGGACACGAGCAGGCCGAAGATCACCAGCGCCATCTGGTGCTGTTCGCCCGCACCCTGGGCCGCGCCGGCAATGGCGATCACGTTGTCCACACTCATTACCAGATCGGCGACGATCACGGTCTTCACGGCACCCCAGAGCTTATCGCTGGCCTGGATGTTGCTGTGTTCGTCCTCGTCCTCGGGGATCAGCAGTTTGACGCCGATCCAGATCAGCAGGACGGCGCCCACGATCTTCAGGTAGGGCACGGCGAGCAGAGCCAGTGCAAAGGCAATCAGGATGACGCGCAGGATGATGGCGCCGGCCGTGCCCCAGATGATGCCCTTCTTGCGCTGTTCAGGCGGCAGGGAGCGGCAGGCAAGGGCGATGACGACGGCATTGTCGCCGCCGAGCAGGATGTCGATCAGGATGATCTGGCCGACAGCGACCCAGAAATGGGCGGTCATGAATTCTTCCACGGCATTCTTTCTTTATCTGTCCGCACGAGGCGGGGGTCTCCAAAAAAGCAAGCCCGATTCTCCAAGTGGACCATCGGGCTTGATATTGTGGAAAACCGCAATTATTGACCGCGCTCAATAACGCGCGGATTTGCGGTTTCCCCGGATCAGAGCAGGGACTTCAGCAACTTGCCCATCTCGGACGGGTTGCGGGTGATCTTGAAACCGCACTCTTCCATGACCGCCAGTTTGGCGTCGGCCGTATCGGCGCCACCGGAAATCAGGGCGCCCGCGTGGCCCATGCGCTTGCCGGGAGGTGCCGTGACGCCGGCGATGAAGCCGACCACGGGTTTTTTCATGTTGGCCTTGCACCAGCGGGCTGCTTCAGCCTCGTCCGGGCCGCCAATCTCGCCAATCATGATCACGGCATCCGTGTCCGGATCGTCGTTGAAGGCCTTCATGACGTCGATGTGCTTGAGGCCGTTGATCGGGTCGCCGCCGATGCCGACGGCACTGGACTGACCCAGGCCGATTTCGGTCAGCTGTGCCACGGCTTCATAGGTCAGCGTGCCGGAGCGCGAGACCACGCCGATGCGGCCCTTGCGGTGGATGTGACCAGGCATGATGCCGATCTTGATCTCGTCGGGCGTGATCAGGCCGGGGCAGTTGGGGCCCAGCAGCAAGGTCTTCTTGCCGCCTGCGGCTTCCTTGGCCTTCATCTTGTTGCGCACCATCAGCATGTCGCGCACCGGGATGCCTTCGGTGATGCAGATCGCCAGGTCCAGATCAGCCTCGACAGCTTCCCAGATCGCGTCGGCTGCGCCGGCCGGCGGCACATAGATCACGGAGACGGTGGCACCGGTCTGCTTCGCAGCTTCCTTGACGGAGGCATAGATCGGGATGTTGAAGATGGACTCGCCCGCCTTCTTGGGGTTCACGCCGGCCACGAAGCAGTTCTTGCCGTTGGCGTACTCCTGGCATTTCTCCGTGTGGAACTGGCCGGTCTTGCCGGTGATGCCCTGGGTGATGACTTTGGTGTCTTTGTTGATGTAGATCGACATGACGGTTCCTTTTACTTGGCGGCCTTGACAGCGGCGACCACCTTCTGGGCGGCTTCGGCCATGGTGTCGGCGCTGATGATGGGCAGGCCGGACTCGGCCAGCATCTTCTTGCCGAGTTCTTCGTTGGTGCCCTTCATGCGCACGACCAACGGCACGCTGAGGTTGACCGCACGGCAGGCCGTGATCACGCCGGTGGCGATGGTGTCGCACTTCATGATGCCGCCAAAGATGTTGACCAGAATGGCCTTGACCTTGTCGTTCTTGAGCATGATCTTGAAGGCTTCGGTGACCTTCTCCGGGGTGGCACCTCCGCCCACGTCCAGGAAGTTGGCCGGCTCGGCGCCGAACAGCTTGATGGTGTCCATGGTCGCCATGGCCAGGCCGGCACCGTTGACCAGACAGCCAATGTTGCCGTCCAGGCTGATATAGGCGAGATCGAACTTGGAGGCTTCGATTTCCGCCGGATCTTCTTCATCCAGATCGCGCAGAGCCACGATTTCGGGATGGCGGAACAGGGCGTTGGAGTCGAAGTTGAACTTGGCGTCCAGGGCAATGATGTTGCCCTTGCTGTCCCGGTTCAACGGGTTGATCTCGACCAGCGAAGCGTCCGTGTCCATGTAGCACTTGTAGAGCTTCTGGCAGACGTCAATGAACTGGGCCACGGAGTCGGCGGGCATGCCCACGCCCTTGGCCAGCTCTTCACCTTGGGCCTGAGTCAGGCCGGTGGCGGGATCGACGAAGACCTTGACGATCTTCTCGGGGGTGCTGTGTGCCACTTCCTCGATGTCCATGCCGCCTTCGCTGGAGGCGATGAAGGCCACCTTCTGGGTACCGCGGTCGGTCACGCAGGAGAGGTAGTACTCCTTCTGGATGTCGGCGCCGTCTTCAATGTAGAGGCGACGCACCTTCTGGCCCTCGGGGCCGGTCTGATGGGTCTTGAGCTGCATGCCCAGGATATCGGTCGCGCGGGCCTTGACGTCTTCGATCGACTTGGCCACCTTCACGCCACCGCCCTTGCCACGACCACCGGCATGGATCTGCGCCTTGACAACCCACACGGGGCCGCCGAGTTTCTGGGCAGCCTCGACGGCCTCCTGGACGGTGAAGGCCGGAATGCCGCGCGGCACCGGGACACCAAACTGACGCAAGATTTCCTTGCCTTGGTACTCGTGAATCTTCATGAGGGTTCTCTCAGGAAATGGATTTCTGTCCGATCAGGGCACCGGTACGTCCCCTGGCTGGTGCTGGATCTAGCACAGCCTTGGAATGTATCATGTTGCTCTGCACAAAACCGGTGCGCCCCGGCCCGGTTCCATAAATTCGCCCCATCGAAGTATCAGCCCATGTCCGCCAAGAAAATCTTCATCGACGGCGAGGCCGGCACCACCGGCCTGCAGATCCGCGAGCGCCTGCTGGCCATGCCGCAAGTCGAACTGGTGAGCATTGCCGCGGAGCGGCGCAAGGACCCGGCGGCCAAGCGTGAGCTGCTGGCCGGCGTCGATCTGGTCATCCTCTGCCTGCACGATGAGGCGGCCGTCGAGACCGTGGCGCTGGTGGACGCACTGGAAAAAGCTTCCGGCCGGCCCGGACCCAAGATCATCGATGCCTCGACGGCCCATCGCGTGGCGCCGGGTTGGGTCTACGGTTTTCCCGAGCTGACGCGCGATCACGCCCAAGCCGTGGCCCAGGCGCGGCGCGTCGCCAATCCCGGCTGCTATCCCACGGGCGGCATCGCCCTGCTGCGCCCGCTGGTCGATGCCGGCCTGCTGCCCGCCGACTACCCCGTCGTGCTCTCGGGCTACTCCGGCTACTCCGGCGGTGGCCGCCAGATGATCGAGGCCTACGAAGTCACGAAGACCGCGCCTGCGCTGGAAATCTATGGCCTGGGTCTGACCCACAAGCACCTACCCGAATTCCAGCGCTACACCGGACTGACACGCCGACCCATCTTCGTGCCGGCCGTGGCCAACTTCTATGCGGGCATGATCGACCAGATCGGCCTGCAATTCGATCTCATGAAGGGCGTGAGTCGCAGCCAGCTGCTGGAAGACGCGCTGCGCGCGCATTACGCCGGTAGCGAGTGGGTCAGCGTGGTGCCGCCCGCGCCGGGCGGCCGACTGGAACCCACCGCGCTCAACGGCACCAACAAGATGGAGCTCAGCGTCTATGGCAACGACAGCCTGGGCCAGGCCGTGCTGGTGGCGCGTTTCGACAACCTGGGCAAGGGCGCCAGCGGCGCGGCGGTACAGAACCTCAAGCTGATGCTCGGGCTGTAATCAGACACTCTCGTCCTCTGATGCGCCTCCCAGCGCCCGGCGTACCACCTCACCAGAAAAACCACGCGCCAACAGAAAGCGCGTCTGCCTGGCGCGCTCCTGGGCGGTTTCTGGCAGACCATCAAACCGCCGCCGCCACACCTCTCGCGCCCGCGACAGCTCGGTGTCTTTCAGACCCGCCAGTGTCTGGTCAATGAGTTCGCGGGCCAGCCCCTTGTCCTGCATTTCCTGCCGCAGGCGCATGGCGCCGTACTGTCCAGCCCGGCGATGCAGCAGCGATTCGGCGGCGCGTTGCTCGTTCAGATAGCCCTTGGCCTGCAGTTCATCCAATGCCTGGGCCAGCGTGCCCGGCTCTTCTTCGTAACGTCCAAGCTTGCGCTCGAGTTCGAGCCGGGTGTGTTCACGCTGGCCCAGCAGCCTCAAGGCCCTACCCTTGAGACTGACTTGGAAGGCCGGCTTGGCGCCGGCTGGCTTCTGCTGGCCCGACACGCTGTGACTTAGTCCTCTGCGGCGACCTCTTCCAGCTCGCCGCGCTGCGGGATGCCCAGGGACTCGCGCACCTTGTTCTCGATCTCCAGCGCCAGTTCGGGGTTCTCGCGCAGGAATTCACGTGCGTTGTCGCGGCCCTGGCCGATCTTCTCGCCGTTGTAGGCGTACCAAGCACCGGACTTCTCGATGATCTTGGCGTTCACGCCCATGTCGATGATCTCGCCATGGCGGCTGATGCCCTCGCCGAAGAGGATGTCGAACTCGGCCGTCTTGAACGGGGGCGCCACCTTGTTCTTGACAATCTTGACCTTGGTTTCGTTGCCGATGGCCTCTTCGCCCTTCTTGATCGTGCCGGTGCGGCGGATGTCGATGCGTACCGAGGCGTAGAACTTGAGCGCATTACCGCCCGTGGTGGTCTCGGGGCTGCCGAACATCACGCCGATCTTCATCCGGATCTGGTTGATGAAGATGACCATGCAATTGGTCTTCTTGATGGTGGCGGTGAGCTTGCGCAGGGCCTGGCTCATCAGACGGGCCTGCAGGCCCGGCAAGCTGTCGCCCATCTCGCCCTCAATCTCGGCCTTGGGCGTGAGGGCTGCGACCGAGTCCACCACGATCAGGTCCACGGCACCCGAGCGCACCAGGCTGTCGACGATCTCGAGCGCCTGCTCGCCGGTATCGGGCTGGGAGATCAGCAGGTCGGGCAGGTTCACGCCCAGCTTCTGCGCGTACTGCACGTCCAGGGCATGCTCGGCATCCACAAAGGCGCAGGTGCCGCCGATCTTCTGCATTTCGGCGATGACCTGCAGCGTCAGCGTGGTCTTGCCGGACGATTCCGGGCCATAGATCTCGACCACGCGGCCGCGCGGCAGGCCACCCACCCCTAGGGCGATGTCCAGGCCCAGGGAGCCGGTGGAGACGACCTGGATGTCCTCGATCGCCTCGCCCTCGCCCAGACGCATGATGGTGCCCTTGCCGAACTGCTTTTCGATCTGGGCCAGCGCGGCCTGCAAGGCCTTGGCTTTTTCACTGTTGGCGACGCTGATGGATTTGCCGGATACGTCCATGATGACTCCTTGACGGGTTGATGCGTGATCCAGTGTTTTTAACCACAGGCTGGATGCTTGACCAGTAATTTATCTGCCTTGTACTTTTGAGTAAAGGCATAAATTAGTCATTTTGGTTTACCATCTACCGATGGTGAATGCTGCCCCTGTCCCGCTCGATGATGGCTGGCGCCAGACCCACCTGGGTCGCCTGCTGGGCCATGCCATGCGTCGCTTCGACGAGCGCGTGCTGCAGCTCATGGCCGACGATCCCGAAGTGCCCCTGGCGCTGTCCAACCTGGCGGCCCGCGGGCAGATCAGCGCCGCCCACGTGCACATCACCCGCCACCTGACGCTGCAGGGGTCCCGTCTGCAGGAACTTGCCGCCTCGGCCGGCATGAGCAAACAGGCCATGGGCAAGCTCGTGGATCAGTGCGAAGCCTGGGGCCTGGTCACGCGCGAGGCCGATGCGCGCGATGGCCGGGCCAAGCTGGTGCGCTTCACGCCCGCCGGCCTGGCCTGGCTGCAGGGCTTCCAGCGCGCCGTGATCCAGGCGGAAGCCGAACTGCGGCAGGCGGTCGGCACCGAAGTGGCCACCGTGATCGCACTGGGCCTGGAGGCTTATGCCAGCGCCTAGAATCCGGTCATCACACGCCCAGCCGGCGAGACACAGCCGGCAGGCCAGGAGACATGCATGCGGATACTGATCGCCGAAGATGACCAGGTGCTGGCCGATGGCCTGCTGCGCACCTTGCGCAGTTCCGGCGCGGCCGTGAACCATGTGGCCAGCGGCACCGAGGCGGACGCGGCCCTGATGACCAACACCGAGTTCGACCTGCTGATCCTGGACTTGGGCCTGCCTAAGCTGCACGGCCTGGAAGTGCTCAAGAAGCTGCGTGCACGCGGCTCCAGCATGCCCGTGCTCATCCTGACCGCAGCCGACAGCGTGGAAGAGCGCGTCAAGGGCCTGGACTACGGTGCCGACGACTACATGGCCAAGCCCTTTTCGCTGCAGGAACTCGAAGCCCGGGTGCGCGCTCTGGTGCGCCGCGGCATGGGCGCCACCAGCAGCCATATCAAGCATGGCCCGCTGACCTACGACCAGGCCGGCCGCGTCGCCACCATCGACGGCAAGATGGTCGAGCTCTCGGCGCGCGAACTCGGCCTGCTCGAAGTGTTGCTGCAGCGCAGTGGCCGCCTGGTCAGCAAGGACCAGCTGGTCGAGCGCCTGTGCGAATGGGGCGAAGAGGTGAGCAACAACGCCATCGAGGTCTACATCCACCGCCTGCGCAAGAAGATCGAGAAGGGCCCGATCCGCATCGCCACCGTGCGCGGCCTGGGCTATTGTCTCGAAAAGATCCAGGCCTGAGGGCCTGGCGTTCGGCCCCCGCCTCGCTCCTGTCCAAGATCCACGCCGAACCGCCATGAAACTTTTCCAGCGCGAGCAGCGCTCGCTGTTCGGCGAGATCCTCGACTGGATGCTCACGCCGCTGCTGCTGCTGTGGCCCATCAGCCTGGTGCTCACCTGGCTGGTGGCACAGAGCATTGCGGGCAAGCCCTTTGACCGCACGCTCGAGTACAACGCGAATGCGCTGGCCCAGCTGGTCACGGTGGAAGACCAGCAGGTGCGTTTCAGCCTGCCGCTGCCGGCACGGCAGCTGCTGCGTTCGGACGACACCGATATCGTCTACTACCAGGTCCTGGGTGCACGCGGCGAGTACCTGGCCGGAGAACGCGAGTTTCCCGCCCCCTCCGAGGAGGAGGTCGTGGCGCCCGGGGTGGTGCGCCTGCGCGACGACAAGTACCAGGGCATGGAGCTGCGCGTGGCTTACATGTGGGTGCCACTGGAGCCGTTGGGCGCACGCCTGGCCCTGGTCCAGGTCGCCGAGACGCTGGACAAGCGCTCCATCCTGGCCGCCGAGATCATCAAGGGCGTGATGCTGCCGCAGTTCGTCACGCTGCCACTGGCCGTGCTTCTGGTCTGGCTGGCCCTGGTCCAGGCTCTCAAACCGCTCAACCGCCTGGAGGAACGCATCCGCGCGCGCCGACCCGACGACCTGAGCCCGCTGGACACCCAGACCGTTCCACAGGAGGTGGCACCCCTGGTGGCCTCGGTGAACGACCTGCTGCTGCGCCTGAAAGACTCCATCAGCACACAGAAGCGCTTCCTGGCAGATGCGGCCCACCAGCTCAAGACGCCGCTGGCCGGCCTGCGCATGCAGGCCGATCTGGCGCAGCGCGAGGGCACGAGCACCGAAGAGCTCAAGCAGTCGCTGCGCCAGATCGGCCGCTCCAGCATCCGCGCGACCCACACCGTCAACCAGCTGCTGGCCCTGGCGCGCGCCGAGGCCGGCACCACCGCCATGAGCCGCCAGCCCTGCGACTTGGCGCGCATCACCATGGAAGTGGTGCAGGACAGCGTGCCACGCGCCCTGGACAAGTACATCGACCTGGGTTACGAGGGTGCCCAGCCCGGCGTGCCGGGCGTGACGATTGAAGGCAACCCGACCCTGCTCAAGGAACTGGTGCGCAATCTGCTCGACAACGCAATCAACTACACGCCCTCGACACTGGAACGGCCGGGCGTGATCACGGCGCGCGTGCTGGCCGATCCCTTCGGCAAGATCGTCGTGCTGCAGGTCGAGGACTCGGGGCCGGGCATCCCGCCGGCCGAGCGCGAGCTGATCTTTCAGCCTTTCTACCGGGCCCTGGGCAACGACGTCGATGGCTCGGGCCTGGGTTTGCCCATTGCACAGGAAATCGCCCAGCAGCACCGCGCGCACATCAACGTGGAGGACACGCGACCGGGCCAGACGCCGCCGGGCGCGCGCTTCATCGTGCGCTTTGACCTCACCCCGGACTGAGCCGGGGCGCCGCCTTCACTTGCTGCAGCTGCGCAGCGACTTGTCGCCCAGCGCCGGCTTGAGCTCTTCCAGCTTGGGCTTCATGGCTTCGTCGGCTGCGGGGATGCGCAGCTGACCCTGCCGCAGCTCCTCCCGCTCCTGCACCACGCGCGCCGTGCGCACGCCTCGCTTTTGCAGCGCATTGAGTTCGGCCTGAGCCTGGGCCTGGGTTTCGAAGCGCCCGAGGGACAGGCCCAGCTGGAGCTCGGCGTTCTCCAGCGGCTGCAGCTTGAGCTTCATCTTGTCGAGCTCGGCCTTCTTGCGGTCCAGTGCTGCTGCATTGGGAAACTTGCCCATGTAGACAATCCAGCGCGCCGGCTCGACGCTGGTTTCCAGCGTCCAGGCTGTGGGGGGCAGCAGGGATTCGAGGGCCTTGCGCAGCGTCTCGGTCTGCCCCTCGTCAAACAGGCCCGCCTGCAGGCATTCCGGCGGCTTCGGCGGTGTCAGCGCGACCTGCTCGGCCTTGCGGCCCTCCTCGGGGGGCAGGATGCGGATGGCCTGAGGCCTCAGCTGCTGCTCCAGCCGCTGGGGCTCGCCCTGTTCGGCCGGCGCCCAGCCGTAGGCCCGCAACATGCCTTGTGACCAAGCGTAGTAGGCGGCGTTGAGCAGAACCAGCAGCAGGACGACGAGGCGCAGCATGGGCGGTCTTCAAAGGGTGGGACGGACGCTGACTTCGGCGCTGGAGATTTTCTTCAGGCCGGAGGAAGTATGCACCAGCAGCGCGCCCCGCTCGTCAACGCCCTGGGCCTGTCCCTGGCTGCCGTCGCTGAGCTGCACGTCGCGGCCCGCCAGAGCATCGCGCGCAGCATAGTCGGAGAGAAAGGGCGTCCAGCCCTGGGTCTCGAAGCGCTGCACGGCCTGCACCAGGGCCGGGGCCACACGCAACAGAGCCGCGGGGGCATCCATCAGGGGGGCCAGCTCCCGCAGCCAGGCCGGCGCCGTGTTCAACCCCGCCGACTCACGCGGGGTGATGTTGATGCCGACGCCGATCACCGCGTAGCGCTCCTCTCCGATCTGGGTGGTCTCGATCAGGATGCCCGCGAGTTTGCGGTCCTGCCACCAGACGTCGTTGGGCCACTTGAGCTGCAGGTCGGGATGCAGGCTCTGCGCCACGCCCACCCCCACGGCCAGCGACAGGCCCGACCAGTCGGCCATGCGCAGTGACAGGCCGAGGGAAAAGGTCAGCACATCGCCCGGCGCACCGCCGTACCAGGCACGGCCCAGGCGGCCGCGGCCCGCCGTCTGCGCCTCGGCCACCAGCAGTACGGGCTCCAGCCGGCCGGCACGCGCGCGCCGCATGAGCTCGGTGTTGGTGGAATCGACCTCGGGCAGCACCTCGACCGTGAAGCCGGGCAGGCCCGGCGCCACCGCCTCCCAGATCGCTTCAGCCGGCCAGTGCAGCATGTACCTAAGCGCGCTTGGCGCTTTTCTTCTTGCCGTCTTTTTTCTTGCCGCTTTTCTTTTCGCCCTTGACCTTCACCTCGGTCTTGTCCTTGGCTTTGGCCTTCTTCTTTTTCTTGGCAGACTTCTTCTTGGGCTCGTCGTCCTTGGGCGCCAGCAGGGTGCCGCGGCAGTTCGCGTTGCCGCACCAGCAGGGATACTGGGCCAGCAGCTTCTTGGTGTAGGGCTCGTCGATGATCAGACCGTAATCGTAGTTCAGCTCCTCGCCGGCCTTGATCTTGCGTAGGGACTTGATAAAGACGCGACCCTCCACCTCATCCGCCTCGCAGTTCGGGGCGCAGGAGTGATTGATCCAACGCGAGGAGTTGCCGCCCACCTTGGCGTCGATCACGTGGTCTTCATCGACATGGAAGTAGAAGGTGTGATTCGGGTCCTTGGGGTCGTGCGGATGGCGGCGCAGTGCCTCGTCCCAGCCGATGATCTCGCCCACGTATTCGATGATGACGTCGCCCTTGGGGATGTCCTGGACGGCGAACACGCCCTTGCCATGCACACCGGAGCGACGGGTCTGGATACGGCGGCCAGACTCGGAAACGGGATTCTTGGACACTGCTGAAAAATTTGGTAAGGTGAACTCGTATGGGCGCGCGCGTGTGCGCGCCCGCGTGTGCGCGCGTATGCGCGCGTGAGAACTGGATTGTAGTCAGATGAAAACCACCGGTTTGACCAAAAGCTCTGCTCCCGCTAAAAGCGCCACGGCCGCCAAAACCGCCGCCCAAGGCAAGACCCTGGTCATTGCCGAGAAGCCCTCGGTGGCGCAGGACATCGTGCGTGCGCTCACGCCTGTGGCCGGCAAGTTCGAAAAGCACGACGAGTACTTCGAGAACGACAGCTACGTCGTCTCCAGCGCCGTGGGCCACCTGGTCGAGATCCAGGCGCCCGAGCAATACGACGTGAAGCGCGGCAAATGGAGCTTCGCACACCTGCCGGTCATTCCACCGCACTTTGACCTCAAGCCCGTGGACAAGACCAAGACGCGGTTGAACGCCGTGGTCAAACTGGCCAAGCGCAAGGACGTGAGCCAGCTCATCAACGCCTGCGACGCGGGGCGCGAAGGCGAGCTGATCTTCCGCCTGATCGAGCAGTACGCCGGTGGCGCCAAACCCCTGGGCAAGCCGGTCTCGCGCCTGTGGTTGCAAAGCATGACCCCCCAAGCCATCCGTGACGGCTTCGAGAACCTGCGCAGCGACAAGCAGATGCTGCCGCTGGCCGACGCCGCACGCAGCCGCTCCGAGGCCGACTGGCTGGTGGGCATCAACGGCACGCGCGCCATGACGGCCTTCAACTCCCGCGACGGCGGCTTTTTCCTGACCACCGTGGGCCGGGTGCAGACGCCGACACTGGCCGTGGTCGTGGAACGCGAGGAGCAGATCCGCAAGTTCATCAGCCGCGACTACTGGGAAATCCATGCCGCCTTTGGCGCCCAGGCGGGCGAGTACGCGGGCAAGTGGTTCGACCCCAAGTGGAAGAAGAACGAAGACGACGCCGAGAAGAAGGCCGACCGCGTCTGGAGCGAGCAGGAAGCCAGGGTGATCGCCGACGCCGTGCGCGGCCAGACGGCCACCGTGACGGAAGAGAGCAAGCCCAGCACCCAGGCCTCGCCCATGCTGTTCGACCTGACCAGCCTGCAACGCGAGGCCAACGGCAAGTTCGGCTTCTCGGCGAAAACCACGCTGTCCATCGCACAGAGCCTCTACGAGCGCCACAAGGCCCTGACCTACCCGCGTACCGATTCCCGCCACCTGCCCGAGGACTACCTGGCCGTAGCCAAGGACACGTTCGGCATGCTCGCCGACTCAGGTCTCAAGCACCTGGCCCCGCACGCCGCCACCGCCATCAAGGGCGGCTACATCAAGCCCAACAAGCGCATCTTCGACAACGCCAAGGTCAGCGACCACTTTGCCATCATCCCCACGCTGCAGGCGCCCAGCGGCCTGAGCGAGGCGGAGCAGAAGCTCTATGACCTGGTGGCACGCCGCTTCATGGCCGTGTTCTTCCCCAGCGCCGAATACCAGGTCACCACGCGCATCACCACGGCTGCCGGACACCACTTCAAGAGCGAAGGCAAGGTGCTGGTCAAACCGGGCTGGCTGGCCATTTACGGCAAGGAGGCCGAAGACGAGATGGCCCCGGGCGAAGGCAGCAGCAAGGTGCTGGTGCCCGTGCAGGCCGGCGAGAAGGTCAAAACCAACACCGTCGAGCCCAAAGGCCTCAAGACCCGCCCGCCGGCGCGCTACAGCGAAGCGACGCTGCTTTCGGCCATGGAAGGCGCAGGCAAGCTCATCGAGGACGACGAGCTGCGCGAAGCCATGCACGAGAAAGGCCTGGGCACGCCCGCCACGCGCGCGGCCATCATCGAAGGCCTGCTGAACGAGAAGTACATGCTGCGCGAAGGGCGCGAGCTCATCCCCACGGCCAAGGCCTTCCAGCTCATGACCCTGCTGCGCGGCCTGGGCGTGGAGGAGCTCTCCAAGCCCGAGCTGACCGGCGGCTGGGAGTTCAAGCTCTCGGAGATGGAACACGGCCGTCTCTCGCGCGAGGAGTTCATGCGCGAGATTGCGGCCATGACCGAGCACATCGTCAAGAAGGCCAAGGAATACGACCGTGACACCATTCCCGGCGACTACGCCACGCTGAGCACCCCTTGCCCCAATTGCGGCGGCATCGTGAAGGAAAACTACCGCCGCTATACCTGCACCGGCAAGAAAGGCGCGGCCGAGGGCTGTGGCTTCTCCTTCACCAAGATCCCGGCCGGGCGGGCCTTCGAGCTGCCGGAAGTGGAAGCTTTCCTGCGCGACAAGAAGATCGGCCCGCTGGAAGGATTCCGCTCCAAGGCCGGTTGGCCGTTCACGGCCGAGATCGCCCTCAAGTACAGCGACGAAGAGAAGAACTGGAAACTCGAATTCGACTTCGGCAAGGACGACGAGGCCGAGACCGGTGAGCTGGTCGACTTCTCCGGCAAGGAGTCACTCGGTGCCTGCCCCAAATGCGGCGGCGCTGTCTACGAGCACGGCAAGAACTACCTGTGCGAAAAGGCCGTCCCCACCGCCGCCCAGCCCACGCCCAGCTGCGACTTCAAGAGCGGCCAGATCATCCTGCAACAGCCTGTGGAGCGCGAACAGATGGTCAAGCTGCTGGCCACGGGCAAGACCGACCTGCTGGACAAGTTCGTCTCCATGCGTACGCGCCGTCCTTTCAAGGCCTTCCTGGCCTGGAACGCGGAAGAAGGCAAGGTGAGCTTCGAGTTCGAACCGTCCAAGTTCCCACGCAAGGGCCCGCCAGCCAAGACGGGGGCCACCGCGGCCAAGACCCCAGCGAAGAAAGCCCCGGCCAAGAAAGCGGCGACCAAGACCGCCGCCGCCAAGAAGCCGCGCAAGGCCGGGGCCGGCCTCACGCCCAGCGCCGAGCTGGCCGCCGTGATCGGCAGCGAGCCCGTGGCGCGCGCCGAGGTGGTCAAGAAGCTCTGGGACTACATCAAGGCCCAAGGCCTGCAGGACCCCAAAGACAAACGCAGCATCAAGGCCGACGCCAAGCTCAAGCCTGTCTTCGGTAAAGCCCAGGTCACGATGTTCGAGATCGCAGGCCTCATCGGCAAGCACTTGAGCTGATCTGTAGCACACCTTCGACATGAGCAACGCTGACTGGAGCCGCGCCGAAGTCGAGACCATCGTTGAGGATTACCTCTCGATGTTGGCATCCGAACTTGCCGGTACGCCGTACAACAAAACGGCGCATCGGCAAGCACTCTAGCCTTTGCTGCAAGGCCGCTCCGATGCGTCCATTGAGTTCAAGCACGCGAACATCAGCGCCGCTTTGCTGGATGCCGGCTTTCCCTACATCAATGGCTACAAGCCACTGGCTAACTACCAGTCTCTTTTAGCTGAAGTTTTGGCTAACCGTCTCGACAAAACTTCAGATTTGTTCGCGCTTGCGGCGACTGATGCTGATCGCCCCATTGTTGTTCCGGAAGTTGAAGACATTCTTGCGGTCCTGACCGACCGGCCGAAGTCACGCCAGAACGAGTTGACGGTCTCTGAGCCTGCGGTCCCGATCATTCGCCTGCCCACCAATTACATTGAGCGGGAAGCAAGAAATCGCTCCTTGGGAAATGCAGGGGAGTTGTTTATTCTGAATTTTGAGCGCGCCCGACTGATACATGCAGGCAAAGAAAGTTTGGCCGCGAAGATTGAGCACACAGCCAAAGTCCGCGGCGACCATACCGGCTACGACATTCTTTCCTTCGAGGCTACAGGCGCTGAACGTCTGATTGAGGTAAAGACGACGAAATATGGGGCAGATACGCCGTTCTTCGTAACCCGCAATGAAAAAGCGACTTCGGAGCGCCATGCCTCGCAGTACCAGCTTTACCGACTGTTCGCTTTTCGAGAAGCGCCTCGGCTTTACATCTTGCCCGGCGCTATCGACATGAGCTGCAACTTGTCGGCGGCAACCTTTATAGCCAGCCCCAAATAAAAACGCGCCCGAAGGCGCGTTTTCTTTATACGGGTAACAGGGCTGGCTTACTTGGCCACCACGCGCACCATCTCCAGGCACTTGTTGGAGTAGCCCCACTCGTTGTCGTACCAGGACACGACCTTGATGAAGGTCTTGTCCAGGGCGATGCCGGCGTCGGCGTCGAACACGGAGGTGCAGGTCTCGCCGCGGAAGTCGGTGGCGACCACCTTGTCCTCGGTGTAGCCCAGGATGCCCTTGAGCGCGCCCTGGCTCTGGGCCTTCATCTCGGCACAGATCTCCTTGTAGTCGGCTTCCTTGTTCAGCTCGACGGTCAGGTCCACCACGGAGACGTCGGAGGTCGGCACGCGGAAGGACATGCCCGAGAGCTTCTTGTTGAGCTCGGGGATCACCACGCCCACGGCCTTGGCGGCGCCGGTGGAGGAGGGAATGATGTTCTCCAAGATGCCGCGGCCGCCGCGCCAGTCCTTGTTGCTCGGGCCGTCCACGGTCTTCTGCGTGGCGGTGGCGGCATGCACGGTGGTCATCAGGCCGCGCTTGATGCCCCACTTGTCGTTGAGCACCTTGGCCACCGGGGCCAGGCAGTTGGTGGTGCAGGAAGCGTTGGAGATGATGGCCTGGCCGGCGTAGGTCTTGTCGTTCACGCCGAAGACGAACATGGGGGTGTCATCCTTGGAAGGAGCAGAGATGATGACCTTCTTGGCGCCGGCAGCCAGGTGCTTGCCCGCACCGTCCTTGTCCAGGAAGAGGCCGGTGGATTCGATCACCACGTCGGCGCCGATCTCGTTCCACTTGAGGTTGGCCGGATCGCGCTCCTGGGTCAGGCGGATCTTCTTGCCGTTGACGACCAACTGGCCGCCCTCGACGGAGACCTCGCCCTTGAAGCGGCCATGCACGCTGTCGTACTTGAGCATGTAGGCCAGGTAGTCGGGCTCGAGCAGATCGTTGATGCCCACGATCTCGATGTCCTTGAAGTTCGCGACTGCCGAACGCAGCACGTTGCGGCCAATGCGGCCGAAGCCGTTGATGCCTACCTTGATCGTCATGATGAGCTCTCTCTGTGGAAGTTGATGTGAAACTTATTTCGCCAGCACGGCCTGGACGGTCTGCGCGACGTTCTCCGGCGTGAAGCCGAAATGCTTGAACAGCACCGGAGCCGGGGCCGACTCGCCGTAGGTATCGATGCCCACCACCGCTGCGCAGCCATACTTCCACCAGCCATCGGTCACGCCCATCTCGACGGCAACGCGCGGCAGGCCGGCGGGCAGCACGGTCTGCTTGTAGGCGGGCTTCTGCTGGTCGAAAGTGGTGGTGCTGGGCATGGAGACCACACGTACGGCGATCTTCTGCGCGGCCAGCAGCTCCTGCGCCTTGAGCGCGAGCTGCACTTCGGAGCCGGTGGCGATGATCACCGCCTGCGCCTTTTTCTTCAGGCCCAGGTCGGCCGGCTCGGACAGCACGTAGGCGCCGCGACTGATGTCGCCCAGATCCTTCTTGGCGGCATAGGGCACGTTCTGGCGGCTCAGCAGCAGCGCCGTGGGCTTGCGCTTGTTCTGCAGGGCCACGGCCCAGGCCACGGCGGTTTCAGCCGTGTCGGCCGGACGCCAGACGTCCAGGTTCGGGATCAGGCGCAGGCTGGCGGCGTGCTCCACGGACTGGTGGGTGGGGCCGTCCTCGCCCAGGCCGATGGAGTCGTGCGTGAAGACATGGACCACGCGCTGTTTCATCAGCGCCGCCATGCGGATGGCGTTGCGCGAATAGTCGCTGAAGGTCAGGAAGGTGCCGCCGTAGGGAATGTAGCCACCGTGCAGGGCCACGCCGTTCATGATGGCAGCCATACCGAACTCGCGCACACCGTAGTTGATGTGGCGACCCCCGTTGCCATTCCCTTCCGCGTCAAAACGCAGGGCCGGGGTATGGCTGGTATTGGTGAGATTGGAGCCGGTCAGGTCGGCCGAGCCACCGAGCAGCTCGGGCAGGGCGGCCGTAAAGGCTTCCAACGCGATCTGGCTGGCCTTGCGCGTGGCCACAGTCTCGGCCTTGGTGTGCGCGGCCACCGCGGCATCGACGGCGGTCTGCGCAAACTGCTTGGGCAGATCGCCCGCCATGCGGCGCTTGAACTCCGCGGCGAGCTCGGGATGGGCGGCAGTATAAGCGGCGAACTTGCGGTTCCACTCGGCCTCACGCTTCTCCCCCGCGGCCTTGGCGTCCCAGTCGCCATAGACCTCGGACGGAATCTCGAAGGGACCGTGCGTCCAGCCCAGGGCTTCGCGCGTGAGCTTGATTTCTTCCGCGCCCAGGGGCTCGCCGTGGGCCTTGGCCGTGTTGGCGCGGTTGGGGCTGCCCTTGCCGATGCTGGTCTTGCAGATGATCAGCGTGGGCTTGTCCGCCGTCTGCTTGGCACGGGCAATGGCGTCGGAGACGGCGGCCGTGTCATGGCCATTGATCGGGCCAATGACGTGCCAGCCATAGGACACGAAGCGCAGTGCGGCGTTGTCGCCGTACCAGGGCGCCACCTGACCGTCGATGGAGATGCCGTTGTCGTCGTAGAGCGCGATCAGCTTGTTGAGCTTCCAGGCGCCGGCCAGGGAGGCGGCTTCGTGGCTGATGCCTTCCATCATGCAGCCGTCACCCAGGAAGACATAGGTGTGGTGGTCAACGATGGTGTGGCCGGGCCGGTTGAATTCGCGGGCCAGCAGCTTCTCGGCCAGGGCCAAGCCCACGGCATTGGTCACGCCCTGACCCAGCGGGCCGGTGGTGGTCTCGACGCCGGGGGTGATCCCGGCCTCGGGGTGGCCAGCGGTCTTGCTGTGCAGCTGGCGGAAGTTCTTGAGCTCCTGCAGCGGCAGCTTGTACCCCGTGAGGTGCAGCAGCGCGTAGATCAGCATGGAGGCGTGCCCGTTGGAGAGCACGAAACGGTCGCGGTCGGCCCACAGCGGGTTGCCGGGGTTGTGCTGCAGATGCTCACCCCAGAGCGCGACGGCCATGTCGGCCATGCCCATGGGCGCGCCCGGGTGTCCGGAGTTGGCTTGTTGTACTGCGTCCATCGCCAGCGCGCGGATCGCGTTGGCCATCTGTCGGGTATTTGCCATGTAAGGGCCGCTCCGGTGGGGGTGTCAGGGGAAACCCGGTATTTTACCGGGGTCGCCTTATGGCTTTGGGTCAGGCGCCTGATACCGGCGCTTGGTCTACAGTGCAGTCTGTGCATGCTCCCACCACCATCACCGCCATGCTGCTGGCCGCCGGTCGCGGCGAACGCATGCGGCCGCTGACCGACACCACGCCCAAGCCGCTGCTCCCGGTGCAAGGCAAACCACTGTTGCAGTGGCATGTGGACGCTCTCGCCGCCGCCGGCTTTGACCATGTCGTGATCAACACGGCCTGGCTGGGCGAACAGATCCCGGCGCATTTCGGCCCCGAACCGCGCAGCAGTGAGGGGCGGGCCGTGGACATCCGCTACTCCTGGGAGGGGCTGGACTTCGGCGGCGCGCTGGAGACGGCCGGCGGCATCGCGCGCGCGATGCCGCTGCTCGGCGACATTTTCTGGATCGTGGCCGGCGACGTCTATGCCCCCGGTTTTCCCTTTGCCATGCAGGCTGTGCAGCGTTTCGCGCGCAGCGACAAGCTGGCCCATCTCTGGCTGGTACCGAACCCGGCGCACAACCCCCAGGGTGATTTCGGCCTGGCCAACGACTCCGGCTCGCCCGGCCGTCAACTGGCCTTGAACCAGGCGGCACTTAGATACACCTACAGCACCATCGGCCTGTACCGGCGCGAACTTTTCATGCGCCCCTGGTGCGAAATCCCGGCCGGGAATTCCGCGGGCATCAAAGCCCCCTTGGCGCCCATGTTGCGCACGGCCATGGACAATCAGCGCATCAGCGCAGAGCTCTACACCGGACCCTGGACCGACGTCGGTACGCCCGAGCGCCTGGCGCAACTCAACGAAACCGCCAGCACATGAGCACCATCGATCACGCCGCCCTCTATGCCCAACGCCGTGCCCGTCTGGCCGCCCAGCTTGGCCCGGACGCCGTGGCCATCGTGCCCACGGCCCCCGAGCGCCTGCGCAACCGCGACAGCGAGTTCCTGTTCCGCTTTGACAGCTACTTCCACTACCTCAGCGGCTTTGCCGAGCCGAACGCGTGGTTGGTGATCACGAGCACGGGGCACACCACCCTGTTCTGCCAGCCCAAGGACCTGGAGCGCGAGATCTGGGACGGCATCCGGCTCGGTCCTGAAGCGGCGCCGTCGACGCTGGGCGTGGACGCGGCCTTTCCGGTCACCGAGCTGGAGCAGCGCCTGCCCAGGCTGCTGGAGAACCAGGCCGCGGTCTGGTATCCCTTCGCCACGCACGAGGGGCTGGAGGCCCGTATCGAGGGCTGGCTCAAGGCCGTGCGCGCCCGCGTGCGGTTTGGCGCACTTTGTCCTGATTCCCAGCGCGATCTGTGCTCCATCCTCGACGAGATGCGCCTGGTCAAGGATGCTTTCGAGCAGGATGTGATGCGCCGCGCCTCCCGCATCAGCGCAGGTGCGCATATCCGCGCCATGCAGCTGTCGGCACGCATGCTGCGCGCAGGCCAGGATGTACGCGAGTACCACCTGGATGCCGAGCTGCTGCACGAATTCCGTCGCCATGGCTCGCAGTACCCGGCCTATGGCTCCATCGTCGCCGCCGGCGCCAACGCCTGCGTGCTGCACTACCGCGCCGACAACGCCCCCATCCGTGACGGGGAACTGGTGCTGATCGATGCCGGCTGCGAGCTCGATGGCTATGCCAGCGACATCACGCGGACCTTTCCTGCCAATGGACGCTACACCGGTCCGCAGCGCGCGCTTTACGAGCTGGTGCTGGCGGCACAGGACGCCGCCGTGGACGCCACGCATGCGGGCGCGCGCTTCGTCGAGCCGCACGAGGCGACGGTCAGGGTCCTGTCCCAGGGCCTGCTGGATCTGGGCTTGCTCGACAAGCGCAAGGTCGGCGGCGTGGACGATGTGATCGCCAGCCGTGCCTACTTCCGCTTCTACATGCATCGCACCGGCCACTGGCTGGGTATGGACGTGCACGACTGCGGCAGCTATGTCGAGCACAGCGAGCAGGGCAAGACCAGCGAGCGCAAGGACCCGCTCTCGGGTGAACTCATCAAGGACCGTCCCAGCCGTATTCTCAAACCCGGCATGTGCCTGACCATCGAGCCCGGCCTCTATGTCCGCCCGGCCGAAGACGTCCCCAGCGCGTATTGGAACATCGGCATCCGCATCGAAGACGACGCCTTCGTGACCGAGGGGGGCTGCGAGCTGATCACGCGCGATGTGCCCGTCCATGCGGATGAGATTGAAGCCCTGATGCGCGCCTGAGCGCCGGGCCCCGGCGGCGGGTCTATGCCGCGCTTAGGTAAATGCAATTGGTCCGCTCTTGCGGGATTGCCTATCATCTCTCTCGACTTCATAGTTTTGAGCAGAAGGTGTTCCATGGTCAAGTTCGCGCATGCCAACCTCCCCACCCTCAAGAAGACGGCGAGCTACTACGTGCTCCACATCGTCGTGGCGGCTCTGGTCGCCTATGCGGTCACGGGCCATCTGCTGATGTCGCTCACGCTCAGCCTGCTCGAGCCTACGGTGCAGGCCGTCGCCTTCTTCTTCCATGAGCAGGCCTGGCAGCGTTGGGCTCAGCGCCACCCCGGGACCACGCTGGCCGCGGAACCTGTACAGAGCTGAGGACCCCCTTCAGTTTTGCGTATAAGTAAAAACCGATGGGATTCATACGCGGATTCCACGCATGGAATGTGCGGTTTCGAGGTCTACAATCCGATTCCCCACAGAAGCAGGCCGTTGGGACGGGGACCTTGCGGATCGTCGCATGACCCGGACCCAAGTCGAAACCTGGCCTGCAGCAGGAGTTGATAGATGTCCAGCACCCCGTCGTCCAACGACAAGCGCGACCAGATCCGCCGCGCCGCTCTCGAATATCACGAGTTCCCCACCCCCGGCAAGATTGCCATCGCAGCCACCAAGCAGCTGGTCAACCAGCATGACCTGGCCCTGGCCTACACCCCCGGTGTGGCCGCGCCCTGCGAAGAGATCGCCCGCGACCCCGCCGCTGCCTACAAGTACACCAGCCGCGGCAACCTGGTCGCGGTGATCACCAACGGCACCGCCGTGCTGGGTCTGGGCGACATCGGTCCGCTGGCCTCCAAGCCGGTGATGGAAGGCAAGGGCGTGCTGTTCAAGAAGTTCGCCGGCATCGATGTCTTTGACATCGAAGTCGACGAGAAGAAGGACCTGGACAAGCTGGTCGACATCATTGCGGCCCTGGAACCGACTTTCGGGGGCATCAACCTCGAGGACATCAAGGCCCCGGACTGCTTCTACGTCGAACGCAAGCTGCGCGAACGCATGAAGATCCCGGTCTTTCATGACGACCAGCACGGCACCGCCATCGTGGTGGCCGCCGGCCTGCTTAATGGCCTGAAGATCGCCGGCAAGGACATCAAGGACGTCAAGCTCGTCACTTCGGGCGCCGGCGCCGCCGCCCTGGCCTGCCTGGGTCTGCTGGTCAAGCTGGGCATGCAGCGCAAGAACATCTGGGTCACCGACCTGGCTGGCGTGGTCTATGAAGGCCGCACCGAGCTGATGGACGACGACAAACGCGGCTATGCGCAAAAGACCGATGCCCGCAAGCTCGGTGACGTGATCGAGGGCGCCGACATCTTCCTGGGCTTGTCCGCCGGCGGCGTGCTCAAGGTCGACATGGTCAAGAAGATGGCCCCCAAGCCCATCGTCTTCGCCCTGGCCAATCCGAACCCGGAAATCGATCCGGCCGAGGCCCGCGCCGCGCGTAGTGACATCATCATGGCTACGGGCCGCACGGACTACCCGAACCAGATCAACAACGTCCTGTGCTTCCCCTACATCTTCCGCGGGGCCCTGGACGCCCGCGCCTCCACCATCACCGATGAGATGGAAGTCGCCGCGGTGCGCGCCATGGCCGAGCTGGCCCAGGCCGAGCAGAGCGAGGTGGTGGCCGCGGCTTATGCCGGTGAGAAGCTGAGCTTTGGCCCGGACTACCTGATTCCCAAGCCCTTCGATCCCCGCCTGATGATCAAGATCGCGCCGGCCGTGGCCCAGGCGGCCATGGACAGCGGCGTAGCACAGAACCCGATCACGGACATGGAGGCCTACAAGGAGCGCTTGCAGACCTTCGTGTACGCCTCGGGCACGACGATGAAGCCCATCTTCCAGGCCGCCAAGCGGGCCGCCAAAAAGCGTGTGGCCTATGCCGAGGGCGAGGAAGAGCGCGTGCTGCGTGCGGCGCAGATCGTCGTGGACGAGGGTATCGCCCGTCCGACGCTGATCGGCCGCCCGGCCATCATCGCCCAGCGCGTCGAGAAGTTCGGCTTGCGCCTGAAGGAGGGCCAGGACTATGACGTGGTCAACGTCGAGCACGACGAGCGCTACCGCGATTTCTGGCAGACCTACCACCGCATGACCGAACGCAAGGGCGTGACGGTGCCCATCGCCAAGATCGAAATGCGCCGACGCCTGACACTGATCGGCGCCATGCTGCTGCACAAGGGCCACGTGGACGGCATGATCTGCGGCACCTGGGGAACCAACGCCATGCACCTGCAGTACGTGGACCAGGTCATCGGCAAACGGCCCGGCGTCAATACCTATGCGTGCATGAACGGCCTGCTCCTGCCGGATCGCCAGGTCTTCGTGGTCGACACCCACGTCAATTACGACCCGACGGCCGAGCAACTGGCCGAAATCACCATCATGGCGGCCGAGGAGATGATGCGCTTCGGCCTGCGCCCCAAGGCCGCCTTGCTGAGCCACTCCAACTTTGGCAGCAGCAATCAACCCAGCGCGGTGAAGATGCGCCAGACCCTGGAGCTGCTGCGCGCGCAGGCCCCCTGGCTCGAGGTGGAGGGGGAGATGCATGGCGATGTCGCCCTGGACGAAGCGGCGCGTCAGGCCATCATGCCCAACAGCACCCTGGCCGGCTCGGCCAACCTGCTCGTCATGCCCAATCTGGATGCGGCCAATATTGCCTACAACCTGCTGAAAACCGCAGCGGGCGGCAATATTGCCATCGGCCCGGTCCTGCTGGGGGAGGCCAAGCCGGTCAACATCCTGACGGCGAGCACCACGGTGCGCCGCATTGTCAACATGACAGCGCTGACCGTAGCCGACGCCAACATCCGTTGAGTGAACCGTATCAGTGGGTACCCACTGATATGAGACCCACCCTGCGCAGGGCCTGCTTATTTGTTGAGCAGGCCCTTGCTTTTTGAGGCCTGATCTGCGACACTTCTGGGCTTGGATCTTCCGGGTTAACCCGGGTGTCATAACAGGTTCGACTCATGGCGCGCTACTCAGGCATCAAGTTGGTACTCACTGGCTTTTTGCTGGCGTCAGCTTTGCTGTCCACCAGTGCCGGGGCGCGAGGCCCCGCGCCCGTGGATGCTTCCATGACGGTATCGGTGGCGGAACTGCCACGCCAGGGTGCGGAAACCTATCGCCTGATCCTTCAAGGCGGCCCGTTTCCGTACGAAAAGGACGGCACGGTGTTTGGCAACCGCGAGCGTTTGCTCCCGGCCCATAAGCGCGGCTACTACCGCGAGTACACCGTCCCGACGCCTGGCGCGCGCAACCGGGGCATGCGCCGGATTGTGTGTGGTGGAGCGCCGAAGACGCCCGATGCCTGTTATTACACGGCCGATCATTACGCGAGCTTTCGCCGGATCGTGCCCTGACGGAATCAGTTTTTAGCCAAGAAAGTGACGCGGGGATGGATACACCACTTCGTACCGTACGAACGAACATCGTTCAATCGATCCGGGCCTTCCGAGTCTCGGACCTGCAGGAAGCGGCCCAGTCGCTGGGTCATCACTTCCTTTATGCCAATCTGGCAGCGGCGCAGTCCAAGCAGGATGTGCTGGACCTGATCGCCCAGCAGTTCATGCTCGCCGCCAACGTGGGCAAGAACTTCGACGCGCTCTATGACTGCATGACGGACCCGCTGCACAAGTCGGGCCCGCAGCCCGGTTTCATCGCCGTGCTGGAGCACATCCCGGCCAATGCCAAGTTCGACAAGGAAGCGCGCGAGCAGCTGCTCGACATCTTCCGCGACGCGGCAGACTACTGGAGCGACCGCAAGGTCCCATTCCGGTGTTTCTATTCTTTTCTGTAGCCCGTTCTGCACAAACCAGCCAAGCAGAACGGGCGAACGAGGCGAAGGCAGAGGGCGTGGCCAGCGAGGCCATTCCCACCAGCACCAGCCTTGAGACGGCTGAAGAGGGCGGCGAGAAGATGCCAACCGACAAGTTGCTCGATGTGTCGCCGCTGGCGCTGCGCATGAGCAGCCCTTTCAACGCGGGCTACTGGCTGGCCGCAGCGTAATAGGCTCCCCCTGAGCCGCGCCTGCGGCGCGTCACCCCCCACAGGGGGCGGCGCTGGTGGACCGGCGAAGCCGGATCCACGGCGCCCCCGAATCGGGCCACTGCTCAGCAGTGGCCTTTTTCATGCCTGCGCCAATGCGATGTATTCAGCAACGGAGACTTCTTCGGCGCGGCGCTGCAGGTCGAAGGGCAGGTTGACACCGTTTTCTTCCATCCAGCGCCCCAAGGTGTGGCGCAGGATCTTGCGGCGCTGGCTGAAGGCCACCTGGACCAGCTGCTCCAGCCGCTTCTGATCCAGCGCCGCCGGCTGCGCATGGGGCACCATGCGGACCACGGCGCTGTCCACCCGCGGGGGCGGATCGAAGCTCTCGGGAGGCACGAACAGCACGTTCTCCATGGCGTAGCGCCATTGCAGCATCACGCTCAGGCGGCCATAGTCTGCCGTGGCCGGCAGGGCCACCATGCGGTCGATGACCTCCTTCTGCAACATGAAGTGCTGGTCTTCGACCACGGCCACATGCTCGAGCAGATGGAAGAGGATGGGGGTGGAGATGTTGTAGGGCAGGTTGCCGACCACGCGCAGCTTCGGGAAGGCGTGCTCCCGGGCCAGCCGGCTGAAATCCACCTGGAGGACATCCGACTCGATGACCTCAAGTTGCCCATGGCTGCGCAGGCGCGCGGCCAGGTCGCGATCCAGCTCGATCACCATGAGCCGCCCCAGGCGCTCGACCAGAGGTTGGGTCAGCGCGGCCAGGCCGGGGCCAATCTCGACCATGGCCTGGCCCGGGCGTGGATCGATGGCCCGCACGATGCCGTCGATGATGCCGTCGTCGGCCAGGAAGTGCTGGCCGAAGCGCTTGCGCGGAATGTGTTTCACGGCGCTATTGCTGCGGCGCTTCGCGCAGCTCCACATAGGCGCGCGCGCGCACATCGCGCACCCAGTTCTCGTAGGCCTCGGCGGTCTTGCGCTCGCGCAGCATGCCGCGCACGAGTTCGCGCTGCTCGCGCTGGCTCAGCGTCGCGTTGCGACGCTCCATCAACTGGATCAGGTGCACGCCGAAGCGCGAGATCAAAGGCTGGCTGATCTGCCCGGGAGCGAGCTGGTCCATGACCCGCTCGAATTCGGGCACGAACATGCCGGGGTTGGCCCAGCCCAGGTCGCCGCCCTGAGCCGCGCTGCCATCCTGTGAGTGCTGGCGCGCCAGAGTCGCGAAGTCGGTTTCGCCGCTGACGATGCGACGCCGGAAATCGTTGAGCTTGTCGCGCGCCTGGGCCTCGCTGAGCTGCGTCCCGGGTACCAGCAGAATGTGACGCGCGCGGCTTTGGGTGACCGTGGCCGGCGGCAGGCCGGGCTGGCGCCGTTCAATAAGCTTGAGCACGTGGAAGCCGGCGCCGGAGCGCACCAGGCCTGCCACGTCGCCTGGCGCCAGGGTGCGCACGGCATCGACGAAGAGGCCCGGATAACGATCCGCAGGTCGCAGCCCCAGCTGGCCACCGTTGGCGCGGTCCGGCGCGTCGGAGAACTCCCGCGCCAGTGCCGCAAAGTCCTCGCCGCTGCGCGCTCGCTGCCAAGCACGCTCGGCCTTGGCCTGTCGTTCCCTGAGCTGGGCCTCGTCCGCGTTCTCGGGCACGGCCACAAGAATGTGCGCGATGTGGATCAGCTGGCGCGCCGGATCGCTGGCAAGCTGCTGCTGCTCGGCCAGGTACTGGTCCACGTCCACATCGCTCACGCGCACCCGCGATTCGACTTCACGCTCGCGCAGTCGCGTCAGCAGCAGCTGATCGCTGAGCTGCTCGCGAAAGCTCGCGTAGGCAATCCCCTCTCGTTGCAGCTGCTGCCGGAGCTGCTCAACGGTGAACTGGTTCTGGCTGGCGACGGTCTGCTCGGCCTGGTCGATCGACGGCTCGTCAACCTTGATGCCACTTTCCTTGGCCAGCTGCAACTGGGCACGGTCATCGATGAGCTGATTGAGCACCTGACGTGCGAGTTCGCGCGGATCGGGCTGGGGCTGGCGCTGCGCCGCCAGCTGGCGGCGGATACGCTCCACCTGGGCGCTGACCTGCTGATTGGTGATGGGTTCGGCGTTGACCACGGCCACGATGAAATCGGCCGAGCGCACACCGGGTACCAGCACCGTGGGCTCGGTCAGGGCCGGCGCAGGTGTGGCAGCGCCGGGGGTGCGCAGGCCCTGGGCCCATGCCGGGACACCGGCCAGCAGGATGGCCAGCAGAAGCGCCGGGAAACGGATGACAGTCATGGATCAATCGTAATTACTAAAGCGGCTGGGCGTCGTCACCTGCTCCCGCAGGAACTGATAGCGGGGGATATTTCTTTGCAGTGACTGTAGCGGGTCGATCCCTACGCGCGAGAAGCCCACCAGCTCCAGCTGGAACATGATGCGCCGGGTACTGGTCACGAGGCCGGTCTGCAGGCGCTCCAGCACGATACGGCCCAGCCAGCATCCCGCATCGTATTCGAAGCCGATGATGGAGTCGACCAGCTTGTCGTCCTGCATGCTGTAGTTCAGACGCCCCACGCTGTACCAGCGCCCCGGGCCCTGGCCCTGACCGCGTCCCAGATCCTGCCCCTTGTCGCCCCAGAGGTCGTTGAGCGGCCACTGCCAGCCGATATCCACGAGTTCGCTGAGATTGCGCTGATAGCGGTAGGCCAGGTTGACGACGCGGTAGTTGCTGGGGTTGTAGCGCATGCTGACCGTGGATCGCTCGGACTCGCCGGTCTTCTGGTTGTATTGCACCGTGCTGTCCAGACTCCAGCGCGGATCAATGGTCAGGCCGGCGCCCAGCAAGATGTCGCTCAAGCCTTTGGGCGAGGGCGTGCCGCCTGGCAGGGTCACCCGCTGGTCCTCGAAGCGCAGGCGCTGGGCGATGCCCAGACGCAGGATCTCGGCGCCGGTGTCCGGATCGAGCAAGCGGGTGGACAGCCCCCCCGTCAACAGATTGTTGTCGGCGATGCGGTCGTTGCCGACGAAGGCGTTCTCGGTGTAGATGCTCGCAAAATTGAAGTCGAGCGCGCCCGAGTCGTAGTTGGGCAGGTGGTTCTGCTCGACATAGGGCGTGTAAGCGTAGAACAGGCGCGGCTCCAGCGTCTGACGAAAACCGCTGCCGAAATAGCTGGCGTCGCGCTCGAAGACCAGGCCGGTGTCCAGGCTGTAAGTCGGCACGGTACGCCCGGCCTGGCGCTGGCCGTTGGACAGCGCCATATCAAAGTTGTAGTTGACCGAGTGGACCGACATGCGCGGGATGATGAAACCGGCCGCGCCCAGCATGGGGTAGCTGATCTGCCCCTTCATCACGCTGCGCTGGGCATTGGGCTGTCCCGTCAGGAGGGAGTTCGCCTGAAAGTCGGTGTAGTCAGCTTCCAGCCCCACGTCGAAGCCCGCGGCATCCGGCTGGGTGTAGCGTGCGACGATCTGCGGTAGCCGGTTGTAGGGTGGCACGATCGGCGCCAGTGGATCTTGCAAGGTTTGCCACTGCAGGGTCCGCAAGGTAGCCGAGTAGGGCCCACGGTTCCAGTTCAGGCCCACATCATTGGCCAGCAGACGCTGGGTCAGCGAGGACGTGGCGCGCGGAAAATCACGCCAGTAGTTGTCGTCGCTGACGCGATTGAGGTTGAGATTGAGACCCAGGCCGCCCCACGATGCGTCCGAAATCGCGCCCATGTGCTGGAAAGAGCGTCCCCAACGATCCCGGTCGCGCAGCTTGTCACCCGGCATGTAGTCCGCCCGCAGCAGCCCGGAATAACCAGCCTCGAGATAGCGGAACTGCCCACCGTAGTTGACGCCACGCTGGCTCATGACGGTGGGATAGAAGGTCGCATCCCGGTTGGGTGCGATGTTCCAGTAGTAGGGCGCCGTGACCGACGTGCCGCTGATGTTGTCAGCGCTGAAGGTCGGCGAGAGAAAACCTGACTTGCGCTTCTCGGTCAGCGGGAAGGTCATGGACGACAGGCCCAGCACACGGACGTTCTGGAAGCTCACCGTCACGTCCTCGGCCTCAGCCGTCTCCTCTTCGCTGTCCAGGCGCAGCGTGGCCGCACGCAGCAGCCAAGCAGGCATCCAGTCCGGGCCGGGTTCGCGCTGACAGGTCGTGAAGGTGGCGTTGCGCACGACGGCACGCTTGTCATCGAGAAAGTCGATGCGCTCGGCCTCGCCATGCGCCTCGTTGGACAGCAGGCGATAGCGGGCCTGGTCGAAGAAGCCCTCGAAGGCATCGATGCGCAGATCCAGGGCCGGGCCTTCGAACACATTGCCCGCCTGGTTCACGCGCACATCGCCGCGCGCCCGCGCCAGATCACGCGCCTGGTCGTATTCCAGGCGGTCCGCCCGGATCGTCAGATCGGCACGCCGGAACTCCACGCCCCCCTCGAGCACGATCTCGGTGTCGCTCTCAGCCGACAGGCGCTCGCCATAGACATAGGTCGGTGAGGCCATGCGCTGCTGCGGGCTCAGTGTCTCGGCCAGCAGCGGGCTGATGCGCAGCTGCAGCGGGTCAGGACTGGCCTCTTGCGCCTGCACTGCGGAGCCGTGCCACAGTGCGCAGGCCAGCAGGGCCAGCGGTTTCAGGACAGGACGGAAGAGACGGGGCAAAGCGGGCGGTCCGGACAGACGGGGTTTGTAGAATGGATTATCCATGAGCGCCCCTTCCTCCAGCCCCATCCCCTGGACCAGCCCCGAGCGCGCCGCCGCCTTTCAGCACTGGCTGGACGGGCTGTCGGCAGCGCAGCAGCTGCTGCCCCACACCCTGCGCCCGGCCTCGGCCGACGCGAGCTTTCGCCGCTACTTCCGCATCGATGCCGCTGGCGGTACGCGCATCGTCATGGACGCGCCGCCCGACAAGGAGAACTGCCGTCCCTTTGTGCAGGTTGCCGACCTGATGACCCAGGCCGGTCTGCACGTGCCGCAGGTGCTGAACTGGAACGAGGCCCAGGGCTTCATGCTGCTGTCCGATCTGGGCAGCCAGACCATGATGCAGGCCATTGACCAGGAACGGGCCGCAGCCAACCTGTCGCTGTACCTGCGGGCGGTGGACGCGCTCGTGGCCTGGCAGCAGGCCTCCCGCCCGGAGGTGCTGCCGCCCTACGACACCGCGTTGCTGCGGCGTGAGCTGGAGCTCTTCCCCGATTGGTATCTGGCCCGTCATCGCAGCGTCGCCGTCGAGGGCAAGCTGCGCGAGACCCTGGACCGAATGTTCGACCTCATCATCGAGCGCAACCTGTCCTGGCCTTCGGTCTATGTGCATCGCGACTTCATGCCGCGCAACCTGATGATTCCGGCCGACCCCGACGAGACGCGGCTGGGCGTGCTGGACTTCCAGGATGCCGTCTACGGCCCCATCACCTACGACATCGCCAGCCTGATGCGCGACGCCTTCCTGTCCTGGGAAGAAGACTTCGTGCTCGACGTCACCATCCGCTACTGGCAGCAGGCGCGCAAGGCCGGCCTGCCCGTGGGCGAGGACTTCGGCGAGTTCTACAGGGGCGTCGAATGGATGGGACTGCAGCGCCACCTGAAAGTCGCCGGCATCTTTGCGCGGCTCACACTGCGCGACGGCAAGCCGCACTACCTGGCTGACACACCGCGTTTCATCGCCTACATCCGTGCCACCTGCGCACGCTACATCGAACTCAAGCCCCTGCTGCGTCTGGTCGATGAGGTCGAGGGCATCAACGAGGTCAGCGGGTACGCCTACGGGCGCGTCTGAACGCGATGCCGCGCTTTCATTGCTCCGTCCCCCTGTCCGTGGGCAGCACGCTGGCGCTGCCCGCGGGCGCGGCGCGCCATGTGCAGGTCCTGCGCCTGCAGCCCGGCGACACCATCACGCTCTTCGACGGAGAGGGCGGCGAGTACGAGGCCAAAGTTACACGCATGGGCCGCAGCGAGGTGGAAGCACAGATCGTTTCGCACACAGCCGTCGAGCGCGAGGCCACACGGACCGTGCACCTCGCCCTCGGCGTGCCGGCCAACGAGCGCATGGACTGGCTGGTCGAAAAGGCCGCGGAACTGGGCGTGGCCAGCCTGCAGCCCTTGCAGATGGAGCGTAGTGTTTTACGCCTGAGTGGCGAGCGGGCCGAGAAGAAGCGCCATCACTGGCAGGCCATCGCCGTGGCTGCCTGCGAACAGTGCGGCCGCAACCGCGTGCCGCCCGTGCCGGCCCTGCAGGCGCTGCCCCTCTGGCTGGGCAGCGAACTGCCGCGCCAGCGTCTGCTGCTCTCGCTGCAGACCGACAGCGTTCCGCTGGCTCAGCAGCGCGCGCGGCTCGACGACGGCCCGGTTCTTTTCCTCTCCGGCCCCGAAGGGGGCTTGAGCCCGGCGGAGGAGCAGGCCGCGCGTGCGGCAGGCTTCGTGCCCGTGAGCCTGGGCCTGCGCACCCTGCGCGCCGAGACCGCCCCGCTGGCCGCCCTGGTCGCGCTCACCCTCTGAAACATTCACCATGAACCCTCGCCTCGCGTTGCTGGCCATCTGCCAGGGCCTGTTCTTCACCAACAACGTGGTCTTCATCGCGATCAACGGCCTCGTCGGCCTGGCCCTCGCACCCAAGGGCTGGATGGCCACCCTGCCCGTCATGGGCTATGTGGTCGGCGGGGCGCTGAGCACGGGTCTTGTCGCGCGCAGCCAGGCGCGCTGGGGTCGGCAGGTGTCGTTCCAGATCGGTCTGCTGGTCGCGCTGGGCTCGGCGCTGCTCTGTGCCTATGCGGCCTGGAGCCGCAATTTCTGGCTGCTGATCGCAGCCACGGTCATCGCCGGCTACTACAGCGCCAACGGCCAGCTCTACCGTTTCGCCGCTGCCGAACTCGCCCCGGCGAACTTCCGCGAAAAGGCGGTCTCCCTGGTGCTGGCGGGTGGCCTGATCGGCGCCATCGCCGGCCCCAACCTCGCCAAGTACACCCGGGATCTGCTGGCCACGCCTTTTGCTGGGGCCTACCTCTCGCTCGCGGGCGTTGCGGCGCTGGGTCTGCTGCTCATGGCCTTCGTGAAATTTCCTGCCGTGCCGGCGGCCGGCGGCCACAGCGCCCAGGGCCGCAGCGTCTGGGAGCTGATGCGCCAGCCCCTGTTCTTCGTCGCCGTCGTCGGCGCGGCCCTGGGCTATGGCGTGATGAACCTGTTGATGGCCGCCACCCCGCTGGCCATGCAGGTCTGCGGTTTCCCCTTCGATGATGCAGCCCTGGTGCTCGAATGGCACGTGATCGGCATGTTCGCGCCCGGCTTCTTCACAGGCCACCTGATCAAGCGCTACGGCACCCTGAGCATCATGGGTGTGGGCGTGCTGCTGAACCTCCTGTGCATCGCGATCGCGCTCTCCGGCGTGGACCTGCACCAGTTTCTCATCGCGCTCTTCCTGCTCGGCGTGGGCTGGAACTTCCTCTTCACGGGCAGCACCACGCTGGCGCTGCAGGCCTACCGGCCGGAAGAAAAGGACCGGGCCCAGGCGGCCATCAATTTCGCCGTGTTCGCGGTGATGGCGCTGACCTCGTTCGCCTCGGGCGCCCTGGTCACGACCCAGGGCTGGTGGTGGCTCAACGTCGGCTCCCTGCTGCCGGTGGCACTGACGGGCCTGGCCCTGCTCTGGCTGGCCTTGCGCCGCCAGGGCGCGCGCCCGGCCTGAGCGCCCTCAGGCAAACCAGCGGTCCAGCCAGGCCTGCAGCCGGGCATAGACCGGCTCGCGTTCCAGCTCGTTGAAGATCTCGTGGTAGAGCTCGGCGTAGCAGTGCGCCTCGACGACACGTGCCGGCGCAGCTTGGGCAAAAGCCGCGCTGCCGCGCGGACTGACGAGCTTGTCCTGGCCTGCGTACATCAGCAAGGTCGGAACCTCCCAGCGCGGTGCGGCCGCCAGCACCTGCGGACCGGTATCGGCGATGTAGCGTGCAAGCCGGCCGGAGATGCGGTCGTGGATGAGCCGGTCCTGCTGGTAGGCGCGGACGACCTGCGGGTCGTGTGAAATCCATTTCGGGTCCAGCCCGTTGCCTACGCAGAGGTTGGGTGCCACGGAGGGCAAGACCGCCAGCAGCAGTTTCTGGACCGCGTTGAGCCCGGGATCAAGCGCCGGGGAGGACAACACGAGGCCATCGACGCGTCCGAGCTGACGCGCCACCAGATGCGCAGCCACCAGCCCGCCCATGCTGTGGCCGAGCACGATCAGGGGCGTGTCGGCGTCCAGGCGCCGGCGCGTGCTGCCCAGCACGTCGGCCAGGTCCTCGACCAGACGCTGATCGGTCGGCAGAGCGCCGCGTGCGCCACCCGACTCGCCGTGGCCGTAGTGGTCATAGCCACGCACGGCAAAGCCCCAGTCGTTGAGTCGACGCGCGAGTTCGTCGTAGCGGCCAGCATGTTCGCCCAGGCCGTGCACGATCAGCACTACTCCGCGCAGGCGGGTGCCGGGGTCGAGCGGCCAGTCCTGGATGGCGAGGTTGTCGCCATCGGAGGCGACGTAGGTGGTCAGCGTGGATTCCTGCATGGTGTTCCTCAGGGCAGCTGCGCGATGACCTGCGCCACCGCGGCGGTGAGGCGACGCGCATAGGGCACGTGCAGGAATTCATTGGGGCCGTGCGCATTGCTCTTCGGGCCCAGGACGCCGCAGACCATCATCTGCGCCCTGGGAAAACCACGCGAGAGCATGTTCATCAGCGGGATGGTGCCGCCCTGGCCGATGTAGCCGCAGGGGGCGCCATAGAAATTGCGCGAGGCCGCGTCCAGCGCGCGGCCAAACCAGGGCGCGGTCTCGGGTGCGTTCCAGCCTGTGGCCGAGCCCAGTCCCTCGAAGGTCACGCGCGCCTGATAGGGCGCGTTGTCTTCGAGCAAAGTCTTGAGTTCCTGCACCGCCGTGGCCGCCTCCACCAGGGGCGGCAGGCGCAGCGAAAGCTTGAAGGCCGTGTAAGGTCGCAACACATTGCCGGCGTTCTGCAGGTCCGGCAGGCCCTCGGCACCCGTGACGCTGAGCGTCGGCGCCCAGGTGCGGTTGAGCAGCGCCTGCACGGGATCGGTCGTCATGGGCAGGGCCAGACGGGTATCCCCCTCGCAGTCGTAGTGGACCCAGGGGAAACGTCTGTAGAGCTCATCGCCCAGGATGGCGGCCGTGGCGCGTGCCTGGTCCATGCGCTCGGCGGGCACCTCACAATGGAAGCTCTGCGGCAGCAGGCGCCCGGTCTTGCTGTCCTCCAGCCGATCGAGCACCTGGCGCATGATGCGAAAGCTCGACGGCACGACACCGCTGGCATCACCTGAATGCACCCCCTCGGTCAGGATCTCGACCTTGAGCACACCGCTGGCCATGCCGCGCAAACTGGTCGTGAGCCAGAGCTGGTCGTAGTTGCCGGCGCCCGAATCGAGGCAGATCACCAGCCCCACATCGCCCAGACGGGAACGCAGTGCGTCGACATAGGGCAGCAGATCGTAGGAACCGCTTTCCTCGCAGGTCTCGATCAGCCCGACGATGCGCGGGTGCGCGAGCTGTTGGCTCTTGAGCGCCTGGAGGGCGGCGATGCTGGCGTAGACGGCATAGCCGTCGTCGGCACCACCGCGGCCATAGAGCTTGCCGTCCTCGTACTTCGGCGTCCAGGGGCCAAGATCGTTGCGCCAGCCGCTGAACTCGGGCTGTTTGTCCAGGTGGCCGTACATGAGCACGGTCTGGGCGGATACGTCGGCATCTCCGGCACCGCGACTCGCAGGGAGCTCGAAGAAGAGCACCGGCGTACGGCCTTCAAGGCGGATGAGCTCGAGCTTCAGGCCGGCGACCTTCTGCGCCTCGACCCAGGCCGCGGCGTTGCGCACCACGGTGTCGATATAACCGTGCTGCGCCCACTGCGGATCGAACATCGGCGACTTCGCGGGGACGGCGATGTAGTCCTGCAGCTGGGGCACGATCTCGCGGTCCCAGGTCTGGCTGATCTCGGCCAGCGCGCGTTCGGGCTCGAAAGCACTGGCGGGAAGGCGGGCGTTCATGGGCTGGCTCCTGGCGGGGGCGGCGGGCGCCGCGCCGCTATATTAGGCGATTGCCCACAGGACCCCAACCGGAGCCCCTCTTGAACCAGCCCGCCGCCCACCCCGCCGAAGAAGCCCGCTACCGCAAGGTGGCCCTGGCCGCGTGCTTCGGCACCTTCATCGAGTGGTACGACTTCCTCACCTTCGCCACCCTGGCCGTGCACTTCGCCGTGCTCTTCTTCCCGGCCGACGATCCGGTGGCCGGCCTGCTCTACAGCCTCGCGACCTTCGGCATGGGCATGGTGGTGCGGCCGCTGGGTGCGGCCCTGTTCGGCTCCTTTGGTGACCGCCATGGCCGGCGCAAGGTCTTCATCGCCACCATCGGCATCATGGGTGTGGCGACCTTCCTCGTGGGCCTGCTGCCCACGCACGCGCAATGGGGCTGGTGGGCCACCGGCGCCTTGCTCGTGCTACGCCTGGTCCAGGGTCTGGCCATGGGCGGCGAGATTGGAGGCGCCAACGTCTACCTGGCCGAGCATGCCCCGGTGGCAAGCCGCGGCGCGTCCACCAGCGTGCTGCAGTGGATGGGGGGTCTGGGCATCCTGGCTTCGACCCTGCAATTGGTGCTGCTGCAGACCTGGCTCAGCGAAGCCGATTTCAAGGAATGGGGCTGGCGTATCCCCTTCCTGTTTTCGGCCGTGCTGCTGCTGGCCAGCGTGAAGGCGCGCCTCGCGCTGCACGAGTCTCCGGTCTTTACCGAACTGAGCCAGAGCCAGAAGCTGGCCAAGACGCCGCTGCGTGACTGCCTGCGCGATCGCCACACCCTGGGGCGCATGGCCCTGCTGTTCTTCTGCGTCTCCGCCGGTGGCGGCCTCTTGTTCTTCTGCTCCCAGGTTTATGCCGCGGTCTACCTCAAGACCGTGGTCAAGATGGACCCGGTGCTGGCCGGCTGGGTCACGCTGGCAGCGACCTTCTGCCTGTTTCCGCTGACCTATGTCTGTGGCGCGCTGTCCGACCGTTACGGGCGTCGTCCAGTGGTGCTGGCTGGCCTGCTGCTGGGCGCGGCCACCATCATCCCCGTCTACGCGGGCCTGGCCCGGGTGGCCGATCAGCCCCTGCTGGTCTTTCTGCTGCTGCTGATCCCCGTGCTGGCGGTGGCCCTGGTCACCGGGCCGCAGACCGCCATGCTGTCCGAGTTGTTCCCGGCGCGCACACGCTACACGGCGGTCGGCCTGCCTCATAACCTGGCCGCGGGCTGGATTGGCGGGCTCTCGCCTTACATGGTGACGTTGATCGCCGGGCAGACCGGCAGCGTGCTGCTGGGCCTGGGTTATCCGACGGCCTTGCTGTGTCTGGCGCTCATCGTGGGCTGGTTCTTCCTGCCCGAGACGCGCGGCGCCGATCTGCGGGTCTGAAGGCCGTCGATCAGCGCGAGAACTTCAGCACCGCCGTGCTGGCCCGCAGATTCGGCAACCGGCGAATCAGGCGGCCGTTGTGCAGGCCGAAGCTGTCGAGGATCCGCAGGCCGTTGCGCTGGGCCAGCACCTCGAGATCCGCATGGGTGCCGACGCGGATGTTGGGCGTGTCGTACCACTGGTAGGGGAGGCGGCGCGTCACGGGCATGCGCCCGAGCAGCACGCTGAGCCGGTTGGGCCAATGCGCGAAGTTGGGGAAAGCCACGATACCCGTGCGGCCCACGCGCGCGGTCTCGCGCAGCACGGTCTCGGCGTTGCGCAGATGCTGCAGGGTGTCGATCTGCAGCACCACGTCGAAGCTCTGGTCGCCGAACATGGACAGGCCTTCGTCCAGATTGAGCTGGATCACGTTGACGCCACGCCGCGTACAGGCCAGGACGTTGTCGTCCGCAATCTCGATGCCGTAGCCGGTGCAGCCGCGCGTGGCCTGCAGATGCGCGAGCAGGGCGCCGTCGCCGCAACCCAGGTCCAGCACGCGCGATCCCGGCGGCACGAGGTTCGCGATGGCCTCCAGTGTCGTGCGGTCGCTCATGATGCGGCCTCCGCGGCGATGTTCGCGAAGTAGGCGCGTACCAGGTTCATGTAGCGCGCATCGTCGAGCAGGAAGGCATCGTGCCCATGCGGGGCGTCGATCTCGGCGTAAGACACCTCGCGCCGGTTGTCGAGCAGGGCCTTGACGATCTCACGACTGCGCGCCGGCGAAAAGCGCCAGTCGGTGCTGAAACTCACGAGCAGGAACTTGCAGCGCGCCGCGGCCAGGGCGCGGCTGAGCTGGCCCTCGTGCCGGCGGGCGGGGTCGAAGTAATCCAGTGCCCGCGTGATCAGCAGATAGGTGTTGGCATCGAAGTACTCGCTGAACTTGTCGCCCTGGTAGCGCAGATAGCTTTCGATCTGGAACTCGATGTCCTGCGTGCTGTACTTGAGGTCGATGCCTTCTCTGAGCTGACGCCCGAACTTCTCGTTCATGACGTCGTCGCTGAGGTAGGTGATGTGCCCGATCATGCGCGCGATGCGCAAGCCCCGCTTGGGCACCACACCATGGGCGTAGAAGTTGCCGCCGTGGAAGTCCGGATCGGTCACGATGGCGCGTCGCGCCACCTCGTTGAAGGCGATGTTCTCGGCGTTCAGGTTGGGCGCACTGGCCACCACCACGGCGTGGCGCACGCGGCCCGGGTACTGCAACGTCCAGCTCAAGGCCTGCATGCCGCCCAGGCTGCCCCCCATGACGGCGGCCAGCTGCTCGATGCCCAGGGCGTCGAGCAGGCGAGCCTGCGCATGGACCCAGTCCTCCACCGTGACCACGGGGAAATCCGCGCCGTACACCTTGCCGGTGTCCGGGTTCACATGCATGGGACCGGTGGAGCCGAAGCAGGAGCCGAGGTTGTTGACGCCGATCACGAAAAAACGGTCCGTATCCACCGGCTTGCCCGGACCGATCATGTTGTCCCACCAGCCTTCGCTCTTGGGCTGCCCTTCGTAGACGCCCGCAACGTGATGCGAGGCGTTGAGCGCGTGGCAGATCAGCACCGCATTGGACTTGTCGGCGTTGAGCTTGCCATAGGTCTCGTAGGCCAGGGTATAGCCGCGGATGCTCGCGCCGCTCTGCAGGGGCAGGGCGGCGTCGAACATCATCGTCTGGGGCTGGGCGATCAACATCGGAAAAGCAAAAAACAAGACCCGGCGCGGCAGTTCAGCCGGGCCGGGTCTCCACATTCGAAACACCCGCCGCTTTAGCTGAACTTCGGAACTCCAGGGTTCCGGCGCCCGCAATCGGGATCAAATCGGCGCTGGGCTTAGTATAAGTCCAAGTGTCTATGAGGAGACCGCCCATGACGGACAACACCGAACTCTATGGCTCCGACGCCTATGCCCCGGCCCAGATCGCCCAGCGCATCGAGTCGGTAGGGGTCACCAAGGCCCGGCTGCCCACCCTGCCGCTGCTCATGCTGGGCGTGCTGGCGGGGGCCTTCATCGGCCTGGGCGCCATGCTGTTTGCCCTGGTGAAATCTGACGCGACGCTGGGCTTTGCAGCCGGCGCCTTGCTGGGCGGGCTGGTGTTCTCGCTCGGCCTGCTGCTGGTCGTGGTGGCCGGCGCTGAGCTGTTCACTGGCAACAACCTGTTGGCCATGGCCTGGGCCGACGGGCGCATCACGAGCCGAGAGGTGCTGCGCAACTGGGTGCTGGTCTGCGCCGCCAATTTCGTCGGCGCCGCAGGTCTGGCGGTGCTGGTCTTGGCCAGTGGCCATGCCGGGCTCCACGGCGGGGCCATCGGCCAGACCGTGGTGAAGATCGCGCTGGCCAAACAGGAGCTCTCGCCGGCGCAGGCCTTCTTCCGCGGCGTGCTCTGCAACGTGCTGGTCTGCATGGCGGTCTGGATGGCCATGGCGGGGCGCAGCGTGGTCGACAAGGCCGTGGCGGTGGTGCCGCCCATCACGGCCTTCGTGGCCGCCGGGTTCGAGCACAGCATCGCCAATATGTATTTCATGCCCCTGGCCATGCTGCTGCAGCATTTCGGGCCGGAGGCGCTGGCGGCGACACCGCCCGTCACCTGGACGGGCATGCTGGGCAACCTGCTGCCCGTGATCGCCGGCAATCTGCTCGGCGGCAGCGTGCTGGTGGGCCTGAGCTATTACCTGATCTACCGCCGCAAGCCCGCGGCTTGAGCCGGGTTAGCCCACCCAGCCGAGCAAGGTGACCGCGCCCAGGACGGCAAACACCAGGGCGGAAACCCGGTGCAGCAGGGCGACGGGTATGCGCCGGGTGAGGCGCTCACCGAGCCAGACCACAGGCGCATTGGCCAGCATCATGCCCAGCGTGGTGCCCAGCACCACCCAGAACCAGCCGCTGTACTGCGCCGCCAGCATCACGGTGGCGATCTGCGTCTTGTCGCCCATCTCGGCGAGGAAAAAGGCAATCACCGTGGTGCCGAACACTCCCCAACGCGCGTAGCGCTGGGGGTCGTCGTCCTCGTCGATGCGGTCCGGGATCAGCATCCAGGCCGCCATGGCCAGGAAGGACAGGCCTAGGATCCAGCGCAGCCAGACCGGCCCGAGCCAGGTCGTCACCCAGGCGCCGACCGCGCCGGCCAGCGCATGGTTGGCCACGGTCGCCACGAAGATGCCGGCCACGATGGGCCAGGGGCGACGGAACTTGAGGGTGAGGAGCAGGGCCAGGAGCTGGGTCTTGTCCCCCATCTCGGCCAGCGCGACCAGGCCGGTCGAAATCAGAAAAGCTTCCACTGGCCGATTCTAGCCCTCGCATTCCGCACGCCCGCCGTCCTGCCTTGGTGCGCGTCTTGCACGCTCTTGGCGCCTACTGGCTCAGTTTTTGCTTGAGATTGGTGCATTTCTTCATTTTTCTGGTTTTTGCACCAAACACAAGCAATTTATCTGGAGATCTCAACATGGACGCACTAAAGCAGGGCGCAGATGCCCTGTTCATCTTGCTTGGCGCCATCATGGTCCTGGCCATGCACGCCGGCTTTGCCTTCTTGGAGCTGGGCACGGTCCGACGCAAGAACCAGGTCAATGCGCTGGTCAAGATCCTGGTCGACTTCTCGGTCTCGACCGTGGTCTATTTCCTCGTCGGCTACGGTGTGGCCTATGGCACGGGCTTTCTGGTCGGGGCGGAGCACCTCGTAGCCAAAAACGGCTACGACCTGGTGAAGTTCTTCTTCCTGCTGACCTTCGCGGCCGCCATCCCGGCCATCATCTCGGGCGGCATTGCCGAGCGCGCCAAGTTCTGGCCCCAGCTGATCGCGACTGCCGTCATTGTGGGCTTCGTCTATCCCTTCTTCGAAGGCATCGTCTGGAACCAGGGCCTGGGCGTGCAGGCCTGGATCAAGGCGACGACCGGCGAGGAGTTCCATGACTTCGCCGGCAGCATCGTGGTTCATGCGGTCGGCGGCTGGATCGCCCTGCCTGCCGTGTTGCTGCTGGGCGCGCGTTACAACCGCTACCGCAAGGACGGTGGTGTTTCGGCCCATCCGCCCTCGAGCATTCCCTTCCTGGCCCTGGGCGCCTGGGTCCTGACCGTGGGCTGGTTCGGCTTCAACGTCATGAGCGCCCAGACCCTGGACAAGATCTCGGGCCTGGTGGCCGTGAACTCACTCATGGCCATGGCGGGCGGCACGCTGGCCGCGCTGGCCCTGGGTCGCAACGACCCGGGTTTCGTACACAACGGCCCGCTGGCGGGCCTGGTCGCCGTCTGCGCTGGGTCTGATCTCATGCACCCGATGGGCGCGCTGGTCGTGGGTGCCGTGGCGGGCGCCATCTTCGTCGTCATGTTCACGTTTACGCAGAACAGGTGGAAGATTGACGACGTGCTGGGCGTCTGGCCGCTGCACGGCCTGTGCGGGGCCTGGGGTGGCATTGCCGCCGGGATATTCGGCAGCCGGGCCCTGGGCGGGCTGGGCGGGGTGAGCTTCAGCGGTCAGCTGATCGGCACCACGCTCGGTGTGCTCTGGGCTTTGCTGGGCGGTTTCGTGGTCTACGGCGTGCTGAAGCTGGCCATGGGCCTGCGTTTGAGCCAGGAAGAGGAATTCGACGGCGCCGACCTGTCCATCCACAAGATCGGCGCTACCCCCGACCGCGAGGCCAATTGGTAGGCCGCGTCCTGGACGGCCGACCCACTGTGGCTTCCAGGCCATAAATTTCGATCATTCTGGACCGGCGGCACTGGACAAGTCGCGCAAATTGTGGGCCCGGCCCCATAATGATCTGACGCACCGCCATCCGGCGGTGCGAATTTGCGGTGATTCGTCGGTTTTGCGTCTTCTTCAAGTCTTGCTTGGTTTGTTGCTCGCGGCTATCGGACTCCATCGCCTTCCCTGAGTATTTTTGAGGAGCCCCTTCATGGGCAACAAACTTTACGTGGGCAATCTGCCCTATTCCTTCCGTGACGAAGATCTGCAACGTGCCTTCTCCGCGCACGGCAACGTCAACAGCGCCAAGGTCATGATGGAGCGCGACACCGGCCGCTCCAAGGGCTTTGGTTTCGTTGAAATGGGCAGCGATGCCGAGGCCCAAGCCGCCATCCAGGCCTTGCACGGCCAGCAGCAGGGCGGTCGCGCCCTGGTGGTGAACGAAGCACGCCCGATGGAAGCACGCCCGCCGCGCAGTGGTGGCGGCGGCGGCTATGGCGGCGGTGGTGGTTACGGCGGCGGTGGCGGCGGCTACGGTGGTGGCGGCCGTCGTGAAGGCGGCGGCGGTGGCTACGGCGGCGGTCGCAGCAGCTACTGATCAGCACCAACTGACGCTCCAAGGGCCCTTCGGGGCCCTTTTTCATGGTTTTTACTAGGCCGCGCTACCTTGCCGGGAGCCACCATCTGTGTCAATAATGAAAAAGTGACGGCTGGGAGGCTTGTCACAGGATCGCGGTGATCTGCCGAATTCGCAGCGACATGTCTTGTTTGCGTTTCAGGGACCCCATCGCTTGTCATTGGTTTTTCAGGAGTCCCTGCATGGGCAACAAACTTTATGTGGGCAATCTTGCCTATTCCATCCGTGACAACGACCTTGAACAGGCCTTCAGCCAGTTCGGAACCGTCACCAGCGCCAAGGTCATGATGGAGCGCGACACCGGCCGCTCCAAGGGCTTCGGTTTCGTTGAAATGGGCAGCGATGCCGAGGCCCAGGCTGCCATCAACGGCATGAACGGGCAGCCGCTGAGCGGCCGCAGCGTCGTAGTCAATGAGGCACGCCCCATGGAACCGCGGCCCCCGCGGACCGGCGGCTACGGTGGTGGTGGCGGCGGCTATGGCGGCGGACGACGTGAAGGCGACGGCTATGGCGGTGGCGGGGAGGGTGGCAGCGGTGGCGGCGGGGAGGGTGGTTTCCGCAGCCCCTATGGCAATCCGCGGGGTGGTGGCGGGGGGCGACGCGGCTACTGAGCGCTGTACGTCAGGAGGAAGCAGGCCCCATCCGGGGCCTTTTCTTTGCTCATTCGGCGGCGCGATGTTTGCGCGGCCGGCCCGCCAGCAGGCGGTCGAACAGGGCATCTGGCAGCAGACGCAGCAACTTGGCCACCACGCCCATGGGCCAGGGGATGACGCGGTAACTGACCCCACGTTCGATCAGCGGCCAGGCCTGCCGGGCGAACGCCTCGGGCGTCATGAGGAAAGGCATGCGATAACGGTTCTGGCGCGTGAGAGGAGTGTCGACATAGCCCGGCGCCAGCGTCACCACGCGCACGCCGCTGCCGCGCAGTTCGCCGCGCAGACTTTCGCAGTAGCTGACCACACCGGCCTTGCTGGCACAGTAGGCGCCATGCCCCGGGAGGCCGCGGATGGCGGCCACGCTGGCGATGCCCACAAGACGACCGCGACCGCGTGCGCGCATCGCGGCCACGAAAGGATGAAACGTGGCCGCCAGGCCCACGTTGTTGGTCGCCAGGGTGCGTGCGAGCACGTCCAGGTCGGCGCGCTCGGCCGTGTCCATGCCCACGCTGATGCCGGCATTGGCCACCACCACATCGGGCAGGCCCTGCCGGGTCACACAGTCCTGGCCGGCGGCGACGATGCTGTCGATCTCGGCCACATCGGCAGGGTAGACGCGATAGCGCGCCGGGTCGAGCTGCTGGGCCTGGGCCCAATGCTCGATCTCGGCGCTGCGCCGAGCCACCAGGGCCAGCCGCCAGCCCTGGTCGTAGGCATGACGCGCCAAGGCCTGGCCGATGCCACTCGATGCGCCCGTGATGAACAGCAGCGGACCCATGCGTGGCGACTCCCTCAGCGCGGCGGCGGCAACAGCGTGCCGCGCACCCGCCCGCGCATTTCCATGACCTGGTCGAAATTGCTGTAGTCCAGGCTCTCGGCCGTGATGCGGTCCCCGCCCCGCTCGAGCTCGACCGGCTTGTGGGACTTGATGCGCTCCTCGTTCAGGAAGGCGTGCAGGAACTCGCCGCTGAAGCTCACGCGCGGCAGGGCCGTGCCGCTGCGGTCCACCGTGGCCTCGCGCACGACACGGGCGTTGCCCATGAGCTGCACCTCGGTCGCGTCGTTGTTGGCCAGCGCCCGCCGGGCCGTGGCCACAGTCATGAAGCCGCGCTGGTTGTAGCTGCGGATACGCACCTGGTCGATCTCCAGCGTGTCGGTGTGCGGGTAGTGCCGGGCCTGTTCACCATAGACCTCGCTCTTGAGGCGGCCGTCGCCATCGAAGGTCTTGATGGAAAAACGCTCCATCAGGTAGTCCGGATCGCGGCGCTGTGCCTGCTGGGGCGCATCGGGTTCGAACAGCGGCGTGCTGCGCACCAGCCAGTAGGTGCCCAGCGCCAGCACGCCCATCAGCAGCAGGGGCAGGTAGATCGAAAGCCGGTCCCAGGCCAGGCGCGCCAGACGGCTCACTGCAGCGCCTCCTGCAGCAGCTGGGCATAGCGGCCGCTGGCCACCAGCAACAGATCGCAGAACTCACGCGCGGCGCCGCCGCCACCGGGCGCCCGGGTCACGTGGTGGGCACGGGCCAGCGCCTCGGCATGGGCGTGGGCCGGGGCACAGGCCAGGGCGCAGCGCTGCATCACCGGCAGGTCAGGCCAGTCGTCGCCGATCACGGCCGCCTGTGACCAGTCCAGCCCCAGGGCTTGCAGGGTCTGCTCGGCGGCCGGCCGTTTGTCTTCAGTGCCGTAATGCACGTGTGCTATCCCCAGCGCCTGGAGCCGGGTGCGCAGCGCGGGGCTGTCCCGGCCGGTGATCACGGCCGGCGTGATGCCGGCGCGCGGCAACAGCTTGAGTCCGTGACCATCCAGGGTGTGGAAACGCTTGAGCGTCTCGCCGGCCTCGCTGATGTAGAGGCCGCCATCGGTCAGCACGCCATCGACGTCGAAAAAGGCCACCCGCACGCCTTGGGCGCGCAGCAGCAGCTCGGGAGGGAAGTTCAGGGCCGGGGGGGTGACCATCGTCAGATCACCTTGGCCCGCATCAGGTCGTTGCTGTTCAGGGCGCCACACAGGCGGCCTTCGCCGTCGACCACCAGGACGCTGGTGATGCGACGCGCCTCCATGAGCTCGGCCGCTTCCACGGCCAGCGCGTCCTGCGCCACGGTGGCGGGGCTGGGGTGCATGAATTCACGCGCCGAGCCCTGACGCACGTCCACGCCCTTCTCCAGCAGACGACGCAGATCGCCATCCGTGAAGATGCCCAGCACCCGGTCCTGCGCGTCGACGATGGCCGTCGCGCCCAGGCCCTTGGCGCCCATCTCGCGCATGATGGTGCTGAAGTCCGCCTCTGGCGCGACCCGCGGCACGGCGTCACCACTGCGCATGACGTCGCTTACGTGCGTGAGCAGCTTGCGTCCGAGCGCGCCGCCCGGATGCGAGCGCGCAAAGTCCTCGGCCTTGAAGCCACGCGCATCGAGCAGGGCCACGGCCAGGGCATCGCCCAGCGCCAGCTGGGCCGTGGTGCTGGCTGTGGGTGCGAGGTTGAGCGGGCAGGCTTCCTTCTCGACGGCCGTGTTGAGCACCAGATCGGCGTGCCGCCCCAGGGTGGAGGCCGGGTTGCCCGTCATGGCGATCAGGGGCACGCCCTGGCGCTTGAGCACGGGCAGGATGGCGGTGAGCTCCTCCGACTCTCCACTGTTGGAGATGGCCAGCAGCAGATCTGCGGCGGTGATCATGCCCAGGTCTCCATGGCTGGCTTCGGCCGGATGCACGAACATGGCCGGGGTTCCGGTGGAAGCCAGGGTGGCCGCCATCTTGCGGCCGATGTGCCCGCTCTTGCCCATGCCCATCACGACCACGCGGCCGGCCAGGTTCAGCATGAGCTCGGCCGCCCGGGTGAAGTCGGCATCGAGCCGGGCGCGCAAGCCCAGCACGGCAGCGGCCTCGATTTCCAGGGTTTCGTGGGCCAGCCGGGTGGCGCGCCCTGCGTCCAGGCTGTGGCGCACGTGCTTGCTGTCGTTCATGCCCGGATTCTATCGAGCGGCCGCGCTCTTGCTAGTATCCGGACATGAGCGGGCTCGAATTGACCTTGATCTATCTGCTGGCCGCTGTGCTGGGCGTGGTCGTGTTCCGCAGCCTCAAGCTGCCACCCATGCTGGGCTACCTGGTGGTGGGCGTGCTCATCGGGCCCAACGCGCTGGCGCTGGCGCAGAACTCGGAAGACATCAGCCACCTGGCCGAGTTCGGTGTCGTCTTTCTGATGTTCGCCATCGGGCTGGAGTTCAACCTGCCCCGCCTGCGCGCGATGCGGCGTCACGTGTTCGGTCTGGGCCTGCTGCAGGTGCTGCTGACCATGCTGCTGACCATGGCGGGCGCCTATGTGCTGCAGCTGCTGTTTCCGGCGCTCTGGTCCATCAGCTGGCAGGCCGGGCTGGCGCTGGCCGGTGTCATGGCCATGAGCAGCACGGCCATCGTGGTCAAGCTCATGGCCGACCGGCTGGAGCTGGAGTCCGAGCACGGCAAGCGCGTCATGGGCATCCTGCTGTTCCAGGATCTGGCCGTGGTGCCGCTGCTGGTGCTGATCCCTGCCCTGGGCAGTCCGGCGCCGGAGATGTTCCAGGCGCTGGGGCTGGCCCTGGTCAAGGCGGTGGCGCTGCTGGCCCTCTTGCTCATGGGCGGACAACGCATCATGCGGCGCTGGCTGACCCTGGTGGCGCGGCACAAGAACAACGAGCTCTTCATGCTCAACCTCTTGCTGATCACGCTGGGTCTGGCCTGGCTGACCGAACAGGCCGGCCTGAGCCTGGCGCTGGGCGCCTTCGTGGCCGGCATGCTGATTGCGGAGACCGAGTACAAGCACCAGGTGGAAAGCGACATCCGCCCCTTCCACGACGTGCTGCTGGGTCTGTTCTTCATCACCATCGGCATGCTGCTGGACTGGACCATCGTCTGGGAGCGCTGGCCGCTGGTCTTCATGCTGCTGGTCTGCTCATTGCTGCTCAAGCTGGTGCTGATCACCGTCTTGACACGGGCCCTGGGCGCGAGCATGGGTGTGGCGCTGCGCACCGGCCTTTACCTGACCCAGGCCGGTGAGTTCGGTTTTGTGCTGCTCACGCAGACCTACCAGCGCGGCCTGATCGAGGCCGACATGCTCAACCCCGTGCTGGCCTCCATGGTGCTGTCCATGCTGGCGACGCCTTTCATCATCATGTACAGCAACCGCATCGTGCTGCGTCTGGTCGCCAGCGAGTGGTTGCAGCAGTCGCTGCAGATGACCAGCATCGCGCGGCAATCCATCAGCACCAGCGGGCATGTGATCATCTGTGGCTACGGGCGCTGCGGCCAGAACCTCGCGCGCATGCTCGAGGGCGAGCAGATTCCCTATCTGGCGCTGGACCTGGACCCGGACCGGGTGCGGCAGGCCGTGGCAGCCGGCAACAGCGTGGTCTATGGCGACGCCGCTCGCCTGCAGGCGCTGATGGCCGCGGGGCTGGCGCGCGCCAGCGCTGTCGTCATCACCTATCTGGACGTGCCGGGCGCACTCAAGGTGCTGGATCACGTCCGCAGCCACGCGCCGCAGGTGCCCGTCATCGTGCGTACCCAAGACGACCATGCCCTGGACCGGCTGCGTGCCGCTGGCGCCACGGAGGTCGTACCCGAGGCCATCGAGGGCTCGCTCATGCTGGCCAGTCATGCGCTGGCACTGGTGGGCGTGCCCATGCGCCGCGTGATCCGCCTGGTACAGGACCAGCGCGATGCCCGCTACAACCTGTTGCGCGGCTATTTTCATGGCGCCGATGACAGCGGCAGCGACGACGGCGAACAGGAGCGCCTGCATAGCCTCACCTTGCCCGCCGGGGCCTACGCCCTGGGTCAGCGCCTCGGTGCGTTTCTGCCCAACCTCGACGCGATCCGCATCCTCAGCCTGCGCCGACGCGGTGGCAAGGCCCTGATGCCGGACGCCGAGCTGCAGCTGGAGGACGGCGACACCCTGGTTCTGTCCGGCCAGGCTGAAGCCCTGGCCCGGGCCGAAGAAAAACTGCTGCGCGGCTGAACCCTCTTGATCTCCGAAAGCACCACGCCATCATGCAAGACCGCTCCATCACCGACTACCTGCGCAGCCATATCCGCACCGTGCCGGACTGGCCTTCGCCAGGCGTGCAGTTCCGCGACATCACGCCCTTGCTGCAAAACCCGCGTGTCTTTCGCGTTCTGATTGACGCCTTTGTGCACCGCTACATGGAACCCGGCCTGCGCCCGGACGTGGTTGCCGGCCTGGATGCGCGCGGCTTCATTCTGGGTTCGGTGATCGCCTACGAACTCGCGGTCGGCTTCGTGCCCATCCGCAAGAAGGGCAAGCTGCCCTACACCACGGTGGAAGAAACCTATGAGCTTGAATATGGCAGCGCCACCGTGGAACTGCACACCGACGCGGTCAAGCCCGGTGACCGCGTGCTGCTGGTCGACGACCTGATCGCCACCGGTGGCACCATGATGGCCGGCAAGAAGTTGCTGGAAAAACTGGGCGCTCAGGTGGTCGAGGGTGCAGCCATCGTCGACCTGCCCGAACTCGGAGGTTCTGCGAGACTGCGCGAGGCCGGCCTGCCGCTGTTCACACTGATCGACTTCGCCGGCCACTGAAGCCGGCGGCCGCATCGACTCAGATCAGGTCGCCGTACTGCGTGCGGCTCAGAGGCAGGCGTTCGTGCTCGTCTTCCAGGCGGGTTTCCTCAAACTCGGTGGATGGAAACTCGGTCGGCGCGAAGTCTGCAGTCGACTTCGCAGGTGCTGCGGGCTTCTTGCCGGCACCCAGCCCCTGCTTGAAGGCATGGACCTCATCGGCCCGGATCGGTTCAAAACGGGGCTTGCGTTCCCCCGTGGAAGGTGCTGGCTGGGACATCACCTCGGCCTCGGCATGCACACGGCCTAGAACCGGCGGCGGGGCGCCAAACTCGACGTCTGCGCGCGGCTTGCGCAATACGGACGTGACCACCTTGGCCAGCTGGTTGATGCGCCAGTAGACTGCCGTGACCTCGATGTGATGCCGTTGACGCGCATTCTGAGTGATGATCTCCTCGATCTCGGCGAGCTGGCCGATATGCTCGGCCATCTCGCGGGGCAGGTCCATCATGATCAGATACTGCTTGCCACGCGAGTCGAGGGAGAGCACCTTGTACTTGTAGCTGGACGACAGCATGCCCACGCGCGCCATGGATTCGCGCACCACCGCGTACAGCAGTTCGCGCCGCTCCAGTCGCATGGACTTGCGATCCTGCGCCTGCTCGTCGTCCGCGGGGGGATGGGAGGGCCCGGCGTCCTGCACGGGTGCACTCTTGGCCACGGTTTTCTTCGCGAAGAGATTGTCCAGTCGTACCATGTTCTTGCTTCCTGTCGTGCTGTTTGCACCGAGGATGTGCAGGGTGGATCTGCTGCCCGGATTGTCCCTGTAAAAGGGCGCTTGTGTCGGCGCCGGCGTAAGCAATTGTTTCGACTTGGCCTCCGGCTGCGAATTTGGATACGACAGTACGCCGATTCAACACCCTTGGCAACCGAGCGGGTCTATTTACCGATGCAGAAGCGGGAAAAGATGACCCCGAGCAGATCGTCGGACGAGAAGGCGCCCGTGATCTCGTTGAGCGCGTTCTGCGCCAGTCGCAGCTCCTCGGCCAGCAGATCCAGCGACTGTGCGCGGGCGGCCAGATGCGCCGCGGCCTGGTCCAGATGCTGCTGCACACGACGCAGCGCCTGCACATGGCGTTCGCGCGCAATGTAGACACCTTCGGGCGCGGCCTGCCAACCCAAGGTCCGCAACAACTGTTGGCGCAGCAGCTGCAGGCCGTGACCTGTCCTGGCGGAGAGGCTCAAGCCCTCGGACGGGGGCGAGGCTGCATCCGCCTTGTTCCAGATGTCCAGCACCGGCACGCGCGCGGGCACGCGTTGCGCCAGCGCCTGTGCAATCTGCTGATCGGCCTGCTGGTAGTCGGTCTGCGCCGCACGCGTGAGATCGTGCAAGAAGAGGACCACGTCCGCGCCCTCGATCTCGGTCCAGGCCCGCGCAATGCCGATGCGCTCGACCTCATCATGGCTATCGCGCAGGCCCGCAGTGTCGATCACATGCAGCGGCACGCCCTCGATCTGGATGGTCTGCTGCACCTTGTCGCGCGTGGTGCCGGGTATGGGCGTGACGATCGCGAGCTCGGCACCCGCGAGCGCATTGAGCAGCGAGCTCTTGCCCGCATTGGGTTGGCCGGCGATCACCACCTTGATGCCCTCGCGCAGCAGGCTGCCCTGGCGCGCGTGCTGCAGCACCGCCGCCAGCTGCTGCTGCAGACGCACCAGCTGGCCCTGGGCATCGGCCTTCTGCAGAAAGTCGATCTCCTCCTCGGGAAAGTCCAGTGTCGCCTCCACCAGCATGCGCAGCTGGATCAGGGCTTCGCGCAGCACCCCGATCTCGCGCGAGAAAGCGCCGCCGAGGGAACGGCTGGCACTGCGGGCCGCAGCCTCGGTGCTCGCATCAATCAGATCCGCCACGGCCTCGGCCTGGGCCAGATCGAGCTTGTCGTTGAGAAAAGCGCGCTCGGTGAACTCACCCGGCTGGGCCAGGCGCAGGCCTGGCAGCACGGTGCGGCCCGTATCCGGGTCCACATGGGCCGCCACTTCCAGGCAGCGTGCCAGCAGAAGCTGCAGCACCACCTGGCCACCGTGCACCTGCAGTTCGAGCACGTCCTCACCCGTGTAGGAGTGCGGGGCCGGGAAGTGGATGGCCAGGCCGTGGTCCAGGGGCTCGCCCGCGGCGTCGCGCAGCGGCAGATAGGTGGCGTGGCGTGGCGTCAAAAGCTTGCCGCACAGCGCCTGCACCAACCCCCCCAGGCCACGTCCGCTCACACGCACGATGCCCACGGCGCCGCGGCCGGGTGCCGTGGCGATGGCGACGATGGGTTCCTGATGGCGGGCCAGCATGCAGCGATTGTCCCCGGGACTTGCCGGGAAGAACAAGGGCCGCTTGCGCGGCCCTTGTGATGTCGGCTTACTTGAACTTCGGCAGGTTGAACTGCGGCGGCACGCCCATGCGGGTGTTGATGATCCACTGCTGGGCAATCGACAGGATGTTGTTCGTCAGCCAGTACAGCACCAGACCCGAGGGGAAGAAGAAGAACATCACGCTGAAGATCAGCGGCATGAGCCACATCATCTTGGCCTGCACGGGATCGGGTGGCAGCGGATTGAGTGCCGTCTGCAGCATGGTGGTCGCCGTCATGAGCAGGGGCAGGATGTAGTACGGGTCTTCGGCCGATAGATCCTTGATCCAGAGGATCCACGGCGCGTTGCGCATTTCCACGCTGGACAGCAGCACCCAATACAAGGCGATGAAGACCGGGATCTGGACCATGATAGGCAGACAGCCGCCCATCGGGTTGACCTTCTCCTCGCGGTAGATGCGCATCATCTCCTGCTGCATCTGCTGCGGCTTGTCCTTGAGGCGCTCACGCATCTCGGTGATGCGCGGGGTGATGGCCTTCATCTTGGCCATGCTGGCGTAGGCTTTGGCGTTGAGCCAGTAGAAGGCGATCTTGAGCAGCACCACCAGCGCCACGATGGACCAGCCCCAGTTATGCAGCAGACCGTAGAGCTTGTCGAGCAGCCAGTACAGGGGCTTGGCCAGGATGGTCAGCCAGCCGTAGTCCTTGACCAGCTCCAGTCCCGGTGCCAGGGCTTCGAGCTTGTTTTCCTCCTGAGGGCCGACGAAGAAACGTGCGTCGATCGCCCGGCTGCTGCCCGGCGCAATGGCCTCCAGCGGGGTGATCATGCCGACCGAGTAGAGGTTGGTGTCGACCTTGCGCGCGAAGATCTCGCGCTGCAGACCGTCGGCGAGCAGCCAGGCGCTGGCGAAGTAGTGCTGCACCATGGCGATGTAGCCATTAGGCGAGGTCTTTTCAAATTCGGCTTTGCCCTTCTCGATGTCACTGAACTCGACCTTCTGGTACTTCTTGGCCTCGGTGTAGACCGCCGGGCCGGTGAAGGTGGAGTAGAAGGCCGACTCACCGGCCAGCTTGTTGCCATCACGCACCAGCTGCAGATAAAGCTGGGGCGCCACGGCGGCGCTGCCGACGTTCTGCACCTCGTGCTTCACGTCCAGGGTATAGCTGCCACGCTGCAGGGTGTAGGTCTTGAGCAGCCGCACACCGCCGATCTCCGGCGATTCGAACCGGACCACCAGACTGTCGCTGCCGTCCTTGAGCTCGCGTTCGCTGCTGACCAGCTTCATCACGGTCTTGTGGGTGGGGAAGCTACCGCCGTTGGCGCCGGCGATCAGGCCGGTCTGGGACAGGTAGACGCGTTCGCGACTTTCGTCGAGCAGGACGACATTGGCATCCGGCTGCTGCTGGTCGCGGTGGCGCAGGAATTCGGCACGCACCAGCGAACCGCCTTCGGTGTCGAAATCGAGCCGGAGCACATCGGTGCTCACGCGTACACGCTCACGGGCGACGGCAGGCTGCGCTTCAGCCTTGGCAATACGCTCACTGCCCTGGATCTGCGCCTGGGCTTGCGGAACGACGGTAGCTGGAGCGGGGACCGCGGCCACTTCGGGCTGGACCTGCGCCGTCCTGGCGGTCGGCGGCGCCGGGAAGAAGGTGGCAGGGCGGCCATTGTGGATCTGCCACTGGTCCCACAGCAGGACCAGGGAGAAGCCGAAGATCACCCACAGAATGGTGCGACGGATGTCGTTCATGTCGTTTCTTTTTCAGAAGAGGAAGGAAGCAATCCGGAAAACAGGCGCCGGGGCTGCTCGGGAACCGGGTCGTGGCCACCCGCACACCAGGGGTGGCAGCGCAGCAGACGGCCCACGGTCAGCGCACTGCCTGTGAGGGCGCCATGTCGGCCCAGGGCCTCCAGGGCGTACAGGGAACACGTGGGCTCGAAACGGCATGCCGAGCCGAGCCAGGGGCTGAGGAGGTAACGGTAGGCCCGCACCAGACCCATGAGCAGGCGCGCGATCATGCCGCCACCCGTCGGTCGTTGCGCGAGCGATCAAACAGCTGCTCGATCTCGCTGCGAACCGCCACGCGCAGCAGGTCGGAAGCGGCACTTTGAAACCGCTGTCGGTCATAGCCGGAACGCAGGCGCACGAGATAGGCGGCATCGGCGGGAAGCAACAGACGCCGCTCGCCGATGCTGTAGATCTGGCGCTTGATGAGATTGCGCGTCACGGCGCGGCGGGCCCAGCGCTTGGGCACCATGGCGCCCAGCCACAGGCCCCCCGCAGGAAAAGGCTTGCCCGGCGCCGCGGTGGGCGCGGGCAGTTCAGAACCCGTCTGCAGGTCCAGGCGGTGCATGACGAAATGCTCCGTGCGGGCCAGGGGTGGGGATGCCAGCAAAGCCTGAAACTGGGACTGTGTTTTCAGCCGTCGCGCCTGCACGGTGCGCTTTCAAGCAGGCTGATGCACCGTTTCAGGACCGCATCCCGGCGGGTCCGGCTCAGACAGCCAGGCGCTTGCGGCCCTTGGCGCGACGTGCGTTGATCACGGCACGGCCGCCACGGGTCTTCATGCGGACCAGAAAACCGTGGGTGCGTGCGCGGCGGATCTTGGAAGGCTGGTAAGTACGTTTCATCTCGAAATCCTAGTGATAGAGCGGAGGTTTTTTCTGCGTGCAGCCGTGTACGCCAAATCGGCGACAGAGCCCAGGCCGTGTCCCGCCCGCTTGTCCGTTCCGAGACCAGCACCTTGCGATGCGATCCGGGCACGCCACAGGCCTCGGGAAAACCGCGAATTATCGCAAAAATTTCCAATTCCGGCAATGCCTTGGCGCAGGGGATGCATGCAGAACCTGAAGCGCAGGCTCCGCTGCCGCCCTTGTGGATAAATTCTTGATAAATTACAATTCCTGCTCCCGCCGGGCACAAATATCCACAATAATCTTTCCCCATGAGCGAGGGACCCCTCCACACCCAGCCGGCCAGTTCCCCAGCGGACGCCGGGCCCAGCCTTTGGCAGGCTTGCGTCGACCAACTGGCGCAGGAACTGCCGGAACAGCAGTTCAATACCTGGATCAAACCCCTGACGGCCCAGCTGGCCGAGGACTACTCGCGCCTGACGCTGTTTGTCGTCAACCGCTTCAAGCTGGATTGGATCCGCGCCCAGTACAGCAACCGAATTGCCGACCTGCTGGAGAAACTCTATGGCCAGCCCATACCGATAGAGTTGGCACTCACCCCCAGGGAAAACATCGTCCGGCCGCGTGATGTCGCTTCCGACGCTGAGTCCATTCCCGCCGAGGAGCCCTATGCGGGTAACCCGGAACGGGTGTTGCCGGCCAGCCGGCACCGTCTCAACACCGCCCTGACGTTCGAAACCCTGGTCGAGGGCACGGCCAACCGCATGGCACGTGCCGCAGCCATGCACGTCGCCAGTTCGCCAGGCCAGCTCTACAACCCACTGTTTATCTATGGTGGCGTCGGCCTGGGCAAGACCCACCTGATCCATGCGGTGGGCAACCGCCTGCTGGCCGAGCGACCGAACGCCAAGGTTCTCTACATCCACGCGGAACAGTTCGTCTCCGATGTGGTCAAGGCCTACCAGCGCAAGACATTTGATGAATTCAAGGACAAGTACCACTCGCTGGACCTGCTACTGATCGACGACGTGCAGTTCTTTGCCAACAAGGACCGTACCCAGGAAGAATTCTTCAACGCCTTCGAAGCCCTGCTGGCCAAGAAGTCGCACATCGTGATGACCAGCGACACCTACCCCAAGGGACTGCTGGACATCCACGAACGCCTGGTCTCACGCTTCGACTCCGGCCTGACGGTGGCCATCGAGCCACCGGAGCTCGAGATGCGGGTTGCCATCCTGATCAACAAGGCCTTGAGCGAAGGTGCCGAGATGCCCGAGGAAGTGGCGTTCTTCGTGGCCAAGAACGTACGCTCCAACGTGCGCGAACTCGAAGGTGCGCTGCGCAAGATCCTGGCCTATTCACGCTTCAACCAGAAGGACATCTCGATCCAGCTGGCCCGCGAAGCCTTGCGAGACCTGCTGTCCATCCAGAACCGGCAGATCTCGGTCGAGAACATCCAGAAGACGGTGGCCGACTACTACAAGATCAAGGTTGCCGACATGTATTCCAAGAAGCGGCCGGCCAGCATCGCCCGGCCGCGGCAGATTGCCATGTACCTTGCCAAGGAGCTGACCCAGAAGAGCCTGCCCGAGATCGGCGAGCTTTTCGGGGGCCGTGATCACACCACGGTCCTGCACGCCGTACGCAAGATCTCTGGTGAACGTCAACAGCTGACCGAACTGAACCAGCAGCTGCACGTGCTGGAACAGACCCTCAAAGGCTAGGAAGGAGCATTTTCCCGATTTCTGAGCACTGTCTAACAACCCTGGGGATAGTTCTGGCACAAACCCATACTTATCCACAGTCTGAGGTCTGGCGCACAAGTTATGCAAGTTCAGCAGACTGTTTCCAGACCCAGGGCACACAGGGTTCTACCGCGCTCAAGTGCTTGATAAAAAAAGGGAAAATGGGGCTGTCCACAGAAAGTCGCGTGCTTTAACTACTACTACTAAGTTGAAATAGAGAAAATAAGGAAGAGGTTGGCAACATGATCGTCCTGAAGGCAACACAAGACAAAGTCCTTTCCGTATTCCAGTCGGTCTCCGGCATCGTGGAACGTCGCCACACCTTGCCCATCCTGGCCAATGTGATGATCCGCAAGACGGGCAGTGCCTTGCAGTTCACGACCAGCGATCTGGAAATCCAGATCCGCACCACGGCTGAACTGGATGGCGACACCGGCAACTTCACGACGACTGTGGGCGCACGCAAGCTGATCGACATCCTGCGCACCATGCCCGCGGACCAGACCGTCTCGCTGGAGTCGAGCCAGAACAAGCTCATCCTCAAGGGAGGCAAGAGCAAATTCACGTTGCAAACCCTGCCGGCAGAAGACTTTCCGCTGGTGCAGGAAGCCGCCAACTTCGGTCCCAAGTTCAGCGTGCCGCAGAAGACACTCAAGGATCTGCTGGGCCAGGTGTCGTTCTCCATGGCTGTGCACGACATCCGCTACTACCTCAACGGCATTCTGTTCGTGGCCGAAGGCAAGCAACTGAGCCTGGTTGCGACCGACGGCCACCGTCTCGCCTTTGCCTCGGCGACGCTGGACGTCGAAGTGCCCAAGCAGGAGGTGATCCTGCCGCGCAAGACCGTGCTCGAAATGCAGCGCCTGCTCAGTGACGCTGAAGGTGCGATCGAGATGCAGTTTGCCAGCAACCAGGCCAAGTTCAGCTTCGGCGGCATGGAGTTCGTGACCAAGCTGGTCGAGGGTAAATTCCCCGACTACAACCGTGTGATCCCGAAGAACCACAAGAACGCCATCGTGCTGGGCCGCCAGCCCTTGCTGGCCAGCCTGCAGCGTACGGCGATCCTGACCAGTGACAAGTTCAAGGGTGTGCGTCTGAACATCGATCCCGGCACGCTGCGCGTGGCGTCCAACAATGCCGAGCAGGAAGAAGCCGTGGATGAGCTGGACATCGACTACAACGGTGACAGCATCGAGATCGGTTTCAACGTGACCTACCTGATTGACGTGTTGACGAACATGGAGCAGGACATGGTGAAAGTAGAGCTGTCCGACTCCAACAGCTCCGCCTTGATCACCATTCCCGACAATCACAGCTTCAAGTACGTTGTGATGCCCATGCGCATCTGAACGGAAGTCTGGAACCACGACCCGCGATGAACAGGAAGTTCATGGCGGGTCTGTTCATTCAAGCCCCTGAATCGTGTTGAAAAGCAAGCCATGACCGAAGAAAACAAGTCCAGCGCCGAAGAGAACTTCAGCGCCCAGCCGCGCATTGATGCCCACCAGCCTGGGGCTTCGGAAGGTTATGGCGAATCCTCGATCCAGATCCTGGAAGGCCTGGAGGCTGTGCGCAAGCGTCCGGGCATGTACATCGGCGATACGTCCGACGGTACGGGCTTGCACCACCTGGTGTTCGAGGTGGTCGACAACTCCATCGACGAGGCTCTGGCTGGCCATTGCGATGACATCGTCGTGACCATCCACTTGGATAACTCGATCAGCGTGGTCGACAACGGCCGGGGCATCCCGACCGGTGTGAAGATGGATGACAAGCACGAGCCCAAGCGCAGCGCTTCGGAGATTGCACTGACCGAGCTGCACGCGGGTGGCAAGTTCAACCAGAACAGCTACAAGGTCTCGGGCGGCCTGCATGGTGTGGGTGTGTCCTGCGTGAACGCGCTGTCCAAGTGGCTGCGTCTGACCGTTCGCCGCGAGGGCAAGGTGCACCAGCTCGAGTTTTCGCGCGGCTTCGTGCAGAACCGCATCATCGAGCAGGTCAATGGCGTGGACGTGTCGCCGATGAAGATCATCGACAACACCGAGAAGCGTGGCACCGAGGTGCACTTTCTGCCGGACACCGAGATCTTCCAGCAGAACAACGAGTTTCACTACGACATCCTTGCCAAGCGCCTGCGCGAGCTGAGCTTCCTGAACAACGGTGTGCGCATCCGTCTCAAGGACGAGCGCAGTAACAAGGAAGATGACTTCTCGGGCGCGGGTGGCGTCAAGGGTTTCGTGGACTTCATCAACGCCAACAAGAAGGTCTTGCACCCGAACGCCTTCCACGCCATCGGCGAACGTCCGGCCGACAGCTATGGCGGCATTCCGGGCACCAACATCGGCGTCGAAGTGGCCATGCAGTGGAACGACGGCTACAACGAGTCCGTGCTCTGTTTCACCAACAACATTCCGCAGCGCGATGGCGGCACCCACCTCACCGGCCTGCGTGCCGCGATGACGCGTGTCATCAGCAAGTACATTGAAAGCAACGAACTGGCCAAGAAGGCCAAGGTCGAGATTTCCGGGGACGATATGCGCGAAGGCCTGTGCTGCGTGCTTTCCGTCAAAGTGCCCGAGCCCAAGTTCAGCAGCCAGACCAAGGACAAGCTGGTCAGCTCCGAGGTACGGGCGCCTGTAGAAGACATCGTCGCCAAGACCCTCACAGATTTCCTTGAGGAACGGCCCAATGATGCCAAGATCATCTGCGGCAAGATCATCGAGGCGGCACGTGCGCGTGAAGCGGCCCGCAAGGCCCGCGAGATGACACGCCGCAAGGGCGTGCTCGATGGCATGGGCCTGCCTGGCAAGCTGGCCGATTGCCAGGAGAAGGACCCCGCGCTGTGCGAGATCTACATCGTCGAGGGTGACTCCGCCGGTGGTTCGGCCAAGCAGGGCCGGGACCGGAAGTTCCAGGCCATCCTTCCCCTGCGCGGCAAGATTCTGAACGTGGAGAAGGCGCGCTATGAAAAGTTGCTGACCAGCAACGAAATCGTCACGCTGATCACGGCCCTGGGCACCGGTATCGGCAAGGCCGCGGTGGAGAGCGGCAAGAGCGGCGTGGATGACTTCAACATCGACAAGCTGCGTTACCACCGCATCATCATCATGACCGACGCGGACGTGGACGGCGCCCACATCCGCACCCTGCTGCTGACCTTTTTCTACCGCCAGATGCCCGAGCTCGTCGAGCGCGGTCACATCTACATCGCCCAGCCGCCGCTGTACAAGGTCAAGTCGGGCAAGGAAGAGCTCTACCTCAAGGATGCCCCGGCGCTGGACGCCTACCTGCTGCGCATCGCGCTGGTCAACGCCTCCATTCACACCGGCGGTGCCAACGGCACGGTCATTGCCGGCGACACCTTGGCCGAACTGGCGCGCAAGCATCAGCTGGCCGAGAACGTGATCGCCCGCCTGCACAACTTCATGGATGCTGAAGCCCTGCGCGCCATCGCTGACGGCGTGGAACTCAAGCTCGACACCGTGGCCGAAGCCGAGGCCTCAGCCCTGGCCCTGCAGGCCAAACTGCGCGAGCTGGGTAGCGGCGCCGAGGTGGCCGGCGAGTTTGACGTCCGCAGCGACAAGCCCCTGTTGCGCATCAGCCGTCGCCACCACGGCAACGTCAAGAGCAGCGTGATCACCCAGGACTTCGTGCACGGCGCCGATTACGCGGCCTTGGCTGAAGCTGCCAACACCTTCCGTGGCCTGCTGGCCGAAGGTGCCAAGGTCATGCGCGGCGAGGGCGAGAAGCAGAAGGAAGAGAAGGTCGACGACTTCCGCCAGGCCATGGCCTGGCTTATCACCCAGGCCGAGAACAGCACAGCCCGGCAGCGCTACAAGGGCCTGGGCGAAATGAACCCTGAACAGCTATGGGAGACGACGATGGACCCGACCGTGCGCCGTCTGCTGCGCGTGCAGATCGACGACGCCATCGAAGCGGATCGCGTCTTCACCATGCTCATGGGTGATGAAGTCGAGCCGCGTCGCGACTTCATCGAGACCAACGCCCTGCGTGCCGGCAACATCGACGTCTGAAGCAGCAGCGGGCGGCATGAACACCGTCGCCGTTATCGACTTCGAGACCACGGGGATTTCGCCCGGGCAGGGCGCGCGGGCCACCGAGGTGGCCATCGTGCTGCTGCAGGAAGGGCGGGTGGTCGACCGGTATCAGAGCTTGATGAATGCCGGGGTACGCATTCCGTCGTTCATCACCCAACTCACCGGCATCAGCAACGCCATGATGGCGCAGGCCCCGCCAGCGGACCAGGTGATGCGCGAGGCCGCCCGTTTTGTGGGCGATGCGCCGATGGTGGCCCACAACGCTTCGTTTGACCGCAAGTTCTGGATGGCCGAACTCGCCCGTGCAGGCCAGCCGGCCAGCCAGCCCTATGCCTGCACCATGCTGCTGGCGCGCCGACTCTATCCCCAGGTTCCCAACCACAAGCTGGGGACCCTGGTGGACTACCATGGCCTGCCACGTACCGGCACCGCGCACCGGGCGCTGGCGGATGCCGAGATGGCCGCCCAGCTTTTGTTGCAGATCGTGCAGGACCTGCAGGGGCGCTTTGCATTGCCCCGGGTGGACCACCCACTGCTGCTCGCCTTGCAGCAGTGCCAGCGCCACGAGATGAGTACCCTCATGTCGCGTCATGCCCGGGCATAGAAACAGGCCTCGTCGCATAATCAAAGCGCTGCAACCGGTACCCGGTCCTATCCATGAGCGACAAAAAACCCTTCGAGATCGCGCGCGAGACCCTCAAGCAGATCACGGCGCGCAAGCTGGTGCCCACGCCGGTGAATTACCAGGCGATCTACAACGAGATTGCAGGCCTGCCGTTCGTGCAGCCTTTCCCGGAAGAGCCCTTGCGTCGCATTGCCCAGGCCATGCCAGCGCGCAACCCGGGTCAGGAGAAGCAGCTGGGACTGCTCGACTACGCCATCAGCCAGCGGAGCTGGCAGGGCGTGCAGAACGCTCTGGTGGCTTACGCGGGCTTCAACCTGCCGGGTAGCGGTGACACAGGGCCCGCGCCGTTGGCACCAGGAGCGCCCGCCACGGCGGCGCTCACCCCCGAATTCTTTGAGCAGGTCGCGCGCCTGATCGAGTACACCCGGCCGGCCCTTGGCGGCGATGACACGCGTTTCCAGGAACAGCTGCAGCAGGTCACCCGAGCCCTGCGCGATCCGGCCGCCGAGTCCTACAAAGTCAAGGCCCTGCTGGCCGACTTCAGCCACCGACTGTCCTTTGCGGCCGAAGACCAGGCCGAGATCCGCCTGACCCTGCTCAAGCTCCTCCAGCTCATCATCGAGAACATCGGCGAGCTCAGCATGGACGAGGCCTGGCTCAAGGGCCAGACCGATGCCTTGCGGGAAGCCGCCCAGCCGCCGCTCACGCTGCGCCGTCTGGATGACGTGGAGCGGCGCCTCAAGGACGTGATCTTCAAGCAGAAGGATGCCAAGGGCCGGGCCCTGGAAGCGCAAGAGGAGTTGCGCCAGATGCTGGCTACCTTCATTGCACGCCTGTCGCAGATGGCCGAATCCAGCAGCGTCTACCAGGGCAAGATGGAAGAGAGCGTCAAGCAGATCGAGCAGGCGAAGAAGATTGAAGACATCGCCCCCGTGCTCAAGGAGGTGATCAGTGCGACCCGCCACATGAGCACCGAATCGGCCGGGGTACGCGACGAGCTGCGCGCCATGCGCGAGAAGACGCAGGCCACCGAGGCTGAGCTCGTCAAGCTGCACCGTGAACTGGACCGCGTCAGCAGCCAGGCCCGCCACGATACGCTGACCGGCGCCCTCAACCGCCAGGGCCTGGACGAAGCCCTGAACCGCGAGATCTCCACCGTGCGGCGCAAGGACACGCCTCTCTCCGTGGCCTTGCTCGACATCGACAACTTCAAGAAGCTCAATGACGCCAAGGGCCATGAGACGGGTGACGCCGCATTGGCCCACCTGGCGACCGTGGCGCGCGAGTGCATGCGCCCGCAGGACACGCTCGCACGTTACGGTGGCGAGGAGTTCGTCATCCTGCTGCCCGATACGCCGCTGGACAAGGGCGTGGAGGCCATGACCCGTCTGCAGCGCGAGCTCAGCAAACGCATTTTCCTGGCCGGCGGCGACAAGGTGCTGATCACCTTCAGCGCCGGCGTGGCCCAGCTGGCGGCCAGCGAGACCGGAGCCGAGGCCATCCGCCGTGCCGACCAGGCCATGTACCTCGCCAAGCGCGCAGGCAAGAACCGCGTGATCGCCGCCTGAAACCACGCAGACAAAGGAGCAAGCCATGAAGATGTTGATTGCCGGACTCGTGATGTTCCTGGGCGTGCATTCCTTGCGCATGCTGGCACCCGCCTGGCGCGAGCAGATGCGCGCACGTCTCGGCAAGGGCGGCTGGAAGGGGCTGTATTCCCTGCTCTCGCTCATCGGTCTGGCCCTGATCGCCTGGGGCTTCGACTTGGCGCGTGAGCAGCCGGTGCTGCTCTGGAGCCCGCCGACGGGCATGCGCCACGCGGCATCCCTGCTGACCCTGCTGGCCTTCATCCTGTTGGCGGCGGCCTATGTGCCGGGCAACCATCTCAAGGCGCGCCTGGGCCATCCCATGGTGCTCGGCGTCAAGGCCTGGGCCCTGGCCCACCTGCTGGCCACCGGCATGGTCGCGCATCTGCTGCTGTTCGGCGCCTTCCTGCTCTGGGCCGTGGCCAACTATGCGATCTCCCGCCGTCGCGACCGCCGCGAGGGCGTGGTGTACGCCCCGGGCAAGTCCATGGCCACGGTCATCACGGTGCTGCTGGGTGTGGCTGGCTGGGCGGTGTTCGCCTTCGGCCTGCACGGCCTGCTGATCGGCATCAAGCCGTTTGGTTGACAAGCCCCCGCTGTTGACCGCTCACTGCGTGTAGTGGCCCTCTCCCCTCAAGGGGACAACGCCAGCGGCCCGGCCAAGCCGGTCCCACGGCGTTCCCGGCGAAGACACGTGCGACGGGCGACCAGGTTTATTTTTCCAGGACCCACTGGATCACGAACTTGGCGGCGAAGCCCACCATGCCGAAGGCCAGGCCCAGGAAGAGCACAAAGGTACCGAAACGTCCCGCCTTTGATTCCCAGGCCAGCTGAGCGATGATGAACAGCATGTAGAGCATGAAGGCCCCCACGCCAAAGCTCAGGCCGAAGGCGGCGATCTGCTCTTCGGAGTAGCCGAACATCAGCGCCGTCCCTGATCTGCCGCCGTACGCTCAGGCCAGACCGAGGCGTCGACCAGCTCGCGGTAGGCGTGCCAGCTGGCATGCCCCAGCACCGGCATCACCACGATGAGCCCGAGCAAGGCCGGCAGCAGGCCCAGCAGCGTCAGCCCCATGATGAGCGCAGCCCACAGGGCCAGGGGCAGGGGGTTGCGCAGCACCGCCTCCCAGCTCGTGACCACGGCCTGGAGCACACCGACGCGCCGGTCCAGCAGCAGGGGTAGCGCGATGGCGCTGGATGCAAAGATGGGTGCGACCATCAGACCGCCCAGGGCCAGCCAGAGCTCGAACAGCCAGTGGTCACGCGCCAGCACGACATACCGCAGGAAGTCCAGTGGTTGCTGGATGGGCACCGGCGAGAGCAGGGTGATGAGTGCGGCGGACGTGAGTACCCAGCCGGTGCCGGCCAGGCCCAGCAGGAGACCGAAGCGCACCAGGCGCCAGTCCTTGCCGTCGCGGCTGCTGCCGTGGCGACGCCAGCTCAGCCAGGTCTGCAGCACCAGGGCCCAGGAGGCCGCTTCGCCGCGTTCCAGGGCACGGCTCAGCGCATAGAGGCCGGTGGCCAGGACCGGTCCCACGACCAGCAGGCTGGAGAAGGCGCCGGCCAGCAGCCAGAACTGGTGGTGGGCCACCAGCAGAAGCAGCTGGCCGACAACCACCAGCGCCAGGCCGTGGGCGAAACTCACGCCACCGCAACGCAGGCTGTCGCGCCAGCCTTGCGCCAGCCAGTGCAAAGGGCGATCCAGACCGACGGTCCGGATCGTGCCGGGGGTTGCGCTGCTGGCTGGGTTCATGCCCCGACTTTAACGCGGTCCGTGGTGGCGCCGGCCTTCCTCATGCATGGGACGCGCGGTGCGCGCGTCGAAAGTCTTCTGCTGTTCGGCGCTCAGGCTGGCGTAGAAGCTGCGGGTCGCGGCGTCACGCTTGTCGAACTCGGCCTCGCGCTGTTGGCGCAACTCACGCATCTTGTCCAGGCGCTCGGGTGTGCTGAGTTTTGCGATGTCTTCGCGCTTGGGGTGTGCCTGCAGGGCCGAGGGCTTCATGGCCGCCACGTAGGCGCTCCAGCTGCTTTCCTGCTGGGGCGTGAGCTTGAGGTCGGCCTTGAGCTCGGCGGCACGCTGGGCCATGTGCGCCTTCATGCGTTCCTGCCGGTGCGCTCGGTGTTCGGGCTCGCTCTGCTGCATGCCGGCACCGCTTTGCGGGGGCGGGCCGCCGGCGGGCTGGGCCAGCACGGCCAGGGCGGAGGAGGCCAGTACGGCGGCCAGGACGGCAGGTTTGAAATGCTTGCTCATGTCGTCATCCTTTCACAAAAGACCTGCGGTGACATCACAGGATGGCCGCAGTCTGGCCCTCTTGTGTTTCGCGCACATGAGGGTGTGCTTCGTTTGTGTAAAGAATGCCGGGCCGGCGGTCACGCCAGGCGGCCGTTCTGGAAATCGTCCACCGCCTCAATGAGCTGTTCGCGTGTGTTCATCACGAAAGGGCCGTACTGGGCGATGGGTTCACGCAGCGGTCGCCCGGCGATCAGCAGCGCGCGTGCCGGCGTGTCACCGGGCAGGCCCTGGAGCTGCACGCCGTTGCCGTCGTTGCTCAGGATGGCCATCTGCCCGCGGGGCACCACGGTCTCGCCCAGCCGCACGCTGCCCCGGTAGGTGTAGACGAAGGCGTTGTAATCGGGTGGCAGCGGCTGCTCAAAAAGGGCGCCGCCCGCGGGGAAATGCAGGTCCAGGTAGTGCGGGTCGGTCGGCCAGGCCTCGACCGGCCGGTCCATGGCCCCGGTGTGGCCATGGCTGCGGCCGGCGATCAGGCGCACCTGCACACCCGCTGGTGTGGTGAACTCGGGGATCTCGGCGCTCTGGATGTCACGGTAGCCCGGTGGGCCCATCTTGTCGCGCCCAGGCAGGTTGAGCCAGAGCTGAAAGCCCTCCATCACGCCCGCTTCCTGCTCAGGCAACTCGCTGTGGATCAGGCCGCGGCCGGCCGTCATCCACTGCACACCGCCGTTCTGCAGCAGGCCCTCGTGGCCCGCGCTGTCGCGGTGGCGCATGCGGCCCGCGATCATGTAGGTCACGGTCTCGAAGCCGCGGTGCGGATGGTTGGGGAAACCGGCGCCATAGTCCTTGGGGTCGTCGCTGGCAAAGTTGTCCAGCATGAGGAAGGGGTCGAGCCGTTGTTGCAGATTCTGCGTGAGCACGCGGGTGAGCTTGACGCCGGCGCCGTCCATGGTGGGCTGGCCGGTGATGAGGCGTTCGACCTTGCGCGGGGTGGTGACAGAGGTGGTTTTCATGGGGGGATTACACAGCAAAGCCGGTGCCAGCATCGTCATCAAGGTCTAGGCCGCGGCCTGCGGTCTTGGCCCGGTACAAGGTGCGGTCGGCCCGGGTCCACAGCGTGTGGACGTTGTCGTCGGGCAGGGCATGGGCCACGCCGCTGGAGAAGGTGGTGCGCAGTTGCGGCAGCGCGGGAACCGGCAGGTCCGCGGCCAGGATGGTGCGCAGCCGGCGCAGCACTTGGTGCACACCCTGGGGCTCGGTGTTGGGCAGGGCCAGCAGGAACTCCTCGCCGCCGATGCGTCCCACGAGGTCCTGTGGCCGCAAGGCCTGTCGCAGCACGCGGGCGAAGTGCTGCAAGACCTGGTCACCGACACCATGGCCGTAGGCGTCGTTGACTTCCTTGAAGTGGTCGAGGTCGATCACCGCCACGGCCAGCGGGTAACGCAGCTGGCGCGCGGACAGAAACAGTTCGTCCAGCCGTTCGAAGACGTAGCGGCGGTTGTGCATGCCGGTGAGGGCATCGGTGATGGACAGGCGCAGGGCTTCGTCGCGGGCCTGGCGCAGGGTGGATTCGTTGACCTTGAGCGCGGTGACGTCGGTAGTCATGGCCAGCAGCCAGCCGCCCGGGTGCAGCGTTTCGGTCACGCGCATCCATCGGCCATCGGCCAGGTCGGACTCGAAGCAGCGCAGCGGCGCTTGCCGCCGCTTCGCGCGCACACGCGCCAGCCAGGTCTCGATGTCATCGGAATCGATCAGCAGCCCCACATGCTCGCGGTGGCAGCGCCGCATCATCTCTTCCCAGGTCGGCGTGCTGTCGGCTGCCAGGGCATAGGCCTCGCGGAAGTAGCGGTTGGCGTAGCACAGGCGATCCCCGGGATCGAACAGGCCGATCCCGGTGGCTGCCTCATCGAGACAGCCCAGCAGCTGGAGTGGCAGGTCTGGATTCAAGCGGGCATCGCGGTGGGTTGCGGCTTTGATTCAACCACAACCCGCCGTTTCTGTCCGCCTCAGGCCTGTTGGTCTTTGACCTTGCAGGTATTGATGCCCAGCAGGGCATAGGGCGGGCACCAGCCGACGAGGCCGGTGGCCATGGGCACCAGGCCCAGCCAGCCCCACCAGCCTACGGTACCGGTGGCGGCAAGGGCCACCAGCACGAGTCCGGCCACGACGCGGATGCCGCGCTCGATATTGCCGATATTGGTCTTCATGGTGCAACTCCTGGGACGGGTGGAAAAATCATGATGGCCGTTCCGGCAGCCGGCGTCAAGCGCTGGCGGACCGGCCCGACAGGTCGTCGAGGATGGGGCAGTCGGGCCGATGGTCGCCGTGGCAATGGTGCAGCAGGTGGCCCAGGGTGCGCTGCATGGCTTGCATGGCGGCAATGCGCGCCGTGAGCGCGTCCACATGCTTTTGGGCGATGCGCTTGACGCTGGCACTGGTGCGCCGGCGGTTCTGCCACAGGGCCACGAGCTCGCCGATCTCGGCCATGGAAAACCCCAGATCGCGAGCGCGCTTGATGAAGCGCAGGGTGTGGACATCGGTCTCGCTGTACTGGCGGTAGCCACTGTCGGTGCGCGGGACGCGCGGCAGCAGGCCCAGCGACTCGTAATGCCGCACCATCTTGGCCGAGATACCCGAACGTTCGGCGGCGGCACCGATGTTGACGGGCCAGGCGACAGCCTGCCCGGTGGGCTCAGGCCGCGACGGCATAGCCTTCTTCGGCAATCGCACGGGCCAGTGCCTCGCGCGGCTGCTGCGATTGCACTTCGACGAGGTTCTTGCTGCGGTCGATCTTCACGTCCGCGGCGGGATCGACTTGTTTGAGGGCACGGGTGACGGACTTTTCGCAATGGCCGCAGGTCATGCCGGTGACGGTGAAGGTCTGGTTCATGGTGGGGGCTCCTTGAGCGGGTTGGACATGAGCATATGCTGAACCCTGCCACCGTGGGAAGGTCAACCGCCGGCCGCAACAACCTTTTCTGCAGCAAGGTTGATCTGGCGCAAGACTTGACCCTGCCATGATGGCAAGGTTCACGATCACGGCATGAACACCATCTCCACCCCCATTTCCTCCGCCACCCTGGACCTCGGCATCGGCGGCATGACCTGCGCGTCCTGCGTGAGCCGTGTCGAGAAGGCCCTGAAGAAGGTGCCCGGCGTGACCGACGCCACCGTCAACCTGGCCACCGAGTCGGCTCGCGTGCAGTACGCGCCGTCCGAGCAGATCGAGGCTCGCCTGCGCCGTGCCGTGCGCGACGCGGGCTACGAGCCACGCGCGGCCGATGCGCTGGAGCAGGCCCAGGACGCCTCGCCCTGGACGGGCTTTGCCCCAGTGGCCGTCGGTCTGCTGCTGTCCTTGCCCCTGGTCGTGCCCATGGTGGGCGATCTCTTCGGGCGACACTGGATGCTGGCACCCTGGCTGCAGTTCCTGCTGGCCACGCCGGTGCAGTTCATCCTGGGTGCGCGCTTTTACGTGGCAGGCTGGCACGCACTCAAGGCGCGCACGGGCAACATGGACCTGCTGGTGGCCATCGGGACCACGGCGGGCTGGGCGCTCTCGGTCTGGCTCTGGCTGTTTGCCGGTCACGAAGGCATGCCCCACCTGTACTTCGAGGCCTCGGCCGTGGTCGTGACCCTGGTGCTGCTGGGCAAGTGGCTGGAAGCACGGGCCAAGCGCCAGACCACGGCCGCCATCCGCGCCCTGCATGCGCTGCGGCCCGAAACCGCCTACCTGATCGGTCTGGACGGCGAGGTGGAGGTGCCCGTGGCAGAGGTGCTGGTGGGCGACCGGATCGTGGTGCGGCCGGGCGAACGTTTTCCGGTCGACGGCATCCTGCTCGAAGGTCACACCCAGGTCGACGAGTCCATGCTCACGGGCGAGCCCTTGCCCGTGGCCAAGGACGCCGGTGAGCATCTGACCGGCGGGTCGATCAATGGCGAGGGCCGGGTGGTGATGCAGGTCGCGGCCGTCGGCAGCGAGACCGTGCTCGCGCGCATCATCCGCCTGGTCGAGGACGCACAGGCTGCGAAGGCGCCGATCCAGCGCCTGGTGGACCAGGTCTCGGCGGTCTTCGTGCCGGTGGTGCTGCTGATCGCGCTGGCCACCCTGGTGGGCTGGCTGCTGGCCGGCCATTCCATGGAACACGCCGTGATCCACGCCGTCGCGGTGCTGGTCATTGCCTGTCCCTGTGCCCTGGGCCTGGCCACGCCGGCGGCCATCATGGCGGGCACGGGCGTGGCCGCGAAGCACGGCATCCTGATCAAGGACGCGCAGGCGCTTGAGATCGCCCACCGCGTGGACACCGTGGCGTTTGACAAGACGGGCACGCTGACCGTGGGCCAGCCGCGCCTGACCGCCTTCGAGGTCGCGCCCGGCGTGGACGAGACACGCCTGTTGGCCGCCGTCGCCAGCCTGCAGAGCGGCAGCGAGCATCCGCTGGCCCGTGCGGTGGTGCAGGCCGCGCAGACTCGTGGGATCACGATCGCCGCGCCCGACAATGTGCGCGCCGTGCCGGGCCGCGGCACCGAAGGCGAGGTGGGCGTTCAGAGTTACCTGGTCGGCAGCCTGCGCTGGATGGACGAGTTGCGTGTCAGCCTGGGCCCGCTGGCGGCGCGTGCGACCGCGCTGCAACAGCAGGGCGCGACGGTCTCGGCCCTGGTCGAGCGCACCACCGACGGCTTGACGCTGCGTGCCCTGCTCGCTTTCGGCGACGAGCCCAAGCCCGGCGCCAAGGAGGCCCTGGCGGCATTGCGCGCGCGCGGTATCCGCACCGTGATGATCTCGGGGGACAACCGCGGTGCGGCCGAGGCCATGGCGCGACGTCTGGGTCTGCGGCCCGAGGCCGGCGAGGTGCTGGCTGAGGTCTTGCCGGGTGACAAGGCCGCGCGCGTCACGGAATTGAAGCAAAACGGGCACATCGTGGCCATGGTGGGCGACGGCGTCAACGACGCGCCGGCCCTGGCCGCGGCCGACGTGGGCCTGGCCATGGGCAATGGCACCGATGTGGCCATGCACGCGGCCGGCATCACGCTGATGCGTGGCGACCCGCTGCTCGTGGCGGGCGCGCTGTCGATCTCGGACCGCACCGTGGCCAAGATCCGCCAGAACCTGTTCTGGGCCTTCATCTACAACGTGGCCGGCATCCCGTTGGCGGCCCTCGGTTATCTGAGCCCGGTGATCGCCGGGGCGGCCATGGCCCTGAGCTCGGTCAGCGTGATGAGCAACGCCCTGCTGCTGCGGCGCTGGCGGCCAAAGCCCTGATCCTTTGAACAGCCGGGTCTCTACGTGGTATTACCGCCACGACATAAGTGGGCACTCCCCTAGAATTTCAGGGTTTGGCCCGTACCGGTCGGGTTACAGGAGGAAGTTTCCATGAGCACCAAGCTGTTTGCCCTCATGCGCCAGTTCACCGTCCGTTTCCGCATGATCGGCGCCATCGGCGTCGTGCTGGTGCTGCTGACCCTGGTCGGCGGCGCGGGCATGTTCGGCATGTTCCGCATCCACCAGCTCAGCGCCGAGGTGATCGACGAGTCCATGGCCGTGGTCGACCGTGTGGCCAGTTTGCGCTTCGATATGGCCCAGGTCCGGCGCCACGAGAAGGAAATGATCATCCAGTACGAGAAGCCGGAACTGATCCGCCAGATCCGCACGCGCTGGGATGCCGACATGCAGAAGATCGAGGGCAAGGTCGAGGCCCTGTCGTCCGTGCTGCCCGAAGAGCGCCGCCCCCAGCTGCAGAAGGCGGCCGAGTTCCTCAAGAGCTACCGCACCATGTTCACGGGGATCACGCGCCAGCTGGAGGACAGTGCCTACGAGACCGCCACCATCGCCAACCGCATGAGTGCGCGCGCCGTGGGCGAGTTCGAGGAGGCCGACAAGCTGCTGACCCAGATCGACGAGGGTGTGCGCGCCGAGGCCCAAGCCTCCAACGCCAGCCGCAACGCCATGCTGGACAGCATGCTCTTCATCTTCGCGGCGCTGGTGGTGGTGGCCCTGGCCATCGTGGTGCCGCTGACGCTGCTGAACATGCAGGCCATCTGCCGCCCGCTGGAGCAGGCGCGCCAGCTGGCCCAGGCCATTGCCAGTGGCGACCTCTCGCAGCGCATGCAGGTCGACGGTCGCGACGAGGTGGCCGACCTGCAGCGTGCGCTGGAGCAGATGCGTGACAGCCTTTCGGGCATCGTCGGCCAGCTGCGCGAGGCCGGCGAGAGCATCGCCACGGCCAGCCGCGAGATCGCCACCGGCAACCAGGATCTGTCCAGCCGGACCGAGCAGACCGCCAGCAACGTGCAGCAGACGGTGAGTTCGATCGGCGCGCTCAGCGGCAATGTGCAGCAGACCGCCGCCTCGGCACAGACGGCCAACCAGCTCGTGGCCACGGCTTCGCAGGCCGCGCAACGCGGCGGCTCGGTGGTGACGCAGGCGGTGCAGAGCATGCACAGCATTTCCCAGTCGAGCCGCAAGATCAACGACATCATCGGCGTGATCGACGGCATCGCCTTCCAGACCAATATCCTGGCGCTCAACGCAGCGGTGGAAGCCGCGCGGGCCGGCGAGCAGGGACGCGGCTTTGCGGTGGTGGCCAGCGAGGTGCGCAGCCTGGCCGGGCGCAGCGCCGAAGCCGCCAAGGAGATCAAGACCCTGATCGGTGCCAGCGTGACGGCCGTGGACGGCGGCGTGCGCCAGGTCGAGGAGGTCGGCGCCGTGATGCAGGAGATCGTGGCCGGCGTGCAGCGCGTGCGCGACATCATCGGCGAGATCACCGTGGCGGCGGACAGCCAGTCCAGCGGCATCGGTGCGGTCAACGGCTCCGTACAGGAGATCGACCGCATGACGCAGCAGAACGCCGCCCTGGTGGAGGAGTCGGCCGCGGCGGCCGATTCCATGCGTGAGCAGGCCGACCGCCTGGCCCAGATCGTGCGCCAGTTCCGTCTCGAGAGCCAGGGCCGCGGCAGCGCCCCGCGACTGCTGAGCTGACCCCGCGGCGGGTCCCCGGTCGGGAAACCGGCCGGAACCGGGCCCGAGCTTGACGAACATCAAGCCCCCACCTGCCGGGCCGTGCCATCCTGCAGACCTCATCGGGTCCGATCAGGAGGTTAGCCATGGCCCACGAAAGCGTCCGCATCATTCACGAGGAGCATGCCGCGCTGGCGGCCATGCTGCAGTCGCTGCGCATGATGATCCAGCGTGGTCCGGGCGATGCACCGGAGCAGTTCTTCGACGTGCTGCGCGCCATGCTCTTCTACATCGACGAGTTCCCCGAGCGCCAGCACCATCCCAAGGAATCCAGTCTGCTGTTCCCGCCGCTGCGCACGCGGGCGCCGCATCTGAAGGGCACGCTGGAGCGGCTGGAGCGCGACCATGACCGTGGCGAGGCCGCGGTGCGCGAGCTGCAGCATCTGCTGCTCGCCTGGGAACTGCTCGGCGAGTCGCGCCGCAGCGCCTTCGAGGTGGCCATGCTGCGCCACCTGGATTTCTACCTAGAGCACATGCGCGTCGAGGAGACCGAAGTGTTGCCCGAGGCCGTGCGGCACCTGACGCCGCAGGACTGGGCGGCGCTGGACGCGGCCTTTGCCAGCAACCAGGATCCGCTGACCGGCAAGTACCCGCGCGATCCGCTCTACGACCGGCTGTTCACGCGCATCGTCATGCGGACGCCGGCGCCGATCGGTGTCGGCGCCGGCTGAGCCTGCGGCTAGCCCTTCTCCTTGATGCGCTGACCCGAGAACCAGAGCACGTAGAGCACGGGCAGCACGATCAACGTGAGCAGGGTGGCCGTGACCAGGCCGCCGATGACCACGACGGCCAGCGGGCGCTGGGTCTCGGCGCCGATGTCCTGCGACAGCGCCATGGGCAGCAGCCCCAGCGCAGCGAGCAGGGCCGTCATGAGCACGGTGCGCAGCCGTTGCATGGAGCCCTGGCGTGCGGCTTCCAGCACGCTGTGGCCGGCATTGCGCAGTTGCTGGAAGACCGCAAGCATCACCACGCCATTGAGCACGGCCTGGCCCGAGAGCGCGATGAAACCGATGGCCGCCGAGACCGAGAGCGGAATGTCGAAGAGCCACAGCGCGATGAAGCCGCCGATCAGCGCGAGGGGCACGTTGACCAGGATCAGCACCGCCTTCTGGAAGGAGCCGAAGGCGTCGAACAGCAGCACGAAGATCAGCAGCAGCGAGATCGGGACGACGACCGAGAGCCGCTGCATGGCGCGCTCCTGGTTCTCGAACTCGCCCGACCAGCTGACGGCGTAGTTCGCCGGTACCTGGACGTTCCCGGCCACGCGGGCCTTCATGTCCTTCACCACCGAGCCCATGTCGCGGTCGCGGATGAAGATGCCGATGGCCATGGTGCGGCGGCCGCCCTCACGGGCGATGTTCATGACACCGCTGGTCTCGCGGATCTCGGCCACCGCGCCCAGCGTGGTGTAGCCCCCGCCGGGGACCGGGATGGGCGTGGACGGCAGCCGGGCGATGGCGCGCTGCTCGGCGGGCAGCCGGACGGCCACCGAGAAGCGGCGTTCGCCCTCCCAGATCTGGGTCGCGGCCTTGCCGGCCAGCGCGGCCTCGATCACGTCCTGCACATCGCCCACGTTGAGGCCCTGGCGGGCGGCGCGGTCGCGGTCGATGTCGATCACCAGCTGGGGCAGGTCGCCCAGACGGTCGATCTCGGCGCGGTACACGCCCGCCACCTGCCGGACTTCGTTCTCGATCGCCTCGGTGGTACGGCGCAGTTCGACGAGATCGTCGCCCGCGACCTTGATCACGATCTGGCCGTCGATCTGTGAGATCGACTCCAGGACGTTGTCGCGGATGGGTTGCGAGAAGACGGGCACCAGACCCGGGATGGCAGTGACGGCGCGCTCCATGTCCAGGATCAGTGCTTCGCGGGTCAGCCCCTTGCGCCACTGCTCGGGCGGCTTCACGTCGACGAAGACCTCGGCCATGCTGATGGTCTTGGGGTCGGTGCCGTCTTCGGGCTGGCCGGCCTTGGAGACCGTGGTGCGTACCTCGGGGACGGTCAGCAGGGCCTCGCGTGCCGTGCGCAGCATGCGCGCGGCCTCGTCATTGGAGACACTGGCGGGCAGGCGCAGGTTGACCCAGATCGTGCCTTCGTTGAGTTCCGGCAGAAACTCCGAACCCAGACGCGAGGCGGCGCCCAGCCCGATGGCGAAGGCGGCCAGCGCAATCACCACCACCTTGCGTTGGTGCGTCAGCGCCCAGTCCAGCACCGGTGCATAGAGCCCTTTGGCCGTGCGCAGCACGCGGTTGTCGCCGTGCGGCAGCTTGCGCCGCAGCATCCAGTAGGCCAGCAACGGGACCAGGGTGAGCGAGAAGATCAGCGAGCCGATCAGCGCCGTGGTCACCGACAGGGCCATGGGCTGGAAGATGCGGCCCTCATGGCGCTGCAGCGCGAAGATGGGGATATGCGCCGCGATGATGATGAGCATGGAGAACAGCGTGGGCCGTCCGACCTCGCTGGCGGCGTCGATGATCACCTGGCGGCGTTCGCTTTCCGAGAGGTTCTCGCGGTTCTGCTCCAGCCGGTGCATGATGTTCTCGATCACGATCACCGCGCCGTCGACGATGATGCCGAAGTCCATCGCGCCCAGCGACAGCAGGTTGGCCGGCACGCCCATGATCTTCAGGCCCATGAAGGTGGCCAGCAAGGAGAGCGGGATGATCACTACCACGGCCAGGCTGGCGCGCAGGTTGGACAGGAAGATGTAGAGCACCAGCGAGACCAGCAGCGCCCCTTCGACCAGGTTGCGGAACACCGTGGACAGGGTCTTGCCCATGAGCCAGGAGCGGTCGTAATAGGGCTCGATCTGCACGCCCGGCGGCAAGCCACGCTCGTTGAGCTCGGCCACCTTGGCCTTGACACCCCGCAGCACCTCGCTCGCGTTCTCGCCCTTGCGCATGACCACCATGCCGGTGATGATGTCGTCGTCTGCGTCCTGTCCCACGCGTCCCAGGCGTGGCACGGCACCGATCTGCACCCGGGCCACGTCGCGGATCAGCACCGGCGTGCCATTGCGCGTCGCCACCACGATGCTGCCGATGTCGTCCGCGGTGCGCAGCAGACCGATGCCACGGATCGCGTATTGCTGCACCCCCTGGGCCACGTAGCTGCCGCCCGCGTTGGCGTTGCCGCGCTCCAGTGCGTCGAGCAGCTGCTGGAAACTCAGACCATAGGCGCGCAGGCGGTCCAGGTCGGGCTGCACCTCGTACTGCTTGATGTAGCCGCCCATGGTCACGACGTCGGCGATGCCCGGCACCTGACGCAGCGCGCGTTCCACCACCCAGTCCTGCAAGGTACGCAGCTCGGTGGTGGTCAGGCCGTCGCCGCGCAGCCGATAGCGCAGCACTTCGCCGACGGGCGTGGCGTTGGGCGCGATGTTGGCCTCCACACCAGGGGGCAAGGCGACGCTGCGCAGGCGTTCGTTGACCTGCTGGCGGACCTCCAGCACACGGGCCGCGTCGTCATAGGTGATGACGGTGAAGGACAGGCCGAACTGCGTGTGCGAGAACAGACGGATGGCATTGGGCAGACCCGAGAGCGCGGTCTCGATCGGTAGCGTGACCTGCTTTTCCACTTCCTCGGCGGCGCGGCCGGGGTAGAGGGCGATCACCGTGACCTGGGTGTCGGTGACGTCGGGGAAGGCCTCGACCGACAGGCTCTTGAAGGCGATGACGCCGGCCAGCGCAAACAACAGGGTGCCCAGGACGATGAACAGCGGCTGGTGCACCGCGTAATGGATCAGCCGTCTCATGGCTGCGCCGCCCCGCCCGTCTCGCGTCGTGCCCCGGCCCGTGCCAGGCGGAACTGGCGCGCCAGCAGCAGCGCGTTCTCCGTCACCACCTGCTCGCCGGCCTGCAGTCCTTCGGAGACCACGACCTCGCGGCTGCCCTCATAGCTCAGCTCCACGCGCCGCGGCTCGAACTCGCCCGGCTGCGTCTGCACAAAGACCCAGTGCTGCGCACCCTGCAGCAGTGCGGCGCTGGCGGGGATCACGAGTCCGCGCTCGAAGCGGCGCTCGAAGGCGGCCGTGCCCAGCATCTCGGCCTTGAGCAGGCGCTGCGGATTGGCGACCCGGGCGCGAACCTTGACGGTGCGGGTCTGCGGGTCGATCGCGTCCGAGCTCGCGACCACGCGGCCTTCGAAGCGCTGGCCTGCCAGGACCGGGACGTGCAGGGTGAAGGTCTGGCCCGGGCGTACCAGGCCGATCTCGTGGTCGCGCACGTCGATCTGCACCCACAGCGTGGACGGGTCGCTGATGACGAACAGCGGCGGGATGCCGGGGCCAGCCTGCTCGGGCCGCAGCTCCTGGCCCGGGTTGAGGTTGCGCTCGACCACGGTGCCGGCCAGGCTGGCGCGCAGCACCAGCTGCTGGTCCACGCCGTGGCCACCACCGTACAGGCTGGTGCGTGCACGTGCGCGGTCCCGCTCGGCGCGGGCGCGCTCATGCTCGGCCTCGGCCTGCTCCAGCTCCTTGCGCGCCACGATACCGGCCTCGAAGAGCTCGCGTTGGCGCTGCAGATTGCGCGCGGCCAGGCGTTCGTCGGCTTCGGCGCGCGCCGTCTCGCTCTGCGCCTGGCCGAAATCGGGCGAGGCCAGCACGGCCAACGTGCTGCCGGCGCTCACCTGCTGGCCCACATCGGCACGCAGGCCCGTCACTCGACCGGCAAACGAGGGGTAGATGCGCTGCGTGCGCTCCTCGTTCCAGACGAGGCGCGCGGGCAGTTCGATGCGCAGGGGGCGCGCGGCCTCGGCCGGGGCCAGGGCCAGCAGCTTGAGCTGGGGGTGTCCGGCGGGGTAGCGCAGCTGCCGGCCTTGCATGATGGGCGCAGGCGCCTCGGCCACGGGGGCGGGGGCTTCGCTGCAGGCGCTCAGCAAGAGGCTGCAGAGCAGCAGGACGAGGGGGCGGGTCGGCATGGTGTCTTGGGGGAGGTGAAAGACGGGGAGAACTCAGGGCGTGGCCGCTGTGACGGCCTGGCCTGTACGCAGCTGCCAGGCGCCCAGGGCCTGGGCGTGTTCCTTGCGCGCCGCCACAGCGTCCAGCGCGGTCACGCGCAGGGTGCGGCGCGCATCGAGCAGGTCGGTCAGCGAGAGCGCACCCCGGCGGTAGGCCAGCTCCGCGCCCTCGGCCACGCGGCGCGCGCGCGGCAGGATTTCGGCGTCAAACACCGTCGCACGTTCGGCCGTGCTGAGCACCTCATGTTGCAGGCGCTCGAATTCCTGCCGTGCCAGGCGCCGGGTTCGTTCGAGGGCGTCCTGCGCCTGGCCGAACTGGGCGCTGGCGCGGCCGATCTCGCCCTGGTAGGCGTAGCCCCACTGGAGTGGCATCTGCATGCGCAACTCCATCAGGGCCGTGGAGGTGCCGGGGTAGTGGTTGTAGGACACGCCCCAGGTGATGTCGGACTTCTTCAGGGCGGTGTTCGCGTCCAGCGCGGCCTGGGCGGCCTCGACGCGCGCGCGCGCGGCACGGACGTCGGCGCGGTCCTCGACCAGGGCGTCCAGGTCCACGCGCGCGATGCCGGGCACCGGTACGGGCCAGTCGGCGCGTGCCTGCAGCTGTTGCGGTGCGGCCAGGGCCGTGAGTTGCCACAGGATCAGGGCGCTGCGCTGACGCTCCAGCTCGGCCTGGCGGCGTTCGGCGCGGGCGCGTTGCGCCTCGATCTCGGTGCGCGCCGTGTCCTGGGCCGAGAGGTCGCCCGCCTGAAGCCGGCGTCCCGCGATACGGGCCAGCTCGGCGGCGTTGCTGTCGAGCTGGGTGCTCGTCTCCAGGCGCTCTTGCGCGGCCAGCAGCTCGTAGAAGGCGGCCAGGGCGGCGACGCGTTGCAGCAGCACGGTGTCGTCGAGCTCGGCGCGTGCGGCGTCGGCTGCGCGCTGGGCGGTGAGGGTGCGCAGCGCGCGTTTGTTGCCACGCTCCCAGGTCCAGTCCAGGCCGACGGACTTGTCATAAGTCCGGTCCTGCAGCACGCGGCCGCTACCATTGCCGTTTTTCAGGTCGATCTGGCTCACGCCGGCCGAAAGCACCGGCAAAGGCGCACGGTCGGCGCTCACGATATCGGCCTGGGCCCCGGCGAGGTTGCGCCGCGAGAGGGCCACGTCCAGATTGTCCTGGGCGGCCTGCAGAACCTGCTGCAGGCTCAGGGGCTGGGGCGGCGTGCCGGCCGGCTGGGCTTGAAGTGCGAGCGGCAGCAGCAGGCTGGCCCAGAGCGTCGTCAGGCGAGAGTTCATGGTGTGAAGCACAAAGTGGTCCGAGTGTCCGTGCCGCGGCCTGACCGGTGACTGACCAGGGGACTGAGGGAAAATGCTTACGGCCACCACGCCTAGAGTTCATGACCATGAGAATCCTGCTGATCGAAGACGATCCCGTTCTGCGCGAGGTCATGTGCCTGAGCCTGCGCGATGCCGGGCACCGTGTCGACGAGGCGGGCGACCTGGAGCAGGCCACCCATTACTGGCGGGTGCAGCCCTTTGATGCCGTGCTGCTGGACCTGAACCTGCCGCACAATGCCGCCCCGGCCAGCCCGCTGGTCAACGGCCTGAGCCTGCTGCGCGAGGCGCGCGCACGGGGTGACCGCACCCCGGTGCTGGTGCTCACCGCGCGTAACCGGACCGAGGAGCGCGTGGCCGGCCTGGACGCCGGGGCCGATGACTACCTGGGCAAGCCTTTCGAGCTGGCCGAGGTCGAAGCGCGGCTGCGCGCGCTGGTGCGGCGCAGCGCGGGCACCGACGATGTCTGCGAGGTCGGCGCGCTGCGGCTGGACCGCAGGACACGGCGACTGACACTGGCGGGGGAGCTTTTCGAGCTGCCGGCGCGCGAGTTCGAGGTGTTGTGGGAACTGATGACGCCGCCCGGGCGCGTGGTCAGCAAGCGCGCGCTGTCGGACAAGCTGTCCGACTTCGATGAGGCGCTGGGGGACAACGCCCTGGAAGCCTTCATCTCGCGCCTGCGCAAGAAGCTGACCGGCAGCGGTGCCCAGATCCGCACCTTGCGGGGTTTGGGCTATGCGCTCGAAGTTGCCAGGGATGCGCCTTGAGTGACCTGCAGGCACCGAACCAGCCTTCTCTGCGCGCACGGCTGGTGCGCCATGTGCTGCTGCCGCTGGCGCTGACCTGGCTGCTGGGCACCGCGCTGACCATGGCCGTGGCCTACTACTTTGCACAGAAGGCCTTTGATCGCGCCTTGCTTGACGATGCCTACGCCCTGGCGTCGCGGGTCCGCGCCCAGCCGCAGGGCCTGGCGCTGGAGCTGTCCAGCCGGGAGATGAGCACGGTTCTGTTCGACCAGAGCGAGAGCATCTATTTCGTCGTGCGCCGCGGTGACGGCACGGTCATGGCCGGCCATCCGGGGCTGCAGGCCCCGCTGCCGCGCAGTCCCGCCTACATCCGCTTTTCGGAGACGGTCTACGATGGCCGCCCTCTGCGTGCCGTGGTGGTCATCCAGGACGAGCCGGACGATTTCGTCGTGACCGTGGGCCAGACCACGCGCAGCCGCCAGGCCCTGCTGCGTGACGTGCTGGTCTATTCGGTCGTGCCCCAGCTGCTGCTGCTGGGCCTGCTGGCGCTCTGGCTGCGCCGCATCATCGGGCAGGAGCTGCAGCCCCTGAGTGACCTGCGGCACTCGGTCGAGCAGCGCGATGCACGCGACTTACGGCCGCTGTCGGTCTCGGCCAGCTCGCGCGACATCGCCCAGCTCGGCGCGGCCATCAATGCGTTGCTGGACCGCCTGGACCACAGCCTGCAGGCCCAGCGCGAGTTCTCGGGCAACGTGGCGCACGAGCTGCGCACACCTCTGGCGGGCATCCGCGCCCTGGCCGAGTATGGCCTGGCCCGCAGCGAGCCGGCCGTCTGGCGTGAACAGTTGCAGCGCATTGGTGTGAGTGAGGCCCGTGCCAGTCGGCTCGTGGAGCAGCTGCTGGCCCTGGCGCTGGCCGACGAGGCCGACACCGGGGTGCGCAACGAGGTCGTCGCGCTGGATGAACTGGTGCGCGAGACCGCGCTGCGCTACCTGCCACGCGCCGATGCCGCGGGCGTGGACCTCGGCGTCCAGGGGCTGGAGCAGCCCGTGCGCGTGATCGGCAATGTCGCGCTCATCGAGGGCCTGCTCGGCAACCTGCTCGACAACGCGCTGCGCCATGCCCGCCCACCGGCAGGCCAGCCAGGCACGGTGACGGTGGAACTCACCCGCGAGCCAGGCGGCGTCCGTCTGTCGGTTCTCGACAATGGTCCGGGGCTCGACGCCCAGGAGCGTCGCCATCTGCTGCAACGCGGGGTGCGCGGCCTGCATGCGCAGCGCCTGGGTGAGGGCGCGGGCCTGGGCCTGGCCATCGTGGGCAAGTTCGCCGAGGTCATGGGCGCGAGCTTCGAGCTGCGTGATGCGCCCGGCGGCCAAGGCCTGCACGCGAGTGTGCTGCTGCGGTCTGCAACCTAGGTTGCGTTCGTACGCGGCGGGCGCCAGCGCTCGCGAGTTGACGTTGCTTCTGACACAGGGCTGAAAGACGCGCCTCCTAGAATCGTGGCATGAAGCTCATCCTGGTCCTGTGTCTGCTCGGCATGGCGCCGGCCTGGGCCGCACGGCCTTTTGTGACCGACGATGCGCGCCTCACGACGGCCGGCAGCTGCCAGGTCGAAAGCTGGATGCGCAGCTACGAGCACAGCCGCGAGGTCTGGGCCCTGCCGGCCTGCAACCCGGGCGGGAATCTGGAGATCACGGCCGGCGCCGGACGTGCGCGGGAGGACGGCGCGCCGGCCAGCACAGACTATGTGCTGCAGCTCAAGACCTTGTTCAAGCCACTGGAAAGCGATGGCTGGGGCTGGGGCCTGGCCCTGGGGCGTATGCAACATCCTGGCAGCCAGCCGGGTCCCAACCAGTTCGGCAACACCTATGCCTACCTGCCGTTCTCGGCCGCCTTCGGCCGTGACCGCTACGTCGTGCATGCCAATCTGGGGTGGCTGCGCGATCGGGCCAGTCGTCAGGATCGCGCAACCTGGGGTCTGGGGCTGGAGTACTACCCGGTGCAGCGTCTGGCGCTGATCGCCGAGTCCTATGGCGACGACCGGGCCCGACCCTACTGGCAGAGCGGTCTGCGCTACAGCCTCATTCCTGAGCGCTGGCAGGTGGACACGACCGTCGGCGCGCAGCATGATGGGGGACGGGGCAGCCGCTGGCTGTCCCTCGGCCTGCGCTGGACCCCGGCGCGTCTTTTTTCCCAGCCCTGAACCGGAGACCTCCGACATGACACTGCCACGCCAGGCCCTGTGCGCCCTGTTGCTGAGCCCGATGCTGGTGCTGGCCCAGTCGGCGCCCGTCCTCAAGTCCGGGGAGCAGGTCTACCGCGAGACCTGTCGGGTCTGCCATGGCCCGGGGCTGGCCGGTGCGCCGCGCCCCGGCGACCGGCAGGTCTGGGGCAGGCTCATCGCCGAGGGCCAGGCCGTGCTCACTGCGCATGGCTGGGTGGGTGTGCGCGCGATGCCACCCAAGGGCGGGCGCCAGGATCTGAGCCTGGAGGAGTTTGCACGTGCGGTGGCCTGGATGGCACGCGAGTCCGGTGGCAACTGGCAGGACCCCGACGCCCACCTGCTCGAACGCATCCGCGTCGAGGAAGGCAAGCGCGTCGAGCAGCTGCGCAAGGCGGACAAGGGATGAGCAGGAGGCGCTGGCTGCTGATCGCGGGCCTGCTGCTCTTGTTGCTGCTTGCCGGCGGTGCTTTTGCGTTGCAGCGCTGGATCTCGACCGACGAATTCCGCCTGCGGGTGGAGAGCGAGGCCACGGCAGCGCTCGGCGTCCCTTTGCGCCTGGAGCGCGTGGGCCTGACGTTTCTGCCGCTGCCGGCGCTGGTGCTCGAAGGCGTGCAGGTGCGCACGCGCCAGCCGCTCAAGGCCGAGCGCATCGAGCTGCGGCCGGCCTGGGCTTCCCTGCTGGTGGGGCGGGTGGGCCTGTCCACGCTGGTGGTGTACCAGGCCGTGCTGTCGCAGCAGGGCATCGATGCCTTGCTGCTGTCGCTGCAGCGGGTGCGCCAGCGCGAGCAGGCCCAGCCGGACGGCGACGGCCTGGACCTGCTGCCGCGGCGCACCGTGCTGGAGGAGCTGAGCTGGATCGACAGCAAAGGGCAGGCCATCGTGGTCACGGCCGTCGCGCAGCTCGACAGCCTGGCCTTGCCGGAGCAAGTGGACCTGCGCGTCGTGCGGGGCCGTCTGCAGGGCACGCAGCTGGCCTTGCGTCGCAGTGCCGGGCTGGGTTGGGACGTCTTGCTGCAGGTGGCCGGTGGCACGGTCCAGGGCCGCATCGACCTGCAGCCGGCGGCGCAAGCCGGCGGCGAGTTTGCGCTGCGCGGGCAGCTGCAGACCCGCGGGGTCGAGGTCTCGCAGCTTACGGCTCCGGCGCCGACCGAGGCTTCGCGGGTGACCCAGCTCCTGAGCGGGCAGCTGGAGGCCAGCACCACGCTGAGCGCGCGTGCGCGTCAGCCCTCGGCCCTGGTGGACGCCTTGCAGACCGAGTCGACGTTCACGGTGCGCCAGGGCATGCTCAATGGCATCGATCTGCTCAAGGCCGTGCAGACGGCCGGTGTGAGCCGCGGCGGAAGGACGCCGCTGGACACCTTGTCGGGGCAGGTGCGCACGCGCGGCAAGGCGGTGGAGCTGCAGAATCTGGCAGCGAGCTCGGGCGCGCTCAGTGCCACGGGCCAGGTCAGCATCTCATCGACCCAGCAACTCGCCGGCCGTGTGACGGTGGAGCTGGGCGGCGCGGTGGGCATGCCCCTGGCCGTGGGTGGCACGCTCGCCGAGCCCGAAGTCAACCTGACCACCGGCGCGCGCATCGGTGCCGCACTGGGCACGCTGCTCATGCCCGGGGTGGGCACGGGCGCCGGTGCTTCGATGGGCGGCAAGCTCGGTGAGTTCTTCAGCAGGCCGCCGGCGCGCGAGGCGAAGCCGGACGCTCCCCAGTCTCCTTAGGTCCGGTAGGACGGGTCCAGCTTGTCGAGCTTGCGCAGCAGTGCGGGCCAGGCGAGGTGCGAGCCCTGGCCGACGGTCACCTTCTTCATCGCCCCGGCCACGCCCCGGATGATCCCGGGGTCGACCTGGATCAGCTCGCCGCCGGCCTGCGCGTCGATCTGGATGCGGCAGGTGTTCTCGAAGATGTACATGTTGAGGAAGGCGTCGGGCACGGTCCGGCCCACGGTCAGCAGGCCGTGGTTGCGCAGCATGAGGTAGTTGGCCGTGCCGAGATCCGCCTGCAGGCGCGGCTTCTCCTCGTCGCGCAGCGCCACGCCCTCGTAGTCGTGGTAGGCCAGCGAGCCCAGCACGAAGGTGGACTGCTGGCTGATCGGCAGCACACCGCACTTCTGCGCGCTGACCGCCACGCCCGCGCGCGAGTGCGTGTGCAGCACGCAACCCGCGTCCTCGCGCGCGGCATGGATGGCGCTGTGGATGACGAAGCCCGCGGGGTTGACGGGGAGCGGTGAGTCGACCAGCTTGTTGCAGTCCTGATCGACTTTCACCAGGCTCGAGGCCGTGATCTCGTCGAACATCAGGCCGTAGGGATTGATCAGAAAGTGGTGGTCCGGTCCGGGCAGGCGTGCGCTGATGTGGGTAAAGACCAGGTCGCTCCAGCCGTAGTGCGCCACAAGCCGGTAGGCCGCGGCCAGATCGCAGCGCAGCTGCCATTCCTCGGCGCTGACGACTTCCTTCATCGAGGGGATGTGCATGTCGGTTCTCCTGAGGCAAGCGTGGATGGCGTACTGTCCACCTGACCGCGACGCGGGTCAACGCTCGGGGGTCACGCGGGCGACGCGGCGCGGAATTCGCTTGGGCTCATGCCCGTGTGCTCGCGGAACACCCGGCTGAAATGCGAGAGGTTGTTGAAGCCCCAGGACAGGGCGATGTCGGTGATGGGGCGCGACCGCGCCATGGGGTGCTGCAGCTCCCGGATACAGGCGTCGAGGCGCAGGGCCTGGATGTAGCTGGCCAGCGTCTGGTCTTCCTCGGCGAAGGCGTTGTAGAGATGGCGCTTGCTGCAGTTGAGTGCCACGGCGATGCGGTCCACCGTGAGCGCGGGGTCGCGCAGGTGCAGGGCCACGTAGCCGCGGATGCGGTCCTTGAGCGCCTCGCGCTGCGTGAGCTGCGTCTCCTGGCCCGAGAGTTCGATCAGGGACAGGCGCACCAGCTGGGCGATCAGCTCACCCGCGCCGCGTGCGGCGTCCGCGCTCATGTGCGGCAGTTCCTGGAAGGTGCTGCGCATGGTGGACAGGGCCACGCGCGCAATACCGCTGGCGCCGCCCACGGGCCGCGCGGTCAGGTTCTCCAGCCGCAGGCCGCGCTCCAGCATCTGCGCCTTGGGCAGCATGACGATGAGGTGTTCCACACGCTCGGGGTTCGCCACCGAGTAGCTGCCCGTGGTGTCGTAGAGGGTCCAGGCACCGGGCGTGACCCAGGCCTGGCGGCCCATCTGCTCCACGGCAGCGCGGCCCACATTGGGGGCGACGATCTTGAGGTAGCCCTCTTCGCTGGCGCGCACCATGTCCTGGGTGCGTGTGACGTGGTGGCGGTTGGCCGTGAGCTGGGTCAGGATGATGTCGCCGGCCTGCACGCTCGCCATGTGGCCGTCGAAGGTGGTGTCACCGTAGAGGTCGCAGTCCAGGCCACCGAACTGCTTCCAGACCCAGTCGCGCCAGACCGGCGCGCGCTCGGCCGGGGCGTAGTCGTCGGTGCTGACGGCCGTGGCGAGGGTCATGGGGATACGGTGGCAGGCATGGCGACTGAATTATCGACCATGCCGCCTTTGGGACAAACCCGCGCCCCCGGGTTAACCCTAGTGCCCATGCGTGATCGGTCAACTACTTTGTGCACGTTCAGCAAAGCCGCCTTCGCTGCGGTTTTTTAGTATGGCTGGGCTGAGATTCCCTAAGCAACATCCATTGGAGACACCATGGTTCAACAGACTAAACGTACCCTGCTCAAAGGCACGGCCGCCGCCGTCGGCGCTGCCACCTTTGCTCCGCACCTGCTGGCCAACCAGGCCCCGGTGCGCATCGGCTATGCCATCGCCCGCACCGGCCCCTGGACCGGCGGCGCGCAGGTGAGCCAGGAGCCCAACTACCTGCTGTGGGCCGAGCAGCAGAACGCTGCCGGTGGTCTGGACGTCAAGGGTGTCAAGCGCCCCATCGAGCTGATCAGCTCCGACGACCGCAGCGACATCGAGACCTGCGTGCGCTCCTATGAAAAGCTCATGGGCTCGGACAAGGTCGACCTGGTGCTGCCGCCCTGGGGTTCCAATGCCAACTTCGCGGTCGCCCCCCTGGCCAACCGCTACCAGTACCCCTTCCTCGCCCCCACGGCCCTGTCGCGGCGCCTGGCGGAGATGAAGCTGCCCTACTTCTTCCTGCTGTTGCAGCAGCCCAAGCCCATGTGCGAGGCGCTGGTCGACATGCTCAAGGCCAATGGTTGCAAGACCGTGGCCGTGATCTATGTGGACGACCTGTTCGGCTTGGAGAACTACGCCGCCCTCAAGGTCGCGCTGTCGGGCACGGGCATCACCATGGTGGAAGACAAGAGCTACCCGGGCGGCGTCAAGGACCTGTCGCCCGTGCTGCGTTCCATCAAGGACAAGAACCCGGATGCCTTCATCGGCTTCACCTACCCGCCGGACACCATCCTGGCCAGCCGCCAGGCCAAGGAGATCGGCTTCAACCCGAAGTTCTTCTACGCCTCTGTCGGTACCGCCTTCCAGCTCTACCGCAACGTCATGACGCCCGCGGGTGCCGAAGGTGTGCTGGGCATGGGCTCCTGGAATGGCAAATCCAGCCCCGCAGCCAAGGCCTACTTCGACGCGCACACCAAGAAGTTTGGCGGCAAGGAGCCCGATCGCTGGGCCAGCGGCGCCTGCTGGGCCGGCCTGGAGATCCTGACCAACGCCGTCAAGGTCAACGGTCTGGACCGCAAGGCCATCCGCGACTACGTGGCCAACACGACCCACAAGACCATCCTCGGCGACATCAAGTTTGCCGGCAGCGAGAACGTGGGCACGCCGGGTACCGTGGGCCAGTGGCAGAACGGCGAGTTCGAAGTGGTGTGGCCGCCCAAGCTGGCTACGGCCAAGCTCAACGCCAGCAAGCCGGCCTGGAAATAAGTACCCCTCTGTGGCGGCCAACTTCTGAGTAAGTTGCCGCCTCGGTGCCAGCGCCAGAGGCGCTGGCTCTTCGGGACCGTCCAAGCCTGCGCAGGCAGGCTTGGAGCCGCGGCCCTCAGCCCCCAGGGGGACGTCTCATTGCAGGCGGTTTTCTGATTCCTTATCTCTTATGTCACTCACTGCCTGGCTCGAACTGATAGCTTCCGGTCTGATCACCGGCGGCATCTATGCGCTGGTCGCCCTGGGGCTCAACCTCCAGTACGGTCTGATGCGCATCCTGAACATCGCCCACGGCGAGTTCCTCATGGTCGGGGCCTACCTGACCTGGCTGGTCCACACGCAGTTCGGCTTCTCGCCGCTGCTCATGGTGCCCGTCTCCTTCCTGGCGCTGATGCTGCTGGGGGTGATCGTGCACTTCCTGTGTTTCCGTCGCCTCACCGCCACCTCGCCCAACCTCGACGTCTTCGAAGCCCGCGGTCTCATGGTGGCCTTCGGTCTCATGTTCCTGGTGCAGAACTTCGTGTCCTGGATGTGGGGCGGCGATCTGCGCGGCTATGACTACCTGACCGAGCCCGTGAAGTTCGGCGAGGTGCAGTTCGCCGCCAACAAGCTGCTGGTCTTCTTCCTGGCCCTGGTCTTTGCGGGCGCGCTCATCGTGCTCATGCGCCAGACCCTGCTGGGCAAGGGCGTGCGCGCGCTCATGCAGTCGTCCATCGGCGCGCAACTCATGGGCATCGACACCAAGCGCCTGCACCCGCTGATGTTCGGCATCGGCCTGGGCCTCTCGGGCATCGCCGGCGCGCTCTTGTCCATGGCCTACACCATCACGCCCTACATGGGCCAGCCCTACACCGTGACGGCGCTCATCGTCATCACGCTCGGCGGCTTCGGCAGCATGGGTGGCGCGCTGATCGGCGGCCTCTTCCTCGGTGTGATCGAGGCCCTGGGCATGCACTTCACCAACCCCTCGCTCAAGGCCCTGCTGTCTTACGCGGTGTTCATCGCCGTGCTGCTGCTGCGCTCCGAAGGCCTGTTCACCCGCAAGAGCCGGAAAGCCTGATCGCATGAACTCCCGTCAATTCCTCATCCGCGACGTGCTCGTGCTGCTGGCCTTCACGGGCTGGGCCCTGGCCCTGCCTTTTTACACCAGCGAATTCGTCACCTCCATGGCGCTGACCTGCCTGATGTACGTGGCCCTGTCCTCAAGCTGGGGCTTGTTCTGCGGCAGCACGCGCTACCTGTCGCTGGCCACCTCGGCCTTCTTCGGCATCGGGGCCTACACCACGGCCATCCTGCTGGGCCAGTTCGGCTGGGTCGAGACCATCCTGATCGGTGCGGGCATCGCCGTCGTCGTGGCCGTGGTCATGGGCGCCGCTGTGCTGCACCTGCGCGGCACCTACTTTGCCGTGCTGACTTTCGGCATGACCGAGCTCATCCTGCACGCCGTGACCTACTTCGAGAAGTCGGTCACCGGCACCGTGGGGCGGGTCCTCACCGTGGTGCCCGAGCGCGACACCATCTACCTCACGGTGCTGGCCCTGGCCGTGCTCTCGGTGGCGGTGTCGATCTGGGTGCGGCGCACGCGCTTCGGCCTGGCCCTCATGGGCATCGGTGCCGACGAGCAGCGCGCTCAGACCCTGGGCGTGAACACGCGTCTGATCAAGATCGCGGGTTTTGCCATCACGGCTGCCTTTGCCGGCGCCGTGGGTGCGGCCATGGCCGTGCGCTGGACCTATATCGACCCGCACACGGTCTTCAATCCCTTCATCGGTTTCCAGACCGTGCTCATCACGCTGATTGGTGGCGTGCTCACGCTCTGGGGTCCGCTGATCGCGGCCATCATCTTCAGCGTGCTGGCCGAATCCCTGCGCCTGCAGTTCCCGCAGATCTACCTGATGTCCCTGGGCCTGCTGCTCATCCTCTGCGTGCTCTACCTGCCGGGCGGCCTGGCCTCGCTGCGCTGGGCCACCTTCAAGGGCTGGTGGAACGACACTCGTGACTGGGCCAAGGACCTCAAGCGCGAACTCAGCGGCGAGAAGGAACGTGAGAAGCAGCGCACCAAGCGCCGTGAGAAGGAGAGCTACTTTGTCTGAGCGCCACAACTACCTGCTGGAAGCCCACGAGGTCACGGTGCGCTTCGGCGGCCTGACGGCCGTGGATGCGGTCAGCGCCAACTTCGCCCCGGGCGAGCTGGTCGGCATCATCGGCCCCAACGGTGCTGGCAAGACCACTTTCTTCAACGCCATCTCGGGCGTGCAGGTGCCGACCTCGGGCCGCCTGGTCTGCCAGGGCAGCAACCTCACGGGCAAGGGCCCGCACCGCTTCGCCGCCAACGGCGTGGCGCGCACTTTCCAGACCCCGCGTGTCTTTGCCGACATGCCGGTGGTCGCCAACATCGAGTTCGGCCTCAAGTTCGCCGGTAAGCGCCGCCGCGAATACATCTTCTGGGGCGAGGAGAAGGATGTGCCCTGGGCACTGCGCGATGCGCGCAGCATCCTGCAGCTCATCGGCCTTGGGTCCCAAGCCGAGCTGCCGGCCGCGGCCATCACGCCTTCGCAGCAGCGCCTGCTGGAGATCGGCATGGCCCTGGCCACCCGTCCCAAGCTGCTGCTGCTCGACGAGGTGGCTGCCGGCCTGACCGAGGCCGAGATCGAGGAGATGGCGCGCCTGATCGGTCGTCTGCGCGACGAGCTGGACCTGACCGTGATCTGGATCGAGCACGCGGTGACCACGCTGCTGCGCCATGTGGAGCGCGTCATCGTGCTGCACCAGGGCCGCAAGATCGCCGATGACACGCCGCACAACGTGGTGCGCAATCCCGAGGTGATCGAAGCCTATCTGGGCGACGAGATGGCCGAGCCCGAAGCCGAGGAGGTGGCCGCATGATGTGGTACCGCGATACCCCCTTTGTGCTGGGGGACCAGAAACGTGCACACCTGCAGGTGCGCGGCCTCAGTGCCGGCTATGGCGCCTTCCTCGTGCTGCGTGACCTGCGCTTCGAGGTCAAGCCCGGCCTGACCGTGATCCTTGGCCCCAACGGTGCGGGCAAGACCACGCTGCTCAAGTCGCTCATGGGGCTGATCCCGCGTCAGGGCCTGGTGCTGCTCGACGGCGAGGACCTGCCCGAGAAGACGCACGAGATCGTGCGCGGCGGTATGACCCTGGTGGCCGAGGGCCGCCAGCTCTTCCCTCAGATGAGCGTGCTCGAGAACCTGGAGCTCGGCGGCTGGCTCGTGAGCAAGGCTGAGCGCGCGCGCCGCATGGAGCAGGTCCTGGCCGACTTCCCCAAGCTGCGTGAACGTATCCATCAGTTGGCCGGCACCATGAGCGGCGGCGAGCAGCAGATGGTGGCCGTGGCACGCGCGATGATGAGCGCGCCGCGCCTGCTCATGCTCGACGAACCCTCGCTGGGCCTGGCCCCGCGTATGGTCGACGAGCTGCTGGGCATGGCTCGCCGCATCGCCGACCACGGCACCACCGTGCTCATGGTGGAGCAGAACGTGAAGAAGGCGCTGGCCGTGGCCGACCGCGGCTATGTGCTGGAGCGCGGCACGCTGGTGGCCAGCGGCCCGGCGCGCCTGCTGGAACGCTCCAACGTCGTGCGCGAAGCCTATCTGGGCGCCGACGCCGCCGACAAGACCAGCGCGGCCGACGCCGTCGAGCGCCGCCGCAAGACCACCCCCGTTTAACGAACCGAACCCGTCAAGGAGAAACCCATGTCCGATATGTCCATGCTCATCAACGGCCTGAAAGTCACGGCCGAAAAGGGCGCCACCTTCGAGCGCCGCAATCCCCTGGACGGCACCGTGGCCACGCGCGCCCCTGCCGCCTCGCCCGCCGACGCCGTGATGGCGGTCGAAGCCGCGGCCGAAGCCTTCAAGACCTGGAGCCAGACCGGCCCGACCGAGCGCCGCATGCTGCTGCTCAAGGCCGCCGACGCGCTGGAAGCCAAGACGCCCAAGTTCATCGAGGCCGTGGGCGCGGAGACCGGCGGCACCGCCATGTGGGCCGGCTTCAACTGCATGCTGGCCGCCGGGATGCTGCGCGAGGCGGCAGCACTGACCACCCAGATCGCCGGCGAGGTGATCCCCTCCGACGTCCCGGGCTCGCTGGCCATGGGCGTGCGCCAGCCCGCGGGCGTGGTGCTGGGCATTGCGCCCTGGAACGCGCCCATCATCCTGGCCACGCGCGCCATCGCCACGCCGCTGGCCTGCGGCAACACCGTGATCCTCAAGGGCTCGGAGAACTGCCCGCGCACCCACCAGCTCATCATCGAGGCGCTGCAGGACGCCGGCTTCCCGCCCGGCGTGGTGAACTACATCACCAATGCCCCGGCCGATGCCGGCGCCGTGGTGGAAGCCATGGTGGCCCATCCGGCGGTGCGCCGCGTGAACTTCACCGGCTCGACCAAGGTGGGCAAGATCATCGCCATGACCTGCGCCAAGTATCTCAAGCCCGTGGTGCTGGAGCTCGGTGGCAAGGCGCCGCTGGTGGTGCTGGACGACGCGGACCTGGACGACGCCGTCAATGGCGCGGCCTTCGGGGCCTTCGCCAACAGCGGCCAGATCTGCATGTCCACCGAACGCATCATCGTCGACCAGAAGATCGCCGACGGCTTCGTCAAGAAGTTTGCCGACAAGGCGAAGAACCTGCCCCTGGGCGATCCGCGCAAGCCCGAGCCCGTGGTCTTGGGTTCGGTCATCGGCATGAGCACGGTGGAGCATTGCAATGCGCTGATCGACGACGCGCTGTCCAAGGGGGCCAAGCTGGTCTGCGGGGAGAAGGCCACCACCACGCTGATGCCCGCCACCGTGCTGGATCACGTGACCCCGGCCATGAAGATCTACCACGAGGAAACCTTCGGTCCGGTCAAGTGCATCGTGCGTGTGAACGGCGTGGAAGAGGCCGTGGCTTGCGCGAACGACAATGTCTACGGCCTGTCGGCCGCGGTCTTCGGCGGCGACATCGCGCGTGCCATGAACGTGGCGCGCCGCATCGACTCGGGCATCTGCCACGTCAACGGCCCCACGGTGCATGACGAGGCGCAGATGCCCTTCGGCGGCGTCAAGGGTTCGGGCATCGGCCGCTTCGGCGGCAAGGCCGGTATCGCCGAGTTCACCGAGCTGCGCTGGATCACGGTGCAGACGACGCCGCGTCACTACCCGTTCTGATACCTCAGAAGAACAAGTAGTTTGCTTCGATTCCGCCGCGCCCGTCTGTTTCAGACCGGCGCGGTTTCTTTTTCCAGCTGCGTCAGATAGCGCAGGGCCTCGGTGGCCGAGCCACCGCACATGGCGGGCGAAGGCATCAGGCTGCTGCAGACGGCGGGCCGCTCGGGCCGGCCGAAGATCAAGCAGCGGCCCGCGGCGTCGAGCTGCACGCAGCGGACCCCGGCCGGCTTGCCGCCCGGCATGCCGGGGATGGGACTCGAGATGGAAGGCGCGATGCAGCAGGCAGCGCAGCCTGGGCGGCAATCCATTGCTATTGAATTGATAGCTTAGGCGTTCAGCCGCTGGGCCGCGAACAGCACTTGATCGATCACGGCCTGGATGGGTTTGCGCGCCGCCTCGTTGACCAGCCGTCCTTCAGCATCAAAGGCCTCGGCCGCGCGGCCCAGCGCGTAGTTCTGCGGCGCGACCCAGCAGTGCAGGTTGAGCAGCAGGGGTACGAGGTGGCTTTGCGAGCGCAGGCCACCGAGTGCACCGGGTGAGGCGCTGAGCACGCCCACGACCTTGCCGCGCGTGGACTTGAAACCCTCGGTCCAGGCCGGATCGGACTTGACCGGGCTGGAGATCCAGTCGAAGGTGTTCTTGACCAGGGCGGGGTAGCTGGCGTTGTACTCGGGCGTGCAGACGATCCAGGCCGGGTGCTCGAAGAAGATCTGCTTGAGCCGCATCACATCGGCCGGCGTGCCTTGCGCTTCGAGGTCGGCGTTGTACAGGGGGACGTCGAAGTCGCCGAGTTCGAGGTGGGTCACGTCGGCGCCGCTGGCCCGGGCCATCTCGGCGGTGACGCGGGCGAGCTTGCGGTTGAAGGACTGCTGGCGGGTGCTGCCCGCGAAGATGAGGACTTTCATGCGTCGCATTGGACCATAGACCTGCGGTTCTTGTTGCCATGCAGCATGGGTGGCGAAAAAAGAGGCAGGCAAGTAAAATCACGCTCTCCTGGCCCTTCGGCTCCGAAGTGTGCGCCCGCAGGCGCCCCGATCTCCATGCTCTACCCACAAGAATTCGATGTCATCGTCGTCGGCGGCGGTCATGCCGGCACGGAAGCCGCACTCGCCGCTGCACGCATGGGCGCCAAGACGCTGCTGCTCACGCACAACATCGAGACCCTGGGTCAGATGAGCTGCAACCCGTCCATCGGCGGCATCGGCAAGGGCCACCTCGTGAAAGAGGTGGACGCGCTGGGCGGTGCCATGGCCATCGCCACGGACGAGGGTGGCATCCAGTTCCGCATCCTCAACAGCTCCAAAGGCCCGGCCGTGCGCGCCACCCGCGCCCAGGCCGACCGCATACTTTACAAGGCGGCCATCCGCCGGCGCCTGGAAAACCAGCCCCATCTCTGGCTCTTCCAGCAGGCTGTGGACGACCTGATGGTGGAGGGCGACCGTGTGGTCGGCGCCGTGACCCAGGTCGGCATCAAGTTCCGCAGCCGCACCGTGGTGCTGACCGCCGGCACCTTCCTGGACGGCAAGATCCACGTGGGTCTGAACAACTATGCGGCCGGCCGCGCCGGTGACCCGCCGGCGGTCAGCCTGTCGGCTCGCCTGAAGGAACTCCAGCTGCCGCAAGGGCGGCTGAAGACCGGCACCCCGCCGCGCATCGACGGCCGCAGCATCGATTTCTCCCAGTGCACCGAGCAGCCGGGCGACGGCATGCCCGGCGGTGTGAACGAGGGGGCGGTGCCCGTGTTCAGCTTCATGGGCAACGCCGGGATGCACCCGCAGCAGATGTCCTGCTGGATCACCCACACCAACGAGCGCACCCACGAGATCATCCGTTCCGGTTTCGACCGCAGCCCCATGTTCACGGGCAAGATCGAAGGCGTGGGCCCGCGCTACTGCCCCAGCGTGGAAGACAAGATCAACCGCTTTGCCGACAAGGACAGTCACCAGATCTTCCTGGAGCCCGAAGGCCTGACGACGAACGAGTACTACCCCAACGGTATCTCCACCAGCCTGCCCTTTGATATTCAGTACGAGCTGGTGCGCTCCATGAAGGGGCTGGAGAACGCCCACATCCTGCGCCCGGGTTACGCCATCGAATACGACTACTTCGACCCGCGCTCGCTCAAGGGCAGCTTCGAGACCAAGCAGATCAAGGGCCTGTTCTTTGCCGGCCAGATCAACGGCACCACCGGTTATGAAGAGGCGGCGGCCCAGGGCCTGTTCGCCGGGATCAACGCCGCGCTGCAGTGCCGGGGCGAAGGTCCTTGGCAGCCGCGCCGCGACGAAGCCTATCTGGGCGTGCTGGTGGACGACCTGACCTCCCAGGGCGTGACCGAGCCCTACCGCATGTTCACCAGCCGGGCCGAGTTCCGCCTGCAGCTACGCGAAGACAACGCCGACCTGCGACTGACCGAGACCGGCCGCCAGCTGGGTCTGGTGGACGACGCCCGTTGGGATGCTTTCTGCCGCAAGCGCGATGCTGTTTCACGTGAAACCGAGCGCCTCAAGGCGACCTGGGTCAACCCCCGCATCCTGTCTGCGGCCGAGGCCGGGCGGGTGTTGGGCACGACCATTGAGCGCGAATACCACCTCTTCGACCTGCTGCGCCGGCCGGATGTGAGCTACGCCGGCCTCATGTCTCTGGACGGCGGCAAGTACGCCAGCCCCGATGTTTCACGTGAAACCCTGGGCACGCTGGCCGAGGCCGTGGTCGAGCAGATCGAGATCGGGGCCAAGTACTCGGGCTACATCAACCGCCAGAAGGACGAGGTGGAGCGCGCTGCGCACTACGAGAACCTCAAGCTGCCGGTGGACCTGGATTACATGGCGGTCTCCGCACTGTCCATCGAGGCCCGGCAGAAGCTGCAGAAACACCGCCCCGAAACCCTGGGTCAGGCCTCACGCATTTCCGGCATCACCCCGGCCAGCATCTCCCTGCTGCTGATCCACCTGAAAAAGGGCGGCTTCCGCGGCTTCGCCAAGGTCGAAGAGACCGAAGCGGCATGAGCGACGCCGGGCCGCCCCAAGTCGCTCGCACCGCAGCTCGTCAGAGCGCAAGTTTCCTATGACCGCAGATCTCCAAACAACCCTGAAATCCGGGGTGGCCGAACTCGGCCTCGACCTGAGCGACACCCAGATAGTCCAGCTGCTGGACTACTTGGCCCTGATCCAGAAGTGGACCCAGGTCTACAACCTCACGGCCGTGCGCGACCCGGCCGAGATGCTGACCCACCATCTGCTCGACAGCCTGGCCGTCATTCAGCCCCTCCGACGGCAGCTCGCCGGTCGCCAGCCGGTGGACGGGCTGGGTTTCAGGCTGCTGGACGTCGGGTCCGGCGCCGGCCTGCCGGGCGTGGTCATCGCCATCTGTTGTCCGGACATCGCCGTGAGCTGCGTGGACACCGTGGCCAAAAAGGCCACCTTCATTCAGCAGGCCGCCCTGACGCTGAAGCTTCCCAAGCTCAAGGGCCTGCACGCCCGGGTGGAAAATCTGGACGACCACTACGACGTGGTCAGTTCCCGGGCTTTTGCGTCCTTGGTCGACTTCACCAACTGGTCGCGCGAGGCCCTGGCGCCTGACGGGATCTGGATGGCCATGAAGGGCAAGCACCCGGCCGATGAGCTGGCCCAGTTGCCGGCCGGGGTGGAGGTGTTTCACGTGGAACAGCTTGAGGTTCCGGGGTTGGGGGCTGAGCGTTGTCTTGTTTGGCTTCGGCTTTCTGCTTCTGCCTAGGCATCTTGCCTGCGGCGCTTTTGTAGCCCCCCACTCATCCCCCCGCCCTTCTCTACCCCCGCCGGGGTAGAGAAGGGGGCCTAGATTTGACCTCGTCGCGCCGGCTACGCTTCTACGGCATGAACCGTCGCCCCGCTATTTCGAGCCGATACTTTGGGGGGACGGTCTTAGTCAACGGCTCAAGGCCTGCACTCGCCAAGCTGGCCCGGACTCGGGTGCAGCAGGTCGGAACAACCGCCGCTGGTGGCGCATTGCTGCAGAGCCGTTGACTACGACCGGCTCTGAGAAATCTAGGCCAGAAATTCCCGTCCGAGACCTCTCGCTCCATAGAAGCGTAGCCAGAAAACCAGAAGCCAAATTGAGGCCCCCTTCTCTACCCCGGCGGGGGTAGAGACGGGCGGGGGGATGAGTGGGGGATTGCAAAAGCGCCGCAGGCAAAAACGCAGGAAGTCAGAAACGTTCCACGTGAAACAAACCGAAGCCGGAACCCCAGAAATCCTGCCGTACACTGCACCCTTCCGTTCCTGAAGAATCCCCCATGTTTGGCGTTGCCGATTACGGTGCCTTCGTCGTCACCATCATCATCTTTTTGCTGATCCCGGGCCCCGGCAATCTGGCGCTGATCACCTCCACCAGCAAGGGTGGGGTGCGCGGCGGCTTGGCCGCCACCCTGGGGGTGATCCTGGGGGATCAGGTGCTGATGTGGGCGGCCGTGGCCGGCGTGGCCGCGCTGCTGATCGCCTACCCGACCGCCTTCAACCTGCTGCAATGGGGCGGGGCGGCCTACCTGGCCTGGCTGGGTCTGCAGATGCTGTTGGCCAAACCCGGGGCGGCGCCCGTGCTCAACATCAAGGCTGGCCACTACCTGAAGCAGGCCATGGTCATCACCCTGCTCAACCCCAAGGCCATCATGTTCTACCTGGCCTTCTTCCCGCTCTTCGTGGATCCGGCCACGCACCAGGGGCTGTGGACTTTCGGCTTCATGGCCGTGACCATCGCCTTCCTCACCTTCCTCTACGGCTTGGGGCTCACCCTGCTCATGCACCATCTGGCCGGGCACCTGCGCGCCAATCCCTTGGTCGGCCGTGTGCTGGAAAAAATGGCCGGCCTCTGCCTCATCGGCTTCGGCTTGCGTCTTGCTTTCACCCGCTAAACCTCGACTGATACAAAAAGGGAAGACCTGATGGCAAAGATTTTCTGCGTGGCCAACCAGAAGGGTGGCGTGGGCAAGACGACCACCACCGTGAACCTCGCGGCGGGGTTGGCCAAGGTGGGGCAGCGTGTCCTGATGGTGGACCTCGATCCCCAGGGCAACGCCACCATGGGTTCGGGCGTGGACAAGCGCCAGCTGCAGTACACGCTCTACGACGTGCTGCTCGAATCGGCCACCATTGCCGAGGCCCGCGTCAAAAGCGAGAAACTCATCGAGGGCGGTTGCAGCTACGACATCCTCGGCGCCAACCGCGAACTCGCGGGCGCCGAGGTGGAGCTGGTCGACGTGGAGCGGCGCGAGAAGCGCCTCAAGGAAGCGCTGGCCAAGGTGGATCATGAGTACGATTTCGTCCTCATCGATTGCCCGCCCAGCCTGTCCATGCTCACGCTCAACGGCCTGTGCAGCGCGCACGGCGTCATCGTGCCTATGCAGTGCGAATACTTCGCGCTCGAGGGTCTGACCGATCTGGTCAACACCATCAAGCAGGTGCATGCCAACCTCAACCCCGATCTGGAGATCATCGGCCTGCTGCGCGTGATGTTCGACCCGCGCGTCACGTTGCAGGCCCAGGTCAGCGAGCAGCTCAAGGCCCACTTCGGCGACAAGGTGTTCGACGCCGTGATCCCGCGCAACGTGCGCCTGGCCGAAGCGCCGAGCTACGGCCTGCCCGGCGTGGTTTTCGACCCCGCGTCCAAGGGCGCACAGTCCTTCATTGCCTTCGCCGAGGAGATGGTGGCCCGTCTCCAGAAGATGAAGTGAGCGTCACGTTTGCTCCTAAAAAGGTAGCATGAAAGCGAGCAACGTCCTGATCCTTCCGGGCTGGCATGACTCCGGCGTCGGCCACTGGCAGAGCCGTTGGGAGGCCACGCATGGCTATCTGCGCGTGCAGCAGCACGACTGGGAGCGACCCCTGCGCGGCGACTGGCAGATCCAGCTCGAAGAGGCTGTGCTCGGCTGTGACGAACCGGCCGTGCTCGTGGCCCACAGCCTGGGCGTGATCCTGGTCGCGGCCTGGGCAGCGCACACGCGCAATGCCCACCGTGTCAAGGGTGCGCTGCTCGTGGCGCCGGGTGACGTGGCGCGCGACGAGGTGCGCTCCATCCTGCCGAGCTGGTGGCCGATTGAACGCCAGCGCCTGCCGTTTGCCAGCATCCTGGTCGCCAGCCGCAACGACCCGCGCTGCAGTTACGAGATGGCCTCGGGCCTGGCGGCCGACTGGGGTGCCGAACTCGTGGACGCCGGCCAGGCCGGCCACCTCAACGCTGAATCGAAACTGGGCGACTGGCCTGCAGGCCATGCGCTGCTGCAACGTCTCATGGCGTTGTAAGTGAACATTGAATTGAGAAAGTAAGAACCATGGTCACCAAGAAACCCAAGGGCCTCGGCCGCGGACTCGAAGCCCTGCTGGGCCCCAAGGTCGATGACACCCGCGCCGAAGTGGCCGCGATGAGCGAGGCGCGCGAAGGCCAGACTACCGGCAGCCTGAGGCTCGACGAGATGGTCGCCGGCATGTACCAGCCGCGTACGCGCATGGATGAGGGCGCGCTCTACGAGCTGGCCGAGTCCATCAAGGCCCAGGGCATCATGCAACCGATCCTGGTGCGCAAGCTGAACGACGGCCCCAACGCCGGCAAGCACGAAATCATTGCCGGCGAGCGTCGCTTCCGCGCCGCCAAACTCGCGGGCCTGGACAGCGTGCCCGTGCTCGTGCGCGACGTGCCCAACGAGGCCGCCGCCGCCATGGCGCTGATCGAGAACATCCAGCGCGAAGACCTCAACCCGCTCGAAGAAGCGCAGGGCCTGCAACGCCTGATCCGTGAGTTCGGCCTCACGCACGAACAGGCCGCGCAAGCCGTGGGCCGCTCGCGCAGCGCCGCCTCCAACCTGCTGCGTCTTTTGAACCTGGCCGAGCCCGTGCAGGGCATGCTGATGGCCGGAGACATCGACATGGGCCATGCGCGCGCGTTGCTCGCGCTCGACCGCGCCACGCAGATCACCGCGGCCAACCAGATCAGCGCCAAGAAGATGTCGGTGCGCGAGGCCGAGAGCCTGGTCAAGAAACTCGGCGCCGAATTCAACCTCGCGCCGCAGAAACCCGGCAAGGAAAAGTCGCGCGACATCAAGCGTGTGGAAGAGGAGCTGTCGGACCTGCTGACCGCCGAGGTCGAAGTGCGCGTGAAGAAACGCGTCAAGCGCCACGGCCGTGTCGAGGAGATGGGCGAAGTCAGCATCCAGTTCGGCTCGCTCGACGAACTCAACGGCCTGATCGACAAGCTGCGCCGTACCGGCGGCAACTGAGGCCACAGCCGGGCGCCATGAGTCATCTCCAGCGCCTGCCCTGGCCCTTGCCAGCCCTGCTGAGCTGGGGGCTGTGCTGGCTCGCGCTCTCGCTGCTGCTGCGCGCGGGTCTGATGGTCACCGATGCGCTCGCGGCGTCCACCCTGCTCGGCGTGCTGCTGAGCCTACTGGGTCAGAGCTGGTGGCGGCGGCTGTTCATCGGCCTCGGCTACCCGCTCTCCCTGCTGCTCATGGGCGGTCTCACCATCCCGCCCTGGGGCTGGCTGCTGCCACTGGCCTTGCTCGCGCTCATCTATCCACTCAATGCCTGGCGTGACGCGCCGCTCTTTCCCACCCCGCCCGATGCGCTGCACGAACTGCCGAACATGGCGCCGCTGGAGCCAGGCGCTCGCGTGCTCGACGCCGGTTGCGGACTGGGCCACGGGCTCGAAGCGCTGAGGCAGGCCTATCCGCTGGCCGAGCTGCACGGCATCGAATGGAGCCGGCCGCTGGTCTGGCTCTGCGCGCGGCGCTGTCCCTGGGCGCAGGTGGCGCGCGGTGATATCTGGAAGGCCGACTGGTCGGGCTACGACCTGGTCTATCTGTTCCAGCGGCCCGAGAGCATGCCGCGGGCGATCGCCAAGGCGAGGGCGGAGCTCCAGCCAGGGTCTTATCTTGTCAGCCTGGAGTTCGAGGTGGTGGGCTTGGAGCCTGTGGTCAAACTGGATGGGGCTCAGAGCAAGCCGGTGTGGGTATATCGGATCTAGGGCCGGTGCTGGCAAGATGGGCCTGATATGACTGCAGGAGCCACTATGCGGATACGTTCAGGTTTCGCCGTCCTGTTGCTGCTGGCGGGCTGCGCAAGCCGCGAGCCTGTCCGTTCACCGCGGCCTGCGACGTCGGTGCGGGTCGAGCAGGAAATGCAGTATTTGCAACAGAGCTTCTTTGCCGACTCCTGCATGGCCCAGCTGCGCCAATCCGCCCCCGAGCTCAAGCCGGGCGCTGCACAGCAAGGCGGTCAAACGCTTTACGCCGTGGAGTTCCCGCCCAACACTGCCATGCGTGACGGCCTGGCCTATCAGCTGCATGTGAAGCAGCAGGGACGCATCGGCTATCTCTACGTCAGCGACGGCACGGCCGGTTCCTGGCGCATCCACGGACCCCTGCCTTTGTGGAACTGCCTGCAGGGTCGTCTGCCCTGAGCGGGGGCAACCCTACCAGCATGTCAAGCCTGACCCTGATGGGCGTGCAGGTTTGTCCACGTCGCAGCATATCCCCCACAATGCGACCTCATGATCCCCGCCCCCATTCCCGCCGATGACGCCGAGCGCCTGGCCGCGCTGCGCCAGCTGCTGATCCTCGACACGCCGCCCGAGCAGCGCTTTGACCGCATCGTCGAGTTCGCCACGCGCGAATTCGCTCAGCCCAAGGGCACGATCACCCTGGTCGACGAAAACCGTCAGTGGTTCAAGGCCCGCGTGGGCGTGGAGCCCTGCGAGACCGACCGGGCCACGTCTTTCTGCGGGCACGCCGTGGTGAGTCATGACTTTCTGGTGGTGGAGGACGCACGCCTGGATGAACGTTTCCACGACAACCCCTGGGTCACCGCGACCGACCCGATCGTGTTCTATGCGGGGGCGCCCCTGGTGTTGCCCTCGGGCCATGTGGCGGGCACGCTCTGTGTCTACGGCCCCGAGCCGCGCAGCTTCGATGCCATGGACCGCGCCATCCTGGGCACGCTGCGCGATCTCTGCGTGGAGGAGCTGCTGGCGCGCCAGCGCGGGGAGGCCGCCCGTGCCTGAGTCGCGTCGCATCCTGCTCGTGGAGCCCGACCATCTGCTGCGCCGAACGGTGGTGGCCGCGGCGCGTGGGCTGTTTGCGGTGGAGATCGACGAGACCAGCCGCTACGAGAACGCGCAGACCCTGACGCAGCAGCACCGCTATGACGGGCTGATCCTGGCGCTGGACGAAGGCGGCGACCAGGCGCTGACCCTGTTACAGCAGCTGCGCACGGGCACGCTGCTGCCGGCGCACGACAGTCCCGTGGTGCTCATGGGCTATGACCCGGATCGCCGCCGAGCGGAGATCATCCAGACCCTGGGCGTGCAGCGCTTCGTCATGAAGCCGGTCAAGGTGCGCCACATCCTGGAGTCGCTGGTGCAGATGGCACCGCTGCGCGCAGCGCGCGCGCAGACTGTTGCAGGTTGAGAATATCTGCACCGTTGCTTGCAAACGGGGGCCGCATGTGTGGCCGCAGCTTCCTAGAATGAAACGGTCCGGTCCTGTGTGGCCATTGTCTGAAGAAGGAGCTTGCCATGACACATCGTCCCACGGCTCTGTGTGCTGCCGCCCTGGCCTGTGGGCTGGCCTTGCCGGTCCAGGCGCAAACCCAGCCCATCATCGGCTACTGGCTCGATAGCAGTGGCCGCATCGTGCGCAACACCTGGGCCGAGTGCTGGCGCACCGGCTCCTGGACACCAGCGCTGGCCGTCCCCGAGTGCGAGGGCGGTGCCAAGGCGGCTGCAGCGCCCGCACCCATGCCGGCGCCTGCGGCCGCCCCGGCGCCCATGCCTGTGCCGGCCGCAGCCCCCGCGCCCGTGGCTGCTCCCGTGCCGGCTCCGGCACCACCGCCGGTGTTCCGCACAACCATCACAGAGAAAGCCATCCGCCTCGAAGGCGCGAACTTTGCCACCGGCTCCAGCCGCCTGCTGCCCGGCGCCGGCGCCAAGCTGAACGAGGTCGTCAACGCCGCCCGCGAGGTGTCCGATCTGTCCATGACGGTCACGGGCTACACCGACAGCACGGGCAATGCGCAGTCCAATGTGCGTCTGTCGCAGGCGCGCGCCGACGCGGTCAAGGCCTATCTGGTGGGCCAGGGCGTGGCGGCTGGCCGCATCACGACCGACGGCAAGGGCGCCGCGGACCCGGTGGCCGACAACGGCACGGCCGCGGGACGGGCGCAGAACCGCCGCGTGGAGATCCGCTACGTGCTGAAGGAAGAGACGCGGGTGCGCGTGCAGCCCTAAGGTCCCGCCACCTTCTGCCACGGGGCCTGCGGGCCCCGTTGTTCATGGGCTCAGCAGTTGCCCTGCTGCTTGCACCAGCGGTCCAGCACCTCTTGGGCCGGGGCGGGGCGACCGTGCAGATAGCCCTGCTGGATGACCTGGCCGCGGGCGTTGAGGAATTCGGCCTGCTCGGTGGTTTCCACGCCTTCGGCCACAACCTTGAGGCGCAGGTGGCGCGCCACCGAGAGGATGGCTTCCACCAGCGCCGCGTCGCTTGGGTCGCTGGGCGCGTCCTGCACGAAGCTGCGGTCGATCTTGAGTTCGTGGATGGGCAGGCGCTTGAGGTAGGCCAGGGACGAGTAGCCGGTTCCGAAGTCGTCGAGCGAGAATTTCACGCCCAGGCTGCTCAGGTGTGACATGGTCTGCACCACGTTCTCCATCTGGTCCATCACCGTGCCTTCGGTGATCTCGATGACCAGATCGTCGGCCGAGGCGCCCTGGGCCTGCAGGATGTCCTGCACCATGTGCACGAAACCGGGCTGGTGGAACTGGCGCGGGCTGATGTTGACGGCGATCGGCAGGCGCAGGCCCTGCTGGTGCAGCCAGCCCAGATGGCCGCAGACGGCCTTGAGCACCCAGCGGCCGACCTCGGTGATGAGCTCACTCTCTTCGGCAATCGGGATGAAGGCACCCGGGGTCATGAGCCCGTGTTCGGGGTGCTGCCAACGCACCAGCGCCTCCGCACCCACCACATGGCCCTGCGCGTTGACCTGGGGCTGCAGGTAGACCCGCAGTTCCTCGGCGGCCAGACCGCGGCGCAGATCGCGCTCGATCATGAAGCGGCGGCTGATGAGCTGCTCCATCGAGGCGTCGAAGAAGGCCGTCTGGCGCGCGCCGCCATCCTTGGCGCGGTGCAGGGCGGTGTCGGCCCGGCGCAGCACCTCGCCGGGCGTGTCGGCCTCGTGCAGCGGCAGCAGGGTGATGCCGATGCAGCAGCTCACGTTGAGGGCCTCGCCGCGTTCGAGCTGGAAAGGCGTGTCGAGCCGGTCGTGCAGGGCCTGGGCCAGCCGCAGGGCCTGCGCGCTAGCGCCGGCGTTGTCGTTGTGGGCCGCGTGCAGCAGGATGGCAAACTCGTCCGCGCTCAGGTGGGCCAGCCGGTCGTCGGCATGCAGCAGGCTGGCCAGGCGCTCTCCGACCTGCTTGAGCAGCTGGTCGCCGGCGGTGTGGCCCAGGGCGTCGTTCACGGTCTGGAAGCGGTCGAGGTTGAGCAGCAGCAGCGCGCACTGCTCGCCCGTGCGCCCGTGCGCCGCCAGTGCGTCCTGCACGTCGGCCAGCAGGCGGTGCCGGTTGGGCAGGCCGGTCAGCGGATTGAACCAGGCCAGCTGGTGGGCCTTGTCTTCGGCATCCTTCTGCGCCGTCACATCCAGCTGCACGGCCAGGTAGTGGGTGATTTGTCCCTGCTCGTCGCGCACCGGCGCCACGTTCATGCTCTGCACGTACTCGCGTCCGTTCTTGGCGCGGTTGATCATCTCGCCGTGCCAGGGCTGGCCCGCGCTCAGCGTGAACCACATCGAGGCGTGGACCTCCGGGGGTGTGCGCTCCGAGCGCAGCAGGCGGGGGTTCTGGCCCAGCACCTCGGCGCGCGTATAGCCGCTGCTGAGTTCAAAGGCGTGGTTCACGTACTCGATGCGCGTGTCCAGGTCGGTGATGATGACGCTGGCCGGGCTCTGCTCGATGGCCTGCGACAGCCGCGTGAGCTGGGCCTGGTCCTTCTTGCGTTTGCTGATGTCGCGCGTGACGCCGAGCAGGCGTGTGGCGCGGCCGGTGGCTTCGTCGATCAGCAGGGTGCTGACGGATTCGATCGGGATGAGGTGCCCGTCCTTGTGGACGTTGACGCCCTCGCGTGTGACCGTGCGCTGGCGCTCGTCACCGCGGTCCATGCCCTCGCGCCGCAGGCGCAGGCGCTCCTGTGCGGCCGCATGTGCCTCGGGCGGGATCATGTCGTTGAAGCCGAGCTGCGTGACCTCGGCGGGCGTGTAGCCGAAGAGCTTTTCCACCGAGGGGCTGGCGTAGACGAAACGGTCCTGGGCGAAGTCGTAGAGCCAGACGACGTCACTACTGTTCTCGGCCAGCAAGCGGTACTGCGCCTCGCTCTCGCTCAGCGTCTTCTCGACCCGGCGCAGCTCCTCCAGATCGCGTAGCGAGCGCAGGCGGCGCTGGCGTTCGTCGTGCAGGTAGAGCGCGCCGCCCAGGGCCATGAGGGCCAGGGCGCCGGCCAGCACCATCCAGGCACTGCGCACCAGGGCGTTGCCCAGCAGCTCGGCGCGGTCCTGCTTGCTGATGAGCCACCACTCGGTGTCGCCGATGCGCTGCACCACGGCGTAGGAGGGCACGCCGCGGTAGTCCACGCCTTCGATCAGCGTACCCGCGGGCACCTCGTTGCGCAGGGCGCGCGCGGTCAGCTGCGGCGCATCCATGGGCAGGCTCTTGCGCACGGCGGCCTCGCGCTCGTGGCGCAGGTCGCTGAGGAAGAGGATGCGATCGTTGTCCTGGCGGAACAGGAAGGCCTCGGCGCTCTTCTGTGGCAGCGGCCAGTCGGTCAGGGCCGGGTGCAGGTAGTCGGGCGGGTCCACATGCAGCACCAGGGCTGCGGGGTGCGGGCTGTCGCCGGCGAGCGGCGCCACGAAGGCCAGCCGCAGGCGGCCCTGGTCATCGCGCCAGGGGCCGGCGCGCCGCGGTTCACCCAGCGTCAGCGCGCGCAGCACCTCCAGGTGCAGGGTGGGCTCGGTGAAGGGTGCGTCTTCCGGACGGCTCAGCAGGCGGTCGGGTTCGTTGCTGTCGAAGGCGCGGCGGCCCTGGGCGTCGACGATCTCGATGTGCGGGAAGACGGCGCGCGAGTCCTTGACGAAACTGGCCAGGAACTGCTGCAGGCGCAGCGCGGAAGTCGGATCACCTCGCTCCCGCCACAGCAGCCACTGTTGCCGCAAAGAAAAGGAGCGCTGGGCCCAGGCGGCATCGGACAAGCGCTCCTGGTGCCAGGTCCAGAGCTCGCGCGACTTCGACTCGGAGATGGCCAGTAGCTGTGCGTAAGCCTTTTCCTTCTCTTCACGCAGGCCGTTCCAGACCGCCAGCACCACCAGGGCGGTGATGGCCGCCGCCAGCAACGCGAAGGCGGCCAGCGGGCGACGACGTGGCTCCTGCGGGTCGGCGGCCAGCTCGGCCTGGGTGGGCGCGCGGCGCAGCATCAAGAACAGCAGGGCCGAGGTGACCGCCACGAAGACCCAGCCCTTGACCGTGCTGGCCAGCAGGATCAGCGCGGGGTCCTTCAGCAGCCAGTCCACCAGCCGGTCAGACAGGAGGATCCAGAGCGCGGCAAAGCAGGCGTAGACCAGCACCACGGTCATGGCCCGGCGCGGGCCACGGGCGGCGGGACGGGAGGCCGGGGGCTGGTTCATGCAGGCCTGCTTATAGCGCGAAGATCTTGCCCGGGTTCATGATGTTCTGCGGATCGAGCGCGCGCTTGATGGTGCGCATCATGTCCACCGCGCCTGCGCCGGCCTCGTCAACCAGAAAGCCCATCTTGTGCAGGCCTACGCCGTGCTCCCCGGTGCAGGTGCCGCCAAGTCGCAGCGCGCGCTGCACCAGCTGGTGGTTGAGCTGCTCGGCCTGAGCGCGTTCGCTGGCGCTGTCAGGGTCGATCAGATAGCCCATGTGGAAGTTGCCGTCGCCCACATGGCCGACCATGAAGTAGGGGATGCCGCTGGCTTCCACCTCGGCCACGCTTTCGACCACGGCCGTCGCGAGTTGCGAGATGGGCACGCAGGCATCGGTGGTGATGGCGCGGCAGCCCGGGCGCGACTGCAGGCCCGCGAAATAGGCCATGTGGCGCGCATTCCACAGGCGGGTGCGTTCCTCGGGCGTGCTGGCCCACTCGAAGGCCTGGCCGCCGAACTCGGCGGCGATCTCCTGCACGGTCTCGGCCTGCTCCTGCACGCCGGCGGGCGAGCCATGGAACTCCATGAGCAGCATGGCTTCTTCGCGCAAGCTGAGCTTGGAGTGCGCGTTGACGGCGCGCACGGTGTTGGCATCGATCAGCTCCACGCGGGCGATCGGGATGCCCATCTGGATGATCTGGATGGTGGTGCGCACCGCGGCCTCGATCGAGGGGAAGGAGCAGACCGCGGCCGAGATGGCCTCGGGCAGGGGATAGAGCTTGAGCGTGATCTCGGTCATCACGCCCAGCGTGCCCTCGCTGCCGACGAACAGGCGCGTGAGGTCGTAGCCCGCGCTGCTTTTCTTGGCGCGGGTCCCCGTGCGGATGACTTCACCGCTGGCCGTGACCACTTCCAGCGCCAGCACGTTTTCACGCATGGTGCCGTAGCGCACGGCATTGGTGCCGGAAGCGCGTGTGGCGCACATGCCGCCCAGGCTGGCGTCGGCGCCCGGATCGATGGGGAAGAAGAGGCCGGTGCTCTTGATCTCGTCGTTGAGCTGCTTGCGCGTCACGCCGGGCTGCACGGTGACGGTCAGGTCCTCGGCGTTGACGGCCAGCACGCGGTTCATGCGGCTCACGTCCACGCTGATGCCGCCTTCGATGGCCAGCAGATGGCCTTCGAGTGACGAGCCTACGCCGTAGGGGATCACGGGCACGGCATGCTGGCTTGCCAGGCGCACGGCCTCGGCCACCTCGGCCGTGCTTTCGGCAAACACCACGGCGGCTGGCGGCGGCACGGTGGTGTAGGCCGATTCGTCGCGGCCATGCTGGATCCGTACCGCCAGGGCGGTGGAGCAGCGCTCGCCGAAGCGGGCCAGGAGGGCTTCGATCAGGGCCGCGGGCACGGGGCGCTGGTGCGCCTCGGGCTGCAGCTGGGTGGAAGACGTGGGTGCGTTCATGGTGCTCTCCGGCCAGACAACCCTGCGCCGGGCAGGGTGGGGAATAATGTTCGGATTGTGCGCCCGGAAGCGGTCCGGGTGCTCTCGGTCCTCATTCTCTTCCAAGGTTGCCAAGATGGGAAATCGCCTGACACAGATCGCCACCCGCACCGGGGACCAGGGCACGACGGGCCTGGGCGACAACCAGCGCGTCTCCAAGAACAGTCTGCGCGTGCACGCCATGGGCGAGGTGGACGAGCTCAACTCCCACATCGGCCTGCTGCTCTGCGAGGACCTGCCCGCCGACGTGCGCACGCTGCTGGTGGAGATCCAGCACCAGCTCTTCAATCTGGGCGGCGAGCTGTCCATCCCCGGTTACGAACTGCTCAAGCCCGAGGCCGTGCTGGCCCTGGATCAGGCCCTGGCCACGCACAACGAGCAGCTGCCGCGCCTGCAGGAGTTCATCCTGCCGGCGGGCTCGCGCGCGGCAGCCCAGGCCCATGTCTGCCGCACCGTGGCGCGCCGCGCCGAGCGCGCCCTCGTGGCCTTGGGCAACGAGGAGGCCATCAAAGACGCCCCGCGCCAGTACCTCAACCGCCTCTCGGACCTGATGTTCGTGCTGGCGCGCGTGCTCAACCGCATGAACGGCGGCGACGATGTGTACTGGAAGAGCGAGCGTCTGCAGCAGGGTTGAGCGCCTGGGGCTGACGCTCGGCCTGTTGCTCATGGCGCCGCCGGTGCTGGCCGCCACGGTCCGCTACCGTTGCGAGGCAGTGTATCTGCCGGCCCGCAGCACCTGGGTGCGCAGCGTGGAGATCGAGCATGACGCCCGCCGCATCCGGGCTTTGCGCGTCGATGGCGTGCCGGTCTACAGCTTTGCCGTCGACGGCACGACGATTCGTACCGCGCTGGACAACGAGCGTATCGTGCTCGATACCGCCCGCGGGCAGTGGCAGAGCGATTTCCGCAACCTGGCCCAGGCGCAGGGGCGTTGCGAGCGCGAATGAAACAGCGGGCGGTAGCCGGCGTCAGCGCGGCGCCAGGCGCCCGCTGAGGCGCAGGCCCAGCAGGGCGCTGGCGGCGAAGCCGGCAGCGGCCAGCCAGGCCAGCTCAACCACCAGCGTGCCGGCGGGCGCGACCTGGGTCACCAGCGCGATGCGCCCGAGAGCGGCCAAGGCCAGCACGGCGTTGAGTGCGCCGCTGAACAGGCCCGGGCGGCTGTCCTGGCCGAGGACCAGCGCACCGCTGAAGGCGCTGCACAAGAGCACGGCCCAGCCGACACCGGTGAGGGCCTGTGCCCACAGGAAGAGCGTGAGCGTGCCGGCAAACGCAGCGGCTGCATTGCCACCCGCGGCCAGCGCGGCGCCCAGGACCAGGGTGCGCCACGGGCCCTGTCGCTTGGCGAGCTGGCTCGCCGGCCACAGCGCCAGATTGAAGCCGGCCCAGAACACCGGCAGGAGCCAGGGCAGCTCAGAGGCCGGTACGAAACGCAAGGCCATCGGTGCACTGGCCACGAAGCCGTGCCACTGGAAGGCGGCTGCGCCCAGCAGGGCCGTGCCGAGCAGCGTGGCGGCGAGGGCCGTCGATCGCTGGCGGGCGGCGTCGGCTTGTGCAGCAGGTGCGTGCGCCGGACGATTCCCCTGCCGGGCGAGCGCCCGCTCGGCCGCCACCATGCCCAGCGTGACCGTGGCCAGACCCGCAGCCGACAGCAGGAAGGGCAGCACCGGGTCCACGCCCTTGAGCTGCAGGCCCAGATAAGGCGCCAGGGCCGCGGCCACGCCCAGACCTAGATTGCTCAACGCCACCATGCCCGGCTGCTGCGGCTGGGCCACGTAGCGGCCGAGCAGGGTCATGGGTGGCGCCCGCAGTGCCGAGGAGCTGAGTGCCCAGACGAAGGTCACACCCACGAGCAGGCCGGGACTGCCCTGCCCGGCGACCCAGGGCAGCAGCAGGAAGGCCGCGCAGGACAGCAAGGTGGCCAGCACCATGGCGCGGCCCAGGCGACCGAGCAGCCGGGCCGCGCGGTCGCTGGCCATGCCCACGGCCAGGTCGGTGAGGATGAAGACCAGCTGGTCGGCGATCAGCAGCCAGGGGATCCACTTCGCTTCCAGGCCGGCGGAGCGGGCCAGGTCGGGCAGGTAGATCACATAGACCACCCAGCTCACGGCCAGAAAGAACTGCACCACGGCCAGATACAGGCCGACGGACCGGGGCGCGGTGTGCCCCGGGTTGGCAGATGCGGTGGCGGTGCTCATGGGCCCGGATGGCGGCGCTATGACAGCGCGTGCTCAGCGCTTGCGGTTCAGCAGCGCGTAGAGCAGGATGGCGCCGAAAGTGGCGGTACCGATGCCGCCGAGCGCGAACTGGCCGAACTTGAGCGTGAAGTCGCCCGTGCCCAGCACCAGGGTGATGGCGGCGACGATGAGGTTCTTGTTCTCGCTGAAGTCCACCTTGTTGTCGACCCAGATCTTGGCGCCGGCAATCGCAATCAGGCCGAAGACCACGATGGAGACACCGCCCATGACGGGCAGGGGGATGGCCTGGATCACGGCACCGAACTTGGGCGAAAAGCCCAGCAGCACGGCGATGACGGCGGCCACGACGAAGATGGCGGTGGAGTAGATCTTGGTCGCGGCCATGACGCCGATGTTCTCGGCATAGGTGGTCACGCCCGTGCCGCCGGCCGAGCCGCTGACCATGGTGGCCACGCCGTCGCCGATGAAGGCCTTGCCCATGTATTGGTCCAGGTTCCTGCCGGTCATGGCGGTCACGGCCTTGATGTGGCCCAGGTTCTCGGCCACGAGAATGATGGCCACGGGGGCGATCAGCAGCATGGCGTTGGCCTCGAAGACCGGGGCGGTGAAGTTGGGCAGGCCGAACCAGGCGGCGTTCATGATGCCGCTGAGGTCCATGGGCTTGCTCAGGCCCAGGCCGTTGGTCAGCACGGCGTAGATGATGGACGCCACGATCAGACCCACGAGGATCAGCAGACGCTGGACCATGCCCTTGGTGAGCACGGCCACCAGGCCCACGCTGACGAAGGTGACGAGCTGCATCCAGCTGTCGAAGTTGCTTGCGGCCATGTTCTTGACCGGGATGCCGGCGAGGTTCAGGCCGATCACGGCCACCACGGCACCGGTGACGACCGGCGGCATGAAGCGCTCGATCCAGCCCGTGCCGATGGCCTGGACGATGACGCCGATGAGCGTGTACACCACGCCGCAGGCGATGATGCCGCCCAGGGCCACGCCGATGTTGGCGTTGGGGCCCTTGCCGGCATAGGCCGTGGCGGCGATCACCACGCCGATGAAGGCAAAGCTCGAGCCGAGGTAGCTCGGCACCTTGCCGCCGGTGATGAAGAAGAAGATCAGCGTGCCGATGCCGCTCATCAGGATCGCGATATTGGGGTCGAAGCCCATGAGGATGGGGGCGAGCACGGTGGCGCCGAACATGGCGATCACGTGCTGCACGCCCATGACGGCGGTCTGCGGCCAGGGCAGGCGCTCGTCGGGGGCGATCACGCCGCCCTGCTGCAGCACGCTGGCGTTCTTTTCGGTCCATTGAAACAGACTCATTCGGGGACTCCTTGAAAACGGGGGTGCCGCGATGCTAAGTGGGCGGGGACAGGCCGTCCAGCGCGGACGGGACCGGGCGCAAAATACGGCAAGATTCGCGTTGTTTTTCAACCTCTCGCAGGATTCCCGAACATGATCACCCTCGACCCGGCGGCCCGCGCCCACGTGCACCTGATCGACCATCCCCTGGTGCAGCACAAGCTGACCCTGATGCGCAAGAAGGAGGCCAGCACCAGCAGCTTCCGCCGCCTGCTCAACGAACTCGCCAGCCTCATGGTCTACGAGGTCTGCCGCGACCTGCCCATGCAGGAAGTGCAGATCGAGACCCCGCTGGAAACGATGACGAGCAAGGTCATCGACGGCAAGAAGCTGGTCTTTGCCAGCATCCTGCGCGCCGGCAACGGCATTCTCGACGGCATGCTGTCCGTGGTGCCCGGCGCGCGTGTGGGCCACATCGGCCTGTACCGCGACCCCAAGACCCTGCAGGCCGTGGAGTACTACTTCAAGATGCCCAAGACCATGGAAGAGCGCGACGTGATCGTGGTCGACCCCATGCTGGCCACGGGCAACTCGGCCGCCGCGGCCGTGGCGCGCCTCAAGCAGTGCAAGCCGCGCTCGATCAAGTTCCTGTGCCTGCTGACCTGCCCCGAGGGCGTGATGACCATGTACAAGGAGCACCCGGACGTGCCCATCTACACCGCCGCCATCGACCGCGAGCTCAACGACCACGGCTACATCCTGCCGGGTCTGGGTGACGCGGGCGACCGCATCTTCGGCACGCAGTAAGGCGCGGTGTTCGGCCATGCGCAGCTACTGGCTCATGAAGTCCGAACCCAGCGAGGTCTCGGTCGACGACGCGCTGGCCGCACCGCGCGCCACCGTGCCCTGGACCGGCGTGCGCAACTACCAGGCGCGCAACTTCATGCGCGACACCATGCGCGTGGGCGACGGCGTGCTGTTCTACCACTCGAGCTGCGCCGAGCCGGGCATCGTGGGCGTCGCGCAGGTGGCGTCCACGGCCTATCCCGACCCGACGCAGTTCGACCCGGCCTCGCCCTACTTTGATGCGGCGTCCAAGCCCGAGGCGCCGCGCTGGCTGCTGGTGGACGTGCAGGTGCTGCACAAGACGCGCAACCTCACCCTGCCCGAGTTGCGTGGCGATCCTGCGCTGGCCGAGCTGCGCGTGCTGCAAAAGGGCAACCGCCTGTCCATCACGCCGGTCGAGCCGCGCCACTGGCGGCACATCCTGCAGTGCCTGGGCGTGGCCGACGCCCCGCCCTGAGCTGACCACCAGGCGCCGGCCGGGGTGCAGATTGCACGGAACCCGGTGTTTCCCTCGCGTCCCCCGGCCTGATTTGGGTTAATCTGGGCTTTCGAGTCCGCAACCCCCGTGGAAGGTGCGACAGTGCAACATCGCCGACGATTCCTGGCCCGCGCCGGCGGGCTGGCCCTGGTCACGGCCTTGCCGCCGGCCCAGGCGGCACCGCTGCGCGTGACCCTGGCCGTCCCGGGCCCGGGCAACCTGCTCACCTTGCCGCTGCCCCTGGCGGCACGCATCGGCGCCGACCGCGCCGAAGGCCTGGCCTTCGACATCCAGTACGTCGGCGGTGGCCCGCAGGCCCTGCGCAGCATGCTGGAGCGTAATTGCGATTTCGCCTGCGCCGGGCTCTCGGCGCTGTCCCTGCAGAAGCACAACGGCAAGCCCGTGTATTCCGTCGTCGCCATGACGCGCGTACCGGCCTACACCCTGCTGGTGCGTCAGGCCTTGCGCGGCCAGATCCGCCGGGTCGCCGACCTTCGGGGCCGGGTCGTGGGCGTCAAGGGCCATGTGCCCGGCGGGCGTTCCACGTCCCAGCTGTTTGCCGAATACCTGCTGATGCTCGCTGGCGTGGCGCCCGACCAGGTCAACTACGTCTCGGCTGGCCAGTCCTACGACAGCCAGCATGCCGCCCTGGCTTCGGGTGCGGTGGACGCGGTCGTGGCCGACGAGCCCTTCGCCACGCGACTGGCGCGCGAGAAGGTGGCCTTCGTGCTGGCCGACTACCACGACCCCGACACCACGCGCCGCCTCATGGGCGGGCTGTTTCTCAACGCCGTGCTGGGCACGCGTGAGGACATGCTCCAGGAGCGGCCTGAGGTGGTGGGGAAAGTGGTGCGCACCGTCCAGCGCAGCCTGGCCTGGATCGCCGGCCACAGCGCCGAGCAGATGGTCGAGGCGCTGGCGCCGGCCGGGCCCGAGGAGCGGGCCGCCTTGCTGCAGGTGCTGCGCCAGCGCCGCAACATCTACACGCCCGACGGCCGCTTCTCGGACGAGCAGCTGGACTCGGTGGAGCGCTTTCTGCATGCCACCGAGCCGTCGATGAAGGCACGTGGCTTTCGTGTGCGCAGCGTGGTCGAGGCCCGCTGGGCCGGAAGCATGCCCTGATCTCCTGACCACCGTCCGATGCCGCCGTCCAAGACTTCCGAATCCACGCTGGGCAGCGCGTCCTGGCAGGACGTGGCGCGCCACAGCCTGCAACGCCAGCTGATCGCGCGCTTCGCCCTGGTCTTCCTGCTGGTCACGCTGACCGGCAGCCTGCTGGCCCTGCTGGGTTACCAGACCCTGGCGCAGCAGGCCCAGCGCCACAGCAGCGACGAGGCGGCCCAGCACCTGGCGCGGCGCTACGCGGCGCTGCAGGAAACCTGGCTGCGCGACGCCGACGAGCTCAAGTCGCAGATCGACTTCATGCGCGTCTTCGTGCCGAAAGAGCCGTCGGGCAACTGGCTGCGCCTGCGCGCCTATTTCGCGGCACTCGAAGGCAAGCTGGACCGCTTCCCCTCGGGCGTGGTGCTGGATCGCCAGTCCCATCCCGTCTTCCATTACGGCCCCGAGGGCGAGGTGCTGCAGCGCCGTTTCCTGAGCGATGCCTCGCTGCCTGCCTGGATCTACAGCGCTGAGCACCGGACCCTGTACGCGGTGGTCTCAGTGCCCTTGTGGCTGGGCGGCCAGGGCAACGGTCGCCTGGTGCTGCTGCAACCTGTGAGCAACGGCGTGCTGCGTCAGCTGGGCGCTCCCGATACCCGGCTTCACCTCGTGCACCAGGGCGAGGTACTTACGGGTTCGGGCGGCTCGGCGGACTACGGGCGCCAGATCCTGGCCGACTATGTCGGCCCCACCGAGGACGAGCACGGTCAGCGCTACGAACAGCGTGTGGTGCCGCTGTTCGAGGACGGGGGGCCGCGCTTCGTGCTGCAGCAGAAAGTGGTGCGGGTGCTCTCACCCTTGCTGGTGCTGGCGGGCAGCTTCACGCTCATGGCCGTGCTGGCGGCCGTGCTCTGGCTCGTGCTGGGCCGCTGGGCCAGCCGCCTCGCGCAGCGCGTGGCCCGGCTGCGCAGCGCCAACGCCCAGTTCGCGCGCGAGCATGTGCTGAGCCCCCCGGTGGAGCAGGCGCTGGCCCTGGCGCAGACCGACCCCGACGAGATCGGCGAGGTGGCCGTAGCCAGCCGCACGCTGATGCAAAGCGTGCTGCAGCACGACGAAGAGCACTTTGCCCACCTGCAGACCCTGGACATGCTGGAGGAGGGCGTGGTGGAACTCGCGCCCGACGGGCGCTACCTGCGTGCCAGCCCGGGTTGGGCCCGGCTGGCCGGCATCGAGATCCAGCCCGACGCGCGCATCTACGAGCACATCCACCACGATGACGAGGAGAACCTGCGCCTGCAGTTCCAGCAGCTGGGCGAGGGGGAGAAGAGCACCCTGAACGGACGTCTGCGCCTGCGCCGGCCCGACGCCAAGGAAGTCTGGATCGAGTACCGCTTCATCTGTGGCACGCGCCGCGGCGGCAGCGTGCGCGGGGTGCTGCGCGACATCACGCAGAGCTACCAGCTTGAAAAGCACGTGACCCACATGGCCCTGCATGACGCACTCACGGGCCTGCCCAACCGCGTGCTGCTCGAAGACCGCTGCAAGATGGCCTTGCGCAGTGCTGAACGCAACGGCCTGACCGTGGCCATGGGCTTTCTGGACCTGGACCACTTCAAGCATGTCAATGACCAGTTCGGCCACAAGACGGGCGACGAGCTGCTGATGGCGCTGGCCACGGCCATGCGCAAATGCCTGCGCGCCGGTGACACGCTGGCGCGCTGGGGCGGCGACGAGTTCGTCGTGTTGCTGCCCGACCTCGGCAGCCAGGCCGACGCCGAGGACGCCATCGCCAAGCTCGCGGCGGTCTGCCAGTCGCCCATCCTGCTCGGGGACACCGAGTTCAACGCCACCTTCAGCATGGGTGTGGCGCTGTACCCGGCCGACGCGAAGAACGTCGAGACCCTGCTGTCGCAGGCCGACCGCGCCATGTTCGCAGCCAAGCAGCAGGGCCGCAACACGGTGCGCTTCTTCGCCGAGATCGCCCGGCGCGAGGAGGACCGCAAGGCCCTCTACATCCAGAACCGCCTGGCCACGGCCATCCGCGAGGGCCGCATCCGCACCTGGTTCCAGCCCATCGTGGACGCGAAGACCCGCCGCGTGGTCAGCTGCGAGGCGCTGGCGCGCTGGCACGACGAGACCTATGGCTGGGTCTCGCCGGCCACCTTCGTGCCCATGGCCGAGAACCTGGGCCTGATCCGCGAGATGGGCCAGCAGGTCTGGAAGCAGGCCATCGACAACCTGCACCGCTGGCGCGAGCGCGGGCTGGACATGCGCATCTCGGTCAACGTCTCGCGCCGTCAGCTCTTCACGCCGACCTTCACGGCCGATCTGCTGGAGGATCTGGACCGGCTTGCGATTCCCGTCTCGGTGGTGGATCTGGAGATCACCGAAAGCGTGGCCATGGAAGATGCCGAGCACACCGAGCGGCGCCTGGCCGAGCTGTCCGAGGCGGGCTTCGGCATCGCGATCGACGACTTCGGCACTGGCTACTCCTCGCTCTCCCAGCTGCATGACATGCCGGCGAGCAAGATCAAGATCGACGTCTCCTTCGTGCGCCGCGCGCAGACCGAGCAGGGCAGCCAGCTGATCCAGGCCGTGGTCAAGATCTCCTCGGCCTTCGGCCTGCAGACCGTGGCCGAGGGCGTGGAGAGCGAGGACATCGCCCAGGTGCTCACGGGCCAGGGCGTCACCCTCTTGCAGGGCTATCACTTCGGCAAGCCCATGAGCGCCGAGGACTTTGAGCGCTACCTGACCGAGAACCTCAGCGCGGTCTGAGCGGGGGGATTAGGAAGCGCGTGACCTCGGCCAGCACGGCCGCATCCTGCAGCAGCTTCATGTGGCCCAGGCCTTCGGTGCTGATGAGCTGCGCCCCGGCGATGGCGCGGGCATAGGCCTGGCCGTCGGCGTGGCCATTGATGCGGTCACCGCGGTCGTGCAGTATCAGCGTGGGCACACGGATACGTGGCCCCACGGCCGGCGGCTCGAACTGCGGCATGAGGATGGCCTCGCGCGCCTCGATGCGCTGCTGCATGGCGCTGCGTGTGCGTTCGCTCAGGCCGAACAGGCGCGCGAACAGGCGCGTGTACTCGTAGGGCGAGGCCGGCGGCGCCAGCAGCACGAGGCGCTGCAGCGCCAGCCCGCGGCTGGCTGCATAGGCTGCGGCATTGGCGCCGAGGGAATGCGCCACCACGGCCTGCAGGTTCAGGCCCTGCGCGTGCAGGCGCGCGGCGGCGTAGTCCAGCGCACGCGCGAATTGCGGCAGGTTGCTGGTGCGGCCCGCGCTGCGCCCGTGGGCCGGCATCTCCAGCAGCAGCACCTGCAGGCCGGCATCCGTCAGGGCTTGGGCCAGCGGCAGCATCTGTCCCGCGTGGCCGCCCCAGCCATGGAGCAGCAGCACGGCCGGCGCGTGCGGGTCGGCGCGGCTGTCGCGGTAGAGGGTGAGGCCGGCGCGCTCGAAGGGCCAGCGCTCCTGTGTCCAGTGGGCGGGCCAGGGGCGGCTGCGGCGCAACCAGCGCGGCGGCAGGGGCGTGCCGAAAAGGCGCAGGGCCGCGCGCACGGCCAGGGCCGGCCAGAGCTGCTGGGTCAGGGCCAGGCCCAGGCGCGTCAGGCGCAGGACCGGGCCCTGACCGTAGTAGCTCGCGGCCGCTGTCGGGGGGCTGGAGGACATGGCGTGCCCTTTCAGAAAAAGATCCAGTCGCGGTTGTTGCGCGGGATGCCGCGCAGCGAGGCTAGGGCGGCGAGCACGCCGCGCAGCAGCAGGTAGACGGCGAGGCCGCTCAAGATCATCCACATGATGGCTCCTTTCTTCGCACAGTCGTGCGAAATTTGGGTGGGCAGAAACGCAGGGTGCAGAACATGGAAACACTCAGACGAGGTAGTTCTGGCGCAGGCGCTGCCAGCTGGTGCGCGCGCGGGCCGGGGCCTGGGGATCGCGCAGGAAGCGCGTGTCGTGCACCAGACCGATGGCGATGCCGTAGATCTCGCCGACCAGCTGCTCGGGGACGGTGTCAGCGTGCAGCTGGCCGGCCTCGATGGATTGCTGTACGGTGCGCCGCAGGGCAGCGCGCCAGCGCGTGACTTCCTGCAGCAGGAAGTCGCGCAGCTCGCCCTCGCGGTCGTCGAGCTCGAAGGCGGCGGCGCTGTAGATGCAGCTGTTGTGCGGCTCGGGCCGGGACAGGCGCGCGATCCAGCCCTCGACGATGGCGTCCAGCCGCGGCAGGCCCTTGGGCTGCTGCATGGCGGGCACAAACACATCGGCCAGGAAGCGGCGGCCGAATTCCTCGATCACGGTCTTCTGCAGGGTTTCGCGCGAACCCACGCGCGAGAAGACGCCGCTCTTGGACAGGCCCACGCGGTCGGCCACGGCCTGCAAGGTCAGGGCCTCCAACCCTTCGGCCGCGACCAAGTCCATGCCCGCGCCGATGATGGCGGCGCGGGTCAGTTCGCTCTTGGCGGTCTTGGTGTCGGGCGTCATGGGGGTAAATTTAGCACGATTGTGCGAAATGTCAAATCTGCCGGTACGGGGTCTTACGGACCGGGGGCGGTGCTAGAGTGAACGCAGAACAAGATAGTGACACGAGGCAGGAGACATGCAAGCCCCCTACATCCCCCAGGTTCGGCTGTACCGCGACTGGCTGCGCGCCCAGCGTGGCCTGGATTTCGAGGACTACGACGCGCTCTGGCGCTGGTCCGTGACCGATCTCGACGCTTACTGGCAGAGCATCTGGGACTGCTACGGTGTCCACTCGCCCACGCCGCACAGCGCCGTGCTGGCCGAGAATCGCATGCCGGGCGCGCGCTGGTTTCCGGGGGCGCAGCTCAACTACGCGCAGCAGGTGCTGCGGCACGCGCAGCCTGCGCACGCGGCCGGTTTCCCGGCCATCGTGAGCCATGACGAGCGCAGCCTGGCGGCGGGCGAACCGGCGCGCGAGCTCGCCTGGCCCGAGCTGCAGCGCCAGGTGGCCGCGCTGGCCCTGCATCTGCAGGCCCAGGGCGTAGGCAAGGGCGACCGCGTCGTGGCCTATCTGCCCAATGTGCCCGAGGCCATGGTGGCTTTCCTGGCCGTGGTCAGCATCGGAGCCATCTGGAGCATCTGCGCGCCCGACATGGGCACGGCCGCCGTGCTGGACCGCTTTCGCCAGATCGAGCCCAAAGCCCTGATCGCCTGCGACGGCGTGCGCTATGGCGGGCGCGACACGGACCGCCACGAGGTCGTGGCCGAGCTCTGCGCCGCCCTGCCCACGGTGCAGCACCTGGTGGCCTTACCCGTGCTGGACCGGCCGGTCGGGCCGGTGCGCGCGGGTGTGAGCGTCGTTCCCTGGGCGCAGACCGTGGCGCGTGACGACGCGCGCACCGCGGCCTTCAAGCCGTTGAGCGTGCCCTTCGACCATCCCTTGTGGGTGGTCTATTCGAGCGGCACCACGGGCCTGCCCAAGCCCATCGTGCACGGGCACGGCGGCATCCTGCTCGTGGCCCTGGCCTTCACGCTCAATACCGACATCGGCTGCAGCTACGCGCCCAACAGCTGGGGCGAGCGCTTTCACTGGTACAGCTCCACGGGCTGGGTGATGTGGAACTGTCAGCTTGGCGGCCTGCTCACGGGTACCACGGTCTGCATCTTCGACGGCAGCCCGGGGGGCGCCACGGTGGACGCGGCGGGCCAGAAGCTGGCGCCGGACTGGACCACGCTCTGGCGCTTCGTCGCCGACACACGCAGCACCTACTTCGGCGCGGGCGCGGCCTTCTTCGCCAGCGGCATGAAGGCCGGCGTCGATCTGGCGCGGTGTGGCGACCTGCGCCGTGTGCGCGCCTTGGGCTCCACCGGCTCGCCGCTGTCCGAGGATGTGCAGCGCTGGACCAATGCCCAGATGCGGCGGGTCAATCCGCGCGCCGGCGGCACGCTGAAGCAGCCGGGCGACATCTGGTGGTCCAACATCTCCGGGGGCACCGACTTTGCGGGTGCCTTCATCGCCGGCTGCCGCGAGCTGCCGCAGGTGCCGGGCGAGATGCAGTGCCGTGTGCTGGGCTGCGCGGTCGAAGCCTGGGACGAGCACGGTGCGCCGGTGAGCGACACCGTGGGCGAGCTGGTCTGCACCCAGCCCATCCCCAGCATGCCGCTGTACTTCTGGGGTGACGAGGGCCACCGCCGCTACCTGGGCAGCTACTTCGACACGTACCCGGCGGGTCATGGGCGTCGCCCGGGGGGGGGACCCGCGGGGCCGCACGCCGGTCCGGTCTGGCGCCACGGCGACTGGCTGCGCATCACGCCCCAGGGCGGCTGCATCATCTACGGCCGCAGCGACGCCACCATCAACCGCCACGGTCTGCGCATGGGCACCAGCGAGCTCTACAGCGCGGTGGAGGCCCTGCCCGAGGTGCTCGAATCCATGGTCGTCGACCTGGAGTACCTGGGGCGTGAGAGCTACATGCCGCTGTTCGTTGTGCTGCGTCCGGGCCACGCGCTGGACGCGGCCATGAAGGCCCGAATCAACGACGCGATCAAGACGGCACTGTCGCCGCGCTTTGTACCCAATGAGATCCTGGCCGTGCCCGAGATTCCGCGTACGCTCAGCGGCAAGAAGCAGGAGCTGCCGATCAAAAAGCTGCTGCTGGGTCAGCCGCTGGAGAAAGTGGTGAACCGCGACGCCATGGCCAATCCGGCCTGCCTGGGCTGGTACGTGGAATTTGCACGGCAATACGCTGCGCGTGGCACGCCAGCCTGACACCGGGGGCGGGACCGCCGGATAATCCGCGCACCATGGTCCACACCCCGACCCTGCTGCTCATCAACGTGCTGGTCACGGCCACGCTCGCACTGAGCCTGGGGGTGGTGGCGTCGCGCGCGCGCCGCGACGGCCTGTTCTGGTGGGCCGCGGCGCTGGCCGCCCACACCGTGGCCTACGCCCTCTTGGGCCTGCGGGGCCTGGTGCCGGACTGGGCCTCGGTGCAGCTGGCCAATACCCTGCTTGCGGCCTACTTCGCGCTGATCCTGGAAGGGCTGTTCCAGTTCCAGCAGCGGGTGCCGAACCGCGCGCTGATCTGGGGGCCGGTGCTGATCCTGCCCCTGCTGCTGACCGCATTGCACGACCACATCCAGGCGCGCGTGGTGCTGGTGGCGTTGGTACTGACGCTGCAGGCCGCCCTGACCGTGCACGTCCTGCTGCAGCGACGGCACGAGACACCGGGTCGCGGGCAGTACTTCGTCATCGCGGCCTATGGTGTGCTGATCGCCATGCTGCTCGGCCGCGTGGCCCTGAGCTACACCGGGGGCCTGCGTCTGGGCTCCATTACCGATTCGAATCTCGTGCAGGCCGCGACCTTTGTGCTGGCGACCCTGTGCCTCATGCTCATCAGCCTGGGCCTGGTGCTCATGACCAAGGAGCAGGCCGACGCGCGCAACCGTCGCCTGGCGCTGCAGGATGACCTGACCGGCCTGAACAACCGGCGCTTCATCTTCGAGGTACTGGGCCAGCAGCTCGCGCTCGCCGAGCGGCATGGCTGGCCCATGGCGTTGCTGATCGTGGACGTGGATCACTTCAAGCGCGTCAACGATACCCATGGCCACCTGGTGGGCGACCAGGTGCTGCGCGAACTGGCAGCCTGTATCCGCAGCCGTCTGCGCGCCCAGGACATCGCCGGACGTTGGGGGGGTGAGGAGTTCATCGTGCTGCTGCCTGACACCGACGCCACCGGCGCCACCGTGCTGGCCGAGGACTTGCGCGTGGCGGTGCAGCAGCTCCGCTGCCTGGACCCGCAAGGGCGGCCGCTGCCGCTGACCGTGAGCATTGGCCTGCATGCGCAGCCGCAGCCCACGAGCCGCCAACGCGACGAACTGCTGGCTGCCGCCGACCAGGCCATGTACCAGGCCAAGCGCCTGGGACGCAACCGCGTCGAGCGGGTCTGACGCGGCTTGGCATCGCGTGATGCGATGGGAATAATGGACCCATGGCCTTGCACACCCCGACGCTGCTGGTAGTCATGCTGCTGATGGCGGCGGCCCTGGGGGTGAGCATGGCACTCATGGTCCGGGGCGATCAGCGCGACCCCATGCGTCACTGGGCCGCCGGCATGGGCATGATCGTCCTGACCATGGCGCTGTTTGGTCTGCGCGGACAGATCGACAACTGGTGGTCCGTGGTGATGGGCAACACCTTGCTGATTGCCTGCTTTGCCTGGTTCGGGGAGGGGTTGTGCGTGTTCCAGCAGCGCGCTCCACGCCGCCTGTTGCTCTGGAGCCCCGTGGCGCTGATGGGCCTTGCCCTGGGTCTGATGCAGTTCGTGCCGGCGCCAGAGCCCCTGCGTCCCGCGATGGCCACCGGTGCCGTGACGCTGGAAGTTCTACTCCTCCTGCAGCTGTTGCTCAGCCGGCGGCGTCAGACCTCGGGTCGGGGCCAGTACTTCGTGCTCGCGGGTCTGCTGCTCATCCTGCTGGCCTTGCTGGCACGTCTGCTCGCGCTGGCGAGCGGCACCACGCAGTTGGGCAACCTGATGGAATCCCGGCCCGAGCACACGGCGGTGCTGCTGGCCGGCGTGCTGACGCTGCTGCTGGTCGGCCTGGGCCTGGTGATGATGACGAAGGAGCGCACCGATGCGCTCAACCGCACCCTGGCCCTGCAGGACGAGCTCACGGGTCTGGCCAACCGGCGCGCGGTGCAGCGTTTGCTGGACCAGCAACTGGCCTTGCACGGGCGCCGTCAGGCGGCGCTGACGCTGCTGCTCATCGATGTCGACCATTTCAAGCGCATCAACGACACGCATGGCCACCTCTCAGGCGATCTGGCCCTGCGTGAAATTGCGGGCTGTCTGCAGCAGCGTCTGCGGACCCAGGACATCGTGGGCCGCTGGGGCGGCGAAGAGTTCATCGCCGTGCTTCCGGACACGCTGGCCGCAGGCGGGCGCAGTCTGGCCGAGGAGCTGCGCCAGGCCATCGAGCAGCTGCGAGTGCACTCCGCGGTGGGCAAGCAGATCTCCCTGACCGTGAGCATCGGCTTGCACGCGGTCCAGCTGCCCGGTGCAGCGGTCCGGGAGGACCTGATCGGCGCGGCGGATCGCGCGCTCTATCTGGCCAAGCAGAACGGCCGCAACCGCGTCGAAGCAAGCTGAGGCTCAGGCGGCCGCGTTTTGCAACCAGGCGGCGAAGCGCGCCAGGGCCAGCCGCGGCTCGCCACGCTCGGGCTGCACCAGCCAGTAGCAGCGGCCGCTGCGAAGAGCACGGGGGCAGGCCACCACGAGCTCGCCGCGCGCGAGCTCGGGTTCGATCAACAGGCGCGGCACCAGGGCCAGACCCAGACCCTGGGCGGCGGCGGCGGCCGTCATCGAGTAGAGCTCGTAGCGCGGACCTGAGAGCGCGGCGGGTGCCTCGACCGCCATCGCCTCGAACCACTGGCGCCAGGCTTCAGGCCGTGTGCTCTGCTGCAGCAGGGGCAGGGCGGCCAGGTCGCGCGGCTGCAGGCGTTTGCGCGGGCCCAGCAGCGCAGGGGCGCAGACGGGAACCACTTCCTCCTCGATCAGCATCGTCGCGCGGGTGCCGGCCCAGTTGCTTACCTGCTCGGCCGTGCCGGAATAAAGCGCGGCGTCGAAACCAGTGTCGGCAAATAGGAAGGGGCGCGTGCGCGTCTCGATGTGCACCAGCAGCTCCGGGTGGACGGCGGCGAGCGCCGGCAGGCGCGGCATGAGCCAGCGGGTGGCGAAGGTCGGCACCGCGGCCAGGCTGATGCTGCCCGTCGCGCCCTGGCGTGACATGGCATCCAGCGTGTCGCGCTCCAGGGCCTGCAGGCGCGGCGCGATCTGGCGCGCGTAATCCGCACCTTCGGGCGTCAGCGCCACGCCATGGCGCGTGCGGCGGAACAGCGCCAGGCCCAGGTAGGCCTCGAGCGCGCCGATCTGGCGCGAGACCGCGCTCTGCGTCAGGGCCAGCTCCTGGGCGGCGCGCGTGTAGCTCTCGTGCCGGGCGGCGGCATCGAAGCAGGCCAGGGCCTGGAGCGAGGGGATCTTGCGGCGCATGATGTGCGTAAGCTACACAAATGGACGCCACTCGTCGCCAGTCTCCAAGCGGGGCGGGTGGCTCATAAATGAGATTTCATCATATCTTGATGCGAAATTCTCGTTTGCGGGCACAGCAGGCGGGGCGTACCATGCGGGCAGTTTTCAGGAGCACCCCCATGGCCAAGGCCACCTTTCAATGGAATGACCCCTTTCTGCTCGACCAGCAGCTCAGCGACGACGAACGCATGGTGCGCGATGCCGCGGCCGCCTACTGCCAGGACCGCCTGGGCGCCCGCGTGCTCGAAGCCTTCCGTCACGAGAAGACTGACCCCGCCATCTTCCGCGAGATGGGAGCGCTGGGCCTGCTGGGCCCGACCATCCCCGAGCAATATGGCGGCCCGGGGCTGAACTACGTGGCCTACGGCCTGATCGCACGTGAGGTCGAGCGTATCGACTCGGGCTACCGCTCGATGATGAGCGTGCAGTCCTCTCTGGTCATGGTGCCGATCAACGAGTTCGGCAGCGAGGCGCAGAAGCAGAAGTTCCTTCCCAAGCTCGCCACGGGCGAATGGATCGGCTGCTTCGGCCTGACCGAGCCCGACCACGGCTCCGACCCCAATTCCATGGCCACGCGGGCCTACAAGACCGCCGGCGGCTACCGCATGGTGGGCAACAAGATGTGGATCTCCAACAGTCCGATCGCCGATGTCTTCGTGGTCTGGGCGAAGGAGGTCAGCGAGAGCGGCGCCGTGGGCCCGATCCGCGGTTTTGTGCTGGAAAAGAGCATGAAGGGCCTCTCCGCGCCGGCCGTGCACGGCAAGGTGGGCCTGCGCGCTTCCATCACCGGCGAGATCGTGATGGACAACGTGTTCTGCCCCGAGGAGAACGCCTTCCCCGAGATCCAGGGGCTCAAGGGTCCCTTCACCTGCCTGAACTCGGCGCGTTACGGCATCGCCTGGGGCGCTTTAGGCGCGGCCGAGGACTGCTGGTTCCGCGCGCGCCAGTACGTGCTGGACCGCAAGCAGTTCGGCCGCCCGTTGGCCGCCAACCAGCTGATCCAGAAGAAGCTGGCCGACATGCAGACCGAGATTGCGCTCGGCCTGCAGGGTTGCCTGCGCCTGGGCCGCATGAAGGACGAGGGCACGGCCGCGGTGGAGATCACCTCCATTCTCAAGCGCAACTCCTGCGGCAAGGCCCTAGACATCGCGCGCCTGGCGCGTGACATGATGGGCGGCAACGGCATCAGCGACGAATTCGGCGTGGCACGCCATCTCGTGAACTTGGAGGTGGTGAACACTTACGAAGGCACGCATGACATCCACGCACTCATCCTCGGTCGCGCCCAGACCGGCATCTCGGCTTTCAACTGAAGCCACCATGAGCAGCAAGCCCGCCGCCCTGCCGCATATCAAGGTGCTGGACCTGTCCCGTGTGCTCGCGGGGCCCTGGTGCACGCAGATCCTGGCCGACCTCGGTGCCGACGTGGTGAAGATCGAGCGTCCCGGCAGCGGCGACGACACGCGCCACTGGGGGCCGCCCTTTCTCCAGGATGCCGAGGGCAAGGATACCGAGCACGCGGCCTACTACACCTGCGCCAATCGCAACAAGCGCTCCATCACGGTGGACATTGCCAGGCCCGAAGGCCAGGCATTGATCCGCCGGCTGGCCGAGCAGAGCGATGTGCTGGTGGAGAACTTCAAGGTGGGCGGGCTGGCGCACTATGGTCTGGACTACGCGAGCCTCCAGCAGGTGAATCCTAGGCTCATCTACTGCTCGGTCACCGGTTTCGGCCAGGATGGTCCCTACGCCGAGCGCGCGGGCTATGATCTCATGGTGCAGGCCATGAGCGGCATGATGAGCATCACGGGTCGCCCGGACGATGTCCCGGGCGGCGGGCCGCAGCGTGTGGGCGTGGCGTTGACCGACATCTTCACCGGCGTCTACGCGGCCACGGCCATTCTGGCGGCGCTGGAAGTGCGGCACCGTACGGGCGAGGGTCAGCACATTGACATGTCCCTGCTCGATGTGGGCATGGCCATCCTGGCCAACCAGGCCGGCGGCTTTCTCAACACGGGCAAGGTCCCGCAGCGCCAGGGCAACAGCCACCCCAGCCTCGTGCCCTACCAGGACATGCCCACGAAGGACGGCGCCATGCTGCTGGCCATCGGCAACGACGGTCAGTTCGCCCGCTTCTGCGAGGTCGCGGGCCAGCCGGCCCTGGCGCAGGATGCGCGTTACGCCACCAACCCGCAGCGCGTGGCGCACCGCGCGGAGCTGGTGCCGCAACTGGAGGCCGTCACGCGCACGCGCACCACGGCCGAATGGATTGCCGCGCTCGAGCATCGTGCAGTGCCCTGCGGGCCGATCAACGACATCGCCCAGGCCTTTGCCGATGCGCAGGTGCGCTCGCGCGGCCTGGCGATTGAACAACCCCGCTCGGACAAGGCCCGCGCGGCCGAAGGCGTGCCCGCCATCCGCAGCGTGGCCAGCCCGCTGCGCCTGAGCGCTACACCACCGGTGCTGCACCGTGCTCCGCCGGCGCTGGGGGAGCACACGGACGAGGTACTGGCCGAGCTAGGGCTGGATGCGGCACGCATTGCGGCCCTGCGCAGCGCGGGCATCGTCTAAGGTACGCCTCGGCCTAGTGCGTCCTCTTGCGTGCGGGCCGCACGGCCCGCACGGCTGCGGCCAGCGCCAGCTGGCCCCAGTCGGTCATGGCCCGGGCGTCGTCGTAGACCTCGGTCGGCGCCTCGTAGTACATGAGCTGCACGGTCTTGCCGCGTGTCTGGTATTCGAAGCGTCGCAGGCCGAGGGCTTCAAAGCGCGGCTGGCTCTGGGCGTCGGCCTTGAAGTAGAGCTGCTCGCCCGCGATGATGGCGATGAAGAGGCCGTTGCAGTACAGGCCATGGCCGCCGAACATGGCGCGGGCTGTGACCTGACCCAGCCCCGCCATCTGTCCGATGACGAACTCAAGAAATTCGCTGCGCTGCGGCATGACCTGTCGCTCTCTGGGGCTACTGGGGGATGAGGCTCTGGGCGGACTATAACGACAGCGCGCCGCGCCACCTAGGTGACAGCCCGGGCGGGCGCCGCGCCTCACAATGGGCCTGCATTACAAGGAGACACGCATGGGAACTTCACGCCTCAATCGTCGCCAGCTCATCACGCGCAGCGCCGCCCTCGCCGCTGCGCCCGCGCTGGTCAGCCCCTGGGCCCTGGCCCAGGACAAGTACCCCAATCGCCCCATCACGCTGATCGCGCCCTGGCCCACGGGGGGCAGCAGCGACGCGGTGATGCGTGCCTTTGGTGAGGCCGCGGGTCGCGCGCTCGGCGGGACGGTGATCGTCGAGAATAAGCCGGGCGCCGGCGGCACCCTGGGCGCGGCCGCGATGGTCAATGCCAAGCCCGACGGCTACCTGCTCACCCAGCTGCCGCTGGGCATCTACCGCATCCCGCACATGCAGAAGACGTCCTTCGACCCGGTCAAGGACATCACCCACATCGTCTGCCTCACGGGCTACACCTTCGGCCTGGCCGCACGGCCCGACGCGCCCTACAAGACGCTCAAGGAGATGGTGGCCTATGCCAAGGCAAATCCGGGCAAGGTCAACTACGGCCACACGGGCACGGGCACCACGCCACACCTGGCCATCGAGGAGTTCGCGGCCAAGGCCGGCATCGTGCTGCAGGACATCCCCTACAAGGGCTCGGCCGAAATCCTGCAGGCCATCCTCGGCGGCCACATCCCGCTCATGAGCGGCACCACCGAATTCGCACCGCACGTCGTGGCCGGCAAGCTCAACCTGCTGGCCACGCTGGGCAGCAAGCGCAACAAGGCCTTCCCCGACGTGCCCACGGTCAAGGAAAGCGGCTGGGATACGGTGACCGAATCGCCCTTTGGCATCGGCGGCCCGAAGAACATGGACCCGGCCCTGGTCAAGGTCATCCACGATGCCTTCCGCCAGACACTGGAGGACCAGCGCGTGCAGGACACGCTGGACAAGTTCTACATGCCCAGCATCTACATGAGCACGGCGGAGTACACGGCCTATGCCGAGCGGACCTTCGCGGCCGAAAAGGCCACGATTGATCGTCTCAAGGCGGCGGGCAAGATCTGAGCGGACGCGGCGGGCCGTCGTTGCCGCTCAGGCGGCGCGGCGGTTCACCAGCACGATGCCCAACGCCACCAGGGCCAGGGCGGCCAGCAGGCTGGGCGTGACCGGCTCGGCCAGCCAAAGCGCACCGAAGAGCAGGGCGAACAGCGGGGTGAGGAAGGCGAAGGCCGAGATCTTCGTGGCCGGGTAGCGCCCGAGCATCCACATCCAGACCAGATAGCTGGCGAAGGCGCCCACCACGGTCTGCAGCAGCAGTGACGTGAGGCCAAAGGCGCTGAACTGCAGGGTCCAGCGCTCGCCCAGCGCCAGCGAGAGCAGGGGCAGCACGAGGGCGCTGACCGCCACCTGGTAGAACAGCAGCTTCTCGGCCGAGCAGCGCACCAGGCGGCTGGCGCGGATGGTCACGGTGGTCAGACCCCAGGCCAGGCCGGCAGTCAGGGCCAGCAGGTCACCGAGCAGCTGTCCTTCGCGGTCCGGCGCCACGAAGCTTTCGCGCATGGCAAACACCAGGGCGATGAAGGCCAGCAGCAGGCCCAGCCATTGCACGGCACGCAATCGCTCGGCACGCACCAGCAGGGGCAGGACCAGCGCGACCCAGAAGGGCGAGGTGTAGAGAAAGACCGTCAGGCGCGACGCCGTGGTGTACTGCAGGCCGATGTAGAGGCAGGCGAACTCGCCGGCGAAGAGGGCGCCCGCCAGCAACCCGGGCCAGAGCGTGCCGTCGCGCTGCAGCAAAGACACTCCGCGCCAGCGGCACCACAGCATCAAGAGCGCGGTGGCGCCCACGAAGCGCAGCGCCGCCTGGTAGATCGGCGGCAGCTCGGGCAACGTGGCCTTGACCAACACCTGCTGAAAACCCCAGAACATGCAGCAGGCCAGCAGGATGCCGGCGGCCACGCCGTCGAGGTGGTCCTTGCGTAGGGGTGAAGTCATCTATGCCGTCTACCGAGGGCGTGTGTGAATGCCAGGGTCTTGCCGGGAAACGCTGTGGAACCGGCGGTTACCGGGCCACGGGCGGTGCCCCCTGCAAGGCGGGTGGTGCGCCGAACGAAGGAAGCACAACCCGGGGGTGAGCGCCATCACAACGGGTGTTCCGCGTAGAACCGGCCGCCGTGGAAGAGCAGGGGGGACGCGTCGGGCCGGTGCATGCAGCGCTCCACCTCGCCGACGAAGATCACGTGGTCACCCTCTTCATAGCGGCTGCGGTTGTAGCACTCGAAGGTGGCGGCTGCGCCGGCGAGCAGCGGGGCGCCGGCCACACCGGCACTGTGGGCCACGCCGACCCAGCGGTCCACGCCCTTGGCGGCAAAACGCTGCGCGAGTTCCTGCTGGTCGGCCGCCAGCACATTGATGGCGTAGTGCGAGCCGGCACTGAACACGGCCATGGAGCCAGCAGCGCGTGCCAGACTCCAGAGCACCAGCGGCGGCGTCAGCGAGACGGAATTGAAGGAGTTGGCCGTGAGCCCCACGAGCTTGCCGTTGGCAGCGCGGGCGGTGACGATGGTGACCCCGGTGGCAAACATGCCCAGGGCGGCGCGGAACTCTGTAGGGGTGAAGCTGGGCGCCTGGGCGCGCCGCGCCGGAGGGGAAACGGACATGGGGGCAATGTACATGAAACGTATGGCCATGATGGTGCCGGGCGCATGGCGGCCGCTCTGCGCTAATAGAATGGACCGATGTGTTTCTGGAAAAGCCTGGTGGCCGGCGTCGCGGCGTTGACGCTTACGCTGGACGGGGCCGCCAATGACCGTACCTGCGGCGAATTTTTCGCGCGACTGCCCAATGTGAGCTGGGCCCTGTGCCAGACGGCTCAGCTGCAGGCCAGTGAGGGCCGCAGCGTGCGCGGTCGCACGATCTATGTGCGCGATGTGCAGCCGGTGACGCCGCGTCTGCGCGTGCTGGTGATCGGCGGCATCCACGGCGATGAGTTGTCCTCGGCGGCGGTGGCGCTGCACTGGATCCGCCTGGCGCAGGCTGAGCCCGAGCAGGTGCACTGGCGTTTCATCCCGGCGCTCAACCCGGATGGCCTCTTTGACCAGCCGGCGCGGCGTGTCAACGCCAACGGTGTGGACCTCAACCGCAATTTCCCCACGCCCAACTGGGAGCGCGATGCCAGCTATTACTGGGAGGTGCGCACGCGCAAGGACCCGCGGCGTTTCCCGGGACGTCAGCCACTGAGTGAACCCGAGACCCGTTTTCTGCACGAAGAGATGATGCGCTTCCGGCCCAATCTCATCGTCAGCATCCACGCCCCCTATGGCATCCTCGATTTCGACGGGCCGACCACGCCGCCGCGCCGCCTGGGCCGTCTCTACCTGGACCAGCTGGGAGTCTTCCCCGGTTCCCTGGGTAATTACGGGGGTGTGCACAAAGGGATGCCTGTGGTCACAATCGAACTGCCGAGCGCGCGCCTCACGCCGCGCAACGTGGAGATCCAGCGCATGTGGACCGACCTGCGGCAGTGGATGGGCGTCACGTTGGCCGGTGCCGCTGACGAGGCGGCTGCCGAGCCGGTGCAACGCTGAGAGGACATGAAGGAGACCTGATGCTGGAACAGAAGAACTTTCGGAAGATCGGTTGCGCGGAATGCGTGGCCGGCGCCGGCCTGGGCTTTGACTTCGCGATGGCCTTCCAGCCCATCGTTGATGCGAGCACGCACAAGGTCTACGCCCAGGAAGCGCTCGCCCGCGGGCCTCAGGGCGAGCCGGCCGGCGAGGTGTTTCGCCATGTCAACGAAGACAACCGCTACGCCTTCGACCAGGCCTGTCGTGTCAAGGCCATCCAGCAGGCCGCCGAGCTCGGTGTCGACTCCTACATCAGCATCAACTTCATGCCCAACGCGGTCTACCGGCCCGAACTGTGCATCCGCACCACCATCGAGGCGGCTGAAACCTACCGCTTTCCGATCCGGCAGATCATCTTCGAGTTCACGGAAAACGAATACATCACCCACCTCGACCACGTGCGCGAGATCGTGCGGCACTACAAGGAGCGCGGCTTTCTCACGGCGCTCGACGACTTTGGCGCGGGCTATGCCGGACTGAACCTGCTGGCCGAAATCGACACCGACCTCGTCAAGCTGGACATGGCACTGATCCGCGGTGTGGACAGGGATCCGCGACGCCGCGCCATTGTGGGCGCGATGATGAAGCTGTGTCGCGAACTGGGCACTCGGGTGATCGCCGAGGGCGTCGAGACGCGCGAGGAATACCTTGCGCTAAGCGACCTCGGCGTGGAGCTGTTCCAGGGGTATTACTTTGCCCGGCCTGCGTTTCGCGCATTGGCCGGGCTGCCATCAGCGGCCGTCTACGACCGCTGAGGCTGGGCGCTGATCAGCGCACCAGCAGCACAGGCACGCCGCAATGGGCGATGACCTGGGTGGCCACCGAGCCCATCACGAGGTTGCCCAGGGCGCCGTGGCCGTGCGAACCCATCACCAGCAGGTCGTATTTGCCCGCATCGGCAAACTTGGCAATGGTTTCACCCGCGTGGCCGACTTTCCAGCTGCTCTTGGCGTCAATGCCGTGACGCGCCAGGAACTTGGACACCGGGCCCAGGACCTTTTCGGATTCTTCAGAGTAGTACTTGTCGACCACTTCCTTGCCCACGGCGGCACGCGCGCGGGGGGGCAGTGCGGGCTGCACCGTCAGGATGGTGAAGCTGTTGTCGGTACCGAACATGCCTTCGTGGGTGGCCAGGTAGGCCAGCATCTTCTTGGTGTATTCGCTGCCGTCGACGGCCAGAAGAATCTTCATGGAGAGGTCCTTTCTTGTCTCTGTGACACCGGAGTGTATCGGCGCGATCGTAGGGCCGATTGACCGCGGTCAAAAAGAAGGGGTATTACTTATCCCGCTGTTGCGGTTGACGCGACAGCACCTCGCGTAGCCAGGCATGTGCGCCGCTGTGCTGCAGGCGGCGATGCCACAGCGCGTCGACGTGTACCGCCGGCACGGCGAAGGGCAGCTCACGCAGCACAAGCTGGTCGGCGATGCCGGTGACGCTGACGAAGTGGCGCGGCAGCACGGTCAACAGGTCCGAGCCGGCCACCACGCGCCCGGCGGTGAAGAACTGGTTGACCGTGAGCACGATGTGACGCTGCCGGCCCAGCCCGGCCAGGGCCTCGTCGATGAAACCATAGGGCCGGCCCGAGAAGCTCACCAGGAGATGGCGTGCGGCGCAGTACCGGTCCAGGGTGAGCTCCTCCTGTGCGAGCGGGTGGTCCCGGCGCATCACGCAGACGTACTGGGTCAGGTAGAGGCGCTGATGTTCGAAGGGCACGGTCTCGCCCGCCTGGGCCTGGGCCGTGAGGCCGGCGAGTACGGCCGGGAAATAGCCCACCGCCAGATCGGCGGCCTCTTCGTCCAACAGGCGGCGCGGGTCGCGGGTGGTTAGTGGCACGACCCGGATGGTCACGCCCGGGGCCTCGCGGTCCAGGGCCTGGACCAGGCCGGGGATGAGTTCGGCCGCCGTGGCATCGGCCATGGCGAGCACGAAGGTGGTGTTGGCGTCGGCGGGGATGAAACTGCCCGGGGCCAGGGTCTCCTGCAGCTGGCGCAGCGCCTGCTGCACCGTGGGCCACAGGGCCAGGGCACGCGGCGTCGGCTCCAGCCCCTGGCCACTGCGACGCAGGAGCTCGTCGCCCAGGGCCTCACGCAGGCGACGCAACGCATTGCTGACCGCCGGCTGTGTGAGCGCCAGCTTGCGCGCAGCCTTTGTCAGGCTGCGTTCCGTCATGACCTCGTTGAAGACCCTGAGCAGGTTCAGGTCCAGGGTGCGAAAGTTCAGCCCGGCCATGGCGCCCAATACATCACTAGTATGAATATCAAGTATCAATAATATAAAGTTGAATCACACTAGTGAAAACCCTAATATCTCCCCATCGCAGCAAATCATTTCTTCTGGAGGTTCCCATGAGCAACAGTTTCGTCCACCTTGAGTATTCGACCAGCCACCCGGGCGTGGAGCGCTTTGAGCGCGTGGTCTCCGCCGCTGACGGCCTGCGCAAGGGCTGGAACGCGACCCGCGGGCTGGCGGGCGTGCTGCTGGCTGCCATGGTGGCGACCCTGGTGGTCTTGGCCGACCAGCTGATGGAGACCTGGGCCGACAGCCACCTGCTGGCCGCCTGGATCCTGATGTGGGTGATCGGCTTCAGCGCCATGGCCTTGCTGGCACCGACGGCCCGTGGCCTGGCTGCCCGCGTGATGACCGGTCTGGACGGCTGGTCCCAGAACGTGGCACGTCGCCGTGCCGATGAGCGCCTATGGGATCTGGCGCGCAAGGATTCGCGTGTGATGGCCGACATCCAGGCCGCCTCCAGCCGTGCCGAAGAGGAGCAGACCGGTGGCATCGGTGGCGGTGCGGGTTCCAGCGAGCCGGTGACCCGTGTGCTGCGTCCCGAAATCGCTGCCCGCCTGAAGCGCCTGAGCCGTCGCATCTGGAACGAATAAGCGTCACTGCTGCGTTCCTGCTGAAAAGCCACCGCATGCGGTGGCTTTTTCTTTGCCCGGAGTTTCCTGATCGCGCCAGTCTGCGGGACAATAGGTTTATGTGCAGTAGAGCGGCGCCAGAGCGGCTGTCCATGACAGTCGCTGCCGCAAGCGATACAGAGTTTTTACAGAGTGCCTTCACCTTTCAATCGAACCCTGTTCACACAGATGCCGCCGAGCATCGTGATCACCGAGCCCGTCCCGCGCTGGAGGGTTTGGGCGCAGTTCCTGTTCAAGGCCCTGTTGCTGTTGCTGCTGTGCGCAGCCAGCTTCTATGCAGGCATGCGCTACCAGGCGCTGCGACCATCTGCCTCTGCCGCCACGCCGCCCGTTGTGGCCGCGTCCTCTGTCGAGTCTCAGCCCGCGGTGTCATCGCAGGAAGCCTTGGCGGCGCCGTCGGGCGCTCCGACCGAGGATCTGCTGGCGGCCCGCTCGATCGAAGGCCTGCGGGTGCAGTCGCTGCGGGTCATGCGGGATGGCGGCAATACCGGTCAGCTGCTCTATGAGTTCGAGCTGGTCAACGGGGGGAGGCTGTTCGAGGGACGCTATGAATTCCTGTTCTTCGGTCTGCAGGACGGGCGTCCTCAACAATGGGTGTTCCCGCCGGAAGGCCAGCCCTCGGGTGGCAGTTTCCGCATGCGGGTGGCCAGCTATGTGAAGACCAGCGGCCGGATCCAGCTGCCGCCGGGCCTGCAAGCCCAGGCGGTTGTGCTGCATCTGCAGGAACCGGCGGGTCTGCGCGCCAGCCGCGGTCTCGCATTGGCAGAGGGGGCAGCAGCGCCGGTGGCGCCGCTCTCGGGCCAGTAGGGACCGCGTTACCGCGCATATACGACAAGGGGGACGCATGTCCCCCTTATGTTTTGATGCGCGCCGTTCTCAGGCCGTCAGCAGCTTTTCGATGCGCTGGCGCGTGTCGCGCAGCTGCTGGGGCAGGCGCGCGTCGATCTGCTCGAACAGCTTGTCATGCAGCTTGAGCTCGTCCAGCCACTGCTGCTTCTCGATGCGGGTCACGGCCTGGAACTGCTCGGGTGTGAAGTCCAGGCCCTTCCAGTTGAACTCCTCGTAGCTCGGCGAGAGGCCGTAGAAGTGTTCCTGGCCTTTGGCCTCGTCCTCGATGCGGTCGATCATCCACTTGAGCACGCGCATGTTCTCGCCGTAGCCAGGCCAGATGAACTTGCCATCTTCACCCTTGCGGAACCAGTTGGTCGTGAAGATGGACGGCAGCCGCCCGCCTTGTGCGGCCACCTTTTCGCCCAGGTTAAGCCAATGCGCGAAATAGTCGCCCATGTGGTAGCCGGTGAAGGGCAGCATGGCAAACGGATCGCGACGCACCACGCCCTGCTGGCCGATGATGGCTGCCGTGGTCTCGGAGCCCATCGTGGCGGCCATGTAGACACCCTCGACCCAGTTGCGGGCCTCGGTCACGAGCGGCACCGTGTTGGAGCGGCGACCCCCGAAGATGAAGGCATCGATCGCCACGCCCTTGGGGTTGTCCCACTCGGGGTCGAGCGCCGGGTTGTTGGTGGCGGCCACCGTGAAGCGCGAGTTCGGATGGGCCGCCTTGGCGCCGGTCTCCTTGGCGATCTGGGGCGTCCAGTCCTTGCCTTGCCAGTCGATGGCGTGGGCCGGCGGCTCGCCGTCCATGCCCTCCCACCAGACGTCGCCATCGTCGGTCAGTGCCACGTTGGTGTAGATCACGTCGCTCTTGAGCGACTCCATGCAGTTCGGGTTGGTCTTGTAGTTGGTACCCGGGGCCACGCCGAAATAGCCGGCTTCCGGATTGATCGCGTACATGCGGCCATCCTTGCCCGGCTTGACCCAGGCGATGTCGTCGCCGATGGTCGTGACCTTCCAACCTTCGAAGCCGGCCGGCGGAACCAGCATGGCGAAGTTGGTCTTGCCGCAGGCGCTGGGGAAGGCGGCGGCCACATGGTATTTCTTGCCCTGGGGGTTGGTCACCCCGAGGATCAGCATGTGCTCGGCCAGCCAACCCTGGTCGCGGCCCATGTTGGAGGCGATGCGCAGCGCGAAGCACTTTTTGCCCAGCAGGGCGTTGCCGCCGTAGCCGGAGCCGTAGGACCAGATCTCCCGGGTCTCGGGGTAGTGCACGATGTACTTGGTCTGGTTGCAGGGCCAGCTGCTGTCCTTCTGGCCGGCTTGCAGCGGTGCACCCACGGTGTGCATGGCCGGCACAAAATCGCCATCGGTGCCCAGCACGTCGTAGACGGCCTTGCCCATGCGGGTCATGAGCTTCATGTTCACGGCCACGTAGGGGCTGTCGGAGAGCTCGACGCCGATGTGGGCGATGTCGCTGCCCAGGGGCCCCATGGAGAAGGGCACCACGTACATGGTGCGGCCCTTCATGCAGCCGTTGAAGAGCGCGGGCGTGCCGTCGGCCTTGCCATACTGCATGAGCGCGCGCATTTCGGTCGGGTCGATCCAGTTGTTGGTCGGACCGGCGTCGTCCTTGCGGGCCGAGCAGATGAAGGTCCGGTCTTCCACACGTGCCACGTCGCTGGCGTCGGAGCGGCACAAGAAGCTGTTGGGGCGTTTCTTGTCGTTGAGTTTGATGAAGGTACCGGCCTGGACCAGCAGATCGCACAGGCGCTGGTATTCCTCATCGCTGCCATCGCACCAGTAGATGGCGTCGGGCTTGCACAGGGCGGCCATGTCGGCCACCCAGGCCAGCAGGCGGGCGTGTTTCACGTGGCTGGGGGCGTTAAGGTGGATGCCTTGCATCACGGGAGAGTTCATCGGGTGCTCCTGTCATTCATGACTCTGGGCGGCGCGGCCTGCCGCTGGTGCGGGCCATTGTAGGGATTCGCTTCTGGGTTACAGCCGGGTTACAGACAAAATCTATGCAAAACATGCATGAGATCATGCGGGCCGACCGATGGCCAGGAGGGTGCGTGGACGCGGGCAGGCGCAGGCCCACGCCGGGACCGGCGCAAACAGGCCGGCCTCGAACAGGTCAGTGCAGGGGGAGAGGGGATAAATCCCGCGGGTGGGGATTTAGGAAGTCAGGGAGCGCCAGTGAACAGGCACGGGCGCTGCACTGCATCAGGCCATGAAGACGGCGATGAAGGCCAGCAGGAAGATCATCAGGCCACCCAGGACGGGGATGACCACCGGCGCCGTGTGCACGATGTTCTCGATGGGGTCGGACGACTGCTGGGGCTCGTGAGACATGGAATTTCCTATCAGATCAGGATGACGGCCACGATTTTACATGGCCGTGCAGGACAACCACGCACAATGCCGTTCCTCAGCCTGCGCGTCAAGCCGAGTCCGCACAAGGTGCCGGGGCTTCCCAGTCCGTAGGCTCTGCGCTATTGTGACCGCGTCACGGGACCCCTTGGAGGGCGTTGCATGGTCAAGCGACAGTCGACAGGCCGGACGGTTGCCCCGCTGCTGGTTTCGCCCGGCTTGCGGGACGCGCCGGTGCTCGATCTGATGTGCTCGCATTTCGTGCTCACGCTCGTCAGCCGCATGGGCGGGGTGTTCAGCGCGCGGCGCGACCTGCATGGCGTGATCGAGCTGGTGGGACGTCACCTGATCTGGCCCCGGCCCGTGCTGGAGCGCCTGCGTGACTATCTGGCGCGCCGTTGTACCGGCCACGAGGCCTGGGCTGGGCATGAGGCGTTGGACATGGATGTCTTTCTGGCGCGGTATGGCGACTGGCGCGGCCCCTACGAGGAAAGCACGCTCTTTTATTACCTGGACGACTACGCCAAGCATCAGCCGCGTGACCTACCGCTGGTGCTGGGGGCCACCGACGACTGGCTGCGGCAGACCCTGAAGAAGCAATCCACCCTGGTTGAGAAAAACATCGACGCGCTGGCCCATCTGCTGCAGCTCAACCAGGCCGAGCGCGCGCTGCTTCTCTACGGCACGCTGACGCGCTACCAGCGCGAGCTGCGCAGCCTGCTGGTGGAGTTCAAGGTCAGCAATGCGACCGAGGCCTATGCGCTGATCGCCGAAGTGGCTGGGGTGCGGGCCGAGGACGTCGGCGAGGCCTTGCGCACGGGCTCCCGGTTGGAGCGCATCGGCCTGGTCGACAACCTGATCTCGGAGCACAACATCACCGACCTGGCCGACCTGATGAAGGTCAGCGAGAAGCTGCCCCCCGTGCTGATGCGCGAGTACCGCGACCAGGCCGAGCTCATGGCGGTCTTCACGCGCCCGGCCAGCAAGAGCCGCCTGGTGCTGGAGGACTTCGCCTTCGTGGCCGAAGAGGCGCGGCTGCTGAGCACCCTGCTGCGTCATGCCGTGGCGCGGCGCGAGGTGGGCGTCAATGTGCTGCTCTACGGGCCACCGGGCACAGGCAAGACCGAGCTGGCGAAGGTGGCGGCGCAGGCGGCGGGACTGGAACTGTTCGAGGTGGAGTACGCCGATCGCGACGGCAACTCGCTCAGTGGCCGCGAGCGCTACCGCTCCCTGCAGATTGCCCAGGTCTTCCTCAAGGGCAGCGCCCAGTCCGCGCTGTTGTTCGACGAGGTCGAGGACGTGTTCCCGCCGATCTCCAGCGAGGCCGCCCAGCTGTTGGTACGCGCCGAGAAGGCCGGTACGCAACCCAGCGGCAGCGTCAGTGGCAAGGCCTGGGTCAACCAGATCCTGGAATCGAACGCGGTGCCCACGGTCTGGATCACCAATCGCATCGAGCAGATCGACCCGGCCTTCCGGCGGCGCTTTGCCTACCACCTCGAGCTCAAGTCGCCGCCCCCCGGTGCCCGCGAGGCGCTGGTGCGGCGCGCCCTGCAGGGGGTGGAGGTCTCGGCGCCCTTTGTGGAGCGGCTGGTCGCTCGCAAGAGCCTGACGCCAGCGCAGATCCATACGGCCGTGCGCTTCGCGGGCATGGTCAGCAGCGGTAACGTCGCCGTCCATCCCCGGCAGGAGATGGAGGCGCTGATCGAGCGCCAGTTGCGCAATGCGGATCAGGCGCTGGGCGGGCGGCACGAGCGGACGCGTTCGCGCGTTCCGGATACGCAATACGATCTGGAGTTGCTCAACGTGGAGTGCCGCTTCGGGCTCGCGCGCGTCGTGCAGGCACTGCAGGCGCGTGGCCGGGGCAGCCTGTGCTTCCATGGCCCGCCCGGCAGCGGCAAGACGGCCCTGGCCGAGTACCTGGCTGCCCAGATGGGGCGGCCGCTGATGATCCGCCAGGCCAGCAATCTGGTTAGCAAGTTCATCGGCGAGACGGAGGAGAACATGGCCGCGATGTTCGCCGAAGCCGAGGCCGAAAACGCCGTGCTGCTGCTCGACGAGGCCGACAGTTTTCTGCAGGACCGCCGGGGCGCCCAGCGCACCTACGAAGTCACCGAGGTCAATGAGATGCTGCAGGGCATGGAGCGGCACCAGGGCGTGTTCATCTGTACCACCAACCTCATGGACCGGGTCGACCAGGCGGCCTTGCGCCGCTTCACCTTCAAGATCCGTTTCAAGCCGCTGAGCCTGGAGCAGCGCCGCGCCATGTTCGTGGCCGAGGCCTTGGCGGGGCAGGTGCAGCAGCTCCGGCCGGAGTTGCGCCGGCGGCTCGATCAGCTGGACCAGCTGTGCCTCGGCGACTTTGCTGCGGTGCAGCGGCAGGCCGGAATACTGGGAGTAGGCTTCGGGCCCGAGGAGTTCCTCGATCAGCTGGAGGCCGAGCACCGCATCAAGCCGGAAGTGCGCGAGCAGCGGGGCCTGGGCTTTCTGCAATAAACCCTTTCAATTCAAGGCCTTAGCGACGTCAAGGCGACGCCATCTGCGGGTTTTTGTATCCGGTCTGTCAACCGTTGGGCAGGCTGACGCGTCATAAGCGCATGGCAAACGCCGGATCACCCGGCCGGGTCGCGAATCGCACCCGCAACCCTGGATCGCCCATGAGGACAGCTATGACGACCGTACGCAAGGACATCATCAAGGTGCCGGAGAAAGGCACCTACAAGTGGCAGCTCTTCAAGCAGTGGACCGACGAATTCCGCGACACGCAGGCCGACCATGTGGCCTATATCGCCCTGCACCTCGCAGGTGTTCTTGAGCCCTGCCGTGCCAAGTTCGACAAGCTGATGCAGCACCACCGCCAGCAGCTGCGTGACAGCTCCAAGGTCCAGCGTCACAGCCGCGCCATCGAACGCCTGCAGAACACCATGTCGGCCGCTGCCATGTCCTACGAGAGCAGTTTCCGCCGCCACTGAGCCCCGGCCTGCGGCACCCGCCGGGTCCTGCTTCAGTTCCCTTCCGCCACCACCCGCAACACATCGGCGCCATAAGCCTCGAGCTTCTTGGCGCCGATGCCGCTGATGCCCTGCAGATCGGTCAGGCTTTGCGGGCGCCGCCGTGCAATTTCGGCCAGCGTCGCGTCATGAAAGATCACATAGGCCGGCAGGTTGTGTGCGCGTGCGACCTCGGCGCGCCAGTTCTTGAGGTTGATGTAATGCACCTGATCGTCCACCCCCAGCTCCTGGGCGGCCGGTGCCAGCGCGGCGCCGCGGCGGCTGCGTTTGACGGTGGGCGCGGCCACCGACTCGCGCAGCTGAACTCTGACCTCGCCCTTGAGTACGGCCCGTGAGCCCTCGGTCAACCTCAGGGTGTTGAACATGCCGCCGTCCACGGCCACCGCCCCAATGGCGATCAGCTGGCGCAGCACCGCGCGCAACTCGCTTTCGCTGGCGTCCCTGGCGATGCCGAAGGTGCTGAGCTGCTCGTGGCCGTACTGGCTGGCCTTCTCGGTCTGCTTGCCGCGCAGGATGTCCATCATGTGGCCCGCGCCGAAGCTGATGCCGCTGGCCTGCTGTACGCGGTAGATGCAGCTCAGCAGCTTGCGCGCCAGGTCGCTGCCGTCCTGCACGGCCGGAGGGTGCAGGCAGTTGTCGCAATTGCCGCAAGGCTCGGACGGCTCGCCGAAATAGCCCAGCAGCCGTACACGCCTGCAGTCCGTGGCTTCGGCCAGGGCCAGCAGGGCGTCGAGCTTGCCGCGCATGACCTGCTTGAAATCCTCGCTGGCCGGGCTCTCGTCGATCATGCGGCGCTGGTTCACCACGTCCTGCAGGCCGTAGGCCATCCAGGCGTCGGCGGGCGCGCCGTCGCGGCCCGCACGGCCGGTCTCCTGGTAATAGCCCTCGATGTTCTTGGGCATGTCCAGATGGCCGACAAACCGCACGTCGGGCTTGTCGATCCCCATGCCGAAGGCGATGGTCGCGACCATGACCAGGCCTTCCTCGCGCAGGAAGCGGTTCTGGTTCTGCTGGCGCACGATGGCGTCCAGGCCCGCGTGGTAGGGCAGGGCGGCAATGCCGGCCTCCACCAGGGACTGAGCCACGTCTTCCACGCGCTTGCGCGACTGGCAGTAGACGATGCCTGCCTCGCCCGCGTGCTCGCGCTCGATGAAGCGCAGCAGTTGCGTGAGCGCGTCCTTCTTCTCGACGATGGTGTAGCGGATGTTGGGCCGGTCGAAGCTGCTGACGAACTGGCGTGCTTCCTCCAGCTGCAGGCGTTCGACGATGTCCTCGCGCGTGAGCGCATCGGCGGTGGCGGTCAGCGCGATACGCGGTACACCGGGGTAACGCTCGTGCAGCACGGTGAGTGCGCGGTACTCGGGACGGAAATCGTGGCCCCACTGGCTCACGCAATGCGCCTCGTCGATGGCGAAGAGCGCGAGCTGGCCGCGCTCGGCCAGGGCGTCGAGCTGGGCCAGGAAGCGCGGGGTGGTCACGCGCTCGGGTGCCGCGTAGAGCAGGGTCAGCTCACCGCGCAGCAGGCGCTTCTCCACCGCAGCGGCTTCCTCGCCCGTGAGGCTGGAGTTCAGGAAGGCCGCTTCCACGCCGGCCTCGTGCAGGGCGCCGACCTGGTCGTGCATCAAGGCAATCAGCGGCGAGACGACGATGGTCGTGCCTTGCCCGGCCTGCTGACGTGCGATCGCCGGCACCTGATAACAGAGCGATTTGCCACCGCCCGTGGGCATGAGCACGAGGGCGTCGCCGCCGGCGACCACATGGTCGATGATGGCCTGCTGCGGGCCGCGGAAGGCTTCGTAGCCGAAGACGCGGCGCAGGATCTCGTGGGGCGGCAAAGCTAGTGGCTCCGCTCAGGCATCGCGGCGCGGACTCACATCTGCTCCCAGGGCAGGCCGTCGTGGCGCCAGCCGTTGAGCGTGGAGCGGCGGAACTGGTCGTCCAGATCGCCTTCGAAGCCGTGCAGCACGTTGATGAGCTGGGTGTAGCCCGCGGCCTCCAGTGCCTTGCCGGCGTCGAGCGTGCGCTTGCCGCTGCGGCACAGCAACACCACGGGGCGGTCTTTCTGGCCGCCGCTCTCGCGTTCAACCGCCGCGACGAAGCCGGCCGGGTCGGGTGTCAGGTCCGGGTATTCGTACCAGGGAATGTTGATCACGCCGGGAGGGCGCCCGACATACAGAGACTCGATTTCCATGCGCACATCGACAAAGAGCGCATCCGGCGTCCGTTGCAGAAAATCCCAGGTTTCCCGGGGCAGCAGGTGTTTCATGCCCGCTATTGTCCCGGGTTTTGACGCCGATCCGCCGTCGCCGGCCCAGCTTTCTACAATACAGGGCATGAAGCCGCTGCATTACACCCGCGCCCAGGCCCTGCCGAGCATCCTGGCCCGCCGCATTGCCATCCTGGATGGCGCCATGGGCACCATGATCCAGCGCTTCAAGCTGGGCGAGGCCCAGTACCGCGGCGAGCGTTTCAAGGACTTCCACCAGGACGTCAAGGGCAACAACGAGCTGCTTTCACTGACCCGCCCCGACGTGATCCGCGATATCCATGAAGGCTATCTGGCCGCCGGTGCCGACCTGATCGAGACCAACACCTTTGGCGCCACCAGCGTGGCCCAGGCCGATTACGAGATGGCGCACCTAGCGCGCGAGATGAACCTGGCCTCGGCCCGCATCGCGCGCGAGGCCTGCGACAAGTACAGCACCCCGGACCACCCGCGTTTCGTGGCCGGCGCCCTGGGCCCCACGCCCAAGACGGCCAGCATCAGCCCCGATGTGAACGACCCAGGTGCGCGCAACACCAGCTTCGAGGAGTTGCGCGCGGCGTACTACGAGCAGGTCGAAGCCCTGGTCGAAGGCGGGGCTGACGTGCTGCTGGTCGAGACCATCTTCGACACCCTCAATGCCAAGGCGGCCTTGTTCGCCATCGACGAATACTTCGAGGCCTCGGGCGAGTGCCTGCCCCTGATCATCAGCGGCACGGTGACCGACGCCTCGGGCCGTATCCTCAGCGGCCAGACCGTCACGGCCTTCTGGCACAGCGTGCGTCATGCGCGCCCGCTGGCCGTGGGTCTGAACTGCGCGCTCGGTGCCGCGCTCATGCGCCCCTACATCCAGGAACTCGCGCGTGTGGCGCCTGACACCTACATCAGCTGCTACCCCAACGCCGGCCTGCCCAACCCCATGAGCGAGACCGGTTTCGACGAAACGCCGGATGTCACCAGCCGTTTGCTGCGCGAGTTCGCGGCCGAGGGCCTGGTCAATATCGTCGGCGGTTGCTGTGGCACCACCCCGGAGCACATCGGCGCCATCCATCAGGCGGTGGCGCCCCTGCCTGCGCGCGTGCTGGGCAGCGCCGGGCCTTTCTATCGGGAAGCTGCCTGACCCCACGCCAGCGCGGGAATAGCGCACGGCCCCACAATCAGTGCTCCCATCAAGGGGAGTAGTCAAGCGATCCAGGCAGCGTACGCTGTCTTCGGATCGACGGGGTTCCGTCAATACGCCGCCTCACCGCGGTCGGAACTCCGGTCCGGGCGCCACGCCCGGATCTGGCAAGACCTTGCGGGTGTTGTTCAACACTGCAAGCGAGGTCTCTCATGCAAAGCATTGCGCCACTGTGGCTGTGGATCGTTTTTGTCGCCTTCGTTCTGGCGGCGCTCTTCGTGGACTTCGTCGTGCTGCGCAAGCAGGGTGCCCATGAAGTCGGGGTCAAGGAGGCTTTCAACTGGTCCATGATCTGGGTCGGACTGAGCTTTCTCTTCAACGGACTGCTCTGGTGGGCGGTGTACGAGACCTCGGGCTCGCGCGACCTGGCCCACGAAAAGTCGCTCGAATTCCTCACCGGTTATCTGATCGAGAAAAGCCTGGCGGTCGACAACATCTTTGTCTTCCTGATGATCTTCACCTACTTCGCGGTGCCGCCGGCTTACCAGAAGCGGGTGCTGATGATCGGCATCATCGGCGCCATCGTGCTGCGCACGGTGATGATCCTGGTCGGCAGCTGGCTGCTGACGCAGTTTCACTGGATCCTCTATGTCTTCGGTGGCTTCCTCGTGCTGACCGGCCTCAAGATGTGGTGGGCCGCAGGCAAGGAGGGCAGCCTGGACGACAACCCCGCGCTCAAGCTGCTGCGCCGCCTGATGCCGGTGAGCCGCAGCTTCGACGGCGAGAAGTTCTGGACCATCGAGAACGGCAAGCGCATCGCCACCCCACTGCTCATGGTGGTCGCCTTGGTGGGCCTGACCGACGTGATCTTCGCGGTCGACTCCATCCCCGCCATCTTCGCGATCACCCAGGACCCCTTCATTGTGCTCACGAGCAATGTGTTCGCCATCCTGGGCCTGCGCGCCATGTTCTTCCTGCTGCAGGCAGTGGCCAGCCGCTTCCATCTGCTCAACTACGGCCTGGCCGTGATCCTGGTCTTCATCGGCACCAAGATGATGCTGATCGATGTCTACAAGATCCCGGTGGCGGTCTCGCTCGCGGTCGTGGTGGGCATCCTGGCCGTGACCATGGTTCTGAGCGTGCGGAGCTCGTCCAAGCAGCCGGCGGACAAGCGGGTAAGCTAAGGGTTCGGGCCCGCCGTCGGGCCCCTCAAACCCGCCATGCAGATCGACACCCTGCGCCGGCGCCTGCGGGCGCTGGGCGCCAACCCCCGTCACGAGCACCGCGTGCTGCGCCTATGGTCGCAGTCGTTGCCGCAGGACCACGGCAGCCGGCCGATCGAGAACTTCCTGCCAGCCACGCTGCGCGCGGCCTTGCCCGACATCGAACGCGAGCTGACGGCGCTGGCGACTACCCATTCCGAGCATCCGGGTGAGGACGGCTCGCTGCGCCGGGTCGTCGCGCTGGCTGACGGCCAGCTCGTGGAAAGTGTGCACATGCCGCCGGGGCGAACGCCGGCGCTGTGCGTGTCCACCCAGGTCGGCTGCGCCGTGGGCTGCACCTTCTGCATGACGGGCACCACGGGGCTGCTGCGCCAGCTGGGCAGCGCCGAGATCGTGGCTCAGGTGGCGCTGGCGCGTCGACACCGTTCGGTCCAGCGCGTGGTCTTCATGGGTATGGGCGAGCCGGCGCACAACCTGGACAACGTGCTCGAAGCCATCGATCTGCTGGGCACGGCCGGCAACATCGGGCACAAGAATCTGGTGTTCTCCACCGTCGGTGATCCGCGGGTGTTCGAGGCCCTGCCGCAAGGGCGGGTGAAGCCGGCGCTTGCGCTGTCGCTGCACACCACGCGGGCCAAGTTGCGTGAGCGGCTGCTGCCGCGGGCGCCGCGCCTCACGCCTGAGGAGCTGGTGGAGGCCGGGGAGCAGTACGCACGGCTCAGCGGCTACCCGATCCAGTACCAGTGGACCCTGCTCGCAGGCATCAATGACAGCGCCGAGGAGATTGAGGGGCTGGTGCGTCTCCTGCACGGCAAGTACGCCATCCTCAACCTCATTCCCTACAACGCCGTCGACGGTCTGCCCTACCAGCGACCCACGCGGGAGGCCGCTGCCGAGATGGCACGGCAGCTGCACCGCCGCGGCATCCTCACCAAGCTGCGCCAGTCCGCGGGGCAGGATGTGGATGGCGGTTGCGGTCAGCTGCGCGCGCGTGCGGTGAGCACGCGGCGTGTGATTGCGCTGCAGGCCAATTAAGTCGTCACTGATGCAGTGTGCGTCCCGGTGGCGCATGCACAACACTTTTGTTCGAAACACCCTTCCGGGTTTGGAGACCACGCATGACGCGTGGAAGAATCGCGCTGACTTTTTGATTGATGTCAGCGAGGGAGGAAATCCATGAAGAAAAGTTTGATCGGGCTGGCGCTCGCCTGCGCGGCCCTGGGTGCCAGCGCGGATGCGCCGCGGGTACGGATGTTTGCCAACGTGGGCTATGGTTTCGGCGGTCAGCCGCTGGTCCAAGGCATTTGGGTCAACTCCAGCAACCAGCAGACGGGGACCTGGGATATCAAGACCGGCAAAGGCTCGATCATTGCGCTTGGGGCTGACGTCCGTATTGCGGACCGGTTTACCGTCCAGGGAAGCATGGGGTACGAGACAGACAGTGTCGAGGGAGATGGCTCGGGCTACAAGTTTTCGAGAGTTCCTCTGGAGCTGATCGGCTATTACTCGGTGACCGAGCGCTTCCGCATGGGCTTGGGCGTGCGTCGCGTTCAAAACACCAACCTCCAGGGGAGTGGTGGCCTGGATGGCCGGCACTACGCCTACAAGCACTCGGGCGGTGGTGTGCTGGAAGGGCAATACTTTTTCAGCACACCTTCCACGACCAGCCGTGAGCCCTTGTTTGGCATGTATCTGCGCTATGTGCATGAGAACTACCAGCTGCGGGACTATCAGGACGAGAAGAAGGACGGCAATCACTTTGCCCTCGGCTTGATGTTCTATTACTAGAAAACGGAGTCCGGGAATTCCCGCTCTGGCCTCCCCTGCCGAAAGGTTGGGGCGGCGCATTCAGTACCCCTGCTGCCGGGCAGCTGCGCAGCGCGTAAAATCACGGCTCTTCCAAGGAGCGTTGCAGCGGCACCCGGGTGCTGTCAGGCTTGGATGATCCAACGACGCTCACCTGTTTTTGTTTTCCTCAGGTGAGCCGCATGTCTGAAATTTCCGTTCCCCCCATGAAGCTGTCCGGCCTGGAGCCGGTGCTCATTGGTGCGGACACCCTGTTCGTCAACGTCGGTGAACGCACCAACGTCACGGGCTCCAAGGCCTTCGCGCGCATGATCCTCAATGGCCAGTTCGAGGAAGCGCTGGCCGTAGCGCGCCAGCAGGTGGAGAACGGTGCGCAAGTGATCGACATCAACATGGACGAGGCCATGCTCGACAGCCAGGCGGCCATGGTGCGTTTCCTCAACCTGATCGCCAGCGAGCCCGACATCGCGCGCGTGCCCATCATGATCGACTCCTCCAAGTGGAGCGTGATCGAGGCCGGGCTGCGCTGCATCCAGGGAAAGGGCATCGTGAACTCGATTTCCATGAAGGAGGGTGTCGAGGAGTTCAAGCGCCAGGCCCGCCTCATCAAGCGTTACGGCGCGGCCACCGTGGTGATGGCCTTTGATGAAAAAGGCCAGGCTGACACTTACGCACGCAAGATCGAGATTTGCGAGCGCGCCTACCGTATCCTGGTGGACGAAGTCGATTTCCCGCCGGAAGACATCATCTTCGATCCCAACATCTTCGCCATCGCCACCGGCATCGAGGAGCACAACAACTACGCGGTGGACTTCATCGAGGCCACGCGCTGGATCAAGCACCACCTGCCCGGTGCCAAGGTCTCGGGCGGCGTGTCCAACGTCTCTTTCAGCTTCCGTGGCAACGACCCGGTGCGCGAGGCCATCCACACGGTTTTTCTCTACCACGCCATCAAGGCTGGCATGGACATGGGCATCGTCAACGCGGGCATGGTGGGTGTCTATGACGACCTGGAGCCTGTGCTGCGCGAGCGTGTGGAAGACGTGGTGCTGAATCGCCGGCCCGACGCCGGCGAGCGTCTGGTGGAGATTGCCGAGACCGCCAAGGGCGCCGCCAAAGACGACAGCAAGAAGAACGAATGGCGCGCAGGAACCGTGGAGCAGCGACTGAGCCATGCGCTGGTGCATGGCATCACCGACTTCATCACCGAAGACACCGAAGAGGCCTATCAGGCCGTGCTGGCCAAGGGCGGCCGCCCGCTCCACGTGATCGAGGGCCCGTTGATGGACGGCATGAACATCGTGGGAGATCTGTTTGGCGCCGGCAAGATGTTCCTGCCCCAGGTGGTCAAGAGCGCGCGCGTGATGAAGCAGGCCGTGGCCCACCTCATCCCCTACATCGAGGAAGAGAAGCGCCAACAGGAGGCGGCTGGCCAGGACGTGCGCGCCAAGGGCAAGATCGTGATCGCCACCGTCAAGGGCGATGTGCACGACATCGGCAAGAACATCGTCACCGTCGTGCTCCAGTGCAACAACTTCGAGGTCATCAATATGGGCGTCATGGTGCCCTGCCACGAGATCCTGGCCATGGCCAAGGTCGAGGGGGCGGACATCGTGGGCCTGTCCGGGCTGATCACGCCCAGCCTGGAGGAGATGCAGTACGTGGCGGCCGAGATGCAGAAGGACGAGCATTTCCGTATCAAGAAGATTCCCCTGCTCATCGGTGGCGCCACCACCAGTCGCGTGCATACGGCGGTCAAGATCGCGCCGCACTACGAAGGCCCGGTGGTCTATGTGCCCGACGCCTCGCGCAGCGTGAGCGTGGCCCAGGGCCTGCTCAGCGAGCAGGCCGCGAACTACATCGCCGAGCTCAACGCCGATTACGACAAGGTCCGCCAGCAGCACGCCAACAAGAAGCAGACACCGCTGTGGTCGCTGGACAAGGTGCGCGCCAACAAGACCCCGATAGCCTGGGACGGCTATGTGCCGGTGAAGCCAAAGTTTATCGGTCGTCGTATCTTCAAGAACTTCGACCTCGCCGAACTGGCGAAGTACATCGACTGGGGTCCTTTCTTCCAGACCTGGGACCTGGCCGGTCCTTTCCCCGCCATCCTCAAGGACGAGATCGTGGGCACGGAGGCGCAGCGCGTGCTCTCGGATGGCAAGCGCATGTTGCAGCGCCTCATCGAGGGCCGCTGGCTCACGGCCAATGCCGTTCTGGGCCTGTATCCGGCCAACAGCGTGAACGACGACGACATCGAGCTCTACACCGACGAGAGCCGCCACAACGTGGCGCTGACCTGGTACGGCCTGCGCCAGCAGACCGAGAAGCAGGTGGTCGACGGCGTGATGCGCCCGAGCCGCTGCCTGGCTGACTTCGTCGCGCCCAAGGGCGTGGCGCCCGACTACGTGGGCGTGTTCGCCGTCACGGCTGGCATCGGCGTGGAGAAGAAGGAGCAGTACTTCATGGACGACCATGACGACTACTCCGCCATCATGCTCAAGGCCCTGGCCGACCGTCTGGCCGAGGCCTTTGCCGAATGCCTGCACCAGCGCGTGCGCACCGATCTTTGGGGTTACGCAGCAAACGAGCAGCTCAGCAACGAGGAGCTGATCGCCGAGAAGTACCAGGGCATCCGTCCCGCGCCCGGTTATCCGGCCTGCCCGGACCACAGCGTCAAGCGCGAGATGTTCGAGCTGCTGCAGTGCGAGGAGATCGGCATGGGTATCACCGAGAGCCTGGCCATGATCCCGGCGGCCAGCGTGAGCGGCTTCTATCTTGCGCACCCGCAGAGCACCTACTTCAACGTGGGCCGCATCGGAGACGACCAGCTGCACGACCTCGCGCGCCGCCGCGGCATGAGCGAACAGCAGCTGCAGCGCCTGCTCGCGCCCAATCTCTGAGCGCGCGGCGGTCACCCGCTTTACGCAGTTTTACAAGCCAGAGGCCCGCCCAGCGGCGGGTGCTGTCTACCATCTGAACTCGAACGCGTTAAGGAAAGAGCCGATGGCTGGGCCACCGGTGTCTTCAGAACGTCAGATGAGCAAGGGTATCCAGATGAGTGAAGTGACAAGCACCGGCGCCGTGGTCGCCGGGACCAAGGGTCTGTGGGCTGCCGTGGGCGTGCTGGGCGTGGCCGTCGTGGGGCTGGGCGGTGCGCTCTACACCACCCTGCAGCCCAAGCAGGAACCGCAACCTGTTGTGAGCGAGCAGCCCGCCGCCGAGCCGGCCGCTCCTGCAGCACCGGCACCGGTGGCTGAAAAAGCCACCCCCGCACCGGCCCCCATGGCGCAGCACAAGCCGCGTCCGGCGCCGGTGAAGAAGCCGGCCGAAGTCCACAGCGCCCCCGTGGTTGCTGCACCGGTTCCAACCCCCGTGCCCGCACCTGCCCCCGTCTGCGTCGACTGCGCCACCGTGTCCAACGTCACGCCCATCGAGCGCGAAGTGGAGACCAGCGGCACCGGCGCCGTGGCCGGCGGTGTGCTCGGCGCCATCATCGGCAATCAGGTCGGCCGCGGCCAGGGCCGCGATGTGGCCACCGTGATCGGTGCCATCGGCGGCGGTGTCGCGGGCAACCAGATTGAAAAGAAGATGAAGAAGGTCGTGGCCTACCGCATCGACCTGCGCATGGACGACGGCAGCCGCCGTACGCTGGAGCTCGACCGACCCCTGGGGATCGGTGAGCGCGTGCGTTATGACGGCCAGGCCCTGCAGCCTCTGAACGGCTAGGTCCGGGCCCGACGCTGGGCCAGCGCGAGCGCCAGCACGCCCAGGACGCTGATGACGAGCATCAGCAACAGGCCGTGGGTGTAGGCGTCCTGGGGCGTCCACATCAGGCCCAGCAACCAGGGCGTGGCTGCACGACCCAGTGCCATGGGCAGGCCCAGCGCACCGTTGAGGCTGGCGGCCTGCTCGCGGTCCACGTACTCGGCGACGGCCGTGCCCTTGACGATCGTGAGCATGCCGTTACCCATGCCATAGACCACGACAAACACCACCACCAGCGCGATCTGGAAAGTGCCCGCCAGCGGCGCCAGCAACAGGATGAGCAGACCCAGCGGAATCAGGCAGGGGATCAGCCGGTTGACCAGATGCAGGTTCAGGTGGCGTTCAAAGAAGAACAGCAGGGCCCGTCCCCCGACCTGCAGCAAACCGACGGTCGCGGGTACGGCGATGACCCAGGTCTCGGCCAGGCCGTAACTGCGCAACAGACTCACCATGTGCGCCGGCAGTGCCGCGGTCACGCCCATGAGCAGCACGATGAAGACCCCGACCAGCAGATAGGGGGCGCTCAACACATGGTGGCGCAGGCCGGGCTTGGAAGTGGAGATCGGTCCTGCGCGAGGCTGGGGCGCCTGACGCAGCACCAGCGCATGGATGGGCGCACAGACGAGCAGGTGCAGCGCGGCCAAGGGCCACAGGGCGTGGCGCCAGCCCAGGTGTGCGATCAGCCAGGCGGTCAGCGGAAGGAAGACCGTGCTCGCCAGTCCTCCGAGAAACGTGATCACGATGATGGCGCGGCGAAAGTCGTGCGGGTAACGGCGGATCACCACGGCAAATGCCGGCGAGTAGAGCGTGGCGCTCAGCCCGGCGCCGAGCAGCAGCCAGACGGCGTAATACCCGGTGCGGCTCTCAATCAGGCTGTGCAGCACCAGGCCCGAAGCCAGTATCAGCGAGCCCAGGGTCATGACGACGCGCTCGCGGCCGCTGTCGATCCATCGGCCCACAGGCCAGGCGAGCAGTCCCTCCGCCAGCAGGCCCAGGCTGAAGGCCAGTGAGGCTTCCGCGCGGCTCAGGCCCAAGTCCTGCTCGACGGGTTCGAGCAGCAGGCCGAAGAGGTAAAAGACGCTGCCCCAGCTGATGAGTTGGGTCAGCGAGAGCCAGCCGATCAGGGACGCATGGGGCTGGCCTGGGCGTGAGGGCATGCGCTGATTATGGGTCAGCGCAGGGCCAGTCTCAGGGCGTGACAACGGTCCCCGAGCGCACATCCGCGGCCTTCGGTGCCGCTCATCAGCAAGGACGCCAAGCGTTGGTCTGAGGTGGTGTGCAAGTGCAAGATCACGGCCGAACAAGGGGTCCGATGCCCTGGCCCTTGCGCGCATGCTAGGTCAGGGCGACGTTTATGATTCAGTGCACGCAACGCACGGCGCCCGCTCATGGGTGCCGTTGCACTGAACGATTGCCTTCATGACCACCGGTCCCACCACGATCTCCGCCTCCACGCGCCGCTCAGTCCTCCTGCTGTCTTTCGCCACGTTCTCGAGCATGGCGGCGCAGCGCTTGTGCGATGCCATGCTGCCTGAGCTCTCGCGCGAGTTCTCGGCCGGTCTGGCCGAGGTGGCGCAGGTGGTGTCCGTCTTCGCCGTGATCTACGGTCTGTGTCAGCTCTTCTATGGCCCGTTGGGTGACCGGTTGGGAAAATTTCGCGTCGTGACCTGGGGCACACTGGGTTGCTGTGTGGGCAGTGTGCTGGCTGTCTTCGCGGCCAGCCTGGACATGCTGGTGCTCGCACGCATGCTGACGGCGCTGGGCGCGGCGGCCATCATCCCCCTGTCGCTGGCCTGGATTGGCGACGCCGTGGCCTACGAGTTGCGCCAGGAGACGCTGGCGCGCGTGGGCCTGGGCACCACGCTGGGCATCACCGGTGGCCAGTTGCTGGGAGGAGTGTTCACCGACACCCTCGGCTGGCGCTGGGCTTTTGTCTTCATGACCCTGCTGTTCGGTGTCGTGGGTTTGCTGCTCTGGCTTGACGGGCGGCGCCAGCGCAGCGAGACGCCACCCGTTGTGCACCAACCCATGCCCGGTGGTCGGCCCGGCTTTGTGCAGCAAGCGTTGCAGATCGTGACGGGGCGCTGGTCGCGCATCGTGCTGATCGTGGCCCTCATCGAGGGCGCCTCGGGCTTTGGCGTGCTGGCCATCTGGGCCTCGCACCTGCACCACGAGCTCGGGCTCTCGCTCTCGGCGGCGGGGGCGGTCGTGGCGCTTTTTGGCCTGGGTGGCATGGTCTATATGGCGGTGGCGCGCTGGCTGATCCCGCGCCTGGGCGAACACGGTCTGGCCCGCACCGGGGTGACGCTGCTGGGTCTGAGCTCGCTGGTGATTGCCTTCACGCCGCTGTGGTGGCCCAGCCTGCCGGCCAGCCTGCTGGCGGGCTTCGGCTTCTTCATGTTCCACAACACCATGCAGACCAATGCCACGCAGATGGCGCCGCACGCCCGTGGCACAGCGGTCTCGTTGTTCGCGTCCTTCCTCTTCATGGGCCAGTCCATCGGCGTGCTGCTGGCGGCGGCCCTGGTGGGCGTGCTCGGCTCCACCGCCGTGATTGCGCTGGGCAGCGCGGTGCTGGTGGCGGTGGGGGTCTATTTCTCGCTGGCGCTGCGCCGCCGCACTGCTCTCATGCAGGGCGCAGGCTGATCTGGCGGTACTGCAGCGCCTCGGCCATGTGCTCCAGCGTGATGCGGGGCGCATCGGCCAGGTCGGCGATGGTGCGAGCCACCCGGAGCGTGCGGTGCAGCCCCCGCGCCGACCAGCCCAGACGCACGGCCGCCGTGTCCAGAAAGCGCAGCGCGGCGTCCTCGGGAAGGGTGTGTCGGTCGAGGTCCTGCCCGTTCAGGGCGTGATTGGGCTGGCCCTGGCGAGCCAGGGCGCGTTCGCGGGCAGCGATGCAACGCGTCCGCACAACAGCAGTGCTTTCCGCTGCGGAGGGCTGGAGCAGCTCACCGGCGGGCAGCGCCCCGACAGGCACATGCAGGTCGATGCGGTCCAGCAGCGGGCCGGAGAGCCGAGCCTGATAGCGAGCCACCTGGTCGGGTGTGCAGCGGCAGGCGCGCTGCGTAGACCCCAGGTAACCGCAGGGGCAGGGGTTCATCGCCGCCACCAGCTGGAAACGCGCCGGGAATTCGGCCCGCCGCGCCGCACGCGCGATGGTGATGCGGCCGGTTTCCAGGGGCTCGCGCAGGGCCTCCAGGGCGCCACGCGGAAATTCCGGCAGCTCGTCCAGGTAAAGCACGCCGTGATGGGCCAGGGATACTTCGCCCGGGCGTGGCGGTGATCCACCACCGACCAAGGCCACCGCGCTCGCTGTGTGGTGCGGGCTGCTCGTCGGGCGCCGGCCCCACTGTTCTAGCGCGAAGCGGCCGGCCAGGCTGGCCAGGGCGGCACTTTCGAGGGCCTCATCCGTACTCATGGGCGGCAGCAGGCCGGCCAAGCGCTCGGCCAGCATGGACTTGCCTGCACCCGGCGGGCCGGTGAACAGCAGGCTGTGGCCGCCCGCGGCGGCGATCTCGAGGGCGCGCCTGGGTCCGGCCTGGCCCTTGACGTCTGCCAGGTCCGGACCCGTCATGCTGGCGTGCGCAACAGGCGGGGCCTGACGAGCCCAGCCGGCAGCAGAGGGGCGGGTCGCGTCCCGGCCGGGCAGGTATTGCTGCACCACGTCGAGCAGGTGCGTGGCCTTGTAGATCACGCTGTCAGGGACCAGGGCGGCCTCCTCGGCGCTGCCCGGTGGCAGTACAAGCGCCGTGGTACGCCCGCGAAGCGCCAGCGCCATGGCCAGCGCGCCGCGCACCGGCCGCAGCTCCCCCGAAAGCGACAACTCGCCGGCAAACTCATGGCCGGTCAGTGCTACTCCGTCGATTTGCCCGCTGGCGGCCAGGATGCCCAGGGCGATGGGCAGGTCAAAACGCCCGGAATCCTTGGGCAGGTCGGCCGGTGCCAGGTTGACGGTGATGCGCTTGTTGTGCGGGAACTCCAGCCCGGAGTTGAGGATGGCGGAGCGCACGCGTTCACGCGCCTCCTTGACCTCGGTCTCTGCCAGTCCGACCAGCGTGAAACTGGGCAGACCCGGGGCCAGATGGACTTCGACGTTGACCGCCGCCGCTTCCAGGCCCAGCAGGGCCCGGCTATGCACCAGTGACAGGCTCATGAGCGTTTCCTCCACAAAACGGTGCAGACCTCTTGCCTGCTTGCCCCAACTGGCGCACACTGATGGTGCATAACTGGATGTTCGTACAGTCATCATAACGTCATGAACGCGTATACGTCTACAGGCTTGTGCGGGAAATGCGAGGCCGATCGCTGGCACGGTCCCTGCTTTAGAGGTTCGTCCCTTTAACCCTTGATGGAGTACGACATGAACCTGAAATCCAAGATCGCCCTCGCTGCCCTCGCCCTGACCGCCGGTTCTTCCGCATTTGCCCAGCTGGCCTACAACGTGGGTGTGGTGAGCGAGTACCGTTATCGTGGCCTGAGCCAGACCGATGGGGATCCGGCCCTGCAAGGCGGTGTGGATTACGCCCACAGCAGCGGCTTCTATGTCGGTGCCTGGGCTTCCACCATCAAGTGGATTCGTGATGCGGGCGCTGCAGCCAATCCTTCGGTCAACACTAAGTCGAATGTCGAGCTGGACATTTACGCCGGTTACAAAGGCGCCATCACCAAAGAGCTGAGCTACGACGTCGGCTATCTGCGCTATGAGTACGTGGGCAACAAGTACAAGGACCTGGGTGCTGGCTACGCCAATGCCAACACCGACGAGGCCTACGCCGCGCTGACCTACGGTCCGGTGACGTTCAAGTACTCCTACGCCTTCTCCAACCTGTTCGGCACCGACGACAGCAAGGGCAGCTCCTACGCGGACCTGTCGGGTAACTTCGACCTGGGCAAGGGCTTCACACTGACGCCGCACGTCGGGGTGCAGGACATCAAGGGCAAGAACGCAGTTGGTTACAGCTACGTCGACTACGCGCTGACCGTCAGCAAGGACTTCGGCGAAGGCTTCTCCGGCATGGTCTCCTTGGTCAGCGTCAACGCTATGGACATGAGCAAGTACGCCCGCAACACGGTCAAGGACCAAGTCATTGTGGGCATGAAGTACAGCTTCTAAATTTCAACTCAACCCAGAGGAGAACCCATGAAACTCGTCACAGCCATTATCAAACCCTTCAAGCTCGATGAGGTACGAGAAGGCCTCTCGGCCATCGGGGTGCAGGGCATCACCGTTACCGAGGTCAAGGGCTTTGGCCGTCAAAAGGGCCACACCGAGCTGTACCGCGGCGCTGAATACGTCGTGGACTTCCTGCCCAAGGTCAAGATCGAAGCCGCCGTGGCGGACGAGCTGGTCGACCGCGTCATCGAGGCGATCGAAGGCTCGGCCCGCACCGGCAAGATCGGCGACGGCAAGATCTTTGTCTACAACCTCGAGCAGGTTGTGCGCATCCGCACCGGCGAAACCGGCAAGGAAGCGCTGTAAGGCTCCCACCATCAAGAGAGATACTGACATGAAAAAACTACTCATCTCCTTTGCTCTGGGGCTGGGCCTGCTGGCCGGCTCTGTGACGACATGGGCTCAGGCCCCGGCGGCCGAAGCTCCGGCTGCCGCCGCTCCGGCCGCCGAGGCGCCGGCTGCTGCGGCTCCCGCCGAAGCCGCGCCCGCGGCACCCGTGCCCAAGGTTGATTCGGGCGACACCGCCTGGATGCTGACCTCCACCATGTTGGTCATCCTGATGACCATCCCTGGCCTGGCCCTGTTCTACGGCGGCCTGGGTCGCTCCAAGAACATGCTGTCCGTGCTGATGCAGGTCTTCGTGATCTTCTCCCTGGTCAGTCTGCTGTGGGCCATCTACGGTTACAGCCTGGCTTTCGCAGGTGAGGGCAAGTTCTTCGGTTCGCTGGACAAGATCTTCCTCAAGGGCGTGACGCAGGAGACCTTCGGGGCCCTGATCACCATCCCCGAGTACGTCTTCATCGCCTTCCAGGGCACCTTCGCGGCCATCACTGTGGCGCTGATCGTCGGTTCCTTTGCCGAACGCATCAAGTTCGCCGCCGTGCTGCTGTTCTCGGTGCTGTGGTTCACCTTCAGCTACGTGCCCATGGCCCACATCGTGTGGGGCGGCGGCCTGCTGGCGGCTGACGGCGCGCTGGACTTCGCGGGTGGTACCGTGGTGCACATCAACGCCGGTATCGCCGGTCTGGTGGGCGCCTACCTGGTGGGTAAGCGCATCGGTTACGGCAAGGAAGCCATGGCGCCGCACAGCCTGACGCTGACCATGGTCGGTGCCTCGCTGCTGTGGGTGGGTTGGTTTGGTTTCAACGCCGGCTCCGCTGGTGCCGCCAATGCACAAGCCGGCCTGGCTTTCGTGAACACCGTGCTGGCCACCGCTGCCGCCACCCTGTCCTGGATCGCCGGTGAAGCGCTGCACAAGGGCAAGGCCTCGATGCTGGGCGCTGCTTCCGGTGCTGTGGCTGGCCTCGTGGCCGTGACGCCTGCCGCCGGCTTTGTCGGTCCGATGGGCTCTATCATCATCGGCCTGATCGCCGGTCTGATCTGCCTGTGGGGCGTGTCCGGTCTCAAGAAGATGCTGGGTGCCGACGACGCGTTCGACGTGTTCGGTGTGCACGGCGTGGGCGGTATCGTTGGCGCCATCCTGACCGGTGTGTTCGCCGCGCAGAGCCTGGGTGGTAACGGTGGCCTGGCCCCCGACACCTTCGCCATGGGCGCCCAGGTCTGGATCCAGATCAAGAGCGTGATCTTCACCATCGTCTGGTCCGGTGTGGTGTCCTTCATCGCCTACAAGCTGGTCGACCTGACCATCGGTCTGCGCGTCAGTGAAGAAGACGAGCGTCAGGGCCTGGACATTTCCTCCCACGGCGAGACGGCTTATAACCGTTGATTGAGCAATGGACGGCAGCTGCCCCCGGGTGGCTGCCGTCTGTAGCAAGCGAGAGTCTCCTCTGGTTCAGGCCCGCAAGAGTTTCGGCTCGAGCGGGCCCTTTTTCCAGACAGGCCGGGTCAGGGCAAAACAGCCCTGACCCGGCCTTTGCTTTTGGCGCGGGCCGCAGCCGTTAACATCCGGGCATGCAGACACTGCAAGACCTCACCGAACGCGTGCATGCCGCCGCGTCCTCCGGCACACCGCTGCGCATCTGCGGTGGCGGCAGCAAGGATTTCTACGGCCAGAGCCTGCAGGGCGAACGGCTCGACACCCGCGGGCTCAGCGGCATCGTCAGCTACGAGCCCAGCGAACTGGTGGTCACCGTGCGTGCCGGCACGCCGCTGGCCGAGCTGGAGTCGGTGCTGACGGACAAAGGTCAGTATTTGCCTTTCGAGCCACCGCATTTCGCGCAAGACGGTGCGCGTGCAACGGTGGGGGGCATGGTGGCCGCTGGGCTGAACGGCCCCGCGCGCGCCAGCGTGGGTGCCGTGCGCGACTACGTGCTCGGCGCGCAGCTGCTCAACGGCAAGGCCGAGCTGCTGACCTTCGGTGGCCAGGTCATGAAAAACGTGGCGGGCTACGACGTCTCGCGCCTGCTTGCGGGCTCGCTGGGTACCCTGGGCCTGATCGTGGAGGTCTCGCTCAAGGTATTGCCGCGCGCCGTGGCCGAGGCCACGCTGGTCTTCGAGCTTGACGAGGCCGGTGCCCTGCACCAGCTCAACCGCTGGGGTGCCCTGCCCTTGCCGATCAACGCCAGTTGCTGGCATGAGGGCGCGCTCATGGTGCGCCTGCGCGGCGCCCAGGCCGCGATCGCTGCGGCGAAAAAGACCATGGGTGGCCAGGCCTTGGACGATGCCCCCGCGCGGAAACTCTGGGAGGCCCTGCGCGAGCAGACGGCGCCCTTTTTCCAGCTCGGCGAAGGCGAGGCGCTGATGCGCCTGAGCGTGCCGGATACCGCGCCGCCGCTGAACCTCGGCCCCACGCTGATCGAATGGGGGGGTGCTCAGCGCTGGCTCAAGCTGCCGCTGAGCGCGGCCTCCCAGCCCACGCTGCCTGCCGGCCTGCCGGGCCATGCCACGCTGTTCCGCGGTGGCGACAAGCGCGTCGGCGTGTTCACGCCGCTGCCAGCGCCGCTGGACCGCATCACGCGCGAGCTGAAGAAGCAGTTCGACCCGGCCGGCATCTTCAACCGCGGCCGTCTTTACCCCGACTTCTGAGCTTCAGAGCCGACGTTCATGCAAACCACCCTCGCGCCCGAGTTCAAGAACACCGCCGACGGCCAGGCCGCCGAGGCCATCCTGCGCAAGTGCGTGCACTGCGGCTTCTGCACCGCCACCTGCCCCACCTATCAGCTGCTCGGCGACGAGCTTGACGGTCCGCGCGGCCGCATCTATCTGATCAAGCAGGTGCTCGAAGGCGAGGCGCCTACGCGCAAGACGCAAGCGCACCTGGACCGCTGCCTGACCTGCCGCAACTGCGAGAGCACCTGTCCCAGCGGCGTGCAGTACGGTGCACTGGTGGACATCGGGCGCAAGATCGTCGAGGACAAGGTGCCTCGCCCTTCGGGCGAGCGCTTCGTGCGCTGGGCCTTGAAGGAAGGCCTGACCTCACCGCTGTTCGGCCCGGCCATGAAGATGGGCCAGCTCGTGCGCGGCCTGCTGCCAGCCACCCTCAAGGCCAAGGTGCCTGCGCCGCAGCATGCCGGCGCCTGGCCCACGCGCACGCATGAACGCAAGGTGTTGATGCTGGCCGGCTGCGTGCAGCCGGCCATGATGCCCAACATCAACAGCGCCACGGCGCGGGTGCTCGATGCCGCCGGCATCCAGACCGTGGTCGCGGCCGAGGCCGGCTGCTGCGGCGCCGTCAAGTTCCACCTCAACGACCAGGCCGGCGGCAAGGCACAGATGCGCGCCAACATCGACGCCTGGTGGCCGCACATCGAGGCGGGCGTGGAAGCCATCGTCATGAACGCCTCGGGCTGCGGGGTGACCGTCAAGGACTACGGTCACCTGCTGCACGATGACCCGGTCTATGCCGCGAAGGCGCAGCGCATCAGCGAGCTGACCCGGGACCTGAGCGAGTTGTTGCCCGAGCTCGTGCCCGCCCTACGCGACAAGGTACAGGCCCGGACCGGCCAGGTCGCTTTCCATCCACCCTGCACGCTGCAGCATGGACAGAAGCTGCGTGGCGGCGTGGAGCAGCACATGGCCGCGCTCGGTTTCCAGATCAAGACCTGCCGCGTCGAGCCCCATCTGTGCTGCGGTTCCGCCGGCACCTACTCCGTGCTCAATCCCCAGGTGGCCTACGAGCTGCGCGAACGCAAACTTGCCAGCCTGGGCGAGATGCAGCCGGCGCAGATCGCCTCGGCCAACATCGGCTGCATCACCCATCTGCAAAGCGGCACCGAAACCCCCGTGCGGCACTGGGTCGAGCTGCTGGACGAGGCACTGCAAGCAGGCTGAGCGGAGGCTACTTGAGCAGCTTGCCCGAGCTGCCGATCACGGTGACCTCCACATAACGCGAGCCCACGCGGTTGTCCGGTGCGTAGCGTATGGACGTGCCTCCGAGGTCGAAATGGTTCATCCCCTCCATGGCCTTGATAAGCTGGGCGCGCGTCGGATTCGGGCCGGCGCGGCGCAGGCCTTCGACCAGCACCTTGGCGCCGAGGAAGAGCTCGAAGCTGGTGTAGTTGATCTGTTCGCCGGGGGCGTACTTCTGCAGCAGGCTCTGGTACTCGCGTACCACCGGCAGTTTGGGCAGGTAGGGATAGGGTGCGACCTGGCTGATGCCCAACCCGTGGGCATTCTCGAGACCGGCCAGCTTGACGATCTCGGCCGGGTCCACCACCGAGATGTTGAAAAGCTGGGCGCCGCCGCCCGCTTCGCGGTAGCGTTTGATGAAGGCCGCCGTGGGCTTGTTCACCGAGATCATGATGACGGCCTGCGCGTCCGAGGCGAGAACCTTCTTTACCGCCTCCTCGACCTTGTCGGTGTTGCGCTCGTAGGGCGCGGCCACTGAGAGCTTGAGCTGGCGTTTGGTCAACGCCTTCTCCACACCTTCGAGCCCCGCCTTGCCAAAGCCGTCGTCCTGGTACATGACGGCCACCCGGTTCATGCCCAGGGTCACGAGCTGCTGCACCATGTGCTCGGTTTCATCGCCATAACCGGCGCGTACGTGAAAGATCCAGGGATTGAAGGGCGTGCGCAAGGGCTCGCCGCCGGTGTAGGGAGAGACCAGCGCCGCGCCGCCTTCCCGCAGGACGTTGTCGCTGAGCAGCTTGCCGATGTTGGCCGTGCCGGCGAAACCGTAGAGCGCCAGCACGTCCGGTTTGGCCAGGGCCTCGCGTGTCAGTCGTACCGTCTCGTCCACCTTGTAGCCATCGTCGGCAACCAGCACTTTGATCTTCTTGCCGTGAATGCCGCCGTTGTCATTGACGTGCCGGAAGTAGATCTCGCCACCGAGCACCATCTGCCGGCCGGTGCTGGCCAGCACACCGGAGAGCGGAGCGATCTGGCTGATGACCAGCTCGCTGGCGCAAGCGACGGTGTGCAGCAGGGCCAGGGCGGCCGTGCAGAGGAAGCGCGAGGCGTGAACCATGTTTGTCTCCAACGTTTGTGTTGTTATGCATCGAGACGAAAACTATAGGGATCGCATCGCGCGCCTGCTGTACGGACATACCATGGTGTAGTTCTACGTAATGGCGGTCAGGGAAGAAATCTGCTGCGGTGTGCAGATGCGGCTTCTTCAGAGTAGGGCATGACGGTGGCATGCAGAGCGTCATCACGCAGCACAGTGCCGTGCGCAACGGCTGACGGGTGCGAACGTCGATGACGCGGCGGGTCAGTGGCCGCGCGCCAGCACCGGTCGCTCAGGCCAGGCCGCCCACAGAGCCGCCAGCAGGATCAGCGCGCCACCGATCAGCGTGCGTGCCTGCAGTTCGGCTGCATCCATGAGCACCGACGAGACACTGGCGAACACCACCTCGGTGAGCATGACGAGCGCTGTCGTGGCCGCTGGCAGGCGGGCCGCGCCATATTGCAGGCCGAGGTTGGCGACCAGAAAGGCCACGCTGGTGCCCAGTACCAGCAGTAACCAGCCTGCCGCAGGCGCCGGTGGCCCGTAGGCCACGCCGAGCGACTGACCCAGCACGGCCGCCGCGGCCGCCAGCAGCGCGCCACCGGCGAACATCGCCACCATGCGGGCTTCATCCGCCGTGTCTTTGAGGCGGCGCAAGAGCACATTGGTCAGCGCAAAGGCCAGGCCACCCATGAGGGCCAGCCAGTCGGGCAGGTTGGCAGGCAGGGGCCAGGTCGAGTCCGGTGTCGTGAGCACGATGGCCACACCGGCCAAGGCCAGCAGCAGGCGCGCCAGGGCCGGCAGCGTCGGGCGCTCACCCAGCAGCCCCCAGGCCAGCAGCACCGACCAGGCCGGCATCAGGTAGAACAGCAGCACCACGCGCACCACATCGCCCACGGTCACGGCCCAGTTGAAGCCCACATTGGTCAGGCCCGCGGCTGCGAGCAGCAGCCAGAGCAGCGGGTGTTGCAGGAAGTGCCGCCACGCCCCGGGCCGCCAGGCCAGCAGGGCCGCGCCGGCCAGCGCGTAGATGCCGAAGGTGGCCCACAGCGGGTGCAGGCCTGCGGCTTCGAGCAGGCGGAAGGGGTACCAGGAGACGCCCCAGACGAAGGCGTTGAACACCAGGGCCCAGGCGGCCAGTGGTGCAGTCTTGGTGCTCACGGTTTGCCGCGGCTGGCGCGGCGACGTTTCCACCAGTAGGCCCCGAGCCAGATGGCCAGGATGCCCAGCAACGCGAAGATGCCGTGCTGGAACTGGCGCAGCACCTCGAACATCCAGTCCCAGTTCTGGGCGCCGAAGTAGCCCAGGTAGACCCAGATGGGCACGCTGATGACGGCGGCAAAGCCGTCCATGATGAACCAGGTGCCAAAGCTCACGCGGTGGCTCATGCCGGCCGAGAAGAACACCGGCGTGCGCAGCCCAGGCAGGAAACGGGCCACGAACATGACCCACTTGCCGTACTTGTGGAAGGCGTCCTGGGCCTTGGCAAAGCGCTCGGGGGTGAGGATGCGCCGAAAGCCGGGCAGGCGCTGGATGCGCTGGCCGTACACGCGGCCCAGGATGAACATCAGGCCGTCGCCGATCAGCACGCCGGCCATGCCCACGGCGAACATGGTGTGCACATTGGCATGGCCCAGGCCGGCGATCACGCCGCCCGTCACCAGCGTCACGTCTTCGGGGATGGGCACGCCGAAACCGCAGATCAGCAGCATCACGAACACGGCCAGGTAGCCGTACTCGGTGAAGATGGGCATGAGGAACTCGAAGACTTCCATGGGGAGGGCAGATACAAAGGCGGCCCGGAGACCGGGCCGCGCGCCAGTGTAAAGCATTTGTTTTCCAGTCCCGGCGTGGGCATATTTTGCTGGCAAACTCCCGGCTATGCCCCGTCCGATCCAGGCCCTGATCCATACCAATGCCTTGCGCCACAACCTGGCGCGTGCGCGCCAGTCCAGCCCCGACGCGCGGGTCTGGGCCGTGGTCAAGGCCAATGCCTACGGGCACGGCATCGAGCGTGCGTACGAAGGCCTGCGTGGCGCCGACGGTTTCGCCCTGCTGGATCTGGGCGAAGCCGAGCGCCTGCGCGCACTCGACTGGCGTGGTCCCATCCTGCTGCTCGAGGGCGTGTTCGAGCAGCGCGACCTGGAGCTGTGCTCGCGCCTGGGCCTGTGGCACGTGGTGCATTGCGAGGAGCAGATCGACATGCTGGCCATGCACAAGACGCACGTGCCGCATCGTGTGTTCCTCAAGATGAACAGCGGCATGAACCGCCTGGGCTTCCGTCCAACGCAGTACCGCTCGGCCTGGACCCGGCTCAACGTCTTGCCCCAGGTGGACGAGATTTCGCTCATGACCCATTTCAGCGACGCCGACGGCCCCGCCGGTGTGGCCGCTCAAGTCCAGGCCTTCGAGGCGGCCACGCAGGATCTGCCGGGCGAACGCTCCCTCAGCAACAGCGCCGCCATCCTGCGTCACATGGGTCCGCAGGCGGCCGCCCGCGTGCGCTCGGACTGGGTCCGGCCCGGCATCCTGCTCTATGGCGCCTCGCCCGACCATCCGGAACACGATGCGGCGTACTGGGGCCTGCAACCCACGATGAGCCTGCGCTCGCGCATCATCGGCGTGCAGCAGCTGCAGGCGGGCGAGAGCGTGGGCTATGGCTCGATCTACACCGCGCCGGCGCCGCAGCGCATCGGCATCGTAGCCTGCGGTTATGCCGACGGCTATCTGCGTGCCAGCGCCGGCAGCGCCGAGCGGGGCACACCCGTGCTGGTCGACGGCGTGCGCACGCGCACCGTGGGCCGCGTCAGCATGGACCTGATCATGGTTGACCTCACGCCCGTACCGCAGGCCGGTATGGGCTCGGAGGTCACGCTCTGGGGTCGCGCGGCCGGTGGCGCCGTGCTGCCCATCGACGAGGTGGCCCAGGCCGGCGGCAGCGTGGGCTACGAGCTCATGTGCGCGTTGAGTGCCCGCGTGCCGGTGGAGGTGGCGGCATGAAGTACGTGCCCATCCCTATCGCCATGCTGCCCGTGGGCAAGCCGCTGCCGGTCAACGTCTGGAACCCCGAGGGCGTGCTGCTGTTGCGCAAGGGCCAGCCCATCGTTTCCGAGCAGCACCGCGACAAGCTCTACGCGCACAACGCCTCCACCACCGAAAGCGAGGCCCAGGCCTGGCAGCGCTCCTACGAGCGCATGGTGCACACCCTGCTCATGGAGGGCGTGGAAGTGGATGAAATCGCGCGCATGCCCATGCCCAGCGCGATCCGCGAACGCGACTACCACACGGGCGAGCAGCTCAACGGCGGCTGGCTGGACCTGCAGGAGGTGTTGCGCGGCATCCTCTACCAGGGCGGTCTGGCGCTGAACCCGCTGCCCCGGCTGGCCGCGCTCGAGAACAAGGCGCGCGCCCTGCTCAAGGACGACCCGGACGACAGCCTCTTCTGCCTCTTCCAGGCGCTCGCCGACAGCTCGCTGGGCTATTGCGCCACGCATGCCCTGCTGTGTGCCTGCATCTGCGAGCTCGCGGCCCAGAAGCTGGGCCTCAACGACCAGCAGCGCCAATCCATCATGAGCGCGGCGCTGACCATGAACATCGGCATGGCGCGCGAGCAGGACGTGCTGGCGCGCCAGAACCATGCGCCCACGCCCGAGCAGCGCCAGCTCATCACGGAGCATCCCGAGCTCAGCCTCAAGATCCTGGTCTGGCTGGGTATCGAGGACGTGGAGGAGCTGGATCTGGTGCGCTGGCACCACCAGCCCGACAGCCCCGAAGGCCTACCGCACAACCTGCAGGCCCGTCGCCTCTTGAGCATGACCGACATCTTCGTGGCCAAGATGGCTGCCCGGCGCACGCGTGAGGCGCTCTCGCCGCTGGAGTCGGCCAAGTCCATCTACCTGCAGACCGAGAAGGACGTCACCGCTTCGGTCGGTGGCGCGCTCACCGCGGCCATCGGCTTTTATCCGCCGGGCACCTATGTGCGTCTGGCCAGCGGCGAAACCGCCGTGGCCGTGCAGCGTGGCCTGCGTGCCAACACGCCCTGGGTCATCGCCATCATCGACCGCAATGGCATGCCCACCTTCAACTACCACTGTGTGGACACCGGCGACCCGGCGCACGCCATCGCCGCGCCCATCCTGTTCCGCAGCGGCAAGGTGGCAATCAATCTGGAGCGCGTGCGGCGCGCGCGCGACAAGATCCGGCGTTGAAGCGACTCAGTCCAGGCGCAGCAGCACGGCGCCCGCGCAGACCAGCAGTGCCGAAGCCAGGCGCCAACGACCCAGGCCCTCCTTGAGCAGCAGCGCACCGATGAGCGCGGCGAAGACGATGGACGTCTCGCGCAGCGCGGCTACGCTGGCGATGGGCGCGCGTGTCATGGCCCAGAGCACCAGGCTGTAGGCGCCCAAGGTGCCGGCCCCACCCAGCAGCAGCACGCGCCAGGCGCGCGCCGCGGGTCGCAGCGCTGCCCGGCCTCGCCACCACAGCAGGGCGGGCAGCATGAAAAGCGCTGTGAAGGTGAAGAGCCAGGCCGTGTAGGCCAGGGCATGACCGGCCAGGCGCACACCCTGGCCATCGACCACGGTGTAGAGCGCGATCACAGCCGCATTGGCCAGCGCAGCCCACGTTGCCCCGGGATGCGCCAACCCCTGGCGCCAGGCGCGCCCGGCCAGCACCAGCACGCCCGCGCAGATCAAGGCAATGCCCATCGCGCCCAGCGGTGTCGGCGTCTCCTGCAGCCACAGTGCCGCGGCCGCCGCCGTGAGCACGGGCGCCGTGCCGCGCATCAGCGGATAGGCCAGGCCGAGCGCCGCCCCCTGGTAGGCGCGTGCCACAAGTACGAAATAGAGCACATGGATCAGGCCGGAGGCGAGCAGCCAGGGCCAGCTCGCCGGTGCGGGCAGGGGCAGCCACACCAGCAGCGGCAGGGACAGTAGTGTGGCCCCGCACACCACCTGCCATGAAGCCAGCAGCTTGTCGCCACTGGCCCGCACCGCAGCGTTCCAGCCCGCATGCAGCAGGGCCGAGAACAGCACGACGGTCAGGACTTCGGTGGACATGTCAGTGAGCTACTGCTGATGAGGAGCTTGAAACGTGGCGCATGAAGAAGCCAAATCGCGGAACGCCGTGGAACCGGCTTGGCCGGACCACTGGCGTTGCCCCCTGCAAGGGGGGTGGCGCAGCGAACGAAGGGAGCGGAGCCTGTGGGTCATCTTTTCCTCAAGCCCAGCGCCATCACGGCGCCGACGACGATGAGCGCGCCGGCTACCTGCACGGGCGCGATGCTCTGGCCCAGCAGCGCCCAGGCGAGCACGAGCGCGGCCACAGGCTCGACGTTCATGATGGGCGAGCTGCCCACCACGCCGAGCTTGGGCAGCAGCGTGAACATGATGGTGAAGGCCGTGCCGTAGCACAGCGTGAGCCCGGCCAGGCCCCACCAGCCGGCGGCCGCCTGCGGCAGGTGCAGACCGCCCTGCAGCGGCAGGACCAGCAGCGCCAGCAGGCCCACGAGTGTCATCGTCACGGTGGTGCGCAGCCGTCCGTCCACGCCCGCGGCCTCGTGCTGGGTGCAGACCAGGGCCGCGCCGAACACGGCCGCGGCCAGCATGGCAAAGGCCACGCCTACGCCGATGCGGCTCCACTGCCCGGCCGCACCCAGGCCGGAGGTGGCACCGAAGACGTCCAGCGCCAGCGCCAGACCGATGAGCAGCACCGGCATCGCGAGCAGCACCGCCCGTTCTGGCTGGTGGCGATAGAACAGCCAGGCGAACAGCGCCGTCCACAGCGGGTAGGTGTTGAAGGTCAGCAGGGCCAGGGCCACGGGCAGGCGCGCCACGGCGGCGTACAGGCTCAGGCTTTGCACGGCGACCAGCGCGCTGATCAGCAGCAGGAAGCCGCGCTGGCGTTTCGTCACTGTGAGCGAGACGCGCTGCTGCCAGACGATGAGCCCCACGACCAAGGCCGTGATCAGGCTGCGCACCGTGACCGCGCTGGCCACGTCCAGGCCGTGGTTGAAGGCCAGGCGCGCGGCCACATGGTTGGCACCGAACAGGCAGGCGGTGAAGAGCAGGGTGAAGAAGGCGGCGCGGCTGGGCGCGCTGGGGACGGGGGACATGCAGTAGCGGCCGGGGCGAAAACGGTCAGTAGAGCCTACGTGTGCGCGCCTGCAGGCGCGCCAGACCCAGCAGGATGTCCGTGTTCGGCGTAGGCACGCCGGTCAGCGTGCCCAGCTCCTGCACCACGGTGACCAGCGCGTCGAGCTCCACCGGCCGGCCCGCTTCCAGGTCTTGCAGCATGGAGGTCTTGAAGGCGCCGAGCTTGCGCGTGACCTCGTGCCGGTTCTCGGGCTGCTGGAAGATGGGGATGCCGATGCGCGCGCCGATCTCCTTGGCCTCGAGCATGATGCTGGAGATGAAGTTGCGCACCAGCGGGTCGTCGAGGATCTTGTCGGTGGTGGCGCCCGTGAGTGCGCTCACGGGGTTCACGGTCATATTGCCCCAGAGCTTGTACCAGATGTCCTTCTGGATCTGGGCCGAGAGCTCGGTCTCGAAGCCCGCCTGCGTGAGCAGGGCCGCGAGCTGCTGCACGCGCTCGGTCTTCTGGCCCGAGGGCTCGCCGATGATGAGACGGTTGCCGAAGTGATGCCGTGCCAGGCCCGGCTCCACGATCGCGCTGCTGGCGTGCACCACGCCGCCGACGATGTGCGCGGCCGGGATACCCGCAGCGATCTCGCCCCTGGGGTCGATGGCCTTGAGCTGGGTGCCAGCAAACTTCTCGCCAAAGCCCTGGAAAAACCACCAGGGCACGCCGTTCATGGCCGTGAGCACCACGGTCTGCGGCCCGAGCAGCGGCTTGATATGGCGCGCCACCTCGGCCAGGGCCGGGGCCTTGACGGCCACGACCACGAGGTCCTGTACGCCCAGCGCCGCCGGGTCGGCGCTGGCCTGCACGGGCACGGCCAGGGTCTGTCGCTCGAACTGGCAGCGCAGCCCGTGCTGCTGCAGGGCAGCCAGCGTGGCGCCGCGCGCCACCACGCTGACCGTGCAGCCGGCCTGGCCCAGGCGGGTGCCGAGCCAGGCACCGATGGCACCGGCGCCATAGATGCAGACCTTGCTGAAGCTCATGTGTTCTTTCCTCCCTGTCCGCAGGCCGGCGTTTCGTCGGCCTACGGATGCGTGCGCCGCGCTCGTCAGGCGTCGGCGGTGAAACCGATGGACTTGACGATGGGCGCCCACTTGGCCGTGTCCTGCTTGAGCAGCTCCGCCAGCTCGGCGGGGCTGTTGGACATGGCCTCGAGGCCGAAGACCGCCAGGCCGTCCACCACGTCCTTGGACGCCAGCGCGGCCTTGAGGGCCGTGTTCATGCGGCTCACGAGGGCCGCGTCGGCCTTGGGCGGCAGGAAGAAGGCGAACCACTCGCTGTGGGTCAGTTCCTTGAAGCCCTGCTCGGCATAGGTGGGCACATCGGGGGCGAAGCGGTTGCGCTTGACGCCCGAGGTGGCGAGGATGCGGATCTTGCCCGTGGCCAGGTGCTGCGTGATGTCACCGATGGGGCCGCTGACGGCCGCGATCTGGCCGCCCAGCAGGTCCAGCATGGCCGGCTGCGTGCCGCGGTAGGCCGCGTGCTTCAAGTCCAGGCCCGCGCTCTTGCCCAGCAGTGCGCCCACGAAATGCGGCGTGGAGCCGGCGGCCGGCGAACCGAAGTTGGCTTGCGTGGGGTTGGCCTTGGCCCAGCTCACGAAGTCGGCCAGGGTCTTGACGCTGGCCGGCACCAGCGGACCGACGGCGAAGCCGAAGTCGAACACGCAGGCCAGGGTCACGGGCGTGACGTCGGCCACGGGGTCGTAGGGCAGCTTCTTGTAGATGTGCGGGTAGATGGTGAACATCGAGGTCGGCGACTGCAGCAGCGTCGTGCCGTCGGCCGGCTGGCCCTTGATGAACTGGATGGCGATCTGGCCGCCGGCGCCGGTGCGGTTTTCGACCACCACGGTCTTGGCGTAGGAGCCGGTCAGGCCCGTGCCCACGCGGCGGCAGGTGTTGTCGGAGGTGCCGCCGGCCGCGAAGCCGGTGACGATCTTCAGCGTGTCGATCTGGGCCTGGGCCCAGGCCTGCTGGCCGATGCTGGCCAGCAGCGCAGCGGCGCCCGTGGACTGGATGAGGTGGCGGCGTTGGATGCTCATGTCTGTCTCCTGGTTGAAGAGTGAGGTGAATTTCTCAGGAACCGTCGCGCAGCCAGGTGACCGGGCCCGAGTGGGTCACCGCGCCCTGGTGGCTGGGGCGTACTAAGCGTGCATATTTTTCCAGCAGACCGCCCTGGGCGACCCCCGTGTTTACCTTGAGTTGGGTCAGGCGCTGCGCCAGTTCATCGGCCGACAGCTCCACGGTAATGCTGCGCGTGGGCGCGCGGGCGTCGATGGCGATGATGTCCCCATCGCGCAGTACGGCCATCGGCCCCCCATCGGCCGCCTCGGGCCCGGCGTAGCCGATGCACAGGCCGCGCGTGGCGCCGGAAAAACGTCCATCCGTCAGCAGCGCGACCTTATCGCCCATGCCCTGACCGTAGAGCAGGGCCGTGATGCCCAGCATCTCGCGCATGCCCGGGCTGCCCTTGGGCCCTTCGTTGCGGATCACGATCACGTCGCCCGGCTGGTAGCGCATGGCCTGCACGGCGGCCTGAGCCTCTTCCTCGGACTCGAAGACGCGCGCCGGACCGCGGTGCACCAGGGTCTTGAGCCCCGCGGTCTTGAGCAGGGCGCCGTCGGGGCAGAGGTTGCCCTTGAGCACGGCGAGTCCCCCGTTCTTGGAGATCGCGTCTTCAAAGCGACGCACGACCTTGCCGTCGGGGTCGTTGGCGTCCGCGATCTCCTCGGCCAGCGTGCGGCCGGTCCAGGTCAGCGTGTCGCCATGCAGGTGCCCGCTCCTGAGCAGCTCGCGCAGCACCACCGCCGCGCCGCCGATGTAGTACATGTCGCGCGCCAGGTATTTGCCGCCCGGGCGCAGATCGGCAATCAGCGGCGTGCGCGCAAAGACCTCGGCCACGTCATCGAGGTGGAAGGAGATCCCGGCCTCGTGCGCGATGGCCGGGATGTGCAGCGCCGCGTTGGTCGATCCGCCCGTGGCCGAGACCACGGCACAGGCGTTCTCCAGGGCTTGGCGCGTGACGATGTCGCGTGGCAGCGGCGCCTCACCCATCACCGCCTGCATCAATTGCTTGCCGGCGCGGCGCATCAGTGGCGCTCGCTCGCTGAAGACGGCGGGCACCATGCTCGAACCGATGGGTGCCAGACCCAGGGCCTCGGACACCATGCCCATGGTGTTGGCCGTGAACTGGCCCGCGCAGGCACCGGCCGTGGGCAGGCAGGCCTGGCTGATGGTGGCCAGCTCCTCGAGGGTGGCGTCCCCAGCCAGCACCTTGCCGATGGTCTCGTAGGTGTCGACCACGTTGAGGTCGCGTCCGTCCACGCCCGGCGTCTGCCCCGGCAGGGCCGAGCCACCGTGCACGAAGACGCTGGGCACATTGCAGCGCACCATGCCCATCATCAGGCCGGGCAGGTTCTTGTCGCAGGCGCCGATGCCGAAGATGCCATCCCACTGGTGGCCGCGCACCGAGGCTTCTACGCTGTCGGCAATCAGCTCGCGCGAGATCAGCGAAAAGCGCATGCCCGAATGCGCCATGGTCAGGCCGTCGGAGACCGAGACCACCGGGCATTCGTGCGGCGTGCCGCCGCCGGCGTAGATGCCGGTCTTGGCGTGCTGCGCCTGGTCCCGCAGGTTGAGGTTGCAGGGGCTCATCTCGCCGCCGGTATGGAAGACACCGATGTGCGGGCGGTGGATGTCTTCCTCGTCCTGGCCGAGCGCATGCAGAAAGCTGCGCGTGGTGGCACGCAGCGTGCCTTCGTAGATGGTGGCGGAGCGGAACTTCTTTTTCTCGGTCATGCGTTCATCCTGCGTTCACCCGGCATTCAGGTGCAGGCCATTGTCCAGGGGGATCACGGTACCCGTCATGCCGGGCGCGCGTTCGGTCAGGAAGCAGGCTAGCACGGCCACTTCCTCGGGCTGCGACACACGCCGCAGCGGTGAGCTTCGCGTCTGCACCTGCAGCACCTCGGCGTGGCGCGTGGCATCGAGCACGCGGCTGGGCAGGCCGCCGTCGACGAAGCCCGGTGCGATGGCGTTGACGCGGACCTGCGGGCCCAGCGCGCGCGCGAGGGAAAGCGTGAGCGTGTTGACCGCGCCTTTCGATGCCGCATAGGCCATGGACGAGCCGCGTCCGATGATGCCGCCGATAGACGAGATGTTGACCACGCTGCCGCGACCGCTGGCTTTCAGGGCCGGCGCGCAGGCGCGGGTCATGCGGTACAGGCCCACGGTGTTCACGTCGTAGGTGCGGTGGAATTCCTCCGGGCTCAGCGCGTCGAGGTCGGTGTGGGGTATGAAACGCGTGGTGCCCGCGCAGTTGATCAGCGCGTCGATGCGGCCGAACTTTTGCAGTGCGCCCTGCACGAAGGCCGCGCAGCTCTCGTCCTGACTCACGTCCAGATGCAGCAGCAGCGGGCTCACGCCATGCGCCTCGCATTCGGTGGCCACGTCCAGCAGGGCCACGCGGTTGGCTTCGTCGAGCCAGCTCAGGGCCAGGTCCCAGCCATGGGCCGCGAACTCGCGCGCGCAGGCTGCGCCTATGCCGGTGGCGGCGCCGGTGATGAGGCAGACGGGGCGGGGACTGGACATGGGGGCGGGCAAAAGCCTGTGGAGCTTAAGCGAGACCTGTGACGCCCGCGCCACGCTGGTTGGGATTGGGTGGCTGTGATTTCATACAGTATTGGGGTAACATCGCCGTGTCCTGTCCGGGAAATGCCCGCACGCGGTGAAACCGATGGATTTCCGGTCAGGACAAGGCGCGAACCACAGCGATACCACGGGTATCGCGCGGATTCGCAACGCCGTCATGGCCGGAAAGGCGCGGTTTCATGTGCGGGCATTTGCGGGACAGGACACTGATGGCCAAGGAAAAAACTCTCTACAGCTGCAACGAGTGCGGCGGCACCAGCCCCAAGTGGCTGGGCAAGTGCCCGCACTGCAACGCCTGGAATTCGCTGGTCGAGACCGTGGCCGAGAGCGCGGCGCCGTCCAAGAACCGCTTTGCGGCGCTGGCCAAGACGGCCGAGGTCGCCACACTGGCCGATATCGAAGCCTCGGATGTGGATCGCACGCCCACGGGCCAGGATGAGTTGGACCGGGTGCTTGGCGGCGGCATCGTCGAGGGTGGCGTGGTGTTGATCGGCGGCGACCCGGGCATCGGCAAATCCACGCTGCTGCTGCAGGCCCTGGACGCGCTGCAGCGGGCGGGCCACAAGACGCTGTATGTGACGGGCGAGGAAAGTGGCGCCCAGGTGGCCCTGCGCGCGCGTCGCCTGGGGCTGGACGGTTCGCAGGTCCAGGTGCTGGCCGAGATCCAGCTCGAGAAGATCCTCGCCACGCTGGACGCACAGCAGCCGGCGATTGCCGTGATCGACTCCATCCAGACCGTGTATTCGGAACAGCTCACCTCCGCGCCCGGTTCCGTGGCCCAGGTGCGCGAGTGCGCGGCCCACCTCACGCGCGCGGCCAAGGCCAGCGGCACGGCCATTGTGCTCGTGGGTCATGTCACCAAAGAGGGCGCGCTGGCCGGCCCGCGCGTGCTCGAACACATGGTGGACACGGTGCTCTACTTCGAGGGCGACACGCACAGCAGTTTCCGCCTGATTCGTGCCATCAAGAACCGCTTCGGCGCGGTCAACGAGATCGGCGTCTTTGCCATGACGGAGAAGGGGCTCAAGGGCGTGAGCAATCCCAGCGCCATCTTTCTTTCGCAGCACGCCGAGCCCGTGCCCGGCAGCTGCGTGATGGTCACGCTCGAGGGCACGCGCCCCATGCTGGTGGAAATCCAGGCCCTGGTAGACAACGGTGGCCCAAGCCCGCGCCGCCTTTCCGTGGGCCTGGACCGCGACCGCCTGGCCATGCTGCTGGCCGTGCTGCACCGTCATGCGGGCGTGGCCTGCCTCGACCAGGACGTCTTCGTCAACGCCGTGGGCGGCGTGCGCATCAGCGAGCCCGCGGCCGACCTGGCCGTGATGCTGGCCATCACCTCCTCGCTGCGTGGCCGCGCCCTGCCCAAGGGCTTCCTCGCCTTTGGTGAGGTAGGCCTGGCCGGCGAGGTGCGGCCCGCACCGCGCGGCCAGGAGCGCCTCAAGGAAGCGGCCAAGCTAGGCTTTTCCGTGGCCGTGGTGCCCAAGGCCAATGCGCCCAAGAAGCCTATCGACGGCCTGACCATCCATGCGGTGGAGCGCGTGGAGGAGGCGCTGCAGGTGTTGCGTACCCTTGATTAGTGCGTGTTCCTAAAATCCTGTGCATTTACTGCACAGGAGCTGCCGATGTCCCAACTCACTCTCGCTATCGCCCGCGACCTGATCGACCAGGCCATGGCGCACGCCACCCAGAATTTCAAGAAGCCGGTCTGCGTCTCGGTCTGTGATGCCTCGGGCCTGCTGCTGGCGTTTGTGCGCATGGACGGTGCGCCGGTGCGCAGCGTGGCGATCTCGCAGGGCAAGGGCTACAGCGCCGCGCGCATGGGCGTGACGACGCAGGCCGTGCTGGAGCGTCTGCACCGCGAGCACATCGAGATCGGCTACTTTTGTGACCCGCTGCTCACGGCCCTGCCCGGCGGCTCGCCTTTGAAAGACAAGGACGGTGTGCTGCGTGGCGCCATCGGCGTCAGCGGCCTGACCTCGGCGGAAGACCAGCAGGTGACGGACTACATCGCCGCCAAGTTCGCGGCATGAAACAGGTGCGTTTGCTCTCGGGTGAACTGGTGCCGGCCCTGGGTCAGGGTACCTGGTACATGGGCGAGGACCGCAGCGCGCGCAAGGCCGAAGTTGCAGCCCTGCAGCTCGGCCTGGACCTGGGCCTGACGCTGGTCGACACGGCCGAGATGTATGCCGAGGGCGGGGCCGAGGAGGTGGTCGGTGAGGCCATCGCGGGTCGCCGTGATGAAGTTTTTCTGGTCAGCAAGGTCTACCCGCACAACGCCTCGCTTAGCGGTGTGGCGGCGGCCTGCGAACGCAGCCTGCGCCGCCTCAAGACCGACCGCATCGATCTCTACCTGCTGCACTGGCGCGGGCAGCATCCGCTGGCCGAAACCGTGGCCGGCTTCGAGGCCCTGCAGCGTGCGGGCAAGATCCGCCACTGGGGCGTGAGCAACCTCGACCTGGGCGACATGCGCGAGCTCGCGGCCGTGCCCGGCGGCGGGGCTTGCGCTGCCAACCAGCTGCTCTACAACCTGAGCCGCCGCGGCATCGAATGGGATCTGCTGCCTTGGTTACGCGAGCGCGGCATGCCGGTGATGGCCTACTCGCCGATCGAGCAGGCGCGGCTGCTGCGCCACCAAGGCTTGCAGGACTTTGCGCGCCGCCATGGCATGACACCGGCCCAGGCCGCGCTGGCCTGGCTGCTGGCGCAGGAGGGCGTGATCGCCATCCCCAAGTCGGCCAGCGCCGCCCATGTGCGCGAGAACGCGGCGGCGCGCGAGCTGGTGCTGGACGCGGCCCAGCGCGCCGAACTCGACCGGCTGTTCGCCCCGCCCCGTGGACCTTCTGCGCTGGAAATGCTCTGAGACAATCGGGGCCATGTCTCTCCAGAAAATCCTGCTTCCCCTCGGCGCCGTGGTCCTCGTCGTCGCCGGTTACCGTTCCTGGGGCTGGGGTGGGGTGGCCTTTGCCGTGGGCGCGTTGACGCTCTGGCTGATGCTGCATTTCACCCGCCTGATGACCATCCTCAAGCGCGCGGCCAACATGCCCCTGGGCTATGTGGGCAGCGCCGTGATGCTCCAGGCCAAGCTCAAGCCCAAGATGACGCTGATGCACGTGATCGCCATGACGCGCTCGCTGGGCGTGCAGCTCAGCCCGCCCGACACCCAGCCCGAGCAGTTCCGCTGGACCGACCCTTCGGACGCCTCGGTGACCTGTGAGTTCCTCGACGGCAAGCTCGTACGCTGGGAATTCCGCCGCCCCGAGCCACCGGTCGATGCCGGGGTGACCACCCTGCCGGGCCTGCCGCCGGCCCCGTAAAATCACGGTTTTGCGCCCGTTTGCGGGCTCCCACCAACCAGGAAAGAACGAATGAGCCCCCTACCGACCTCGATGTCCGACCGCGACGGCAAAATCTGGATGGACGGCCAACTGGTGGAATGGCGTGACGCCAAGATCCACGTGCTGACCCACACCCTGCACTACGGCTGCGGCGCCTTCGAGGGCGTACGGGCCTACAACACGGTCAACGGCACGGCCATCTTCCGCCTGCAGGAGCATACCGAGCGCCTGTTCAACAGCGCCAAGATCCTGCGCATGAAGATCCCGTTCACCATGGAGCAGGTCAACGAGGCGCAGAAGGACGTGGTGCGCGCCAACAAGCTCGAGAGCTGCTACCTGCGCCCGCTGACCTGGATCGGCGACAAGAAGCTGGGCGTCTCGCCCAAGGGCAACACCATCCACCTGATGGTCGCGGCCTGGGCCTGGGGCGCCTACCTGGGTGAGGAAGGTCTCAAGCGCGGCATCCGCGTCAAGACCTCGAGCTATACGCGTCATCACGTCAACATCACCATGACGCAGGCCAAGGCGGTCAGCAACTACAGCAACTCCATCCTGGCGAACATGGAAGCCACGGACGACGGCTACGACGAGGCGCTGCTGCTCGACTCCTCGGGCTTTGTCTCCGAAGGCGCGGGCGAGAACATCTTTGTCATCAAGAACGGTGTGATCTACACGCCTGACCTGTCGGCCGGCGCTCTCAACGGCATCACGCGCAACACCGTCTTCCACATCGCCAAGGACCTCGGCCTGGAGATCGTGCAAAAGCGCATCACGCGCGACGAGGTCTACATCGCCGACGAGGCCTTCTTCACCGGCACCGCCGCGGAAGTGACGCCCATCCGCGAACTCGACCGCGTGGAGATCGGCATCGGTTCACGCGGCCCGATCACGGAGAAGATCCAGAGCGCCTTCTTCGACATCGTGAACGGCCGCAATCCCAAGTACGCCCATTGGCTGACGAAGGTTTAACACCCCCAGGCTGCGCTCCCTTCGTTCGCTACGCCACCCCCCTTGCAGGGGGCAACGCCAGCGGCCCGGCCAAGCCGGCTCCGCGGCGTTCCGCGATGCGACACCGAGGTAGGCGCTGCCGCACAAGTAGAAACGAGGCAAGCATGAGTAAACAGACCGTCGAATTGCTGGCGACTGATTTGAACCACCAGGGCGGGGTCTACTGCCCCAGCCCCAAGGCGGACATGAAGCTCTGGAACAGCCACCCCAAGGTCTACCTCGACGTGGGCCACACGGGCGAAGCCAAGTGCCCCTACTGCGGCACCGTCTACAAGCTGAAGGCCGGTGAGCACTACGCTGCGCACCACTGACACGCCGGGCCGCGACAGCGCGGCCCTTGTCATTGCGCCGCAGTGGATCGGCGACGCGGTGATGACCGAACCGCTGATGCGCCGCCTCGCCGCGCGCGGCGAACGGCTCACGGTCGGTGCCCTGCCCTGGGTGGCGCCGGTCTACCGCGCCATGCCGCAGGTGGCCGAGGTCATCGAATTCCCGTTTGCGCATGGCGGCCTGCAGTTCAAGGCCCGGCGTGCGCTGGCGCAGCAGTTCGAGGGCCATTTCCAGACGGCCTATGTGCTGCCCAATTCCATCAAGAGTGCCTTGCTGCCCTTCCTCGCCAGCATTCCCAGGCGCGTGGGTTATCTGGGCGAGGCGCGTGTGGGCCTGCTCACGCACCGGCTCAGGAATCCGTCCAAGGGCAAGCGCCCGCCCATGGTGGCGTTCTACTCGGCCCTGGCGGGCGAGTCCGGCATCGAGGCCGACCGGCCGCAGCTGCATATGGACGCTGCCGCGGTCAACGCCGTGCTGGCAGCGCAGGGGCTGGCGCGTGGTGGCTACTACGTCTTCGTGCCCGGCGCCGAGTACGGCCCGGCCAAGCGCTGGCCTGTGGCGCGCTATGCGGAACTGGCGCGCTCGCTCGATGCGCCTGTCATCGTGCTGGGTTCGGGCAAGGAGGCGCCGCTGGGTGTGGAGATCTGCGCCCTGGCCACGGGCGCCGACTGTCGCAACCTGGCCGGCGCCACCCGTCTGGACGAAGCGTTCGCGCTGATCGCCGGTGCACGTCGCGTCATCAGCAACGACACCGGTCTCATGCACGTGGCCGCGGCGCTCGACGTGCCCCAGGTCGCCATCTTCGGCTCCAGCAGCCCCGAGCACACCCCGCCCTTGAGCGACCGTGCCCAGGTGCTCTGGCTCAAGCAGGACCCGGCCTACCAGCCTCCGCTGGACTGCGCGCCCTGCTTCGAGCGCGAGTGCCCGCTGGGCCATCTGCGCTGCCTCAACGACATCCACGCCGACCGGGTGCTGCAGGCGCTGGCCTGCGGCGGATAAAAAAAAGCCACCCTTGCGGGTGGCTTTGAAAGTCCTCGAAAGGACGTCGTTGGGATCGTTGACACCAGCCTGCGCTGCTAGAGGAAAACGCAAACCGGCGGTATCTGTAAAACCTGGACTGTGACAGCAGTACGGAAGTGAATATATCGACCGCCGCGCTGATTTCATATCCCACAAATTGGGGATACAGGCACAGAAGTGTCGCGAAATAAGACATTCAGGATGCCCTTTCACGCCATCCAGGGGGCCTAGCGGGTCTTCCGGCGCTGGCGCGGGCTTGCCGCCAGGGCCGGCGAGCTTCTGGCGGCTTAGCGGGCCAGCGGCAGGCGCAGCACGAAACAGGCGCCGCCGCCCGGGTTCTCTGTGCACTGCACGCTGCCCCCGTGGCGCTGGGCGATCGAGCGCACCAGGGCCAGCCCCAGGCCCACGCCGCCTTCGCGCTCGGAAGCGCCGGGCAGACGGAAGAAGGGCTCGAAGATGCGCTCGCGCAGCGCTGCGGGCACGCCCGGGCCCTGGTCGCAGACGCGGATCTCGGCCTGTCCGCCCTCGGTGCGCAGCGTCAGGGTGACGGTACCCGCACCGTGGCGGCGGGCGTTTTCCAGCAGATTGCGCAGGGCGCGGCGCAACAGGCGCGTCAGGCCGGCGACCACCACACTGGTCACGCCGGGCGGCGTCTCGAACTCGGCGCCGGTGCGCGCGCATTCCTCGGCGCCCAGGCCCACGAGATCCACGGGCTCGAGCGGACCCAGGTCGTCAGGGCTGGCATCCATGCGGCTGGCCAGCAGGATCTCGTCGATCAGCTGGTCCAGCTCACGGATGTCCCGCGCGATCTCCGCGCGCGTGGCCGGCCCGGGTTTGCTTTCGAGCAGCTCCAGCCCCATGCGGATGCGTGCCAGCGGCGAGCGCAGCTCGTGCGAGGCATTCGCCAGCAACGCCTTGTGCGACAACAGCAGGGCCTGCACCCGGGCTGCGGCCACGTTGAAGCGCTGCGCCAGGAAGGCCACCTCGTCCTGTCCATCCTCGGGCAGGCGGCGCGCGAGATCCCCCTCGCCCCAGCGCTCCACGCCCTGTTGCAGCGCCTCAAGCCGTTTGGTCAGACGCCGCACGATGGGGTAGGCGCCCAGGGCCACCGCGGACGCCACCAGCACCAGCAGGGCCAGCAGGTTGTAGGGCGGGCGCCACCAGGAAGGCGGGGGCGGCGGGGGTGGCGGGCGGTTGCCGGGGCGCGGCAGCTGCACGACCACGGTCTGGCCGTCGCGCATCGGCACTTCGAATTCCCAGCCCTGTCCGGGCACGCGGTTGCCCTTGGCCTGTGCCTGGCCCAGCACCTCGCCCTGCGCGTTGCGCAGGATGATCTCCCGGCCGGGACGCTGGGCGCGTTCGCGTTCGGACTCGGTGCGCCAGATCCAGCCGAAGATCAGCGTGAGCAGCACGATGGCGCCGACCACCGCGAGCCAGATGCGCAGGTAGAGGCGTTGGGTCAGCGGCGTGCTCATGCGGGACAGGAACTCAATCCTGCTGGCGCGCAAAGACGTAACCCACGCCGCGCACGGTGAGGATGCGCTTGGGGTTCTTGGGGTCGGCCTCGATGGCGGCGCGGATGCGGCCCATGTGCACGTCGATCGAGCGGTCAAAGGCCTCGAGCTCGCGGCCACGCACGGCCTCCATGATCTGGTCGCGCGTGAGTACACGACCCGCGCGCTCGGCCAGCGTGACCAGCAGGTCGAACTGGTAGGACGTGAGTTCGCAGGCCTGGCCGTTGACATGGACGCTGCGCGCGTCGCGGTCGATGGCCAGCGAGCCGAAGCGCAGCTGGTTCCCGGCGGGGGTGCCACTGCCGCTGCGCCGGCGCAGCACGGCGCGGATGCGGGCCAGCAGCTCGCGTGGTTCGAAGGGCTTGGCCAGGTAGTCGTCGGCACCGATCTCCAGGCCGATCACGCGGTCCATGGGATCGCCCTTGGCCGTGAGCATGAGCACCGGTGTCTGCGCCAGACCCGAGGGGAGGGCGCGGATGCGGCGGCAGATCTCCAGGCCGTCCATGTCGGGCAGCATGAGGTCGAGGATCAGCAGCTGCGGGGGCGGGTGGGCGGCCTCAAGCCGGGCCAGGCCTTCGGAGCCGCTGCCACAGACCTGCACGCTGTAGCCCGATTGCCCGAGGTAGTCGCTGACCATGGCGGCCAGACGGGCATCGTCCTCGATCATCAGCAGGGGTTGGGGACTCATGTCGGCAAGTCTATCGCTCATGCCGTCATGGTGGCCCGGGGGGGTCAGCCGCCCTTGTCGCGGCCGTAAAGAAAGGTAAACCGGCGCTCAGGCCCCGGCCCGCTGCGCGCGCGCCGCCAGCGCCACGAGCAGCAGCACCGGCAGGCCCAGCAGGGCGGTCGAGACAAAGAAGGGGCTGTAGCCGTAGGCGTCCACGTAATGGCCCGAGAAGCCGGCGATGAACTTGGGCGCGAGCAGCATCATGGAGCTGAAGAGCGCGTACTGCGTGGCCGAGTAGCTGATGTTGGTCAGGCTCGAGAGGTAGGCGATGAAGGCCGCCGAGGCGATGCCGCTGGAGAGGTTGTCGGCCGAGATCACGAAGATCAGCGCGTGCACGTCGTGGCCGTGGCCGGCCAGCCAGGCGAAGAGCAGGTTGCTCGCGGCGCTGAGCACGGCGCCCAGCATGAGCACGCGCATCACGCCCAGGCGCAGGGCCAGCACACCACCGACGAAGGCGCCGACCAGGGTCATGATGACGCCGTAGACCTTGGTCACGGCGGCAACCTCGTCCTTGGTGTAGCCCATGTCCACGTAGAAGGGGTTGGCCATGATGCCCATGACCACGTCGCTGATGCGGTAGACCGCGATCAGCGCCAGGATGAGCGCGGCCTGCCATTTGTAGCGGCGCAGGAAATCCGCAAAGGGCTCGACCAGTGCGCCCCGCAGCCACTCGGCCGCGTTGCGCGCCGGTGGCAGTTCGCGCCGCGTGGGCTCGGGCGAGAGCAGCACGGTGAGCACACCGGGCAGCATGCTGGCGGCCATGACGAGGTAGGCCGTGGTCCAGGCGGCGTTCTGGTAGCCCGTGGCCTGAAGCTCGGCGCGCGCGGCCAGCCAGAGCACGCCAGCCCCGGCCCAGATCATGGCCACGCGGTAGCCGGTCTGGTAGGCCGCGGCCAGCGCGGCCTGGCGTTCGCTGCCCGCCGATTCGATGCGGTAGGCGTCGAGTGCGATGTCCTGCGTGGCCGAGGCGAAGGCCACGAGCAACGCGCACCAGACCACGGCGGACAGGCCCTGCTGTGGATTGGCCAGCGCCATGCCGGCCAGGCCGCCCATGATGGCGAACTGCGACAGCAGCAGCCAGCTGCGCCGCCGCCCCAGGGCGTGGTGCAGCAACGGCAGTGGCAGGCGGTCGACCAGCGGGGCCCAGGCCCACTTGAAGGCGTAGGCCAGGCCGACCCAGCTCAGTTCGCCGATGGTGCCGCGGTCCACGCCGGCCTCGCGCAGGCGAAAGCTGAGCGTGCCCAGCACGAGCAGCAGCGGCAGGCCGGCGGCAAAGCCCAGCGCCAGCATGCGCAGGGTGGCGGGTTCGAGGTAGACGCGCAGCGTGGCGCCCCAGGAAGGCTTGACTTGGGGGCTTTCGGGCGCACTTGGGAGCATGCCGGGCATCATACGCATGCTCCGGCAAGATTCTGTACACCATGACACTGCCAACCCGACGTTTCACGTTGACTGTTGCGGCCCTGCTGCTGGCAGGCGCCGGCCATGCCGCGCCCGAGCAGCGTGAAGGCGTGGACGTGGGCAAGAACTCTGCGTTCACCAAGCTGGCCCCGGCTGAAGAGGTGGAGCGCATGGCGCTGCAGCAGTACCGCCAGCAACTGAGCGCCGCGGCCGAGAAGCGCGCGTTGGCACCAGCCGACCACCCCCAGCTCAAGCGCCTGCGCGCCATCGCCCAGCGCATCATCCCGCATGCCCTGTCCTGGAACCCGCGCGCCAGGGATTGGCAATGGGAGGTCAATCTGATCGGCTCGAAACAGATCAACGCCTACTGCATGCCCGGCGGCAAGATCGCCTTCTACACCGGCATCCTGGACCAGCTGCAGCTCACCGATGACGAGGTAGCCATGGTCATGGGCCATGAAATCGCCCATGCCCTGCGTGAGCACGCGCGTGAACGTATGGGCAAGAGCGCCGTGACCGAAGGTGTCGCCCGCGTGGGTGGCGCCGTGCTCTCGGCCTGGCTGGGTATCGACCCGCGGCTGACCGACGGCGTGGCGCGCGGCGGCGCCAACCTGGCGGTACTGAGCTTCAGCCGCAGCGACGAGACCGAAGCCGACCTCGTGGGCATGGAGCTGGCCGCGCGTGCCGGCTACGACCCGCGCGCCGGCGTGACGCTGTGGCAGAAGATGAGCGCGGCCAGCAAGGGCGCGCCGCCGCAGTGGCTGTCCACCCATCCGGCCGGCAAGACGCGCATCGCCGAGATCGAACAGAACCTGCCCAAGGTGATGCCGCTGTACGAGCGGGCGCGCCGTGGCACAGGCACATCGGCGCGCTAGGCGGGTCGACCGGCTTCAGTAGCGGTAGATCAGGCCCAGCGAGACGCTGGGCAGGTAGCGGAACCCGAGCCAGCCGTTCTGCTGGGTACGCCAGCCTTCGAAGCCTGTGGCCGACATGCCGTTCATGCCACTGTCGCTGTCGGAGGCCGTGCCCATCGAGACCCCCATGTCGGCGTAGAAGCCCAGACCTTTGCCCGACACGCCGTGCGAGCCATAGCCTATGCCCAGGTAGGTCGTGGTCCGGGGGCGCAGCTGGTAAGCACCGCTGGTGGCATGGGCACCGCCCAGCGGGTTGGTCCAGGTGTCGTTGAGGGTCAATCCGCCCACGATCCGGAAGCCGTGGCCGGTGAACGGGAACCAGTCGGCGTACAGGCTGCTGCGGTGGGGGTCGGCTGGCGCGCCGGGCTCAACACGCGGCTCAGGCGCGCTCCACTTGAGGCCCGGGGTGTGGTCGCTGCGCAGACTCCATGTCAGGCCGGAACCCAGGCCATGCGGACCGGGGCTTGGGGTCAGGGTTTGAGCCGTCGACAGCGCCGCCACCATGGAAAGGATGGCCAGCGCCAGCCGACGGGCGCGCAGGGAAAACATGACAGTTCCTCGAATTCAACACTGGGATTGATTATTCGGAAACATCGGCCCTTCCGGGGGTTTACTCCAGTGCGCCCCATGGTCTCTATGTGGCGCTGCAACATGTCCGAAAAGACAGTAGCGGGCGCTTACGTCCCGCCCACGAAAGGATTGGACTGGCGCTCGCGGCCGAAGCTGCTTTCGGGACCATGACCGGGGATGAAGACCGTGTCGTTGCCCATGGGCCACAGACGCTCGGTGATGCTGCGGATCAGGTCGCCGTGATTGCCCTGGGGGAAGTCGGTACGGCCGATCGAGCCGGCAAACAGCACGTCGCCAACGAAAGCGCGCTTCGCCTCGGGGGAGTGGAAGACCACGTGGCCCGGGGTGTGACCCGGGCAATGGCGTACGTTCAGGGTGCAGTGGCCGATCGTGACCGTGTCGCCGTCGGCCAGCCAGCGCGTGGGCGTGAAGCGCTCGGACTGCGGGAAACGGAACATGCGGCTCTGCTCGGCCAACTGGTCGATCCAGAACTGGTCGCCTGGGTGCGGGCCGATGATGGGCAGCTGCAGCAGGCGCGCCAGTTCGGCCGTACCGCCGGCGTGGTCGATGTGGGCATGGGTGAGCCAGATGGCCTTGAGCTGGACCCCCAGGCGTGCCGCCTCGGCCGTGATGCGCGGCAGGTCGCCGCCCGGGTCGATCACGGCGGCCTCCATGGTTTCGTCGCACCAGACGATGGAGCAGTTCTGTTCGAAGGCGGTGACGGGGACGGTCAGGTACTGGAGCATGGCCGGGCAAAGCGCAGTGAAGGGGTGGGACGCCAGGCCGAATTGTGCACGGCGCGGGCGGGCAGTGGGCGCCGCATTGGCGGCACAATGGGGCGCATGAGTCCGAATGCCGAAACCGCTCGCTTGCTGCCAGCCGACGACGCCCAGCGCGAGCTGCTGCACAACGAAGTCCACGCCCGCCCGCCCGCGCGCATCCGCCTGCCAGCGCTGGTGATCTACGTGGCGGTGCTCAACGATGGCATCGGCCGCGAGCAGGAGTGCGAGCACCTGCGGCGCCTGCCGGGCCAGCAGGACCTGACCGTCGACCAGCTGCAGGGCAATTTCCTGCGCCTGCGCTTCGAGGGCTACACGGTCAAGTGGGAGCGCCACACCGAGTTCACGCGCTACTCCATCGTCCAGCCCCTGCCCGCGCAGGCCGCCCTGGGTGCGAGCGACCCGGACCTCACGGGCGAGCTCGTGGTGGCGCCGGCGTGGTTGCGCGATATCCCGGGCCGTACCATCGCGGCCATCCAGCTGGCCATGGCGCATGGCGACCTGGGTACCCCCGAGGCCACCATGGCCCAGGCGCGGCGCTGGTTTGGTGACCGCGCCGTCGTGGCCTCGGTGATGGGCAACAACGGGCATTCCTGGGCCGTGACCGACTTCCAGCTGCGTGACTGCGGCTTCGAGCGCATCCTCGTGCTGGCGCCACCCAGTACCACCGAAACCCGAGCCGGCCGGATCTCCCAGCGCCTGCTGGAACTCGAGACCTATCGCCTCATGGCGCTGCGCGGCCTGCCGGTGGCCAAGGGCCTGGGGCCCATGCTGGGTGAGGCCGAAGGGCGGCTGGCTGACATCACGGCGCGGCTGGAGTACAAGTCGGCCTCCGAGCAGGAGCTGCTCGACACCCTGGTGGCGCTGGCCGCGCGCATCGAGCGCGCTACGGCCGAGCACGACTACCGTTTCGCGGCCACGCGCGCCTATGACACGCTGGTGAGCCAGCGCCTGGCCGAGCTGCGCGAGCAGCCTGTGCCGGGCACGCAGACCCTGGGCGAGTTCATGCAGCGCCGGCTGTCACCGGCCATGGCCACGGTGGCCGCCACCGCCCAGCGCCTGATCTCGCTGTCCGAGCGCGTGGCGCGCACCAGTGCGCTGCTGCGCACGCGTGTGGACATTGCCACCGAGGCGCAGAACCAGCAGCTGCTGGAGAAGCTCACGCGCGGGCAGGAGCTGCAGCTGCGCCTGCAGAGCACGGTGGAAGGCCTGTCGATTGCGGCCATCTCCTATTACGTCGTCAGCCTGCTGCTCTACGCCGTCAAGGCCGTCAAGGCCGCGGGCGTGCCGTTGAACGTGGAGATCGCCACCGGCGCGCTGATCCCGCTGGTGCTCTGGGCGGTGTGGCGCACCACTCGGCGCATCCACGAGAAGCTGCGCAACCGGTCCTAGCCCAGACTGGCGGCGGCGTCGCTGTCGAGCAGCTCCACGCGGTTGCGCCCGCCGTCCTTGGCCAGGTACAGGGCCCGGTCGGCGCGCTGCAGCAGACTGTCGAAGTCCGCGTCCTGTGCCGACAGGGCGGCCACCCCGATGCTGACCGTGCAGCGCACGGCCTCGTCGTCGCCCGTGCGTACGCTCATGCTGTCCTGCACGCTCTGGCGCAGTCGCTCGGCGATGGCCCGGGCGCCCGCCAACGGCGTCGCCGGCAGCAGCAGGGCGAACTCCTCGCCGCCCAGGCGGCCCGCCAGATCCTGGCCGCGTGCCAGCGAGCGCAGGGTCTGCGCCACGACCCGGATCACCTGGTCACCCGTGGGATGGCCCCAGCGGTCGTTGACGGACTTGAAGCGGTCGATGTCGAGCATGAGCACGGACAGGGCCTGGCCATAGCGGCGTGCGCGGGCGAACTCCTGCTCACCGACCTGCATCAGGTGGCCGCGGTTGGCAATGCCCGTCAGCGCGTCGGTGGTGGCCAGCGCGTGCAAGGCCTCGCGCTGGCGCAGCATGGTCAGCTGGATGCGCAGCATCAGCAGGGTCAGCGCGCACAGCACGGCATAGCCGGCGAGGAGCTGCCAGGCCCGATGGCGCCAGCCCTGCAGCACGGTGCTGCGGTCGAAGCCCACGAGCGCCACGATCGGAAAGCGCTCAAGCCGCGACACGCCGTAGATGCGCAGGCGGCCGTCGACGGGTGAGAGGTCGGTGAAGGTTGCGGCGGCACCGAGCTCGCTGAACAGCGGCTGGGTCGGGGTGGGCGGCACGCGCTGACCGATGGCGTCGGGCATGGGCGGCACGCGTGCCAGCAGCACGCCGTCGGTGTCCAGCAGGCTCAGGTTGTCCTGCGGGGCCACGTCGAAGATGGCCAGCCAGTTCTGCGCATATTGCAGGTCGAGTACGGCCAGGGCACCCCCCAGCAGCCGGCCCTGGGCGTCACCCACGGTGCGCGCCATGACCACGACCGGGCGCTTCGAGGCGGACTTCTCGGCCGGCAGGTATTGCATGTGCAGTCGCTCGCCGGTGCCGACCTGCAGGTCGGTGCAGAAACGCTGCGTGCTGCGGCGGCCGTAGAACTGGCCTTTGGCGAAGGCGGTGAAGATGCAGTCGCGGTTGAACAGCGCCACGTCCTCCAGCACCGGGATCGTGCTCGCCTTGACGCGCAGCAGGCCCTCGATGCGCTGGCGGTGGTCGGCGTCGGGATCCGGGTGGACCAGGTCGCGCTCCGGCCGCACATGACCCAGCACGTCGCGCAGCACATAGTCCGCGGCCAGGAAGGTGTCACCGAAGGCGCGGGCCATGAACTGGCTTTTCTGCATCACCAGGCGCGCGGCCAGACCCAGGGTGCGTTCGCGTTCGCGCCACAGGTCCCAGGCCAGCCAGCCGCCAAGCACCAGCAGAAACAGCAGGACAGCGGCGCACAGGCCTTGCAGTCTGGCGGGGCGTACTTGCCTGACCCTCATGTGCATGGGCTGCCCTGCTCCGCCGGACGAACCTGTCCGGGTGGGTGCCGCATGATGGGTTCAGTGCCGTGCACAAGTCAAGCCGGTTCAGAGGCCGAGCTCGTAGTCGACGGTCAGGGGCGCATGGTCGCTGAACTTCTCGCCCTTGTAGATCGACTCGCGGCGCGCCAGCGCGGCCAGGGCCGGCGTGGCCAGGTGGTAGTCGATGCGCCAGCCCACGTTCTTCGCGTAGGCCTGGCCGCGGTTGCTCCACCAGGTGTAGGCGGCATCGGTCGCGTCGGGTTGCAGGCGGCGGTAGACGTCGACCAGGCCGCCTTCCTCCAGCAGCTTCGTCATCCACGCGCGCTCCTCGGGTAGGAAGCCCGAGTTCTTGAGATTGCCCTTCCAGTTCTTGAGGTCCATCTCCTTGTGGGCGATGTTCACGTCGCCACAGAGGATGAACTCGCGCTGCTGGCGCAGCTGCTGCAGGTGCGGGTAGATCCGGTCGAGGAAGCGGTACTTGGCGGCCTGGCGTTCCTCGCCCGAGGAGCCGCTGGGGAAGTAGCAGCTGATGAGCGAGAGCTTGCGCTGCGGGGTGTCGAAGCGCAGCTCCACATAGCGGCCCTCGGTGTCGAACTCGCCACCGTCAAAGCCGGTCACCACATCGCTGGGCGTGTGCCGCGTGTAGAGACCGACGCCCGAGTAGCCCTTCTTCTCGGCGTAGTGGAAGTAGCCCTGCAGTCCGGCGAGCTGCTCGAACCGGCCCGTCACGTCCGGCGCCTGGGCCTTGACTTCCTGCACGCCCATACAATCAGGCCGCGTCTGCTCGATCCAGGTTTCGAGCCCCTTGCTGGTGGCGGAACGGATGCCGTTGAGGTTGAGGCTGACGAGTTTGAACAAGGACTTTCCCATGGCAGGCGGTACGGCTGGTGGTGTGACGGGTCAGGACAGCCTGGCCCAGGATTTCGTGGCCTTTGCGGTCGAATGCGGTGTGCTGCGCTTCGGCGAATTCAAGACCAAGGCTGGCCGGCTGTCCCCTTACTTCTTCAACGCAGGCCTCTTTGACGACGGCGCCAAGCTGGGCCGGCTGGCCGAATTCTATGCCCGTCGCGTGCTCGCCTCTGGCCTGGAGTTCGACATGATCTTCGGCCCGGCCTACAAGGGCATCCCCCTGGGCGCAGCGCTGGCCGTGGAACTGGCGCGGCGCGGGCGCAACGTGCCCTTTGCCTACAACCGCAAGGAAGCCAAGGACCATGGCGAGGGCGGCACCCTGGTCGGGGCGCCGCTCAAGGGGCGCGTGCTCATCGTGGACGACGTCATGTCGGCCGGCACCGCTGCGCGCGAGTCCATCGCCCTGATCGAGGCGGCCGGTGCGAAACCGCACGGCGTGGTCATTGCCCTGGACCGGCAGGAGATGGCCACCGAGAACGGCCAGGACGTGCCCTACAGCGCCGTGCAATATGTCCGCAATCGCCTGGGTCTGCAGGTCGCCGCCATTGCGGAACTGGGGGATTTGCTGCAGTATCTGGAGCAGCACAGCAAGGACGGCCTCGCCGCCGACCATGCCCGAGTGCTGGCTTATCGACAACGCTACGGCGTCCAGGACAAGTGAAATGATGCGTTTGGCAGGGGTGGTGCTCACAGGGTTGATGCTGGGCGGTTACGTCCAGCCGTCGCTGGCGCAGACCACCAGCGGTGGCATCTACAGTTGCACCGATGCCAAGGGTCGCAGGCTCACCTCCGACCGCCCGATCCGCGAGTGCGCCGACCGCGAACAGCTCCTGCTCAACCCCAGCGGCACGGTACGCGCCGTGGTTCCGCCGTCCCTGACCGGCCCCGAGCGCGCCGCCCTCGAAGCCCGGCAGCGCCGGGAGGCCGAGGAGCGTGCCCGCCAGGCCGAAGAAAAGAGGCGCGAGCGCGCCCTGCTGGTGCGCTATCCCAACCGCGCCACGCACGACAAGGAGCGCACCGAAGCCCTGTCCCAGATCACCGTGGTGCGCCAGGCGGCGATGAACCGCGTCAAGGAACTGCAGCGCCAGCGCAAGGAGCTCGACACCGAGCTTGAGTTCTACGCCAAGGATCCGGAGAAGGTGCCGCCTTCCCTGCGCCGCCTCGTGGACGACAACGAGAAGAGCATGGCGGTGCAGGAGCGCTTCATCGCCGACCAGGACGCCGAGATGGTGCGCGTGAACGCCCGTTTCGACGAGGAGCTGCAGCGTCTGCAGCTCCTCTGGGCCCAGATCGCCGCGCCCGCCGCCAACTGAAGCCGCGCCGACGTTCGCGCGGCCCCCTGCTCAAGCCAGCTTGCTGCGCAGCAGGTCGTTGACCTGCTGCGGGTTGGCCTTGCCCTTGCTGGCCTTCATGACCTGACCGACGAGCGCGTTGAAGGCCTTGTCCTTGCCTGCCTTGAACTGGGCCACATTGTCCGGATTGGCGGCAATGACCTCGTCGATGATCTTCTCCAGCGCGCCGGAGTCGTTCATCTGCTTCAGGCCTTTGGCCTCGATCACCGCATCCACGTCCTGGCCCTCGCCGGTCCAGAGCGCGTCGAAGACCTGGCGGGCGGCGTTGTTCGAGATGGTGCCGTCGCTGATGCGCGTGATCAGCGCGCCGAGCTGCGCCGCGCCGACCGGCGCTTGCTCGATGCCGATCTCATCCGCATTGAGGCGGCGCGAGACCTCGCCCATGATCCAGTTGCTCGCCAGCTTGGGCTGTTTGCAGGCCCGGGCCGCGTCCTCGAAATAGGCCGCCATGGCCTTGCTCTGGGTCAGCGTCGTGGCGTCGTACTCGGGCAGGCCGTAGTCCGCGACGAAGCGCGCAGCCATGGCGCGCGGGAGCTCGGGCAGTTCGCTGCGCACGCGTTCGATCCACTCCAGCGCAATCACCAGCGGTGGCAGGTCCGGATCCGGGAAGTAACGGTAGTCCGCCGCATCTTCCTTGGTGCGCATGGCGCGGGTCTCGCCCGTGTCGGGGTCGAAGAGTACGGTGGCCTGCTGGATGGCATGGCCGTCCTCAAGCTGCTCGATCTGCCAGCGCACCTCGAAGTCGATGGCCTGCTGCATGAACTTGAAGCTGTTGAGGTTCTTGATCTCGCGCCGTGTGCCTAACGGTGCCCCCGGCTTGCGCACCGAGACGTTGGCGTCGCAGCGGAAGCTGCCTTCCTGCATATTGCCATCGCAGATGCCGATCCAGGTCACGATCTTGTGCAGCTCCTTGGCATAGGCCACGGCCTCCTCGCTGGAGCGGATGTCGGGCTCGGTCACGATCTCCAGCAGCGGCGTGCCCGCGCGGTTGAGGTCGATGCCGCTCTGGCCGATGAAGTCCTCGTGCAGCGACTTGCCTGCGTCTTCCTCCAGATGCGCGCGCACCAGGCGCACGGTCTTCTTCTCCTCGCCGAGGTAGAAGCTGATCTCGCCGCCCTGCACGACCGGGATCTCGAACTGGCTGATCTGGTAGCCCTTGGGCAGGTCGGGGTAGAAGTAATTCTTGCGCGCAAAGATGCTGCGCGGGGCGATGTGCGAGCCAATGGCCAGGCCCAGCTGGATGGCGCGTTCGACGGCGCCCACGTTCATCACCGGCAGGGTGCCGGGCAGAGCCAGGTCCACGGCGCAGGCCTGGGTGTTGGGTTCGGAGCCGAAGGCCGTGGGCGCGCGGCTGAAGATCTTGCTCTCCGTGGAAAGCTGGGCATGGGTTTCGAAGCCGATCACGACTTCGTAGCCCTGAACCAGTTTAGGTGTACTCATGTTTCAGTTGCTCCCATGCGCAGCCGAATCGTTACGCATGAAACGGTCTAGACGGGGAATGCCGTGGAACCAGCTTGGCTGGGCCACTGGCATTGCCCCCTGGAGGGGGGTGGCGCAGCGACACGCAGTGCGCGTAGCCTGGGGGTACTTCATCAGTAGCCTCCCGGAGTGCGGAGGTGGAAGTCGGTGGCTTGCTGGTAGCGGTGCGCCATGTTGAGCAGCTTGCCTTCCTGCAGATGGTTGCCGATGAGCTGCAGGCCCACGGGCATGTTCGCGTCACCGAAACCGACGGGCAGGCTCATGCCCGGCAGACCGGCCAGCGAGCCCGGCAGGGTGTAGATGTCGGCCAGGTAGGCCGCCACCGGGTCCTCGCTCTTGTCACCGAGCTTCCAGGCCACGGTGGGCGCCACGGGGCCGGCGATCACGTCGCAGCTCTTGAAGGCGTTCTGGAAATCGTCGGCGATCATGCGGCGGATCTTCTGCGCCTGCAGGTAGTAGGCGTCGTAGTAGCCGTGCGAGAGCACGTAGGTGCCGACCATGATGCGGCGCTTGACCTCGTCGCCGAAGCCCTCGGCGCGGGTCTTCTTGTACATGTCGAGCAGGTCGGTGTACTTCTCTGCGCGGTGGCCGAACTTCACGCCGTCGAAGCGCGAAAGGTTGGAGCTGGCCTCGGCCGGGGCGATGATGTAGTAGACGGGAATCGCGAGCTCGGTGCGCGGCAGCGAGATCTCGACGAGCTTGGCGCCGAGCTGCTCGTAGGCCCTGAGGGCCGCGTCAATCGCGGCGCGCACGTCGGGCGCCAGACCTGCGCCGAAGAATTCCTTGGGCAGGCCGATACGCAGGCCGTCGAGCCTGTCGTTCAGGCCGCGGCTGAAGTCCTCCGCGGGCACGTCGAGCGAGGTCGAGTCGCGGTCCAGATCCGGGCCGCACAGGGCCGAGAGCAGCAGGGCGCAGTCTTCCGCGCTGCGCGCCATGGGGCCGGCCTGGTCCAGGCTGGAGGCGTAGGCGATCATGCCGTAGCGGCTGGCGCGGCCATAGGTGGGCTTGATGCCCGTGAGGCCGCAGAAGGCCGCGGGCTGGCGGATCGAGCCGCCGGTGTCCGTGCCCGTGGCAGCCGGCGCCAGCCGCGCGGCCACGGCGGCGGCGCTGCCGCCCGAGGAACCGCCGGCCACGCGCTGCGTGTCCCAGGGGTTGCGCACCGGGGTCGGCGTGCTGTGGCCGACGGCCGGCACGGCCACGCTTTCATTGGCCGAGCCCATGGCGAACTCGTCGCAGCTGAGCTTGCCCAGGGTCACGGTACCGGCCTCGGCCAGCTTGCGGACCACGGTGGCGTCGAAGGGCGAGCGGTAGCCGGCCAGCATCTTCGAGCCGGCGGTTGAGGGGAAGTCGCGCGTGACGAAGATGTCCTTGTGGGCGATCGGCACGCCGGCCAGGGGGCCGGCCGAGCCGGCCGCCAGGGCGGCGTCGGCCGCGCGGGCCTGGGCCAGGGTGACATCCTCGTCCACGGCCACGAAGGCGGCCAGGTCCTGATGGGCAGCCATGCGGCCCAGGAAATGCCGGGCGGTCTCGACGGCCGAGATCTTTTTCTCGCGCAGCTGACGGGCCAGGTCGGCGAGGGAGAGCTGGTGCAGTTCGGACATCACTCGATCACCTTGGGCACGAGGAAGAGGCCGCGTTCGACGGCCGGGGCGCTTTGCTGGTTGGCCTCGCGCTGGTTGGGTTCGCTCGCCACGTCCGCGCGCAGGCGCAGCGCGGCCTGGCCGGCCACGGCGCCCATGGTCGGGTGGGCCAGGGGCTCGATGCCGGCGGTGTCGACGGCGCGCATCTGCTCGACGATGTCGAAAAAGCCGTTGATGCGCTCGCGCATGCGCTCGCTCTCGGTCGGGCTGATTTCCAGCCGGGCCAGGTTGGCGATACGGGCGATGTCAGAGGAGGTCAGGGACATGGCGTAGGGGCTTGCAACCGGGTGTAATTCCAGGCCCGAAAGGCGCGGGAACGACGGGTTATACACAGGGGATGGGGTATTATCCCGCCTTTAGTGGTGTCCTTTCCTGCCCACAGGGACTGCGATGCCCCGCAACGAGTCACTACCGCGTGTTTTTGCGCATCGGGCGACGGGCGAACGAGGGTCGGCCGTGCCCCCACAGAGGATTGAGTAATGTTTGGAGCTTTTCGTCAGTATTTCTCCACTGACCTGGCCATCGACCTGGGCACCGCCAACACCCTGATCGTCATGCGCGACAAGGGCATCGTGCTCAATGAACCCTCGGTGGTCGCAATCCGCCACGAAGGCGGCCCCCAGGGCAAGAAGACCATCCAGGCCGTCGGCCAAGAGGCCAAGGCCATGCTGGGCAAGGTGCCCGGCAATATCGAGGCCATCCGTCCGATGAAGGACGGCGTGATCGCCGACTTCACCGTCACCGAGCAGATGCTCAAGCAGTTCATCAAGATGGTGCTGCCGCGCGGCGTGTTCAAGCCCAGCCCGCGCATCATCATCTGCGTGCCTTGCGGCTCGACCCAGGTCGAGCGTCGCGCCATCCGTGAATCGGCGCTGGGCGCGGGCGCCAGCGATGTCTACCTGATCGAGGAACCCATGGCCGCGGCCATCGGCTCGGGCCTGCCGGTGTCGGAGGCCTCGGGCTCCATGGTCGTCGACATCGGCGGCGGCACCACCGAGGTCGGCGTGATCTCGCTCGGCGGCATGGTCTACAAGGGCTCGGTCCGCGTCGGCGGCGACAAGTTCGACGAGGCCATCATCAACTACATCCGCCGCAACTACGGCATGCTGATCGGCGAGCCTACGGCCGAAGCCATCAAGAAGAACATCGGCTCGGCCTTCCCCGGCAGCGAGGTGCGCGAGATGGAAGTCCGCGGCCGCAACCTGTCCGAGGGCGTGCCGCGCAGCTTCACGATCTCCAGCAACGAAATCCTGGAAGCGCTGACCGACCCGCTCAACAGCATCGTCTCGGCCGTCAAGAACGCGCTGGAGCAGACCCCGCCCGAGCTGGGTGCCGACATCGCCGACCGCGGCATGATGCTGACCGGCGGCGGCGCGCTGCTGCGCGACCTGGACCGCCTCCTGTCCGAGGAGACCGGCCTGCCCGTGCTGGTGGCCGAAGACCCGCTGACCTGCGTGGTGCGTGGCTGCGGCATCGCCCTGGAGCGCATGGACCGTCTGGGCGCGATCTTCACGAACGAATAACCCTCGGACACAGCGATGCCACTCGGTACGCTGGACAGAACGCCTCCCCCCTTCTTCCGCCAGGGCGCCTCGGCCCTGTCGCGGCTCATGCTGTTCAGCGCACTCGCGCTGTTCCTCATGGTGGCCGACACACGCTTCAAGCTCACCGGTCCCGTCCGCGTGACCATCGCCTCGGTGCTCTACCCGGTGCAGTGGGCGCTGGTGCAGCCCGTGCAGTGGTCACGCGAGGTCTTCGGCAACCTGCAGTCCCTGCGCAGCGCCCAGGATGACGCGCAGCTGCTGCGCGAACTGCTGCGCCTGCAGTCGCCGCGCGCGCAGCAGTACGAGGAGCTGGCGCTCGAGAACGAGCGCCTGCGCCAGCTGCTGGACCTGCGCCAGCGCATGCCCACCCCCGGGCTGGCGGCCCAGGTTTTGTACGACGCGGCCGATCCCTACGAGCACAAGGTCATCATCGACAAAGGGCTGATCCATGGCATCAGCGCCGGTGCGCCCGTACTCGACACCTCGGGGGTGCTGGGCCAGGTCACGCGGGTCTATCCGTCCATGGCCGAGGTCACGCTGGTGATCGATGCCGAGCAGGCCATCCCCGTGCTCAACACCCGCACCGGCGTGCGCGCCGTGGCCTTTGGCGACCCCGGCCTGCATGGCGGGATGCTGGAGTTGCGCTACATGGGTACCAATGCCGACGTGCAGCCCGGCGATCTGCTCACCACCAGCGGCATCGACGGCATCTTCCCGCCCGGCCTGCCGGTGGCGCGTGTCGACAAGGTCGAGCGTAGCGTCGAGTCGCCTTTTGCCCAGATCTACTGCCTGCCGCAGGCGCGGGTCGACGGCGCCACCCAGGTGCTGGTGCTGCCCTCGCTGGCCGGCCAGCAGCCCGCGCGTCCGCAGGATGCACCGGCGCGCGCTGGCCAGAAGAGCGGCAACGCCAAGGGAGGCGCCCGATGATCATGCGACCGGGCCAGCAGCTCTTGCTGCCGGCCAATCCCCTGTTCATCTGGGGCAGCCTGCTGGGCGCCCTCGGACTCAACCTGCTGTTCAACATGGCGCTGTGGGGCCGCGCGGCCTGGGCGCCGGACCTGCTGGCCCTGACCCTGGTGTTCTGGGGCGTGCACCAGCCGCAGCGCGTGGGCATGAGCGGTGCCTTCCTCTTCGGCCTGCTGATGGACGTGCACCAGGGCAGCGTGCTGGGCCAGCACGCCCTGGCCTATGCCGTGCTGAGCTTCTGCGCCATCGCCATCCACCGCCGTCTGCTGTGGTTCACCGTGCCCAGCCAGGCCCTGCAGATCCTGCCCCTGCTGCTGGCGGCCCATGCGGTGGCGCTGGCGGTGCGCATGATGGTGGGCGGTCATTTCCCCGGGTGGTCCCTCTTGCTTGCGCCCGTGATCGAGGCCATGCTCTGGCCGCTGGCCACCTGGCTGTTGCTGCTGCCGCAGCGCCGTGCGCCCGACCCCGACGCCAACCGCCCGCTGTAAGGCCCTGAGCCATGACCGAACTGCGCAACGTCGAAGCCGACCTGCACCGCTTCCGCGCGCGCGTGCTGGTGGTCTCGTTGCTGGTGCTCGGCTGTTTCCTGATCCTCTTCTTCCGCCTGGTCTATCTGCAGGTGGTGCGCCATGACGAGCTCGAGACGCAGGCCGAGATCAACCGCACCACCATCGTGCCCCTGGTGCCCACGCGCGGCCTGATCCTGGACCGCAACGGCATTCCGCTCGCCACCAACTACTCGGCTTACACGCTGGAGATCACGCCCTCCAAGGTCGACCACCTGGAGCGCACCATCAACGAGCTGTCCGAGCTGGTGGATATCACGCCGCGCGACCGCCGGCGTTTCCGCAAGCTGCTGGAAGAAACCAAGGGCGCCGAGTCGCTGCCCATCCGTACCCGTCTGAGCGACGAGGAGGTGGCGCGCTTCGCCGTGCAGCGCTACCGCTTCGCGGGCGTGGACATCAAGGCGCGCCTGTTCCGCAACTACCCCTGGGGCGAGCTCGGCAGCCACGTGGTGGGCTACATCGGCCGCATCAACCCGGCCGAGAAGAAGGAGCAGGAGGACTGGGACGAGGAAGACCAGGCCAACTACCGCGGAACCGACTACATCGGCAAGCTCGGCGTGGAGCAGAGCTTCGAGAAGCACCTGCACGGCATCACGGGCTTCGAGCGTGTCGAGACCTCGGCCGGCGGGCGCGCCGTGCGCAAGCTGGCGAGCACGCCGGCCAAGCCCGGCAACAACGTGGTCCTGTCCATCGACATCAAGCTGCAGAACCTGGTGGAGGAGATGTTCGGGGATCGCCGCGGCGCTTTGGTGGCGCTGGACCCGAACAACGGTGAGATCCTGGCCTTCGTGAGCAAGCCCACCTTCGACCCGAACATGTTCGTTGAAGGCATCGACTCCGAATCCTGGCAGGCGCTCAACGAATCCATCGAGAAGCCCCTGCTGAACCGGGCCCTGCGCGGCACCTACCCGCCGGGCTCGACCTACAAGCCCTTCATGGCGCTGGCTGCGCTGGAGACCGGCAAGCGCTCGGCCTCCACCGTAATCCAGGACGGCGGCTCCTGGTTCTTCGGCGGTCACGTCTTCCGCAGCCACGGCGACCATGGCCTGGGGCCGGTGGACATGCACCGCAGCATCGTCAAGTCCAGCAACGTCTACTACTACTCGCTGGCCAACGAGCTGGGCGTCGACGCCATCCACGACTTCATGAAGCCCTTGGGCTTCGGCCAGCTCACCGGCATCGACATCCAGGGCGAGGTCCGCGGCGTGCTGCCCAGCCAGGACTGGAAACGCCGCTTCTACCGTCGTCCCGAGCAGCAGAAGTGGTACGCGGGCGAGACCATCTCGCTGGGCATCGGTCAGGGCTACAACACCTTCACCATGCTGCAGCTGGCCTCGGCCACGGCCACGCTGGCCAACGGCGGCATCAAGCACGTCCCGCATCTCACCCTGGGCACCCAGGCCGCCGGCAGCCAGGCGGTGGTGCCCGTGGGCAAGCAGCCCTCACAGGACCTGCGCTACAAGCCCCAGCACCTGGCCGTCGTGCGCAAGGCCCTGGCCGCGGTCACGCAGGAAGGTACCTCGGCGCGCTCCTTCCTTGGCGCCAAGTACCTCAGTGCGGGCAAGACCGGCACGGCCCAGGCCGTGACCATCGGCCAGAAGGAAAAATACGATGCCAAGAAGATGGAAGAGCACGAACGCGATCACGCGCTCTACATGGCCTTCGCACCCGTCGACAAGCCCCAGATCGCGCTGGCCGTGATCGTGGAGAACTCGGGCTTCGGCGCCGAGCACGCCGCGCCCATGGCCCGACGCGTGTTCGACTACTGGCTGCTCGGCGAGTACCCAAGCGAACAGGACCTGGCCGCCGTGAGCCAGGGCAAGGCTGCCACCCCGCTGGGCAAGCCGCGCCTCGCCGCCGAGGTGGCCTGGCCGCCCAAGGGCAAGGAGAACATCACCTTCATGCTGCCCTAGGCGCGCATGAAGGCGTCATAGCCGGTCTTGAGGATCAGGGCCAGCACGACGACGATGAAGACGCTGCGCACGAAGCCCGCGCCATGCTTGAGCGCCAGCCGCGTGCCCAGCAGGCTGCCGACCACATTGGCCAGCGCCAGCGGCAGCGCGAGGTGCCACCAGACATGGCCCTTGAGCGTGAACAGCAGGATCGCCGAGAGATTGCTGCTCAGGTTGAGCAGTTTGGCCCCGGCCGAGGCGTGCAGGAAGTCGTAGCCCAGCCAGCGGACGAAGAGGAAGACGAAGAAGCTGCCCGTGCCCGGCCCGAAGAAGCCGTCGTAGAAGCCGATCAGCAGCCCCACCGTGCCCGCGGCCAGCAGCTCCTGCCGGCCGGCAAAGCGCGGCGCGTGGTGGCGCCCCAGCTCCTTCTTCACCAGCGTGTAGATCAGAACCAGCAGCAGCACAGCCGGCAGCAGCTTGCGCAGGAAGTCGGGCGAGACCAGGGTCACGATCCAGGCCCCGGCCAGCGAGCCCGCAAACGACAGGCCCATGGCCGGCAGCATGGTGCGCCAGGACAGCTCGACGCGCCTCAGGTACTGCACCGAGGCAAAGGCCGTGCCCCAGACCGAGGCGGACTTGTTGGTGCCCAGCAGTGTGGCCGCGTGGGCCGCCGGGTAGGTGGCGAAGAGGGCGGGCAGCAACACCAGGCCGCCGCCGCCCACGATGGCATCAACGAAACCGGCCAGCAGCGAGGCCAGCGTGACGAGCAGGATATCCATGGAAACCGGAATGCAGAAATAAAAAGGCACCGCGTTCAGCGGTGCCTTGGGGAACGCCATCTGCTCTGGATGGTATCAATATTTTCTGCTTCGACTAGCCAGATGTCTTCCTCGGTTCCTCTCATGCACAGCCCTCGGGCTGGCAGCGAGTGGAGGTAATTTAAGGCAGGCCCGGGGCATTCGGGCTAGGGGTTTCCCCGGTTTACGGCGCATCAATCTCGCTTGGCATGTCCCTTGCTTTGAAGCTGTGGAAACCACGGTCAGGAAGAAAAATGCACAGTGTTGGACGTTGGGCTTGGGTCGTCGTGTTCTTCTGCATGGGTGGGGGCGCCTTGGCGCAGCAGGCCGAGGTGCCCGCGCCCGCTGAGCCGGTGCCAGCCGTGGTGCTCAAGCCAGTGGTCGAGGCGCCGCCCGACCTGGTGCCCGCTGCGGCCGCGGTGTCCACACCCGCTCCCGCGGTGGCGCTCACACGCCCGGGCCTGCTCAGTGTGGACCAGATCAACGGCGCCGATACCGCCTGGATGATGACCTCCACCGCCCTCGTGCTGCTTATGACGCTGCCGGGCATCGCGCTCTTCTATGGCGGCCTCGTGCGGCGCAAGAGCGTGATCAACACCCTGGCCAGCGTCACGGCCATCACCGGTCTGGTCAGCCTGCTGTGGTTCGGCCTGGCCTATTCGCTGGCCTTCATGCCGGGCAGCGCCTGGTTGGGCGGTCTCGGGCGCATGGGCTTCACGGGGCTGGAATATCTGAAGGACGCGGGCAAGGTGGCGGTGAGCCACGTGGCGCCGACCATCCCCGAGTCGGTCTACGCCATGTTCCAGCTCACCTTTGCCATCATCACGCCCGCGCTCATCGTCGGTGCCTTCGTCGAACGCATGCGCTTCTCGGCCATGCTCTGTTTCATAGGCCTGTGGTCCATCCTGGTCTACGCGCCCGTCGCGCACTGGGTCTGGGAGCCCGGTGGCTGGCTCGCGCAGATGGGCGTGCTCGATTTCGCGGGCGGCGCGGTGGTGCACATCAATGCGGGCGTGACCGGTCTGGTCTGCGCCTGGATCCTGGGCCCGCGCCAGAACTATGGCAAGGAAGCCTTCGAACCCTTCAACCTGGGCCTGACCATGGCCGGCGCGGGACTGCTCTGGGTGGGCTGGTTCGGCTTCAACGCCGGCTCGGCTGTGGCCTCGGATGGGCGCGCCGGCCTGGCCATGGCCGTCACGCACATCGCCGCAGCCGCGGGGGCCCTGTCCTGGATGTTTGCCGAGTGGATGGTGCGCCAGCGGCCTTCGTTGCTGGGGTTGTGCTCGGGCGTGGTGGCCGGCCTCGTCGCCATCACGCCGGCGGCCGGCTTCGTCACACCGCGCAGCGCGCTGGTGATCGGTCTGGTGGCCGGCGTGGCCTGCTACTGGGGCGCCACCGGCCTCAAGCGCCTGCTCAATGCCGACGACTCGCTCGACGTGTTCGGGGTGCACGGTATCGGCGGCATTGTCGGCGCCCTGCTCACGGGGGCGCTGGCGAGCAAGACGATCGCGGGCGTCGAAGGCAGCGTGCTCACCCAGCTCGTGGGCGTCGTGGCCGTCATGGCCTACAGCGCTGCCGTCAGCGCCGTGCTGCTGCTGCTGCTCAAGGCCACCGTCGGCCTGCGCGTGGACGAGCGCGCCGAACTCGCGGGGCTGGACATCTCCCAGCACCGGGAGCGCATGGGAAGTTGAGACGACCAAACAGGAGGCCCCATCCATGCTGGAAAGCGAAAAAGTGGCGATTGCTGCCCATCTGCATGTGTTGCTGCGTCGCAAGACCGGCCGCGTGACCGACACCGAGTGGATGGCGGCCAACGCGGAGTATGCGCGCGCGATCATCCGCTTTGCGCGCACCAGCGCCAAGGAGGACGGGCATCCCGATCTGGCGGAGTGGGCGGGCAAGCTCGAAAGCGCGCTGGGCCTCAAGCCACCGGCGGCCGATCCTGAGGGGCCGCGCAGCGGCTATTCCGACACCGCCGCCGGCTTTCCGTCCACCTCTCCCCGGCCCGAGGACGAGACCGGTGCACCGCGCTATGTGCGCGGGATACGCTAGGGCCCGTTCGCACTCCAGAAAATAGGGTGAGCAGACCCTAGGCCGCGGCCTGGATCAGCTGGGCCGCGCGCTCGGCGATCATCAGCGTGGGCGAGTTGGTATTGCCACTCGTGATGGTCGGCATCACGCCGGCGTCGGCCACACGCAGGCCGCGGATGCCGCGCACGCGCAGCTGCGGGTCCACCACCGCCAGGGGATCGTCAGCGCGGCCCATGCGCGTCGTCCCCACGGGATGGAAGATGGTGGTGGCGATGTCGCCGGCCAGGCGTGCCAGATCCTCGTCGCTCTGGTACTGCACGCCGGGTTTCCATTCCTCGGGCTGGTACTTCGCCAGCGCCGCCTGGGCCACGATGCGCCGTGTCACGCGCAGCGAATCGGCCGCCACCTGGCGGTCTTCCGGCGTGCTCAGGTAATTGGGCGCAATCGCCGGCGCGTCTTCGAAGCGCGGGCTGCGGATCTGCACCGTGCCGCGGCTCGTGGGGTTGAGATTGCAGACGCTGGCCGTGAAGGCATTGAAGCGGTGCAGCGGCTCGCCGAAGGCGTCGAGCGAAAGCGGCTGCACGTGGTATTCCAGGTTGGGCCAGGCGAGCGACGGATCGCTCTTGGTGAAGGCACCCAGTTGCGAGGGCGCCATGCTCATGGGGCCGCTGCGTTTCAGCGCGTACTCCAGCCCGATCATGGCCTTGCCCCAGAGCGAATTCGCCATGGTGTTGAGCGTCTTCACGCCCTGCACCTTGTAGACCGAGCGGATCTGCAGATGGTCCTGCAGATTGGCGCCCACACCGGGCAGCGCGTGCACCGGCGTGATGCCGTGGCGTTGCAGCACATCGGTGGGCCCCACCCCCGAGAGCTGCAGGATCTGCACCGAACCGATGCTGCCCGCACTCAGCACCACCTCGCGCGTGGCCTGCACCGTGAGCGCGCGCCCCTCGCGCACCAGTTCGGCGCCCGTGCAGCGCAGCGCGCCATCGGCCGCGCGCTCGAACAGCAGGCGCTGCGTGGGCGTCTCGGTCCAGACCGTGAGGTTGGGGCGCCGCTGCGCCGGGCGCAGAAAAGCCTTGGCCGTGTTCCAGCGCCAGCCGCTCTTCTGGTTGACCTCGAAGTAGCCCACGCCCTCGTTGTTGCCGCGGTTGAAGTCCGCACTGGCCGGGACACCGGCCTGCACCGCCGCCTGGGCAAAGGCGTCGAGCACGTCCCAGCGCAGGCGCTGCTTCTCGATCCGCCATTCGCCGCCGCTGCCGTGCAGTTCGTCGGCACCCTTGTGGTAATCCTCGTGCTGCTTGAAGAGCGGCAGCACGTTTTCCCAGCGCCAGCTCTCGTCGCCCGTGAGCTGCGCCCATTGCGCGTAGTCACGCGACTGGCCGCGCATGTAGATCATGCCGTTGATGCTGGAGCAGCCGCCCAGGGTCTTGCCGCGCGGGTAGCGCAGCTGGCGACCGTTGAGGCCCGCGTCCGGCTCGGTCTTGTAGAGCCAGTCGGTACGCGGGTTGCCGATGCAGTAGAGATAGCCCACCGGGATGTGGATCCAGTGGTAGTCGTCCTGGCGCCCGGCCTCGACCAGCAGTACGCGCTTGCCCGCATCGGCACTGAGCCGGTTGGCCAGCAGGCAGCCGGCGGTGCCGGCGCCGATGATGATGTAGTCGAAGGTCGTGTCAGACATGGCTCCCCCCCGAAGCGGCCACAGGCCGCTCCCCCCTCAAGGGGGCGCCACCAGCGGCCCGGCATAGCCGGTTCCGCGGTGGCCGCGCCAAGGGGCCCTGTGTCGCATGAGGTTTCTCGTTCATCGGACTTGTCTCCATATCCCAGACACGCTGGAACAGCGTGCCTTGATCGCGGGCCACCGCGGAACCGGCTATGCCGGGCCGCCGGTGGCGTCCCCCGTGGGGGCTGAGCGCCGCGGCTCCAAGCCTGCCTGCGCAGGCTTGGACGGCGACGAAGGGCCGTCGCCTCTGGTGAGGGCACGGGGCAGGCATGGGCCGACTCAGGGGGGTTACTTGGATACGGGCATCGCGAACTCGGCGCCCTTGCCGATGCTTTCAGGCCAGCGCTGCATCACCGATTTCTGCTTGGTGTAGAAACGCACGCCCTCTTCGCCATAGGCGTGCATGTCACCAAACAGCGAACGCTTCCAGCCGCCGAAACCGTGCCAGGCCATGGGCACGGGGATGGGCACGTTGATGCCCACCATGCCCACCTGGATGCGGTGCGAGAACTCGCGCGCCACGTGGCCGTCGCGCGTATAGCAGGACACACCGTTGCCGAACTCGTGGTCGTTGATGAGCTTCACGGCGGTGGCGAAGTCGGGGACGCGCACGCAGGAGAGCACGGGGCCGAAGATCTCTTCCTTGTAGATCTTCATCTCGGGCGTCACGTGGTCGAACAGCGTGCCGCCGAGCCAGAAGCCGCCATCGCAGCCGGCGCCGGCTGCCGCGCCCTTGAAGCTGCGGCCGTCCACCAGCAGCTTGGCGCCTTCCTTGGCACCGTGTTCGATGTAGCCCGTGATGCGCTGGTGCGCCACCGACGTGACGATGGGGCCCATCTCGGCGTCGAGCTCCATGCCGTTCTTGATTTTCAGGGCCTTGGTGCGCTCGATCAGCTTGGGCATGATCTTGTCGGCCACGTCGCCCACCAGCACCGCCACCGAGATCGCCATGCAGCGCTCGCCGGCCGAGCCGTAGGCCGCGCCGATCAGGCCGTCCACGGCCTGGTCCAGGTCGGCGTCGGGCATGACCACCATGTGATTCTTGGCGCCGCCCAGGGCTTGCACGCGCTTGCCGTGGCGCGCGCCGGTTTCGTAGATGTAGTTGGCGATGGGCGTCGAGCCCACGAAGCTCACGGCCTTCACGTCCGGGTGTTCGATCAGCGCGTCCACGGCCTCCTTGTCGCCCTGCACCACGTTGAACACGCCGTCGGGCAGGCCGGCCTTCTTGAGCAGCTCGGCCATCAGCAGCGCGGGGCTGGGGTCGATGGGGCTGGGCTTGAGCACGAAGGTGTTGCCCGTGGCAATGGCCACCGGGTACATCCACATGGGCACCATGACCGGGAAGTTGAAGGGCGTGATGCCCGCCACCACGCCCAGGGGCTGGCGCATGGTCCAGTTGTCCATGCCGGTCGAGACCTGCTCGGTGTAGTCGCCCTTGAGCAGCTGCGGGATGCCGGTGGCGAACTCCAGGATCTCGATGCCGCGCGTCACCTCGCCCTGCGCGTCGGTGAAGACCTTGCCGTGCTCGGCCGTGATCAGGCGCGCGAGCTCGTCGCGGTGCTGGTTCATGAGCTCCAGAAACTTGAAGAGGATGCGCGCGCGGCGCAGCGGCGAGGTGCCGGCCCAGGCCGGAAACGCGGCTTGTGCAGCGGCTACCGCCTTGTCGACCTCGGCCTTGCTGGCCAGGGCGGCCTTGCCGCTCACCGCGCCGGTGGCGGGGTTGTAGACGTCCTGGTGGCGACCCGAGGTGCCGGCGACGACCTGGCCGGCGATGTAGTGGTCAATATTTGCAATGCTCATGAGGCTGTCTCCAAAAGATGCCCAAGTTTCGGGCAAAGCGCGTCGCTTTTCCAATGATTTGCACTGAACAGTGATATAAATTCTGCAAATATGAGTGGGCTGCCGGATCAACAAACCCTGCGCGCCTTTGTCGCCGTGGCGCGCGAGGGCAAGGTCTCGCGCGCGGCCGAGCGCCTGCACCTGAGCCAGCCCGCCGTGAGCCTGCAGCTCAAGGCCCTGGCCGAGAGCACGGGGCTCACGCTCTTCACCCGCACCCCGCACGGCCTGGCCCTCACGCCCGACGGCGCGGCCCTGCTGCCCCAGGCCGAGAAGGCCCTGGCCGCGCTGGCCGACTTCGGCCAGGCCGCGCAGAGCCTGCACAACACGGTGCGCGGCCGCCTGCGCATCGGCACCATCCTCGACCCCGAGTTCATCCGCCTCGGCGCCTTCCTCAAGGAGCTGGTCGAGAGCGCGCCGCAGATCGAGACCGAGCTGCGCCAGGCCATGAGCGGCGAGGTGCTGGCCCAGATCGGCCGCGGCGAGCTGGACGTGGGCTTCTACCTGGGCCTGCCTGGCGAGATGGGCGATGACGAAGCTTATGAGCTGCGCGAACTCTCGCGCTTCACCTACCGCGTGCTCGCGCCCGCGGGCTGGGGTGAGCAGGTGCTGGGCCGCGACTGGAAAGCCCTGGCCGCGCTGCCGTGGATCGCCACGCCCCCGGCCTCGGCCCACCACCGCCTGCTGGCGGGTGTGTTCGCCCCTTTGGGTGTGAACCCGCGCCAGGTCGCGCTGGTCGACCAGGAGGCTTCGATGCTGGACCTGGTGCGTTCGGGCGTGGGCTGCAGCCTGGTGCGCGAGTCGATCGCGATCAGCGAGGCGCAGGCGCGTGGCCTGGTGGTGGCGGACCGGGTGAGCCTGGAGTGCCAGCTGTGCTTCGTCAGCCTGCGCTGGCGGCGCGGGGAGCCGGTGGTGGGGAGTGCGTGGGAGGCCTTGGGGCGAGTGTGGCGGTGAGGTGTTGAGACGTCATTGGAAACCCACGGGGCCGCGCTAGCAGCTATCGGGATATCCATCAAGGTAGCAGGAAACGCCTTCTGCAGGAACATCCTTTACTTTCCCTGTCTTCGCGTCGATTTCCCAAGCAGTTATTACTTTTGTTGTCCAATGGATGCAGCCATCGCGCTCTTTCTCAGGACGTGCGAGTCCGATCAGAATAGCGTCGGGATTCCTTCCGTCGTGGCAGTAGCGGGTCAATCCATAACGTCGCGCCACGTCAATAAAAATGATCTTGTCGCCAGTCACGCGGTAGTTCAAAACCTTCATTAGAAGCAGCCGCGCATCCGCTATGGTCAGATCTCTTTTGACAATGAGAAACATCGCCTGATCCTCACGGTAGTACTCATGAAGAGATAAATCAGAACTGGGGAGAGTCATCCCGCCTTTCTCGCTCCATCTGCTTGATGCATTGGCTCCCTGCTTCGACAGGGTCCAGACGCCTTGGCCTATCAGTGCGGAAATCTCAGCATCTTCTCGACCAGCCGATAGAACCAGACTTGGCATCAACGCTGCCAAGCAGAGCGAAAAAAATACTCGTGAAGATACTCTTGAAAACATGGCGCCGCTCTCATTCGACTGAGAACCACAAGCGATAGAAACGGGTGGAGTCTCATGCCCCACTATCTTATGCGGCTCTTTCCTCGGGCTGACTAAGGTCTCCTCATTTGGTGAGGTACCCCATCCACGACCAGTAAGTCGCCCCCAGCAGCAAGACCAGCCCGAAGCCGATGACCGTGAGCACGAGCCCCGTGCGCACGAAATCCTTCACGGTGAAAGTGTCCGTGCCGTAGGCCACCATGTTCTGCGGCGCGTTGACCGGCAGGATGAAGCCGAAGCTCACGACGAACTGCAGCAGCATGGTCATGCCCACGAGATTGAGCGGTGCGGCGTCGGGGCCGCCGGCGATCTGCTGCAACACGCTGATCATGATGGGGATCATGGCCGAGGCCAGGGCCGTGGCGCTGGCAAAACCCAGGTGCACCACGATCAGGAAGAGCGAGAGCAGGGCCAGGATGACAAAGGCCGAGGCGCCGGCCAGGCCCAGGTTGGCGACGATGATGTTGGCCAGCCAGGCGGCGGCCTTGGTCTGTAGCAGGGCCGTGCCCAGGCTGATGCCGGTGCCGAAGAGCACGATGGTGCCCCAGGGGATCTTCGACTGGGCCTGCTTCCAGCCCATGACGCCGATGCCCGGCGTGAACATCAGCGCGATGGCGGCGATGGTCGTGCTGGAGGTGTCGAAGGGGTGCAGCACCTTTTCCGTCGCCCAGAAGCCCAGCAGGGTGAGCGTGATGAGCAGCAGCCGCCACTCGGCGCCCGTCATGGGGCCCAGCGCGTGCAGCGCCAGGCGGATGGTCTCCTTGCCGCCTGCGATCTCTTCGGTTTCGGGCGGCATCATCTTGATCATCACGAAGTAGAGCGCGATGGACATGAGGATGGACCAGGGCGCGGCGGCGATCAGCCAGTCGCCCCAGGTGATGGTCTGGCCGTAGGCCTTTTCGATGAAGCCGATGGCCACCATGTTCTGCGCCGCGGCGGTCTTGACGCCCACGTTCCAGATCGACGCCGCCTGGGCGGTGGCGATCATCAGCAGGCCGGCGAAGCGCGAGCGTTTGTCCACGCCGAAGGCCAGGATGATGCCCATGATGATGGGCACGAGGCAGGCCACACGCGCCGTGGTCGAGGGCACGAGGAAGGACAGCACGATGCCGACCAGGATGGCGCCGATGAGCACGCGGTTGGTCCGCGCGCCGACCTTGGAGAGGATGAAGAGGGCGATGCGCTTGTCCAGCCCGGTGATGGTCATGGCCGCCGACAGGAAGCAGGCCGCGGCCACCAGGGCCAGCGCGGTGTTGGCAAAGCCGCCCAGCGCCAGCGTGAGCGCGGGGCCGGTGCCCAGCATGACCTCGGGCTTGGCGGCATTGGGCGCCAGGCCCAGCAGAAAGGCCATCAGCGCGGTGATGAGCACGGCACTGATGGCGTAGTCCACGGCCTCGGTCACCCAGAGGATGACGGAGAACAGCAGCAGGCCCAGCATGATCTGCCCGGCCACGGGCAGGCCCGCGGGCTGGGGCAGCAGCATGACGGCGACGAGACCGGCCACAGCGGCCAGCAAGCCGGCAATGTGGACGGATTCCTTGGAGCTTTCCGGGGTGGCCATGGCGTCTCCTCCTGGGGGTGGTTGGACGCCATGCTAGGCCGCGCGTTGTGGCGCGGTTTGACGTGGATCAAGACCCGGTGCCGGGGCCGGGCTGGCCATCAGACCAGGCCGGATTTCTCCAGGCCGTAGGCCTTGTCCATGGAGCCCGGCACCGTCGCAAAGCCGATGGCCAGGCGATTCCAGCCGTTGATGCCGACGATGGCAAAACTCAGCGCCGACAGCTCCTGCTCGCTGAACTCGTCGCGTACCGCCTGGTAGTCGGCCTCCCGGATGCCACCGGCGGGCAGGCGCGTGAGCAGTTCGGTCCAGGCCAGAGCGGCGCGTTCACGCGCCGAGAACAGCGGCGACTCGTGCCAGATGGCCACGTGGTGCAGGCGCAGCTCACGCTCGCCGTGGATGCGCGCTTCCTTGACGTGCATGTCCACACAGAAGGCGCAGCCGTTGAGCTGCGAGGCGCGCAGGGTCACGAGGTGCTGCAGGCCGGGCTCCAGGCCGCTCTTCTTCAGCGCCAGGCTGAAGTCCAGGTATTTCTTGAACAGCTCGGGGGCTTGCTTGGCGTAGTCGATGCGTTGGCTCATGGTGAGGGACTCCGTTGGAGGTTGAGATGAAAACGATGCTTCCACCCCTCAAGACGAAGCACCCCCCGCTTTTGTGACAGCCCACGCGGCGGCGAGCCGCTGCAGCTTGTCCGGGTTGCGTTGCACGTGGATGCGTGTGATGCGTACGCCGTCGGTCTCGAAATCCTGCGCGGATTCGAGTTGCCCGTCGACGAAGCGCAGCAGACCCCAGCGGCCGTTGAGGTGCACGAGCTCCAGCTGCAGCTTCAGCTCGACCTTGTGGCCGCGCAGCCAGGTGGCCAGGTAGAGCTGGGCGATGCGCACGCCACCGGCCAGCACCTTGCCAAAACTCGGCACCTTGCCGCCACCGTCGCCAATCAGTTCGGCGTCCTGGGCCAGCAGGGCCTGCAGGGCGGCAAAGTCGCCGCGCCGCGCCGCCTCGGCGAAGCCGCTGAGCAGCTTGTAGTGCGTGTCCGGCGAGACAGGCTGGCGGACCCGCCCTTGCTTGAGCTGGGCCTTGGCGCGCGAGACGATCTGGCGGCAGGCGGCCTCGCTCTTGCCGAGGGCCTGGGCCACCTCGGCGTAGTCGGCGTCGAAGACCTCACGCAGCAGGAAGGCCGCGCGGGCCTCGGGCGCCAGGCGTTCGAGCAGGGCCAGGAAGGCCATGGAGATATCGTCGGCGCGTTCCAGCACCTGCTCGGGGCTGGCGGGGCTGTCCTCGGGAGTGAGCTGGGGTTCGGGCAGCCAGAAGCCGGTGTAGTGTTCACGCTGCACCTTGGCCGCACGCAGGCGGTCGATGGCCAGGCGTGTGGTCACGGTGACCAGCCAGGCCTCGCCGTTGTCGAGCTCGCTCTGATCGGCCTCGTGCCAGCGCAGCCAGACGTCCTGCACCAGCTCCTCGGCCTCGGCTACGGTGCCGAGCATGCGGTAGGCGATGGCCTGCAGGCGGGGGCGCAGGCTGTTGAAAAAGCGGGTGGTGTCGTCCATGAGCCCTAGACGGATGAGCCCACCGGTTTGTGACAGCGGCTGGCCTCAGCGCCCGGGCCAGATGGGCTTGCGCTTGTCCTTGAAGGCGGCCTGCCCCTCCTTGGCGTCTTCGGTCAAGGTGAACAGGGCGATCTGGCTTTCGGTGAAGGACATGCTTTCCTCGAAGGACATGGCCTCGATCTTCTTCATGGTGTAGAGCCCGCGGCGGATCGCGGCGGGCGACTTGTCGAGCAGGCGCTCGAGCAGCCAGTGCAGGCGCGCGTCGAGGTTCTCGTCCACGTAGTTGACCAGGCCGTATTCCAGCGCCTCGGCGGACGTGAGCGGCTCGCCGGTGAGGCAGAGCTCGGCCAGCTTGCGGCGCGGCACCAGGTGCTGCAGCACGCTGAGCACCTGGGCCGGGAACACGCCGACCTTCACTTCCGGCAGGCCGAAGACCGCGTGGGGCGCGGCCACGGCCAGGTCGCACATGGCCAGCAGGCCCATCCCGCCGGCCATGCAGGCGCCGTTGACGCGCGCGATCAGCGGCACGTTGCTGGCCTTGGCGGCGCGCAGCACGCGCGCCACATGGCCCTGGGGCTCGGAGTAGTCGGTGGTGAAGGCCTGGTCGGCCTGCAGGTCGGCGCCCGCGCAGAAGGCCTTGTCGCCGGCGCCGGTGATGACGATGGCGCGGATCTCGCGCTGGCTTTGCGCGGCGTCGATGGCGCGTGCCATGGCGGCCAGCACGGCATGGCTCACGGCGTTGCGGCGCGCCTCGCGCGCGATGATCAGCCAGAGCACGGAACCGCGCGGCTCGATCCGCAACTCGTCGGTGGCAGGGGTGTCGCTCATGGGGTCTCCAGTCGGGGTCTGTTCTTGCGCTATTGTGGCGGTGAAATCGGCTTGCCCTTAGGATGGGGGACTCCTGCCGAGAACCCCCGAAGAACGCTGTCCATGGCCGCATCGGTTCCCCGCCTCCAGCACCAGATCCTGCCCCAGGGGGCGGTGGCCTTGCTGCAAGGGCAGTGGACCGCGGCGCGCCTGGCCGAGCCGGCGGCCTGGGCCGTGCTGCAGCGCGAACTGCCGCGGGCCGTGGCGGGCTGGGACCTGCGTGGCGTGGAGCGCCTGGACCATCTGGGTGCCCAGCTGCTCTGGAACCACTGGGGCCGGCGCTGGCCCGAGCACATCGAGATCCTGCCCGCGCAGCGCGCCATGCTCGAACGTGTGGCGCGCTACAGCTGCGCGCCCCCGCGACCGCAGCGCCAGGGCCCGGTCGAGCTGTGGCTGGGCCTGGGCCGTCAGGTGCTGCTGGTGCTGGAGCATCTGCAAGGGCTGTTGCGCCTGCTGGGCCAGCTGGCGCTGGATGTGCTGCGGCTGGTGCGCGCGCCGCGCCAGGGGCCGTGGCGCGATGTCTCTGGGCATCTCTACCGCATCGGGACCACCGCCCTGCCGATCACGGCGCTGGTGGGCTTTTTGATCGGCGTGGTGCTGGCCTATCTCGTGGCGCAGCAGCTGCAGCTCTTCGGCGCCGATCCCTACATCGTCAATCTGCTGGGCATCTCGGTGATCCGCGAGCTCGGACCTGTGCTGGCGGTCCTGCTGATCGCCGGGCGCTCGGGTTCGACCATCACGGCCCAGATCGGCGTGATGCGCGTGACCGAGGAGATTGACGCCATGCGCGTGCTGGGCATCCCGCGCGGCTACCGCCTGGTGCTGCCCCGCGTGCTCGCGCTGGCGCTGGCCATGCCTCTGCTCTCGGTCTGGACCACGCTGGCCGCCCTGGCGGGCGGCATGATCGCGGCCGATTTCACGCTCGGGGTGTCACCGGCCTATTTCATCGCGGCCCTGCCCGACGCGGTGCAGGCCTCCAACCTGACCCTGGCCACTGCCAAGTCGGTGGCTTTTGGCGTGCTGGTCGCGCTCATCGGCTGCCATTTCGGCCTGCGCGTCAAGCCCAACACCGAAAGCCTGGGCCAGGGGACCACGGCCTCGGTGGTGGTGTCCATCACCGGCGTGATCCTCGTCGACGCGCTGTTCGCGGTGCTGTTCCGGGACGTGGGCATATGAGCGCCGCCCGGCCGCCCGAAGGTGCGAAAGCCCCCGCAGCGGGCAGCGAGGCCATGCCGAGCGTGGCGGGGAACGTCAGCGGATCGCCCGATACGATGGTGGAGATCGAGGGCCTGAGCAGCGGCTTTCGAGTGGCCGGGCGCATGAGCTATGTGCACCGCAACCTGGATCTGCGCATCGCGCGGGGCGAGCTGATGTCCATCGTCGGTGGTTCGGGCAGCGGCAAGACCACGCTGTTGCGCCTGATGCTGGGCCTGGAGCGGCCGCTGCGCGGGCGCGTGCAGGTGCTGGGCGCACCCGCGTCCGAACTGGCCGCGCCGGGCGCCGCGAGCCGCGTGGGCATGCTGTTCCAGCATGGCGCGCTGTTCTCGGCTTTCAGCGTACTGGAGAACATCGCCTTTCCCTTGCGCGAGTTGCGCACCCTGCCGCCCGAGCTGGTGCGCGACGCCGCCCTGGTGAAGCTGCAGATGGTGGGCCTGGACCCGTCGCAGGCGCACAAGATGCCGGCCGATCTCTCGGGCGGCATGGTCAAGCGCGTGGCGCTGGCGCGGGCCCTCATCATGGACCCGCCCCTGCTGCTGCTCGACGAGCCCACGGCCGGCCTGGACCCGGACAGCGCCGACGCTTTCTGCGATCTCCTGCATGCCCTGCACCGTGAGCTCGGTCTGACCGTGGTGATGGTCACGCACGATCTGGATACCATCTTCGAACTCAGCACGCGCGTGACGGTGCTGGCCGAGAAGCGGGTGATCGTCAGCGGTACGCCGCGCGAGGTCATGGTGCATCCGCACCCCTTCATCCAAGACTTCTTCCAGGGGGAACGCGGACGCCGCGCCCAGACCCTCTTGCACGACCCCGCCGCAGGCGGGTAGAAAGGTGGCGATGGAAAACAAAGCCCATGCCCTGGCTGCCGGCGCCTTCGTGCTGCTGGTCTCGGCTTTGCTGATTGCGCTGGCGGTCTGGCTCACGCGCCAGGCCGGCGAGGTGCGGCACTACGAGCTGGCCACGCGCAGCGCGGTCACTGGCCTGCAGTCCCAGGCGGGCGTTCAGTACCGTGGCGTGCGCGTGGGCAAGGTGAGCAGCATCGGTTTCGATCCTGCGAGTCCCGGCCAGGTGCTCGTACGCCTCGAGCTCGACGTCGACGCACCCGTGACGCGCGCCACCTATGCCACCCTCGGCTACCAGGGCCTGACGGGCATCGCCTTCGTGCAGCTCGACGACGAGGGCCCCTCGCGCGAGCCGCTGATGGCCGCGGCCGGCCAGCTGCCGCGCATCCCCATGCGCCCCGGTTTCATGGAACAGTGGACGCGTCAGGGCGAGCGTGTGCTGGGTCAGCTCGAGCAGGCCACGCAGCGTGTGAACGAACTGCTGGCCCCCGACAACCAGCGCGCGCTGCGGCAAAGCATCGAGGCCCTGGGCCAGGCCGCGGCGGCCGTGCCCCCTGTGATGCGCGAGGTGCAGCAGTCCTTTGCCGGCGTGCGCGAGAGTGCGGCCACGGTGGGCGCCAGCGCCGAGCGTGTGCGCCTGGCGGCCGACGACTATGCGGCCCTGGCGCGTCGTCTGCAGCAGCCTGGCGGCACGCTGGACCAGCTGCAGCAGGGTGTGGCGGCGTTGGCGGGCGCGGGCCAGACGGTGCAGCAGGGCAGCCTGCCGCGTCTGCACCGTACGCTGGACGAGGCGGGTCGCGCCGCCCAGCGTCTGGGCCGTGTGGCGGGCGCGCTGGAAGACGATCCCCAGGCCCTGATCTACGGGCCGTCGCTTGAGCTGCCCGGTCCGGGCGAGCCAGGCTTTGCCGTGCCGCGAGGTGTGCGATGAATCGCTTGCGTGTCCTGATGGCTGTTGCTGCGCTGCTGTTGTCGGCTTGCGCGTCCCTGCCCGAGCGTGCGGCTGCGCCGCAGCGTTATGACTTCGGCCCGCCCGCGCCGCCGGCCGCCGTGGCCGCGCAGCGTCCGGCCCTGGGCCTGCGCGTGCAGGCCAGCCCGGCGTTGGAGGGCACGGCCATGCTCTACCGCCTGGCCTATGCGGATGCCCAGCAGCTGCGCGCCTACACCCAGTCCCGCTGGGTCATGGCGCCGGCCGACTTGCTGGCGCAACGTCTGCGCAGCGGTCTGGGGCCCCAGTACACCCTGCCGCCCGATGGCGAAGGCGCGAGCCGCGTGCTGCATGTGACGCTCGAAGAGTTCAGCCAGATCTACACCGCACCCGAGCAGAGCCATGGCCTGCTGCGTCTGCGCGTGAGCCTGTTGCAGGGCGAACGCCTGCTGGCGCAGCGCGAGCTGCAGCTGCAGCGTCCTGCAGCGCGTGCCGATGCCGCGGCCGGTGTGCAGGCTCTTGGTGCATCGGCCGACGAGGCCGTAGCTGAACTGGTGCGCTGGATCGCAGAATCTCGTTGATTCGAAACCAATAAAACCCAATGACGCCAGTGTGGTGCGCGATTCTGTGCGGCCAGCATGCTGAATCAGGCACGCGCCTTGCATACAAGGAAGCATTCCTCAACCCACAGGAGCTTCCTCATGAAACTGGAACGTCGTTCTTTCATCTCCAAGACCGTGGCGGGCACCGCCGCCGCCGGTGCGCTGGCTTTCCCCATGGTCGCCAAGGCGCAGCAGACCTTCAACTGGAAGATGACCAGTGCCTATGGCAAGGGTTCCCCCTTCTATATGGATGGTCCAGGCAGTGCCACCGACCTGGCCAAGCGCATCCGCGAGATGTCGGGTGGCCGCCTGAACATCCAGGTCTTCGGTGCCGGTGAACTGATCCCGGCCTTCGAGGGCTTTGACGCCGTGCGCGCGGGCACCGTGGAGATGAACCACGCCAACAGCTATTTCTGGACCGGCAAGACCTTTGCCGCGCAGTACTTCACCGCCGTGCCCTTCGGCCTGAACTTCCAGGGCATGAACGGCTGGCTCTATGACGGTGGCGGCATCGAGCTGTGGAACGAGGTCTACGCGCCCTTCGGCATGGTGGCCATGCCCTGCGGCAACACGGGCGTGCAGATGACGGGCTGGTTCAAGAAGGAGATCAACAGCGTCAACGACCTCAAGGGCCTGAAGATGCGCATCCCCGGCCTGGCCGGCAAGGTCTACGCCAACCTGGGCGTGGACGTGAAGGTGCTGCCCGGTGGCGAGATTTTCCCCGCGCTGGAGCGTGGCGTGATCGACGCGGCCGAGTTCGTCGGTCCCTTCCAGGACCGTCGCCTGGGCCTGCACAAGGCGGCCAAGTACTACTACACCTCGGGCTGGCACGAGGCCGCCACGGTGTCCGAGCTGCTGATCAACAAGGCCGCCTGGGACAAGTTGCCCAAGGACCTGCAGGCCATCGTGCAGAACGCTTCCGCGGCCTGCAACGTCATCAGCGAAGGCTGGTGCCAGAAGGCCAACTCGGAGGCCATGGACGACCTGGTCAAGAACCAGAAGGTCATCGCCAAGCCGCTGCCGGAATCGGTGATCAAGGCCCTGCGCGCCGAGACCGAGAAGGTGCTGGCCGAGGCCGTGGCCAAGGACCCCTTGACCAAGAAGGTGCACGACTCCTACTTCGCCTTCAAGGCCAAGTACGACCGCTGGGTCGAGGTCAGCGAAGAGCAGTACCACGTGAAGATTCGCGGCTGATCCCGGAGTGCATTCATGAAACAAGCGATGTCCGCCCTGCGGGGCGGCATTGAGTCGCTGATCGATGTCGTGGGACGCGCCACCCTCTGGGTGGCCCTCGCCATGATTGCCCTGGTCGCGGTCAATGTCCTTTTGCGTTACGCCTTCAGCTTCGGCTCGGTCTGGGCCCAGGAGCTCGAGTGGCACCTGCTGGCCGCGCTCATCCTGCTGGGCATGAGCTACGCGCTGCAGCGTGGCGAGAACGTGCGCGTGGACCTGTTCTACGCCAGTTTCTCGGCACGCAAGAAGTTCGTGGTCGACGTGGTCTCGGCACTGCTCATCCTGGTGATTGCGCTGATCTTCATCAAGCTCTCGCTCGCCTATGTGGCCCAGGCCTGGAGCATCGGTGAGAAGTCGCCGGACCCGGGCGGCATTCCCTGGCGCTGGGCCGTCAAGGGCCTGATCCCGCTCGGCTATGCACTGCTGGCGCTGCAGTCGCTGGGCGCGCTGCTGCGCCTGTTCCAGGAGCGCGGTGCGCAACAGGGAGGCGCTCATGTTTGAGCCTCAGACCTATGCCATCTTGATGCTGGTCGGCTTCTTCGCCATGCTGATGATCGGCGTACCCGTGGCCACCTCGCTGGCTACTGTGGGCTTCATCTTTGGCTACTTGGGCTTTGGCGACTCGCTCTTCAGCCTGCTGCCCGCGCGGGTCTACGGCATCGTCGCGGGCTACCAGTGGATGGCCATCCCGCTCTTCGTCTTCATGGGGGTGATGCTGGAGAAATCACGCCTGGCCGACGACCTGCTCGATGTGATGGGTCATATCGCCGGCGGCGTGCGTGGCGGCATGGGCGTGGGCATCATCCTCTTCGGCGTGCTCATGGGGGCGACCACGGGCATCGTGGGGGCCACGGTCATCACCCTGGGCCTGCTGACCCTGCCCACGCTGATCAAGCGAGGCTACAACAAGAGCGTCGCCTGTGGCGCCATCTGTGCGTCGGGCACGCTGGGCCAGATCATCCCGCCCAGCCTGATCCTGATCCTGCTGTCGGACATCATGCAGCTCTCGGTGGGCACCCTGTTCGCGGCGGCCGTGGGCCCGGGCATGCTGCTGGCGGCGGTCTACATCATCTTCCTGCTCGTGCTCGGCTGGCTCAAGCCGGACCTGATGCCGCCGATCCCGCAGGCCGAGCGCGACGGGGTCACACGCCGTCAGCTCTGGATCCGCTTCTGGAAGGTGGTGGTGCCGCCCATCCTGCTCGTGGTGGCGGTGCTGGGCTCCATCGTCGGCGGAATCGCTGCGCCGACCGAGGCCGCCTCCATGGGGGCCGTCGGTGCGGTGATCATCACCGTCGTCTCCGGGCGCTTCACCATGAAGGTGCTCAAGGACGTGGCGCTGGAGACCAGCAAGATCACGGCCATCATGATGTTCATCCTGATGATGGCCCAGGTCTTCGCCCTGGCCTTCCGTGGCCTGCACGGCGAAGATCTGATCAGCAAGATGTTCGAGTGGCTGCCCGGCGGCGTGAACATGGACATCTGGTTCATGATGACCCTGATCTTCGTGCTGGGCTTCTTCATCGAATGGATCGAGATCAGCTACATCGCCGTGCCGCTGTTCCTGCCGGTGCTGCTGGCCCAGGGCGTGGACCCGGTCTGGCTGGCCATGTTGATCACGGTGAACCTGCAGTCGTCCTTCCTGACGCCGCCCTTCGGCTGGGCCTTGTTCTATCTCAAGGGCGTGGCGCCACCGGAGGTCAGCATCAAGGACATCTACAAAGGCGTGTTGCCCTTCCTGGCCATGCAGGGCGTGACGCTGTTGCTGGTGTTCTTCTACCCGCAGATCGCGCTCTGGTTGCCCAAGGCCATCGGCTGGTAGCATGAACAGGCTCTGACGATGGCGCCGCATGGCGCCATCCCTTTTTTTGACGAGGAATTCCATGGCCCAGTCCATCTACGGCCGCCGCGGCATCGCGGTCGCCCCCCACTCCCTGGCCGCCGAGTCGGCCGTGTCCGTGCTGCGCGAAGGCGGCAATGCGCTGGAGGCCATGATCGCCGCCGCCGCGACGATTGCCGTGGTCTACCCGCACATGAACTCCATTGGCGGCGACAGCTTCTGGGTCATCAACGGCCCGGGCAATCGGCCCGGCGGCATCGACGCCAGCGGGCGCAGCGCTGCCGCCGCGAGCCGTGCGTGGTACGCCGCAAAAGGCATCTCGGGCAGCATCCCCTTCCGCAGCGGCGTCGCTGCGCTTACCGTGGCTGGCACGATCTCGGGTTGGGGCGCGGCGCACAGGCTCTCGGCGCAGTCGCTCGGCGGCCGCCTGCCGCTGAGCCGTCTGCTCGACGATGCGATCTTCCTGGCGCGTGAGGGCATCCCGGTCACACGCAGCCAGGCCAGCACCACGCAGGCCAAGCTGGCCGAATTGAAGAACCAGCCCGGTTTCGCCGAGACGTTCCTCAGCGGCGGCGCAGTGCCGCAGGTGGGCAGCCTGTTCAAGCAGACGCGCCTGGCCGACACGCTGGCATGGATCGCCCGCAAGGGCACGGACGAGTACTACCGCGGCGCCCTCGCGAAGCAGCTGGCCGCCGAGCTGGCCGCCGTGGGCAGCCCGCTGACGCTGGCCGACCTGCAGGCGCACCAGGCCAAGCTCATCGACCCGTTGACCGTGCCCGTGGCCGGCGCGCAGCTGCACAATATGGTGCCGCCCTCGCAGGGCCTGGTGTCGCTGCTGATCCTGGCGCTGATGGAGCGTTTCCCGGGCTGGAAGCAGGCCGGCCCCGAGAGCGCGGCCTTCGTGCACGCTCAGGTAGAGGCCACCAAGCTGGCTTTCCGCGTGCGCGACCGCTACCTGACCGATCCCGATTTCATGGCCCTGCCGCCGGCCGCGCTGCTGGAGGCCGCGCGCATCGATGAACTGGCACGTGAGTTCAAGAGCGATCGCGCGCTGCCCTGGGGCAAGAAGACCGACCCGGGCGACACGATCTGGATGGGTGTGATCGATGGCAAGGGGATCGCGGTTTCTTTCATCCAGAGTATCTACCACGAGTTCGGCTCGGGTGTGGTGCTGCCCACGAGCGGCGTCAACTGGCAGAACCGCGGCTGCAGCTTCTCGCTGGACCCGAAGCATGTCAACACGCTCGAGCCGCGCAAGAAGCCCTTCCACACGCTCAACCCCGCCATGGCGCAACTGGCGGACGGCAGCAGCATGGTCTACGGCACCATGGGCGGTGACGGCCAGCCCCAGACCCAGGCCACGATCTTCAACCGCGTGATGCGCTATGGTGACCATCCGCAGCAAGCGATCGAGCGGCCGCGTTGGCTGCTGGGCCGCACCTGGGGCCAGAGCAGCGAATCGCTCAAGCTCGAGAGCCGCTTCGATCCCGCCGTGGTGGCGCAGCTGCGCGCGCTCGGCCACGAGGTGGAGACCATTGCCGCCTGGGACGAGGGCGTGGGCCATGCGGGCATGCTGATCCGCCATGCCAATGGCGTGCTGGAGGGTGGTTTCGATCCGCGTTCCAACGGCGCGGTCGCGGCCTTCTGAGCGTCCGGTTCAACCGGCCAGGGCTGGGAACAGCTTGGTCAGGCCGTCGGACATCACCTCCACGGCCAGGGCCGCGAGGATCAGCCCCATGAGACGGGTCATGACGTTGATGCCGGTCTTGCCGAGCACGCGCGCAATCGGTTCGGCCAGGCCGAAGCACAGGGCCGTTGCGGCAGCCACGACCACGCCGTAGCCCACCAGGGTGCCCAGTTGCAGCAGGTTCTGCGCCTTGTCGGCGTAGATCACCACGGTGGACATGGTGGCCGGCCCCGTGAGCAGCGGGATGGTCAGCGGCACCACGGCGATGCTGGCGCGTGCGGCAGCGTCCTGCATCTCCTCCGCATTGGACTTGGCTTCGGCCGGCTGCGCGTTGATCATGGCCAGGGCCGAGGTCAGCAGCAGCATGCCACCGCCAACCTGGAAGCTCGCGAGCGAGATGCCGAAGAAGGCCAGCAGTTGCAGGCCCAGCAGCGCGCTGATGGCGATGACCGCGAAGGCGCTGAAGGACGAGATCCAGATCGTGCGCCGGCGCTGTTCGCGCGTGAAGTCCTGGGTGTAGTGGATGAAGAAGGGCACGATGGCCAGCGGGTTGACGATGGCCAGCAGCGTGATGAGGGGCTTGAAATCCATGCTCAGCCTTTCGGGGTGTCGGCGGGCGTGCGGCGACGGAACATGCCCCAGCCCTCCATGTGCAGCACCTGCTCGCCGTGCTGGTTGTGCATTTCCCAGACGGTACGCACCAGTCCCACGCTCGGGCGGCTGGCCATGGGCCGGCGGTCGATGACGCGATGGCGCAGGCTCAGCGTGTCGCCCGGGTAGACGGGTTTGGTCCACTTGAGGCTCTCCAGCCCCGGTGAGCCCAGGGCCGCGGCCTGCGAGAGGAAGTTGTCCACCATGAGCCGCATCGCCATCGCACAGGTGTGCCAGCCGCTGGCGCAGAGCCGGCCGAAGACCGAGGCCTCCGCCGCGGCGTCGTCCAGGTGGAAGGGCTGCGGGTCGAACTGGCGCGCGAAGTCCAGGATCTGCTCGCGCGTCGGGCGCACGCTCCCGAGTTCGCGCGTGCTGCCCACTTCAAGGTCTTCCCAGTAGTAGGTGGGTGCTGTCATCAACGTCCTCCCGTGATGTCCACGAGGCTGCCCGTGGCGTAGCTGGCCTCGTCCGACAGCAGCCAGACGATGGCGTGGGCGATCTCCTGCGCCGTGCCCGGGCGGTGCATGGGGATCTGGGGCGCCAGGCGCTGCGCGCGACCGGGCTGGCCGCCGCTGGCGTGGATCTCGGTGTCGATGATGCCGGGGCGCACGGCGTTGACGCGGATGCCCTCGGTGGCGACCTCGCGTGCCAGGCCCAGGGTGAAGACGTCGACCGCGCCTTTGGCGGCCGCGTAGTCCACGTACTGGCCCGCGGCACCATGGATCGAGGCCACGCTGCCCACGTTGACGATGGCGCCGCCACGGCCGCCATGGCGCGTGCTCATGCGGCGCACCGCCTCCCGGGCACAGAGCATGGTGCCGTGGACGTTGATGGCGAACATGCGCTGCCAGCGCGCCAGGCTCTGCTCGTCCACACGCTGCGTCGTGTCCACGACACCGGCGTTGTTGACCAGCGCGTCGAGCCGTCCGAACTTCGCGTCGATCTGCTGGAACATGGCCTGCACCTGGGCCTCGTCGGCCACGTCGGCGCGCACGGCCATGGCGGTGCCACCACCGGCGCGGATCTGGCGCACCACCTCGTCGGCTGCCAGCGAGTTGATGGTGTAGTTCACGGCCACGGCGTAGCCGCGCCGGGCGGCCAGCAGGGCGGTGGCCGCGCCGATGCCGCGCCCGCCTCCGGTGATGAGCACCAGCTTGTTCAAATCAGGGCTCCTGCAAATGTCATGACGACAAGATACCATTGCTGCAGATTCCACGAGGCACCAGCGCCTTCGGCCGCATTTGCAGGAGCCCTGATTTGAACAAGGAGTACGAGACCATGGGACAGTTCATCTACCTCCAGCCGGCCGACGGCGCCAGCATCCCGGCCTATGTGGCGCAGCCTGCGGGCAAGCCGCGCGGCGGCATCGTGGTGCTGCAGGAGATCTTTGGCGTCAACACCCACATTCGCGAGGTCGCCGATGGTTACGCCGCCGCGGGCTACCTGGTTGTGGCGCCGTCCACTTTTCATCGCGTCAAGCCCGGGGTCGAGCTGGGCTACCAACCTGATGACATGAAGGCGGGCATGGAGCTCAAGGCCGCGGTCGAGGCCTTGGGCATGAACCCGGCCGGTGCAGGCGTGTTGCAGGACATTCAGGCGGCCATCGGACATGCGGCGCAGGCTGGCAAGGTGGGGGTGGTGGGCTACTGCTGGGGCGGCCTGCTGACCTGGCGCACGGCCTGCCTGCTGCAGGGCGTGAGCGCTGCCGTGCCCTACTACGGTGGTGGCGTCACGACCGAAGACGAGATCGCGCGCTCGCCGAAGTGCCCGGTGCTGGCGCACTTCGGCGAGCAGGACCACTGGATTCCGCTGGACGGCGTGGAGGCCTTCAAGCGCGCGCACCCCGAGGTCGAGACCCATATCTATGCCGCCAACCACGGTTTCAACTGCGATCACCGCGGCAGCTATGACGCGCCAGCCGCCCGGCTGGCGCGCGAGCGCACGCTGGCCTTCTTCGCCAGGCACGTGGGCTGAGCATGAGAGCCCTGCTGGCGTCCCTGCTGCTGGTTTCGGGTGCTGCGCTGGCCGCCGACTACAGCGGGCCGCTGTTCGACGCCCACCTGCACTACAACGACGAGGCCTGGCAGGGCCCGCATCCGCTGGACGATGTGCTCACGCGCATGCAGCGCAACGGCGTGCGCGCCATCATTGCCAACAGCCGGCCCAATGACGGCACCAAGACCCTGGCCGCAGCCCGCGAGCAGACGCGCGCGGCCGGCGTCACGGTGGTGCCCTTCATCCGCCTCTACCGCAACCGGAACGACTACAGCAACTGGTTCCGTGACGAGAGCATCTACGCCATGGTGCAGCAGGAGCATGCGCGCGGCACGGCGGCCGGACCCTACCGCGGCATCGGCGAGTTCCATCTCTACGACAGCGCCAATGCCAATGGCCCGGTGGCTAAGAAGCTCATGCAGTACGCGCAACAGCATGAGCTGGCCGTGCTGGCCCACGTGGACGACGTGGCCATCGACCTGCTGATGGCGCACGCGCCCAACGCCCGGCTGATCTGGGCGCACACCGGCATCGGTGGTGCCCCGGTGGACCGTGTGCAGGCTCTGCTGGAGAAGTACCCCAAGCTCATGGGCGAGCTGTCCTACCGCCCCGGGCTGAGCTGTGTGGACGACCGCGGCCAGGAGCGGCTTTGCCCCGACTGGCGTACGCTGATGCTGAAGTTTCCCGACCGTTTCCTGATCGGTTCCGACACCTGGGTCAACCAGCGCTGGCTTTACTATGACGGGCTCATGCAAGGCTATCGCCGCTGGCTGGGCGAGCTGCCGCCCGATGTGGCGCGCCGCATCGCCTGGGACAATGGTGCGCGCCTGTTCCAGCTCGCACCCCCCTGATGCCTGATACGTTTCAACTGCCCCTGTTCCCCCTGCAGACCGTGCTGTTCCCCGGCGGGGTGCTGCCCTTGCGCATCTTCGAGGTGCGCTATCTCGATCTGATCCAGCGCTGTCAGAAGGAGGGTGCGCCTTTCGGCGTGGTCTGCCTCACGCAGGGCAGCGAGGTGCGGCAGGCGCCGGCGGCGGGCGAGGCGGCCCCGGCCGAGGTCTTTCACCCCATTGGCACGCTGGCGCATATCGAGATGTACGAACGGCCCCAGCCCGGCCTGATGCTGATCCGCTGCCGCGGTGGGCGGCGCTTCCGGCTGCTGCGCAGCGAGCAGATGAAGCATGGCCTGTGGACGGGCGAGGCCGAATACCTGGACGAGGATCCCGTGGTGCCCGTGCCGCAGGACCTGGTGCCTGTGCGCGTCGGCCTGCAGCGCCTGCTGCAGCACATGCAGGCCCAGGCCCAGCCGGGTGACGAGCTGCCCATCCAGGGGCCGCTGCAATGGGACCATTGCGGCTGGGTGGCGCACCGCTGGTGCGACATCCTGCCCGTGAGCCCGCAGCTCAAGCAGCAGTTCCTGGCCGTGGACAACCCGCTGATCCGCCTGGAGCTGGTGGGGGACCTGCTGGCCCGGCTCAAGATCGGCACCGCGCCGGAATGAAAAAACCGGGGCAGGCCCCGGCTTGCACGGACCACGGTTCTGTGCTCAGAAGCGCCAGCCCAGACCCACGCCCACCAGCAGCGGATCGACCTTGAAGGTGCCCTGCTTGACGCCGTTGATCGACACGTCGGTGCCGATGTAGACCTTCTTGAGGTCCAGGTTCAGGTAGAGGTTCTTGGCCAGCGGAATGTCCACGCCGACCTGCAGCGCGCCACCCACGCTCTTGCGCTCGATGTCGGCACCGGCCACGGTCAGGTTCACGCTGCTGAAGCGCGTGTAGTTCAGGCCCGCGCCCACATAGGGCTTGTAGCCCGGCGCGTCGAAGTGGTACTGCAGCAGCAGGGTGGGCGGCAGGTGCTTGAGGGTGCCGATGTCGCTGCTCCCGGAGCGCAGGGTGTGCTTCTGCGGCACGGTCAGCACGAGTTCGGCCGCGATGTTGCGGGTGAAGAAGTAGGAGATATCGACTTCGGGGATGACCTTGTCGTTGACGCTCAGGTTCAGGCCGGTGTTGTCGCCGTTGGCGCTTTGCAGGTCGACGGCGCGCACGCGCACCATCCACGGACCTTCGTTGGCCTGTGCGTAGGCGGCGCCGCAAAGCAGGGAGGCGAGGGCGGCGGCAGCCACGAGACTTTTCTTCATGATGTGTTCCTTCTTCGAGATGAGATAAGGGCGATGCCCGGAACACATTGGAAGACCGCGTCGTCGTGACGGCCTTGCGGCAGGTCAAGTCCTGCGCCCGGCTTCGCGCCGGCGCGTGGGCTGTTTGATCTGGAACAAATGGAGCGGGCTCAGCGCCCGCTGCGTTCGAGGTAGCGCTTGCGCCAGAACAGCAGGGCCAGCGCGACGGCCGTCAGGCCCATGGAGGCCATGGCCCACCAGAAGCCGCTGTCCTCGTGGATCAGCGGGATGACGTCGAAGTTCATGCCGAAGATCCCGGCGATCAGGTTCAGCGGCAGGAAGATGGCGGTGAGCACCGTGAGCGTGCGCATGATGTCGTTGGTGCGGTTGCTCTGGGCGTTGAAATGGATCTGCACCGCGGTCTCCACGCTCTGCTCGAGCCGGCGCACGTGGTGCACCACGCGCTCAATGTGCTCCAGCACATCGCGGCTGCGCACCAGCAGCAGGTCGCGCTCGCGCTCCATCGCCGGTGTCTGCATCTCGGGCCAGGTCTTGACGGTCTCGATCCAGTCCTGCACGGCGGCGCGCTGGTCCTCGCAGATCTCGTCGAGCTGGTGCAGGGACAGGCGCGCATCGAGCAGGGCGGCCCAGTTGGAAAAGCGCGTGCGCGGGTTGATCAGCTCGCTCTGCCAGTGGTCGAGCTGACGCGTGAGCTCGCGCCGCAGGTCCAGGAAGCCGTCGACCATCTGGTTGATCACGCGCAGCATCAGGTCGGCCGGCGAGGAGGGCAGCCGGCTGCTGGCCGTGCGCACTTCGGTGCTGCTGGCCTGCAGCAGGCGCGCCGCATAGGCATCGCGTGCCGCGCAGTCGGCTGGGTGCACCGAGAGCAGCACGCGCTCGAACACCGCAAAGCCCACCGGGCTGGTGTCGATGTGGCGCAGAATGGGCGGGCCGCCACGCCGCGAGGCTTTGGCCTGGGCGGTGTCGGCGCGCCCGTTCGTGCTGGCCAGGCGCCGGAAGACCAGCAGGTCGTATTGCGAGGTGTAGTCGAAATGCGAGGGCAGCTGGGCATTGAGCAGGTCCGAGACGTGCAGGTCCACGAGCTGCAGGCCACACAGAGCCTGCAGCGTGGCCTGCAGCTGCGGCCAGCCGGCCTCGAACTCGGGCCGGCTGCAGGCGATCCAGACATGACCCTGGGCCGGCAGCTGTGCCGGCGGCGCGTTGCTTTCACTGACGCCGGTCGGGCCGATGGTGAAGACGCGCATGACGGTCTCGTGCGCCTACTTCTTGAGCAGGCGGGCCGCCGCGACGGCAAAGTAGGTCAGCACGCCGTCGGCGCCAGCGCGCTTGAAGGCCAGCAGGCTTTCCATCATCACCGCGTCGTGGTCCAGCCAGCCGTTCTGTGCCGCGGCCTTGAGCATGGCGTATTCGCCGCTGACTTGGTAGGCGAAGGTGGGCACACGGAACTCATCCTTGACACGGCGCACCACGTCCAGATAGGGCATGCCGGGCTTGACCATCACCATGTCGGCGCCCTCAGCGATGTCGAGGGCCACTTCGCGCAGCGCCTCGTCGGTGTTGCCCGGGTCCATCTGGTAGACCTTCTTGTTGCTCTTGCCCAGGTTGGCCGAGGAGCCGACGGCGTCACGGAAGGGGCCGTAGAAGGCGCTCGCGTACTTGGCGCTGTAGGCCATGATGCGGGTGTGCACCAGACGCTTGGCTTCCAGCACACTGCGGATGGCGCCGATGCGGCCGTCCATCATGTCGCTGGGGGCCACGATGTCCACGCCGGCTTCGGCCTGGGTCAGGGCCTGGCGCTCCAGGATTTCCACCGTCTCGTCGTTGAGGATGTAGCCCGTGTCGTCGAGCACGCCATCCTGGCCGTGGCTGGTGTAGGGGTCCAGGGCCACATCGGTCATGATGCCGAGCTCGGGGAAGCGCTTCTTCAGTTCGCGCACCACACGCGGCACCAGGCCTTCAGGGTTGTGTGCTTCCTTGCCGTCCGGCGTCTTGAGCTGGCTGTCGATGACCGGGAACAGGGCCATGACCGGGATGCCCAGGGTCACGCACTCCTCGGCCACGGGCAGCAGCAGGTCCAGGCTCAGGCGTTCGACGCCGGGCATGGAACTCACGGCCTCGCGTCGCTGCTGACCGTCCAGCACAAACACCGGATAGATCAGGTCGTGCACGCTGAGGGCGTGTTCCCGCACGAGGTTGCGGGTGTAGTCGTCTCGGCGCAGCCGGCGCGGCCGGCCCATGGGGTAGGGAGCATAGGGCGTCATGGGGAAAATTGTGCCCGATTCCTCCGCGGCACCGGGCCGAAGCCGGCCCCGGCGCGAAAAATGACCGCTTTATCCCTGCTTAAGCGCCTTGGCTTGCAATTGCCTGACCTTTTTGTTAGATTACATCCCGGGTGGTTCGCCACCCCCCGCTTTTCCTCCCTGAGCGGGGCCTTGATGTGTGACAGCAAAAAGGCTTGCAACCCCGGCTTCTGGCCGGGGTTTTTTTTAGCTGTGGCCCGCTTCGCTTAACTTTGCTGCGCAAAGTTGGCCGCCGCTCAAACCTGCTGCGCAGGTTTTGCTTTCGGTGTCTACTTGTCGGTCTACACTCGGACCATGCTCTGGGTCAAAGCCTTACACATCGTCTTCGTCGCCAGCTGGTTCGCTGGCCTGTTCTACCTCCCGCGCATCTACGTGAACCTGGCCCAGGTGCCGGCGGATTCGGTGGCCGAGCGGGAGCGGCTGCTGCTCATGGCGGGCAAGCTGCTGCGCTTCACCACCCTGCTGGCGGTGCCGGCCCTGGTGCTGGGCTTCTGGCTCTGGCTGGGCTATGGGATCGGTCGCGGTCCGGCCAGTGGCTGGATGCATGCCAAGCTCGCCGTCGTGGGGCTGGTGCTGGGCTACCACCATGCCTGCTGGCTGCTGCTGCGTAAGTTCCGTCGCGGCGAGAACCAGCGGGGTCATGTCTGGTACCGCTGGTTCAACGAGGCTCCGGTGCTGCTTCTGATCGCGGCTGTGGTGCTGGTGGTGGTCAAGCCCTTCTGAGGGCGGAGGTGCGCAGCATGCCGCACAAGACCTCGGCCTGGCCTCTGGGCATGGTCTATGCGGGCCTGGTGGTCTACGCCAGTCTCTACCCCTTCACCCACTGGCGTGACCAGGGCCCGCTGCCCTGGGGCTATCTGCTCGCGCCATGGCCCCATTACTGGACGGCCTTCGATCTGTTCACCAATGTGCTGGGCTACGCCCCGCTGGGGTTCTTGTTCGCGCTGGCGGCGCTGCGCACCGGGCGCGGCGCGCAGGCCGTGCTGCGTGCCACGCTCGGGGCCGGTGGGCTGTCGCTGTGCCTGGAGACTTTGCAGGGCTATCTGCCTGCGCGGGTGCCTTCCAACGTGGATTGGGTGCTGAACACGGCCGGGGCCTGGCTGGGGGCGGTCAGCGCGACCCTGCTCGAGAAGTTCGGGGCCATCGACCGCTGGATCCGTTTTCGTGAGCGCTGGTTCGTGACCGATGCGCGGGGCGCCCTGGTGCTGCTGGCGCTCTGGCCCTTTGCCTTGCTGTTCCCGGCCGCGGTGCCGCTCGGTCTGGGCCAGGTCTACGAACGGGTCGAGGAGGCCCTGGCAGGCTTTCTGCTGGACACGCCTTTCCTGGAGTGGGTGCCCTTGCGTGCGGTGGAGCTGCAGCCTCTGTCACCCGGCGCCGAACTGGCCTGCGTCCTGCTTGGGGCGTTGTTGCCCTGCCTGCTCGGCTACAGCGTCATACCGGCGATGGCGCGCCGCCTCGTTTTCGTGCTCGCGGTGTTCTTGGCCGCCCTGGGGGCCAGCGTGCTGTCGGCCGCCCTGAGCTACGGGCCGGTCCATGCCTGGGCCTGGTTCAGCCAGCCAGTGCAGGCCGGCCTGCTGCTGGCCTTGTTGCTGGCCCTGTTGCTGCTGCGCGTGCCGGCGCGTGCCGGCGCGGCCCTGCTGCTGCTGGGGCTGGGGATTTACCTGAGCCTGATCAACCAGGCGCCGACCACCCCCTATTTCGCCCACACCCTGCAGATCTGGGAGCAGGGGAGGTTCATCCGTTTCCACGGCGTGGGTCAATGGCTGGGCTGGATCTGGCCCTATGCCGTGCTGCTGTATGTGCTGACACGCATCTGGGGACAAGGCCGCAAAGACGAGGGTGCACCTAGAATCGCGCCATGAGCTCCGCACCTGCCCCTACTTATTACAAGCGACACATCTTCTTCTGCCTCAACCAGCGCGCGCCCGGTGAGGCCTGCTGCGCCGACCACCAGGCCGAAGCCGCTTTTGAGCGCTGCAAATCGCAGGTCAAGGCGGCGGGCCTGGCGGGCCCTGGCCAAGTGCGTGTGAACCGTGCCGGCTGCCTGGACCGCTGCGCCGGCGGGCCGGTGGCCGTGGTCTATCCCGAGGGGGTCTGGTACTCCTATGTGGATGTCAGCGACATCGATGAGATCGTCGAATCCCATCTGAAGAATGGTCAGGTGGTCCAGCGTCTGCTGACGCCGCCGGGCGTGGGGCGCTGAGATGAACGCGCAGACGGAGCGCCTGCTGCTGCAGGGCGCGGCGGGTCTGATCGAAGTCCTGCGTGATGCGCCGGCCCCCGAAGTCGAGCCGCGTGGCGTGGCGGTGATCGCCCACCCCCACCCGCTGTTTGGGGGCACCATGGACAACAAGGTGGTGCAGACCCTGGCGCGCGCCTTCGTCCAGTCGGGCTGGCAGGCGCTGCGCTTCAATTTCCGTGGCGTCGGCGCGACCGAGGGCGTGCACGACGAGGGCCGCGGTGAGACCGGGGATTTCCTGGCCGTGGTGCAGCAGTGCGCTGCCGAAGGCCCGCTGGCACTGGCCGGCTTTTCCTTTGGCTCCTTTGTGATGAGCCAGACCCTGGCGACGCTGTGGCCGGCGCGCCAGATCGAGAAGCTGGTGTTTGTCGGCGCAGCGGCCAGCCGCTTTCAGGTGGCGACAATACCGACCGAGCTGCACGAGCGTACCCTGGTGCTGCATGGCGAGCACGACGACACCGTACCGCTGGCGGCCGTGATGGACTGGGCACGGCCCCAGGTGCTGCCCGTGACCGTGGTGCCTGGCGGCAGCCACTTCTTCCATGGCCAGCTGCCCCTGCTCAAGAGCCTGGTGCTGCGCCACCTGAGCGCCACGCCATGATGCGGTGGTGGTTCTGTGTTCTGGGCCTGCTGGGGCTGGTCGCCGGGGCCCTGGCGCAATCAGCGCCCCAGCCGCCGGAGATTGCGGCCCGTGCCTATTTGCTGGTGGACCTGAGCAGCGGGCAGGAGCTCGCGGCGCGCGAACCGGACCTGGTCGTCCCGCCGGCATCGCTGACCAAGCTCATGACCGCCTATCTGGTGTTCGACGCCCTGCGGGTGGGCAAGCTGACGCTGGATCAGAAGCTCACGGTCAGCGAACTCGCCCGGCGCCAGCCGGGATCGCGCATGTTCTTGGAGGCCGGCATGAAGGTGCCGGTTGAGGATCTGCTCAAGGGATTGCTGGTGCAGTCGGGCAACGATGCGGCCGTGACCCTGGCGGAAGGAACGGCCGGCAGCGTGGAGCGCTTCGTGCAGCAGATGAACGAACAGGCCCAGGCCCTGGGCATGAAGTCGACCCGTTTCATGAGCCCTACCGGCCTGACGGCCGAGGGGCAGCAGAGCACGGCGCGGGATCTGGCGTTGCTGGCGACCCGGTTGCAGCGCGACTTTCCAGGCCGCGCGCATTTCCACGCCATCCGCAAGTACCGCTACGAGGGCACCCCGCCCGCCAACGACAGCAACCGCAACCTGCTGCTGTTCCGTGATCCGTCGGTGGACGGGCTCAAGACCGGCCATACCGAGGCGGCCGGCTACTGCATCATCGCCACGGCCCAGCGCGAGTTCCCGCACCTCGGTCCCGAAGGGGCGCCCGGCCCGCGGCGTCTTATGGCGGTGGTGCTGGGCGCGGGCAGTGAAAACGCTCGCGCGACCGAGGCCCAGAAGCTGTTGAACTGGGGCTATGCGGCCTTCGAGACCGTCAAGCTCTTCGAGGCCAGCCAGGCCGTGCTGACGCCCAGGGTCTGGAAAGGCAGCGCCGCGCAGGTCCGTCTGGGGCGCCCGCAGGCCGTCGTGGTCACGGTGCCGGCCGGGCTGGCCGGCCGATTGCGGGTCCAGGCCGTGCGGCCGGACCCGCTGGTCGCACCCGTGCGCAAAGGACAGGCGGTCGGGATGTTGAAAATCATGGAGGGTGAGCGCACGCTCTCTGAAATCCCTCTGCTTGCCCTCGAGGCTGTGGATGAAGCAGGTCTGCTGGGGCAGGCCTGGGATGCGTTCCGTCTCTGGGTCCAGTGAGACTGGGCCGAGCTCTCTGGGACGGGCGGATCGGCCGACTTTGCCCTTCGTAGATTGCGGCTAGGGCCGCCAGCTGGTACACTCGAAGGCTTTTCGGAATTTCCGAAGGGTTTCACGTTTTCGTTTTTTCAAACGTTGAGGGACGTTTTTCAATGCCAACCATTAACCAGCTCGTGCGTCAAGGCCGTGAGGTCGAGACCATCAAGTCGAAGAGCCCTGCCATGCAGAACTCTCCGCAGCGCCGGGGTGTGTGCACCCGTGTGTACACCACGACGCCCAAGAAGCCGAACTCCGCTCTGCGTAAGGTCGCCAAGGTGCGCCTGACCAACGGTTTCGAAGTCATTTCCTACATCGGTGGTGAAGGCCACAACCTGCAGGAGCACTCGGTCGTGCTCGTGCGCGGCGGTCGTGTGAAGGATCTGCCGGGTGTGCGTTACCACATCGTCCGCGGCTCCCTGGATCTGCAGGGCGTCAAGGATCGCAAGCAGGCCCGTTCCAAGTACGGCGCCAAGCGTCCCAAGAAGGCTTGATTTTTCAGGCCTGAGTTTTTTCGGTGCTCGTTCCGTCAGGCAGACGGTTGGAGCGTAGTGACCCGAAGCTCGGAATCGTCCGGGTGGGTCGAGTAAGTGAGAGTTCTGTATGGCTCTCGCGGTGTCTGAAAAGATGCCAACTGAAGCAGTATGAGGTGAAACATGCCACGTCGTCGCGAAGTCCCTAAACGTGAAATCCTGCCGGATCCGAAATTCGGCAATGTCGAGCTCTCCAAGTTCATGAACGTGATCATGGAAGGCGGCAAGAAGGCGGTCGCCGAGCGCATCATCTACGGTGCCCTCGAAACCATCGGACAGAAAACCGGCAAGGATGCGCTGGAGCTGTTCACGATCGCCATCAACAATGTGAAGCCCATGGTGGAAGTGAAATCTCGCCGCGTGGGTGGTGCCAACTACCAGGTGCCGGTGGAAGTGCGCCCGGTCCGTCGCCTGGCCCTGTCCATGCGCTGGATCAAGGAAGCCGCCCGCAAGCGCGGCGAGAAGTCCATGGCCCTGCGCCTGGCCAACGAAATCATCGAAGCCACCGAAGGCCGTGGCGGTGCCATGAAGCGCCGTGACGAGGTGCACCGCATGGCCGAGGCCAACAAGGCCTTCAGCCACTTCCGCTTCTAAGCATCCATCCTGTCCCTGGTGTGCAGGCCCGCCACGAGCGGGCCTGACCCGTTTAACGAAAGATCATCATGGCACGCAAAACGCCCATCGAGCGCTACCGCAACATTGGTATCTCGGCGCATATTGACGCCGGTAAGACCACCACGACCGAGCGCATTCTTTTCTACACCGGTGTGAACCACAAGCTGGGTGAGGTGCACGATGGCGCTGCCACCACCGACTGGATGGAGCAGGAGCAGGAGCGTGGCATCACGATCACGTCCGCGGCCGTGACCTGCTTCTGGAAGGGCATGGACCTGTCCTATCCCGAGCACCGCTTCAACATCATCGACACCCCCGGCCACGTGGACTTCACCATCGAGGTGGAGCGTTCGATGCGCGTGCTGGACGGCGCCTGCATGGTCTATTGCGCCGTGGGCGGCGTGCAGCCCCAGTCGGAAACCGTCTGGCGTCAGGCCAACAAGTACAAGGTGCCGCGTCTGGCCTTCGTGAACAAGATGGACCGTACTGGTGCCAACTTCTTCAAAGTCGTGGACCAGATGAAGGTGCGCCTGAAGGCCAATCCTGTGCCGGTCGTGATCCCGATCGGTTCCGAAGAGAACTTCAAGGGCGTGGTCGATCTGATCAAGATGAAGGCCATCATCTGGGACGAAGCGTCCCAGGGTATGAAGTTCGACTACCACGAGGTTCCGGCCGATCTGGTGGCCGAGGCCAAGAAGTGGCGCGAAAGCATGGTCGAGGCTGCTGCCGAAGCCAGCGAAGAGCTGATGAACAAGTACCTGGAAGAGGGTGATCTGAGCGAGGCCGAGATCAAGCTGGGCCTGCGCACGCGCACCATCTCGACCGAGATCCAGCCCATGCTGTGCGGCACCGCCTTCAAGAACAAGGGCGTGCAGCGCATGCTGGACGCCGTGATCGACTTCCTGCCCTCGCCCGTGGACATTCCTCCGGTGGCCGGCACGGACGAGAACGAGAAGGAAACGTCCCGCAAGGCCGACGATGGCGAGAAGTTCGCGGCCCTCGCGTTCAAGCTCATGACCGATCCTTTTGTCGGCCAGCTGACGTTCGTGCGTGTCTACTCGGGCGTGCTGACCAAGGGCGACACGGTCTACAACGCGGTCAAGGGCAAGAAGGAGCGTATCGGCCGTATCGTGCAGATGATGGCCAACACCCGCACCGAAATCGAAGAGATTCGTGCCGGCGACATCGCCGCCTGCGTGGGCCTGAAGGAAGTGACCACGGGTGAAACCCTGTGTGATCCGGATGCCGTCGTGACCCTGGAGCGCATGGTCTTCCCCGAGCCGGTGATTTCGCAGGCCGTGGAGCCCAAGACCAAGGCCGACCAGGAAAAGATGGGCCTGGCACTGCAGCGTCTGGCGGCCGAAGATCCGTCGTTCCGCGTGCGTACCGACGAAGAGTCCGGTCAGACCATCATCTCCGGCATGGGTGAACTGCACCTCGAAATCATCGTCGATCGCATGAAGCGCGAATTCGGCGTGGAAGCCAACGTGGGCAAGCCCCAGGTGGCGTATCGCGAAACGATCCGCAAGAAGGTCACCGACGTCGAAGGCAAATTCGTGCGCCAGTCCGGCGGCAAGGGCCAGTACGGTCACGTCGTCTTCACGGTGGAGCCGAGCGAGGCCGGCAAGGGCTTCGAGTTCGTCGACGCCATCAAGGGCGGCGTGGTGCCGCGCGAATTCATCCCGGCCGTCGAGAAGGGCGTGATCGAAGCCATCAACACCGGCGTGCTGGCGGGCTTCCCGGTGGTGGACGTCAAGGTCACGCTGACCTTCGGTTCCTACCACGACGTGGACTCGAACGAAAACGCGTTCAAGATGGCGGCCATCTTCGGTTTCAAGGAAGGCTGCAAGAAGGCCAACCCCGTCATCCTCGAGCCCATGATGGCCGTGGAAGTCGAGACGCCCGAAGACTACGCCGGCAACGTGATGGGCGACCTGTCGTCCCGCCGTGGCATGGTGCAGGGCATGGAAGACATGCCGGGCGGTGGCAAGGCCATCAAGGCCGAAGTGCCGCTGTCCGAGATGTTCGGCTACTCGACCACCCTGCGTTCGATGTCGCAGGGCCGCGCCACCTACACGATGGAGTTCAAGCACTACAGCGAAGCGCCGCGTAACGTGTCCGAAGCCATCGTCGCGGCTCGCGCCAAGTAAAACCGCATCCCCTTGCCCTCCCGGGCGGGGATGTCTCTTCTTGTCTGCGATCCGGTGCCGCCCTGTTCCCGTGCGGGGCGAACCAGCAACCGGATGCAGACGTAAAACCAACACACGGGATTTGTTCTTTGGAGAATAGACATGGCAAAAGAGAAATTTGAGCGGACCAAGCCGCACGTGAACGTGGGCACGATTGGTCACGTGGACCATGGCAAGACCACGCTGACGGCGGCCATCACGACGGTGCTGGCCGCCAAGTTTGGCGGTTCGGCCAAGGCCTACGACCAGATCGATGCGGCTCCTGAAGAGAAGGCCCGCGGCATCACCATCAACACCGCGCACGTGGAATACGAGACGGCCAACCGCCACTACGCCCACGTGGACTGCCCCGGCCACGCCGACTACGTCAAGAACATGATCACCGGTGCTGCCCAGATGG
>JBKBHP010000003.1:0-304640 GCA_046299695.1 Hylemonella sp.
GCCGGCGCAACCATGAACGAGGTGGTCGCCAGTATCCGGCGCGTGACCGACATCATGGGCGAGATCAGCGCCGCCAGCAGCGAGCAGAGCTCGGGCGTCTCGCAGATCGGCGAGGCCGTGACGCAGATGGACCAGGCCACGCAGCAGAACGCCGCGTTGGTGGAGCAGATGGCCGCCGCCGCCAACAGCCTGCGAAGCCAAGCCCAGGACTTGGTGCAGGCCGTGGCAGTGTTCCGTCTCGATACAGGCTCGGCACATACGAAACCACCGGCTTCGATGCCGTCGGCGCACTCATCTTTTGCAGGCGAGCGCCGCCCTGCGGGGGTTGCGGCAACAACTGCTGATTCGGCCATCGGCATTGATCTGGACGGCGCGATCAAGGCGCATGCCGACTGGCGCAGCAAGCTGCGCTCAGCCTCCATGCATGGCGAGCACGTGGACGTCGACACGGTCTGCCGCGATGACCGATGCCCGCTGGGGCGGTGGCTGCACGGAAACGGCCGGGGACGCTACGCCGCGAAACCTTCCTTTGCCGAGCTAGTGAACGCACACCGCAGCTTCCATGAGGAAGCCGGCAAGGTGGCCCGAGTCATCAACGAAGGTGAGGGCATACGAGCCGAGAAGATGCTGGACAGTGACACACCGTTTGCCCAGGCTTCGCAGCAAGTGACCCGTCTGATCGTGCAGCTCAAAGGAGAGATCAATGACAGATCGACGCGCCCTGCTCTGTCCGATGCCCGCAGGCAATGGGCTCCCGCGCCGACCGTGGCGCACCCCGCCGCTACCGAGGGGGACTGGACAAGCTTCTGAAATCTGAGGGTGTCCCCAGCTCAGTGCCAAGCCGCCAAATATTCGTCCCAGTGCGGCTCCGCGGGCGCGAGCTGGCCCAGGGTGGCCTTGACCGTGGCGATCTCCTGCTCGTACTCCTTCTCGAGCAGGCCGCCACGCATCTTCTGGAAGCGGCAGTAGAGCAGGTAGGTGTTCATCACATCCGTCTCACAGTAGCGGCGGATGTCCTCGAGCTTGCCATCCTTGTAGGCGCCATAGACGGCCGAACCGTCCATCCCCAGCTTGCCGGGAAAGCCGCAGAGCTTGGCCATGGCGTCCAGCGGCGCATTGTTCTTGGGCTGGTACAGGGCCAGCAGGTCCATCAGGTCCAGGTGCCGCATGTGGTAGCGGCTGATGTAGTTGTTCCACTTGAAATCGCGGTCGTCCTCGCCCTGGTCCCAATACTTGTCGGCCACCACGCCGTGCTGCAGGCCGCGGTAGTGCAGAACCGGCAGGTCGAAGCCGCCACCGTTCCAGCTGACGAGCTGGGGCACGTGCTTTTCCAAGGTATTGAAGAAGGTCTGGATGACCTTGCCCTCGCTCTTGCCGTCACGGTCCACGAAGGAGTGGATGCGCAGGCCCTCGGCATTGCGGAACACGGCACTGATGACGAGGACGCGCTGCAGGTGCAGGGGCGCGAAATCGCTCTGCCCTTTCTCCTTGCGCTCCTCGAGCCAGGCCGCATAGACCTGCTCGTCCGTGCTGTCGGCCGGCATGCCGCGCAGCACACGCAGACCGGCCACGTCAGGGATGGACTCGATGTCAAAAACCAGGACCGGCGAAATCATGCGTGGATGTTACCCGAGCAGGATCACAGCAGCGCCTCGCGCGTGATGCCGCGACGCGCGAGGTGGCGCTTGAGCTTGAACAGCGCCTCGTTCTGCACCTGACGCACGCGCTCCCGCGTCAGGCCCAGGCGCTGGCTCAGCACGTCCAGGGTCTCGGGCTCGCGGTCGTGCAGACCGTAGCGGCCTTCAAGCACCTCGCGCTCGCGCGCCGAGAGGCTGAGCAACCAGTCTTCGAGCAGGCGCTCGACCTCGTGGGTCTGGGTCACGCCGCTGGGGTCCAGCGCGAACTCGTCGACGACGGTTTCGCCCAGGGTCTGCTCGCCATCGGCGCGCTCGACGGTCGCATCCAGCGAGCGCGGCGTCTCGGCCAGGGCCAGCAGCTCGGCCACCTCGTGGATGTCGCGGCCCAGGAAATCCGCCACGTCCTCCACGCGCACGCCATCCGGGCGTCGGGCCGTGAAGTGTGCGTCGTTCTCCAGCTGGCGACGGGCCCGCAGCACCTGCTGCAGCTCTCGTACCACGTTGACCGGCAGCCGGATCACCCGGCCCTGCTGCTGCAGCGCGCGCTCGACCGCCTGACGTATCCACCAGGTGGCGTAGGTGGAGAAACGGAAACCGCGCTCGGGCTCGAACTTCTCGATCGCGTGCATGAGGCCGAGGTTGCCCTCCTCGATCAGGTCGGACAGCGGCACGCCGCGGCCCAGGTAGAGCTTGGCGATGCTGACGACCAGGCGCAGGTTGTGCTCGATCATGCTCTGCCGCGCTGCGAAGTCGCCTGCCCGCGCACGCACGGCGGTCGCGTACTCCTGCTCAGGGGTGAAGAGTTCGGTGCGGCGGACCTGACGCAGGTAGGCGGTCAACGCATCGCCCGATTCGCCGGCGAACTCGGCCGTCGCGGTGGCCGGGATCTCGGCATCGGACGCCGGGGGCGCCGGGGCCCCGTCGTCGAGAACTCTGGGTTCAGGACGCGCAGCAGGCGGGCCGTGGGGAGTACGTCGGGGCATGGCGTTTCCTCACAGCATCTGGTCCGCTCTAGCGCGGCGGCAGGTACTTGGTCGGGTCGACCGGCTTGCCCTGGCGGCGCACCTCGAAGTGCAGCTTGACGCGATCGGCGTCGCTGTTGCCCATCTCGGCGATCTTCTGGCCCTTGCGCACGGCCTGGTCTTCTTTGACCAGCAAGGTCTTGTTGTGGGCGTAGGCCGTCAGGTAGACGTTGTTGTGCTTGAGGATGATGAGGTTGCCGTAACCGCGCAGGCCGGCGCCCACATAGACCACACGGCCGTCGGCGGCGGCCAGCACCGGCTCGCCGGCCGTGCCGCCCAGGTCCAGGCCCTTGTTCTTGACCTCGTCAAAGCCGGCGATCACCGGGCCGGGCACGGGCCAGATCCAGCTCAGGCCGGACTCGTTCGCTGCCGTCGCCGCCGTTGCGGCAGGCTCAGCCGGACGCGCCGCCGGTGCCGAGGCCTGGCCCGGCTGCACCTGCGTCGAGGCGATGCTGCCGCTACCGACCGGGCGCGTAACCACACCGCCACTGTCGGGGGCCGCAGCGGCCGCGGCCAGCGTGGCCGTGGGCGGCAGCACCCGCAGGACCTGGCCCACGCTGATCTGATTGGGCTGCTCCAGGTTGTTCCAGGCCGCGATGTCTTTCCAGTTCTGCCCGGTCTCCAATCCGATGCGGATCAGCGTCTCGCCGGGCTTCACGGTGTAGTAGCCTGGCTTGCCGGCGTTCTCGAAACCGGGGGGCTGCTTGACCGCGGTGGTGTTGGGGTCCAGCACGGGACGGGCCACCGGCGCGCGCCGGTCCTCGACGGGCGCCGTGCTGGGGCCCGTGCCGCACGCAGCCAGCAGCAGCGTGGCCGTCAGCATCAGGACCACCCGGCCAGATCGTCGCGTCGTATCCGTCATTGGGGAACTCTCCTTCATCCGATGCCCGATTTTAGAGGGACAAAGTGCACCGCCTCAAGCAAACTGTGCTGCACACCTGTAGGGGTTTTGTCGAGCACCAGCAGCGCCTGTGCGCCACCGGACGCACGGGCCACGGGCGCCACCAGACGCCCGCCCACGGCGAGCTGATCGATCCAGGCCGAGGGCACGGCCTCGCCGCCGGCGGCGGCGATGATGCCCGCGTAAGGGGCGCCCCGGGGATAGCCCACCATACCGTCGCCAAACAGCAGATGCACATTGGGCAGGCGGAAGTGGCGCAGATTGGCGCGCGCCTTCTCGTGCAGGCCACGCAGGCGCTCGATGCTGTAGACCTCCTTGGCCACCAGGCTCAGCACCGCGGCCTGATAGCCACAACCGGTCCCGATCTCGAGCACGCGGCCCATGCGCTCGCCCGCGGCCAGCCCCGGACAGGCCAGCAGCAGCTCGATCATGCGCGCCACCACATTGGGCTTGGAGATGGTCTGGCCCAGGCCGATGGGCAGGCTGGTGTCCTCGTAGGCCTGGGGCGCAAGCGCCGTGTCGACGAAACGGTGCCGCTCCACCCGGCCCATGGCATCGAGCACGCGCGCATCGCGGATGCCCTGTGCGGCCAGCTTGTGCACCATGGCCATCCGCACCGTCTGTGAATCCAGGCCCAGGCCCTGGGGGATGGACGGCGCCTGCGGCACCCGCAGGGCCGCTGCGTCGCGCACGGGTGCGGGGGCGCTGCGCGCCACCGGTGCCGGCGTGGCCCGCGCACGGGCCGTGGCATCGGCCGGACGGTCCAGTCGCGCCGGGAAACCGGGACGCTGACGTGTGCTCATGGCATCGGCTCCGGGTCTCGCTGCGCGGCGGGAGCCGTCTGCCGAGCGACCCGGTGCACATTCATGCGACAGCCTTTGCAACTAGCTGCCCGATCGACTGGGCCCAGTAGCCCAGCTTGTCGTGATCGGCCAGGTCCACCTTGAGCGGCGTGACCGACACATGACCTTGTGCCGTGGCATGGAAGTCCGTGCCCTCACTCTCGTCGAGCACCGGCCCGGCCGCACCGATCCAGTACATGGTCTCGCCGCGCGGGCTGGTCTGGGTGATCACCGGCTCGGCCGCGTGACGCCGCCCGAGGCGACACACCTTGGCGGGCTTGAGTTCGTGCAGCGGCAGGCAGGGAATGTTGACGTTGAGCAGCCAGGGCTGCGTACCCACCATGTTGTGCACCAGCATCTGCTGCACCAGCTCGCGCGCGCGGGTGGCGGCGGCATCCAGGTGCTTCCAGCCCTTCTCCGTCTGCGAGAAAGCGATGGCGGGGATGCCGAAGAGGTAACCCTCCATGGCCGCGCCCACCGTACCGGAATAGATGGTGTCGTCGCCCATGTTGGCGCCGTTGTTGATCCCCGAGACCACCAGGTCGGGCCGGTAGCCCAGCAGGCCGGTCAGCGCGATGTGCACGCAGTCGGCCGGCGTGCCGTTGACGTAGCGAAAGCCATTGGCCGCGCGATGCGCATAGAGCGGGGAGTGCAGGGTCAGCGCATTCGATTTGGCACTGTTGTTGTGCTCGGGGGCCACCACCTCCACCTCGGCCACATCCTTGAGCGCCTCGTAGAGCGCCACGATGCCCGGGGCCTGGTAGCCGTCGTCGTTGGAGATCAGGATTTTCATGGTTGCAGGGTCACGCGCCATTGTAGGTGGCCGGTGCGACCGCCTGCATCTGCGTCACGCGAGGGACAAGACGGCGTACCTTGATGCACGTATCATGCCCGACGCGCTTCAGCACCGAACGAGGAGACACACGATGCACGCATGGCTCTGCACCGACCCCACCGGGGTCGACGCCCTGGAATGGAAGGAACTGCCCACCCCGCAACCCGGCCCCGGGCAGGTGCTCATCGAGATCAAGGCGGCCAGCCTGAACTTCCCCGATCTGCTGATCGTTCAGAACAAGTACCAGATCAAGCCCCCCCTGCCCTTCGTGCCGGGCGCCGAATACGCGGGTGTGGTGCAGGCCGTGGGCGAAGGCGTGACGAACCTCAAGACCGGCCAGCCCGTGGCCTGCCTGTCGGGCACGGGCGGCTTCGGCACCCACACACTGGCACCGGCCGCGTTGTGCCTGCCGCTGCCACCGGGTTTTCCCTTTGAGGACGCGGCCGCATTCATCATGACCTACGCCACCTCGCACCACGCGCTGATCGACCGCGGCCAGCTCCGGGCCGGCGAGACTGTGCTGGTGTTGGGCGCGGCCGGCGGCGTGGGCACGGCGGCCATCCAGATCGCCAAGGCCCAGGGCGCGCGCGTGATCGCGGCCGCCTCCAGCGACGACAAGTGCGCGCTGTGCACGAAGATCGGCGCCGACGCCGTGATCAACTACAGCACGCAGGATCTGCGCGAGCGGCTCAAAGCCCTGACCGGCGGCAAGGGCCCGGATGTGATCTACGACCCCGTGGGCGACGAGCTGGCAGAGCCGGCTCTGCGTTCCATCGCCTGGCGCGGCCGCTACCTGGTCATCGGCTTCGCGGCCGGCCCCATCCCGGCCCTGCCTTTCAACCTGCCCCTGCTCAAGGGCGCATCCATCGTGGGCGTGTTCTGGGGCGACTTCGCCAAGCGCGAGCCGCAGGCCAATGCCGCCATGATGGGCGCGCTGGCCCAGTGGTACGCACAAGGCAAGATCAAGCCCGTGCTCGACAGCGTGCTGCCCATGACTGAGCTCAAGGCCGCCTACGCGCGCATGGGCGCGCGCGATGTGAAGGGCAAGCTGGTGCTCGTGAATTAACCGCCCGACAGAAAACCTCTTACCGGCTGTCTAGAATGCCGGGCTTCGTTCGTCGTGCTTGAGCAAGATCACACGTACGGAGACCCGCATGCATTCTGTAACCACCCTCCCTGCTGATACCGCCCCGGCCCTCGCCGGCCGGCGTGAATGGATCGGCCTGGCCCTGATCGCCCTGCCCTGTGCGGTCTATGCCATGGACCTCACGGTGCTCAACCTGGCGCTCCCGGCCATCAGCGCCGATCTGCAGCCCACGCCCTCGCAGCTGCTGTGGATGATCGACATCTACGGCTTCCTCGTGGCGGGCTTCCTGATCACCATGGGCACGCTGGGCGACCGGATCGGTCGCCGGCGCCTGCTGCTGATCGGTGCGGCGGCCTTTGCGGCGGCCAGCACCCTGGCGGCGTTCGCGCACAGCGCCGAAGCCCTGATCGCCTTGCGCGCCCTGCTGGGCGTGGCCGGCGCCACACTGGCGCCGTCCACACTCTCGCTGATCCGCAACATGTTCCACGATGAGCGCCAGCGCCAGTTCGCCATCGGCATCTGGATCACGGCCTTCTCCGTCGGCAGCGCCATCGGGCCACTGGCTGGCGGCGTCCTGCTGCAGTGGTTCCATTGGGGCTCGGTCTTCCTGGCTGCCGTGCCCGTGATGCTGCTCCTGCTGCTGCTGGGCCCGTCCCTGCTGCCCGAGTACCGCGACCCGCAGGCCGGCCAGCTGGACCTGCCGAGCGTGGGACTGTCCCTGGGTACGGTGCTGCCGTTGATCTGGGGCCTCAAGCAGCTGGCGGAAAACGGCGCCACGGCTGCGGCTTTCGCTGCCCTGGCCATCGGTCTGGGCGTGGGCCTGCTCTTTGTGCGACGTCAGGGCCGACTGGCCTACCCGCTGCTGGACCTCAGCCTGTTCCGTCGCGCGGCTTTCTCGGCCGCGCTGACCACTTACGCCCTGTCCTGCCTGGCCATGTTCGGGGTCTACATCTTCATCACGCAGTATCTGCAGGGCGTGCTGGGTCTGAGCCCGCTGGCCGCCGGTCTGGCCACCGTGCCCTGGGCCCTGAGTTTTGTCGTCGGATCACTGCTGGCGCCACGGCTCGCCCAGCGCTGGCCTGCGCACCGCCTGCTGGCCGGCGCCCTGCTCATGTCGGCGATCGGCTTCGCCCTGCTGCTGTTGACGAACCATGAGCGCGCCACGCTGCCCGTCCTCATCGTCGCCACCATCATCATGAGCCTGGGGCTGGCACCGGTCTTCACCATCGGCACGGAAATCGTGGTCACCTCGGCCCCTCCCGAGCGTGCGGGTGCGGCTTCCGCCATGGCCGAGACCGCCTCCGAGTTCAGCGGGGCCTGCGGCATCGCCATCTTCGGCAGCCTGGGCACCCTGTTGTATCGCGAACGCCTGCTGGCCGCGCTGCCCGCCGAGATGCCAGCCGACAGTGCCTTGGCGGCCGGTGCCACCCTGGGCGGCGCGCTGAGCACCGCTGCCGCGCTGCCTGAGGCCTTGGGCGAGGTACTGCGTGTGGCTGCACGCCACGCCTTCACCGACGCCCTGCATGCCATGGCTGGGGCAGGGGCCTTGCTGCTGCTGCTCGCCGCCGTGCTGGTGCGGCGCATGCTGACGCCGCGAGAGGATGGATCAGTCGCTTAGTGGATCACCAGCGGCGGGAAGGACTTCACCAGATCGTCGACCGCCTTGATCTGCGTGAGGAAGGGCTCCAGCTTGTCCAGCGGCAGGGCGCTGGGACCGTCGCACTTGGCCTGGTCCGGGTCGGGGTGCGCCTCCAGGAACAGGCCCGCCAGGCCCACGGCCATGCCAGCGCGCGCCAGATCCACCACCTGCTGACGCCGCCCCCCCGAGGCCGCGCCACCCGGGTCGCGCTGTTGCAGCGCATGCGTGACGTCGAAGAGGATGGGCAGGTCGTTCGTGACCTTCTTCATCACGCCAAAGCCCAGCATGTCGACCACGAGGTTGTCGTAGCCGAAGCTGGTGCCACGGTCGCAAAGGATGAGCTTGTCGTTGCCGGCTTCTTTGAACTTCTCGACGATGTGGCTCATCTGTGAAGGACTCAGGAACTGCGGCTTCTTGATGTTGATGTGCCGGCCCGTCTGGGCCAGGGCCACCACCAGATCGGTCTGGCGCGCCAGGAAGGCTGGCAACTGCAGAACGTCCACCACCTCGGCCACGGGGGCGGCCTGCCAGGGCTCATGCACATCGGTCAGCACGGGCACGCCAAACTCCTTCTTCACCGCCTCGAACATGCGCAGGCCCTCCTCCAGGCCCGGGCCGCGATAGGAGTGGATAGAGGAGCGGTTGGCCTTGTCAAAGCTGGCCTTGAAAACATAGGGCATGCCCAGCTTGCGCGTCACGCGCACGTACTCGGCGCAGGTGCGCAGGGCCAGATCCTGCGACTCCAGCACATTGATCCCGCCGACCAGCACCATGGGACCGTGGTTGTTGAAAGGGATGTTCATATCGCTGCCTGTCTTTGAACTGCGGGAATGAAAAAAGCGGTGCTACCTTTTAAATAGCACCGCTTCTGGAATCACGTGGGGTGGCTGATGGGACTCGAACCCACGACAACAGGAATCACAATCCTGGACTCTACCAACTGAGCTACAGCCACCGCGAGCCCGAGATTATAGCCCGAATCGCCTCAGGATCCGTTGCCGGGGACCCCGCCGGCTGGACGCGGCACCTTGATCTGGGTCTTGAGCCGGTCCTGCAACAGGCGGTAATAGGCTTGGCCCTCGGCCTGCATCCACCACTGTGCGTACTGGGCGCGTTCCTGGCGTTGCGCGTCAGCCGCGGGGGCTGCACGCTCGATGCGCTTGTTGACGCGGGCGATGGTGTAGCCCTGGGGCCCCAGGTCCACGCCCACCCACTGGGGCAGCTGGGCGCTGTCGGCGCGCAGCACGGCGTCCAGCACGGCCTGCGGCAGGTTCTGGGATTGGTCGCGCGAGATCACCTGGGCTGCGGACAGCCTGGCACTGGCGGGTTCGGCCTTCCAGGCAGCCAGCTTCTGCTGCCCCTCCTGGCGCGCGAGTTCCGCGGCACGGGCCTGCACGACGCGCTCGCGCACGGTGGCACGCACCTCGGCCAGCGGCAGAGTGCGCGCGGGGGCATGTTCGACGATGCGCGCCGCCGCCAGCTGGCTGGGGGCAATCTCCACCGCCTCGGTGTTGCGCTTGTTGCTCACCGCGTCAGGACTGAACACCGCCTCCAGCAGCTTGGCGCTGGCCAGCACGCCACGGGCGCCCGGCGCCGGCTCGCGCAGCAGGCCGCTGGCGGTCTGGATCGTCAGCCCCAGCCGCTCGGCCACGGGCTTGAGGCTGTCGGATTGTTCATAGACACCGTTGGTGAAGATCTCGGCGGCTTCGGCGTACTTGGCACGGGCCTGCTGGTTCTTCAGATCCTCTTCCAGGCTGGCGCGCAGCTCAGCAAAGCTCTTGGGCTTGGGAGCCTTGATGTCGGTGACGCGGATGATGTGGAAGCCGAAGTCGGACTCGACCACGCCGCTGATCTCACCCTTCTTGAGTGCGAAGGCCACATCCTCGAAGGGTTTGACCATGGCGCCACGGCCGAAGTAGTCGAGGTCGCCGCCATTGGAAGCCGAGCCGGGGTCCTGCGAATGCTTCTTCGCCAGCTGCGCGAAACTGTCTGGTGCCTTGCGCGCCTGGACCAGCAGCCCCTCGGCCTTGGCGCGGGCCTGCTGGCGCTCGTCGGCCGGCGCGTCCTTGGCCACCGCGATCAGGATGTGGCTGGCACGGCGTTCCTCGGGACCGCTCAGCCGCGCGGCGTTCTGCTCGTAGTAGCTGCGCACGTCCTGCTCGTTGAGACGGATGGTCTTGCGCACGGCGTCGATGTCCAGCACGATGTATTCGATACGGGCCTGCTCGGGTGCCTGGAACAGGCTCTGGTTGGCCTGGTAGAAGGCCTCCAGTTCGGCGTCGGTCGGCTGGACGCGAGCGGCGTAGTCGGCGGTGGCGAAACGGGCCAGTTGCACCTCGCGGCGCTCAAACCAGGCACCCAGGGCCAGATCCGCCGGCACGCCAGCGATGAAGGCGGTCTGCGCCACACCGGCCTGCACCTGGCGCGCGGCCAGATCGGCGCGCATGCGGGCCTCGAACATCTCCGGGCTCATGCCCTGGCGACCCAGCAGGTCACGGTAGCGCTCCATGTCGAGGCTGCCGTCGGCGCGGCGCAGCTGGGCGATGGCGGGGATGGACTGCAGTTCGCGCGCCAGGCGGACGTCGCTGGCGCCCAGGCGGGCTTGCTGCGCAGCCTGCTGCAGCACGCGTTCGCGCACCAGGCGCTCCAGGGTGGCGTAGCGCACGGCCTCGGAGTCCAGCAGCTTGGCATCGATGGTGGGCATGAGCTGGCGTACGCGTTCGACCTCCTCGCGGTGCGCGGCCTCCCACTCGCCGTTGGTGATCTCGACCTTGCCAACGCGCGCGACGGTACGCTCTCGCTCATTCATGCGGCTGTAGCCGTCAATGCCGACCAGCACAAAGGACGGAATGATCAGCAGGAACAGAACGACCATGAGGATCTTGGTATGCCTGCGTACGTGTTCAAACATGGGCGCGATCTCCAACGAAAAAATAAAAAAGGCGAACTCGCCGTTCGCCTTTGCCTGGGTGGTGGGTGCTGACGGGATCGAACCGCCGACCTACGCCTTGTAAGGGCGCCGCTCTACCAGCTGAGCTAAGCACCCCACCGGAACAGGTCAGTTCAGTGCATCCTTCAGGGCCTTGCCCGGACGGAACTTCGGCACCTTGGCGGCCTTGATTTTAATCGCAGCGCCGGTGCGGGGATTGCGACCGGTGCGGGCAGCACGCTTGCCCACGGCAAAGGTGCCGAAACCCACCAGAGACACCGAGCCGCCTTTTTTCAACGTGGTCTTGACGGCGCCAATGGTGGACTCGAGAGCACGCGTGGCAGCCGCCTTGGAGATGTCGGCGTGCTTGGCAATGTGTTCGATCAGTTCAGTCTTGTTCACAAAGATCCCCTTGTAATGGAAACGACGTTAATCAGTTTGTCTCTTGAATAATTCTGGCTCTCCGCTCCGGCGGGCTGACCGGATGCGGTTGGCTAGGCCGGCCGCTTGCACGGCTGCATGGAATTAGAGCCACGGACTACAGCCGTGTCAACAAGCCATGCGGCATTACAACAGCGTGGGGGCGAATTCTAGACGCATTTCACACGCAAACACGTGCGCCAGAACACAAAAAATATTCATACACGGCATCCCGACTTCACGTGCGCGCCAAAATGGGTTAAGGCGCCGCTCAGCGTGCGGCGCGCACCACCAGACTCACCCCGAGAGCGGTCAGCGCGGTGCCCGCGAGCGTCGTCAGCGTGACTGGCTCGGCGAAGAGCACCCAGGCCATGAGCGCGGTGGTTGGCGGCACCAGATAGAGCAGGCTGGTGACACTGGTGGCCGCACCACGCTGGATCAGCAGGTACAGCAGGGAGCTGCCGCCCAGTGTGAGCCCCAGAACCGACCAGGCCATGGCACCCGCGAGCTGCCAGTTGATGGCGCCCTGCGCATCGACCCAGCGCACGGCCTCGGTCTCGAACAGTGCCAGCGGCAAGGTCACCACGAGCGCCGCCAGCAATTGGACGGCATTGGCGCTGCGCACATCGCAAGGCGCAACAAAGTGTTTCTGGTACAGGGTGCCGATGGTGATGCTCATCAGCGCCAGCACGGCCAGCCCCATGTTGAAGGCCGTGGCCTCACCTCCGGTCCCGAACTTGCGTGCCACCACCAGGGTCAGCCCCGCAAAACCTAGCGCCAGGCCCAGCCACTGCCGCCGTGTCACCGAGGAACCGCGAGACGAGAGCCAGATGGCCGTGAGCACCGGCTGCAGGCCGACCACCAGGGCCACCAGGCCCGAGCCCATGCCGGCCTTCACGGCCGCCCACACGCCACCCAGGTAGCCTGCATGCATCAGCACCCCGGTCACGCCCAGGTGCAGCCACTGTGCGCGCGTGGCCGGCCAGGCCACTCGTGCCAGCACAATCCAGGGCAGAAAGCAGAGGATGGAGAGCACATAGCGCCAGGCCAGAAAGGACAGGGGCGGGGCATGCGGCATGCCGTAGCGCGCCACGATGAAGCCCGTGCTCCAGATCAGCACGAAGACCAGAGGCATGGCCCGCAGCAAGGCCTGGCTGTCGCCGCGTGGACTCATGAGCGAACCCGGCTCATTTCACGCGGGCACGGATTTCCGGCAGGGCCTTCTGCAGGTAGTACACCATTGACCAGACCGTCAGCACGGCAGAGATCCAGATCAGGCCGGTGCCCCATAGATGGGTGTCGATCAGGCCGAAGAGATGGTCGTGATAGAGCAGGAAGGGAATGGCCACCATCTGCACCGTGGTCTTGACCTTGCCGAGCATGTGCACGGCCACGCTGCGGCTCGCGCCGATCTGTGCCATCCACTCGCGCAGGGCCGAAATCGCGATCTCGCGGCCGATGATGATCAGGGCCACGAAGACGTCGATGCGATCCAGGTGCACCAGCACCAGCAGGCTGGCGCAGACCAGAAACTTGTCGGCCACCGGATCGAGGAAGGCGCCGAACGAGGAGACCTGGTTGAGCTTGCGCGCGAGGTAGCCGTCGAGCCAGTCCGTGAGTGCAAACAGCACGAACATCACGGTGGCGATCAGGTTGCGGGTGGTGGGTTCGAGCGGCAGGTAGAACACCCCGACGATGAGCGGGATCGCGACGATGCGCGTCCAGGTCATGAGGGTGGGGATGGTGAAGAACATGGGCCGCATTGTGGCATGGCCAGCGGGCCGCTTCAGTGCAACGCGCGGTAGATGGCCTCGGCCAGCTCGTGCGACACACCATCGACCGAGGCCAGGTCCTCCACACTGGCCGCGGCCACGCCCCGCACGCCGCCAAAGCGTTGCAGGAGGCGCGCACGTCGCTTGGGGCCGATGCCCGGGATGTCTTCGAGCTTGCTGCCACCCGTGCGCACCTTGGCACGCGCCGCGCGCATGCCGGTGATGGCAAAACGGTGCGCCTCATCGCGGATCTGCGCCACCAGCATCAGCGCGGCCGAGTCCTTGCCCAGATAGACCTTCTCACGACCGTCGGCGAAGACCAGCTCCTCCAGGCCGACCTTGCGGCCCTCGCCTTTCTCGACGCCAACGATGAGCGCCAGGTCCAGGCCGAGCTGCTCGAAGACCTCGCGTGCCATGGCCACCTGGCCCTTGCCGCCATCGACCAGCACCAGATCCGGCAGGCGGTCCGTGCCCTCGGTGGCCATCCCACCCTCGCCTTCGCCGCCTTCCCGCAGGGCCTGGGCCAGACGCGCATAGCGGCGCGTGAGCACCTGTCGCATGGCGGCGTAATCGTCGCCCGGCGTGATGCCGTCGATCTTGTAGCGCCGGTACTCGCTGTTCTGCATCTTGTGGTGATGGAAGACCACGCAGGACGCCTGCGTGGACTCGCCGGCGGTGTGCGAGATGTCGAAGCATTCGATGCGCAGCTCGTCGAGCCGGTCCTGCGGCAAGGCCAGCGCTTCGGCCAGCGCGCGCGTACGGGCCTGTTGCGAGCCCTCCTCGGCCAGCAGACGTGCGAGCTGCAGGCCGGCATTGGTCTGCGCCATCTCCAGCCAGATGCGTCGCTGCTCGCGCGGCTGGTGCACGGCGCGGATCCTCACGCCGGTCTGCTCGGACAGGGCCTCGATGAGGCGCTTGCTCACCGGCACGCTGGTGATCAGCGTGGGCACGGCCGGCACCTCCACGTAGTGCTGCGCGATGAAGGCCTCGAGCACCTGCACCTCCACCGGTACGGGCGCGCTGCCTTCGTCTTCGCTGAGCTGCAACGCCGCGGCATCGTCGACGTGGGTGGGGAAGTAAGCCCGGTCACCCAGGTGACGGCCACCGCGCACCATGGCCAGGTTGACGCAGGCCCGCCCCCCCTGCACCTGCACGGCCAGGATGTCCACGTCGCGGTCGTCCGTGCTCTCCACCGCCTGCTGATGCAGCACGTTGGAGAGCGCCGAGATCTGATCACGCAGCTCGGCGGCCTGCTCGAACTCGAGGCTCTCCGAGTGCTGCATCATCCGGCCTTCGAGCTGCTGCAGGACCTGCTGGGTCTCGCCACGCAGAAAGGCCTCGGCATGGGCCAGGTCCTGGGCATAGGCCTCGGCGGTCACCAGACCCACACAGGGGCCTGAGCAGCGCTTGATCTGGTACAGCAGACAGGGCCGCGTGCGATTGGAGAACACCGTGTCCTCGCAGGTACGCAGACGGAAGACCTTCTGCAGAAGCAGAATGCCCTCCTTGACCGCCCAGGCGCTCGGGTAGGGCCCGAAGTAGTGGTGCTTCTTTTCAACGGCGCCACGGTAATAGGCAACGCGCGGCCATGCGCCGGCGGCCCTGGCGTCGGTCGACTGGGCGACCGTGATCTTCAGATACGGATAGCTCTTGTCGTCTCGGAACAGGATGTTGTAGCGCGGGTGCTGGGTCTTGATGAGGTTGTTTTCCAGCAGCAGGGCCTCCGCCTCGGAGCGCACCACCGTCGTCTCCAGCCGCACGATCTTGCCCACCATGTGGCCGATGCGCGTGCCGTCGTGGCTCTTCTGGAAATAGCTCGAGACGCGCTTCTTGAGGTTGCGCGCCTTGCCCACGTAGAGCAGGCCGCCCTCGGCATCGAAATAGCGGTACACCCCCGGCAGGCCAGGCAGGGCGGCCACCTGGGCCAGCAGCTCCACGCTGTGCGAGCCCGCGGTCGCATCGTCCTGGCCTTCGACTTCTTCGTTCTGCATGAGCCGTATTGTGGACAATCCCGGTATGGTTTCTTCCCGCCGCTGGGACATTTTCTGCAGGGTCATCGACAACTACGGCGACATCGGTGTGTGCTGGCGTCTGGCGCGCCAGCTCGCCGCACGCGGCCAGATCGTGCGTCTCTGGGTCGACGATGCCAGCGCCCTGCGCTGGATGGCGCCGCAAGGCTGTGCGGGCGTGGAAGTGCGCCCCTGGACCCTGCCCCTGGACCTGCAGGGCTTGCCCCCAGGCCAGGTGCTGGTGGAGGCTTTCGGTTGCGAGCTGCCACCGGAATTCGTCCAGCGCTATGTGGACTGGCGCGCTGCCGATGATCAGCCGGCGCGCTGGATCAACCTCGAATACCTCTCGGCCGAAAGCTATGTGGAGCGCAGCCACGGCCTGCCCTCTCCGGTCATGCAAGGCCCGGGGCGCGGCCTGAGCAAGCGTTTTTTCTACCCGGGCTTCACCTCGGCCACCGGCGGTCTGCTGCGCGAACCTGGGCTGATGACGCAGCGGGCCGGCTTTGACCGCGACGCCTGGCTGGTCGCGCACAGGATCCCCCGCCGCCCTGAGCGGCCCCTGGTCTCGCTGTTCTGCTACGAGCCCGCTGCCCTGCCCGATGTGCTGACACAGCTGGCCGTGCAAAACGCCCGCCTGCTGGTCACTGCGGGACGTGCCACGGCCGCCGTCCAGGCCTGCGCCGTGCCCGCCGGGCTGGAGGTGCACTACCTGCCGCACCTGACGCAGGACGACTACGATGGTCTGCTCTGGGCCTGCGACCTCAATTTCGTGCGCGGTGAGGACTCGCTGGTGCGCGCACTCTGGTCCGGCCAGCCTTTCGTCTGGCAGATCTATCCGCAGGATGACCAGGCCCACCACGCCAAACTGGACGCTTTTCTACGCCAGTTGCAGGCCCCGACCTCGCTGCAAGCCTGGCACCGCACCTGGAACGGCCTGGACGCCGCGCCGCTGGCCTGGCCCGACCTGCCCGTCTGGCGGGCCGCGGTTCTCCAGGCCCGAGCAGGCCTGCTGGACCAGCCCGACCTGCTCAGCCGCCTGCTGGAATTCGCCGACTCGCCCTGAGAGCGCCCATCGCCCTGAAAAAACGATAAAATTCAAGGCTTTGCGGAAAGCAGCGGCCCGCCCGTCGGCTTCCCGACAACCACCGCACGAACACACCAGCCCCACAGGGAGCCAGGGGGTCTGAGCGGTCAACCGAATCAGCACTACGGAAACACTATGAAGATCGCTCAGGAAATTCGCGCCGGCAACGTGATCATGCACGGCAAGGACCCCATGGTCGTGCTCAAGACCGAATACAGCCGCGGGGGCCGCAACGCCGCCACCGTGCGCATGAAGCTCAAGAGCCTGATCGCCAACTTCGGTACCGAAGTGGTGTTCAAGGCCGATGACAAGATGGACCAGATCATTCTGGACAAGAAGGAGTGCACCTACTCCTACTTCGCCGACCCCATGTACGTCTGCATGGACGCCGAGTACAACCAGTACGAAGTCGAAGCCGAGAACATGGGCGACGCCCTGAACTACCTGGAAGACGGCATGCCCGTTGAAGTGGTGTTCTACGACGGCAAGGCCATCTCGGTCGAACTGCCCACCAGCGTCGTGCGCGAGATCACCTGGACCGAACCTGCCGTCAAGGGCGACACCTCGGGCAAGGTGCTCAAGCCGGCCAAGATCGCCACCGGCTTCGAAGTGGCCGTGCCGCTCTTCGTCGACCAGGGCGACAAGATCGAGATCGACACCCGCACCGGCGAATACCGCAAGCGCGTCTGATCCGGCACGCTCCGGCCCACAGGCTCCTTCGGGAGCCTGTTTGCTTTGGAGGCCGGCGATTCGGTGTAGGCTATCCACATGAGCCCAGCCGATAACAACCGCCCCCCTGCCGAGACGGCCGGCGTCAGCAGTCCGCCGTCTCGTCTCGCCCTGCGCCGTGTGCTGATCGACACCTGGCACGAGAACGTGGCCTACATGCACCGGGACTGCGAGGTCTATCGGGCCGAGGGCTTCAAGGCCCTGTCCAAGGTCGAGGTCCGCAGCAACGGGCGCAGCGTGCTGGCCACCCTCAATGTGGTGGACGACGCAGGCATCGTGGCCTGCGGCGAGCTGGGGCTGTCCAAGGCCGCCTTTGCGCAGCTGGACGTGGCCGATGGGCACACCGTCACGGTGGCCCAGGCCGAGCCTCCGGCCTCCATCGGCGCCCTGCATCGCAAGCTCGGCGGCGAGCGCCTGGGCCTGGAGGACTTCCGCGCCATCGTGCACGACATCAGCGCGCACCATTACTCGAAGATCGAACTCACGGCCTTTGTCGTCGCCACCCACCGCGACGAACTCGACCGCGAAGAAGTGCTGTTCCTGACCCAGGCCATGGTCGAGGCCGGCGCCCGGCTGGACTGGCGCGAACCGCTGGTGGTGGACAAGCACTGCATCGGCGGCATTCCGGGCAACCGCACGTCCATGCTGGTCGTCCCCATCGTGGCCGCCCATGGCATGCTCTGCCCCAAGACCTCGTCGCGCGCCATCACCTCGCCGGCCGGCACCGCCGACACCATGGAGGTGCTGGCCGAGGTGGAACTGCCCATCGAGCGCCTGCAGCAGATCGTGCAGCAGCACCGCGGCTGCCTGGCCTGGGGCGGTACGGCCCAGCTCTCCCCGGCTGACGACGTGCTGATCTCGGTCGAGCGGCCGCTGGCGCTGGACGCACCGGGCCAGATGGTGGCCTCCATCCTGTCAAAGAAGATCGCGGCCGGCTCGAGCCATCTGGTGCTGGACATCCCCATCGGCCCCACGGCCAAGGTACGCTCCATGCCCGAGGCACAGCGCCTGCGCCGGCTCTTTGAATACGTCGCGCGGCGCATGAAGCTCTCGCTCGATGTGGTCATCACCGACGGTCGTCAACCGATAGGCCAGGGCATCGGCCCGGTGCTGGAGGCGCGCGATGTGATGCGCGTGCTGGAAAACGACCCCCGTGCCCCCATGGATCTGCGCCAGAAGGCCTTGCGCCTCGCGGGCCGCATGCTGGAGGCCGACCCGGATGTGCGAGGTGGCGACGGCTATGCCATCGCGCGCGACATCCTCGATTCGGGTCGTGCCCTGCAGAAGATGAAAGAGATCATCGACAGCCAGGGCCGGCGTGCCTTCGATCACCACCACCCGCAGCTCGGCCGGCTCAGCTTTGAAGTCCACGCGCATGGCAGCGGCGTGGTCAGCGGCATCGACAACCTGCAGCTGGCACGCATCGCGCGCTTCGCGGGGGCGCCCAAAGTACGGGAGGCCGGCGTCGACCTCTGCGCCAAGCTGGGTGACGCGGTGCGCGATGGCGACGTGCTCTACCGCGTGCATGCCAGCTACCCGGCCGACCTGGAGTTTGCGCGCCAGGCCTGCGCGCGCAGCAGTGGCTACCAGATCGGCCGCGCCGAAGACGTGCCCCACGCCTACGTGGAGTTCTGAGCATGCGCCCCGCCCTCCTGCTGCACTTCGAGGATGAAACGGAACAGGCCGCGCGCATCGCGACCGCCGTCGGTATTCCCACCGTCTGCATCGCGCGCCACCGCTTTCCCGACGGCGAGCTCAAGCTGCGCCTGCCCGAGCAGCTGCCCCCGCGTATCGCCGTGTTGCGCTCCCTGGACCAGCCGAATGAGAAGCTCGTGGAGCTGCTGCTGGCCGCCCGCACCGCCCGCACCCTGGGGGCGACGCAGCTTACGCTGATCGCGCCCTACCTGGCCTATATGCGCCAGGACATGGCCTTCGCCCCCGGCGAGGCTGTGAGCCAGCGCATCGTCGGCTCCTTCCTGGCCGATCTCTTCGATGCCGTAATCACTGTAGATCCGCACCTGCACCGCATCCAGACGCTGGACGAGGCCGTGCCCGTGCCACGCGCCGTCGTCCTCAGCGGCGCACCCCTGCTGGCCGACCTGATCGCCCAGCGCCGCCCGCAGGCGCTGCTCATCGGCCCCGACGAGGAGTCGGCCCAGTGGGTGGCCCAGGCGGCGGCACGCCACGGCTTGGACCATGGCGTCTGCCGCAAGGTCCGGTATGGCGACCGCCATGTCGAGATCGCCCTGCCCGATGTCGATGTGCGGCACCGCCCGGTGGTGCTGCTCGATGACATGGCCAGCAGCGGCCACACCCTGGCCCAGGCCGCGCGCGGCCTGCTGGCCGCCGGTGCGGCCAGCGTGGACGTGGCGGTGACCCACGCCCTGTTCGCCGGCGATGCCGGCCACCTGCTCTGGGACGCCGGCATCCGCCAGGTCTGGAGCACGGACTGCATCGCCCACCCCAGCAATGCGGTGCGCATGGCCCCGGCCATCGCCGCAGCCCTCCAGTAGCCCACATGAAGACCCCACACGATCTCAGCACCCGTACCTTGGCCGACGCCTGGGCCGACCTCAAGGCCCATGCCGATGCCGGCATCCCGCTGCAGGCCGATGCCTACCGCCTGGCTTTTGCCGATCCCGAATTCCTGTTGCGCCGCGAAACCCGCGGCATCCGCTTCCAGCTCGAGATGCTCAAGCCTGACCTGGAACAACAGGCCCAGGGCGTGAGCAACACCGTCGTCGTCTTCGGCAGCGCGCGCTTCGTCTCGACCGAGGAGGCCCAGCGCCGGCTCGACGCCGCTCGCGCGGATGGCGACGCCGCAACACTGGCGGGGGCCGAGCGCGACATGCGCAACGCACAGCATTACGAACAGGCACGCCGCTTCGGCCACCTGGTGGCCCAGCACAGCGCGCAGCTGCCCGAGGCCGAACGTCTCTACATCTGCACCGGCGGCGGCCCGGGCATCATGGAGGCCGCCAACCGCGGCGCCCACGAAGCCGGCGCGCTCAACGTGGGGCTGAACATCGCCCTGCCGCACGAGCAGTCGGGGAACCGCTACATCTCGCCCAGCCTGTGCTTCAAGTTCCACTACTTCGCCCTGCGCAAGATGCACTTCATGATGCGCGCCAAGGCCCTCGTCGCCTTTCCGGGGGGCTTCGGCACGCTGGACGAGCTGTTCGAGATCCTGACCCTGGTGCAGACCGGCAAGTCCGAGCCCGTGCCCGTGGTGCTCCATGGCAGCAGCTTCTGGAAACGGTTGATCAACTTTGATCTGCTGATCGAAGAGGGCGTGATCTCACCTGAGGACATCGGGCTGTTCAGCTTCGTCGACACGCCGGAAGACGCGTGGGAAGCTATCCAGTCCTTCTATCGGCTGGGGGATGGGCCGGCGGCGCCCTGAGTGTCCAGGCGGTACGGCTGCCCAGGCCTACCGCAGCGCCGACGACCCAGAACACGATCGATACGCCGACCACCGTGCCAATGCTGCCGAACAGCAGCGGCATGAGCACGCTGGAGCCGTTGAGCGACATCAGGCGCAGGCCCAGGGCTTCGCCGTGACGATCGGCCGGCGTGATCTGGTGCAGGGTGCTCATGATCATGGGCTGCACCGAGCCCAGCACCAGGCCCAGCAGAACGGAGCACACGCCCATGGCCAGGGCACTGGGCATCAGGGGGTAGAGCCCGAAGAGCAGCGCCGTGGCCACCATCGCACTGCTGATCACCACCCACTCGCGCAAGCGCCGGGACAGCCAGGGCATGAGCAGGCGGACCACCGTGGCCGCAATGGCGAAGGAGCCCAGCAGCATGCCGATGGTGGACGCGCTGTAACCCCGCTCGTGGCCCAGCACCGGGAGCACGAAGGTGTGCACGTCCCAGCACGAGGACAGGAACCAGTTGACCAGCAGCAGGCGGCGCATCATGGGATCGCGCAGCAGGTCCCAGGCGCGGCGGCGCCCCTGCTCGGCCCCGGAGGTCTGCGAAGGCAGGTCAGGCGTGTGCCGCACCAGCCACCAGGTCAGCAGAGGCAGCAGGGCCATGAGCAGAAAGGCACTGCGATAGCCGCTCAGATCGCCCGCCACGCCACCGAGCCAGACCCCGGCGTGGTCGATCAGCAGTCCTGCGAGCAGCGGGCCGAGAAAATTGGATGCGGCCGGCCCGATGGACAGCCAGCTGAAAACCTGCCGGAGCTCGGCCGCATCGCGCGCCGCGCGCCCGACATGGCGTTGCAAGGTGATCGAAGCCGCACCGGTGGCGCCCCCGCTGAGCAGCGCGGCCAGACAGAGCACAGGAAAGACGGGAAACGCGACCGCCAGGGCCGTGCCACCGCTGGCCGCGATCACGCTCAGGGCGATCGGGCGCCGCAGGCCATGGCGATCCGCGTAGCGGCCGGCGGGCAACGCGAGAAAGACCTGGGTCAACGCGAACAGGGCCATGAGCAGGCCCACGGCCAGGGCGCTGTAGCCCTGGGTCAGTGCCAGCAGCGGTGCCGCCATGCGCAGGCCGGCCATGCAGGCATGCAGGCAGATGTGCCCGCCAATCAGGCGCGGCAGCTGATGATGCGGGGCAGCGGTGTCCGCGGGGCTCACCCTTCGTCGGCCTCTTTGTCCAGCGGCAGCAGGGTCTGGGCCTGAGCCTCGGGCAGGGCCTCAACCTGACGCAGCGCGCGGCCCATGGCGCGGCTGCGCACCTCGGCACTGCTCAGCGTGTTGAGCACCGTCTCGGTCTGGGACTTGACCTTGGCCAGCACGTCACCGAACTTGCCGAACTCGGTCTTGACCGCGCCCAGCACCTGCCAGACCTCGCTGGACCGCTTCTCGAGTGCCAGCGTGCGAAAGCCCATCTGCAGCGAGCTGAGCATGGCGAGCAACGTCGTGGGCCCGGCCAGCGTGACGCGGTGCTCGCGCTGCAGCGCCTCCATGAGCCCGGGGCGGCGCAGCACCTCGGCATACAGGCCCTCCGTGGGCAGGAAAAGGATGGCGAAGTCCGTGGTGTAGGGCGGCTCCACGTATTTCTCGGCGATGGATTTCGCCTCCAACCGGATGCGGGCTTCCAGCGCCTTGGCCGCGGCTTCGGCGGCCAGGGCATCGGCCCGCTGCTGCGCATCGAGCAGGCGTTCGTAGTCCTCGTTGGGAAACTTCGCGTCGATGGGCAACCACAGGGGCGTGCCATCGTCGGCCTTGCCGGGCAGGCGGATGGCAAAGTCCACCACGTTCTTGCTGTTCGGGCGTGTGGCCACCTGAGCCGCGTACTGGTCGGGCACGAAGACCTGCTCCAGCAGCGCCGCGAGCTGGGCCTCGCCAAACATGCCGCGCGTCTTGACGTTGGTCAGCAGGTGCTTGAGGTCGCCCACGCCGGCCGCCAGCGTCTGCATCTCGCCCAGGCCCTTGTGCACCTGCTCCAGGCGTTCGGCCACCTGCTTGAAGCTCTCCCCCAGCCGCGTGTGCAGCGTGGCCTGCAGCTTCTCGTCCACCGTGGCACGCATCTCATCGAGCTTGGCGGCATTGGTCTGTTGCAGCTGCGCGAGCTGGGCATCAAGGGTCTGGCGCATCTCGCCGATACGCCGCGCGTTCGATTCGCCCAGGGCCTCGAGCCGCTGGGCCAGGGTGTCCGACAGGGTCTTCTGCAACAGCGCGAGCTGCTGGCCAAAGGCATCGATCTGGGTGTTCTGCGTGCGCGTGGCTTCGGCCGCCTGTTGCACCAGTGTCTGCTGGAAGGTGGCCAGGTTCTGCGCCAGTTCCAGCCGCGTTCCGCGCGCCGATTCAGCGATGTCCTGACGCAGCTCACGCGCCAGGCGCTCGTGCCCGGCGAGCAGCTCGGTGCGCAGTTGCTCGCTGCCCTGCCGCGTCTGCGCGTCCGTGCGCCGCAGCACCAACGCGAGCAGCAGCACGAGATGCAGCATGCCCAGCGCCCCCAGGATCCAGAACGTCGTTGAATTCAAGGCTTTACCTCCAGACGCCATTGTCGTGCAAGCTGGCCCTACAGACTGCCGGGATGCAGGTGCAGCCTGCGCCTTGCGGGCTATACTCGAAACGCATCGACCGGTGCATCGGTCCACCATTCACACGCCCTCTGTCCGCCCCGGCCTCGCAGGCCTGTCCGGGCCGACAGACCCCGGCTTCCGTGCCGGGCTCTCGCATAACAAAAGGAGACGCGATGATCGATCTCATGCTCAACTGGTCCGAATGGATCAAGCCCTCGGCCGGCCTGCCCACCGTGCAGTGGGCGCTGCTGCTGGCCCTGGCCGCCGCGGCGGGCCATCTGCTGCAGCGTTATCTGGGACTGCCCAAGGTGCTGGGCTACTCCGTCGTCGGTGCCCTGGCAGGTTTTTCGGGCTACACGGCCGCGACCTGGCCACTGGACGGCATCGGCCAGTTCATGGTCGAGCTTGGTCTGTCCATCGTGCTTTTCGAAGCCGGCGGCCGCCTTTCGCTGCGCTGGTTCCGCCACAACCCCATGCTGCTCGCACAGAGCCTGGGCGAGGCTGTGGCGACCTATCTGCTGGCCTGGTGGGTGCTGATGCTCTTCGGTGTGGACGAGACCCTGCACATGCCGCTGGCCCTGCTGCTCGTGGCCACCTCGCCGGCGGTGCTCATGCGCGTGGCCAGTGACATCCGGGCCAGCGGTCCGGTCACCGACCGGGTGATCACCCTGGCCGCCCTCAACACCTTCTACGTGCTGGCCCTGGGCGGGGTCATGGCGCGTCTGCTGGGCCGTGAGGAAGCGCGGCTGGCCGACGCCTTCTACCCCGTGCTGCTGCTCGTGGTGGCCTCGGTGCTCGTGGGTGCACTGCTGGCCCTGGCGCTGCGCAAGGCGCTGCAGATCATGAGCCCGACGAGCGAGAACACCGCCGTGCTGCAGCTCGCGCTGATCGCTGCCGGCACGGCGCTGGCCACGCACTTCGGCGGCTCGGCGCCGCTGGCCGCCCTGCTGGCGGGCATCCTGCTCAAGACCCTGCATCCACGTCCCTGGTCCTGGCCGCGCCAGTTCGGTACGGCCTCGGCCATCCTGACCATCCTGATGTTCGTGCTGGTGTCCATGGTCGCCGCACAGGCCCCCTGGAACTGGCAGGCCTGGAGCCTGATCGCGGCCCTGGTGCTGGCCCGCGCGCTGGCCAAGCTCGCGGCCATCGGCCTGGGTGGCATCGGCAGCGGCGCCAGTCCGCGGCAAGCCCTGTGGACCGCTGGAGCGCTGTGGCCCATGTCCGCCGTGGCCCTGCTGCTGGTCTCGCAGTTCGCGGAGTTCGCGCCGACCATCGGCGTTCCGGCCGCCGCCATCGCCCTGCCGCTGATCCTGCTGATGGAAGTGCTGGGCGCACTCATGACCGTGCTGGCCCTGCAGCGCGCTGGCGAAGCCGGCCGTACGCCCGCCACCCGCCGTATCAAAGTCGAGGGAGATCAGACCGATGCCGCTTGAACCTTTCAGCCATTCCGAGGCGCTCACCCTGGGTGTGGAGCTCGAGCTACAGCTCGTCAACACGCACGACTACGACCTCGCGCCCTATGCCGACGACATGCTGCGTCTGATGGCCAAACGCCAGCTCCCGGGCAGCGTGGTGCCCGAGATGACCTCAAGCATGATCGAGATCTCCACTGGTGTCTGCCACTCGCCCGCCCAGGTGCGCGAGCAACTGGGCCTGATCCGCGACGCGCTGGTGCAGTGTGCCGACAAGCTCAACATCGCCGTGGTCGGCGGCGGCACCCACCCCTTCCAGCAATGGCATGAGCGCCGCATCTACGACAAGCCGCGCTTCAAGCAGCTGTCCGAACTCTACGGCTACCTTTCCAAGCAGTTCACCATCTTCGGCCAGCACGTGCACATCGGATGCCCGGATGCTGACAGCGCCCTGCTCATGCTGCACCGCATGTCGCGCTACATCCCGCACTTCATCGCGCTGTCGGCCTCTTCTCCCTTTGTTCAGGGACACGACACGGCCTTCGACTCGGCTCGGCTGAACTCGGTGTTCGCCTTCCCGCTCTCGGGCCGTGCGCCCTTTGTGCTGAACTGGAACGACTTCAATGCCTACTTCGACAAGATGACGCGCACCGGCGTCGTGAAGAGCATGAAGGACTTCTACTGGGACATCCGGCCCAAGCCCGAGTACGGCACCATCGAGATCCGCGTCTTCGACACCCCGCTGTCGATCGAACGCGCCGCGGCGCTGGCCGGCTATGTGCAATCTCTGGCGGCCTGGTTCATGAAGGAAGATCCGTTCCAGCCCGACGAGGACGACTACCTCGTCTACACCTACAACCGCTTCCAGGCCTGCCGTTTCGGTCTCGAAGCGGTCTATGTGGACCCGGCCAGCGGCACCCACCTGCCGCTCAAGGAACACATCCTGGCCACGCTGGACCGTGTGCAACCCTATGCCACCTCCCCCGGCACCGGTGCCGCGCTGGAGCTGCTGCGCAGCAGCACCGAGCGCGGCCACAACGACGCGCGCTGGCTGCGCGACGCCCAGACCCGAGAGCAGCTGCTGGGCGAGGTCACACGCCAGGCCGGCCTGCAGTTCCGCAAGGCGGAAACACACGTGGCCTGAGCGGCCACGCCAGCAGGCACGCCTCAGGGCTTGAGCACCTGGGGGTTCAGCGGGGTCAGGCCCCGGCCCTGGCTGAAGAACGCGATCAGGTTGTCCGCGGCGAGCTTGGCCATGGCCTTGCGCGTGGGTACGCTGGCACTGGCGATGTGCGGCGTAAGTACCACGTTGGGCACCGTCAGCAAGCCGGGATTCACCTTGGGCTCACCCTCGAACACATCCAGCCCCGCCGCCGCGATACGCTTGTCGCGCAGCGCCTGCACCAGGGCGTTTTCATCGACGATGCCGCCGCGCGCGATGTTGACCAGCGTCGCGGTGGGCTTCATGAGCGCGATCTCCGCCGCCCCGACGATGTGATGCGAGGCCGCCGAGTAAGGCAGCACCAGCACCAGATGGTCCGCCGTCTTGAACAGCTCTTCCTTGCTCACGTAATGCGCCTTGCACTCGGCTTCCATCGCTGCATCTAGGCGCGAACGGTTGTGATAGATCACGTTCATGCCAAAGCCATGGGCCCCGCGCTTGGCAATCCCCTGGCCGATGCGGCCCATGCCCAGGATGCCCAGCGTGGCACCGTGGATGTCGGAACCAGCGAACATGTCATAGCTCCACTTGGTCCACTTGCCCTCGCGCAGGTAGATTTCACTCTCGGTGATGCGGCGCGCTGTCGCCATGAGCAGAGCAAAACCGAAGTCCGCCGTGGTCTCGGTCAGTACGTCGGGCGTGTTGGTGCCCAGCACGCGGTGCGCCGTCATGGCGTCGAGGTCGAAGTTGTTGTAGCCGACCGCCATATTGGCGCAGATCTTCAGCTTCGGGCAGGCCGCCAACAGCTCGGCGTCGATGCGCACGCTGCCGGTGGTGAAGGCACCGTCCTTGTCACGCAGCTTCTCGATCAGCTGGGCCGGCGTCCACGCCTCGTCGCCCTGGTTGGATTCGACCTCGAAGTGCTGCGACAGATAAGCCACGGTCTCGGGAAAGACGGCTCGGGTGACGAGGATGCGGGGTTTGCTCATGGAATGTCTCTCTTTGCTGGGGAAAAACCGGGTTCAGCGGAACCAGATCAGGGTGATGACAGCGAACAGGGGCAGCAGGATACCGAAAGACCACAGCATGTAGCCAAAGAAACTGGGCATCTGCACCCCGCGGTCTTCGGCGATGGCCTTGATCATGAGGTTGGGCGCGTTGCCGATGTAGGTGTTGGCCCCCATGAAGACGGCGCCGGCAGAGATCGCCGCCAGCGTGGGGGCCAGCGTACTCATCAGCACCGCCGGATCGCCGCCGGCAGTGTTGAAGAAGACCAGATAGGTGGGCGCGTTGTCGAGGAATGAACTCAGGATGCCTGTGGCCCAGAAGTACATGGCCGGATCGGGCGAGCCATCGGGCCGGGTCACGGCCGCCACGACGGCGCCGAAGGGCCCGTTCACACCGGCCTTGAGCATGGCAATGACCGGGATGATGGTCAGGAAGATGCCGGCGAAGAGCTTGGCCACCTCCTGCATCGGCGCCCAGGAAAACTGGTTGCGGTCGTGCACGGCAGCCGGCGTGATGCGCAGCGAGATGAAGGTGACGATGACCAGACCGAGGTCACGCACCAGGCCCGGCAGACCGACATCGGTGCCGGCGATATTGAAAACCACGGACGACTTCCAGAAACCGCTGAGCAGCACCAGGCCCACGACCGCGCCCAGCAGCCAGAAGTTGACCGCACCCTCGAAGCCGATGCGCTTGCTGTCGGGCGTGGGGTCGACCGACAGCACCTCCTCACGCCGATGGTAGTACCAGCTGTCCAGCGCATAGAACAGGGCCAGCAGCACGCCGACGAGAAACAGGGTCTCGGGGAAGATATGGCTCAGGGTCCAGAAGAAATCCACGCCCTTGAGAAAACCCAGGAAGAGCGGCGGGTCGCCCAGCGGCGTCAGCGAGCCACCGGCATTGGAGACGATGAAGATGAAGAAGATGATGACGTGGGCCTTATGGCGCCGGTTGTCATTGGCCCGGATCAGCGGGCGGATCAGCAGCATGGACGCGCCGGTCGTGCCCATGAAGCTCGCAAGTACCGCCCCGATGGCCAGGATGGCGGTGTTCAGCCCCGGGCTGCCATGGAGGTTGCCACGGATGTAGATGCCACCGGCCACCGTGAACAGCGCCGTGAGCAGGATGATGAAGGGGATGTACTCGGCCAGCAGGGCGTGCACAAAATTCACCGCCGCCAGCGCCGGACCGAAGACCGCCGCAAAGGGCAGCAGAAACACCATGGCCCAGGCCGCGGCCACCTTGCCGAAGTGGTGGTGCCAGAAATGCGGTGCGACCAGCGGCAGGACGGCGATCGACAGCAGGATGCCGGCAAAGGGCACGCCCCAGAGCACGGACAGCTGGCTACCGTCCAGATCGGCAGCCAGGGCCAAGCCCGGGCAGGCCGCGAGCAGGGCCAAGCCCCAGCGCAGTGGTCTCATTCTTGTCGTTCCTAGGGGGTGTCGAGCCAGCGCGTGTAGTCCTCGACCGGAACGCGTGGCGTGTGAAACGTGTTGACGATCGCTGACGTGTCGGCGTAGCCCAGAGCCATGCCGCAGACGAGCATTTCTTCGGGGCTGGCGCCGATATGCGGCAGGATGATTTTTGCAAAGCCGTTCCAGGCCGCCTGCGGGCAGGTGTGCAGGCCGCGCGCGCGCGCCGCCAGCATGAGGTTCTGTAGAAACATGCCATAGTCCACCAGCGAACCGCGCCCCATGACGCGGTCGACGGTGAACATCAGACCCACGGGCGCATCGAAGAAGCGGAAGTTGCGCTGGTGTTGGGCGTGCATCTTGTCCTTGTCGCCCTTGCCTATCCCCAGCAGGCCATAGAGACCCCAGCCATTCTCGCGCCGACGGTCGATGTAGGGGCTGACCCATTGCTCCGGGTAGTAGTCGTAGGCCTCACGGTATTCGGCGGCCAGCGCGGGATTTGCGCGCAAGGCGTCGTGCGCAGCGCAAACCTGCTGGACCAGGGTGTCGCGGCTGGCGCCGCGCAACACATAGACGCGCCAGGGCTGGGTATTGGTGCCCGAGGGCGCACGTCCGGCCAGTTCGAGGATCTCGCGGATCAACGCCGGCTCCACCGGCTGCGCTGTGAAGGCGCGCACCGACATACGCGTGCGGATGGCTTCGTCGACCGTCATGCGGGCACCAAAAGCTGTTCCAGCGCCGACCGCAAGGGAGACGGCAAGGGCACGGGGCGTCGGGTCTGCCGGTCCACATAGACATGGACAAAATGCCCCTGGGCCGCCGCACGCGGCTCCCCCTGGGCGAACAGACCCACCTCATAGCGCACGCTGGAGTTGCCCAGCCGTGCCACGCGGATGCCGGCTTCGATGGTCTGCGGAAAGGCCAGGGACGCGAAGTAATTGCACTGGGTCTCGATCACCAGACCGAGGGTCGGTCCCCCATGGATATCGAGCACGCCCTGCTCGATCAGCCAGGCGTTGACCGCTGTGTCGAACCAGCTGTAATAGACGACATTGTTGACGTGTCCGTAGACGTCGTTGTCCATCCAGCGCGTGGTGATGGTCCGCAAGACCGGGTAGGCGCCGCGTGTCTCCGGCATCGGTTTTTTTGTTTCGGTGTTCATGCGCAGTCCCGATTCTGCCAGCCCTCCCCGACCGATCCCTGACACCCGGTCCGGGTGCCACTGCCGCGCGCATCTGGGCGAAAGCTAGGGCATGGACCCTAAAATGCTGCATTGCAACAAAAAACACTTGCCTTCGGCCACGGCCTCCCTAGAATACATTCCATGCTGCACCGCAGCACACACGGCAAGTCCACTCTTTAGGAGATCTGTATGCTGACCGCTGAACAAATCCTGGCCACCAACAAGGCCAACATCGAAACCCTCTTCGGCCTGACCGGCAAAGCCTTCGAAGGCGTTGAAAAGCTGGTGGAGCTCAACCTCGCCACCTCCAAGGCCCTGCTGAGCGATTCCGCCCTGCAGACCCAGGCAGTGCTGAGCGTGAAAGACCCCCAGGAGCTGCTGGCCCTACCCACCACCCTGCTGCAACCCCTGGGTGAAAAGGCCGCCAGCTACGGCCGCGAGGTCTATGACATCGCCGCCGCGACCGGCGCCGAGTTCGGCAAGACCTTTGAAGCCCAGTTCGCCGAAGCCCAGAAGAAGTTCCTGGACGTGGTGGACAGCACCGCCCAGAACGCCCCGGCCGGTTCCGAAACCGCCGTCGCCCTGATGAAGAGCGCCGTGGCCGCTGCCAGCAATGTGCTGGAAACCGCCCAGAAGTCGGCCAAGCAGGCCGCCGCTCTGGCCGAGTCGAACTTCAAGGCTGCAACGGCCAGCACGGTCGAAGCCGGCAAGGTCGCCAGCAAGAAGCGTTGAGCTTCAGCGTTAGGATAGGCCCAGGTTTTCAAAGCCTTTGCAGCAAGGCTTCACAACAAGGGAAAACCCTGACATAATTCATTCATCGGAAAAACAAAGCATTTTGGTTTTCCACCGGTTGTCTCCTCGGGTCCTTTCGTAACCAACAGGTTCAGGGATCCCTTCAAAGCCCCATCCCCGGATGGGGCTTTTTTTTCGCCTATTTCGGGATGGCCGGAGGCATGGGCCGCATGCCCGACTCGATGGCCAGACGCAATTGGGGCAGGGCCTGCTGCATGGCGGCCCGGCCAGCCTGGATGGCCCGCGTACGGGCGGCGAAATCGGTGCCAGCCATGCCGGTGAGCGCCGGTCGTACCACCACCAGATCCGGGCCGCGCAACTCCAGCGCATTGATGCTGCGCCCCATGATGGCAAAGGTCTGCAGCAGGATCTGGAACATATCCCCGGGTACATTGGCATCCGGCGCCTGCGAGATATCCACCGCAATCACGAGCTCGGCCCCCATCTGCCGCGCCTGGCGCACGGGCACCGGCGCCACCAGTCCGCCATCCACATACTCGCGCCCTGTGATGCGCACGGGTTCGAAGAGGCCGGGCACGGCACTGGAAGCCCGCACTGCCGTGGCGATGTCACCGCGCTCGAACAGCACCCCCTGCCCGTTCTGCAGATCGGTCGCCAGGATGCCCAGCGGCAGGGGCAAGTCCTCGATCTTGCGTCCCCCGACCTGCTGGTGCACGTAACGCGCCAGGGCGCTGCCACGCAACATGCCGCGGTTGAACAGGGGCAGCGTCCAATCGGTGAAGGCCGCCTCGTCCATGGTCTCCGCAACCCGTTGCAGCTGCGCACCATTGCGCCCGCTCGCATACAAGGCCGCCACCAGACTGCCGGCCGAGGTGCCGGTGACCACATCGGGCTTGATGCCGGCCTCTTCAAGCACCTGAACCACCCCCACATGCGCAAACCCCCGCGCGGCCCCGCCCCCCAGGGCCAGACCGATGCGTGGTAAGCGCTGCGCCACCGGCGGCTCGGCTGGCGGTACCACCTCAGGCGCAGGCGGCTGCAGGGCGCACCCCGTGAGCAGGCCCATCAGCACGACCACGCCCCAGGCTCGGAAACTCGGATATCCCATGGATTTTGTGGATTTATTAAGAATGATTCGCATCATGTATATCATCTAGCTTTCTCTCCTAGCAGCACTCTCTATGTTCAAGCGAATTCTCACCCTCACCGCCACGGCCCTGCTGATCGCCGGCCCGGCCCTGGCTCAGGACCAGGTGCTCAACCTCTACTCCGCTCGCCATTACCCGAGCGACGAGGCACTGTACAGCCAGTTCACCCGAACCACGGGCATTCGCATCCAGCGCGTGGACGCTGACGATGCGGGCATCCTGGCCCGGCTGCGCGCCGAAGGCGCGGCGTCGCCAGCCGATGTCATCCTGCTGGTGGATGCCGCCCGCCTCTGGCGCGGCGAGGCCGAGGGTCTGTTCCAGCCCGTCAAGTCGGCGGCGCTGGAAGCCGCCATCCCGGCCCAGCTGCGCAGCGCCCCCAATGCCGAGGGCGCCTCGGCCTGGTATGGCTTCTCTACGCGCGCCCGTGTCATCGTCTACGACAAGATCAAGGTCAAGCGTGAGGACGTGGACAGCTACGAGGAGCTGGGCGACCCCAAGAACAAGGGCCGTCTGTGCATCCGCTCGGGCTCGCACCCCTACAACCTCTCTCTGTTCGGCTCGGTCCTGGAACACCTGGGGGAGCAAAAGACCGAAGCCTGGCTCAAGGGCATGGTCGACAACATGGCCCGTGCGCCCAAGGGCGGCGACACCGACCAGATTCGCGCCGTGGCCTCGGGAGAATGTGCAGTGGCCGTGAGCAACAGCTACTACCTGGCCCGTCTGATGCGCTCGAACAAGCCTGAGGACCAGGCCGTGGTCGAGAAGGTCGGCGTGGTCTTCCCCAACCAAGCCAGCTGGGGCACGCACGTGAACATCGCCGGTGGCGCCGTCGCCAAACACGCCAAAAACCAGGCCAATGCCGTGAAGTTCCTGGAATACCTGGCCAGCCCGGCCGCCCAGGAGCACTTCGCCAACGGCAACAACGAATGGCCTGCGGCCAAGGGCGTGAAGCTGGACAACCCCGCCCTGCAAGCCATGAGTGGCAACGGCTTCCGGAGCGAGACCATCCCGATCAGCACGGTCGGCAAGAACTCGGTCACCGTGCAACAGATGCTGGACCGCGTGGGCTTCCGCTGATCACCGCATTCGGCGCATGAAAAAAGCCGGCCTGTCTCGCGACAGGCCGGCTTTTTCCTGACCACCCGACATCAGTCCGCCGTTGCCTCTTCTGGCTTGGCCTTGCCCTCTTTCTTGGGCAGAGGCTGGATGTCCAGCGTGACCTCGGTCTTGCTCTCATCCTTGTCGTCCAGATCGACCGTGAGGCGACCACCCTCGGTGAGGCGACCGAAGAGCAGCTCGTCGGCCAGCGCGCGACGGATGGTGTCCTGGATCAGACGCTGCATGGGTCGTGCGCCCATGAGCGGATCGAAGCCCTTCTTGGCCAGGTGCTTGCGCAGCTTGTCAGTGAAGGTGACTTCGACCTTCTTCTCGGCCAGCTGGGTTTCCAACTGCAGCAGGAACTTGTCCACCACGCGCAGGATGATCTGCTCGTCCAGCGCCTTGAAGTTCACGATGGCGTCCAGGCGGTTGCGGAACTCCGGCGTGAACAGACGCTTGATGTCGCCCATTTCGTCGCCGGCCTGGCGCGGATTGGTGAAGCCGATGGTGGACTTGTTCATGGTCTCGGCGCCCGCGTTCGTCGTCATGATAATGATGACGTTGCGGAAGTCGGCCTTGCGCCCGTTGTTGTCCGTCAGCGTACCGTGGTCCATGACCTGCAGCAGCACGTTGAAGATGTCCGGGTGCGCCTTCTCGATCTCGTCCAGCAGCAGCACGGCGTGCGGCTTCTTGGTCACGGCCTCGGTCAGCAGCCCCCCCTGGTCGAAGCCCACGTAGCCCGGAGGCGCGCCGATCAGGCGGCTCACGGCATGGCGCTCCATGTACTCCGACATGTCGAAGCGGATCAGCTCGATGCCCATGATGTAGGCGAGCTGCTTGGCCGCTTCGGTCTTGCCCACGCCCGTGGGGCCGCTGAACAGGAAGGAGCCGATGGGCTTGTCGCCGCGGCCCAGGCCGGAACGCGCCATCTTGACAGCCGCCGCCAGCACCTCCAGCGCCTTGTCCTGACCGAAGACCACGCTCTTGAGGTCGCGCTCGATGGTCTGCAGCTTGCTGCGGTCGTCATTGGAGACATTGGCCGGGGGGATACGGGCAATCTTGGCCACGATCTCCTCAACCTCGGCCTTGCCAATGGTCTTCTTGCGCTTGGAGGGCGTGAGGATGCGCTGGGCCGCGCCGGCCTCGTCGATCACGTCGATGGCCTTGTCAGGCAGGTGACGGTCGTTGATGTACTTGGCCGACAGCTCGGCCGCTGCCTGCAGCGCCGCATTGGCGTACTTGACGTTATGGTGCTCCTCGAAGCGCGACTTCAGGCCCTTGAGGATGTCGATGGTCTCCTGCACGCTGGGCTCGACCACATCCACCTTCTGGAAACGACGCGACAGCGCAGCATCCTTCTCGAAGATACCGCGGTATTCGGTGAAGGTGGTCGCGCCGATGCACTTGAGCTGGCCGCTGGAGAGCGCCGGCTTGAGCAGGTTGGATGCGTCCAGCGTGCCGCCCGAAGCCGCACCGGCGCCGATCAGGGTGTGGATCTCGTCGATGAAGAGGATGGCGTTGGGCTTGTCCTTGAGCGACTTGAGCACGCCCTTCAAGCGCTGCTCGAAATCACCACGGTACTTGGTGCCGGCCAGCAGTGCCCCCATGTCGAGTGAATAGACGCTGGATTCAGCCAGGATCTCGGGCACATCGCCCTGCGTGATGCGCCAGGCCAGACCCTCGGCAATGGCCGTCTTGCCCACACCGGCCTCGCCAACCAGCAGCGGGTTGTTCTTGCGCCGACGGCACAGGATCTGGATCACGCGCTCGACCTCGTACTCGCGACCGATCAACGGATCGATCTTGCCGTCCTTGGCCGCCTGGTTCAGGTTCTGGGTGTACTGCTCCAGCGGCGACGCCTTGCTGTCGCCCTTCTCGGCGGCAGCGCCTTCCTCGGCCTCACCCGAGCTCTCGCTGGGCTTGCCGGTCTCGGGCGGATCGCTCTTCTTGATGCCGTGGGCGATGAAGTTCACCACGTCCAGGCGTGTCACGCCCTGCTGGTGCAGGTAGTAGACCGCGTGCGAATCCTTTTCGCCGAAGATGGCCACCAGCACATTGGCGCCGGTGACTTCCTTCTTGCCACTGCCCGTGGACTGCACGTGCATGATGGCACGCTGGATCACGCGCTGGAAGCCCAGCGTGGGTTGGGTGTCCACGTCCTCGGTACCCGCCACCTGGGGCGTGTTGTCCTTGATGAAGTTGGTCAGCGACTTGCGCAGATCGTCGATATTCGCCGCGCAAGCGCGCAGCACTTCGGCGGCACTGGGGTTGTCCAGCAAGGCCAACAGCAGATGCTCCACGGTGATGAACTCATGGCGCTGCTGCCGAGCCTCGACAAACGCCATGTGCAGGCTGACTTCCAATTCCTGGGCAATCATATGACTTCCTTTTGCCTTGCTTACGAATCTACTTTAATCCGATTCGCCGGACTGTCCAACAGTTCCAGCCTCGAAAGTAAAATAACTTTTCCGGTCTACTCGCACTGTTATCGCGCATCCCGCTCATTCCACGGGCTCGGACACACATTGCAGGGGATGGCCGGCCTTCTGCGCCGCCTCCAGCACCTGATCCACCTTGGTAGCCGCCACGTCCTTGGTGTAGACACCACAGACTCCTCTGCCGTCCAGATGGATCTTGAGCATGATCTGGGTGGCCGTCTCCAGATCCTTGTTGAAAAATTCCTGGATCACGACCACCACGAATTCCATCGGGGTGTAGTCGTCGTTGAGCATGACCACCTGGTACATCTGCGGCGGCTGGACTTTCTGCGTCCGACGCTCCAGCACGACCGAATCACCCTCGTCTCGGCTGGGATGCTGGACGGGTGCAGGCGGTTTGGCGGGGGATTTCGTGGCCATGCAATGATTCTATCGAGCGTGCCCTCGGCACGCCTCGCTTAGGGTTGAATTGGAGACGACCGGCGCCGCTTCAAGATGGGGCAGCGCAAAAAGATGGCCCGGATCGGGTAGAGCAGGCTGCAGCTCACATGTGCTCGATCATGACCTCGCCGAAACCTGAACAGCTGACCTGGGTTGCCCCGTCCATGAGCCGGGCAAAGTCGTAGGTCACGCGCTTGCTCTGGATGGCCCTCTCCATGGCACTGATCAGCAAGTCGGCCGCCTCTTTCCAGCCCATGTGCCGCAGCATCATCTCCGCCGAGAGGATTTCGGAGCCAGGATTCACGTAGTCCTTGCCGGCGTACTTGGGCGCCGTGCCATGGGTGGCCTCGAACATGGCCACTGTATCGGAAAGGTTCGCACCGGGCGCAATGCCGATCCCGCCCACCTGGGCCGCCAGCGCGTCCGAGATGTAGTCGCCGTTGAGGTTGAGGGTGGCAATCACGCTGTACTCGGCCGGCCGCAACAGAATCTGTTGCAGGAAGGCATCCGCGATCACGTCCTTGATGATGATGTCACGGCCGGTGCGCGGATTCTTGACGCGACACCAGGGGCCGTCGTCGATCAACTCGGCGGCAAACTCCTTCTGAGCCAGGGCATAGGCCCAGTCCCGGAAACCACCCTCGGTGAACTTCATGATGTTGCCCTTGTGCACGATGGTCACGCTGGGCTTGTCGTTGTCGATGGCGTACTGGATGGCCTTGCGCATCAGGCGCTCGGTCCCCTCGATGGAAACCGGCTTGACCCCGATACCCGACGTGTCGGGGAAGCGGATCTTTTTCACCCCCATCTCCTCGACGAGAAACCTGATGAGCTTCTTCGCCTGGTCGGACTGCGCCTCGTACTCGATGCCCGCGTAGATGTCCTCCGAGTTCTCACGGAAGATCACCATATTGACTTTCTCCGGCTCCTTCAGGGGCGACGGTACGCCCTGGAAGTACTGCACCGGGCGCAGGCAGACGTAGAGGTCGAGCTCCTGGCGCAATGCGACGTTGAGCGAGCGGATGCCGCCCCCCACGGGCGTGGTCAGCGGGCCCTTGATGGACACCACGTACTCGCGCACCACCTCCAGGGTTTCCTGTGGGAGCCAGACGTCGGGGCCATAGAGACGCGTCGACTTCTCGCCGGCATAGACCTCCATCCAATGGATCTTGCGCTGACCACCGTAGGCCTTCTCGACTGCGGCGTCCACCACCCTGAGCATCACAGGCGTGATGTCCAGCCCCGTGCCATCGCCTTCGATGTAGGGAATGATGGGGTGGTCCGGCACGTTCAGGGTCCGGTCGGGGCGGACCGTGATCTTCTGGCCTTGGGCGGGCACCTGGATGTGCTGGTACATGAACGCAAAACTCCGTGGAAATACAGTGAGAGACTGCGACAAATTCTAGTCTGTGCCGCTGCGCCGCCCCTCGGACCTGCGGGCCCCGGATTGATGACGCACAATGCGGCTGTTTGCGACCCCCGGCCCTTAATGTCATGACGCGACTGTTTCTCACCCTTTGCCTGCTGCTGCCGTTCCTTCCGGGCGCGGCCCATGCGCAACCCTCCCCTCAGCTGGACCTGCCACGCGTGACGCTGACCGCCGGCATGCACCTGATCCAGGCGCAGGTCGCGACCACACCACAGCAGCAGGCGATGGGCCTCATGCATCGCAAGGAGATGCCTGCCAACGAAGGCATGCTGTTCATCTTCGAGCAAGCCACCCGGCAGTGCTTCTGGATGCAGAACACCTTGCTGCCGCTCACGGCCGCCTTCCTTGCCGACGACGGCACCATCGTGAACCTGGCCGACATGAAACCGCAGACAACGGAATCGCACTGCTCTGCCCAGCCTGTGCGCTTCGTGCTGGAGATGAACCAGGGCTGGTTTGCCAAACGCGGCCTCAAGGCCGGCAGCCGGCTCGGCGGGCCCGTTTTCAGTCCACGACGCTGAGCGTCATGAAAAAGGCGGCCCGGACTGTGCATCCGGACCGCCTTGCCTGCTGAAGCCCGGCGGCTCAGACCTTCACAGAGGCCAGCGCCGCATTGAACGTCTTGCTCGGGCGCATGATGGTTTCAAGTTTGGCGAAATCAGGCTTGTAGTAGCCCCCGATGTCCACCGGCTCGCCCTGCACCTCGGCCAGTTCCTTGACGATGGCCTGCTCGTTCTCGGCCAGTTGCTTGGCCAGCGGCGCGAACTTGGCCGCCAGCTCCTTGTCCTCGGTCTGCGCGGCCAGTTCCTGGGCCCAGTACAGCGCCAGGTAGAACTGGCTGCCACGGTTGTCGAGCTGACCGGTCTTGGGCGAGGGGTTCTTGTTGTTGTCCAGCAGCTTGCCCGTGGCGGCGTCCAGCGTCTTGGCCAGCAACTTGGCACGCGGATTGTTGTTCTTGATGCCCAGGTCCTCGAGCGAGACCGCCAAAGCCAGGAACTCACCCAGCGAATCCCAGCGCAGGTGGTTCTCTTCGACCAGCTGCTGCACATGCTTGGGCGCCGAGCCGCCGGCACCGGTCTCGTACATGCCGCCGCCAGCCATCAGCGGCACGATGGACAACATCTTGGCGCTGGTGCCGAGTTCCATGATGGGGAACAGGTCGGTCAAGTAGTCGCGCAGGATGTTACCGGTGGCCGAGATGGTGTCCAGGCCGCGGATCACGCGCTCGAGCGTGTAGCGCATGGCGCGCACCTGCGACATGATCTGGATGTCCAGGCCTGCGGTGTCGTGCTCGTGCAGGTACATCTTGACCTTGGTGATCAGCTGAGCCTCGTGCGGACGGTACTGGTCGAGCCAGAACACCACCGGCATGCCGGAATTACGCGCGCGGGTGACGGCGAGCTTGACCCAATCGCGGATGGCGGCGTCCTTGACCTGGCACATGCGCCAAATATCACCCTGCTCCACGTTCTGGCTCATCAGCACCTCGCCCGTGGCCAGGTCGGTGATGTTGGCCACGCCGTCCTCAGGGATTTCGAAGGTCTTGTCGTGCGAGCCGTATTCCTCGGCCTGTTGGGCCATCAGGCCGACGTTGGGCACGGTGCCCATGGTCTTGGGATCGAAATTGCCGTGCCACTTACAGAAGTTGATGATCTCCTGGTAAATGCGGGCAAACGTGCTCTCGGGGATCACGGCCTTGACGTCCTTGAGGCGGCCGTCGGCACCGTACATCTTGCCGCCGGCACGGATCATGGCTGGCATGGAAGCGTCCACGATCACATCGTTGGGCGAATGGAAGTTGGTGATGCCCTTGGCAGAGTCCACCATGGCCAGCTCGGGCCGGTGCTCATGGCAGGCATGCAGGTCGCGCTTGATCTCTTCCTGCTTGGACTGCGGCAGCGTGGCGATCTTGTTGTACAGATCGATCATGCCGTTGTTGACGTTCACGCCCAGCTCGTCGAAGAGCTTGCCGTGCTTGGCGAAGGCGTCCCGGTAGAAGATCTTCACGCAGTGGCCGAACACGATGGGGTGCGAGACCTTCATCATGGTGGCCTTGACGTGCAGAGAGAACATCACGCCGGTCTTGTGCGCGTCCTCGATCTGCTTCTCATAAAACTCGAGCAAGGCCTTTTTGCTCATGAACATGCTATCGATGATCTCGCGGTCCATCAGCGCAACCTTGGGCTTGAGCACGATGGTCTTGCCGCTCTTGGTAATCAGCTCCATCTTCACGTCGCGCGCCTTGTCCAGCGTCATCGACTTCTCGCCGTGATAGAAGTCGCCGTGGTGCATGTGCGAGACGTGCGTGCGCGAGGCCTGGCTCCACTCGGCCATGGCATGCGGGTTCTTGCGTGCGTACTCCTTCACGGCCTTGGGTGCGCGGCGGTCGGAGTTGCCCTCACGCAGCACCGGATTCACGGCACTGCCCGTGCACTTGGCATAGCGCGCCTTGATGGCTTTCTCTTCGTCGGTCTTGGGGTTCTCCGGGTAGTCCGGAATCTTGTAGCCCTTGGCCTGCAGCTCCTTGATGCAGGCCACCAGCTGCGCGACGGAGGCACTGATATTGGGCAGCTTGATGATGTTGGCTTCCGGCTTGAGTGTGAGCTTGCCCAGCTCGGCCAGGGTGTCGGGCACGCGCTGGGCCTCGGTCAGGTACTCAGGGAACTGGCCCAGGATGCGACCGGCCACCGAGATGTCGCTGGTCTCCACGTGGACACCGGCCGGCGCCGCGAAGGTGCGGATGATGGGTAGGAAGGAGCTGGTGGCCAGCAGCGGGGCTTCGTCGGTCAGCGTGTAGATGATGGTGGGTTGCTGGGTGCTCATTGCGTATCTCCAGAAATCGGGACCGGATCCGCGTCAACCGATGTGTCGACGACCAGATGCCGGATGGTCTGAGATTTTGCTTTCAGTGCCCTGACCTGGGTCGCTGTTTTTGAATCAAAATTCCATAATACGAAATTTTCATCAAGAAATTTCAATTTTTTTGCAATCAGTCTTATAGAAGAGGTCTTATAGAAGATCTAAGACCTGAGCCCGGACCGGTTGGGTCGCCCCCAGCATGACAGCTCCGGCCGACCCACGCAAACAAAAAGGGCCCGGAGGTCACCCTCCGGGCCCAGGCAGACGGCCGCCAGCGATCAGCCGAAGTTCTTCTCGGCGAAGGACCAGTTCACGAGCTTGTCGAGGAAGGTCTCGACGAACTTCTGACGCAGGTTGCGGTAGTCGATGTAGTAGGCATGCTCCCACACGTCCACGGTCAGCAGGGCCTTGTCGGCGGTGGTCAGGGGCGTGCCGGCGGCACCGGTGTTGACGATGTCGACCGAACCGTCGGCCTTCTTGACCAGCCAGGTCCAGCCGGAGCCGAAGTTGCCCACGGCCGACTTCACAAAGGCTTCCTTGAAGGCCGCGTAGCTGCCCCACTTGGCGTTGATGGCCGCAGCCAGGGCGCCGGTGGGTTCACCGCCACCGTTGGGCTTCATGCAGTTCCAGAAGAAGGTGTGGTTCCAGATCTGGGCGGCGTTGTTATAGATGCCGCCACTGGACTTCTTGACGATGGCCTCGAGGTCCATGCTCTCGAACTCGGTGCCCTTCTGCAGATTGTTCAGGTTCACCACATAGGCGTTGTGATGTTTGCCGTGGTGGAACTCCAATGTTTCCTTGGAGTAGTGCGGTGCCAGGGCGTCGATGGCATAAGGCAGGGGAGGCAGGGTGTGTTCCATGATGGTGTCCTCGATGGTTGTTGTGGATGACCAGCGGCGATTGTAGAAACTAATTTTTGCCCCGGCGTGTCACGGTGAGATCAACCTTGCCATCGGCAAGGGTGGCTTGCAGGGCCTGGCCCTGATGAGTCTGCGTGGTGCGCGTGATGGTTTGTCCCGCTTCGTCACTGAGCCAGGCATAGCCGCGCTGCAGCACCAGGACCGGGTCGAGCAGCTGCAGGCGCAGCCCCGCACGCTCGAGCCGCTGCTGGCGTTGCTGCAGCGCGCGATGCCACACCTGCGGCCAGTTGCCATCCAGCTGTTGCAGGCCATGGCGATGCCGCAGCAGCGCGTGGCTGGCCGCGTGCCGCAGGCGCTGGGCCAGCGCCGAGAGCGCCAGACGCTGGCCAGCCACCCGCCCCGACGGTTGGCCCAGGCGACCGACCACCAGATCCAGGCGCTGGCTCTCACGATCCAGCCGGTCCTGCACCGCTTCCTGCAAGCGTTCGTGCAGCAGATCCAGGGCGCCGAGCCAGACCCCACGCGATTCGGCCACCAGCTCGGCTGCGGCCGTCGGGGTGGGCGCACGCAGGTCGGCCACGAAGTCGGCGATGGTGAAATCGGTCTCGTGCCCCACCCCGCTGACCACGGGCACCGGGCTGGCCACCAATGTGCGCGCCAGCCGCTCATCGTTGAAGGCCCAGAGATCCTCCATGGAGCCGCCCCCGCGCACGAGCAGGATCACATCCACCTGTCCCTGCTGCGCCTGGGCATACAGTTGCGCCAGGGACGCCACGAGCTCAGCCGGCGCCCCCGCGCCCTGCACTGAGGCCGGCGCGACGATCACGGGAATATGGGGCACGCGCCGCTGCAGGGCCGTGACCACGTCGTGCAGGGCGGCGGCCCCCAGCGAGGTCACGACGCCGATGCCGCGCGGCATGGCCGGCAGCTCACGCTTGCGCGCGCTGTCGAACAGGCCTTCGGCCTCCAGCTGGGCCTTGAGGCGCAGAAACTGCTCGAACAGTGCGCCCTGCCCGGCCCGCGACATGGACTCGACAACCAGTTGCAGATCGCCACGCGCCTCATAGACGCCCAGACGGCCGCGCACCTCCACGAGCTCACCATCCCGCGGCGCGAAGTCCAGCAGGCCGGCGGCGCGACGGAACATGGCGCAGCGGATCTGGCCGGATTCGTCCTTGAGCGAGAAGTAGCAATGCCCACTGGCTGCGCGGTTGAAGCCCGAAATCTCGCCGCGCACCGCGACCGGATTGAACCTGGCGTCCAAGGCGTCAGCCATGGCGCGACATAGCGCGCCGACCTGCCAGATACGTGGCGTCATTGCTGAAACCTCATGCACCGACATGAGTTGCGGCGCGGCTTGCGCAGGTGCGACCCGGGGCGAATACTCCACAGTCATGGCCATGGGCCGGCGCCACACCCGAAAGAGAAGGAAGAGCGCATTTTCCCGTGCAAGTGATTGATTTCATTCGTTTTTTCTCTGCCTTTTTTGTCATCGTTCTGACCCAGAAGCGCATGGCTGCGTGCTTTGCGGCCCCTGCCCCATAGTTCTACACAAAGTTATCCACATGTTCTGTGGGTGAGCAACCGGAGCTGTTGGAGACCGGGCGGGTCGGCCCGCCGGTCGGGAGCGGCGATGGGCGTGGGTCATAATCGACAGGCACATCTGCGTGGAGGATCCCTTTGTTTTCCATCATACAAGCCGCCGGCTGGCCCATCTGGCCCCTGATCGCCTGTTCCATCCTGGGCCTGGCCCTGATCATCGAACGCTTCCTGAGCCTCAAGACGTCCAAGGTGGCCCCGCCCCAGCTGCTTGACGAGGTGGTCAAGGCCTCCCGTACCGAAGTTCCCAAACCCGACGTCATTGAACAGCTCGAAAAGAACTCTGCCCTCGGCGAGGTCCTGGCCAGCGGCCTGCGCGCCCTGCAAGCCAAACCCACCAGCAGCGACGAGGAATTGCGCAATGCGCTGGAAAGCACCGGACGTGTCGTGACGCACAAGCTGGAGCGCTACCTCACCGCCCTGGCCACCATCGCCTCGGTCTCACCCCTGCTGGGCCTGTTCGGCACCATCGTCGGCATGATCGAGATCTTCGGCTCGCAGGCCCCGGGCGGCGGCACGGGGGGCAACCCGGCGCAGCTCGCGCAGGGCATCTCCATCGCCCTGTACAACACGGCCTTCGGCCTGATCATTGCCATTCCCTCGCTGATCTTCTGGCGCTATTTCAGGGCCCGTGTCGACGAATACCTGCTGACGCTGGAGCTGGCGGGCGAGCGCCTGCTGCAACACCTGGGCACGCTGCGGCGCACCGAGTCATGAGACTGCACTTCCGCCGTCCGGCGCGTGAGGAGCCGGAGATCAACCTGATCGCCTTCATCGACGTGCTGCTGGTGATCCTGATTTTTCTCATGCTCACCACAACCTACAGCAAGTTCACCGAGATGCAGCTGCGCCTGCCCACGGCGGATGCCGACGCGCAGCGCGACTACCCCAAGGAAGTGATCGTGGCCGTCAGCAGCGACGGTGCCTACAGCGTCAACCGCAGACCGCTCGATGGCCGCAGCGTGGAAGCGGTGGTCGCGGCCCTGCTGCAGGCGGCCAAGGCCGGCAAGGACACGGTGGTCATCATCAGCGCCGACGCCAGCGCGCGCCACCAGTCCGTGGTCACCGTCATGGAGGCGGCGCGCCGCGCCGGCCTCACGCAGATCACCTTCGCCACCCAGTCCTCGGCCCAGGCCGGCGGCCGCTGAGGGTCATGGACCGTCCTGGCCAGCCGGCCTGGCAAGTCGCCCTGCAAACGAGCTGGCAGCGGCGCGGGCCGCTGGCCTGGACCCTGTGGCCGCTGGCCCTGCTCATGGGTGCGCTGGTGCGTCTGCGCCAGGGGCTCTATCTCAGCGGTGTCCTGGCGCGTCAGGCCGTGCCCGTGCCCGTGGTGGTCGTGGGCAACGTCGTGGCGGGCGGCGCTGGCAAGACGCCCGTCGTGATCGCCCTGGTGCAGCACCTGCAAAGCCGCGGCATGCATCCGGGCGTGATCTCGCGCGGCTATGGCCGGCACACGCGCGACTGCCGCGAGGTGCTGGACCAGAGCCCCGTACGCGAGGTCGGCGACGAGCCGGCCCTGATCCGGCGCAAGACCGGCGTGCCGGTCTACGTCGCGGCACGCCGCATCGACGCAGCACGCGCCCTGCTGCAGACCCATCCGCAGGTCGACATCCTCGTCAGCGACGACGGGCTGCAGCATCTGGCGCTGGCACGCGATCTGGAAGTCTGCGTCTTCGACGATCGCGGGGTAGGCAACGGCTTTCTGCTGCCCGCCGGTCCCTTGCGCGAACCCTGGCCGCGCTATGTGGACCTGGTGCTGCACACCGGCAACCGCCCGGCTTTCACCGGTTACACCTCGCGCCGTGCGCTGGCCCACCAGGCCGTGCGTGCGGACGGCAGCCGGGTCGACCTTGTGGCGCTGGCCGCCGATGGCCGCCCCCTGCTGGCCGTGGCGGGCACCGCACGCCCCCAAGCCTTTTTCGACATGCTGCAGGCCCTGGGCCTGCCGCTCACGCTGACCGCCGCACGCCCCGACCACGACGACTACGCGTCCTGGCAACGTCCACGCGAACGCGACTACACCCTGCTCTGCACCGAGAAGGACGCGCTCAAGCTCTGGGCGCATCACCCCGATGCCCTGGCGGTGCCGCTGGAGTTCGAGGCCGAGCCGGCCTTCTACGCGGCCTTCGACCGCCTGCTCGATGACGCGCTGCAGGCGCGGCTATCATCGCCCCATGGACACCCGACTGCTTGAACTCCTGGTCTGCCCCGTGACCAAGGGCCCGCTGGACTACGACCGCGAAAAACAGGAGCTGCTCTCGCGCAGCGCGCGCCTGGCCTACCCTATCCGTGATGGCATCCCGGTGCTGCTCGAGAATGAGGCACGCACCCTGAGCGACGCAGAACTCGGCCTCTGAATTCCGCACGCATGAGCTACACCGTCCTGATCCCGGCACGGCTGGCCTCGAGCCGCCTGCCCAACAAGCCCCTGGCCGACATCGCCGGTCTGCCCATGGTGGTCCGCGTGGCGCAGCGCGTGGCCTCCGGTCTGCCGGCCGGCACGCGTGTCGTCGTGGCCGCTGACCACGCCTCCATCCTGCAGGCCTGTGCCCAGCATGGTGTCGAGGCCCTGCTCACGCGCGTGGACCACCCCAGCGGCAGCGACCGCTTGGCCGAGGCCTGCGAACTGCTGAAGCTGGCGGACGACGCCATCGTGGTCAACGTGCAGGGCGACGAGCCACTGATAGCCCCCGGTCTCGTCTCCGCCGTGGCCACGCTGTTGCAGCAACGCCCCGAAGCCAGCATGAGCACGGCTGCCCATCCGCTGCACGATATCGCCGAGTTCACCAACCCCAATGTGGTCAAGGTCGTGCTCGACGCCCAGGCCCTGGCGCTGTACTTCAGCCGTGCGCCCATCGCCTGGTGGCGCGACGGCTTTGCGCAGGGCATCACCGCCCTGCCCGAACCCGCGCCGCTGCGCCACATCGGTATCTATGGCTACCGCGTGGGCTTTCTGCGCCAGTTCCCCAGGCTGCCCCAGGCCCCGATCGAGGTCACCGAAGCCCTGGAACAGTTGCGTGCCATGTGGCACGGTCATCGCATCGCGGTGCACGTGACGCAAGAGGCCCCGGGCCCGGGCGTCGACACCCCCGAGGACCTGGCGCGCGTGCGCCGGCTGCTGGGCCACTGAGACCCGGCCTCCCGGCCTGGTCCGACTGGCAAGACTTGCTATAGCTGCTGTAAGTTTCAGGGTGGTTACGGCATGCTATCCTCACCCTGAGAGGCTGGTGCACCGGGATGGTGCTGCCATCAGCCGATAACACCCATACATCCGAGGATATCCATGAGACTGATCCTGTTGGGCGCCCCCGGCGCCGGCAAGGGCACGCAAGCGGCCTTCATCTGCAAGAAGTACGGCATCCCGCAGATCTCCACCGGCGACATGCTGCGCGCCGCCGTCAAGGCCGGCACCCCGCTGGGCCTGCAGGCCAAGGCGGTGATGGAATCCGGCGGCCTGGTCAGCGACGACCTGATCATCAACCTGGTCAAGGAACGCATCGCCCAGCCGGACTGCGCACAAGGCTTTCTGTTCGACGGCTTCCCGCGCACCATCCCCCAGGCCGACGCCATGAAGGCGGCCGGCGTCAAACTGGACTTCGTGCTCGAGATCGATGTGCCCTTCGAGGCCATCATCGAGCGCATGAGCGGGCGCCGCTCGCACCCGGCCTCGGGCCGTACCTACCATGTCAAGTTCAACCCGCCCAAGGTCGCAGGCAAGGACGACGTGACCGGCGAGCCGCTGGTGCAACGCGACGACGACAAGGAAGAAACCGTGAAGAAACGCCTGGACGTCTACAGCGCCCAGACCCGCCCGCTGGTCGACTACTACAGCAGCTGGGCCAAACAGGACCCGGCCGCGGCGCCCAAGTACCGCGCGATCAGCGGCCTGGGGCAAGTGGAAGAGATCACCGCGCGCGCGCTGCAGGCCCTGTCCAGCTGACGTGCACGTGTGGCATGAAAAAACGCCCTGCGATGCAGGGCGTTTTCGTTTCCGTGCCTCAGGCCGGGCTGGAACGCAGGGCGTAGGTCTTGCCGCCAACGAAAAGGTACTCCACGCGCAGGATGGCCTCGCCCTTCTCGTCCTGAAAGGTAAAGCCCAGCATGCCGATCTCGTCGCCGACCTTGAGGGGTGTCACGTTCCACGCCTGCATGCGCGAGAGCGGCGCGAGCTCGATCTCCCAGCGCCGGTCCTGGCGCCGCGGCAACCGGGCCTTGGCCAGCAGCGCCTTGCCATCCACGGGCGCGCTTTGTGCCGGCAACGCACGTTGCGCCAGGTCAGCTGGCAGACTCAGCCTGGCCGGCAGCTCCAGCACCAGCTCGGCGTGCGGGTTCTGCCAGCGAACACTGTGTACCCGGCCTTCCAGGTAGATGGGGCGGTCCTGGTCGAAGCTGCTCCAGCCATGGTGCGCGCGGGCCAGCGGCAACAGGCCGGGCCCAAAGGCCAGGGGCAGGGCCAGACTCATGACGGTACGTCTTTGCATCGTGTGCTCCTCTGTGGTCAAAGATAGGCAATCCAGCGGCCGCAGGTCAGCACGCCCAGCCAGATCAGCGTGGACAGGACCATCTGTGCCCGCGCCAGCGCGTCGAGCTTGTGCAGCGAGCCGCGGCCATGGAACCAGCCCGCATTACACGCCGCCAGCAATAACAGCAGCATCTTGAGGGTGAACGCCCGGTTGGCCAGCAACTCCGCCGGCTGGGTACCGAACATCAGCAGGCCCGAAGCCGCCGCCAGACTGAACCCCGCGCCGGCCAGCGTCAGGCTGAGCCGGGCCAGCGCCTGGACAGGCAAGACGGCCCCGAGGCCGAAGACCCGCATTTCCAGCAGCACCAGATTGCCGAGCAGCAACGCGATGCCGAAGAGATGTACGACCTCCAGGGCCGGATAAGCCCAGGCGCTGGTTTGCAGAGCCGCCCACATCTCAGCGTCCCAGCAGATCGAGCATCAGCGCGAGCCGCGCCTTGACCGGACTCAGCGGCAAGGCGGGGATCGCGTCGTCCGCACGCGGCTGCAGCCAACCGTCGGCACATCGCGTGCTGCGCACCACCCGCACGCCCGCGGCCTGTGCACGTTGCGTCGCGGCCTCGATCTCCCGGTGCAGGGTCCCGCTGCCCGTGCCTGCGAGCACCAGGCCACGCACGGACGCCGCACCATGGCGCACGGCAGTGTCCGGGTCGACCAGTGCATCGACCGCGGCGCCGCTGGCTGCGGCATGGCTCAGCACAATCTCCACGCGCGGCAGGGCGGTCGCCGCCAGCACGCTTTCAAGCGCAGCCCGCGGCGTGCTCACCGGCCGATCGCGCAGCCACTGCACGCGGCTCGCCTGCACACGCCCGATGTCGCCCGCCTCCCCTGAGCTGAAGGCATCGAGCCAGGAACTGTGCACCTTCTGCACCTCCTGCGCCCCCAGGATGCGCCCGGCGCATACCGCCAACACCCCCGACGCGTCGGGATCCGCGGCCACGGCCAGTGCATCAGCCAGGTTGCGCGGACCATCGGCATCGGGCGCGTCGGCCGGGCGCATGGCACAGGTCAGCACGACAGGCTTGTGCGGTGCCAGCAGGGCCTGCAGCAGCCAGGCCGTCTCCTCCAGCGTGTCGGTGCCGTGGGTAATGACCAGGCCGCGCACGTCCGCCTGATCCAGATGCGCCCGGCAGGCCCGCAGCAAGGCCTGCCAGACGGTCAGGTCCATGTCCTTGCTGTCGATCTGGGCCACCTGCTCGACCTGGACCCTCACACCTGTGGGGACGGCCACGCCGACCAGCAGCTCGTCCACGGACTTCTGCGCCGCGCGATAACGGCCCGCAGTCGTCCCCTGCGCCAGTCCGGCGATGGTGCCGCCCGTGCCCAAAACCACAATTTTTTGTCCGACCGCTTGCATTTATTTCGAAGCTGGTTAAAAATACAGTTACTGGATATCAAGACAGTAAAGTCTTGCCCCGCCCACAGGAGTCATGACGATGGACCTGCCGCAGTACCCGATCAAGCTGACCGCCCGCCAGCAGCAGATTCTGGACCTGATCCAGAGCGCCATTGCGCGCACCGGCGCCCCGCCCACGCGCGCCGAGATCGCCGCCGAGCTCGGCTTCAAGTCCGCCAATGCCGCGGAAGAGCACCTGCAGGCCCTGGCCCGCAAGGGCGTGATCGAGCTGGTGAGCGGTACCTCGCGTGGCATCCGCCTGCAGGGTGAGGCCTTGCGCTCCATCAACGAATCTCGCATCAAGCAATTCTCCCTGCCCATGCCGGACTTGGCCCAGCTGGCCCTGCCCCTGATCGGGCGCGTGGCGGCCGGCTCACCCATTCTCGCGCAGGAGCATGTGGACCAGACCTATTACGTCGAAAGCTCGCTGTTCCAGCGCAAGCCCGACTACCTGCTCAAGGTGCGCGGCATGTCCATGCGCGATGCCGGCATCATGGACGGCGACCTGCTCGCCGTGCAGTCCACCAAGGATGCCAAGAACGGCCAGATCGTCGTGGCGCGCTTGGGCGACGAGGTCACGGTCAAGCGCTTTCGCCGCAACAAGCACCTGATCGAGCTGCTGCCCGAGAACCCCGACTACCAGATCATCGTGGTCGAGCCCGGTGACCCCTTCGAGATCGAAGGCCTGGCCGTCGGGCTGATCCGCAACACCATGCTCATGTGAGCGCGTACCGCCGTCTGAAAGGCCCCCGATGAACTCCGCCTGGTCCGCCACCTACGCCCTCTGGTCGCCACTTAACAAGCTGCTGCGCCGGCTGTCCTCTCCCCCTTCGCAACGCCCCGCTGTCAGCGCACCGGTCCTGCCCTGCGGCAATGCAGCGGCGGCCATCGTGCGCAACAGCCGCCCGGTACCGCGCCCCCTGCGTGTGGTGCGTGTGATGGAAGCCGGCCAGTCGCGCTCCCAGGTCGGCCGCATGGTGATCTCAGGCCGCATGGCTGACGTCTGCGCCGAACTGGATCGTCTGGCCGCCTGCGAAGCCGCTCACGCCTGAGCCGTCCCGCCGGCGGGCCTGTGCCCCCCGCCGCAGGCAAGACTGGCCGACCATGGCGCGGAGCAGGCTGCAAGGCACAATAGCGGCATGAATATCGTCATCATCGACGACTACCAAGACGTCGTCCGCAAGCTCGAATGCGCCAGCAAGCTGGCCGACTACTCCCCCAAGGTCTACACCAACACCGTCAAGGGACTGGGCCAGCTCTCCGTCCGCCTGCGCGATGCCGATGTGCTGGTGCTGATCCGCGAGCGCACCCCCATCACGCGCCAGCTGCTCGAGAAACTGCCGCGCCTCAAACTCATCTCCCAGACCGGCCGCCTGGGCAGTCATATTGACGTCGCCGCCTGCACCGAACGTGGCATCGCCATTGCCGAAGGCACGGGCTCTCCGGTGGCCCCGGCCGAACTGACGTGGGCACTCATCATGGCCGCCATGCGCCGCCTGCCGCAGTACATCGGCAACCTCAAGCACGGCGTCTGGCAGCAATCCGGCCTCAAGTCCGCGGCCATGCCGACCAACTTCGGGCTGGGCACGGTGCTGCGCGGCAAGACCCTGGGCATCTGGGGTTACGGCAAGATCGGCCAGATGGTGGCCGGCTACGGCCGGGCCTTCGGCATGCGCGTGCTGGTCTGGGGCCGCGACGCGTCACGGGAAAAAGCCGTGCAGGATGGTTTTGAGGCCGCTGCCAGCCGCGAGGACTTCTTTGCGCAAAGCGATGTGCTGACCCTGCACCTGCGGCTGAACGACGCCACGCGCGGCATCGTCACGCCGGCCGATCTGGCGCTGATGAAGCCCACGTCCCTGCTGGTCAACACCTCGCGCGCCGAGCTGATCGAAGCCGATGCGCTGATCAGCGCCCTCAACCACGGACGCCCGGGCATGGCCGCCATCGACGTCTTCGAGTCCGAGCCCATCCTGCAGGGCCACGCCCTGCTGCGGCTGGAAAACTGCATCTGCACGCCGCACATCGGCTACGTGGAACAGGAGAGCTACGAACTCTATTTCGGCACGGCCTTCGACAACGTCCTCAATTTCATCCGGGGGCAGCCCAGCAACATTGCCAACCCGGACGCGCTGGACGTGCGGCGCTGACTCAGGCCGTTTTCGTTTTGGACGCCAGTCTGGACAGCATCAACTCGGTGCTGGCCTTGCGATCTGCATTGACCGTCTGCACATGCGGTCGCGCCCCCATGGCCTTGAGGTAGTCGCGCACGGGCAAGCCGGCCAGTACATCCTCGCCATAAATGATCTTGCTGGCGCTGCTCACCAGCGGCAGGTGGGCCACCGCCGCACAGTCCGCCAAGGTGAACTCCGTGCCAGCCACATGGGGCGAGAACTTCACCAACCTGGAAAAGCCCTGCACGCCTTTGAGCAGCCGCTTGCGGGTGAGCTCCTTGAGACCGTCGCTGACCTTGCCGCCGAAAAAGGCTTCAGCATAGAGTTCGCGCGCCACCAGCTCCAGATGCAGCTCCATGTAGATGATCAGCTCCCGCACCTTGGCGGCGGCGTAAGGATCTGCCGGCAGCAGGGGGCGCTGGGGATACACCGTCTCGATGTACTCCGCACAGGCGCTGGATTCGGAAATCGGGCCTGACGGCGTATCGAGGAAAGGCACTTTGCCCATGGGGGAGCGATCCATCAGCACGGGATGGGTATTGCCCGTCCAAACCTGTTCTTCCTCAAACGCCACGCCCTTTTCCAGGAGCTGCAACTTCACCTTGTTGAAGTAATTGCTGGCGGCGAATCCGCAAAGCTTGAGTGCCATCATGTCTCCTTGGGTTTTGATGTGGGTATCCAGACCCTGGAGTCTCGCAGAGGACCAGGAGCCCAGCAGTCCGGCAGGCGACTCCGTGCCGCATACGTGCACTGGATAATGCCGCCCATGCAAGCCATCTACGCACATCTCGCCGTCGTCGGCACAGGCGCCATGGGCCGCGGCATCGCCCAGATCGCGGCCCAGGCGGGCAGCACCGTGACCCTCTACGACCAGCAGCCCGCAGCCATCGCCGCCGCCCGACAGGCCATCTTCGAGCAATGGGACAAACAAGTCGAAAAAGGTCGCCTGGACCCCGCTGCAGCAGCCGCCAACAAGGAGCGGCTGCGCACCGCCGCCAGCCTGAAGGACCTGGCGGACTCCGACCTTGTCGTCGAGGCCATCGTGGAAAAACTCGAGGTCAAGGCAGCGCTCTTCGCCGAACTCGAAGGCATCGTGCGTGCCGACGCCGTACTCGCCAGCAACACCTCGTCCCTCTCCATCACCGCCATCGCAGCCAGGCTGCAACGCCCGCAACGTGTGGCCGGCTACCATTTCTTCAACCCGGTACCGCTCATGAAGGTGGTGGAAGTCATTGCCGGGCTCAAGACCGATGCGGCCGTCTGCACGGCCCTCTGCGACTACGCGCGCCAGATGGGTCACACCCCCGTGATGGCCCAGGACACGCCGGGCTTCATCGTCAACCATGCGGGCCGCGGCTACGGCACCGAGGCCCTGCGCATCGTCAGCGAGGGCGTGACCGATTTCGCCACCATCGACCGTATCCTGCGCGACCAGGTGGGCTTCAAGCTCGGTCCCTTCGAGCTCATGGACCTCACGGCGCTCGATGTCTCGCACCCGGTGATGGAGTCCGTCTACCACCAGTACTACGAGGAACCGCGTTACCGTCCCAGCGTGATCACCGCGCAGCGCCTGGCCGGTGGCGTGCTGGGCCGCAAGACAGGCGAAGGCTTTTATCGCTACGAGAAGAATGTGGCCCAGATCGCCCCGGAGCCACCAGCCCCCCTGGTGACTGAGCTGCCACCGGTCTGGGTTTCCACGCGCGCCACACGCCGTGCCGAGCTCTACCAACTGCTCAAGGACCTGGGGGCGAAGATCGAGACCGGCCAGAGCCCCTCGCCGCAGGCGCTGACCCTGGTCGCCCCGCTGGGCTTCGACGTCAGCACCGTGGCCGTGGTCGAGCGCCTGGACCCGGCACGCACCGTGGGCATCGACCTGCTGATCGAGGACGCCGCCACCAAGCGCCGCGTGCTGGCCACCAACCCGGCCACCCGCAGCGACATGCGCGATGCGGCCCACGCCCTCTTCGCCCGCGACGGCAAGGCCGTGAGCGTGATCCGCGACAGCGGTGGTTTCGTGACCCAGCGCGTCGTAGCCACCATCGTCAACATCGCCTCCGACATCTGCCAGCAGCGCATCTGCACGCCTGCCGACCTGGAGACCGCCGTCACCCTGGGCCTGGGTTATCCCCTGGGACCGCTGGCCATGGGCAACCGCTACGGCCCGACCAATGTCCTGGAAGTGCTGTTCAACCTGCAGACCGTCTACGGCGACCCGCGCTACCGCCCCAGCCCCTGGCTGCGCCGGCGCGGGGCCATCGGCCTGTCGCTGCTCCATGAAGAGGAATAACAGCCCCGGCAACATGCGACACTCGCGATCATGAGCGCACAACTGCTGAGCACCAGCCAGGGCCGCACCATGGTGCTGACCCTATCCAACCCGGGCCACCGCAATGCCCTGGGCCCCGAGATGTATGCCGCGGGCGTCGAGGCCCTGAGCGTGGCCGAGAGCAACCCCGAGGTGCGCACCGTGGTGCTCACTGGCGAAGGCGCCTTGTTCTGCGCCGGTGGTGACCTCAACCGTCTTCAGGCGAATCGTCAGCAACCGCCCGAGGTACAGGCCCAGAGCATCGAGAACCTGCACAACTGGATCGAGGCCATCCGCACCTTCCCCAAGCCCGTCATCGCCGCCGTCGAAGGCGCGGCGGCCGGGGCAGGTTTCTCCCTGGCCCTGGCCTGCGACTTCATCGTGGCGGCCAGCGATGCCGTGTTCGTGATGGCCTACAGCAATGTGGGCCTGTCGCCCGACGGTGGTGCGAGCTGGAGCCTGGCACGCGCCCTGCCCCGCCCCCTGGTCAACGAACTGTTGATGGCCGGTGAGCGCATCCATGCACCGCGCCTGCACGAACTGGGTCTGGTCAACCGCGTCAGCAACCCCGGCCGCGTCCTGGACGAAGCCCTGGCCCTGGCCGAGCGTCTAAACCAGCGCGCGCCCAATGTGCTGGCCAGCATCAAGGAGCTCGTCAACGAGGCCCCGCAGGCCACGCTCACGCAGCAACTGGCCCAGGAGCGCACGCACTTCGTGCGCAACCTGCACCACCCCAACGCTGGCATCGGCATCGCGGCCTTCCTGGCCAAGCAGACCCCCGACTACGAGTAGAACGTGGCCTCAGGCACGCAGACGCACAGGTGACAACCCTGAGGCGTCGGCACCGTCCTGCGCGCGACAATGGGCCAAGATGCACTTGAGGCATGAGTGCAAACCGACCCTCACAGTCACCCAGCAGACAGCCCATGGACGATCCCATTCTTACCATAGAGGAACGCGCAGCGATCAATGCCGGTCGCTGGTTTTCCACCCTGTCCCCATCACTGCGACACGACATCCTGCGATGCGCCTACGTCAAACGCTACAAGGACGGCGACCTGCTCGCTGCCCGCGGCGAACCGCCGGAAGAGTGGATCGCCTGCGCCAAGGGCGCGGTGCGCGTGAGCTCGACCTCGATCTCGGGCAAGCAGGTCACGCTGACTTATGTGGAGCCGGGGGTCTGGTTCGGCGATGTGGCCATCTTCGACGGCGACCGGCGCACGCACGATGCCTACGCCCATGGCGACACCACCACGTTGTGTGTGGCCAAGGCCGATTTCAAGAAGATCCTGGCCACCCACGTCGAGCTCTACGAGGCCCTGCTGCGCCTGCATTCACGACGTATCCGCCAGCTGTACGGCCTGGTGGAAGACCTCAACACCCTGCCCCTGCGCGCCCGCCTGGCCAAGCAGCTGCTGCACCTGCTGCGCAGCTATGGCGTGTCCTCGCTCAGCGACGGGCGCGAGATGCGCATCGGCCTGCACCTGGCGCAGGAGGAGCTGGCCCAGCTGCTGGGCGCCTCGCGCCAGCGCGTGAACCAGGAACTCAAGGCCATGGAGCGCGAGGAAGCCATCCGCATCGAGCCCGGCGGCCTGGTGGTGCGCAACCGCGAGGCGCTGATGCGCATCGTCGAATCCGATCACTGAGCAAGGCAGACCATGAGTGAAACCGAACAGCAATACGTGGGCACCCGCCCGGTGTCTGCCGCCCATGCCTTCGACGTAGCCGCCCTGCAGACCTGGCTGGAGAAGCACCTGGAGGGTTTTGCGGGCCCGCTGAGCGTGGAGGCCTTCAAGGGCGGCCAGTCTAACCCGACCTACAAGCTCAACACCCCGGCGCGCAGCTATGTGATGCGTGCCAAGCCTGGTCCGGTCGCCAAGCTGCTGCCCTCGGCCCACGCCATCGAGCGCGAATACGCCGTCATGCGCGGCCTGCACGGCACCGATGTGCCCGTCCCGCGTATGCACGTGCTCTGTGAAGACGAGGGTGTCATCGGCCGCGCCTTCTACATCATGGAGTACATGCCGGGCCGGGTGATGTGGGAGCAGTCCCTGCCCGACGCCGATCCGGCCGGCCGACGCGCCATCTACCTCGAGATGAACCGCGTGATCGCCGCGCTGCACACCGTGAAGTATGCCGAGCGCGGCCTGGCCGACTATGGCAAGCCCGGCAACTATGTGGAGCGTCAGATTGCCCGCTGGGGCAAGCAGTACCGCGCCTCGGCCGACGGCGCCGGCGAACTCTCGCAACCCATCCCCGAGATGGAAAAGCTGCTGGACTGGCTGCCCGCCCACCTGCCGGCGAGCGCCAAGGACGACAGTCTGGTGAGCATCGTGCACGGCGACTACCGCCTGGACAACCTGATGTTCCACGCCAATGAGCCGTGCGTGATCGCCGTGCTGGACTGGGAGCTTTCCACTCTCGGCCATCCGCTGGCCGACTTCGCCTATCACTGCATGGCCTGGCATATCCCGCCCGGCGCCTTCCGGGGCATCGGTGGCCTGGACCTCACCGCACTCGGCATCCCGCTGGAGGACGAGTACATCCGCCTCTATTGCGAACGCACGGGGCTGGCCACGCCTGCGGCCCTGAAGGCCGACTGGAACTTCTACATGGCCTACAACATGTTCCGCATTGCCGCCATCCTGCAAGGCATCGCCAAGCGGGTCGAGAACGGTACCGCCTCCAGCGCCCAGGCGCAGAAATCCGCCGCCGGCGCACGGCCCATGGCCGCGATGGCCTGGCAGTTCGCCCAGCGGACCTGACATTTCTTCATTTCGTAACCAGGAGATCCGCATGGACTTCGACTACTCGCCCCGCACCAAGGACTTCCAGGCCCGTCTGCTGAAGTTCATGGACACCCATATCTATCCCAACGAACATGCCTTCCACGACGAGCTGGAGGCCAACACGGCCGCCGGCAAGCGCTGGACGCCATTGCAGCTAATCGAAAAGCTCAAACTCCAGGCCCAGAAGGACGGTCTGTGGAACCTCTTCCTGCCCAAGGACAGCGCCGAGATCGCCGGCGTGCAGGGCGCGGGCCTGACCAACCAGGAATACGCGCCGCTGGCGGAGATCATGGGGCGCGTGCACTGGGCGCCCGAGGTCTTCAACTGCTCGGCGCCGGACACTGGCAATATGGAGACCATCGCGCGCTACGGTAACGATCAGCACCGCAAGGACTGGCTGCAGCCGCTGCTGGCCGGCAAGATCCGCTCGGCCTTCGCCATGACCGAACCCGACGTGGCCTCCAGCGACGCGACCAATATCGCCACCCGCATCGAACGCCAGGGCGACGAGTACGTGATCAATGGCCGCAAGTGGTGGACCTCGGGCGCAGGTGACCCGCGTTGCGCCATCTACATCCTCATGGGCAAGACCGACCCGGAAGCGCCGCGCCACTCCCAGCAGAGCATGATCCTGGTGCCCGCCCACACGCCCGGCGTCAAGGTGCTGCGTGCGCTCAACGTGCTCGGCTACGACGACGCGCCGCACGGCCACATGGAGGTGGAGTTCAAGAACGTGCGTGTGCCGGCCTCCAACATCCTGCTTGGCGAGGGCCGCGGTTTCGAGATCGCCCAGGGTCGCCTGGGTCCGGGCCGTATCCACCACTGCATGCGCCTGATCGGCCAGGCCGAACGCGCGCTGGAATACATGTGCAAACGCGCCTCCGAGCGGGTGGCCTTCGGCAAGCCCGTGGCCGCGCAGACCGTGACGCAGGAACGCATCGCCGAGGCCCGCTGCAAGATCGACATGGCGCGCCTGCTCACGCTCAAGGCGGCCTGGATGATGGACGTGGCCGGCAACAAATTTGCCAAGAACGAGATCGCCATGATCAAGGTCGTGGCCCCCAGCATGGCCTGCCAGGTCATCGACTGGGCCATGCAGGTCCACGGTGGCGGCGGCATGTGCCAGGACTTCCCGCTGGCCTATGCCTACGCCAATGCGCGCACCCTGCGCTTTGCCGACGGCCCGGACGAGGTGCACCGCAATGCCATCGCCAAGCTCGAACTGGGCAAGTACAGCCCCAACGCCAAGCCGGTCGAGATGCCCGTCACGCGGGGATGTTGACGTCGCGCTTCAACGGATCGGCTGCAAGAATCTGGAGAAGTCATCACAATCTCAAGGGCCGGCCCGTGCCGGCCCTTTTTCATTGGAGCCACGGATGATCGACGTCTATTCCTGGGCCACGCCCAACGGCCACAAGGTCCACATCATGCTCGAGGAATGCGGCTTGCCCTACCGCGTGCACCCCGTCAACATCGGCGCGGGGGACCAGTTCCAGCCCGACTTCCTGAAGATCAGCCCCAACAACAAGATCCCGGCCCTCGTGGACCCCGACGGACCGGATGGCCAGCCGATCTCGCTCTTCGAGTCCGGTGCCATCCTGCTCTACCTCGCGGCAAAGACCGGCCAGTTCCTGCCAGCGGGTGACCGCGCGAAATACGAGGTGCTGCAGTGGCTGATGTTCCAGATGGGAGGCGTGGGCCCGATGCTGGGCCAGGCGCACCACTTCCGCATCTATGCGCCCGAAAAGATCGACTACGCCGTCAATCGCTACACCAACGAGGCCAAGCGCCTCTACGGCGTGATGGACAAGCAGCTCACCACCCATCGCTACATCGCGGGCGATGAATACACCATTGCCGATATCGCCATCTTCCCCTGGCTGCGCAGCTGGCAGAACCAGGGCATCGCCTGGGCGGATTACCCCAAGCTCAAGAAGTGGTTCGACGAGATCGGCGATCGTCCGGCCGTACAGCGCGGCGTGCAGGTGCTGGCGGACCAGCGCAAGCCGCTGGTGGACGACAAGGCGCGCGAGATGATGTTCGGTGCCACGCAGTACCAGCGCCGCTAGGACGGCGGTCGGCGCGGACCCTTACCAGGACTGGTTCGGCTGACCCGACCAGAGTTCGTTGAGATCTGGAAACTTCCACTTGCCCGGATCCTCGCGCCCGGCAATCTTGTCGCTGCAGCCCGGCGTCGAGAGGTCGATGAGCTCGGGCGGAATGCGCAAATCGGATTTGGTGGAATAGAAGACCTTGACCAGGGGCATGGTCAGCGAGCGACTCGACTGCTCCACCACCACGGCCAGACGTCCCGAAGCCAGGCGCACCAGCGAGCCGATGGGATAGATGCCCAGACTCTTCACAAAGGCCTGGAACACCTGAGGGTCGAAATGGCCCTGGGCCCATTCGGCCATCTTGCGCAGCGATTCGGCGGGGTCCCAGCCGGCCTTGTAGGGCCGGTTGGAGGTGATCGCGTCATAGACATCACAGACTGCACCCATCTTGGCAAAGAGGCTGATCTCGTCGCCCTTGAGCCCCTTGGGGTAGCCCGAGCCGTCGGTCTTCTCATGATGGTGCAGACAGACATCCAGCGTGATCGGGTCCACATTGCCCACCGCCAGCAGCATCTGGTGGCCCTCCACCGGATGGCTCTTCATGATGCCGAACTCAGCCTCCGTGAGCTTGCCTGGCTTGTTCAGCACCTCCATGGGCATGCGCGCCTTGCCGAGGTCGTGCAGCAGGCCCGCCACCCCGGCCGCACGCGTCTGGACCTCGTCCAGCCCCAGCTGGCGCGCCAGCGCGATCATCATGGCGCAGACCGCCACGGAATGCATGTAGGTGTAGTCATCGGCCGTCTTCAGGCGGGCCAGACTGATGAGGGCGCTGGCGTTGCGCGCAACGGAATCCGAGATCTCATCGACAAGCCTCTGCGCGCCGGCGGTGTCCACGGTATTGCCCATGCGCGCTTCCTGGAACATGGACATCACAGCCTGCCGCGACTGGCGGCAGATCTGGGCCGCGCGCTCCAGCTCGGCGGCCACACTCACGGGCCCGGTCTGGCGCTGGGCCTGCGCCGCCACCAGCAACTCCTGCTCGACCTGGGCTTCGGACTGGGCTTCAGAGACGGCGCTCACGCCTGCCGGGACATCCAGACCCTTGCTGCTGTCGATCCAGACTTCCTGGATGCTGCTGGCGAGGATGCGCTCCAGGTCCTTGGGGTCCTTGAGCACGAAACCGCTGCGCCAGAAAGGATGCTCCATCCAGGAGCCACAGAACTCCTTGATATGCATTCCCAACTGCAGTTGTTCGACGCGAATGCGCTTGAGCATGATCAGTATGAGAGCCCGCGCACAGCGCTACAGCCCAGGCCCATTCTACCGGTGCAACTCCACCCCTCGCGGGCAGAGGACAGGCTCAGCGCAGAGGAACACCGGCCTGCTGCAGATAGGTCCATACCTCGGGGCTCACCGGACCGAGCGCACGGGCCTGCTCGGCCTGCCGCGCCGCGGCCTCGAGTTGCCCCAGCGCCGCCAGGGAAACGGCCGCCCCCAGCATCCAGCGCGGCTCTCCGGGGCGCAGCTGCAATGCAGCCAGATAGGCCTGCACCGACTCCTGATGCCGGCCCAGACGCTGGGCCGCATTGCCGCGCACCGCCCAGAGATCGGCCTGGCCCGACAGTGCAGGCTCCAGCCGCGTCAGCACGGCCAGCACCGGACCGGGGCGCCCGAGCGCCAGTTCCATGCGCACCTGCTCACGCACCAGCTGGGCCAGCAGGGCCGTGTCGGCCGAGGGCGCACGTTCCGCGACCTGTACGGCGTCTCGCACGAGCTGCAGCGCGGCCTCGCGCGATCCGGCGTCCCAGAGGGACTGGGCTTGCGCCAGCGTCTCCTGCGCCGCAGACTGGCGACGCTGGGCTGCCGTGGGCGACGCCGTATCCGTCATCGCTGCCAGCCCCGGGCCGGCCGTCGACGCCGAGACGCTGGGAGTTGCCGGCACAGTCTCGCTGGCCGCCCGGCTGCGCCGGCGCGAGCGTTCTGTTTCCGTGCCAGGTGGTGTTGGCGCCGTCACCGTGGACTCGCTGCGGCGCTGCGACTTGCGTGGCGGCGCAGGCTCGGCGGGTGAGGGTGGCTCGCTCACGGGCGGCGCCTCCGCAACCGCGGTCTGCGGCGCCGGCGCGGGTGCAGACGGCTCCTGCCCGGGCACCTGGGCAGGAGCTTGCGGCAGCGCGTCAGGTACGGCTGCGGCATCGCCCGGTGCCGGTGCCGCAGCGGGCGCGGCGACGGGAGCCGCCACCTGCAGCGGCGGCGGCATCACGGCCTGCGTGGCGTGCAGATACCAGGCCAGCGCACCGGCCAAAGCCAACAGCACAGTCAATGCCAGCACCCAGCGGAGGGTGCGCTGCCCGGCGGGCGCACCCACGCTGGCGGTGCCCTCCATGGCTGCGGGTATGGCCGCCTGCGGCAGATCCGGCAGGCGGGCCTCGCCGCGGCGTGCATCGAGATCACGCAGCATCTTGTTGATGACGCTCACGACATTTCCCCTGTCCTGGTGTTGGGCGCCCCCGCGCCCCGGCGCAGACGCTGCCACCAGCGCTGGCGCGGTTTGACGACGCCCGGCGTATCCGCTGCGGCCAGTTCGACATGGTGCGGCCGGACACGCCGTACGTTCTCTCCAAAGGCCAGCAAGAGACATTTATGGGCCAGCACATTGAGCAGGCGCGGCACGCCCCGGCTGTAGCGTGCCAGCGCAGCGGCAGCCTCGGGCTCGAAGACGCGTATGTCGGTCAGCCCGTCCTCGGCGGCCACCGCCAAGCGGTGTGCCAGGTAGGGCCCGACGCGCTCGGGCCGCATGCCACCCAGGTATTCGCTGAACGTGATGCGCTGCAAGAGCTGGCGAATCTGCGGCCGGGCCAGGATCTCGTCGAGCTCGGGCTGACCGAAGAGCACGATCTGCAGCAGTTTGTGTTTCTCGGTCTCCAGATTGGAGAGCAGACGCAGGCTCTCCAGCGTGGCCATGCGGGTGGCCTGGGCCTCGTCGATGCAGACCAGTACCGGCCGACCGGCTTCGGCGTGGCGCAGCAGGACCTCCTGCAGGCGGGCCAATACCTGGTGCCGGGACAACGGCGGCTCCAGCGTGACGTTGAGTTCCTGGGCCAGAGCCATCAACAGATCATCCGGTCCCATGTCCGGGTTGGGGATGTAGGCCGTGACGAAGTCGTCCTGCAAGGCCCGCAGCAGCTGGCGGCAAAGCAGGGTCTTGCCACAACCCACTTCCCCCACGATCTTGAGGAACCCTTCGCCGCTGCGCAAGGCGATGAGCAGGGTGTTCAGCGCGGCCTGCGCGCCTTCGTGCGGGTAGAAGAAGGCGGGGTCGGGCGTGATCGAAAACGGCAGCTCACGCAGGGAAAAGTGCCGCAGGTACATTGCTCAGCGCGCCGCGGGTTGAGGCGCCGGCTCCGGACTCGAGCCGTCGAGCCGGATCACCTTGCGGCGCGACGCGTCGATGTCTTCCAGTGCGGCACGCGAACGCTCGGTGATGGCTTCCCAGTCCTGGGGCGAGCGGATGATGGTGGGCTTGATCAGCACTACGATCTCCTTCTTGCGCGCGGCACTGGCGCGGTTACCGAGCAGGAAACCGAAGGGATTGCCTTCCGCCGTGGACCCCGGTACGCCGGATGCGCTGCGGCTGGCCGACTGCTGCATCAGGCCACCAATGGCCGCGATGTTGCCGTCCTGCAGCCGCACCATGGTGTCGGTCTCGTTGACAGTGCTCGACGCCAGCGGTAGGCGATAGGTGCCGATATCTCCCAGATCGACCTGCTTGGTCTTCTCAACCACCGAAGTCACGGCCGGGTGGATGTGCAGCATGATGCTGTTGGCATCGTCAATCTGCGGCGTCACGTCCAGCGCGATACCCGAGAAGAACGGCGTGAGCGTGAGCGTGGGCAGGGTCGTGCTGCCGGCCACGCCGACCACGCCACTGCTCGTCGTCGTACCGCCCGTGACGTTGGTCACGAAGTAGTCGTCGTTGCCGACCTTGAGCACGGCCTTCTGGTTGTTGAGCGTGGCCACACGCGGGCTGGACAGGGTCTGGACATCGCCCTGCGACTCGAGAAAGCCCATCACCGTTCCGAACTGGCTGGTCTGAAGCGCCAGGCCAAAGATGCCGCCACCCGCGGGGATGGAAGGCACAGGCACAGGATTGACACCGGAGGCGGGCTGCACCGTGGACAGCAAGGCATTGCTGCTCGTGACGCCACCACCGATCACACCGATGCCCCGGTTGCCCGAGGAACTGAAGGCGCCCCAGTTGATGCCGCTTTGCTGGCCCTCGTTGAGCTCGACCTCGACGATCTTGGCTTCCAGCATGACCTGTCGCTCCACCGCCACCTGCGTGGCCTTGAGGAAGCGGTCCACCTGACGCAGTTCGTCCGGCATGGCACGCACGGCCATGATGCCGGCCTGCGGGCTGATCACCACATTGCGGCCTTCGCCGCGTCCCACCAGACCGCGCACGGCCTCGGACAGCTCGGCCCAGAAGTCGGACTTGGAATCGGTCGCAATGCGGCTGCTCTCGGCCTGGCGTGCAGTCTGCCCAGGGGTGGTCACACCGCTGCCGGGAACCGCCCCAGGCACCCCGGCCCCTTGGGTGCCACCCGTACCGGAGCTGTAGAGCGCCGCACCCGAGGACACGCGCAGTTCGCTGCGGCCCACACGCTGGGCATGCGGGTAGTTGAGCGTGAAGATGCGTGTCTGCAGGGTCGGCGCGTACACGATGATGCGGCGGCCCTCCATACGGAAGTCGTAGCCATAGACATCACGAATCGACTCCAGCGCCTCCTTGACGGTGACGCCACGCAGCGTCACCGAGATGCTGCCCGTCACCTCCGGGTGCATGAGCATACTGTAGCGGGTGTCGGCCACCAGGGCCAGGAAGACTTCGCGTGCACTGGCGTTATTGACCAGCAGGTCGAGGCGCGGCTCGGGCGGGACCACGGCCACCGGTGGCGCTGGTTCGGCCAGGGCATCGCTGACACGCGCAGGGACGGCGCCGGCCGCCGCCGCGGACGCGGCCGGTGCGATCTCAGTGCGGATTGCCTCCGCCATGTCGGGCGTGCGGCGGGGCCGTTCAGCACAGCCAGCCAGCAGGCCCAGGCACAGCAGCAGTCCGGTCCATCGGTACCAGCGGTGGGGTCGGGGGGTCGTCGTTGCCATCATGGTGTTGCCATTGTCGTGTGTAGGGATGTGCGGTTCAAGGCGCGGCGGGCACGCTGCGCCGCTGAACGCCGGCATAAAGGGGAACTTTGCGCAAGGCCTGGCCTTCGCGCAGCCAGATCTCGGTCTCGGTGATGCGCTCCACCCGGGCGCGGCCCAGCATCTGGCCCTCGGCATACAGCCGGGTACCGACAGCCACATGCCGTCGGCCGTCCACCACGATGACGGACCAGCTCGGGGCATCGGTGCGCGCCCCGGCCGCGGCATTCACGGAGCCTGCGCCCGGAGGCTGGGTCGGGTCGCGCAGGCTCTGGGCCCCCGCGGACAGGGACAGCAGCCCCAGCAGCAGCAGCGCGCAACGGTTCATGACGCCCCCCCCAGCAGCCAGACCTGCAAGGTCAGCTCGGCCGGCTGGCTTTGGCTGTTCATGCGCAGCGTGCCCCAGCGCAGCGCCGGCAGGGCGCGCTCCAGCGTCTGCACATAACGCGCCAGCTCGTGGTAGCTGCCAGCCACGGTAAGCTCCAGGCCCTGGCGCTTGAGGCCCAGAACGGACTCCAATCCCTGCGCATCGCTGCCCAGGGCCGCGCCCAGACCGGACGATTCCAGCGTGGCTGTACGCACGAGCACCAGGCCCTCATGTCGGCGCAGGAAATGCACCAGCACCTGGGTCAGCGGTGTGCCGTCAGTCTGGCCCTGGGGCAGTTGCGCGATCTCGCGGTTCACACTTTCCAGACGCTCACGGACCTGGGCCAGCTCGTCGCGGACCTGCTGGCCCGGGCCGGTCTGCGCCCCCATGCCATCCAGCTCCTGCTGCAGGCGCTGCACCTCGCCGGCCTGCGCCGCGACGCGCTGCGTGAGCTGCTGATGCAGGGCCTGCGTCGGGCCCAGCCACAAGGCCTCGGCCAGCAGCATGGACAGAATGATGAGCGTAGCGAAGAGGAACACCCGCTCGCGCAGGCTCAGTGCATCGATGCGCGCCGCCAGGCGGGTCCACCAGGCCTTCATGGCTTGCCTCCTGCGGTCGCCGGCTTCCAAGCCGTGACCAGCGTGTAGGACCACAACGGCCCGGTCACGGCCGACGTGGCCGCGGGACCGGCCGGGCCAGCCTCGGGTTTGACACGTTCGACCTTCACCAGAGACAGCTGCTGCCCTTCGAGCAACGGGCTGTCGGACAGACGAGCCACCCAGCCATTGAGGGCCGCCGGCTCCAGCGTGTAGCCACTGAGCTCCAGGCGCAGGTCGTCGGCCTTGACCTCGGTGACCCAGGCCTGGGGTGGAATGCTGCGCGCCAGCAACTGGAGGCGGGCAGCATGGCCCTGCCCGTCGCGTAGCAACCCACGTTTGAGTTCGCGCAAGAGCAGTTCGCGCTGCTGCAGCTCGGTCTTGCGGGCCTCCAGCTCCTGCACGGCGGCAGCATCGGCCGGACCGGTCGCGGCACGACGCGCCTGGATGGCGTCCTGCAGACGATCGATCTCGCGCTGGCTGCTGACGGCCGACTGCTGGTAACCGGTGTTGAGCGCCACCAGCGCCCAGCTCCAGTAGGCCGAGAGCAGGCCGCCCAGCAGCAGGAACACGCCCAAAGCGCGCGCCATCGTAGCCGCCGAGAAGTAGCGCTTCTGGACCAGAAAGATGGGATTGCAGAGGTTGATTTGCTGGGGCATGACGGCGTTCCTCAGGGCTGGCGGCCCTCGCTGCGCAGCAACACACCCAGCAGAGGCCAGCAGAGCCGGCGATCCACCTCGCTGCCACCTTCGAAGCCCAGGAATAAGGGACCGGCATCGAGCGGTGTCACGCTGTGCCCCAGATCGCGGCTGAGCCACTCGGCCATCTCGATCGTGCGCGCACCGGCCTGCACACCGATGCGGTCCAGCACCAGCATCGGCCAGGTACGGTCCCAGAGATCGAGCGAGCGCTGAATCTCGACCACCAGTCGCTGCGCCCGCTCGTCCTCCTGGGCCAGTCCGACCTCTCCCCCTTCGCCCGGGGGCGTGGCGGATGCGCTGCCCCACGGGGCCTGCATGAAGCCAGCCCCCAGATCGATACGGCGGGTGTAGAACAGCTCGTCATGCGCGCAGATCGTGAGCAAAGCCATGTTGTCGTCGCTCATGACGATGGCTGCGTGTGCGCGCTCCGAGGCCCCCGCACGACGGGCCAGCGCCGACTGCAGATTGCGCTGGGCCAGTTCCTGGATGTCGATCACATCCACGCTGCAACGCGCGGCCTGGGCCGTCTCCATCACTCCGCGGATCACGGCATTGGGGGCCGCGACGACGAAGATGCTGCCCGAAGTCCGCACCCGGTCGTCGCCGACCCGCAGCACATCCAGCGTCAGGTCGTCGAGGTGCATGTTGACCATGTCGCGAATCTGCCAGCGCGCCGCCGTCTTGAGCTCCTCAGGTGGCACGGCCGGGGCGTCGATCTGCAGCAGCTGGTACTGCTCCGGCCGCAGCATGGCCCGCACCGCCTTGCCGCGCAGGCCCGCCGCCGCGAGCTGGCGCGCCAGATCCTCAGCGGGCTTGTCACCCTGCGCGCGCAACACCCCGAAGCGCTGCACGCGGTACCGGTCCGCCGCCTCCTGACGCGCCTGAACGAAGGCCAAGGCGCGACCATCCCAGGCCAGCACCAGCTGTTCGGTCTGACGGGCGCGACGGCCGAAACGCGGCAGGGTCAGTGGCACGACGGTCTCCAACTGGTGGACATCTTGCGGAGCAAACGTGGAACGAGAAGCGACATCATGAGCCGACGGCAGGAGGGAGGGCTTGCACAAGCATCATTTTGCTCTGCTTTTCATAGCTATGGGCACTGCGGAACGCCGGGATACGGCATTTGCGTGACTATTTGGCGAATTTCCGTGAGCTCGCGACGTTGATCCCAGCGAGCGAGGGCAAACCGACAGCGCCCCACCCCCCCCAGTGCCGAACTCTCAAAAGAAAAAGGGGCCTCAGCAGAAGCCCCTCTGGCGGTTGCTGACGACAGTGCGACGCCAGCAATGCTTCAGCCGAATCAGTTGATGCCGATCGCGGTGAATGTCGCCGTCACGTTGGGCGTCACGGTCGTGTTGCTGAGCGTGCAGTTCACGCTAGCGGTGGCCGACACGGCAGCAGCCGTGATGGTGTAGCCCGTGGGCAGACCGCCTTGCAGGGCGTTCGGAACAGCCGTGCAGTTGTTGATCGCCACGCCGTTGGCCGGATTTGCGCTACGCGCAGCGTAATTGACCGCGGAAGCAGACGACAAGCCGCCCGCCACACCGTTGGTCGCAGCCACCACCGCATCGCCACGCAGATCGAAAAAGCGGGGGATGGCCACGGCCGCCAGAACGCCCAGGATCACGATCACCATCACCAGTTCGATCAGGGTAAAACCACGTTGCTGTTTCATATCAGACTCCATTCAGGTCCAGGTTGCCAGTTGTGCGGCGCCGGAACGGTCCGCTATCAGTTTCGTAGTATAGGCCCGCCGGCCGGCGGATCGCCGCCCCCGGCGGCATGCCGTGTGGAAAAGGTCACAGACAGCGCCGGTTTCAGGGGTGTCAGCCGCCGCCCCGCCCCATGGCGGCCTGCCCCAGGTTCCACAGCGGCAGGAAAACCCCCAGGGCCAGCAGCAGCACGAGGACGCCGATGAAGACCAGCAACACCGGTTCGATCGCCGAGGACAGGCCCTTAATGGCGTAGTCGGTATCGCGCTCGTACATCTCGGCAATCTCGAACAGCAGGGCGTCCAGTTCGCCGGTCTCCTCGCCCACGGTCATCATCTGGAGCACCACCGGTGTGAACACCCCGGTCGCTGCGGCGCAGCGCGAGATGCTCTCGCCGCGCTCGATACCGGCGCGCATCTGCTCGATGCGGGAGGCGATGTAAGCGTTGTCCACCGTCTGGGCCACCACCGCCAGCGCCTGGACCAGTGGCACCCCCGCCTGACTGGAGAGGGCAAAACTGCGTGCGAAGCGTGCCAGTGTGGCCTTGAGGATGATGGGGCCGACGATGGGCAGATTCAGCTTGCGCCGGTCCCAGTTGTAGCGCCCTTCGGGGATCTGGAGATAGGCCCGCAGACCGACCACGAGAGCGGCAGCCAGCGCCAGCAGTGCGGGCCACCAGGTGATCATCCAGCCCGAGAACCCGAGCAAGCCACGTGTGATCAGCGGCAGTTGGGCGTTGAAACCGGCGAAGACCTTGGCGAATACCGGTAGCACAAAGAGGTTGACGATGACGATGGCGATCAGCATCGCGATGATCACGAAGCTCGGGTAGCGCATGGCCTGCTTGATGCGGGCACGCGTGTCCCGCTCGAACTCCAGATGCTCCGCCAGGCGCAGAAAGACCTCGGTGAGCTTGCCCGTCATCTCGCCGACGCGCACCATGGCGACGTAGAAAGGACCGAATACCTTGGGATGACGCGCCAGTGAAGTGGCCATGTCCCGCCCCTGGTCCAGGCTGGCGCGCACGTCCTTGAGCACCTCCACCATGGCCGGCTTGTCGGTGGACGACTGCAGGCCGGCAAAGGCCCGCAGGATGGGCACACCCGCCTTGTTCAGCGTGTACATCTGGCGGGAGAAGATCAGCACGTCCTCGATGACGATGGGGCGGCGAGAGAGCTGCTCCCACCAGCTCTCTCGGGTCTGGACTTGGGGGGCCGGTGCGATATGCACGGGGACCAAGCCCAGGCTCAGCAGCTGGTCGGCCACGGCATCCTCCGAGACGGCGTCCAGTTCGCCCTGGATCAGATCCCCCAGGCTGTTGCGCCCGCGCCATGCATAGATCGTCATCGCCGGGTCTAGTCCTCGAGGTCGTAGCCCACCCGCATGGCCTCGGCCAGCGAGGTACGGCCCTGGCGCACAAGCTCTAGTGCGTGGTGGGTGAGCGTCTGATCCGCCAGGCGCTCACGCGCGGCGCGCAGGAAGGCAGCTGGGTCGGAACGACTGGCGGACTGGGTCAGCTCGGCATCCATCTCCAGCATCTCGTAGACGCCCTGGCGGCCGGTGTAGCCCGTGCCGTTACAAGCCGAGCACCCCCGCCCCTTCCGGGCCTGGAGGCGCTCGCCCGGCTGCAGCAAGCCCGACAGCCAGGCAGCCTCCTGAGCATCGGGTTCATGGGGTTCGCTGCAAACCTCGCAGTTGATGCGCACCAGGCGCTGGGCGATCACCGCCTGCAGCGAGGTGGCGACCATATAGGCGGGCACCCCCATGTCCAGCAGGCGGAAGGGCGTACTGGCCGCGTCGCGCGTGTGCAGGGTGGAGAAGACCAGATGGCCCGTGATGGCGGCGCGCAAACCGATCTCGGCCGTTTCGGCGTCCCGCATTTCACCGACCAGGATCACATCCGGGTCCTGGCGGAGGGTACTGCGCAGCACCTTGGAGAAGGTCAGGTCGATCTTCTCGTTGACCTGCACCTGGGTGATCCCTGGCAAGCGATATTCGACCGGGTCCTCGACCGTGATGATCTTGAGTTCAGCCGAATTGAGTTCCGCCAGCGAGGCATAGAGCGTGGTGCTCTTGCCCGAACCAGTGGGCCCGGTCACCAGGATCAGGCCGGAGGTGCGCCCGAGCAGTTGGCGGTAGCGGCGCAGCATCGCAGGCGGCATGCCCACGCTGGCGAGCTGGCGGACGCCACCATCGAGACTCAACAGGCGCATGACCACCGATTCACCATAGGTGCTGGGCATGGTGGACAGACGAACGTCGATGGTCTGGTCTTTCAGGCGCACGCTGAAGCGGCCATCTTGCGGCAGGCGCTTCTCGGAGATGTCCAGTCCTGCCATGAGCTTGATGCGTTGGGCCAGCGCAGCACCGATGCGCTTCTCCGCCTGGGTCTGGGTCTGCAGCACGCCGTCAACGCGCACGCGAATCTGCAGGCCCGACTCCAGCGGCTCAATGTGGATGTCGGAGGCGCCGACCTGGGTCGCATCCTCGAACAGGGACTGCAGCAGGCGCACCACCGGCGCGCCTTCGGCACCGGCCGAGGCGGTCAGCTCGCCGAAATCGACCGCATCGCCCAGGTCTTTTTCGAGCGCACGGGCCAGACCACTGATCTCTTCGGTACGGCGGTAGAGGCGGTCGCAGGCCAGGGCCAACTGGCTCTCGGGCACAGCGGCGATGCTGATGTTGCGCTTGAGCAGGCGGGTGATTTCATCGTAGGCGAACAGGTCCAGCGGGTCGGCCATGGCCACCAGCAGGCTGTCCCCCTTGTCCTCCAGCGCCAGCGCACGAAAGCGCCGGGCTACGGACTCCGGCATCAGCTTGACGACGTCCGCACGGAAAGGAAAGGTCTTGAGGTTGATGAAGGGCACGCGCAGCTGGCGCGCGAGCGCGTCGGCCAGCAGCTCCTCCGTGATGACGCCGCTTTCGATCAGCAGCCGCCCGACCTTCTTGCCAGTCTGCTGCTGCAGCTCCAGCGTCTGCTGCAGTTGCTCCTGCGAGATCAGCCGCTGCTGCACCAGCACGTCACCCAGGCGCAGCTTCTCCGGCCGCCCTGTGGGGCGGGCGGGGGCGGGCTTGGCGGGGGCAGCCGTGTTCATGGCAGATCCTTGCGTTGCATATCAACTATGAAAATAGTAGCACGCAGCGCATGCGCCGGGCCGACGCAGAACACCAAGAAACGGGAAATCAGTGCAAATGTCGCGGTTTTCGGCCGCCACCATGACCGCCGCCGTGCCCGCCCCCCGAACCGCGCGGGGGCTTGCCGATCTCGAGCGAGCTGACCAGCGCATCAAAGCGGTCGCTGAACAGGCGGTCGATCTCACTCACCACACCGCCCAGCTCAGCGGCATCGAAATGCCGCTCCATGAGGTTGATCACGTCCTGCACCAGCAGGTCGCGCTGCACCTGCATGATGGCGGCCGGCGTGGGACCGACGAAGAGCATCATGAAGTCGTCGCGCGACTCGCTGCCCGGCTCGGCCTCCTCCTCGTCGAACTCGGTGTCGTAGAAGGTCACCTCGATCGCGGCCCCGGCCTGCGAAAGTTCGTTGAGGTTCATGCACATCTCGTCGAGCGACTGGCGAAAATCCTCGTCGCCCAGCACCGTCCAGCACAGCTGCAGGGTGTGCTCCGGTGCATCGAAACGGATGCCGGGCTCGTCTTCGTAGTGGCTGTGGGCGCCATCAGCCAAGGTTCGCGCACCGGCGTACTTCCACAAGGGCTTGAGGGCATCTTGCAACTGGGTGAAGCCCACCTCGGGACGCAGCAGCACCTGCCCATGCACGTGGATTTCAAAAGGAGCGTTGTAGCTGGCCATGTCGTACTCTCAATGCTGCGTCATCGCCGCGGTTCCATTCACCCAGCCGCATGGATCATGGGAATGATGGTGCCTCGAGCCGGAATCGAACCGGCACACCCCATTTCTGGAAGTGGCGGATTTTAAGTCCGCTGTGTCTACCAATTTCACCATCGAGGCCATGCCGCCCTCGCATTGTCATGCAAAAGGCATCACCCCCAGCGCCAGACACACCCGGGCAGACAGAGGAACGAGGAAATTGGAGCGGGAGAAGAGTCTCGAACTCTCGACCTCAACCTTGGCAAGGTTGCGCTCTACCAACTGAGCTACTCCCGCATGGAGTTCTGGAGGCGCGGGCCGGAGTCGAACCGACCTACACGGATTTGCAATCCGGTGCATAACCGCTTTGCTACCGCGCCAGCATTGGGTTGCCGCCGGCCCGAGGCCGGTCTGCTTCAAGAAAAAAGGGAAGCAGGCGCTTCCCTTTTCGGAATCTGGAGCGGGAAAAGAGTCTCGAACTCTCGACCTCAACCTTGGCAAGGTTGCGCTCTACCAACTGAGCTATTCCCGCGTTTCAAGCCTCAAATTATAGCGGCATTTTTCTGCTTTTGCAAAACGCCACCAAATTTTTATCTCAGTGCTTGATCGACTCCTGAGTCGCCGCAGCAGCCGGCACCACGGGGGCCGCCACCGCAGGCTCCTCGTCGGGCAGGGGCGTGGGCTTGCGCTCCAGCGCGATGTCGAGCACCTTGTCGATCCATTTGACCGGCACGATGTCCAGGCCGCTCTTCACGTTGTCGGGAATCTCCTGCAGATCCTTGACGTTTTCTTCAGGGATCAGCACGGTCTTGATGCCGCCGCGCAGGGCCGCGAGCAACTTTTCCTTGAGGCCACCGATGGCCGTGACCTCACCGCGCAGGGTGATCTCCCCCGTCATGGCCACATCGCCGCGCACGGGAATGCCGGTCAGCGCCGAGACCATGGCGGTCGTCATGGCCGCACCCGCACTCGGACCGTCCTTGGGCGTGGCGCCATCAGGGACGTGGATATGCATGTCGCGCTTTTCGAAGAACTCGTCGGCAATGCCCAGACGACGTGCCCGGCTGCGCACCACGGTGCGCGCGGCCTCGACCGACTCTTTCATCACGTCGCCCAGCGAACCGGTACGCGTGATGTTGCCCTTGCCCGGCATGAGCGCGGACTCGATGGTCAGCAGGTCACCGCCAACCTCCGTCCAGGCCAGACCCACGACCTGCCCCACCTGATTCTGCTGCTCGGCACGGCCATAGCTGTACTTGCGCACGCCCAGGTAGTCGTTGAGGTTCTCGGCCGTCACCTGAACCTGCGGCGTCATCTTCTTGAGCTGCAGACCCTTGACCACCTTGCGGCAGATCTTGGAGATCTCGCGCTCGAGCGAGCGTACGCCCGCCTCGCGCGTGTAGTAGCGAACGATGTCGCGCAAGGCGTCCTCGGCCACCAGCAGTTCCTCGTCCTTGACGCCGTTGTTCTTGAGCTGCTTGGGCAGCAGGTAGCGCTGGGCGATATTGACCTTCTCGTCCTCGGTGTAGCCGGAGAGGCGGATCACTTCCATGCGATCCAGCAGAGCCGGCGGGATGTTCATGGAGTTGGAGGTGGCCACAAACATCACGTCGCTGAGGTCGAAGTCGACCTCCACATAGTGGTCGCCGAACTTGTTGTTCTGTTCGGGATCGAGTACCTCCAGCAACGCGCTGGACGGGTCCCCGCGGAAATCGGTACCCAGTTTGTCGATCTCGTCGAGCAGGAACAGCGGGTTGCGCGTGCCGGCCTTGGTCAGGCTCTGCAGCACCTTGCCGGGCATGGCACCGATGTAGGTGCGGCGGTGCCCGCGGATCTCGGCCTCGTCACGCATGCCGCCCAGGGCCATGCGCACGTACTTGCGTCCCGTGGCCTTGGCAATGGACTGGCCCAGAGAGGTCTTGCCCACGCCGGGTGGTCCGACGAGGCAAAGGATGGGCGCCTTGACCTTGTCCACACGCTGCTGCACCGCGAGGTACTCGAGGATACGGTCCTTGACCTTCTCCAGACCGAAATGGTCCTCGTTGAGCACGTCCTCGGCGTTGGCCAGGTCGTGCTTGATCTTGGTCTTCTTGCTCCAGGGCAGGCCGACCAGGGTGTCGATGTAGTTACGCACCACGGTCGCCTCGGCCGACATGGGCGACATGAGCTTGAGCTTCTTGAGCTCGTTCTCGGCTTTCTTGCGGGCCTCGGCGGGCATGCGTGCGGCCTTGATCTTCTTCTCGATCTCCTCGATGTCGGCACCGTCCTCGCCCTCGCCCAGCTCCTTCTGGATCGCCTTGACCTGCTCGTTGAGGTAGAAATCGCGCTGGTTCTTCTCCATCTGGCGCTTGACGCGACCACGGATGCGCTTGTCGACATTGAGGATATCAACCTCGCGCTCGATCTGTTCGAACAGATTCTCCAGCCGCTCCTTGATGTCGGCCAAGCTGAGCACGGCCTGCTTGTTCTCCAGCTTGAGCGGCAGATGGGCGGCAATGGTGTCGGCCAGACGACCCGGATCATCAATGCTGGAGATGGACGTGAGGATCTCCGGCGGGATCTTCTTGTTGAGCTTGACGTACTGGTCAAACTGCTGCATCACGGCTCGGCGCAGCGCCTCGATCTCGCTCGTCTGCCGGGGTTCGGCGCTGCCCGCCTCAGCCGCCTGAACCGGAAGCACCGTGGCGGTGAAGTGGGATTCGCCCTCGACGATCTTGTTGACCAGGGCGCGCTGCTGGCCTTCGACCAGCACCTTGACGGTGCCGTCGGGCAGCTTGAGCATCTGCAGGATGGTGGAGACGCAGCCCACCTCGAACATGTCGGCTACCTGAGGCTCGTCCTTGGCGGCAGCCTTCTGGGCGACCAGCATGATGCGGCGCTCGGCCTCCATCGCGGCTTCGAGCGCCTTGATGCTCTTGGGGCGTCCCACGAACAGCGGGATCACCATGTGCGGGAAGATCACGACATCCCGCAGCGGCAGCAAGGGCAGGTCGATCGGCTGGGGAGGCAGGGGGGTGTGACCGGACATGGGATAACCTTTGTGTGGTCTGCTGAATATGGATGGGTATGGAAGATTTTCAACCCGGCTTTGATGATAAGTCGGGTCGTGGGCTCATATCCATGAAGGTAGGACTGGAAAACCGGCTGCTTCAGGCCTTTTTGGCGGCCTCGCGATAGACCAGCAGGGGTGGTTTGTTTTCTTCTATAGTGGACTCGTCCACCACCACCTTTTCCACATTGCTCGTGGTGGGCAGCTCGAACATGGTGTCGATCAGCGCCTGCTCCAGGATCGAGCGCAGGCCGCGCGCACCCGTCTTGCGCACCAGCGCCTTGCGGGCAATGGCCTTGAGTGCGGCGGGACGGATTTCCAGATCCGCGCCTTCCATCGCGAAAAGCTTGGCGTACTGCTTGACCAGCGCATTCTTGGGTTCGGTCAGGATCTGAACCAGCGCATCGTCCGACAGCTCGGCCAGCGTGGCGACCACGGGCATGCGCCCGACCAGTTCGGGAATCAGGCCGAACTTGATCAGGTCCTCGGGCTCCACATCCTTGAACACCTCGGTCAGGCTACGCTGCTGCTTGCTCTTGACCGCAGCACCGAAACCGATGCCCGATGACTCGGTGCGGTTCTCGATCACCTTCTCCAACCCGGCAAACGCGCCGCCGCAGATGAAAAGGATGTTGGTGGTGTCGACCTGGATGAAGTCCTGGTTGGGGTGCTTGCGCCCACCCTGAGGCGGCACGCTGGCCATGGTGCCTTCGATCAGCTTGAGCAGGGCCTGCTGCACGCCCTCCCCCGACACGTCGCGCGTGATCGAGGGGTTGTCGGATTTGCGCGAGATCTTGTCGATCTCGTCGATGTAGACAATACCGCGCTGGGCCTTGTCCACCTCGTAATTGCAGCTCTGCAGCAGCTTGGCGATGATGTTCTCGACGTCCTCACCCACATAGCCGGCCTCGGTCAGCGTGGTGGCATCAGCCATCACAAAAGGCACGTTGAGCTGGCGCGCCAAGGTCTGGGCCAGCAAGGTCTTGCCCGAACCGGTGGGCCCGATCAGCAGAATGTTGCTCTTGGCGAGTTCAACCTCATCCTTGCGCGCCTGTTCCTTGTGCTGCAGTCGCTTGTAGTGGTTGTAGACCGCCACCGCCAGCGTGCGCTTGGCGGCTTCCTGGCCGATCACATAGTTGTCCAGGTTGGCCTTGATCTCGGCCGGCGTGGGCAGGCTGCCACGCCCCTCCGCGCCTTCCGTGGTGGCAGGCAGCTCGTCGCGGATGATCTCGTTGCACAGCTCGATGCATTCGTCGCAGACGAACACCGAGGGACCGGCGATCAGCTTCTTGACCTCGTGCTGGCTCTTGCCGCAGAAAGAGCAGTACAGGGTCTTTTCGCTGGTCGTGCCTTTTTTGTCCGCCATGGGGGGAACGCCTTTTCCGGATATTTCCGAATCTATGATAACCAAGCGACGCCACCCCCCGTCCAGGGGCTGGCGCCAGAAAACAACAGCCTCAGACCGGGCTCAGGGGCGCTTGGCGATCACCTGGTCGACCAGACCGTACTCCTTGGCTTCATCGGCCGAGAGGTAGTAGTCGCGTTCGGTGTCGCGCTCGATCTTTTCCAAGGGCTGACCGGTGCGTTCCGCGAGGATCTTGTTGAGCTGCTCACGGGTCTTGAGGATCTCGCGCGCATGGATCTCGATCTCGGTCGCCTGGCCTTGCGTGCCGCCCAAAGGCTGGTGGATCATGACCTTGGAGTTGGGCAAGGAGAAACGCTTGCCCTTGGCCCCGGCGGCCAGCAGGAACGCGCCCATGCTGGCGGCCATGCCCACGCACAGTGTGGACACGTCGGGCTTGATGAAGTTCATCGTGTCGTAGATCGCCATGCCGGCGCTGACCGAGCCACCGGGCGAGTTGATGTAGAAGGAAATATCCTTGTCCGGGTTCTCGCTCTCCAGGAACAGCAGTTGGGCCACCACGAGGTTGGCCGTCTGGTCGTTCACCGGACCGACCAGGAAGACCACGCGCTCCTTGAGCAGGCGCGAGTAGATGTCGTAGGACCGTTCGCCGCGGCCCGACTGTTCAATCACCATCGGGATCATGCCGAGGGCCTGGGTATCGAGGGCGCCGTTGTAGGCGGTATTGCGCAGATTCATGCTCACTCCAAATGTCTGGGCCTTACTGTACAGAAAATTTCTAGCCCAAAAGCAGGTGGGGCCGGAGCCCCGGACTGCAAGCCCGGGGCCGGCCCCACTCTTAGCGAGGTTTCAGTCGCCGATCAGGACTGGCCCATCAGCTCGTCGAAGGAGATCGCCTTCTCCGAGACCTTGGCCTTGCCCAGCACGAAGTCGGTGACGTTGCTCTCGATCACCACGGCCTCAACCTCGGCCATGCGGCGGTTGTCGCCGAAGTACCAGCGCTTTACATCCTCCGGACGCTCGTAGCTGGCGGCCAGTTCGTCGACATGGGCCTTGATCTGCTCGGGCGTAGCCTGCAGATTGTTGCCGCGCACCAGCTCGGCCACCACCAGGCCCAGGCGCACACGACGCTCGGCCTGGGCCGTGAAGAGTTCGCCGGGGATCGGGGCCTTGTCAGCGTCCTTGATGCCGCGCTGCTTGAGGTCGGCGCGGGCGCCTTCGACCATGCGGTCGATCTCAGCCTGCACGATGGACTTGGGCAGATCCAGCTCAGCCTTGGCCACCAAGGCGTCCATGACCGCCTGCTTGTTGCGAGCCGCCAGGCGCGACTTGACCTCACGCTCGAGGTTCTTCTTGATGTCGGCGTTCAGGGCCGCCACGGTGCCTTCCGCCACGCCCAGGGACTTGGCCAGAGCGTCATTCACTTCGGGCAGGTGAGCCGCTTCGATCTTCTTGACCGTGACCAGGAAGTCGGCCGTCTTGCCGGCCACGTCCTTGCCGTGGTAGTCGGCCGGGAAGGCCAGCGGGAAGGTCTTGCTCTCCCCCGACTTCATGCCGCGCACGGCGTCCTCGAACTCCTTGAGCATCTGGCCTTCGCCGACGAGGAACTGGAAGTCATCGGACTTGCCGCCGGCAAAGGGTTCGCCATCGATCTTGCCCTCGAAGTCCACCGTGACGCGGTCGCCGTCCTGGGCGGCGGCATCCGCCGCGCGCTGGGCGAAAGTGCGGCGCTGCTTGCGCAGGATGTCCAGGGTCTTCTGGATGGCGGCGTCGCTGACCTCAGCCGTCACCTTCTCGATCTCGGCGGAAGCCAGATCACCGATCTTGACCTCGGGATAGACCTCGAACACGGCGTCAAAGGTCACCTGACCTTCAGGCGAGCCCTCTTTCTCGGTGATCTTGGGCTGACCGGCCACGCGCAGCTGGGCTTCGTTGGCGGCCTGGGAGAAAGCCTCACCCACCTTGTCGTTCAGCACCTCGTAGTGCACGGAATAGCCATAGCGCTGGGCGACCACGTTCATGGGCACCTTGCCCGGACGGAAACCGTCCATCTTGACGGTGCGTGCCAGCTTCTTGAGGCGGTTGTCGACCTCGGTCTGGATGGCTGCCAACGGCAGGCTCAGGGTGATCTTGCGCTCGAGCTTCTCGAGGGTTTCAACAGTAACGGCCATGGCTCACTCCAATCTATTCAAAACAGGGCAGCAGGCAGACACGCTGCCGGGCTGGTGCGCGGGGGGGGACTCGAACCCCCACACCATTGCTGGCGTCAGGACCTAAACCTGGTGCGTCTACCAATTTCGCCACCCGCGCGGGTCCAAACAAAATGGGGAGGTCCGGACAGACCTCCCCATGAAATCGGTCAACCCGGCATTTTAACCTTGCCGGGACGCCCGCCGCTGCATCTCAAGCCAGCCCGCAGCGGTGGTTCGCGCTTCACGCGGAATCAGGCGGGTCCGGCGCTATGCGCCAGCCCCAGGGGCGGACTCATGGGGATGCCGGTGTTCCGCGTTTCACGCGAAACCATGCGGGTCTTGCGCTACGCGCCCGCCCCGCAGGGCGGGTTTAGGACTACGCCGGTGTTTCGCGCTTCACGCGAAACCATGCGGCGTACATCGCCGGCAGCGCCAGCAGGGTCAGCACGGTGGCGACGATCAGCCCGCCCATGATGGCCACGGCCATGGGGCCCCAGAAGACCGAGCGCGACAGCGGGATCATGGCCAGCACGGCGGCGGCGGCGGTCAGCACGATGGGGCGCAGGCGGCGCACCGCAGACTCCACGATGGCGTCCCAGGCCGGCACGCCGTTGGCGCGGTCCTGCTCGATCTGGTCGATCAGGATCACCGAGTTGCGCTGGATCATGCCCATCAGGGCGATCACCCCCAGCAGGGCTACGAAGCCGAAAGGCCGGTTGAGCAGCAGCAGCGCGCCCGCGACACCGGCCAGGCCCAGCGGCCCGGTCAGGAAAACCAGCATGGCCCGGCTGAAGCTTTGCAGCTGCAACATGAGCAGTGTGAAGGTGAGGAACAGCATGATGGGCATGCCGGCAGCAATCGAGCCCTGACCCTTGCTGCTTTCCTCCACGGCACCGGCCACCTCGATGCGATAGCCATTCAGACCGGCGAGATGCCACTTGGCTTCCAGGGCGCGCAACTCGGGCAGGAGCTGGGCCGTCAGCGTCGCCCCCTGCATGCCCTCGACGGCATCGCTCTGCACGGTGATGCCGTACTCGCGGTTCTCACGCCACATCACACCCGGCTCCCAGGTGAAGACCGGCTTGGCAATCTGGGTCAGCGGGATCGAGCGACCGCTGCTGGTCGGCAGATAGGCATTGGCCAGGTCGGTGATGGCGTTGCGCTCATCCACGGGCTGCCGCAACACGATGTCGATCAGCTTGTCGCCCTCGCGGTACTGGCCCACCGTCTGACCGATGAGCAGGGTACGCGCCGCCTGGGCGATGGACTGGCTGCTGACACCGAGGGCCCGTGCCTTGGCCTGATCCACCTCCAGACGCAGCACCTTGACCGACTCGTTCCAGTTGTCGTTGACGCCGCGTGTGTTGGGGCTGGCACGCATGACCTCCTTTACCTCGTCGGCCCGCTCCCGCAGCACAGCCGGATCGCTGCCGACCACGCGGAACTGCACCGGGTAGGGAACGGGCGGTCCGTTGGGCAGCAGCTTGACACGACCCCGGACCTCGGGAAATTCCTGGGCCAGCAGCACGGGCAGCTGCAGCCGCAGCTGCTCGCGGGTCTTGAGATCGGTCGGCAGCACGATGAGCTGGGACACATTGGTCTGCGGGAAGACCTGGTCCAGCGGCAGATAGAAGCGCGGCACGCCCGAACCCACCCAGGTGCTGACCGAGCTCACGCCGGCTTCACCGATCAGGCGCTGCTCCACCCTGCGCGTCACGGCCTCGTTGGCGGTGAAGGAAGTGCCCTCGGGGAACCAGAGATCCACCAGGATCTCCGGCCGGCTCGAATCCGGAAAGAACTGCTGCTGCACCTTGCCCATGCCCGCGATGCCGAGGGCAAAGGTCAGCACCGTGGCGCCGATGGTGAGCCAGCGGTGCTCCACGCACCAGTTCACCGCCTTGCGGAAGCGGTTGTAGAACGGGGTGTCGAAGTGTTCGTGTGGGCCGTCGGCGGGATCCGCCTGGGACGACGCATGGTGCGGCTGGGCCTTGAGCAGGATGGTGCCCAGATACGGCACGAAGTAGACCGACACGATCCAGCTCAGCACCAGTGCCAGCGCCGTGACGCCGAAGATGGCGAAGGTGTACTCGCCCACGGCCGACTTGGCCATGCCGATGGGCAGGAAACCGGCCGCCGTGATCAGCGTGCCCGTGAGCATGGGCATGGCCGTGATCTCGTAGGCAAAGGTGGCCGCTCGCACCTTGTCATAGCCCTCCTCCATCTTGCGCACCATCATCTCCACGGCAATGATGGCGTCGTCGACCAGCAGGCCCAGCGCAATGATCAGCGAGCCGAGCGAGATCTTGTGCAGGCCGATGCCCCAGTACTGCATGCCCAGGAAGGTCAGCGCCAGCACCAGCGGAATGGTGATACCCACCACCAGGCCGGGCCGCATGTCCACGTAATAGCGCTTCCACAGCGGCAGGTGCTGCGCGTTCTGGTGCTTGTGCAAGCCCAGGCTGATGAAGCTGACGGCCAGTACGATGATCACGGCCTCGATCAGCACCCCCACGAACTCATTGACCGAGGTCGCCACCGCACGGGGCTGATCCTGCAACTGCACCAGCTCGATACCGGCGGGCAAGGTCCTTTCGATGTGATCGGTCGCCGTCTTCAGCGCCTGCCCCAGCGCAATGATGTCCCCACCCTTGGCCATGGAGATGCCCAGGGCGATGACCTGTCGTCCCTGGTGCCGCACCTTGATGCTGGCCGGGTCCACATAGCCGCGCTTGATCTCGGCGATATCGCCCAGGCGCAGCTGGTTGCCCGTGCTGCCGCGGATGGGCATGGCGCGCAACTGGTCCACAGCCTCGAACTGGCCCGCCACACGCACCTGGACCACGTCCAGCGGCGTCTGCACGGCGCCCGCGCTTTCCACAGCGTTCTGCTGGCCCAGCTGGCTCAGCACCTGGTTCAGGTCCAGCCCCAGCTGGGAGAGGCGCTTCTGCGAGATCTCGATGTAGAGCTTCTCATCCTGCACGCCGAAAAGCTCGACCTTGGCCACGTCCGGCACGCGCAGCAGCTGCTGACGCATGTCGTCGGCGAAGACCTTGAGCTCGGCATCGCTGAAACCGTCGGACTGCAACGCGTAGATCACGCCGTAGACGTCACCGAACTCGTCGTTGAAGAAGGGGCCCTGGATGCCGCCGGGCAGGCTGCCCCGCATGTCGCCGACCTTCTTGCGCACCGTGTACCAGGTGTTGGCCACATCGGCCGCCTTGGTCGAGTCCTTGAGCTGGAAGATGATCTGCGACTCACCCGGCTTGGAGTAGCTGCGGATCTTGTCGGCGCCCGGCACCTCCTGCAACGTGCGCTCGATCTTGTCGGTCACCTGCTCGGCCACCTGCTGCGCCGTGGCGCCGGGCCAGTAGGTCCGCACCACCATGGCCCGGAAGGTGAAAGGCGGGTCTTCGTCCTGCCCGAGCTGGAAATAGGCGGCGAAGCCCAGCACCATGAGCACCACCAGCAGGTAGCGCGTGAGAGCCGGGTGCTCGATGGCCCAGCGTGAAAGATTGAAGCCGGCGGCGGGGTCCTTGCGGTTCATGCGCGCCTCACTTGCCGTTGGCCACAGGCACGGATGTGGTGTCCACGCTGGTCTGAGGCGGACCGCTCAGGCTCTGCGCCGTCTTCTCGCGGTAAAGCATCACCTTCTGACCCGGCGCAAGCACATGGACACCTGCCGTGACGACCTGTTGCCCCTCCCGCAGGCCCGCCGCCACGACAGCCTCGTTACCGTCGGCCGTGGCGATCTGCACCGCCTGTGAGGACACCGTCATGGTCCGGGGATCCAGCACCCACACCGCCGTGGCCTGGCCGTCCTGGCGCAGCGCGCTGGTCGGCAGCTTGATGGCCTGCGGGCGATCGCCATTCTTCACCTTGGGCTGCACCGTCACCGTGGCACCCAGCGGCGGCAGATCGCGCCCCTGCAGACCCACCTTGACCTGATAGGTGCGCGTCACCGGGTCGGCACTGGCCGACACCTCGCGCACCTTGCCGGCCAGCTGGGTCTGGCCCGGCCAGACCCGCACCTCGACCGCGGCGCCGTCACGCATCAGGCCCAGCTTGTCCTCGGGCACGGCAAACACGGCATCGCGCCCGCCCTCCTGGGCCAGGCGCACCACAGGTTGGCCGGCACTGACCACCTGGCCGGTCTCCGCCTCGACGGCCGTCACGACGCCGCCCGTATCGGCCACCAGCGCCGTGTAGCTGCCCTGGTTGCGCTGGCTGGTCAGTTGCGCCTGGGCCTGGTCCACCTGGGCCTGGGCCGCCTTGAGATTGGCCTCGCGGCGCTCCAGCTCGGCACCGCTGATGAAGTTTTGCTCGCGCAATTCCTTGAAACGCTTGTAGTCGGCTGCGGCCAGGTCGCGGTTGGTCACTGCTGCCGCGTACTGTGCCTGGGCCGCGTCGGCCGCCAGGCGGTAATCCTGCGGATCCAGGCGCGCCAGCACCTGCCCGGCCTTGACGCGCTGGCCCAGCTCCACCTCGCGGCTCACGAGCTTGCCTGCCACCCGGAAACCCAGACGTGACTCGATGCGGGGCTTGACCTCTCCGGAAAATTCCTGGTTCGCCTCCAGGCTGCCGCTGCGCACGGTCATCACCTTGACGGCACGCACCGGTTCCTCGACCGGCGCAGAGGGGCTGCAGGCTGCCAGCAGAGCGAGCAAGGGCAGGGACAAGGCGGCTCGCGCCAGACGATGCGCACGCAGGGCATGAAGTTCGGACATGGAAAACGCCGGGAAATGGGTGAAAAGTTAATAACCGACCGGTCAGTAATCTAGGTAAAAACCCGATCCATGTCAAGCACGGTGAAAATCCACGACGTGAACCCGCCCATCCCTGCCCAGCCCATCGGGCATTACGAGAATTTTCCGGTCGCCTCCTGGCTCTGCCCGCCGCGGCTGCGCCCCCCCATCGCGGCCATCTACCACTTTGCCCGCACCGCCGACGACATGGCCGATGAAGGCGAGACCAGCGCCGACCAGCGCCTGGACGATCTGGCCACCTACCGCGCCGACCTGCTGGCCTCGGCCCAGGGCCAGCCCGCCAGCGGGCGCTGGCCGCAGGTGTTCACGCCGCTGGCCACGCAGCTGCGGGCCTTCTCACTGCCCGTGCCCCTGCTCGACGACCTGCTCGACGCCTTCGCCCAGGACGTGCGCAAGACCCGTGACGGCGAGGGCTATGCCGACCGGGCCGAGTTGCTGGATTACTGCCGCCGCTCGGCCAACCCGGTCGGCCGCCTGCTGCTGCACCTCTACGGCGTACACGACGCCACCGCTCTGCGCCAGAGCGACGCCATCTGCAGCGCGCTGCAACTCATCAACTTCTGGCAGGACATCAGCCGCGACGTCCCGCGTGGCCGCCACTACCTCAACGATGCAGACTGTGCGGCCCATGGCGTGACGCGCACCGAGATCGGGGCGCTGCATCCCACCCCCGCCCTGCTGGCCCTGGTCGCCGATCAGGTGCGCTGGGCGCGCGAACTCATGCGCGAAGGTGCTCCGCTCGTGCACCGCGTGCCGGGCCGCGCGGGCTGGGAGCTGCGCCTCGTGGTCCAGGGTGGCTTGCGCATCCTCGACCACATCGAGGCGCTGGGCTGCAACACCCTGCAGCACCGCCCTACGGTCCGTGCGGCCGATGCGCCGCGACTGCTGTGGCGCGCCCTGTGGATGTGACAATCGGGAACGATCACCCAAGCACCATGACCACCCCCGAGCAATACGTCCAGGACAAGGCGGCCGCCTCCGGCAGCAGCTTCTACTACGCCTTTCTCTTCCTGCCCAAACCGCGCCGCGCGGCCATCACCGCCTTCTACGCTTTCTGCCGCGAGGTGGACGATGTGGTCGACGAAGTCTCCGATCCCGGCGTCGCCCAGACCAAGCTGGCCTGGTGGCAAGCCGAAGTCCATCGCGCCTACGCGGGTCAGCCCGGCCATCCGGTGCTCCACGCCCTCATGCCCCATGTGGCCGCCTACGGCATCGAGGCCCGGCATCTGCTGGCCGTGATCGAAGGCTGCCAGATGGACCTACAGCAGACGCGCTACCTGGACTATCCCGGCCTGCAGAGCTACTGCCATCTGGTCGCCGGCATCGTCGGCGAAGTCGCGGCCCGCATCTTCGGCCAGACGGAGGAAGCCACCACGCGTTACGCCCACACCCTGGGCCTGGCCTTCCAGCTCACCAACATCATCCGCGACGTGGGTGAGGACGCGCTGCGCGGCCGTATCTACCTCCCGGTCAGCGAGCTGCAGCAGTTCGACGTCAAGGCGCACGAGGTCCTCAACCGCCAGTACTCCGAGCGTTTCACGGCCCTGATGAAGTTCCAGGCCGAGCGCGCGCACCACCTCTACGACGAGGCCCTGGCCCTGCTGCCCGCCGCCGACCGGCGTGCGCAGAAGCCCGGCCTCATGATGGCCAGCATCTACCGCACCCTGCTGCGCGAGATCGAACACGACCACTTCCAGGTGCTGCACCAGCGCACCAGCCTCACGCCCCTGCGCAAGCTCTGGCTGGCCTGGCGCGTGCAGGCGCTTGGCAAGCTATGAAGCTGGGGATCGTCGGCGCCGGCTGGGCCGGCCTGGCCGCGGCCGTGCAAGCCGTGCAGGCGGGTCATGAGATCACGGTCTTTGAAGCCGCCCGCACGCCGGGTGGGCGCGCCCGGGGCCTGGAGATCACGCTGCCGGATGGCCGCCGCGTGACGATGGACAACGGCCAGCACATCCTCATTGGCGCCTACACCGACGCGCTGCGCCTCATGCGCATGGTCGGCGTCAATCCCGATACTGCCCTGCAGCGCCTGCCGCTGACCCTACAGTACCCCGATGGCGCGGGCCTACGCCTGCCGAATCTGCCCGTCCCCCTGGACGTGCTGGCCGGCATTCTGCGCAACCGGGCCTGGCCGCTGCGCGAGCGTCTGGGCCTGCTGTACGCAGCCCTGGGCTGGAAGCTCGCAGGTTTTGCGTGCGCCGACACGCTCAGCGTGGCCGCGCTCTGCGCCCGGCTCGGCCCGCATGTGCAGGCCGAGCTCATCGAGCCGCTGTGCGTCTCGGCACTCAACACGCCCGCAGACCAGGCCAGTGCCCGGGTCTTCCTGCGCGTGCTGCGCGATGCGCTCTTCGCCGTACGCGGCGGCTCGCAGCTGCTGCTGCCGCGCGCCGACCTCGGCGCCCTGTTCCCGCAGGCCGCCGTCAACTGGCTGCGGGCACAGGGCGTCACCGTGCACACCGGCACCCGCATCACCGGCCTGCAACAGGACGGTGACGGCTGGCAAGTCGATGGCCATGCCTTCGACGCCGTGCTGCTGGCCTGCTCGTCCACCGAAGCCGCACGCCTGGCTGCAGTGCCGAACATCGCCTGGGCCACCACCGCCGAGGCCCTGCACTTCGAAGCCATCACCACGGTCTATGCCTGGGCCCCCCAAGCCCGTCTTGCCGCCCCCATGCTGACCCTGCGCCCCGACGCCCGCCAACCCGCGCAGTTCGTCTTCGACCGCGGCCAGCTCGGCGGCCCGACAGGCCTGCTGGCCTTTGTGCTCAGCGCCAGCCGCGGTGAACGGGAAACCCTGCAGGCCCAGGTGCTGGCCCAGGCGCAGACGCAGTTGGGCCTGCAACTGCAGGCCGTGCAGACCGTGGTGGAAAAGCGCGCCACCTTCGCCTGCACGCCCGGCCTGCAGCGCCCACCCCAGCAGATTGCGCCCGGCCTGCAGGCCTGCGGCGACTACATTGAGGGCCCCTACCCTGCCACGCTCGAAGGCGCTGTGCGCAGCGGCCTGGCCGCGGCGCGGGCACTGGCCCGATGATAAAAACGCGAAGACATGCAACCGGGAGACCGCTCACGATGAAACGCCTGTTCAAAGTCCTGTTCGTCCTGCTCATGGTGCTGCTGACCGCGCTGGCCATCGCTGTGGCAGCGGGCGTCTGGCACGCACGCAGCAAGCTGCCGCAGCGCAGCGGCACCCTGGCCCTGCACGGCCTGCAGGCGCCCGTGCAGGTCAACTGGGACGAACGCGGCGTGCCGCATCTGCAGGCGCAGAACGAGGCCGACCTGTACCGTGCGCTGGGGTTCCTGCACGCGCAGGACCGGCTGTTCCAGATGGAGATGGTGCGCCGCCTGGCGCGCGGCGAACTGGCCGAGATCCTCGGCCCCAAGCTGGTCGATACCGACCGTCTCTTCCGCACCCTGGAGCTGCGCGCCCATGCGGAGCAGAGCATCCAGCGCGTCGACCGCAACAGCCCGGCCTGGCAGGCCCTGCTGGCCTATCTGGACGGCATCAACGAATTCCAGGACACGCGTCCCCTGCCCCTCGAGTTCGGGCTGCTGGGCATCCAGGCCCAGCACTACACCCCCGTCGACACCCTGGCCGTCGCCGGCTACCTGGCCTACAGTTTTGCGGCCGCGCTGCGCACCGAGCCGGCGCTCAGCTATGTGCGTGATCAGCTCGGCCCCGACTACCTGCGTGTCTTCGAGCTCGACTGGCAGCCCCTGGGTGTGCTGGGCCCGCTGGCGCAGCGCCCGCGCAGCCAGCGCCCGCCGCGGCTGAGCCAGGCCGACTGGCAGTCGCTGGCCCGCGTGGCCGACGTCAGTCAGCAGGCGCTGGAGCTGGCCGGTGTGCCGCTGTTCGAGGGCAGCAATGCCTGGGCCATTGCCGGCAGCCGCACGGCCAGCGGCAAGCCCCTGCTGGCCGGCGACCCGCACATCGCCTTCAGCCTGCCCGCGGTCTGGTACGAGGCCCATCTGAACGCCCCGGGCTTCGAGCTCTACGGCCACTTCCAGGCGCTCAACCCCTTCGCGCTGCTCGGCCACAACCAGCTGTTCGGCTGGAGCCTCACGATGTTCCAGAACGACGACATGGACCTTGTCGCGCTGCGGACCAACCCGGACCTCCCGACCCAGGTGGCTTACCAGGGCCAGTGGGTGGAGCTGCGCACGCGTACCGAGCTCATCCAGGTCAAGGGGGCCGACCCTGTGAGCCTCACGCTGCAGCGCTCCCCCTTCGGCCCGGTGATCAACCAGGCCTTCCCGGACAGCCTGGGCCAGGCGCCCGTGGCCCTGTGGTGGACCTTTCTCGAAACCGAGAACCCGGTCCTGGAGGCCTTCCACGAACTCAACCGCGCCGACACCCTGGCCAAGGCACGCAACGCGGCCAGCAAGATCCATGCACCGGGCCTGAACATCGTCTGGGCCAGTGCCACGGGCGATATCGGCTGGTGGGCTGCAGCGCGGCTGGTACAGCGCCCCGCCAACGTCAACCCGGCCTTCATCCTCGACGGCGGCACGACCCAGGCCGACAAACCCGGCTTCTACCGCTTTGCCGACAACCCGCAGGAGGAAAACCCCGCGCGCGGCTACATCATGTCGGCCAACCACCAGCCGGTGCCGCGCAGCGGTGTGCCCGTGCCCGGCTACTACAACCTCTACGACCGTGCACGCCGACTCGACCAGCTGCTGCGTGCGCGCAGCACGGGCTGGACACTGGAACACAGCCAGGCCCTGCAGCTCGACGTCACCACGGAGTACGGGCCGCGGGTGCTGCGCCCCCTGCTGCCCCTGCTGCGCGCCATGGCCGGCGAGGACCCCGTGCAGCGCGCCCTGGTCGACCAGCTGGCGGTCTGGGACGGCGGCCACGGCAGCGACAGCATCGCCCCCACCTTGTTCAACCAGTTCCTGTACGAGCTCGCCCGCGCTGCCATGGCTGACGAGATGGGCCCACAGTTTGCCAACCTGCTGCGCACACGCGCCATCGACCACGCCCTGCCGCGCCTGGTGGCCGACGCGTCCTCGCCCTGGTGGGACGACCGGCGCACCGGCAAGCAGGAAAACCGCAATGACATCGTGCAGCAGGCCTGGCAGGCCGCGCTGAGCCATCTGCGCGAGGCACGCGGCATCTCCCTGCCGGCCTGGACCTGGAGCCAGAACCACAGCGTGGTGCATGCCCATCCGCTGGGCCGCATCAAGCCGCTGGACCGGCTGTTCAACGTCGGCCCGCTGCCTGCGCCCGGCGGACGTGAACTGCCCAACAATCTGGCCCAACCCCTGGGACCCGCCCCCTGGAGCGTGACCTACGGGCCCTCGACCCGGCGCGTGATCGACTTCGCCGCCCCCGACCAGGCCCGTGGCATCAACCCCGTGGGCCAGAGCGGCGTGCTCTTCGATGCGCATTACGGCGACCAGGCCCGGGATTACCTGGCGGGGCAATACCACCCCATGCACCTGGACGCGAGCGCCGTGCAGCGCGCCACGCGCAGCACCCTGCAGCTGCTTCCGCGGGACTGAAACAGCCCGTCCCGCAGCCCGCCCCTGTCACCGGCCGGACAGGCTGTCCCGTCGTGGACATCCTGTCACAGCGCTGACATGAGGCCGTGCCCGCGGCACCCAGAATCCGCCTCGCCTGCGGCATCGCACCGCCGGTTGACCACACCAGACGAGGAGATCATGGACCAGCTACCGCTCACGGGCACCGCGCGGCGTGCCCTCCTGCGCAGCGCAAGCTGCGCCGCCGCCACCCTGGCCCTGCCGGGCCTGCTGCACGCCAAGGCCGAAAGCTGGCGCATCGGCCAGACCGCGGCGCTGACCGGGCCGCTGGCCTGGCCCTTCGTCGAGCTCAACAAGGGCGTCCAGGCTGCCTTCGAGGAAGTGAATGAACGGGGTGGCGTCGGCGGACGGCCCTTGCAGCTCCTCAGCCTGGACGACGGCGGCGCCACCGAAAAGGCCGCAGCCAACGCGCGTCAGCTGGCCGAACAGGAACGCGCCCTGTGCCTGTTTGCCTGCGGCGGCACCTCCAGCGTGCTCGGGGCCATGGCCGTCGTGCAACAGGCCCGCGTGCCGCTGATCGCCCCCATCACCGGCGTCGACGCGCTACGTGCACACCATCCGCTGGTGATCCATGTGCGGGCCGGCTACTCGAACGAGCTTGACCGCATCGTGCGCCAGATCGGCACGGTCAACATGGGGCGCTGCGCTGTGGCCTACTCCGACACAGCCTTCGGCAAGGCGGGCCTGGCCGCCTTCGAGGCCGTGGCGCGCAGGCACGGCAACACGGGCTGGAAGGCTTTCCTGATCCAGGACACGCCCCAGGGGGTGCGCCAGGGCATCGCGGAAATCGCGCGTTTCTCGCCGGCCTCCTACCTCTCGCTCTACATCGGGCAGCACAGCCTGCAGTTCGCGCGTGATCTGCGCAACCACGTACAGGCACCCTCCTTCGCGCTCTCGCTGCTGGGCTCCGAGCCCGTGCTCAAGGCCCTGGGGCCGGCCGGTCACGGCATGACCGTGGCGCAGGTGGTGCCGCATCCGCAGGCAGGGGCATTGCCCGTGGTCGGCGCCTACCAGCGCGCCATGCAGAAGATCGGCCACCAGCAGTTCACCCACGCCTCGCTCGAAGGTTATGTGTCGTCCCGGGTGCTGATCGAGGCGCTGCGGCGCAGCAGCAAGCGCGACGACACGGGCAGCCGGCTGATCGAAGCCTTCCACACCATGCAGCCGCTGGACCTGGGCGGCTTCGAGCTGGACTACCGTCCCGACAAGCACCTGGGCTCGTCTTTCGTGGAGCTGACCTTCTTCAACGGTTCGCGCTATCGGCGCTGAACTGCGGGCGCAGGAGGGCACACAGCGCGCTCATGTCGTTCACCGTGGCGTGCGGCCGGTGCGCCTCGTGCGGCCAGTCCTGACCGTCACGGTTGACCCAGACGGTCTGCAGGCCGGCGTCGAGCGCGCCCACCACATCGAGCCGGGCATCGTCGCCCACGTGCAACACCTCCTGCGGCGCCACGCCCACGGCCTCGGCCGCGGCGTGAAAGATGCGCGCATCGGGCTTGCCCACGCCGAACTCCTGTGCGTTGAAACCGGCGCTGAAGTAGCGTCCCAGGCCAATGCGGTGCACGTCGGCATTGCCGTTGGACACGGCCACGATCGGGAAGCGCTGCGCGAGCCAGGCCAGGGCCGGACGTGCGTCGTCAAAGAGCTGCACACGCATGCGCTCGGCAATGAAGACCTCGTAGGCAGGTTCCACCAGGGCCGGGTCTTCACCCTGTTGCTGCAGCGCCAGGCGGATCAGCTCCTGGCGCAGGGACCGCAGGTCATGCCCGAGCCCGGGGCGCTCGGCCAGCAGCTGGCGACGCAGCGCCTGGCGCTGCTCGCTGTCGGCCAGCCAGATCGCCGTCTTGGGCGCGCGCGGGCGCAGCCAGTCCTGCAGCGCCTGTTCGGCGCGGGCGATCACTGGCCAGATGGGCCACAGCGTGTCGTCGAGGTCGAGAGAGATGGCCTTGATACGGCCCAGTTCAAGCGTGATGGACATGACTGGGCGAGAATACCGCATGGCATTCCGCAAAGAACCCACGTATACCCATGGTCAGGCCCCGGGCACGGCCGTTCTGCTGTGCAATCTGGGCACCCCTGACGCCCCGACGCCGGCCGCGCTGCGCCGCTATCTGGCCGAGTTCTTGGGCGACCACCGCGTGGTCGAGATCCCCAAGCCCATCTGGTGGCTGATCCTGCACGGCATCATCCTGCGCCTGCGGCCCGCGAAATCGGCCGCCAAGTACGCCAGCATCTGGACGCCCGAAGGCTCGCCGCTCAAGGTCTGGACCGAGCGTCAGGCCCAGGCCCTGCAGCGCTGGCTGCAGCAGCAAGGCCATCACGTGACGGTGCGCTACGCCATGCGCTATGGCAATCCGTCGATGGCCAGCGAGCTTGATGCGCTCAAGGCCCAGGGCATCACGCGCGTGCTCATCCTGCCGGCCTACCCGCAGTACTCGGGCACCACGACGGCCAGCGTGATCGACGCCGTCACCAGCTGGTCGACCCAGGTCCGCCACCTGCCCGAGCTGCGCTTCGTCAACCGCTACCACGACGATCCGGCTTACATCGCCGCGCTGGCCTCACGCATCAGCGCCTACTGGCAGGAACACGGCCGCCCCGACAAGCTGGTGCTGAGCTTTCATGGCGTGCCCGAACGCACCCTGCACCTCGGCGACCCCTACCACTGTGAGTGCTACAAGACCGCGCGCCTGCTGGCGGAGAAGCTGGGCCTGACACGCGATCAGGTGCAACTGACCTTTCAGTCGCGCTTCGGCAAGGCCAAGTGGCTCGAACCCTACACCGAGCCCACGCTGGTCGCCCTGGCCCAGGCCGGCGTGAAGCGCGTGGACGTGGCCTGCCCGGGCTTTACCAGCGATTGCCTGGAGACGCTGGAGGAAATCGCGCAGGAAGCGCGCGAGGCCTTTCTGCATGCCGGCGGCGAGCAGTTCCATTACATCCCCTGCCTCAACGACAGCGCGCCCTGGATCGAGGCCATGGGCCGCCTGAGCGAGCAGCACCTGGGCGGCTGGCCCACGCGCCAGGCACCCGATGCGCAGGCTCTGGCGGCCTCGCGTGCGGCCGCGCTGGCGGCTGGCGCGAAGAACTAGGCTTTCTTGGGCGGTCGCAGGGCCTGGTAGGCCGGCCGCGCCAGGCAGGCGGCAAGCCAGGCACTGGTCAGCGGGTAGCGCTCCATTAGCGTACGCGTGGCGCGCACCCAGAGCAGCACGCTGGCCACGCAGAGATCGGCTACGGTGAAACGCTCGGCCGCCAGATGCGCCTCGCCGCGCGCCTGCTGGGCCGCCAGATGCTGCTCAAGCACGCGCAAGGGCACATGCAGGCGCTGCTCGGCCTTGTCGGCCAGCTCGGACTTGCGCTCCTCGGGCGCCATGGCAAAGCGGTGCATGAGCACGGTCAGTGCGTCCTTCTCCACCTCCGTCATGACCCAGAAGGACCAGCGCAGGGCCTCGGCGTCCTCCCGCGGCGTGGCGGGCGTGATGCTGCGGCCGTCGGCCGGGCCGTGCTGGCGCGCGATATAGAGCGCACAGGCCATGCTCTCCCAGACGATCACCTCCCCTTCGGGCCGGTGGTCGACCACGGCCGGGATGCGGCCGTTGGGGTTGAGCGCCAGAAAGTCCGGCGCGCGCGTGGCGCCTGCACGGTAATCGGTCTGCACATGCTCGAAGGCCAGGCCCAGCTCGGTCGCGGCCCACAGGGGGCGCAGTGCGCGTGAGGTCTGGATGCCGTAGATGCTCAATGCCATGAAGTCTCCTGATGAAAACAGCTGGCATTGTGCCCAAGACCCGGGCCCGGCTGGTGCAGACGCTTCAGTCGTGTTGACGGATGAAGCCGAGCACGGCGTCGAGCTGCGCCGGCACATTGAGCGCCGGCGCATGGCCGCAGCCGGGCACCTCGATGACCTGCAAGCGGCCCGCGCGGCCCGGCCCGCAGTCGCGCATGCGAACGACGGTCTCGGGCAGCACGAGGTCGGACTCGGCGCCGCGCAGCAGCAGCACGGGCTGCACCAGCCGCTCATAGTGCTCCCAGAGCAGATAGTCGTCCGGGTGGTTCACAAACTGCTGCACCATGGCCGGGTCGTAATGCGGCGTCACACGGCCATCGGGCAGGCGGCGCATCGAGGTCTCGGCCAGGCGGCGCCACTGCGCGTCGCTGAGCCAGCCGAAGGGCCGGTAAGCCTGGCGGAAAAAGGCCTCGAGTTCGATCAGGGTCTCGAAGGCTGGCGGATTGCCCGCGTAGGCGCGGATGCGGGCGATCGCGGCGTCGGCCAGCTGCGGCGCGTTGTCGTTGAGCACCAGGCTGCGGATACGGCCTTGCAGCTGCGGCTGTAGCAGGCCGGCCGCACAGACCGTGCCGATGGCCCCGCCCATGGAGGTGCCCACCCAGTGCGCCGACGCGATGCCCAACTGCTCGAAGAGATCGGCGGCGATGCGGGCGTAGAAGGCCAGGCAGTACTCCTGCTCGGGCTGCGGGCTCCACTGGCTGTAACCCCTGCCCAGGGTGTCGGGACAGATCACACGGTAGCCGTGGGCGACGAGATGCGCCGCCAGCTCGTCCATGTCGCGCCCCGTGCGCGCCAGGCCATGCCAGGCGATCACGGTACGCGTGTGGCCTGCGCCCCATATGGTGCAATGGATCTCGCGCCCGGCGCAGGACAGGTAATGCGAGTCAGGACTCACGGGGCACCTCCGGCCTTGGGTGGGCGTGCCGCCGCGGCGCGCAGACGCCCCACCACGCCGGTGGGGAAGTAGTAGACCGACAGGACGAAGAGCAGGCCGAGCCAGAGCAGCCAGCGATCCGGCGAAAGCAGCGCAGGCAGCAGCGGCAGGCCGGCGGCAGCTTCGCTGCCCAGACGCAGCAGGTCTTGCAGATAGCTCTGCGCGACCACGAAAAGCACAGCGCCGATGGCCGATCCGTAGACCGTCCCCATGCCGCCAATGACGACGATGAGCAGCACGTCCATCATGATCTCGAAGGACAGCGAGGTGTCGGGCCCGTTGTAGCGCAGCCAGACGGCCAGCATGGCGCCGGCCAGGCAGGCGAAGAGCGCCGAGATCACGCTGGACAGCGTGCGGTAGACCACCACGCGGTAGCCCAGGGCCTCGGCACGGAACTCGTTTTCGCGGATGGCCTGCAGCACACGGCCGAAGGGCGAGTTGACGATGCGCAGCAGGGCCAGCAGCAAAACCAAAGCCACCGCAAAGAGCAGGTAGTAGCTGAAGAACTTACCGTCCATCATCACGCCCAGCACAGGCTCCTCGAAGAGTTCGAAGCTGGGCTGCAGCACGGCCGGCAGCTTGAAGCTCAGACCATCCTCGCCCCCCGTGAACTCCGAGAGCTGCGAGGCCAGGGTCTGGAAAGCTGCGGCCACGGCCAGCGTGATCATGGCGAAAAAGATGGCGCGCACCCGGAGCGAAAAGAGGCCGATCACCAGGGCCAGCACCAGCGTGAGCGCCAGGGCCAGCCCCAGACCGACGGCCAGCGCGCTCCAGCTCGCGCCCAGGCGCGTGCTGGCGATGGCAATGCCGTAGGCACCGATACCGAAAAACATGGTGTGCGCAAAGCTCACGATGCCCGTGTAGCCCAGCAGCAGGTCGAAGCTGGCGACCAGCACGATAAAGATCAGCACCTTGGCGGCGACGTTGAGCGCCTTGACGCCAGGCACGATGAAGGGTCCGATGGCCAATGCGATCAGGATGGCCAGCAAGATCAGCGCCAGGATGCGGCTGCGCGGCAGGTCGTTGGCAATGAGGCGGGTCAGCATGGTCTGGGCCTCAGCGGTTCGCGACCGGGTAGACGCCCTGCGGACGCCAGAGCAGGATGGCGACCATGAGCGCGATGTTGGAGAACAGCGCCACCTTGGGCACAAGGAAGCCCGTGTAGTTGGCCATGAGGCCAACCATCAGCGCGCCGATCAGCGCGCCCGTGGTGGAGCCCAGGCCGCCGATGATGATGACGATGAAGATCAGCACATTGACCTGCGCGCCCATCTGCGGGATCACGTTCTGCTGGTACAGGCCCCACATCACGCCGCCCAGGCCGGCCAGCGCGCTGCCCATGACGAACACGCCCACGAAGAGGCGGCGGATGCGGTAGCCCAGGGCCTCGACCATCTCGCGGTCCTGCACGCCGGCACGGATCAGCAGGCCGATCTTGGTGCGAGAGAGCGTCCAGGCCTGGGCCGCGAACACGGCCAGGCCCACGACCACGGCGATCAGGCGGTACTTCTCGATGGAGGCGTCGCCCAGCAGCACGGCGCCACGCATGGCCTCGGGCAGGGGCAGCGCGATCTGCAGCGGACCCCAGATGACCTTGATCAGCTCTTCGCCGATGATCATGCCGCCCATGGTGATGAGGATCTGCTTGAGGTGCTGGCCGTAGACGGGCCGCACGATGTAGCGCTCGAAGGCCAGGCCCAGCGCGCCGGCCACGAGCATGGCCACCACCATGGCCGGCAGCACGGCGACGAGGTTGCGCCAGAGTTCAGATGAGCCGGTCCAGTCGCCCATGGCGCCCAGAACGCTGGTGGCCACAAAGGCGCCGAGCGCGATGAAGACGCCGTGACCGAAGTTGAGCACGTCCATCAGGCCGAAGACCAGGGTCAGGCCCGAGGCGATGATGAAGATGATCATGCCCATGGCCAGGCCTGCAATGGTCAGCGTGAGCCAGGTAGAACCCGAGCCGATCAGCGGCAATGCGGCCAGGGCCAGCACGGGCACCAGCAGCAGGGGCTTGACATCGAAATCCTTGTTCATCATGCCCCCACGCTTGTCACACTGTGTACTGCGCTGCCCCCCGAGGGGGCGCTCGCGCTTTGGGACGGCCCTGCGGCGCTCATAGCGCCAGCCCCAGCAGCGACTGCTGCAGTTCCTCGTCACCGGCCAGGGCCTGCATGCTGCCGGCATGGACCACACGACCGTTGTCCATCACGGCCACGCCGTCGCCCAGGCGTTTGGCGAAATTCAGGTTCTGTTCGACGAGCAGGATGGTCACGCCGCTGCCCTTGAGCTGCTGGAAAGCCGAGATCATGTTGTCCACCATCACGGGCGCCAGCCCCTTGCTGGGCTCGTCCACGATGAGCAGGCGGCGCGGCTCGACGATGGCGCGCGAGACCGCCAGCATCTGCTTCTGCCCGCCCGAGAGCTTGCCCGCGGGGTGGTTCCAGAACTTCTCCACGGCGGGGAAGAGCTGGAAGATCCATTGCAGGCGCGCCTCGTCCATCTCGCTCGCACGGCGTGCGCCACGGGCGGCCAGCAGCATGTTTTCCTTGACCGTGAGGTCGGCGAAGATGCCCATGTTCTCGGGTACGTAGGCGATGTCCAGCGCCGCGATGGCGGGCGTGGGCAAGGCCGTGATGTCCTGGCCGTCGAAGGTGATTCGGCCTTGCGAAGCACGCCACAGGCCCATGATGGTGCGCAGTGTCGTGGTCTTTCCCGCGCCATTGCGGCCCAGCAGCAGGGTGAGCTGGCCGCGTGGCACGACCAGGTCCACGCCGTGCAGGATGTGGTACGCCCCGATGTGCGTATGCACGCCTTCGAGGGTGAGCAGCTGATCGCTCATGCGGGCTCCTTGCTCACACCCAGGTAAGCCTCCTGGACCACGGGGGATGCGATCACCTGCGCAGGTCCGCCGTCGGCCACGAGGGTACCGTTGTGCAGCACGATGATGCGGTCGGCCAGCTCGCGCACCACGTCCATCTTGTGCTCCACCAGAAGAATGGTTTTCGTCTTGTCCTGCTTGAGCTGGCGGATGAGGTTGAGGATGACCGGCGCCTCGTCATGACTCATGCCGGCCGTGGGTTCGTCGAACATATAGACCTGCGCGTCGAGCGCCATGAGCAGCGCGACCTCGAGCTTGCGCTGGTCGCCGTGCGGCAGGCTGGCCACGGGCAGGTCCTGCTGCGCGCTCATGGCCACGGATTCCAGGATCTCGTGCGCGCGCGCCGTCAGGCGTTGATGATCGCTCCAGATGCTCCAGAGGTTGAGGCCGCGGCGATGCGGACCGTCGAGCGCGGCCTGCACAGCCAAGCGCACGTTCTCGAGCACGCTGAGGTTGGGAAAGAGATTGGTCAGCTGGAAGGCCCGGCCCAGGCCTGCGCGCGTACGCGCCGAGGCCGGCAGGGACGAAAGGTCGCGCCCACCCAGCAGCACCTGCCCTGCGCTCGCGGGCAACTGCCCCGAGATCAGGTTGAAATAGGTGGTCTTGCCGGCGCCGTTGGGGCCGACGATGGCCGTGAGCGTGCCCGGCTCGAAGCGGCACGAGACGGCGTTGACCGCCACGTGGCCGCCGAAGCGGATCGTGAGATTTCTGGTTTCCAGCATGAAGTCAGTACCCCTCGATGGGGTTCTTGAATGGGGGAGCGGGGTAGCGAGCGGTTGCCCGGCTAGGCGGACGGAGCGTAGCAACCGGAACGTACTTGCGGTACGTGAGGATTGCGAGCACCGCCCAACGACGCCGGGCGACCGCGCAGTAGCTGAGCACCCATTCAACGGTTCCGGATGGGAACGCTCATCTCTTCCGGCTTGATTTCACGCACCAGCTCGGGCACGCCCCAGTTGAACGCCGGGTCCACCTTGATCCTGAAGTGGTACATGCTCTGCATGGCCTGGTGGTCTTCCTTGCGGAAGGTCATCTTGCCCTTGGGCGTGTCGAAGCTCATGCCCTCCATGGTCTTGATCAGCGTGTTGGTCGCCGTGTCGCCATTGGTCTTCTTGAGCGCCGTGACGACGGCCATGGCCGCGCTGAAACCGCCGGCCGTGAAGAAGTCCGGCGGGGTCTTGAATTCCTTGTAGTGCTGGGCCACCAGCGCCTCGTTGATGGGGTTCTTCGGGATGCCGAAGTAGTAGTAGGCTGCGCCCTCCATGCCCGGGAACTGCTTGTAGGCCGTCATGGCCGGCAGGATGTTGCCACCCGTGGCGATCTCGATGCCATGGCGCTTGAGGTCCATGTCGGCGATCTTGAAGGGGTTGCCGCCGGCCCAGATGATAAAGATCACCTTGCGGCCCGGCAGGCCCTTGAGCTTGTCGATCATGCGCTGGCCGCCGGCGGTGAAGTCGGTCGTGGCCGGGGGCAGATACTCCTCGTGCACGAGCTTGGCCTTCTTGAGCGCCTCCTTGAAGGCCTTGACGCCGTCCTTGCCGAAGGCCGAGTCCTGGGCCATGGTGACGATGCTCACGCCTTCCTTGTCCAGGGCCACGGCATTGGCGATGGCGTCCTGGCTGCTGTTGCGGCCGGTGCGGAAGATGTACTTGTTCCACTTGTCGCCGGTGATGGAGTCGGCCACGGCCGGCTCGACCAGCAGGATCTTCTTGTATTCCTCGGCCACGGGCAGCATGGCCAAGGCCACGGGCGAGGCCGTGGGGCCGACGGCCAGGTCCACCTTGTCGTCGCCGTAGGCGGCGGCCAGCAGGCTCTTGCCCAGGTCGGGCTTGCCCTGATCGTCCTTCTCGATCACGACGATCTTCCTGCCGGCAACCTCCATCGTGCCGCCCGTGGCGTAGTTCAGACCCATCATCAGGCCGGTCTGGGTCTGCTTGCCGTAGGCTTCCAGCGGACCGGTCTTGCTGTAGATGTGGGCGATACGGATCTCCTTGCCCTGCGCCAGGGCTGCGCCCGAGAGGGCCAGGGCAGCCAGGGTGGCGCCGCTCAGGCAGGCGCGTGCGATCCAATGACGTCTTTGCATACAGGTCTCCTCATGAGAATAGTTGTGCACTGCTTTCGCAGGGAACGTGCCAGTCTGCAAGCCCTTGATTTCATTGAGAATCAATCTGAAGGCAAAGAGCAAAAGACTGATTTTCAGACAATCATATGTCCAATTAAAAGACACATGATTGAAAATCAAACAGTCAGATCCATCGACTCCGCGAGGCGCTCGTAGAGCGTGGCACGCGAAATCCCCAGCATCTTCGCCGCCGCCACCTTGTTGCCCCCGCAGGCCTGCAGGGCGGCAGCGATGGCCCGGCGCTCCAGCGCAGCCACCTGCTCCGCCAGCGGGCGCAGCGGATCACCCGCCTCTGCCGCGGCAGGCGCCGTCGGCAGCGGTGCCTCCAGCTGCTCGATGCCCGTCTCGCGCAACACCTGGGCAATGCGCGCCCCATCGATGCGGCTGCTGTCGCCCAGCAGACTGGCTTGCTCCAGCACATTGCGCAGCTCGCGCACATTGCCCCGCCAGCGCTGCGCGGCCAGCAAGTCCAGCGCATCGGCCGTGTATTCCGGCTGCGGCAGGCCACTGCGCTGCGCGATGTCCTCGCCCAGGGCCTCCACCAGCGCCGGCAGGTCGGCCCGGCGTTCGCGCAACGGCGGGACCCGGATGGGCAGCACATTGAGGCGGTAGTAGAGGTCTTCGCGGAAGCGCCCTTCGCGCACAAGTCGCCCCAGGTCGCGCGAGGTGGCGGCAATGACCTTGGCCTCGAAGCGCATCAGGCGGTTGGAGCCCAGGGGCTCGAACTCACCTTCCTGCAACGCGCGCAGCAGCTTGGCCTGCAGGCCCGGCGGCATGTCGCCGATCTCATCGAGGAAGAGCGTGCCGCCGTCGGCCAGCTTGAGCTTGCCATCGCGTCCCTTGCGGTCCGCGCCCGTGTAGGCACCGGGAGCGACGCCAAAGAACTCGGCCTCCAGCAGCGTGTCGGGCACGGCCGCAATGTTGACGGTGACGAAGGCACCCTGCGCGCGCGCGGACACTGCATGGATGGCGTGCGCCAGCAGCTCCTTGCCCGTGCCCGTCTCGCCCAGCAGCAACACCGGGCTGGCCGACTGCGCGGCGCGACGGGCGAGGCGCTTGACCTCGACCACGGCAGGGCTCGCCCCCACGAAGCTGCCGAAGGTGTACTTGGCGCGGCGCGTGCCGCTGCGCTGGCTGGCCAGCTCGCGCCGCGCATCGTCGAGCTCGCGCTGCAGGGCCGCGAACTTGGTGATCAGCGGCTGCAGATTGGTCTCCGGATGATCGAAGAGCACGATGCCCAGGGCGCCGATGACCTCGCCCGAGCTGTCACGCAAGGGGATACGGCTCACGCCGAAGGTACCCGCGCGGTTGCTCAGCAGGTCGATGAGGATGGGCTTGCCGGTCTCGAGCACATGGTGCATCTGGGTGTTCTGCACCACGCTGGAGACGGGCTGGCCCACGAAATCCTCCACCCGCTCGTAACCCAGCGCCGGCAGAAAACGCTTGTACTGCTCGTTGACCCAGACCACCTTGCCCTGACGGTCCACCAGCAGCATGCCCTCGCTGGCGTTGGCAAACAGGTCGAACATGGAGCGCGCCGCCAGCTCCAGAATGCTCTGGGCATCACGCGGCAGGACGTCCTTCTTTTCCATGCGGCAATGGTACAGTGACCCGCATGTTCCGCCCTCCCCTTCAGCCCTGACATGGACGCCTTGCGACTCGACAAATGGCTCTGGGCTGCGCGCTTCTACAAGACCCGTTCGCTGGCGGTGGAAGAAATCAGCAAAGGGCGTGTACTGGTCAACGAGCAGACGGTGAAGCCGGCGCGCGAGGTGCGGGCGGGCGACCTCATTTCTGTGCGCCAGGGGGCGGTCGTTCGCATCGTGACGATCCGGGATCTGAGCGGGCAACGCGGTCCGGCACCCGTGGCACAGCAGCTCTATGAGGAGACCGAGGCCAGTCGCCTGGCGCGCGAGGCGGCGGCCGAGCAGCGGCGCCTTGCCGCGGAGCCGGCATTGAGCATTGAACAGGGTCGGCCCACCAAGCGGGATCGGCGGCAGCTGGATCAGACGCGATGGGGCGATCGGTGGAGTGCTTCGGCGGAGTCGTGATGGACTGGCGCGCCAACCGCGGAGGGATTGCTCGAAAACAGTCCCCCGGACTGTTCTTGAGCGAACCCGAGAGGGTTCTCACCCTCTCGGGTTCGCCAAAAGCAAAGCCCCGCACGAGGCGGGGCTTTCTTTTGGCGGAGACGGAGGGATTCGAACCCTCGATGAGGCTCTACACCCCATACTCCCTTAGCAGGGGAGCACCTTCGGCCACTCGGTCACGTCTCCAAAAGGTCAGCAGGATTATCGCATGAATCCCGCGGCGGTCAGGCGAAAATTCAGGCCGACGGCTGGTCCAGGTCGAAGGCCTTGTGCAGGGCACGCACGGCCAGTTCCATGTACTTCTCGTCGATCACGACGGAGGTCTTGATCTCGCTGGTGGAGATCATCTGGATGTTGATGCCCTCCTCGCTGAGCGCGCGGAACATCTTGCTGGCGATGCCCACATGGCTGCGCATCCCGATGCCGACGATGGAGACCTTGCAGATCTTGGTGTCGCCCACCACTTCCTGCGCGCCCAGAGCCGGCACGACCTTGTCCTTGAGCAGGTCGACAGCGCGTGCGTAGTCGTTGCGGTTGACGGTAAAGCTGAAGTCGGTCTTGCCATCCTTGCTGATGTTCTGGATGATCATGTCGACTTCGATGTTGGCCTCGGCGACGGCGCCCAGGATCTGGTAGGCGATGCCGGGCTTGTCGGGCACGCCGACCATGGAGATCTTGGCCTCGTCGCGGTTGAACGCGATGCCGGAAACAATGGCTTGTTCCATCTTTTCGTCTTCCTCAAAGGTGATCAGGGTGCCGGACTTGGCTTCCTCGTTGATGTCAATGTCCCAGGGCGTAAAGCTGGAGAGCACACGCAGTGGCACCTTGTACTTGCCGGCAAATTCGACCGAGCGGATCTGCAGCACCTTGGAGCCCATGGAGGCCATCTCGAGCATCTCCTCGAAGCTCACGGTGTGCAGACGACGCGCCTCGGGCACGACGCGCGGGTCAGTGGTGTAGACACCGTCGACGTCGGTGTAGATCAGGCACTCGGCGGCCTTCATGGCGGCGGCCACGGCCACGGCCGAGGTATCGGAGCCGCCACGGCCCAGCGTGGTGATGTGGCCCTGCTCGTCGATGCCCTGGAAGCCGGTCACGATGACCACCTTGCCCTGGGCCAGATCGGCGCGCACGCGCTGGTCGTCAATGGACTCGATGCGGGCCTTGGTGTAGGCGCTGTTGGTCTTGATCGGCACCTGCCAGCCGGCGTAGCTGACGGAGGGCATGCCTTCGGCCTGCAGGGCAATGGCCAGCAGCGCGCTGGAAGCCTGCTCGCCGGTGGCGGCCAGCATGTCGAGTTCGCGGTGATAGGCGTCGTTGGTCTTGGACGGCGCCAGTTCCTTGGCCAGGCCGAGCAGGCGGTTGGTCTCGCCGCTCATGGCCGATGGCACCACCACCATCTGGTGGCCGGCGCGGGCCCACTTGGCGACGCGCTTGGCGACGTTGCGGATGCGCTCGGTCGAGCCCATGGACGTGCCGCCGTACTTGTGAACGATCAGTGCCATTGAAGTGTCGGATAGAAGGCCGCCGCATGCCTAGGCAGCCGCAGCCGGTGTCTACAGGGAGGAGCGCCCTGCCCGTCGCTGGGTTCCCAGACGGACAAAACCTAGGGATTGTACCAAGCCAGCACCGCCCCTTGACGCTCGACATGCCCCGCACCGACCTTGAGACGGATACCGTGGCCGCGCGTGCTGCAGGCGGCAATCTGGTCCAGCAGCTCCTCCAGCTGGGCCGCGCTCGCGGCGGTGCCATGGACACGGCGCAACCAGTGGCGCAGCAGATTGGCCTGTCGATCGCGCCCGAGTTCGCGCAGGCGTGCAATCTGGGGCGGCTGGCCGACGCGCGCCAGATCCTCGGTCGCAAACTCGTCGAGCAGACGCTGGGCCTGGGCCGCGTGGGCGGCACTGCGCGCGAAGGTGTCGCGGAACTGCGGGAAGGCCGCTTCCAGCACCGGCAGCAGACGGGCACGGATGCGGTTGCGCGTGTACTGCTCGTCAGCGTTGGTCGGATCCTCGATCCAGATGACACCGCGCGCGCGCAAGTCCTCACGCAACTCGGTCCCGCTCACCGCCAGCAGCGGGCGGTAGTAGGTGATGCCATCGCGCATCCACTGCGCCGGCATGCCGCTCAGGCCCGGCAGGCCGGCGCCGCGGCTCAGCGCAAGCAGCAGGGTCTCGACCTGGTCGTCGGCGTGCTGGGCCAAGGCGATGTGGCGAAGCGGTGGCAGGGCATGGTCAGCGGCCTCGCGCAAGGCCGCGTAGCGTGCACTGCGTGCGGCCTCCTCGGGGCTCTGACCGGGTGCGGGGCGGGCGTCGACACGCAAGACATGAAGCGGGACGCCACGTTGCGAGCAGAAGGCATGGCAATGCCGCTCGAAGTCATCGGCCGCAGCCTGCAGACCGTGATGAATGTGGAAGGCGCTGACCTGACCCGGCCACTTCTCGGCGCAGGCCAGCAAGAGCGCGGTGGAGTCGGCACCGCCGCTGTAGGCCACGGCCAGGGGCAGGCCGGGCTGGAAGGCGTCCAGGGCCTGCGCCAGGCTGTGCGTCACCGGTACACCTTCGTGCTGCGCACTGCGATGCGAGCCCCTTGGGAGCGGCCCGGCGGGGCTCGACGCCGCCCCCGCACAGACTTACTTGCCGCTGGCCTTGGTGTCGGTGTAGCGGCCATAGCTCTGCAGGCGCTCGTAGCGGCGGTCCAGCAGTTCCTTGACCTTGAGGTCGGCCACCTGGCGGTAGGCGTCGACCAGCGCGCGCTTGAGAAAGGCCGCCATCTGCTTGGGATCACGGTGCGCGCCGCCCACCGGCTCGTTGACGATCTTGTCGACCAGACCCAGGGCCTTGAGACGGTGTGCGGTGATGCCCAGGGCCTCGGCCGCGTCCTGCGCACGCTCGGCGGTCTTCCAAAGGATGGAGGCGCAGCCCTCGGGGCTGATCACCGAGTAGACCGAATACTGCAGCATCAGCACTTGGTCGGCCACCGAAATGGCCAGCGCGCCACCGGAGCCGCCCTCGCCGATGATGGTGGTGATGATGGGCACCTCCAGCTGCGCCATCTCGAAGATATTGCGGCCGATGGCCTCGGACTGGCCACGCTCCTCGGCGTCGATGCCCGGATAGGCGCCGGGCGTGTCCACGAAGGTGAACACCGGCAGGCCGAACTTCTCCGCCGTCTTCATGAGGCGCAGGGCCTTGCGGTAGCCCTCGGGCTTGCTCATGCCGAAGTTGCGCAGGCCACGCTCCTTGGTATCTCGGCCCTTCTGCTGACCCAGCACCATGCAGGGGGTACCGTTGAAGCGCGCCAGACCGCCCACGATGCTCAGGTCGTCGGCGAAGTGGCGGTCGCCGTGCATCTCGACGAAATCGGTGAAGAGTTCGTTGACGTAGTCCAGCGTGTAGGGGCGCTCGGGGTGACGCGCGATCTTGGTGATCTGCCAGGGGTTCAGGTCGCTGTAGACGTCCTTGGTCAGCTGCTGGCTCTTCTTGCTGAGCTGGTCGATTTCTTCGCTGATGTCGACAGCGGATTCGGTCTGAACGTAACGCAGTTCCTCGATCTTGGCTTCGAGTTCGGCAATCGGCTGCTCGAAGTCGAGAAAAGTCTTCTTGGCCATCAGGGACCTCCTTGTTGATGTCTGGCCTGCCCAACGACAGGGCTGGCCGGGCTGCCGCGGTACCTCAGTACTCGACCGGCAGCGGATCCAGCGAGCGCCAAATATACCAAGTTGCGACGCTGCAATAGGGTGCCCAGGCGGCGGCCACCTCGCGCGCATCGCTGCGGCTGACCGACTCGCCGGAGAAGTAATTGTGGCTGATCCCGTTGATCAGCCCGATGTCGTCCAGCGGTAGCACATTGGGGCGCATGAGGTGGAAGATCAGGAACATCTCGGCCGTCCAGCGCCCGATGCCACGGATGCCCGTGAGCTCGGTGATGATGGCCTCGTCGTCCATGCCTTTCCAGGCCGCCACGCGGATGGCGCCACTGTCGAAATGCAGGGCCAGGTCCACCAGGTATTCGACCTTGCGTGCACTCAGCCCCGCAGCGCGCATGTCGTCGACCTTGAGTTTGAGCACATTGGCCGCGTTCATGCGCTTGGGCAAGGCGGCAAAACGGTCCCAGACCGATTGCGCCGCCTTGACCGAGATCTGCTGCCCCACGATGCTGCGCGCCAGCGTGGTGAAGGCGTCACCCCGGGTCCGCAGGCAGGCATCACCGTGCTGCGGGATGATGCGCTTCATCACCCGATCCTTCTTCATCAGGTGTTTACAGGCCTCGTCCCAGTAGTCGGGGGTGGCGGGCTGGGTGACGGCGGCGGGACTCACTGCGCGACTTCCCAGGTGGTACCGGCCGGCGAGTCCTTGAGCACGATGCCCTGGTCCAGCAGATCCTTGCGGATGCGATCGGCCTCAGCGAAGTTCTTCGCCGCCTTGGCTGCGGCGCGCAGATCGATCTGCACCCGGATGGCGGTCTCGTCCAGGGCCGATCCGGCCTGGAGAAAGCGCGCCGGGTCCTCCTGCAGCAGGCCCAGGCAGCCGCCCAGGGCCTTGAGCAGACCCGCCAGCTGGCGAGAGCCCGTCTTGTTGACTTCGGTCGCAAGCTCGAAGAGCACCGCCACGGCCTCGGGCGTGCCGAAATCCTCGTCCATTGCGGCCTTGAAACGCGCCGCATGGGCGTCAAGCCAGTCGATCTGCACCTCAACCGGGTTGACGGCCTGCAGCGTCGTGTACAGCCGCTTGAGCGCGTTGCGCGCATCGTCCAGATGGGCATCGCTGTAGTTCAGGGGGCTGCGGTAGTGCGCGCGCAGGATGAAGAAGCGTACGGTCTGCGCGTCGTACTTCTGCAGGATCTCGCGGATGGTGAAGAAATTGCCCAGGGACTTGGACATCTTCTCGTTGTCCACGCGGACAAAGCCGTTGTGCATCCAGAAGCGCGCCAGCGGCTGTCCGGTGGCTCCTTCGCTCTGGGCGATCTCGTTCTCGTGGTGTGGGAACTGCAGGTCGGCGCCACCGCCATGGATATCGAAAGTCTCGCCCAGCATCTCGCAGCTCATGGCCGAACATTCGATATGCCAGCCAGGACGGCCTGGGCCGTAGGCGCTGTCCCACCGGGCCTCCTCGGGCTCGGTGGGCTTGGCGGACTTCCAGAGCACGAAGTCCAGCGGGTCGTCCTTGCCGTCGAGCACGGCCACACGCTCACCGGCACGCAGCTCGTCGAGCGACTTGCCCGACAGCTTGCCGTAGCCCGGGAACTTGCGCACCGCGTAGTTCACGTCCCCATTGGAGGCGCGATAGGCCAGGCCCTTCTTTTCCAGGCGCTCGATCAGGCCCAGCATCTGGGGCACGTACTCGGTAGCACGCGGCTCGTGATCGGGCCGCTCAATCCCCAGGGCATCGGCGTCCTGGTGCAAGGCGGCGATCATGCGCTCGGTGAGGGCGCGGATGGTCTCGCCATTCTCCAGCGCACGCTTGATGATCTTGTCGTCGATGTCGGTGACGTTGCGCACATAGGTCACGCGCAGACCGCTGGCCTTGAGCCAGCGCTGCACCACGTCAAACGCCACCATGGCGCGCGCATGGCCCAGGTGGCACAGGTCGTAGACCGTCATGCCGCAGACGTACATGCGGGCATGACCGGTTTCGAGCGGGGTAAAAGGCTCCAGCGCACGCGACAGCGTGTTATAGATGCGAAGGCTCATGGATCGATCGGGAACCGGTGCGCAGGCAGATGAGGCAGCGGTTACTTAAAGGGACGGGGCTACAATCATCCGCAGTATATAGTCCCGGCCCGCTCCACAAGACCGGGTCATCCCCAGCCCCGGCGCCATGACTTCTGCCCGCCTTTTTTTCAGTCTGTTCCCCCTGCTGCTGGCCTTGCTGGCCAGCCCGATGGCCCGGGCCGATGTCTACAGCGATGTCAGCAAGCTGCTGCGCGGCGGACGCCTGGCCGAAGCCGAGGCCAGCGCCGACCGCCACCTCAAGGCCAAGCCACGCGATCCGCAGATGCGCTATCTCAAAGGCCTGATCCAGCGTGACAGCGGCCGCCAGGCCGAGGCGCTGGAGACCTTCACCAAGCTCACCGAGGATTTCCCCGAGCTGCCCGAACCCTACAACGGCCTGGCCGTGATCCACGCGGCCCAGGGCGATTACGACCGTGCGCGTGCCGCGCTCGAACTGGCCGTGCGCGCCAACCCGGCCTATGCCACGGCGCATGAGAACCTCGGTGATCTGTACAGCCGCCTGGCCCGCCAGTCCTATTGCAAAGCGCTGCAGAACGATCCTGCCAACGGCGATCTCAAGACACGCATGGCCAGGCTGGGGATCACTTGCCCGTGACGCCGGCGCGCTCCGTCAGCGTCCGCTCCGTGCGGCCCCCTCTAGAATTCGCCCGGTCATGAAGCACGGTCTCCTCCTCTCTCCTCGCGCCCTTCTCGGACTTGCTCTTGCGGGCCTGCTGGGCCTTGCCCACGCGAATGACCCGGGCGAGATCAGCCAGTTGCTGCGCGAGGGCCGGCTGGCCGAGGCACAGACCCGGGTGGACCGCCTGCTCGCCGCCAAGCCACGTGACCCGCAGCTACGCCTGTACAAGGGCGTGATCCAGCGCGAGACCGGGCGGACCCAGGAGGCGCTGGCCACTTTCACCAAGCTCAGCGAAGACCACCCGGAATTGCCCGAGCCTTACAACAACCTGGCCGTGATCCATGCCGCCCAGGGCCAGTACGACAAAGCGCGCGTGGTACTGGAGAAGGCCCTGCGCACCCACCCCAGCTATGCCACCGCGCACGACAACCTGGCGGACGTCTATGCACGCCTGGCCAGCCAGGCCTACAGCAAGGCGCTGCAGCTCGATGGCGCCGCGCCCTCGCCCGCCCGGCTCGCCCTGATCCGCGACCTCGGCCCCGTCAGCGGCGTCACCCGTCCAGCGACCGTGGTGGCGACCGCCCCGGCGGCGCCCCCCGCTCCCGCCGCGGCGGTCAAACCCGCAGCGCCCCCCCCGGCGGCCGTCGTCGCAGCTCCGATCAGGCCCGCGACACCCGCCCCCGCGGCCCCGTCCGCGCCAGCAGCGGCTCCCGCCGATGGCGCGCGTGAAGTCGAGCAGGCCGTGCGTGCCTGGGCCCAGGCCTGGTCGGATCGGGACATGAACCGCTACCTCGCGGCCTACGATGCCGGCTTTGAAACACCCGGCCGACAGGGCCGCAGCGCCTGGGAGCAGGAGCGGCGAGCCCGCATCGTGAGCAAATCGCGCATCTCCGTCCAGTTGCTGGACTTGCAGATCACTGTCCAGGGACAGCGCGCCGTGGCAAAATTCCGTCAGGATTACAAGGCCGACACCCTGGCTGTGCTGAGCCGCAAGACGCTGGAGCTGACCCGTACGGGCAATCGCTGGCTCATCGTCAAGGAAAGCTCGGGCAGCTGAAGGGCGGCCACCGCCCCTGAAGGCCGTTGCTCCGGCCCTGCCTCGTCACGACATGAACCCTGGGTTTTTCACGCCACTGCTGCTTGCCACCGCCTGCCTCCTGGCCCTGCCGGCTGGGGCGCAGACCGCGCGCGCGGCCACCGTGACCCATCGTCCGGTGTCGGCACCGGGCCCTGCCACACCCGAGAGCCGCCTGATCGAGGTCTATCGCCTCACGGGTGCCGGGCAGACGCGCGAGGCCCTGCAGCACGCGGAGAGCCTGGTCCGCGACCACCCGAACTTCCAGCTCGCTCAGCTGGTCTATGGCGATCTGCTCACCACCCGCATCCGTCCCGTGCGCGACTTCGGCGACGTCCCGGCCACGCTGGCCCACGGCACCAGCGCCCAGACGCTGGCGGAGCTGCGTCACGAATCGCAGATGCGTCTCAAGGCCCTGCGGGAGCGCCCGCCGGCCGGCACCATTCCCTCGCAGTTCCTGGCCCTGTCACCGCGTAACCGCCACGCCATCGCCATCGATGCCTCGCGTTCTCGCCTGTACCTGTTCGAGAACACGCCACAGCAGCTGCGCCTGGTGGCCGATTTCTACATCTCGGTGGGCAAGTCCGGCATCGAGAAGATGGTCGAAGGCGACGCACGCACGCCGCTGGGCGTGTATTTCATCGTCAGCAACCTCGATCCCAAGTCGCTGAGCGATTTCTATGGCTCGGGTGCGCTGCCCATCAACTACCCGAATGTGCTCGACAGCAAGCGCGGCAAGACCGGTCGCGGCATCTGGCTGCACGGCACGCCGCCCAACCAGTTCGCGCGCGCGCCGCTGGCCTCGGACGGCTGCGTGGTGCTCTCCAATCCGGATCTGGCCTTCATCAGCCGCACGGTGGAGCCCCGCACCACGCCGGTGGTGATCTCGCCGCGCCTGGACTGGGTGGCACCGCACAGCGTGCAGGCCGAGCGCAAGCCCTTCGAGGATGCGCTGGCCGCCTGGCGTAACGCCAAATCCAGCGGGGACATTGAGCAACTGCTACGCTTCTACACGCCGGACTTCAGCAGCTTCGGCAAGTCCCTGGCCGAATGGACCCCGGCGCTGCGCAGCGAGGTGGACAAGGTGCGCGGCAAGCCCATTGAGCTCAAGGACCTGTCCTATCTGCGCTGGACCGACAACACCGACACCATGGTCGTGACCTTCGGCGAGGTGACCCCCGGCGAACGCAGCGGCCCGACCAAGCGCCAGTACTGGATTCGTCAGGACGGCGTCTGGAAAATTTTCTTTGAAGGAATCATTGGATGAATCTGACTCTCGTTTCAGGGCTGCGCCGCAGCCTGCTGCTGGCCGCCACCGCGCTGTTTGCCGTCTCCGCCGTGCAGGCCCAGGGCGCAGCCACGCCGCGCGTCAAGCTGGCCACCAGCGCCGGCGACATCGTGCTCGAGCTGCAGCCGGCCAAGGCCCCCAAGACGGTGGAGAACTTCCTGGCCTATGTGAAGAAGGGCCACTACAACGGCACCATCTTTCACCGTGTCATCCCCGGTTTCATGATCCAGGGCGGTGGCTTCGACAAGGCCATGGCCCAGAAGCCGACCGAGAAGCCGATCGAGAACGAGGCCAGCAACGGTCTGAAGAACGACAAGTACACCCTGGCCATGGCGCGCACGCCGCATCCGCACTCGGCCTCGGCGCAGTTCTTCATCAACGTCAACGACAACGCCTTCCTCAACCACTCCGCACCCACCCAGCAGGGCTGGGGCTACGCGGTCTTCGGCCGCGTGGTCGAGGGCCAGGACGTGGTGGACAAGATCACCGCCGTGCCCACCGGTACCCAGGGCATGCACCAGAACGTGCCCCTGACTCCCGTCATCATCAACGCGGCCACCGTGCTGCCCTGAGAAAGCCCCCCATGAGCAATCCCCAAGTTGAACTCCAGATCGCCGGCTTCGGCACCATCAAGATCGAACTCGATGCGGCCAAGGCCCCCAACAGCGTGGCCAACTTCCTGGCCTATGTGAACAAGGGCCACTACGATGGCACCGTGTTCCACCGCGTCATCCCCGGCTTCATGATCCAGGGCGGCGGCTTCGCTCCCGGCATGAACCAGAAGCCCACGGACAAGCCCATCGACAACGAGGCCAACAACGGCCTGAAGAACGACAAGTACACCCTGGCCATGGCGCGCACCAACGACCCGCACTCGGCCACGGCGCAGTTCTTCATCAACGTGGCCGACAACGGCTTCCTCAACCACACCGCCCCCTCGGCCCAGGGCTGGGGCTATGCCGTGTTCGGCAAGGTCGTGGCAGGCACGGACGTGGTGGACAAGATCGCTGCCGTGAAAACCGGCCAGAAGGGTTTCCATGGCGACGTCCCCAAGGAGGATGTGGTGATCGAGAAGGCCGTCGCGGTCTGATCACACCCCACGCCATGACCTCGACCACTCCCCGGTACGCCGAGCTGCAGGCCCCGGCGCACTGGCGGGTGGTCGATTTCATTTCCGACCTGCACCTGCAGGCCAGCGAGCCGCAGACCATGCAGGCCTGGCAGGCCTATCTGGCGCGCACCCGCGCCGACGCGGTCTTCATGCTGGGTGACCTGTTCGAGGTCTGGGTCGGCGACGACGGCCTCGACGGCGAGGACGAAGAAGCGCGCTTCGAGCGCAGCTGCATCGAAGCCCTGCACAGGGCCGGTGCACAGCGTGCGCTCTACTTCCTGCACGGCAACCGCGACTTCCTGCTGGGCGCCGAGGCCGCGCGCCGCGCCGCCTGCACCTTGCTGGACGACCCCACGATGCTCAGCTTTGGAGGTCGGCGCTGGCTGCTGAGCCATGGTGATGCCCTCTGCCTGGATGACCACGACTACCTGGCCTTCCGCGCCCAGGTCCGCACACCTGCCTGGCAGCAGGCCTTCCTGGCCCAGCCGTTGGCGCAGCGTCGCCAGATCGCGCGCGGCCTGCGCCAGCAGAGCGAAGAGCGCAAACGCAGTGGCGTGGACTACGCCGATGTCGACGCCCCGCTGGCCCGGCAGTGGCTGCAGCAGGCGCAGGCCACGGAACTGATCCACGGCCACACCCACAAGCCTGCCGACCATGAACTGGGCGCTGGTCTGCGCCGCCGCGTGCTCAGCGACTGGGATCTGCTGGCACGCCCGCCGCGCGCCGAAGTACTGCGCCTGCAGCAGACGGGGCACGCGGTCTCCATCCAGCGGCTGCCGCTGGATCAGGTCCGCTGACCATGCGGCGCTGGCTGGACCGCCTGCTGGGGCGTGAACGCCAGCCCCGCCACCCGCTGCCTGAAGCCCTTTGGCAGGCCACTTTGGAGTCCTGCGCCTACCTGCGCGAGTTGCCCCCGCCCGAGCTGGCGCGGCTGCGCGAACTGGCCACGCTGTTCCTCGAGGACAAGGAATTCCACGGTGCCCAGGGCCTGCAGATCACCGACGCCATGGCCCTGACCATCGCGGCCCAGGCCTGTCTTCCGGTGCTGTACTTCGGCCCGGGCGAACAGCCGCTGGCCTGGTACGACGATTTCGTGGGCATCGTGGTGCATCCGGACGAAGTGCTGGCCCGGCGTGAGATCGTGGACGAACATGGCGTCGTGCACGAATACGAGGAGCCACTGGCTGGCGAGGCCATGCCCGAGGGCCCCATCATGCTGAGCTGGCAGGACGTGAGCGCGGCCTCCAGCGAGAGCGGCTACAACGTGGTCATCCACGAGTTCGTCCACAAGCTGGACCTGCGCGACGGTGTGGCCGACGGCTGCCCGCCCCTGCCCGCAGGCTTCATGGGCCAGGGCAGTGCGCAGGCCGCACGCACGCACTGGCTGAGCACACTGGAATCCGCCTACGACGCTTTCCGGGAAGCCGTGATCAAGGCCGAACGCTTTGGTGCCGAACCCACCTGGCTCGACCCCTATGGGGCTGAACACATCTCGGAGTTCTTTGCCGTGGCCAGCGAGGCTTATTTCGTCAGCCGCGCACGCTTCGCCACCGAGTTCCCCACCCTGCTGCCGCTGTTCGACGCCTGGTACCGGTCCGGGCAGAAGCGTTGATGCTCAGCGCCGCAGCAGCACCTTGAGCGCCTGCTGCAGGCGCCGGGCCGCGCCCGCGTCATAGGAAGTCGCCAGGACACGCGCCGCATCCTGGCCCCAGGTCTGGGCCGGCGGCGCCTCGTGGCGGCGGGTCAGCAGTTGCAGTTGCAGGGCGCGTCGGGCGTCCAGCTGTTCGGCCGGTGTCGGTACTTCGGCGGCAATCTCCAGGCGCAACAGCGCCTCGGCCGCCTCCCCTTGCGCAGCCGCCGAAAGCGCCTGCATCCAGAGCGAGCGCACAGCTGGCGTCACGCGCCCACCCAGTTCGCTGGCCGAAGGCAGGCGCGCGGCATCGCGCTGCTCCCAGCCGGCCAGCACCTGGGTCAGGGCCTCACCATGGGCCTGAGCGGCAAGCTTCTTGAGCGCGGCCTGGGCATGCTCCAGCGCCTCACGCTGGGCACGGAAAGCCGCATCGCCCAGACGCGGGGTATCACGCGGCGCACGCTCGGCACGTTCGGGGCGACGTTCCTCGCGGCGCGGGCCGTCCCGGCGTTCGCCCGGCCGGCCTCGCGGTGCTTGCGCAGCAGGCTCGGCACGTTTCATCCCGAGCCGGTCATCGCCTCGCACGGCGACCACGGGCTTGCGTGGCTGGGCCACAGGCGCGGGCGCCTCGGCAGGCACAGTGGCTTCAGCCACGGCCGGGGCCGCACTGGCTGCGGCGGCTTCCGCCCCCGGCCCTTTGAGTGCGGCCTCCAGCGCCGCCATGGCGGCGCGGATGGCTTGGGCGTCCCCCGTGGCATTCGCAGCCTCCAGCGCCTGCGCTGCGTCGAGCACGGCGCGGTCGTGCGCGCTCATCGCAGATGCGGCCTGCTCACGTACCGCGCTCTTGCGGGCAAAGGCCTCGTCGATAGGCTTGCGGAAGGCATCCCAGAGTTTCTGTTCCTGGCGCCGATCGAGCGGCACGGCATGCGCCTCGGCCTGCCAGCGCTGCTGCAGGGCCTTGACAGCATCGATGCGCAGCTGCGGTGCGGCGCCGAGCTGCGTAGCCTCCTCGATCATGGCCTGGCGCCGTTGCAGGCTCTCCTTCTGCACGGCATCCAGCGGCGCGCTGGCTGCGGCCAGCGCGGCCTTCCACTGCGGCTGCAGTTCGGCAAAGGCCTTTTCGCTCAGATGGCCCGCCTCGCGCCAGCGCTCGGCAAACTGGTGCAGTTCGCGACTGAAGGCCTTCCAGTCACCGCCTGCAGGCATGGCGTGCGCAGCGGCCCAGGCCTTGACCTCCTCGATCAAGGCCAGACGCTTGGTCTTGTGCTCCGCCGCTTCGGTCTTGATCTTCTCCAGCCAGGCCTCCACGACCTTGTAGGCCTGGTTGCAAGCCTCGTCAAAGCGCTTCCACAGGGCGTGGTTGGGCACGCCCCCCTGGTCGGTCTGTTTCCATGCCTCGCGCAGTTCGCGCAGGGACTCCTGCATCTTGCGCCCGCCCAGGGCCTGGCCCTCGGGGCGGTTGAGCAGGCCCTCGGCCTTGCGCACGAGTTCCTCGCGCAGCTGATCGGCGCGCCAGCGCTGCCAGCCTTCGAGCTCGCCCGCGGCGGCCAGCGCGGCATGGGACTGGCGGTCAAGCTGGGCGTCGATGTGGCGACCGTGTTCCTTGAGCGCCAGTCTCAGGGCCTGGGCCGCACCGGCACTGGCCTTGCCATGGCCTTGCGCAATCTCCTTTTCAAGCTGGACCAGCACCTCGCGTACGGCGGCCGTGGCCTGGGCACGCAGCTCGGGATCGACCTTGGGCCTGCTGGCTGCAGGTGCGGCCGCCTCTACGGGGATTCCTCGGGCCTGGCGCAGCTCATCAGCCCACACCGGCACCTGCGGCAGGGGCGCCGCCGGATCGGCCGCGGCCGCACAGGCCTGGACCAGGGCGGCGCTGAAGGCCTCCCAGACCAGGGTCAGCTGGGCGCGGGAAGCCTCGAGTTGCGGTGCAAAACGCAAGTCGATGCTGCTCCACTGGGCCTCCTGCGGCAGCACGGCCGCCTCGGTCTGCCAGGCGGCCACATCGACGGCCAGGCTTTCGGCCGCAGCCTGGGCGTCCAGCCAGGACTTGGTGGAGAGCACCTCGATGCGCTGGGCCAGCAGCACCGCCGCTTCACGCTGGACCTGGGCACGGTGCTGCAGATCCTCGATGGCCTTGATGCGATCGGCCAAGCGCAGCTTGAGGGCAGCCAGCGGCTCACGGCTCAGCGGTGCACCGGCCTTGGCCGCATCACGCTGCCAGGCCAGGGCGTCGGCCACGTTGATCCGGGTCGCGGCAAGCAGGTTTTCCGCTTTCTGGGCCCACTCGAGCGCCATGCCTTCCTGGTCGCGCTGCCGCTTGAGCTCGTCCAGCTTCTCACGCAAGAGCTTGGCCGCGCCCTTGTCCTTGACGCTGAGTTCGCGGTACACCTGCTGCATCTGCTCGGCACCGGGCTCGCTCTGCAGCCAGGCCCGCACACGCGCGGCACGCTCGCCGGCAGTCGCCGCCGAAAACGCGCCGCCCGTGAGTTCGTCCAGGGCCTGGGTGTCGTGGCGGGCGGGAGTAGAAGCTGAAGAGGGCACGGCAAACTCGATGAACAAAAATGACAGACGCCGATTGTCGCCGCCATTTGACGCTCTGGAACGGGTTCGCACGCGTCGCCACCTATAAAGAGAAAGCCCGGCCGGGTGGTAGAAACCAGCCCGCCGGGCCTGACGGCGGGCCGTAAGCCCATGCCGTCTGGGTATCGCAAACGGGAGAGTCGGGTCCCGCAATGCGATGGAGGCAAGGGATTGCCCCCAAGATTGCCAGTTTGGCGCTGGCACCTGCACCCTGCAGGTGTGTGCCGGCTACTTCCAGCAAAGGATGCCTGATGTGACAGGCATATGGAGTCTAGTCCCCGGCCCCCCGGAATCAAATTCTTGTCTCAATGGCTTTAGACGACCTGATTGACTGGCTCCCACCGGTCGACACAGGCCCGAAAAGCAACTTGGCCCGGTACTGTTACAAAATACAGTAGAGCTCATGTCTGTTCTGACATGGTTTTTTTAAGTCATTGATTTATTTGAATATTCAAAAGTATTGCTACCGTCCAGACAGCATCTTTATACAAAATATCAATGATTGATCTTGTTTAATATTATTGATTGTCTATATATCGGGTCTTACAATTCGTTTCACCCCGAATCCGGGATAACCCGAACCCGCTGCCGACCCCGGCACATCGGATCCAGCACCGGCACCACGTCAGCCGGTCGATCCAGATGGCGTACCAACCCAGACGTGGCCCTGCTGCATGGCCTCTGTGTCAACCACAGAGCCAGAACGCAGGCTACGCGAGAAGAGGAAGTGCTATGACAGCGTTACAAGAAATGGGCCAGGGCCTGCGTACCATCGCACGCCAGATCTCCCAGATTTTCTTTGCCACCATCCACAACGGCTTCGCGCTGCTGGGACTGGCTGTGCTCTTCGCAACCATCGCCCTGGCGGCGCGGCCCGAGCTGCGCCAGGCCGGCGAAACCCAGCTGATGGGCTGGCTTCACAACCGCCATTTCGGACTGCCCTCCACCGAGGTCGAGCCCGTGGCCGTGGAGCGTGCCACGGCAGTCCATCCGCAGCAGCTGAGCAAGCAGCAGGCCTCGGTGGCCTACTGGCTCAGCAAGAAATACCGCGTGGCACCCGAGCCCTTGTCGGCCCTGGTGCTGGAGGCCTATGAAATCGGTCGTCGCACCGAACTCGACCCGCTGCTGCTGCTGTCGGTCATGGCCATCGAATCGGGCTTCAACCCCTTCGCCCAGAGCCCGGTCGGCGCCCAGGGCCTGATGCAGGTCATGACCCGGGTCCACAGCGACAAGTACGAGCCCTTTGGCGGGCAGCTGGCCGCCTTCGACCCGGTGACCAATCTGCGCGTCGGTGCCCGCGTGCTGCACGAGTACATCCAGCGTGACGGCTCGATCGAGGGCGGCCTGCGCCGCTATGTGGGCGCCGCCCACCTGCCGCACGACGGCGGCTATGTGGCCAAGGTCATGGCCGAACACGGCCGCCTGACCCAGGTGGCCGGCGGCCGGCCCGTGCCCACCCACGCGCCCCAGCCCATCCCGGTCAACGCCCCGGCCAAACCGGCCGGCGAAGAAACACTGGTGCTGCTGAACTCCTGAGTGCCGCATGGGCGGGGCGGCTCTCCGCTACACTAGCCGGGCACGCGACTGGCGATAGGCGCGTCCGCCCTGGAGGCTGACGCAGCTGACGTGGACCACCACCGGGGAGCGTGCCGCGGGACCCACCCAGTGGGTCCGGTGTTCAGCCGTTCGCCTGGGCAGCCCCCGATCCGCCGGGGGACCAGTGTTTCTTCCGACCGCCATGTACAACCGCAACATCCTCGTCGAACAAACCGACCCCGAACTCTGGGCTGCCATCCAGGCCGAGAACGCCCGCCAGGAACACCACATCGAGCTGATCGCCAGCGAGAACTATGCCTCGCCCGCCGTCATGGCCGCGCAAGGCACCCAGCTCACCAACAAGTACGCCGAGGGTTACCCGGGCAAGCGCTACTACGGCGGTTGCGAGCACGTGGACGTGGCCGAGCAACTGGCCATCGACCGCGTCAAGGCCATCTTCGGTGCCGACGCCGCCAACGTGCAGCCGCATTGCGGCGCCTCGGCCAACGAGGCCGTCTTCCTGGCCTTCCTCAAGCCCGGTGACACCATCATGGGCATGAGCCTGGCCGAAGGCGGTCACCTGACGCACGGCATGGCACTCAATATGAGCGGCAAGTGGTTCAACGTCGTCTCCTACGGCCTCAACGCCAAGGAAGAGATCGACTACGAGGCCATGGAGAAGAAGGCGCACGAGACCAAGCCCAAGCTCATCATCGCCGGTGCCTCGGCCTACAGCCTGCACATCGACTTTGCCCGCTTCGCCAAGGTGGCCAAGGACGTGGGCGCCATCTTCATGGTGGACATGGCGCACTACGCTGGTCTGATTGCCGCGGGCGTCTACCCCAACCCGGTGCCCCACGCCGACGTGGTGACCTCCACCACGCACAAGAGCCTGCGCGGCCCGCGCGGCGGCATCATCCTGATGAAGGCCGAGCACGAGAAGGCCATCAACAGCGCCATCTTCCCCGGCCTGCAGGGTGGCCCGCTGATGCACGTGATCGCGGCCAAGGCCGTGGCCTTCAAGGAAGCCATGGACCCGTCCTTCAAGACCTACCAGCAGCAGGTCGTGAAGAACGCGCGCATCATCGCCGAGACGCTGACCCAGCGCGGCCTGCGCATCGTCAGCGGTGGCACCCAGAGCCACGTCATGCTGGTCGACCTGCGCTCCAAAGGGATCACCGGCAAGGAAGCCGAGGCTGTGCTGGGCGCTGCCCACATGACCATCAACAAGAACGCCATCCCCAACGACCCGGAAAAGCCCATGGTCACCAGCGGCGTGCGCGTGGGCACGCCGGCCATGACCACCCGCGGCTTCAAGGACGAAGAGGCGCGCATCACGGCCAACCTGATCGCCGACGTGCTGGACAACCCGCGCGACGAAGCCAACATCGCGGCGGTGCGCGCCAAGGTCAACGCGCTGACGGCGCGATTCCCGGTGTACAAATGACGATCCCCCGAGGCGCTTCGCGCCTCCCCCTCAGGGGGCACACCCGGTGGCCCGGCCCAGCCGATTCCACGGGTGCCCACGCAGGGGAACAGCCATGAAGTGCCCATTCTGCGGCCACTCTGAAACCCAGGTCGTCGAGACCCGGATTTCAGAGGATGGGGATTTCATCCGCAGGCGCCGTCAGTGTGGCGCCTGCGAGAAACGTTTCACGACCTACGAACGCCCGGACGTCAACTTCCCGACCATCGTCAAAAAAGACGGCCGGCGCATTGAGTACGAGCGCGGCAAGCTGCTGGCCTCCATGCAGCTGGCGCTGCGCAAGCGCCCAGTCAGCACCGAGCAGATCGACAGCGCCATGGAGCGTATCGAGGAAAAACTGCTGAACCTCGGCCTGCGCGAAGTACCCTCGGCCCGTATCGGTGAGCTCGTGATGCGCGAACTCAAGAAACTCGACAAGGTCGCCTATGTGCGCTTTGCCAGTGTGTACCGCAGCTTCGAGGACATCGACGAGTTCAAGACGTTGGTGGATGAGGTCAGGCGCTGAATTCAGGCACAGACTGACGCCCCGGCCTGTGCCACACGGGGACGCCCGACGCTATTGATCACCACCTGACGTCCCTTCACGCCACTGCCGGCATTCCCACAGACGGTGAAAGTTCCCGCCTGAAAGGCTCCCGAAACCTGGCGGGTGCGCCCATACGGGGTGTAGGACACATAGTGGCTGACGGGCGTGTTGCCCTGCATACTCAGGGAGGCCGCCATGCCGGCCTCCCGGTGCAGAATGCCCTCCCCCTCGTCCAGAAGGGCGTTGTTGTTGACGTCCTGAAAAATGATCCAGCCCTGCTCCCATCCACCCGCGCGCTCGCAACGCGTCCCCTGCAGCGACTTGCACATCACCACACGCCCATTGCGCTTGACTGCTTCGCTGCGTGCCAGGGCCAGGCTGTTGCTCAAAGCCTGCGCTCCAACCTGGACACGCGAGGCGTTCACCAGATCGCTGACAGCGGGCGCAGCCATCGTCAAGGCCCCCGCACTGATCCCGATACCCATCAGGAGTTCAACCAGGGTGTAGCCGCCGCTTCTAGCGTTCTTCATCATTGCTTGCTCCTTTCTTGTTGGCCCATCCGGCCGAATGCCGGAGAGGTGAAGCAAGGCTAGATAAATGAGCGCGCTCAGGCATCACCACTTCATGGGAGCCCCCCGAATTCATGGGAGTCGGATTTACCGCCAAATGAAAACGGCCCTGCAGGAGGGCCGTTTTCAGAGGCGGAATTGCCCACTATTCGGAGACCAGTTCACGCCAGGAAATACGGCGAGTCGCGCCACCCGAGGCACCAAAGCGCAGGGGAACACTGACTTCCTGTCCCGTGGACAAGCGGTACTTGGCAATCACCGTACCGTTGGGCAATTGCGCGATCTGCGGAGCCGTGGCTACGCCTGCGCCCAGACTGGTCGCAATGACGCCACTGGAGGTTCCGACGGCACCACCAGTCAGGTAGTCGAGCATATAGCCCAAGGCGATACCGTCACTGCCGCCGGTATTTGGCGTGCAAGCCACCGCTGTGCTGGCAATGGGTACACTGGTCGAGAACGCCAGCGTCCCCAGAGCCAACTTCGGATCCGTGAACTGGATTTCACCTGCGCCTGAGGGGAAATCCAGGAACCAACCATTCTGGCTCGCCAGGTTCGAGTTGGCCGAACCGCTGATCTGGGCGACCGTCCGCACCTTCTGACCCGGAAGGCAGACACTTACATCAACACCCGAGGGGCAAACACCATCTGTTGCCTGTTGACCAATGAATGTTGCATAGGTCCGAGGATTGTCGTACGTCGTCGTGGTCGTCAGGTCGTCCTTCACTGCGTAGAAGGAGTTCTTCGGTGAACCTCCCACGTCACTGGTCCCGAGATAGCGCCCGGTCCCTACGTAGACCACGGGCGATCCATTGATGGTGGTCACCTGCGGCCGCACTGTCACGGGCTGTACCGCACCCGTGCTGTCCTTGAGGACGGCCAGTTTGTGCGCACCGAAGCTGCCAGCCTCAATCGAAAAGCGCCAGAGATTACCCTGCAAGTCTCCCCCATAGACACGGCGGGTCACGTTATTGCTGTCGGCTTGCGCAGTGATCTGGCCCAGACCGCTGGGATTGTCCACAGCCCCTGCGCCGGTGGAAATCGGGGACCCAACAATCTGCGAGCCGGTGGACGCGTTCAGAACGTACAGATAGCCCAACCCGTCTCCAGAGCCGTCCTTCACGCAGGCCGCATTCACGGTACGAGGACAGTTGTTATACCCGGAAGTCAGCAGGACCACCCAGGTGCCGTCGGTGAGCTTGGTAATCTGCGGCTTACCAAAGGAGTAGCCCATATCGGCATGCGTGAACTCCCACAGCAGGGCCGGGTTGGCCGGATCTGTGATGTCGAGTGCATAGTAGCCGGTGCCGCCACCATTCAGACCGCCGACCAGGATAGTCTTCCACTCGGACGCAGAACAGGTTTGCGTCGGCGCCTTAGGACAGATGTCGCCAGCAATCGGTGTGCCTTCAACGGAATATTGGTGCTTATCCGGGTACTTCTTGTCCGCCAGGGTGTAAAGGCGGGGCAGTACGAAACCCGGTATATAGGCCCATGCCTCCTGTCCCGTGGTGGCATTGAAGGCATGCACCATGCCATCGTTGGAAGCGGTATAGACGATAGAAGTGCGTGCCGCCTGGGCGATCTTGAAGTCCGCATAGCCGCTGTCCGCATAGTAGCGGCTTGGGGGGCCAACGTACTGAGGTTGCGCCGACACGATATCGCCCAGCCGTGAACCACGACGGCGGTAGAACTTGCTGTCGTCGGGAGTTGGACCTTCCTCGTTGAGTCGCTCGCCACGCAGGAAATTAACCAGATTCTCGCCTGCAGCAGCCGTCTGATTGGCGGTGCTGAGACAACCTGCACCGGTGCTACAGAACTGGGACAGGCCTGTCAGCGCCGTCGCGTACTGGGGCGGCGTCGTCGTGATGTGGGGCGTCGTGAAATAGGCCTTCTGGGCGGCCGAGAGATTGGCCCAGTTGAACAATGCCAAAGCCGACCCGGTGCTGACGAAGATCTTGCGATCCGTGTAGTCGCGCGCGTTGAGCAGATTCGAAGCAGACCAGTCATAAGCGGTCGGGTCGGGAGACAAATGGTTGTAATCGGGCACGCTCCCGTCCGTCAGGTTCATGGTCTGGCGGATCAATTCACCGGACCATTCCACGGTCTTGAAGTAGGAGCTGAACTGGAAGTTGTTCCCCGACGTGATCTTGGGGTTGGTGGTCGCCGCGGCAGACGCCGTGCCCGGCCGCGGCGCATTGACGATGGCCTTGAGCGTACTGGTCAGGCCAGTCGTCAGCGAAGCCGGGTCGGTCGCGCTGAAATAGTTGCCCCGGCCGTTGACCGCCGCATGCCATAGGTCGTCTGTGTTCTCAATCTTGTCGGCCCCCGGCACCGGCCAGTTGCAGGCACCGCCTGTGACCGTCAAAGTGTCGCGCCAGGTGCAATTGGTCGTCGTGGCCGTGTTGCCCTTGAGCACATCCCAGTAGTCGCCCGAGGTATCGGTGAGGTGGGTGGGTGAGAACACCATGCGTCCGCGCACGCCCAAACCCAAGGTGCTGGTGGTCATATGCTGCCAAGTGGCCGTGTCCTGCCCGGCAGCGGGCACGGTATTCGGCTCACACAGGTCGTTCGGCGTGGTCGAAGGTGCGATGGTTGGTCCCGTGCAATTGCCCAGCGCCGTGGTCCGCAGATTGGTCGCGTAGTAATACGCGGCGACGTCCGCCAGAGTGTTGGCCACCCCACCGCTCCCGACGGAGGTCGAATCGACGACAGGCGCCGGATCTGCCAACTGGTTGGTGACCGTGTTCGTTGTCGCTCCTGTGGCCACGGTGTTGGTGAGCATAGGCGTCGTCACGCCGGCCACAGGCTGATCGGCCGGAGTCATACAGACGTTATTGACCGTGGGCGTACCAGAGGTCCAGGTGCCTGCTGCACTAGGACAGGGTGCCGGCTGACCACCGCAGGTTTCACCACCGGCACTTTCTGAATAGGTTTGCGGCACGCTGGTGTCGATGTTGTAGCTGGGTGTTGCAGGCGTCAGAGGTCCGACAGGACCAGCCACACCGTTGATGGTGGTCTGCGTTGTGGTCTGGGTCGCTTTGTAGCGATCGGTCGTCGTCGAGCTAAAACCGGTGAGAACATTCGCCTGGGTCTGGGGAGTGACCGTGACCCGGTTACCCGGCGCATCCTGGCTAGGACACACCCCGGAGGTGGTGGAATAGCCGGAACCGAAAGCGGTTCGGGCAGAGACGCAACCCGTATTGCCGCTGATGTTGGACACCAGATACCAAGTCTTGTCGGTAGAGTCCGTCACCGAGGGCGCGCCAACGGCAATGGCACCGTTGTTGGAGTCGTTGCGGCAGAACCAGGCATTGTTGGTCAGGTTGTAGCAACGGCCACTGTAGGGATTGGACGTTCGGTAACCGACAGCACCTTGGCGATTGTTGCCTATGTTCATCGGCGCTGTCGCCGTGTTCGCCGGCGGCACACTGGCAGTACAAGCCGCGCCGATGACCGTATTGGTCCGACTCCAGGTCCGCGTCAGCGTCGCGGCTGTCGCAGTCGTCACCCGATCCTGAAGCTTGGTGTAGGTTGTCACGGTGGTGGTCGTCGCCGTGCTGCCATCGTTGTATGGACGGGCCAAGGCGCCGTCCACGTTGCCGACTTGAGAGCTGCCATCAAGCTGGACGCCCGCGCCACCGTTCCAGGTGCCGTCAGTGGAAAGAATGGTGTAATTCTGCTGACAAGAGTACTGCACCGGATCCGTCACGGCAAACGTGCGGGTCGAGTTTTCGCTCTTGTACGTCGTGAGCTTCCCAGCATACATACGCCCCGCACTGGCAAGCGCCGAGCGCAAGGGCGTGCCATTGCTGGGAATGCCGCTGTACAGGCTGGTATAGAAACTCTGCTTCTGCGTCGCAGTGAAATCATTGATATTCAGGAACGAGGTATTCGTGTTGGTATTCAGCGTCATGTAACCAACGCGGAACTTGTCGTCCAGGTCCTTGAAGGCCAGACCACTGGCCGTCTTCATCATGTTGATCCGGGTCCGGTAATAGCTGTACCAGTTGGCGAAATTGGTTCGCTCGTCCGTACCACCAGGCCCGGAGGTTGAGCTCACCACCTTCTTCTCGAACAGCGTATTGACCGGGTTCGTTCCATCGATCGCGGTCGTAGAGCCTATGGTGCTGCGACACTCTCGATAGAAGATGCTGTTGGTGTCGTAGTAATTCTTCTGTCGCTCAGAGGTCTGCGTGCCTTTGTAGATGTAGTAATAGGCCGGTTCATAGGCATCGGAGGTAATCGTTGCCTGTACCTCTGCATTGATCGCCGCACGAAAACTGCTGGACAGGTTGACGGTGGACGTGCTGTTCACCCCATAGCCGTCCACCTGCGCGGCCGTGAAGCTCTGATTGGAATAGCTGTTGCCTACCGCATCCACCGGCGGCTTGTAGGTGATGTTGGGGTTGTAGTAGATGCCATTGCAATGAGCACTCGCAAAGCCGTAGCGGCCAGCAAAGTCATCCGCCTGGTCCGGCATATGCGTCCAGGCCATGGAACCCGAGTCATCCATAATCAACATCACGTTGGGCTTCACCTGGACGGCGGGCGGCGTGGATGAAAACACGGGAAGCGTCGCGATGTCGGTTACCGCACCGGCTGGTGCCCAGCCGTTCCAGCCAGGCGCAAAGGTTGCCGCCAGGACGGCCAGCGATAGGGCGGGCATGGCCAACAGGCGGCCGGTGGATGCGGTGACATGTGTTCGATTGCGCATGACAATCTCCCGATTAGTGGTACGTGTAAACATGAAGAAAAGCTGATGACGGCGTAACCTTAGAGCGAGACGATGGCCTGAACAAAGCTCACGGCATTGCGCGGCCCCACCACCCGCACCGTGATGCGGTAATAGACAGCGGTGGACTGCCCGGTGAGCTGCTCTTCACCGGCGCCCTCGTTGTTGCCACTCGCCACGATCGCGCCCGCCACGATGGAACAGCCGGCACCATTTCGGTTGCCAGTCGCTGCGCAAAGACGCTGGATCATGTAACTCACGCTGTTACCCGAGGCGTTGGGCTTGGGCGTGGCGACACAGGCGCGCGGAAACACCACCGGCGTTGCCGGATCCAGATCCAGATTGCAGACACCCGAGGCCGCCAATCCATTCCAGAAAGCCTCTCCCAGCGCCAGGGCGGCGTTGTTGGGCGTGGAAGCCGTATAGCCGGCAGGCTGATTGCTGTTGTCAAGAAAGGAGCCCGCATTGTTGGCCTCGAGCCAACTGATCGCAGCCTCCACTCCGACATCGGAAGACTGCGTCGCGGCCTGCTTGAAGGCCATGTTGCCGGCAATCAGATTGGTGGTATCCATGGAGCGCATCAGGGAGATACCCGCCAGCGTCATGACCACGAGGATCACCAGGGCCACCATCATCACCACGCCGCGCTGGCCGTGGCGCGGGCGCTTGAGCGTATGTCTGTTCAGCATCCCGTCACCGCTCCCATCCAGGACATATTGCGTATCGGCACCAGGGTCTGGAACACCCGGTACCGATAGTTTTTCCAGTCCGCATCACCGCTCAGCACAAACGCCGCAGCGGTACTGCCAGCAGGGTTGCCAGCCGCACTGCCTTCCCACGTTGGGACGGCGGCGGTGACTTCTTCTTTCTCCATTTGGGCACTGCGCGCCACCAGGGCCATGCGCACGGCCGATATGCGCGACCAGCCGCACAAAGTATTGGGGGTCACGGCCGGATTGGGCGTTGCCTGGTCGTACACATCGACAAACGTGTCCATGGTCGGGGCGGTCGTATCGCGTCCATACTGGGCTCGCAGGCTGAAGATATTGCTGGCGATAGCGTTCCAAGAACCCGCAATGGAGCAGTCCACACCAGCATTGGTGTAGTCGCAGCTCGTCAGGTTGCGGTTGCGCACGGCATAGCCGACAGCCCGATAGCTCTGTCCGAGATTGAACAGTGTGTCGCCGACGTTCATGGCGGTACCGGAACTCAGCGTCACCGCCCCCGCAGCCACGTTCGCCACCCGGTCCAGCGTGAGGTTGCAGGGGGCGGGTCTGACCGTAGGGGCCACCACCACCCAATCATTCGCAACGAAGGCCGTCGGGGTCTGCACGGTGTTACCCGCGGCGATGACGGTGTCTCCCTGGGGCGTGCCGAAGCTGTTGCCATGAAAAATCATTACCGTATCGGTATTGGCATCGGCACCGGTGATATTGGCGGAATTGATGACCACCGGCGCCAGCGCCCCCAGCACCACGCCGGCACGCAGGGTCAGACTGCAACCCAGGATCTTGGGGTCGTTGATGCCATAGCCAGCCATGCGGATGTCGCTCTGGATGGCATACAGGGCCAGCACCCCTTCGTTCATGGCGTCGTTGCCACTGGTGGTGGTGCGCTTCTGCTCCTCGGATACCGTGAGCACCTGCATCATGATGAGCACACCAAACATGCCGATCAACATGGCAACCATGATCTCGACCAGACCGAAGCCGGCCATACGGCTGCGCGATACATTGAAGTTCTGGACCATGTCAGCCCCCCACCTGGGCCACAGCCACGAAGTTGTGCACGGCCACCTCACCTGGCACCTGCCAGAAAATACGGATGGTGACCTCGCTCGAAGGCACTGCAGTGCCTGCACTGGGCGCGACAACCACCGTCGGCGGATTCGCCGGCGCCCCAGGCAAGGCGGCCTGGACGGCGTTGCGCCATTGCACGAATTGCGGACCGTTCGTGGCACTGGCGTAATTGGTCTGCAAGGTTGCCTGGGTCCGGTCGCTGGCCCACATACGACCGATCAGGTCATTGGCCAGCAGAGCAGCCTCGCTGCGATACCTCGCATCAACCGAAGCCTTCACGGCAGAGCCCTGGAGTCCGATGATGCCAAGCACGCCGACCGAAAAAATCAGGATGGCGATCAGCGCCTCGATCAGCATGACGCCGGCCTGCGAATTCAAGCGGGAAGCTTGCCTTTTCATGGTCTGTTCCTCAACAGGCGCGGGGATTCGGCGCTGCCACCGCCGGGTCACACATACGGACCTGGCCGCCGGGCGCCACGACAATGCGCAGGCAACGGTAGTCGCCGCCATCTGCCAGACAACTGCTGGCCTTGCGGTGACCGACATTGATCGTGATATTGGCGGCAGGCACCGGTGTCAATCGCCCGTTACCCGAATAGGCGAGTGCCGTCATGGCAGGGTTCACCGCCACCGTGGCGTTGGGCGCCCCCTCCGCCGCCACACGTTGCTGAATCGAGGTTTCGGCCTGACCTGCCCCCGGACAGGTGGGCGAAGAGTTAACGCAACGGATCAGCCAGTCCGTACCATCTCCACCACCTGCCACGGATGTAAGCACCACTTCCACCGCCGTATTGCGCCTGACGGCTTCCGCGCGAGCGAGTTGCAGGGCACCCTGCAAGGACTCTGTCGCACTACGGATCTGACTGCTCTGCATCCAGGCGGCCATGCTGGGAATCATGAAGTACAAGACCAAAGCCATGATGGCTATGCCCACCATCAGCTCGATCAGGTTGAATCCTCGCTGCAGAAGCCGGCGACCCGCCTCCTGCACCGACCGAATTCTGGCGAAGGACAGTCTCATGGTTGCAATTACAGACATGTAGACGATCAGGCGCAATCGCCGTTCTTACGGACGATCCAGCAATTCGCACTGCCGGTCCAGCCAGCGGGAACAGCTGTGGTGGCCTTGGTATTGGCCTGATTGATCGTATAGGTGAAGCCGGCCATCCCCCCTTTGCCTACAGCCTGCAGCGTGTAACTGACGGCATCCGATGCAGAGCAGGAGAAGTCAAAATATTTGCTGATGTTGCTGTCGTTGTTGCACGCTGGCGCCCCCACATAGGTACGGTTGTCCATGAAGAACTGCTCGATCTGCACCCGCTTGACCGCCAGATTGGACGTCGCATCGGGAATGCGGCCGCGGATCAGGTAATCGTTGTAGGACGGCAAGGCCACGGCCGCCAGAATGCCGATGATGGCCACGACAACCAGCACTTCGATGAGCGTGAAACCGGCCTGTTTTTTCATGTGAATCCCCAAGTGAGTAGGCATTAACGGATTGATGGATAGGCTGATCCTAGCCACAAGCTACATCAACACGAGGCCGGCGCGATAAACGGCGCCGCCGCCTGCCTGAGCGGTATGCTTAGGCGTTACTTTTTCACGCCAACCACGGTCAACCTTCAGCCATGCGCAGACACCCTGATTGCCTACGGCTAGGCCTTGCCCTGTCTCTGTCGCTATTGCTACATGCAGCCTTGATGGTGCCATTTACAGCCCATCAGCCGGGGCGTCTCACGACCCCTTCGAACGAAATTCTGGGGCGTGCGTTGCTGAACGCCGAGATCAACGTGATAGGGTCAGATGTTTCTCGCTTAGACAAGGCTACCCATGCACCCCCTCCTCGCCCCCATGAGACGGCCCCGCCTGCACCCCAGGCAGACACCCGGGGCTACTATTTGGCCGAGCAGCTGTCCCGTCCGCCGCGGCCAATCCAGAACATCCATCTGGATTTGCCGGAGGCTCGCCTTCTGACCACCCCAGGCCAGCTCGTGCTGACGCTCTGGATAGATACTGAGGGCCAAGTCACTTCCTACCGGATCGATGCGCCTGACTTGCCAGAGGAGTACACGACAGCGGTGGCCGAGGCCTTCGTTGGCGTCCGCTTCGCACCTGGCGAACTCCAAGGCCGCAAAGTCAACAGCATTCTGAAGCTGCAGATTGAACACCAGCCAGAATCTGGTCGCTAACAGGCATATGACCTTGTCTCGCCAAGACGCCCCAATCATTCATCCATGCCCTCCCCCCACCAGTCCACCGCCCTGACCCTCGCCTCCCAGTCCCTGACCCTGACCTCCCCGAACCCCCGGGTCGGCTGCGTCATCGTCGGGACGGATGGCCGGGTCCTGGGCCAGGGGCATACCCAGCGCGCCGGCGGGCCACATGCCGAGATCATGGCCCTGCGGGATGCGGCCGAGCGCGGGCACTCGGTGGAGGGTGCCACGGTCTACGTCACGCTGGAACCCTGTGCTCACCAGGGGCGTACCGGGCCTTGCTGCGATGCGCTGGTCGCGGCCGGCGTCGGCAAGGTGGTCGCCTCGCTCGAAGACCCCAACCCCAAGGTCGCCGGCCAGGGTTTTGCCCGCCTGCGCGCGGCCGGCATCGAGGTGGAGATCGGCCCCGGCGCAGCGGAGTCCCGGGAACTCAACATCGGCTTTTTCAGCCGCATGGTCCGCGGCATCCCCTGGGTGCGCATGAAGATCGCGGCCTCGCTGGATGGCCAGACCGCGCTCGACAACGGCGCCAGCCAGTGGATCACCGCCGAACCCGCCCGTGCGGACGGCCATGCCTGGCGGGCCCGGGCCTGTGCCGTGCTCACAGGTATCGGCACTGTGCTCGAGGACGATCCGCGGATGGACGTGCGCCTGGTCGACACCCCGCGCCAACCCCATCTGGTGGTGGTCGACAGCCGGCTGGAGACACCTCTGGGCGCCCGGCTGTTCATCCCCGGCCGCCAGCTCTATATCTATACCGCCACCGAAGACACCGCCCGAAAGGCCGCCCTGGAAGCCCGAGGCGCCACCGTGATCCCCTGCCCCGGCCCGGGCGGCAAAGTGGACTTGGCCGCCATGCTGCATGACCTGGCCCAGCGCGAGATCAACGAGCTGCACGTGGAAGCCGGCCACAAGCTTAACGGTTCCCTGGTCCGCGAGGGCCTGGTCGACGAATTCCTGGTCTATTTGGCGCCCAAGCTGCTGGGATCGGGGCGCGGCATGGTCAACATCGGCCCGCTGTCCGAACTGTCCCAGGCGATACCGTTAGAGTTCCGGGAGACGACACCGATCGGCCCCGATCTGCGCATCCTGGCCAGAATTCCAGGCCGGGATCGCTTCTAGCACCAGCGCCCTGCTTTCTTTTCAGCCCGGCCCCGGCCAGGGCCATGAATCCCTGCGAAAATAGCGGCCTATGTTCACCGGCATCATCACCGGCGTGGGGTGCATCGTCGCCAGCCACGACCTTGGAAGTTCTTTGCAGCACGGCAAGCGCCTCGCGATTGCCTGCCCGGCCGGCTACCTGGACGATGTGGGTCTGGGCGACAGCATCGCCCTCAACGGCGCCTGCATGACAGTCACCAGCCTTGCCCTCCCCCAGCAGCAATTCACCATCGACATCTCGGCCGAGTCCCTGGCCAAGACCACCGGCCTGGTCCTGGACGCCCAGGTCAACCTGGAGAAGGCCCTGCGCGCCGGCGACCGCTTGGGCGGCCACATCGTCTCGGGCCATGTGGATGGCGTGGGGACGGTCAGCCGCTTTGCACAGGTCGGCGAAAGCTGGGAGTTGCGCATCCAGGCCCCGGCCGAACTCGCCCGCTACCTGGCCTACAAGGGCTCGATCACGGTCAATGGCGTGAGCCTCACCGTCAACCGGGTGCATGACAACGCAGCCGGGGCCGAGATCAGCATCAACCTGATCCCGCACACCGTACAGAACACCTCCCTGGGCCTGCTGACCGCAGGTGCAGGCGTGAACCTCGAAATCGATACCGTGGCGCGCTACGTCGAGCGCATGCTCGCCGCGAGCGCCACCCCGCAGAAAGCAGACGCATGAGCTCCAAAGCACCCGTGGCCATCTCGCCCGTCGAGGACATCGTGGCCGAGATGCAGGCCGGCCGCATGGTCATCCTCGTCGATGAGGAAGACCGTGAGAACGAGGGCGACCTCGTCCTCGCCGCCGACCGCGTCACCCCCGAGGCCATCAACTTCATGGCCAAGTTCGGCCGTGGCCTGATCTGCCTCACGCTCACGCGCGAGCGTTGCGAGCGCCTGCGCTTGCCGCCCATGGTGGCGCGCAACGGGACCAAGATGGGCACGGCCTTCACCGTCTCCATCGAGGCGGCCACCGGTGTCACCACCGGCATCTCGGCCGCCGACCGCGCGCGCACCGTGCAGGCCGCCGTGGCATCGAATGCCCGCGCCGAAGACCTGGTACAACCCGGCCACATCTTCCCGCTGCAAGCCGTGGACGGCGGCGTGCTCATGCGCGCCGGCCACACCGAGGCGGGCTGTGACCTCGCCGCCATGGCCGGCCACTCACCCTCGGCCGTGATCTGCGAGATCATGAAGGACGACGGCACCATGGCCCGCCTGCCCGACCTGCAGCTCTTCGCGGCCGAGCACGGCCTGAAGATCGGCACCATCGCCGACCTGATCGAGCACCGCAGCCGCACCGAATCGCTGATCGAGAGGGTGGGCAGCCGCCCCCTCAAGACCGCCTGGGGCGAGTTCAACGCTCACGCCTACCGCGACAAGACCAGCCAAGGCCTGCACCTGGCCCTGGTGCGCGGCCAGTGGAGCCAGCAGGACAATGTGCTGGCGCGGGTGCACGAGCCGCTCTCGGTGCTGGACGCGCTGGAGACCGGTCGCACCATGCACTCCTGGAGCCTGGATGCCTGCCTCACACGCATCGCTACCGAGAACCGCGGCGTGGTCGTGCTGCTCAATGCCGGCGAAGGCGCCGAGCAGCTGCTGGCCCAGTTCGACGGCACGGCACGCGCCAGCCAGGCACCCGAGCGCGGACGCATGGACCTGCGTACCTACGGCGTGGGCGCACAGATCCTGCGCGATTGTGGTGTGCACAAGATGACGCTCATGGGCAACCCACGCCGGCTGCCCAGCATGACCGGCTACGGACTCGAAGTCACCGGCTATCTTCAGAAATAAAGGAATCCACCATGTTTGGCGCCGACAAAGGCAATCTCGAACCCGGCCATGCAAAGCTCGACGGCAGCAAGCTCGTCATCGGCATCGTGCAGGCCCGCTTCAACGAGGCCATCACCAACGCCCTGGCCCAGGCCTGCCGCGCCGAGCTGGCCGCGCTGGGCGTGCAGACCAAGAACATCGACCACGTCATGGTGCCGGGTGCGCTCGAAGTGCCGCTGGCCCTGCAGGCCCTGGCCGAGAAGAACAACTACGACGCGCTGATCGCGCTGGGCTGCATCATCCGCGGCGAGACCTACCACTTCGAGCTGGTCGCCAACGAATCGGGCGCCGGCGTCACGCGCGTCTCGCTGGACTACCAGACCCCGATCGCCAACGCCATCCTCACCGTCGAGACCCTGGCGCAGGCCGAGGTGCGCCAGACCGACAAGGGCCGCGACGCCGCCCGCGTGGCCGTGGAAATGGCCAATCTGCTGGAAGACATCGCATGAGCACGGCTCCCGCCGCCCCTCGCAAATCCGCGGCCAAGTCCGGCCGCAGCCGCGCGCGCGAATTCGCACTGCAAGGCCTCTACCAGCACCTCGTGGGCCGCAACGAAACCAGCGCGATTGACGCCTTCACACGCGATCTCTCGGGCTTCAACAAGGCCGACGCGGCGCACTACGACGCGCTGCTGCACGGCTGCGTGGCCGAGGCCGAGGCGCTGGACCGCCTGATCACCCCGCTGCTGGACCGCAAGCTCGCCGAGCTCTCGCCCATCGAACGCGCCGTGATGTGGATGGGGGCCTACGAACTCCAGTACTGCCTGGACGTACCCTGGCGCGTGGTCCTAAACGAGTACATCGAGCTCGCCAAGTCTTTCGGCGGGACCGACGGCCACAAGTACGTCAACGGCGTGCTCGGCGGCCTGGCGCCCACGCTGCGCGCCGCCGAGGTCGAGACCGATCGAGCCGCTGGCAAGGCCCGATGAAAATTGCGGCCCGCGCGCAGAAGATCGAGCCCTTCTATGTGATGGAGGTGGCCAAGGCCGCGTCCGCACTGGCACGCGAAGCCGCCCAGGGTGCAGCGCCCATGATCTTCCTCAACATCGGCGAGCCGGACTTTACGGCCCCGCCGCTGGTGCAGGAGGCCGCCGAACGCGCCGTGCGCGCCGGCCGCACCCAGTACACCGACGCCACGGGCCTGCCGGCCCTGCGCGAACGCATCAGCGCCTGGTACATGCAGCGCCACGGGCTGGACATCGCCCCCGGGCGCATCGTCGTCACGGCCGGCGCCTCGGCTGCGCTGCAGCTGGCCTGCCTGGCCCTGATCGAGGCGGGCGACGAGATCCTCATGCCGGACCCGAGCTACCCCTGCAACCGGCATTTCGTGAGTGCCGCCGAGGGCACAGCCCGGCTCATCCCCTGCGGGCCGGCGCAGCGCTTCCAGCTCAGCGCCGAGCAGGTGCGCGCCGCCTGGGGACCGACAACCCGCGGCGTGCTGCTGGCCTCCCCCTCCAATCCCACGGGCACCTCCATCGACCCGGCCGAGCTGCGCCGCATCCACGAGGTGGTGCAGGCGCATAACGGCATCACCCTGGTCGACGAGATCTACCTGGGCCTGAGCTACGACGAGCGTTACGGCCAGAGCGCGCTGGCGATCGACGAGAACATCATCTCGATCAACAGCTTTTCCAAGTACTTCAGCATGACGGGCTGGCGCCTGGGCTGGCTGGTCTTACCCGAAGCGCTGGTGCCCGTGGTCGAGCGCCTGGCCCAGAACCTCTACATCTGCCCCAGCACCATCGCCCAGCATGCAGCCCTGGCCTGCTTCGAGCCTGAGAGCCTGGCCGAGTACGAGCGCCGCCGCGCCGAGTTCAAGGCCCGACGCGACGTCTTCATCCCGGCCCTGAATGCACTCGGCCTGCACGTCCCGGTGATGCCCGATGGCGCCTTCTACGCCTGGGCCGATTGCACCGAAGCCTGCAGCAAGCTGGGCGTGAAAGACAGCTGGGAACTGAGCTTCGCGCTGATGCAGCAGGCCCATGTGGCCATCACCCCGGGGCGCGACTTCGGCAGTGCCGACACCGCGCGCTACATCCGTTTCTCCACGGCCAGCGCCCTGCCCCAGCTGCAGGCGGCGGTGGAGAGACTCAGCAAACTCCTGCGCTAAAGCACCCATGGCCTACGAACTGCCGATCCGCGTCTACTGGGAAGACACCGATGCCGGCGGCATCGTCTTCTACGCCAACTACCTCAAGTTCTTCGAACGCGCGCGTACCGAGTGGCTGCGTTCGCTCGGCGTGGGCCAGCAGGCCCTGCGCGAGGCCACGGGTGGCATGTTCGTGGTCAGCGAGACCGCCATCAAATACCACCGCCCTGCCCGGCTCGACGACGAACTATTGGTTACAGCCAAGCTCCAGGAAAGTGGCCGGGCATCGATCACAATTGCCCAGCAGGCCTGGCGCAAGACAGGCAGCGCACCTGAACTGTTGTGCGAAGGCAGCATCCGCATCGGCTGGGTGTCCGCCGCCAGCATGAAACCTGAAAGAATTCCCGGCAGTATTCTGGAAGCATTGAAATGAGCCAAGACCTCTCCATCGTCCAACTCGTGCTGCACGCCAGCTTCGTCGTGCAGGCCGTGATGCTGCTGCTGGTGCTCGTCTCCATCGCGAGTTGGGCTGCGATCTTCAGCAAGCTCTTCGGACTCAAGCGCGTGCGCGAACTCAACGAGAAGTTCGAGCGCGACTTCTGGTCCGGTGCCAACCTCAACACCCTCTACGCCCAGGCCGCGCAGAAAGCCCAGACGGGCGGCCCCATGGAACGCATCTTCGTGGCAGGCCTGCGTGAGTACCAGAAGCTGCGCGAGCGCCGTATCACCGACGCCGGCACCCTGCTCGACGGCGCGCGCCGTGCCATGCGCGCGAGCTTCCAGCGCGAGATGGACGTGGTGGAGACCAACCTCTCCTTCCTGGCGTCGGTCGGCTCGGTCTCGCCCTATGTGGGCCTGTTCGGTACGGTCTGGGGCATCATGCACGCCTTCACCGGCCTGGCCTCGCTGCAGCAGGTGACGCTGGCCTCCGTCGCCCCCGGCATCGCCGAGGCCCTGGTGGCGACGGCGATCGGCCTGTTCGCCGCCATTCCCGCCGTCGTCGCCTACAACCGCTTCGCACGCGACATCGACCGCGTGTCCATCGTGCTGGAGACCTTCATCGAGGAGTTCTCCAACATCCTGCAGCGCAATATCGGCACCCATCCGGCCACGCCGGCCTCTGTCCACTGAGCAGGAACACACTATGCCTTCCATGGTCAGCCGCGGGCGCGGGCGCCGCACCATCAACGAGATCAATATGGTGCCCTTCATCGACGTGATGCTGGTGCTGCTGATCATCTTTATGGTCACCGCGCCACTCATCACGCCCAGCGTGGTGGATCTGCCCAGCGTGGGCAAGGGCAAAAAGCCGCCGGAGCAGGTTATCGAAGTCATCGTCGGCAAGGACGAAACCCTGAGCCTCAAGATCGACGGCAACACCCGCCGCCTCAAGCTGGGTGAACTGGCTGCCAACGTCAAACGCGCACAGGATGGCCTGGGCAAGGACGGCAGCAGCGCGGTCATCATCAGCGCCGACAGGAACGTCAAGTACGAAACCGTCGTCCGCGTCATGGACACCCTGCAGAAGGCGGGCGCGCAGCGCGTGGGCCTCTCGGTTCAGGTCGTGAACTGAGGACCGGGGACAGACCGCACCGTGGAAGCCAGCAGCCGCTTCGAATTCCAGCCCCCGCCGCCGCGCCAGGGTCTGCTGCGTTCCTATGGCCTGGCCCTGCTGGTCCACGGCCTGTTGCTGGCGGCACTGACCTGGGGCGTGAGCTGGCGTCGCAGCGACACCAGCCTCTCGGTCGAAGCCGAGCTCTGGTCGGCCGTGCCGCAGCAGGCCGCGCCCAAGCTCGTCGAGCCCGACCCCCAACCTGAACCCGCCCCGCCCCCACCGGCGCCACCCAAGGCGGCCGACCCCGGCCCGAACGAGGCCGAGATCGCCCTGCAACGCGAACGCGAGCGCGAGCGCGAGGCCAGAAACAAGGCCGAGCAGGAACGACGCGAGAAGCAGCGCCTGGAACGCGAGCGGCAGGAGAAACTGGAGCGTGAGCGCCAGGAGCGTGAGAAAAAGCTGGCCGAGGAAAGGCGCAAGAAGGAGCTCGAGGAGAAGCGCAAGGAGCAACAGGAAGCCGAGCTGCGTGAGAAGCTGCGCAAGGAACAGATGCAGCGCATGGCCGGCCTGGCCAACGCCACGGGCAAGCCCAGCGACAAGGGCCATGCCGTGCAATCCTCGAGCCCCTCGTCGGGCTACGCTGGCCGCATCCGGGGGCGCATCAAACCCAACATCGTCTTCCCCGAGGAGCTGGCGAGCAACCCCACGGCCGAGGTCGAGGTCCGCACCTCACCGGACGGCACCATCGTCGGGCGCAAGCTGCTCAAGAGCAGCGGCCACAAGAGCTGGGACGAGGCCGTGCTCAAGGCCATCGACAAGACCGAGACCCTGCCGCGCGACGTGGATGGCCTGGTACCGCCCGTGCTGGTCATCAGCTTCCGGCCGCGCGACTGAGCGCGCCGGGCCCGTCGCCGCCCCTCAGTTCAGCCGCAGACCCGCGGGCCGGTCACCCGCCATGCGGGTGACGATCGGAAACAGCTCGGTCACAAAGTCGGCCTTGCTGACATAGCCCGCCACGCCCAGGTCCGCAGCGGCCTCCCGGTAATGCGCCTCGTCATGGATGGACACGAAGATGATGCTCGGCGGGCGCGGCAACGACTGCAGACGGCGCGCCACCTCCAGGCCATTCATCTGGGGCAGGGCGATGTCCAGCAGCGCGAGGTCCGGCTGGAGCCGGCTCGCCTGGTTCACCGCTTCGAGGCCGTTGCTGGCCTCCCCCACCACTTCCATGTCGGGCAACATGCCCAGGAACAGCCTCAGGGAGGCGATAAATGTCTGGTTATCGTCAACCAGCAAGACCTTGGTTGTCATGGCTACCTTTACTGAGCCGGGCACGGGCCGCAGTCCCGTGGATGGACAGCGGCTCGACCTGTCACGTGATGATGAGAAACAATGGACGACGCCCACCCACTGTAGGAGGTCCGGGAACCGCTGGCTATCGGGCGCATACCCGAGGGCGGGCCGGGGAAACACCTGAGACAACGAGGCACGGCAGGTCGCACCACGTGCTCAGCGGTCGGAAGAAATCAGCCCGGAGCGTACGGCATAACGCACCAGACCGGCGACGTCATGGATGTCCAGCTGCTTCATCACCTGACTGCGGTGCGTGTCCACCGTCTTCACCGAAAGACCGAGCCGGCGCGCGATGTCCTTGCTGCTGTGCCCCTGCGCCACCAGCTGCAGCACTTCGCGCTGGCGCGGGGTGAGATGGGTCGCCGGCACGGGATCGTCACGCAGGCGCTGCACATAGTCGCTCACGACACCGCGTGAGACGGTCGGGCTCAAGTAGATCTCGCCCCGCTGCACGGCCCGGATCGCGCGCTCCAGCTCCACGGGCGCGGCGTCCTTGAGCAGGTAGGCCACGGCACCGTTGCGCAGGGCCTGGCGCACGTACTCCTCGTTCTGGTGCATGGAGAGGATGAGCACGCGGATGCCGGGCTGCGCCTTGAGCAGGCGAGCGGTGGCTTCCAGGCCGTTGAGTCCCGCCATGGCGATGTCCATCAGCACCAGGTCCGGCTGCAGCTGGGCCGCCAGCGTGAGCAGGGCCAGGCCGTCGTCGGCCTCGCCCACGACGCTCATCCCCGGCATGGACTCGATCAGCTTGCGCACGCCAGCGCGTACCAGCGTGTGATCGTCGGCCAGCAGCACACGCGCCGGCTTCATGACGGCTCTCCCGGCGTCTGCAGCGGATAGCGCAGGCACAGCCGGCTGCCCTGCCCCACGGCCGATGTGATCTGCAGCTCGGCGCCGATGAGCGCGGCGCGCTCCTCCATGCCCAGCACCCCGAGGCTCCCGCCGGTCGCGGCGCGGGCGCGGACGTCCTCCAGCGCGAAGCCGCAGCCATCGTCCTGCACGCTCAACACCAGCATCCCGTCTTCACGGCGCAAAGTCATCTGGACCTGCCGGGCCTGGGCGTGGCGCACGATGTTGGTCAGCGCCTCCTGGGCGATGCGGAACACCGCGATCTCGACCTCGGGCGCCAGACGCTGCACCGCAAGGTCCGGCTCGCAACGGATCGTCAGGCCGCTGCGCTGCGCCGTCTGCTGCGCCATGGAGCGCAAGGCGGCTGCCAGCCCGAGGTCGTCCAGCATCGAAGGACGCAAGGCATAGGCCAGGCGGCGCATCTGCACCAGCGCCTCATCCACGATGCGGACGTTCTCGGAACTGAGCTCGACCGGGGTCTGGCCCTGGAAGCGCTCGCCGACCTGGAGGTTGATCTTGATGGCGGTCAGCGCCTGCCCGAGCTCGTCGTGCAGCTCCATCGCAATGCGGCGACGCTCGGTCTCCTGCGCCTCGATCACGCGACGCGACAGACGGCGCGACTGCTGCACGCTCTCGCGCAGGGCAGATTCGACCTGCTTGTGCTGGGTCACATCACTCATCACGACACGCAGCTCCGGCCCGCCTTGCGCGTTGCGGGCCAGCGTGATCGCCAGCTGGACCCACAGAAGCGTGCCATCGCTGCGCTTCATGCGCAATTCACAGGACGGGGCATGTCCGGCGCTGCCGGCCCGCCGGCGGTACAGGTAGTAGCTGTCCTGATCCTGGCTCAGGATGAAAGCGGTCAGCGGCTGGTCCAGCAGGGCCGCCGGGGGCTGCCCCAGCATGCTGGCCGCCGCCAGATTGGCCTGCCGGATCAGCCCCTGCTCGTCGAGGGTGCAGTAGCCGACCGGCGCCAGCTGATAGAGATCGAAATAACGTGCCCGCGCCGCGCTCAGCTCGGCCTGCGTGCGACGCAGCTCCTCGTTCTGCATCTCGAGTTCGATCTGGTGTACGCCCAGTTCGTGCAGCACGCGCCGGATTTCGTCGGGCGTCAGCTCGGCCAGCGGCACGGGCCGATGCAGCGTGCGGTTCAGGACGGCCGCCTCCGCGCGCTCGCGCAGCTCGGGGGACGTGTCCATCGCCGGAGCGACGGGTCGGCCGGGATCAGCCGGAGCGGCCATCGCGGGCCTCCGGTGGCGGGCCCGATGCCGCCGGGGCCAGGCGCTCGGTCGAGGCCACCGCATAGACCTTGCCCGCCTCGTTCACCAGTGCGCTGGCCGTGATCCAGACCTCGAGCACGGCCCCGTCGCGGGTGAGGCGCCGGGTCTTGAACGGCGCCAGCACCTCCGAGCGGCTGAGCTGCTGCAGTTGCTCCAGCACGCCCGGACGCAGGTCCGCGGGGACGCGATCCCGGGCATCCATCGCCAGGGCCTGCGCCTCGGTCCAGCCGTACAGGCGCACGGCGCCCGGGTTCCAGGCCAGGATGTGGCCTTCGAAATCCTGCACGGTCACCGCATCGCTCGCGTCGCGCACCACGACGGCCAGGCGCTGCAGTTCGTGCGCCTGCCGCAGGGATTCGCGCGTACGCACGATCTCCGAGATGTCGATGAAGGTCAGCACCGCCCCCTCGATCACATTGTCCAGCGTGCGGTAGGGCAGGATGCGCAGGGTGTACCAGGCGCCGGCCCGCGTCTGCACATCGACCTCGCGCGGCACCAGGGTGTCCAGCACGGCCTGCACATCGGTGACCAGGCGGTCGTAGTTCAGGAGATTGGAGGCCACGTGGGCGATCGGTCGCCCCACATCGCCCGGGATCAGGTTGACGATGGCGTTGACGGCCGGGGTGTAACGCAGGATGCGCAGCGCATGGTCCAGGAAAACCGTGCCGATGCCGGTGCCAGCCATGAGGTTGTTCATGTCGTTGTTGGCCCGGGTCAGGTCGAACACCTTGGTCTGCAGCTCGGTGTTGACGGTCGCCAGCTCCTCGTTGACCGACTGCAGCTCCTCCTTGGAGGTCTCGAGCTCCTCGTTGGTGGACTGGAGTTCCTCGTTGACCGACTGCAGTTCCTCGTTGGCCGAACGCAGCTCGTCGTTCGAGCTCTCCAGCTCGTCGTTGGCCGCCTGCAGGTACTCCTCCTTGGCCCGCAGCTCCTGCTGCAGGGCGGTCAGGCGGGCGTCGAGCGGCTGGCCGGCCGCCGGGTCGGCCAGCGCCTGCGCGCCCGCCTCGGGCACGAGCGCCTCCTCCAGGATCACCAGGTAGAGCGAGGGCTCGCCACCGGCCGTGGCGCCCACCCCCACCGGGCTGACGGTCAGGTTGATCGGGGTCAGCTGCGTCGGCGCCTGCACGCGCACCCCGCCCACGCGTACCGTCTGCTTGCTGACCACGGCCTTGTGCAGGGCGGTGGTCAGTTCGCGGCGCAGGCCCTCGCGCGCCATCTTCAGGATGTTGTTGATGCCCGCTTCGCCCGGCACCAGCTCCAGGTACATGCCGGTGCGCCCATGCAGGTAGAGGATGTCGCCCTTGTCGTTCACCAGCGCCGCGGCCAGTACCAGCTGACGCAGCAGGGTCTGCTCGGTGAGTTCGCGCAGGGGCAGCTTCGCACCCGCCGCCGCCTTGGTCGACGCCTGCGGCAGGGCCGCATGGACCGGCTCGGTCCCGGGCAGCTGCAGGAAACGCCCCAGGGCGGCGCGCTGCGGCCCCTGGAAATCTTCCTTGCGCTGGAACAGCTTGGCCTGGCCGTCGAGCACCGCATACAGATCGCCCAGGTCCCCCACGCTCTCTGACGCCCCCAGGAACAGCACCCCGCCCTGGCGCAAGGCGTAGTGGAACAGCGTGATGAGCTTCTTCTGCTGTTCCTTGTCCAGGTAGATCAGCAGGTTGCGGCAGCTGATCAGGTCCAGCCGGGAGAAGGGAGGGTCGTGGATCAGGTCATGCTCGGAGAACACCAGCATGTCGCGGATGCTCTTGTGGATTCGGTAGGCGGTGCCATCGGACTCGGCGGTGAAATAGCGCGCCAACCGCTCGGGCGTCAGGTCCTCGGCGATGCTGGCCGGATAGACGCCGGCGCGCGCCGGGGCCCCGGCGCGGCTGTCGATGTCGGTCGCAAAGATCTGCACCTTGTGGCCGAGCTTGTGCGCGCGCAGGTACTCCTGCAGGAGGATGGCGATGGAATAGGCCTCCTCGCCCGTGGAACAGGCCGCGGTCCAGACCCGGACGGTCGCATCCGCCGGCCGGCCGTCGAAGAGCCCGGGCAGCACCCGCGACTCCAGCACGGCGAAGGCTTCCGGGTCACGGAAAAAATTCGTCACGCCGATCAGCAGGTCGCGGAACAGCGCCTCGACCTCGGCCGGGTGCTTCTGCAGGTGGACGACATAGTCTTCCAGCGTGCCGATCTCGTGCACCGCCATGCGCCGTTCGATGCGCCGCTGCACGGTACTGGGCTTGTAGTGCGTGAAGTCATGCCCGGTCTGCGCGCGCAGCAGGACGAAGATCTTGTTCAGCACGCCCTCGCTCCGCGGCGCCGGCGCTTCGGCGCTCTGCCAGGTCCGGCCGAAGGCCGGGGCGGCATAGGCCATGAGCTTGGCCGGCATCTGCTCTGGCGGCAGTTCGCAGTCCACCAGACCGGTGGCGATCGCGCTGCGCGGCATGCCGTCGAATTCCGTGGTCGCGGGGCTCTGGGCCATCACCATGCCGCCACCGTCCTTGATGGCGCGCACGCCGTGGGTACCGTCGCTGCCGGTGCCCGAGAGCACGACACCGATGGCGCGCTCGCCCTGGTCCTGGGCCAGCGAGTTGAAGAAGAAGTCGATGGGCAGGCGCTGACCGCGCGGCGCCGACGGCGCGAGCAGCTGCAGGGTGCCGTTGATCAGCGCCATGTCATGGTTGGGCGGAATGACGTAGGCGCTGTTGGGCTGCACCGTCATGCCGTCCACCACCTGAAAGACCTGCATGCGGGTGTAGCGCCGGATCAGGTCGGCCAGCAGGCTCTCGTGGTCCGGGGCCAGGTGCTGCACCAGCACGAAGGCCATGCCGGGCTCCACATCCGCCGGCATGCCGGAGAAGAAGGCCTCGAACGCCCCCAGGCCGCCGGCCGACGCGCCGATGCCCACGATGGGAAAGCCCTGCGCCGCCGGCCCGGACGCGGGCGCGGCAAGCGCGGTCTTGGCGCTGCGGTTCTTGGAGGTCACCATGGTCGAGATCGGTTCAGGCAAATGGGCAGGAGCCCCATTGTGGGCCCTGCAAGCCCATGGACCGGCCGCCGAACGCACTCCCGGTCATCGGTACGCACTCTCAGTGCAGGCGGGACGCCGGCCGCTGCAGGGGCGACGAGGCCGCCATCTCCTCAAAGTCATCCCGGAGCAGCCGGTCGTATTCCTTCTTGACCACGGCGTAGCACTCGCAGGTGCGCCGCTCCAGGCCCGGGCGGTCGAGCACGACGATGCGCCCGCGTGTGTAGCGGATCAGGCCGGCCTGCTGCAACTGGAGCGCGGCCTGCGTCACGCCCTCGCGCCGCACCCCGAGCATGTTGGCGATCAGCTCCTGCGTCATCAGCAGCTCCGGGCCGGACAGGCGGTCCAGGCTCAACAGCAGCCAGCGGCAGAGCTGCTGGTTCAGCGTATGGTGCCGGTTGCAGACGGCGGTCTGCGACATCTGGGTGATCAGGGCCTGGGTGTAGCGCAGGAGGAGGCGTTGTACTTGGAGGTTGCCCTCGAAGGCCTCCAGCACCGCCTGGGCCCTGAGGCGCAAACCGTAGCCGGCACTCTGCACCACCGCCCGGCTGGGCATGGTCTGTCCGCCCATGAAGAGGGCGATCCCCACCACCCCTTCATAGCCGACCACCGCGAGCTCGGCCGAAGCCCCCTGCTCGGTCATGTAGAGCAGGGACACGATGGCGGTGGTCGGGAAGTACACATGGCTGAGCCGACCGCCCGATTCGTACAGCACCTGCCCCAGCGCCAGCTCGACGGGTTCCAGCAGGGACCGCCAGTGCTGCCACACCTCCTGCGGCAGGGACTGCAGCAACCGATTCTGATGCGGCTCGGAGAGAGATGGTGACTTCATGGCGTCTGAAGCGCAGATGCGCCCCTCCCTCGATACAGTATAGGGGTATCTGCCGCCACCCCCAAGCGGTCCTTCGGCCGCCCGCCGCTCAGTCCACGGACGCCAGCGCCATCACACCGGTGGCGGTGTTGGAGATCGGGATGTGGTAGTTGCTGTGCACCGTGCGCACGCCGCTGCCCCCCGAGCTCAAAGCGCCGCGCATGGCCAGCCACATCAGCAGCTCCACACCCTGGGTGCCGGTCTTCTCCACCAGCTCATGGATGCTGTATTGCGTGGCCCATTCGGGGTTGCTCTGCAGGCTGGCCATGAACTTGAGGTCGAAGTCCTTGTTGATGAAGCCCGCGCGCTCGCCGTCGAGCTGGTGGCTCAGGCCGCCCGTACCCAGCACCACCACCTTCTGATCGCTCTTCCAGCTCTGGATGGCCTCACCCACGGCCTTGCCCAGGGCATAGACCCGCTTGGCGCTCGGCAGCGGGAACTGCACGGTGTTGATGCAGATCGGCACCGTGGTCACGGGGCAGATCTCCTGCGGCCAGAAGAGCTTGAGCGGCACCGTGAAGGCGTGGTCCACCAGCATCTCCTGGCAGGTCACCACGTCGAACTCCTGGTCGATCAGATGGTTGATCAGATGCCAGCTCAGCTCCGGGTGGCCCCGGTGCGGCGGCAGCGTGGGGATGCCCCAGCCTTCGTCGGCGTTGCGGTACTCGGCTGCCGCGCCCACGGCAAAGGTCGGCATCTTGTCGAGGAAGAAGTTCAGTCCGTGGTCGTTGTAGAAGACCACGGCCACGTCCGGCTTCTGCTCTTCCAGCCACGCGCGGATGGGCGGGAAGCCGTCGAAGAAGGGCTTCCAGTACGGGTCCTGCTGCAGGCCCTTGGCGATGGCGTTGCCGATGGACGGGATGTGCGAAGTGGCGAGTCCGCCGATGAGTTTGGCCATGAAGGTGCTCCTGTCTGGATTTACTGGAAGGCCGCCGCGCGCAGCTTGGCCTTGAAGGCTTCCTTGCTCATGCCGGTCTGCAGCGCGCCCAGGTCCTGCACGTCGAGCTTGAGGATGCCGGCGAACTTGGCCAGGTAATAGACATTGCCGCCCGCGGCCAGCAGGCCCAGCACGTCGCGCTCACGGATGGCGCGCGCCTGTTCCTCGTTGAGTCCGTAACGCTGCATATAGCCGGCCTCATCCGCCTTGAAGGCCTCACGGTTCTCCGCCGAGTTGAAGGAGAAGCACATCTTGTTCAGCGCATAGCCCTTGCGGGCCTGCTGGCCGTCGAAAAGGATGGTGCCGGGAATGGGGTGCTCTGCTGCCAGCTTGTTCACATCGGTCTCCTGCTTGATGCGGATCAAAAGGTATGGCCGCGAGTATTCCGCAGGCATTGACCACAATAAATGGGGCGATCAAGATGGAACTCATGAGCAAATTCGATCATTTGGACCTGGATGGCCATCTGCTGCAGCTGCTGCTGGCGGTGGTGGAAAGTGGTTCCGTCACCGGTGCGGCCCAGCGCCTGGGCGTGACGCAGTCCGCCGTCAGCCATCTGCTCGACAAGCTGCGCGCCATCACGGGTGACCCGTTGTTCGTCAAAAGCGGGCGCGGCATCGCCCCCACGGCCCGCGCCGAGGCCCTGGCTGCCGAGGCGCGCAGCCTCTTGCGCCAGTTGCAGCACTTCGCCGACAGCGGCGACTTCGATCCCGCGCGCTGGAAAACCACGCTGACCATTGCCGCCAACGACTTCCAGCGTGACCTGCTGTTGCCCGCACTGGCCGCGCGCCTGCGTGCGCAGGCGCCGGGCGTGACGCTGCGCATCATCCCCTCGGCCATCCCGCGGCTGGAGATGCTGCGCAATGATGAGTGCCAGCTCATCCTCAGCCCGCGCCCGCCCGACGGCGCCGACATCGTTCAGAAGCGCCTGTTCGAGGACCAGTACCGCGTGTTCTATGACCCGGCGGTACGTGAGGCGCCACAGACCGAGGCTGAGTACCTGGCTGCGGACCATGCCACCGTGGTGTATGAGCCGCGCCGCAGCCTGGACCTGGACCAGCATCTGCAGGCCCGCGGCGTACACCGCCGTTTCATCGTCATGGTGCCCAGCTTCAGCGCACTGCCTGCCTTCCTGCGCGGCACGGCGCTGCTGGCCACCGTGCCGGGCCTGCTGGCGCGCCAGACCTTCACAGGCCTGGCCAGCTGCGTGCCGCCGCTGGCCTGCCCCACCCTGCCCATGTACGCAATCTGGCACGCGCGCTACCAGCAGGACGCGGCCCATCGCTGGCTGCGCGCGCAGCTCGATGCGGTCGTCGGCCCGGTGCTCGCGGACTGAATCACCGCGCTGCGTTCCCTTTCTGCGACGCCGAGGCCCCGCAGCGCCTGGGGACTCTGGCCGCTGCGCGCGGTCCTGCACTCGCGGACCACATCATGAAAATTCTCCCGATCGCACCCTATAGGGTGACATCATGCTATTTTTTATATAGCAATAGAGTCATATTCCAAGAGCTTCATAACACGATTTCATATTCCTGACCCATTTGCTGCGAAAAGGCTCTGCGGGTTAAGGTACGCCGCTTTCCCGTCAAGCACCGAGAGGAATCGAACATTGTGTGGAATCACTGGAGAGATCCGCTTTGACCATCAGGCGGCGGACGCCGCGGCCGTCGGCCGCATGGCGCAGGTGCTGCAGCCCCGGGGCCCGGATGCCGGCGGCAGCTATCAGCAGGGACGCGTGGCCTTCGGCCACCGTCGCCTCAAGATCATCGACCTGAGCGAACGTGCGCAGCAGCCCATGGTGGCGCCCGAGCTGGGCCTCACGCTGGTCTTCAACGGCTGCATCTACAACTACCGCGAACTGCGCGCCGAACTGGAAGCCGCGGGCCACCGCTTCTTCTCCGACGGCGACACCGAAGTCCTGCTGCGCGCCTACCAGCACTGGGGCACGGACTGCGTGCAGCGCTTCCACGGCATGTTCGCCTTCGCCATCCACGAACGCGACAGCGGCCGTGTGGTGCTGGGACGTGACCGCTTCGGCATCAAGCCCCTGTACCTCAGCGTCTCGACCGACGGCATGCGCCTGCGCTTTGCCTCCACGCTGCCAGCCCTGCTGGCTGCGGGCGATGTGGACACCGCCATCGACCCGGTGGCGCTCGAGCACTACCTCATGTGGCACGCCGTGGTGCCGCCGCCGCGCACCCTGCTGCGTGGCGTGCGCAAGCTGCCCCCGGCCACTGTGCGCGTCTACGAGGCCGACGGCCGCATGCAGGAGACGCGCTACTGGAACCCGCCCTTCGCCACCGACCCGGCCCTGGCCGCGCTGCCCTACAAGGAGCGCGAGCGCATGGTGCAGGTGGCGCTGGAGAAAGCCGTGGCACGCCGCATGGTGGCCGACGTGCCTGTGGGCGTGCTGCTGTCGGGCGGCGTGGATTCGAGCCTGATCGTCGCGCTGCTGGCGCGCGCCGGACAGAAGGACCTCAACACCTTCTCGATCGGCTTCGAGGCCGCCCACGGCGAGCAGGGTGACGAGTTCAGGTATTCGGACCTCGTGGCCAAGACCTTCGCCACCCAGCACCACCAGATCCGCATCGACGGCCAGACCCTGCTGACCCATCTGCCGGACACCATCCACGCGATGGCCGAGCCCATGGTGAGCTACGACAACATCGGTTTCTACCTGCTCTCGCGCGAGGTCTCGCAGCACGTCAAGGTGGTGCAGAGCGGCCAGGGCGCGGACGAGGTCTTCGCCGGCTACCACTGGTACCCGCCGCTGGCCGAGAGCAGCCAGCCCGTGGACGACTACGCACGCGTGTTCTTCGATCGCGATCCCGAGGAATACCTGCGCACCGTAAGCGAGGCCTACGCGGCACCCGACGCCAGCCGCAGCTTCGTGGCACGCCACTTCGCCCAGCCTGGCGCCGACACGCCGCTGGAGCAGGCCCTGCGCCTGGACGCCACGGTGATGCTGGTCGACGACCCGGTCAAGCGCGTGGACAGCATGACCATGGCCTGGGGCCTGGAGGCCCGCGTGCCCTTCCTCGACCATGAGCTGGTGGAGCTGGCCGCGCGCCTGCCCGCGCAGGACAAGCTCTCCGACGGCGGCAAGGGCATCCTCAAGGCCGTGGCCCGCAGCATGCTGCCGCGTGAGGTGATCGACCGCCCCAAGGGCTACTTCCCCGTGCCCATGCTCAAGTACCTCTCCGGCCCGACGCTGGAGTGGGTCAAGGACACGCTCTACAGCCCGGCCGCGCAGCAGCGCGGGCTGTTCCGCCCCGACTACGTCAAGCAACTGCTGGCCGCCCCGGACCAGCACATCACGCCGCTGCGCGGCTCCAAACTCTGGCAGATCGCCCTGCTTGAGCTCTGGCTGCAGTCGCACCGGCTCTGACCCCGAGGAGACCCATCATGCTCGCCACCCTGGAACGCGATCCCCTGAACCCCAACGACATGATGTCCCTGCGCCACTGGACGGACCCGGCCGGTCATCCGGACCTGGCGGCCGTGGACAACGAGACCGTGGTCGACTGCGGCTGGGGCCGGCTGATCTTCGGCCAGACTTTCAGCGAACCCCGCGCACTGGTCGAGACCATCCGCAAGGAACAACCGGGCCGGCGCGACATCGCGCTCTACCTGCGCGACCCGCAAGTGGTGCTGGCGCTGGCGCCGCAGGACCTGTTCATCGACCCGTCCTACACCTACCGCCTGGCGCTGCGCGAGCCCGTCGAGTGCCCAGACCCCGCCACCTGGCGCGTGCGTCTGGCGCAGCCGCGCGATGCCGAGGCCGTGCGCCGCATCTATACCGTGCGCAAGATGGTCGCGCCGCCGCGTTCCTTCTTCACCAAGCTGGGCCAGCAGCCCGAGGTGGACCTGCTCGTGGCCGAAGACCTGGAGACGCGCGCCATCCTCGGCGTGGTCACCGGCGTGGACCATGTGCGCGCCTTCAACGACCCCGATGGCGGCGCCAGCCTGTGGGCGCTGGCCGTGGACCCGCAGGCTAGCCACCCGGGCATCGGCGAATGCCTGAGCCGCGCGCTGGCCGAGATGTTCCGCCAGCGCGGGCGCACCTTCCTCGACCTTTCGGTGCTGCACGACAACGCCCAGGCCATCGCCCTGTACGAGAAGCTGGGCTTTGTGCGCGTGCCTGTCTACTGCGTGAAGAACAAGAACCCGATCAACGAGCCACTGTTCATCGGCCCCGACCCGGCCTCCGACCTGAACATCTACGCCGGCATCCTGGTGCGCGAGGCGCGCCGCCGCGGCATCAGCGTGGACGTGCTCGACGCCGAGTACGGCTACTTCCGCCTGGGCCTGGGTGGGCGCAGCATCACCTGCCGCGAGTCGCTGTCCGAGCTGACCTCGGCCGTCGCCATGAGCCGCTGCGACGACAAGCGCCTCACGCTGCGCGTACTGGCCGCAGCCGGGCTTTCGGTGCCGGCCCAGATCGAGGCGCAGGACGCGCAGACCGTGGCCGATTTCCTGCAGCAGCACGCCCGCGTGGTGGTCAAGCCCGTGCGCGGCGAGCAGGGCCAGGGCGTCAAGGTGGACCTCACGGAACTCGACGAGGTGCAGGCGGCCATCGAGGCCGCGCGCCACTTCTGCGAGCAGGTCATCGTCGAGCAGATGGTGGCCGGCTCCGACCTGCGCATCGTGGTCATCGACCACCAGGTCGTCGCTGCCGCCTCGCGCCGACCCGCCAGCGTGGTGGGCGACGGCAGCAGCACGCTGCGCACCCTGATCGAGAAACAGAGCCGGCGCCGTCAGATGGCCACCGCAGGCGAAAGCCGCATCCCCATGGATGACGAGACCCTGCGCTGCCTCAAGGGGCAGGGCTACACGCTGGACAGCGTGCCGGCGGCGGGCACCACGGTGCTGGTGCGCAAGACCGCCAACCTGCACACCGGCGGCACCATCCACGACATGACGCCGGTGCTGCACCCGGTGCTGCGCGAGGCCGCCGAGCGCGCCTCGCGCGTGCTGGAGATCCCCGTGGTGGGCTTCGACTTCATCGTCCAGTCCCCCGACCGACCCGAGTACGTGATCATCGAAGCCAACGAGCGCCCGGGCCTGGCCAACCACGAGCCCCAGCCCACCGCCGAGCGCTTCATCGACATGCTCTTTCCCCAGACCCGCGCCGAAGCGCGCGAGACCTCGCTACCGACCGCCGCATGACCCCGGACCTCGACTACCTGCAGGCAGTGCTCAACCGCCTGCTCAACACCCCCAGCCCCTCAGGCATGACCGATGCGGTCGTGCATCTGCTCTGCCACGAACTCGACGAGCTCGGCATCGAATACGAGCTCACGCGCCGCGGCGCGATCCGCGCCCGCCTGCAGGGCAGCCGGCGCAGCCCGGCGCGCGCCGTGGTCTCGCACCTGGACACACTGGGCGCCATGGTCAAGGGCTACAAGCCCAACGGCCGCCTGCGCGTGGTGCCCATCGGCTTCTGGTCCTCGCGCTTCGCCGAGGGTGCGCGCGTGACCGTCTACTCGGACAATGGCGTGCTGCATCAGGGCACGCTGCTGCCCTGCAAGGCCTCGGGCCACACCTTCAACACCGAGATCGACACCCAGCCTGTGAGCTGGGACAACCTCGAGCTGCGCATCGACGCGCGCACCAGCAGCGAGGCCGAGACCCGCGCGCTCGGCCTCCATGTCGGCGACACCATCGCCGTGCACTCCAACCCGGTCTTCGGACCCGAAGGCTTCATCAACGGCCGCCACCTCGACGACAAGGCCGGCGTGGCGGCGGTGCTGGCCGCGCTTCAGGCCATCGTCACCTCGAACCAGAAGCTGCCGGTGGACTGTTTCCCGCTCTTCACCATCTCCGAGGAGATCGGTGTGGGTGCCTCGCATGTGCTGCACGGCGACGTGGCGGAGCTGATCTCCATCGACAACGGCACCGTGGCCGAGGGCCAGTACACCTGCGAGCGCGGCGTGACCATCTCCATGCAGGACTCGAGTGGCCCCTTCGACTGGCACCTCACGCGTCGCCTGCTCGAACTCTGCGCCAGTGAAGGCATCGAGCACTCGCGCGACGTGTTCCGCTACTACCGCAGCGACGCTGCCGCCGCGCTGGAAGCCGGCAACGACATCCGCACCGCCCTGGTCTGCTTCGGCCTGGACGCCTCGCACGGCCATGAACGCGTGCACATCGACTCGCTGGACGCGCTCTCACGCCTGCTGATCGCCTACATGACTAGCCCGCCGCTGTTCCTGCGTGACCGCAAGCAGCTCGGCCCGCTGGCCGACTTTCCGCCGGCCGAGGTGCAGATCCCCGACTGGCAGGACAAGCTGCCGGATCCGGCGACCTGATGCAGGAGACCAGCGACCGCATGAAACTGCTGCGACAGATCCTCCAGAACAACACGCCCGAAGACTGGCTCTACGCCCTGCTGGCCCTCACGGTCTGCATGACGCTGTTCGAGCTGCTGCGCCGCCTCGTGCTGCGCCGGCTGGCCCGTGCCAACGGCAGCAAGCACCTGGTGCTGCAGTTGCTGGCCGAGGTGATCGCGGGCACGCGCATCCTGCTCTCGGCCGCCGTCGGCGGCTACGTGGCCGTGCAGTTCCTCGATCTGCCAGCCGCCGCCGAGAAGCTGACCGACCGCCTCTTCATCGGTCTGCTGCTGCTGCAGACCGGCTTCTGGGCCAGCCGCGCGCTGGACTTCTGGTTGCGCATGCGCTTTGTCCAGGGCGAATCTGAGGGTTCGCGCGCCATGACACGCTCCATGCTCACCTTCATCGGCCGCCTGGGCCTGTGGAGCCTGGTGATCCTGCTGATCCTCGACAACATGGGGCTGAACGTCACCGCCCTCGTGGCCAGCCTGGGCATCGGGGGTGTCGCCGTGGCGCTGGCGGCGCAGAACATCCTGGGCGACCTCTTCGCCTCGCTGTCCATCGCCCTGGACAAGCCCTTCGTGCTCAACGACTTCATCATCGTCGACGACCTCATGGGCACGGTCGAGCATGTGGGCCTGAAGACCACGCGCATCCGCAGCCTCAGCGGCGAGCAGATCGTGCTGGCCAACAACGACCTGCTCAAGAGCCGCATCCGCAACTACGGGCGCATGCAGGAGCGCCGTGCGGTCTTTGCGATCGGCGTGACCTACGACACCCCGGCAGAAAAGCTGGAAGCCATCCCCGCCCTGATCCGCGCCGCCATCGAGACCCAGCCCGGCGTGCGCTTCGATCGCTCCCACTTCAAGGGCTTTGGCGCCTTCTCGCTGGACTTCGAGACCGTGTATTACCTGCTGGACCCAGGCTTCGCCGCCTACATGGACACGCAACAAGCCATCAATCTGCGTCTGGTCCGCGACTTTGCAGCACAAGGCATCTCGTTCGCCTTCCCGACCCAGACCCTGCATCTGGACGGCCGCGTCGCCCTGCAGCCCGCGCCTCGAACGACGGCGACCTGAGGCCTCAGGCAGGCCGGCGCAGCCAGGCCGCGAGCGCCGCGCTCACGGCCTGCGGCTGTTCCAGCGTGCACATGTGGCCGCTGTCCTCCACGATCACGAGCTGGGCGCCGGGGATCGCCGAGGCCATGACCTCGTGCTGGGCCGGGCCGCTCCAGGCGTCCTGCCGACCCGTGAGCACCAGCGTGGGGCAGTGGATGCCCGGGAGCAGCGACGCCGCATCGGGCCGGTTCAGCAGTGCGTGGATCTGCGCAGCGTATTGCGCGGCGCTGCCACGGTCGAACATGGCGAGCACGTCCTCGAAGACGGGGCTGCCCACGCGGTCCGGGTGCACCATCCCTTTGGCCCATTCCTGGGCCATGGCGCGCATGCCCTGCTGTTGCGCAATCTTGAGCAGGGCCATGCGGCCGGCCTTTTCCTTCTCCCCCGCCTCACCGGCCGCCAGCGGGTGCGTGCCCGTGCTCAGGAGGGCCAGACGCTCCACGCGCTGCGGCGCCAGGCGCACGACTTCCAGCGCCACGCGGCCGCCCATGGAATGGCCGGCCATGCTGAAACGTTCGGTGGGCGCTTCGTCCAGCACCTGCCGCGCCATGGCCGTGAGCGAGTCGCGCAGGCCCCAGGCGGGGACGACGCAGTGCGCCTGCCCCTGGAGGGCGGCGACTTGCGGCGCCCAGACAGCGGCATCGCAGTTGAGGCCGGGCAGGAGCATCAAGGTCGTGGGCATGGTCAGAACACCTCGGTATCGACTTCGCGGTTGCTCTGCTCGCTGTAGCGATTCCCCACCACGGTCTGCTGATTGATCACGGCCTCCACCCTGGCCATGAGCACGGGGCTGAGCTGTACCTTGGCGGCCGCCACGTTCTCGGCCAGATGATCGAGGCTCGTGGTGCCGAAGAGCGGAATGATGTGCGGCGCCTTGTGCAGCAGCCAGGCCAGGGCCAGCTGGGCCGGGGTGCAGCCGGCCTCCTGCGCCACGGCCTCGTAGGCCGGCAGCAGTTGGAGGTTGCCCGCGTAGTGGGCCGGCTCGAAACGCGGCATGCCACGGCGGATGTCCTTGGCATCCAGGGCCTGCACGTCGCGCAGCCTGCCGCTGAGGAAGCCGCGCGCCACCGGACTGAAGGCGACGAAAGCGATGCCCAGTTCCTTGCAGGCTTGCAGCACGGCGATCTCGGGGTTGCGCGTCCAGAGCGAGTACTCGGTCTGCACGGCGGCCAGCGGGTGCACGGCGTGGGCCTTGCGTATCGTGGCCGCCGACACTTCACTCAGGCCGATGGTGCGCACATGGCCGCGCTCGACCAGGCGCGAGAGCTCGCCCACGCTGTCCTCGATGGGCACCTTCTTGTCCCAGCGGTGCAGGTAATAGAGGTCGATCACATCGGTCCCCAGGCGGCGCAGGCTGTCCTCGCAGTTCTTGCGGATGGCCTCAGGCCGGCCGTCGATCACGCGCACGAGCTTGCCGTCGCCCGCCACGTCCACGCCAGCCATGCCACCCTTGCTGGCGAGCACGATCTCGCTGCGGTAGGGCCGCAGCACACGGCCGACCAACTGCTCGTTGACGCCAAAGCCATAGAGTGCGGCCGTGTCGAAATGAGTGATGCCGGCGTCCAGCGCGGCCAGCAGCACGCGCTCGCCATGCTCGGGGGCCGGTGGCACGCCATAGGCGTAGCTCAGGCTCATGCAGCCCAGCGCGAGCGCGGAGACCTGGAAGGGGCCGAGTGGGCGTTGGGGCATGTTTGTTCCTCGCAGAAATAGCGAAGGGTCAGAGCACGTCGCCACTGGCGCGTGATCCGACCCCCGGGGTCTTGAACCGATGGTAGCGGATCAGCCGGCGTTCAGCTGCTGCTCCAGCTGGTGCAACACCTGGTAGCAGGGCAGCACCTGGGCCACGCTGGCGTTGGGCTCGCGGCCTTCGCGGATGGCGGCGAAGAACTCGCGGTCCTGCAGCTCGATGCCGTTCATGGAGACGTCGACCTTGCTCACGTCGATCTTCTCGTCCTTGCCGTTGAACAGGTCGTCATAGCGTGCAATATAGGTCGCCGTGTCGCCGATGTAGCGGAAGAAGGTGCCCAGGGGACCGTCGTTGTTGAAGGACAGGCTCAGCGTGCAGATGGCGCCGTTGGCGGCCTTGAGCTGGATGCTCATGTCCATGGCAATGCCCAGGTTCGGGTGGATCGGGCCCTGGATGGCGTTGGCCTTCACGATGGGGCTACCGGCCTGGTAGGCGAACAGGTCCACGGTGTGAGCGGCGTGGTGCCACAGCAGATGGTCGGTCCAGCTGCGCGGCTGGCCCAGCGCGTTCATATTGGTGCGGCGGAAGAAATAAGTCTGCACATCCATCTGCTGGATGTTGAATTCACCGGCCTGGATCTTCTTGTGCACGAACTGGTGGCTGGGGTTGAAGCGGCGCGTGTGGCCACACATGGCGACCAGACCCTTCTTCTTCTGCAGCGCGACGACTTCCTCGCCTTCCTTGAGCACGTCGCACAACGGAATCTCCACCTGCACGTGCTTGCCGGCCTCGAGGCAGGCCTTGGCCTGCGCGGCGTGCATCTGCGTAGGGGTACACAGGATGACAGCATCGACTTCCTTGAGCTTGAGGCTGTCCGCCAGATCGGTGGTGACGTGCCTGATGCCATACTTGTCGGCCACTTCCTTGGTCTTCTCCAGGTCGCGGCTGATCAGGGAGACGACTTCCACGTCCTTGATGTTCTTGATGCCGTCCAGGTGCTTGATGCCGAAGGCACCGGCACCGGCGAGTGCGACTTTGATCGTCATGGCGATGTTCCTTATTGGTTCTCGAGAATGAGGTGCCCGACGGCGGTATTCGACGCGGGCACGTGATAGAAGCGATGCGCGACCTTGGGCGCCTTGCCACCGGCCGTGTCGGCCATGGCGCCACGGGCGATGAGCCACATCACGAGCTCGATCCCTTCGCTGCCAGCCTCGCGCACGTAGTCGATGTGCGGCTTGTTGGCCAGGGTCTCGGGGCTGGCGATCATTTCATCAAGGAAGGCGTTGTCCCATGCCTTGTTGATCAGGCCAGCACGCGGGCCCTGCAGCTGGTGACTCATGCCACCCGTGCCCCAGATCTGCACATTGAGCGGCTCGTCGTAGGACTCGATGGCCTTGCGGATGGCCTTGCCCAGTTCGAAGCAGCGGCGGCCACTGGGCACCGGGTACTGCACCACGTTCACGGCGAAGGGGATCACCGGGCAGGGCCACTCGAACTTTTCTTTCGAGGGCGTGCCGCAGACCAGGGACAGGGGCACGGTCAGGCCGTGATCCACGTCCATCTTGTTGACGATGGTGAGGTCGAAGTCCTGCTGGATCACGGACTGCGCGATGTGCGCGGCCAGCTCCGGATGGCCCTGGACCTTGGGCACGGGGCGCGGGCCCCAGCCCTCGTCAGCGGGCTGGTACTCGGCCGCGGTGCCGATGGCGAAGGTGGGGATCATCTCCAGGCTGAAGGCCGTGGCATGGTCGTTGTAGACGAGGAAGATGACATCGGGCTTGTTCTGCTGGAACCACTGCTTGGACGGTTCGTAGCCGGCAAACAGCGGCTGCCAGTAGGGCTCGTGGGTCTTGCCCAAGTCGATGGCGGCGCCGATGGCGGGCACATGCGAGGTGTAGACGGAGGAAGTGATCTTGGCCATGTCTGTCTCTTTCAAAGAAGCTTGCCCGAGCCGTGGCCCTGGGGCTGGTTCTGCGCCTGGGCCGTGCCGTTTTCGCCGACCACGCGGTTGCCTTCGGGGCTGCGGCCACCCTTGATCATCATGTCGCGGTATTCCTCTTCGGTCATGCCGGTCATGGAGCCCGCCATCTGCTGGAAGCTCTTGCCGTGCGTGGCGCCGAGCTTGGCCAGGAAGTAGATGTTGCCCCCCAGGGAAATGGCCTTGTTGAGGTCGGCGTTGAGCACGGCCTGTTTCTGCTCCTCCGTCATCGGCCACTCGTCCAGGTACTTGCGCTGGTCGGCCTTGAAGCGCTCACGGTTCTCGGCCTTCATCAGGCTCATGCAGAACTGGTTGAGCCAGTAGCCCTTGCGGCTCTGCTCGGCGTCGAAGATGGTCGTGCCGGGCACGTCCAGATAGGGTTTCTCGAGCGACATGGTGTTCTCCTAGTCAGTTGAGGACAGAGCAGATTTGCCATGCAAATCCTGGTCTGTCCCGCAAAATCATTTGCATTCCTCGGGCCAGTACAGGCGCATGGGATTGTCCACCAGCAGCTTTTTCTGCAGCTCGGCCGTGGGCGCGATGTGGGGAATGAAGTCCACCAGCAGGCCATCGTCGGGCATGTGGTCCTTGAGGTTGGGGTGCGGCCAGTCGGTGCCCCAGAGCACGCGGTCCGGGAATTCCTCGACGATCTTGCGCGCGAAGGGCACCACGTCCCGGTACGCATTCTGCTCGCCGTTGAGCGCCTTGGGACCAGCTGTCGACAGGCGCTCGGGGCAGCTGACCTTGCTCCAGACGTTCTTGTGTTCGCGCATGAACTTCAGGAAGAGCGCGAACTCGGGCCCGTCCACGGGCTTGCTCACATCGGGGCGGCCCATATGGTCCACCACAACGGTGGTGGGCAGGGCGGTGAAGAAGTCCCAGAGCTCGGGCAGGTCCACGGCCTCGAAATAGATCACCACATGCCAGCCCAGCTTGGCGATGCGGCCGGCGATCTCCATCAGCTCGTCCTTGGGCGTGAAGTCCACCAGACGCTTGACGAAGTTGAAGCGCACGCCGCGCACGCCGGCGGCGTGCAACTGCTGCAGCTCGTCGTCCGTCACGCTGCGCTTGACCGTGGCCACGCCGCGTGCCTTGCCGTTCGAGGACAGGCAGGCATCGACCAGGGCGCGGTTGTCGGCACCGTGGCAGGTGGCCTGCACGATGACGTTGCGCGCAAAGCCCAGGTGATCGCGCAGGGCGAAGAGCTGGGCCTTGCTCGCATCGCAGGGCGTGTACTTGCGCTCGGGCGCGTAGGGGAACTCGGCGCCCGGGCCGAAGACGTGGCAGTGCGCGTCGACCGCGCCCGCGGGCAGTGCGAACTTGGGCTTGCTCGGGCCGGTGTACCAGTCCAGCCAGCCGGCGGTCTTCTCGAAAGGTCCTGTGGTGGGTTTGCTCATGGGTTTGCTCATGGGTTTGCTCAGTCGATGTACTTCAGGCCCAGCTTTTCCAGCGGCTCGCGGAACTTGTACATGTCCAGGCCCAGCACGCCGGAGGCCAGCTTGGCGCGCTTCTCGCCCTCGAAGGACTCGCGGGCCGCGGCGGCGTCGGCCACCTTCTGTGCATCGGCGGCGTTGACCACGACCACGCCGTCGTCATCGGCCACGATGGCGTCGCCCGGGTTGACGATCATGCCGGCGCAAACGACCGGGATGTTGACCGAGCCCAGCGTGGCCTTGATGGTGCCCTTGGCGCTGATGGCGCGGCACCAGACCGGGAAGTCCATGGCCTTGAGTTCGGCGATGTCGCGGCAGCCGCCGTCGATGATCAGCCCTTTGGCGCCACGCGCCTTGAAGCTGGTGGCCAGCAGGTCGCCGAAGAAGCCGTCGGTGTTGGGCGACGAGAGCGCGGCCACGACGATGTCGCCGGGCTGGATCTGCTCGGCCACCACGTGCAGCATCCAGTTGTCACCAGGGTGCAGCAGCACGGTCACGGCGGGGCCGGCGATCCGGGCGCCGGAATAGATGGGGCGCATATAGGTCTGCATCAGGCCGATGCGGCCCTGGGCCTCGTGCACGGTGGCCACGCCGTAGGGGCCCATTTTCTCGACGGCAGCGGCATCGGCGCGCACGATGTTGCGCTTGACGATGCCCAGGGGTGCGTTGACGCTCATGGTGTTTCCTCGGTGGAGTGCTGTTGGGGATGGATCACTTGCCCTGGGCCTGGAGGGCCGCGTCGAGGCGCGTGAACACGCGGCGGGCGTTGCCCTCGTAGACCTTGTAGCGCTGCTCGTCGTTGAGATGCGGCGTGGCCTGGATGTAGCGCTTGGTGTCGTCGTAATAGGCACCGGTCTCGGGGTCGATGCCGCGCACGGCGCCGATCATCTCCGAAGCGAACAGGATGTTGTCCACCGGGATCACCTTGGTCAGCAGGTCGATGCCCGGCTGGTGGTAGACGCAGGTGTCGAAATAGATGTTCTTGAGCAGATGCTCGCTCAGCAGCGGCTTCTTCATCTCCTGCGCCAGGCCGCGGAAACGGCCCCAGTGGTAGGGCGCGGCGCCGCCGCCGTGCGGGATGATGAACTTCAGCGTGGGGAAGTCCTTGAACAGGTCGCCCTGGATCAGCTGCATGACGGCCGTGGTGTCGGCGTTCAGGTAGTGCGCGCCCGTGGTGTGGAAGCAGGCATTGCAGCTGGTCGACACATGGATCATGGCCGGGATGTCGTATTCCACCATCTTTTCGTAGATGGGGTACCAATGACGATCGGTCAGCGGCGGGCTGGTCCAGTGGCCGCCCGAAGGATCGGGGTTGAGGTTGATGCCCACATTGCCGTATTGCTTGACGCACTTCTCCAGCTCGGGGATGCAGGTCGCGGGATCGACACCGGGCGACTGCGGCAGCATGGCGGCGCCGATGAAATGCTGCGGGAAGAGCTGGGTGACGCGGTAGACCAGCTCGTTGCAGATCGCGGCCCAGGTGCTGGAGACGTTGAAGTCGCCGATGTGGTGCGCCATGAAGCTGGCGCGCGGGCTGAAGATGGTCAGGTCGGAGCCGCGCTCCTTCATCAGCTTGAGCTGGTTGGTCTCGATGGCCTCGCGCAGCTCGTCATCGCCGATCCTGAGATCGGCCACTTTGGGCATGACGGCCGGGTCCTTGATGCCGGCGATCTGCTGGTTGCGCCAGGCCTCCAGCGCCTTGGGGGCCGTGGTGAAGTGGCCGTGGCAATCGATGATGAGCGGGTTCTTTTTCATGACGGTCTCCAGAAATTCAAATCGCGTGTCAGTTCAGGCGGGTTCCATGCCCTGGCGCCGCTTGGCCTCGGCCGTGGCGGGCGATCGCAGGTAGTCCAGCAGGGCGCGCACGGCCTCGGGCTGGCGGCTGGTGCTGCAGATGCCGGCCGAGAAAGTGGTGGTGATCTGGATGGCCGGCGGCAGCGGGCCCAGCACGGTGATGCCTTCGAGGTTGATGAGTTCGCTGAGCTGCTGAAAGCCTAGCGCCACCTCGCCCTTCGCCACGAGGCTGCCCACGGGAATGCCCGGCGGCGGCGTGACCAGGCGCGCCTTCAGTTCCTCGGCCAGGCCCCAGCGTTCGAACAGCCGCGCCAGGGCCACGCCACTGGGGCCGGTGGAATAGCTCACGCTGCGGGCGGCCCGTACGGCGGCGCGCACGGCGTCCTCGCTGGAGATATCGGGTTCTGCGGCGCCGGCGCGCACGGCCACGGCCACACCCGAATGCACCAGGTCCACGCGGCTGCCGGCCAGCACATGGCCGGCGGCGATGAGCTTGTCGATGGCGTCCGATGCCAGGATGACCACGTCGAAAGCCTCGCCGGCGGCCACGCGTTTGGCCGCATCCACGCCGCCCACGGATTCGATGCGCAGGCGCTGGCCGGACGCGCGCTGGTAGGCCTCGGCCAGCTCGGCCAGGACCAGGCGGGTCGCCATGGAGGATATGCCCAGGATCTCGGTACTCATGCGCAGGTGCACAGCTTGGTGAAACGCTGATTGTCCTCAGCCTCCCGCCCCACGCCAAGGCGGAGCGCTTACTAGCAGGTATCGCATTTCGGCATAATGGAGAACCAGCTATCCCGCAAACCATGGACCTGAAGCAACTCGAATATTTCGTCCGCGTGGCCGAGCTCGGCAGCTTCACGCGTGCCGCCGGGGTGCTCAACATCGCCCAGCCGGCGCTGAGCCGCCAGGTCCGGCTGCTCGAAGTGGAGTTGCGGCAGAATCTGCTGCTGCGCAATGGCCGCGGGGTCACCACGACCGAAGCCGGCAAGTTGCTGCTGGAACATGGCCGCGGCATCCTGCACCAGGTGGAGCGCGCACGCGAGGACCTGGGCCGCGTCAGCGGTGCGCTGGCCGGGCGCGTGGCCCTGGGCCTGCCGCCCAGCATTGCCAAGATGCTCACGGTGCCGCTCACGCGCGCCTTCCGCAAGCGCCTGCCCAATGCGGCCCTGTCCATCAGCGAGGGCCTGACCATCTCCATGCAGGAGGGCCTGCTCACGGGCCGGCTCGACATCGCCCTGCTCTACAACCCCCAGCCCAGCCCCGAGCTGGAGACCCAGCCCCTGATGGACGAGGAGCTGCTGCTCATCGGCCCGCGTCGCACACGCAGCAAGGCCACCGCCGAGCCCATCAGCCTGCGCGAGGCCAGCGCCCTGCCCCTGGTCATCCCCAGCCGCCCGAACGCGATCCGCATGGTGGTGGAGACCGAGATGGCCGGCATCGGCTGCAAGCCGGAGATCAGCCTGGAGATCGATGGCGTGGCCGCCATCCTGGACCTGGTGGCCGATGGCGCGGGCTACGCCATCCTGCCTAAATACTCGCTGGCCACGACGACCCGGCCCGAGGCCTATATGGCACGCCCCATCGTCAAGCCGCACCTCGTGAGCCGGCTGGCGCTGGCCACGGCCGCGGGCCGCACCACCACGATGACGCAGCAGGCCATGCTGGAGCTGATCCAGCAGGTCGCGTCCGAGGTCTTCGGACCCACCGCCCACACCGCATGACAGGCACCCACCATGGCCTCTGACAAGCACTACACCCTGGCCGGCGTCATGGGCTGGCCCGTGGCGCACTCGCGCTCACCGGCCATCCATGGCCACTGGATCCGCCAGTACGGCCTGAACGGCAACTACGTGCTGCTGCCCGTGCGGCCGGAACAACTGGGCGACGCCGTGCGCGGCCTGCGCGCACTGGGCTTCGCGGGCTGCAACCTCACGATCCCGCACAAGGTGGCGGCCATGACCCTGGTGGACCGCGTGGACCCGCTGGCCGCGCGCATCGGCGCCATCAACACCCTGGTGGTGGAAAGGGACGGCACGCTGGCCGGCTACAACACCGACGCCTACGGCTACATCCAGAGCCTGCTTGACGCGCAACCCGACTGGCGCGCCGATGCCGGCCCCGTCACCGTGCTGGGCGCGGGTGGCGCGGCGCGCGCCATTCTCGTCGCCCTGGCCGAGCGCGGCGCGAAAGAGATCCGTCTGTGCAACCGCAGCCTGGACAAGGCCCAAGCCCTGGCGGTGGAGTTCGGCGCGCCGATCCGTGCCATCCCCTGGGAACAGCGCGCCGAGGCGTTGGACGGCTGCGCCCTGCTCGTCAACACCACCAGCCTGGGCATGAAGGGACAGGCGCCACTGGAGATCTCGCTCGATCGCCTGCCCCGGCACGCACTGGTGTCCGACATCATCTACGTGCCGCTGGAAACCCCGCTGCTGGCCGCCGCGCGCGCGCGCGGCCATGTGGCCGTGGACGGCCTGGGCATGCTGCTCAACCAGGCCCGGCCGGCCTTCGAGCATTGGTTCGGGGTCCGGCCCGAGCTCACACCGGAGCTGCGCCGCCTGATCGAGGCCACGCTTTAGGCCATCGGATCGTGTGATGGCCCGATCGCCACGCACGCTGGCGCAGCCGCGGCCCGTCGCCTAAGCTGACGTCTTGGCTCCCGCACCGAAAGCCCGCCTCATGCGTCTGTTCCCGTTGCGTCTCATCACCACCCTGGGCTGCGCCCTGCTGCTGTCGATCACCGCCCAGGCGCAGACTTGGCCCAGCAAGCCCATCCGCCTGGTCGTGCCTTTCACGCCCGGCGGCAGCTCGGACATCCTGGGCCGAGCCATCGGCCAGAAGCTGGCCGAATCGCTGGGCCAGCCGGTGATCATCGACAACGTGCCGGGCGCCGGCGGCTCGGTGGGAGCGGACAAGGTGGCCAAGGCCGCACCCGACGGTTACACCCTGCTGATGGGGCATATCGGCACGCTGGCCGTCAACCCGGCGATCTATCCCAAGCTGCCCTACGACCCGGTCAGGGATTTCGCGCCCGTCGCCTGGGTGGCCAACGTGCCCAATGTGCTGGTCGTGCACCCCAAGGTGCCGGCACAGAGCCTGCGCGAACTCGTCGCCCACGCCCGGGCGCATCCGGGCCGGCTGAACTACGGCTCGGGCGGCAACGGCAGCGCTGCGCACCTGGCCACCGAATACCTTAAGCTGCAGACCGGAACCTTCATCGTCCACGTGCCCTACCGTGGCGCGGCACCGGCCGTAGGTGATCTGGTGGCCGGCCAGACCGACCTGCTGTTCACGGGCGCGCCGGCCCTGATCTCCTTCATCAAGTCGGGCCAGCTGCGCGCGCTCGCCGTGTCGAGCAAGACACGCCTGCCGGCCCTCCCCGAGGTGCCGACCGTGGCCGAAAGCGGCTACCCCGGCTTCGAGGCCGACCAGTGGTACGGGGTGGTGGCGCCGGCGGGTACGCCCGCAGACGTTGTGCGCCTACTCAACACCCACATCAACCAGGCCCTGAGCTCGCCCGAGCTCAAGACGCGGCTCATGAGCGAGGGCGCGATCGCGGTGCCGACCACGCCCGAGGCCTACGGCGCGCTGATCCGGCGCGAGATCGCGCGCTGGAAGCCGGTGGTCAAGGCCGGCAACATCCAGCCGAACTGACCTTTCGCGTTCAGCCGCGTCCCAGCATCAGCGGGGCAGGTCCCCGGTCCGAAAGCTTGAACACGGCCACCGCCTGAACCAGCTCCTGCACCTCCGACTTCAGGCTGGACGCCGCCGCGGCCATCTGTTCGACCAGCGCCGCGTTCTGCTGCGTGCTCTGGTCCATCTGGGTCACCGCCTCGCCCACCTGGGACACACCAGCGCTCTGTTCGGCGCTGGCGGTGCTGATCTCGCCCATGATGCCCGTCACACGCCGGATGCTGGACACCACCTCGTTCATGGTCGAACCCGCCTGGTCGACCAGCTGACTGCCCTGCTCCACCCGCTCCACGCTGGCCGTGATCAGCGACTTGATCTCGCGGGCCGCCTCCGCACTGCGCCCGGCCAGGCTGCGTACCTCGCTGGCCACGACCGCGAAGCCGCGGCCCTGCTCACCCGCGCGCGCCGCCTCCACCGCCGCATTCAGCGCCAGGATGTTGGTCTGGAAGGCAATGCCGTCGATCACGCTGATGATGTCGGCGATCTTGCGCGAGCTCTCGTTGATGCCCTTCATGGTGTCCACCACCTGGGCCACCACCTCACCGCCCTGCACGGCGACCGTGGAGGCCCCCTGCGCCAGCTGATTCGCCTGCTTTGCGCTGTCGGCGTTCTGCCGGACCGTGGAGCCCAGTTCTTCCATGCTCGCGGCGGTCTCCTCCAGCGCGCTGGCCTGGCTCTCGGTCCGCGCCGACAGATCCCCGTTCCCGCGGTCGATCTCGGCCGCCGAGACGGCCACACGCTGCGCCGACAGGCGCACGCCCTGCACCACCGTGGCCAGGCTCTCGCGCATGTCGCGCATGGCCACGATCACGCTGCCCGGGGCGGCGCCGTCGATCGGGATCTCCGAGCGCAGGTCCCCGCTGCGCACGGCATCGGCCACGGCCTTGACCTGCCAGGGTTCGGCACCGAGCGCGCGACGAATCGAACCGGAAATCAGCCAGGCGGCCAGCGCGCCCACCAGGACCGCGATGGCCGTCAGGGTGAGCATCACCGTGGTGAAACGGCCGGACACGCGATTGGCCAGCGCGAGCTGATCCTGGATGATCCTTTCCTCGAAATCGATCAGGGCGTTGATGCTGGCCAGCCACTGTACAAACAGCGGCTTGGCGTCACGCCAGACGATCTGCTGAGCTTCCTCACGCTGGCCGGCTCGTCGCAACTCGATGACCCGCGTGATCAGGGGCAGCACCTTGGCTTCCACCCCTGGATGCCGGCATAGAGCTGCCCCACTTCGGGCGGCAGGCTCTTGTCCTGGGCCAGCATCTGGTCCAGCGGGCGAGCAGACGCGGCGTAGAAGGCGGTCAGGCGCTCGATCTCCGCCACTTCCTTGCGCAACTCCTCGTCCGAGGTGGAGGCCGCGACGTCACGGATGGCGATCGCGCGGTCATGCGCGCTGCCGCGGAAGTTGATGGCGTAGCGCTGGATCACGGAGTTTTTGCTCGCGTTCTCTTCCAGGGCGCCGCGGATCTGGCGCACTTCGTACAGCCCGATCACACTGAGCACCACCAGGATGACCAGGATGAGCCCGAAACCAGCCACCAGTCTTTGCTGCACCGTCAGCGCAGAGTTTGCACTCTTCAAAAAAGTCTCCTTGGGTCGAACAGGGGCGCAGAGCCTCGCGCCACGCAGCGCGGCGGTGATCCCGCCACACTCCCAGGATTTTCAACCAGACACGGATCCGTATTGACGGGTGTTAGTTCAGGATAGCTATCACCGGCATAGAGGCAGTGGTGCCGACGGACGGCTCGTCCAGGACAAAGTCGGAAACTTCAGTCAAGGAAACCGGTAGACGCGCGCACGAGAGGCCGCGAGACTCGGGCCGACGATGGCGGGCCGAACAGACGCCGCGGAAGTGCCGCTTACTGACGCGGTATGTTGGCCTTGACGATCACGTCGCCCCAGCGCCGGATCTCAGCCTGCAGGAAGGCAGCCGTCTGCTCGGGGGTCATGCCGCGTGGCTCGATGTTGAGTTCGCGCAGCTTCCTGCTGACCTCAGGATCGCTGAGCGCAGCAGCGATCTCGCGATGCAGGCGGGCCACCACATCCTTCGGCGTCCCCGAGGGAACGGCCAATGCGTTCCAGGACGAGGCCTGGTAGTGCGGCAGGCCAGCCTCCCGGGTGGTGGGCACCTCGGGCAGCAGGACTGAACGCGTGGTGTCGGTGATGGCCAAGGCGCGCAGGGCGCCGCCCTTGATCTGACCCATGATGGGCGAGACGATCTCGACCGCCACGTCGATCTGGCCACCGCGCAGCGCATTCACGACCGCCGGCGTGCCGTTGAACGGCACGATCTGCATGTCCACGCCCGCGTTGGACTTGAACAGTTCGGCGGCCAGGTTCTGCGTGCTGCCGATGTTGATGCTGCCCACATTGAGTTGGCCCGGATGGGCCTTGGCGTAGGCCAGCACATCGCCCAGGGTCCTGAACTTCGACTCGTTGGCGGTCACGACCGCGATGTCGAAAAAGCCCAGGGTGCTGACCGGCGTGAAGTCCTTGACCGTGTCATAGGGCAGCTTGCTGAACAGCGTGGCGGTGACGGCGCTGGCGTTGGACATCAGCAGCAGGGTGTGGCCGTCTGGCGCAGCCTTGGCCACGGTGTCGGCCGCGCCCACACCGCCAGCCCCCGGCTTGTTCTCGATCACCACCGGCTGGCCCAGGGTCTGGCTCAGCTTCTGGCCGACGGTGCGTGCCGTGAGATCCGCCACGCCACCAGCACCGAAAGGCACGACGATGCGCAGGGGCTTGCTGGGGAAAGTCGGCTGGGCCCAGGCGGCGGGTGCACAGGCGGCCCCGAACAGGGCCAGCAGCTCACGGCGTTGCAGTGTCATCGCGTCTTGGCCTCCAGTGACAGGGCACCGTTCAGCGCGGCAGGCTCAGCGCGCCACACCCAGCAGACGATCGAGCAACTCGGGCTGCTCCAGCAACGACTGCGCCGTGCCCGAGTGCACCACGGTACCGCGGTCGAGCACCGCCGCGACGTCCGAGATCGCCAGGATCGCCTGCGGGTGCTGCTCGACGATGATGGCCGACAGGCCCTCTTCGCGGGTGATGCGGCGGATGGCGCGCAGCAGCTCCTGCACGATGATGGGGGCCAAGCCTTCGAGCGGCTCGTCCAGCAACAGCAGCTTGGGGTTGAGCACCAGGGCGCGGGCCACGGCCAGCATCTGCTGCTCACCGCCCGAGAGCTGGGTGCCCAGGTTGGTCTTGCGCTCGGCCAGCCGCGGGAACAGCTCGTACACCCGCGCGGGCGTCCAGGGACCGGGTCGCGCCACGGCGGTGAGGTTCTCGTCCACCGTGAGCGACTTGAAGATGTTGCGCTCCTGCGGCACCCAGCCGATGCCGGCTGCGGCACGCTGGTGCAACGGCACCTTGTGCAGCGCCACGCCGTCGAAGGTGATGCTGCCACCGTGCTGGCGCGTCGCGCCGGCCAGGGTGTTCATGAAGGTGGTCTTGCCGGTGCCATTGCGCCCCAGCAGCGCCAGGGTCTGGCCCTGGGGCAGGGATACCGACACGTCGTGCAGCACCACCGCCTCGCCGTAGCCCGCGCTGAGCTTGTCGACCTGCAGGAGATCAGCCATGGGCCACCTCCTCGCCATGGCCCAGGTAGACGGCCTTGACCTGCGGGTCGTTGGCGATGGTGTCCGGGTCGCCCTCGGTGAGCACCGTGCCGTTGACCAGCACGGTCATGCGCTTGGCAAAGCTGAAAACAAGGTCCATGTCATGTTCGATCAGGAGCACCGACACGTCGGCCGGCAGGGCCGCCACGGTCTGCAGCAGTTCCTCGCGCTCGCCGGTCGGCACGCCGGCCACGGGCTCGTCGAGCAGCAGCACGCGCGGCTCGCAGGCCAGCGCGATGGCGATCTCCAGCAGGCGGCGCTTGCCGTAGGCCAGCACCTGGGTCTTCTGGTTCATCACCTCGGCCAGGTGGAACTGTTCGAGCAGCTGTTCGCAGCGCTCGGTCACGGCGGTGTTGCGGCCCAGCGCCTGCCACCATCGAATACCCAGCCCCTGGTGCTGGGACACGGTCAGCGCCAGCGTCTCCAGCGGCGTGAGGGTGTCGAAGAGCTGGTTGATCTGGAAGGTACGCACCATGCCGCGACGCACGCGCTGGTGCGGCGCCAGGTGGGTGATGTCCTGCCCTTCGAGCAGGATGCGACCCTCGGTGGGTTCAAGCACGCCGGTCAGCAGATTGATCAGCGTGGTCTTGCCCGCACCGTTGGGGCCGATGAGCGCGTGACGCGCGCCCTTGTGCAGGTCCAGGCTGACATTGCCCGTGGCGGTGATGCCGCCGAAGCGCTTGACCAGGTTCTGTGCGGAGAGAACGATTTCAGGGGTACTCATGACTTCTTGCCCCCCCACCAGGTCCAGGGGCGGATGAGGCGCTCACGACCGACCAGCATCAGCACCACGAGGAAAAGGCCGATCCAGAAGGTCCAGTACTGCGGGGTGATGGAGGAGATCCAGTCCTGCATCAGCTTGAAGATCACGGCGCCGATGACGCCGCCGTAGAGCCAGCCCGTGCCGCCGATGACGACCAGCAGCATCAGGTCAGCCGAGCGGTGGAACTCGAACACGTCCACCGAGGCAAAGCTCGTGGTCTGCGCCAGCAGGGCACCGGCCGCGCCGGCCACACCGGCGGCAATGGTGTAGATCACGGCCAGGCGTGCGGTCACCGGGATGCCGATGGCCATGGCGCGCAGACGGTTGTCACGCAGCGCCATCAGCGTGCCGCCGAAGGGCGAATGCACAAGGCGACGCGCCAGAACGAAGAAGATGATCAGCACGCTCAGCGAGTACCAGGCGGCCGTACGGCCGTAGAGATCGAACTCGAAGGTGCCGAGCAGCGGGCCCATCACCACGCCCTGCAGGCCATCGGCGCCGCCCGTGAAGTCGAGCTTGTTGGCCAGCTCCATGAGGATCATGGCCACGCCCATGGTCACCATCAGGCGCGTGAGGTCGGTGCCGCGCATGATGGTCAGCGAACAGACCGCGCCCAGCAGCGTGGACACGACAATGGCGAAGGCTAGGCCGACCAGCGGGTCGGGCATGACGTGCTTGGCGAACAGGGCCGCCGCGTAGGCGCCCATACCGAAGAAGGCCGCATGGCCCAGCGAGACGATGCCCGCATAGCCCAGGATCAGGTCGAGCGAAATCGCGAACAGCGCGACGATGGCGATCTCGTTGACGATCAGCGAGTGGCCACCGAGCACCAGGGGCAAGGCCAGGGCCACGAGCCAAACCAGCGGCTCCCAGAGCTTCCAGCGCTGCTTGCCGAGCAGAGACGTTTGAGCGGTGTTCATTTGCCCCCCTTGCGCACGAACAGGCCCTGCGGACGCCAGATCAGGATGACGATCATCAGGAAATACACGATGAAGGCGCCGAAGCGCGGGATGTAGTACTTGCCGGCCACGTCGGCAATGCCCAGCAGCAACGCCGCCAGCAGCGGACCGGTGATGGACGAGGTGCCGCCCACGGCCACCACGATCAGGAAATAGATCATGTTCTTGAGCGGGAAGCTCGGGTCCAGGCCCAGCACTTCCGCGCCCAGCGCGCCGCCCAGGCCGGCCAGGCCAGAGCCGACTGCGAAGGTCAGCAGGAACACGACGTTGACGTTGATGCCCAGGCCCGCGGCCACGCGCTGATCGTCCACCGAGGCACGCAGGCGGCTGCCGAAGCGGGTCTTGGCCAGGATGTACTGCAGGGCGATGGTCAGCGCGGCGCAGATGGCGATGATGAAGAGACGGTAATGCCCCATGCCCAGCATCCAGTCCCCCTCGCCGATCTCGGTGCGGCCCTTGAGCCACTCGGGCAGCTGGATGATCTGCTGGCTGGAGGTCATGAAGTAGTCCATGGCCGCCACGGCCATGAAGGTCAGACCGATGGAGAACAGCACCTGCTCCAGGTGCGGCTTGCTGTACATGGGCCGGTACAGCGTGCGCTCGAGCACGGCGCCGATCAGCGCCACGCCGATGAAGGCGATGGGCAGGCAGAGCAGGAAAGGCACATCCATGCGCTGCATCAGGATGATGGTCATGTAACCACCAACCATGGCGAAGGCGCCGTGGGCCAGGTTGATGAAGTTCATCAGGCCCATGGTGACGGACAGGCCGACCGCCAGGATGAAAAGCAGCATGCCGTAGGCAATGCCATCAAAGAGGATCGTCAACATGGCGTATGGGGTTCAGGTCAGGACAAAAAACATGGGCGCCACCCTGAGGGGTGGCGCCCATGGTGGTCCGCTTATTTCGTCTTGCCGGGGTCCTTGACGTCCTTGATGACGTCGAACTCGACGTTGAACAGCTCGCCACCCTGCTTCTCGACCTTGCGCAGGTAGATGTTGTGCACCACGTCACGGGTCTGCGCGTCGATGAACATGGGGCCGCGCGGGCTCTCCCAGACCTGGCCCTTCATGGCCGCCAGCAGGGCATCGCCACCGCCCTGGCCCTTGGTGGCCTTGAGCGCTTCGTAGATCACGCGCATGCCGTCATAGCCGCCAACGGCCATGAAGTTCGGGCGCATGCCCTTGTTGGCCTTCTTGAAGGCCTCGACGAACTTCTTGTTCGTGGCCGAGGGGTGGGCAGCCGAGTAGAAGTGCGCCGTCACCACGCCCAGGGCGCCGTCGCCCATGTCGTTGAGCTGGTCGTCGTCGGTGATGTCGCCCGGGCCGATCAGCTTGATGCCAGCCTTGTCCATGCCACGCTCGAGGAACTGCTTCATCACGGCGGCGCCGGCGCCCGAGGGCACGAAGACGAAGAGCGCGTCGGGCTTGGCGTCACGCACCTTCTGCAGGAAGGGGGCGAAGTCGGGGTTGCGCATGGGCACGCGCAGCGACTCGATGACCGTGCCGCCGTTGAAGATGAAACGGTCCTTGAAGAACTTCTCGGCATCGTGGCCCGGGCCGTAGTCGCTGACCAGGGTCACGACCTTCTTGATGCCGCCCTTGCTCGTGGTCCAGTCGGCCATGGCGACCGAGGACTGGGCCAGCGTGAAGCTGGTGCGCACGATGTAGGGCGAGGACTGGGTGATGCTGGAGGTGCCGGCGGCCATCACGACCATCGGGGTCTTGGATTGGGTGGCGATGGGCGCGGTGGCGAAGGCCGAGGGCGTGATGCCGAAGCCGGCCAGCACATTGACCTTGTCGTTCACGACCAGTTCCTGGGCCAGACGCTTGGTCACGTCAGGCACGCTCGTGTCATCCTTGATGATCAGCTGCACCTTCTTGCCGCCGACGGTGTCGCCGTTCTGGGCCATGTAGAGCTTGGCCGCGGCCTCAATCTGTCGGCCGGTGGACGCCTGCTGACCGGTCATGGGCAGGATCAGGCCGATCTTGAAGGTATTGTCCTGGGCCAGCACGGCCGTGGAAGACAGCGCTGCCAACGCCAGCGCGGACGCGCTCAGAAACACTCGCTTTTTCATGAAAGACTCCTAAATAGGTGTTATCACTCCACGCACCCGGTCCGGGAACGCGCAGGAGCGACCTGTACGTGTACGCGAAGGTGCGTTACTTTCGCCTCAAACCGAATCATGCGCAAGTCAAATTCCGGACTGATAGATATAACGGTTTGAAATATCTTAACCCTGCCCAGACAAGAAAAAACCGGTCGGGCACAACGCCGGACCGGTCGGGGCTCAGGCCGTAGCGTATCAATAGCGCAAGCGCCCCTCGTGATCCATGACGGCGATGTCCACAAAGCGGCTGCCCACATTGCCCTTGGAGAAGTCGATGCGATAGCCATCGAAGTCGATCTCGCCCATGGCTTGCAGGCTCCTGGCCAGGGCCGCCGGGCTGATCTCGCCCCGGATGCGCTTGAGACCCTCCCCCAGGATGCGCGCCGAGAGATAGCCCTCCATATGGAAGGCCGCATAGCTCGTGATCTCCGGATGGGCCGCCTGCATGGCCAGCTGAAACTCCCGCACCAGAGTCTTGGTGCGGCCATTGGGGTTCGGGTAGATCTGGGAGATACCGACGCCACGCGCCAGATCCGCACCCGCGACTCTGGCCAGCATGCCAGGCGCGGTGTCGGCCAGGATGAAGATGGACTGCGTGACCCCGGCCTTGCGCAAGGCGGCCACGCCGCCGGCGCTGAAGGGCGGCGCACCGATCACGATCACGCCCTGGGGATTGTGATTGAACACGTCCTGAGCCGCACGGGCCATGTCCTCGGGCTTGTAGGGGGACTGAAAGCCCTTGATCTCCATGCCGGTCAGGCGGGCTGCCTCATCGGCCACCACCTTGATCCCACCGGTGCCCATGGGAATATCCTGGTGCATCACCGCGATCTTGACGATGCCCAGCGTGCGGGCGTGGTTCACGATCTTCTCGATCTGCTGCTTGTCGCCGGCCCGGACATGAAACAGGCGCGGATGACCGGGGCTGCGGAAGGGTTCCGCGCCGGGCACGGCGTTCATGACGACGACGTCGTGCTTGTCGAGCAGCTTGTCGGCAAACATGCGCTGCAGCGAGGCCGAGCCGACAGGAGAAATCAGCGCCACCGGTTTGCGCTGCATGGCCTGCTCGAAGCTGGCGACAAAGCCATCGGGCCTGTAGGTGTCGTCGAGTTCGAAGAACACCACCTTGCGCCCGTTGATACCCCCCGCCTTGTTGAGCTGGGCGAAGTAGGCCTTGGCGCCCTGGTTGAGCTGCGGCGCATCGGGTGCCGGCAAGCCGGTGAACGGCCCCACCTGACCGACCACGATGTCCTGCGCCCGGGCCGCCTGGGGCAGCGCCAGCATCACCCCCAGCGCCACGCCTGCTGCCCAGCGGGCCAGGGTCTGTCTCAACTGCATCTGTCTTCCTTTTCTTTCCATCGGGAGGGCGGCGCGCTCAGCCGGCAGCCGCCGCGATGAGTGTGCGACCGGGACAGGACGGGAGCCAGCGCAAAATCATTCTGCGTGATATGCCATGCTGTGATAACTGGTCCATAATCCGCATCCTGAATGACGTTCCCACAGCGGCCGATCCTCAGCCCAAGACACAGGAGATCCCCATGACGCTACGCACCACCCCGCCCTTCCGCGCCGACCACGTCGGCAGCTTCCTGCGCCCCAAGTACCTGCTGGAAGCCCGTGAGCAGAAGGCCAAGGGGGAGATCACGGCCGAGCAGCTGCGCAAGGTCGAGGACCGGGCCATCACCGAGATCGTGAAGTTCCAGGAAGACGTGGGTCTGCAGAGCATCACCGACGGCGAGTTCCGCCGCACCTACTTCCACGTTGACTTCCTGGAGCAGATCGGCGGCGTCAAGACCGACATCCCGGTCACCATCGTCAAGCCCGATGGCACCAAGGAGCTGGCCCCGCCCGTGATGCGCGTGATCGACAAGGTGCGCCACGTCAAGGACATCCAGCTCGCCGACTTCCAGTACCTCAAGAGCCAGATCGCTCCGGGCCGTGGCAGCGTGGCCAAGGTCACCATCCCCTCGCCCACCATGCTGCACTTCCGCGGCGGCCGCGCCGGCATCAGCAAGGAGCACTACCCTGAGCTCGAGCCTACCTTCTACGACGACGTGGCCAAGGCCTATGGCGACGAACTGCGCAGCCTGGCCGCGGCCGGCTGCACCTATGTGCAGATGGACGACACCAACCTGGCCTATCTGTGCGACGAGAAGATGCGCGAAGCCGCCCGTCAGCGCGGCGACGATCCCAACGAGCTGCCGCACCGCTATGCCAAGTTCATCAACAAGGTCGTGGCGCAGAAGCCGGCCGGCATGACCCTGGCCATGCACCTGTGCCGCGGCAACTTCAAGAGCACGCATGCCGCTTCGGGCAACTACGAGCCCGTGGCCGAGGCCCTGCTCAAGGAGATGAACCTGGACGCCTACTTCCTGGAGTACGACGACGACCGAAGCGGCGACTTCCGTCCCCTGCGCTTCCTCGCCCCGGGCAAGATCGTGGTGCTGGGCCTGGTGACCACCAAGTTCGGCAAGCTCGAATCCAAGGACGATCTCAAGCGCCGCATCGACGAAGCCGCCAAGTACGTGCCCCTGGAGCAGCTCTGCCTCTCGCCCCAGTGTGGCTTCTCCAGCACCGTGCACGGCAACGACATCGCGGTGGAAGACCAGCGCGCCAAGCTGCGCCTGGTGATCGAGACGGCCCAGGAAGTCTGGGGCCGCGCCTGAAATGGAGTTGAACGAGGCTGCGTGCAGCCTCGTTCAGGCCGTAGCAACCCGCGCCAGGCGCTCGGTCACGTAGGTGAAGGCGAAGTCGATCGCGGCCGCCAGCGAGAGCTCGATGGCATGGCGCTCGTGCTCGGTCAGGTAGAACATCAGGTCCACGTCGTGGCGCACGTAGCGCGCCGGCAGGCGGTTGAGTGCCACGCAGGCGATGTCTGCCAGGGCATCGGGCATCAGGTCCGGGCGCTTGGCGGCGCGGCGCAACACCTCTTCGAACACGAGGCGTTCGTAGTAGTTGTGGACCTGCTCGAAATTGCTGATCATGGCCGCCTCCAGGGAATGGGCGGGAACCTTAGCAGGTCCGCACAGGCCTGACAAGCAGGCCCGGGCTCAGGGCGCCAGACCCAGCAGGCGCACCGCGTTGCCCTTGAGGATGCCGGGCATCACCTCAGGCTTGAAGCCGGCCTCCTCGAAATCCTTCATCCAGCGCTCGGGCGTGATCAGGGGGTAGTCGGAGCCGAACAGGACGCGGTCCTTGAGCAGGGTGTTGGCGTACTGCACGAGCTGCTTGGGGAAGTACTTGGGGCTCCAGCCGGAGAGGTCGATCCAGACATTGGGTTTGTGCGTGGCGACCGACAGTGCCTCGTCCTGCCAGGGGAAGCTGGGGTGGGCCATGACGATCTGCATGTCCGGAAAACTGATGGCCACGTCGTCCAGGTGCATGGGGTTGCTGTACTCCAGGCGCAGCCCGCCGCCGCAGCGCATGCCGCTGCCGATGCCGCTGTGGCCGGTGTGGAAGATGGCCGGCAGCTTGTATTCGGCAATCACCTCGTAGATGGGCCAGGCCATCTTGTCGTAGGGGTGGTAGCCCTGCACCGTCGGATGGAACTTGAAACCCTTGACGCCATGTTCCTCGATCAGGCGGCGCGCCTCGCGTGCGCCCATCTTGCCCTTGTGCGGATCGACGCTGCCGAAGGCCATCATCATGTCGCTGTTGGCCTTGGCCGCCTCGGCGATCTCCTCGTTCGGGATGCGGCGGCGGCCCAGATTGGACTCGCTGTCCACCGTGAACATGATCAGGCCGATCTTGCGCTCGCGGTAATAGGCGATGGTCTCGGCGATCGTCGGCCGGCGGTTGGATCGGAAGTACTTGTCCGCCGCGCGGTCGTACTCCTCGCCGTAGTTGTCAAAAGGGTTCCAGCAGCTGACTTCGGCGTGCGTGTGCACGTCGATGGCGATGAGGTTCTTGTGGTCCATGACCGTCTCCGGACTGAGGCTGCCCCGGCAAACCGCCTAGGGTAAACACTGATGAAAAGCAGGCAGAGCTTGCTTGAACTGGTTATATTTCATAACCATAATCGATTCCCGAAAGAAACGCAAGATGAACAACCCTGACCTTCACTTCGAGCGCCGCGGCGAACACCAGGAAATCGCCGTCATCCGCCTCACCCGGCCCGCCAAGCGCAACGCCCTCAACGACGGCCTGATCCTGGCCATCCGCCAGCTGTTCGAGAACATGCCGGAGGGCGTGCGCGCCGCCGTCATCGACGGCGAGGGCGATCACTTCTGCGCCGGTCTGGACCTGAGCGAGCTGAAAGAACGCGATGCCGGCCAGGGCCTGCACCACTCGCGCATGTGGCATGCCGCGCTCGAGCAGGTGCAGTACGGCCCGGTGCCCGTCATCGCCGCGCTGCATGGTGCGGTGGTCGGCGGCGGGCTGGAACTGGCCAGCGCCTGTCATATCCGTGTGGCCGACGAGTCCACCTTCTATGCCCTGCCCGAGGGCTCGCGCGGCATCTTCGTGGGTGGCGGCGGCGCGGTGCGCATCCCGCGCCTGATCGGCGCCGCACGCATGACGGACATGATGCTGACCGGCCGCGTCTACAACGCTGTCGACGGGGAGAAGGTGGGCTTTGCCCAATACCTCGTGCCTCAGGGAACCGCTTTCGACAAGGCCTTCGAGCTGGCCGCTCGCGTCGCAGAGAACGCGCCCCTGACCAACTACGCCCTGATCCACGCCCTGCCGCGTATCGCCGAGCAGCCGGCCGACCAGGGCTTCCTGACCGAAGCCATGATGGCCGCCATCGCCCAGAGCGCGCCCGAGGCCAAACAACGCGTACGCGCCTTCCTCGATGGCAAGGCCGCCAAGGTCAGCAAGGGCTGACCTCTCTCCTGATACGACACCACCCATGAGCGAGACGAACAAGACCTCCCCGCGCTACCGCCCCGTGCCCTTTGGCGTGACCCGCGTGACCGTGCGCGAAGGCGCCCCCGGCACCCGCTACGTGCAGGCCGAGCTCCCGCTGGGCGCCTATGCGCGCCGCCTGAGCGACTTCCTGGTCCACTGGGCCGAAACGGAACCGGAGCGCAGCTTCATGGCCCGCCGCGCGCAACTCGGCGAAGGCCGCACCGGCGACTGGCAGCACATCAGTTACGCGCAGGCGCTGGACGCCGCGCGCCGCGTCGGCCAGGCCCTGCTGGACCGCCAACTCAGCGCCGAGCGCCCGGTGGTCATCCTGAGCGAGAACACGCTGGAACACGCCCTGCTCTCGCTGGGCTGCATCTACGCCGGCATCCCCTACTGTCCGGTCTCGCCGGCCTACGCGACGGTCAGCCAGGACTACGACAAGCTCAAGCACGTGCTGGCCACACTCACGCCCGGCCTGGTCTACGCCGCCGATGGCGCGCGCTACGGCAAGGCGATCCAGGCGACCGTAGGCGCCGATGTCGAGGTGGTGCTGGCCCAGGGCAGCATCGAAGGCCGCCAGACCACCCCCTTTGCTACGCTGCGCGACACGGCGGCCGCCCCCTCGGTGGACGCGGCCATGCATGCCGTGCGTCCCGACACCATCGCCAAGTTCCTCTTCACCTCGGGCTCGACCAAGATGCCCAAGCCGGTGATCAACACCCACCGCATGTGGTGCGCCAACCTGCAGCAGATCACCCTGTCCATGCCGGTGATCGCCGAGGCCCCGCCCATCTTCGTGGACTGGCTGCCCTGGAACCACACCTTCGGCGGCAACCACAATGTGGGCCTGACGCTGATGCACGGCGGCACGCTCTACATCGATGACGGCAAACCCACCGCCGCCCTCATCGGCGAGACCCTGCGCAACCTGCGCGAGATCGCGCCCACGCTGTACTTCAACGTGCCCACGGGCTTCGAGATGATCGCCCAGGCCATGAAGAACGACGAGGTGCTGCGCAAGAAGCTGCTGTCTCGCGTGCGCATGTTCTTCTACTCGGGCGCGGGCCTGGCCCAGCCGGTCTGGGACAGCCTGCACCAGACCGCCGAGGCCGAAGTGGGCGAGCGCATCGTGATGGCCACCGGTCTGGGCATGACCGAGTCCGCGCCCTCGGCCATGTTCACCAACAGCCCCAATGTGAAAGCCGGTGACATCGGTACGCCCGTGCCCGGCATGACGCTCAAGCTCGTCGACGTCGACGGCAAGACCGAGGTGCGCTACAAGGGCCCCAACGTCACCCCGGGCTACTGGCGTTCCGAGCAGGCCACGCGCGAGGCCTTCGACGAGGAGGGCTATCTCTGTACCGGCGACGCCGTGCAGTGGATCGATCCGAACGACATCCATCGGGGCCTCAAGTTCGACGGCCGCATCGCCGAGGACTTCAAACTCTCCACCGGCACCTTCGTGAGCGTGGGGCCGATGCGGGCCAAGGTCATCGTGACCGGCGCACCCTATGTGCAGGACGTGGTGCTCACCGGCCTGAACATGAAGGAAGTCGGTGCGCTGATCTTCCCCTCGCCGGCCTGCCGCAGCGTCAGCGGCCTGCCCGCCGATGCCCCCTGGGCCGATGTGCTGGCCAGCGCCCCGGTGCGCGACCGCTTCCAGGCCGTGCTCAACGAGCTGGCCCGCCAGGCCACCGGCAGTGCCAACCGCATCGCCCGCGCCCTGCTGCTGGCCGAGCCGCCCTCGATCGACAAGGGCGAGGTCACCGACAAGGGTTCGATCAACCAGCGTGCCGTGCTCAAACACCGCGATGCGCTCGTGCAGGCGCTGCACGATGGCAGCGCCCCCGGCATTCTTCAACCGCAGGCATAAGCACACCATGAAGATTCAAGGACAAGCAGCACTCGTCACCGGCGGCGCCTCCGGCCTGGGCGAAGCCACGGCGCGTGAGCTCGCGCGTCTCGGCGCCAAGGTGGCCGTGCTCGACGTCAACGCCGTGCTGGCCGAAAAAGTCGCTGCCGACATCGGCGGTGTGGCGTGCGCCTGCGACATCACCAGCACCGACAGCGTCACCGCGGCACTGGCCAAGGCTGCTGCCGCCCACGGACCGGCGCGCATCCTCATGAACATCGCCGGCATCGGGACCGCCAAACGCATCGTCGGCAAAGACGGCCAGCCCGCGCCACTGGAGGACTTCGCCCGCGTGGTCAACGTCAACCTGATCGGCAGCTACAACATCAGCCGGCTCTTCGCGGCCGCCTGCGTGAAGCTCGATCCGCTGGAAGATGGTGAACGCGGCGTGATGATGTTCACGGCCTCGGTCGCGGCCTTCGACGGACAGGTCGGTCAGCAGGCCTACAGCGCGTCCAAGGGTGGCCTGGTCGGCATGACCCTGCCCATGGCGCGCGACCTGGCCCAGCACGGCATCCGCGTCTGTACCGTGGCGCCGGGCCTCTTCGCCACGCCACTCATGAAGGAACTGCCTGAGGAGGTGCAAGCCTCACTCGCCGCCTCCATCCCCTTCCCCAAGCGCCTGGGCCATCCCGAGGAGTTCGCCCAGCTCGCGGCCCATTTCGTGAGCAACGGCCACCTCAACGGCGAGGTGATCCGCCTTGACGGCGCGCTGCGCATGGCACCGCGCTAGAACCCCGACACTGTTTTCCGTTCCCGTTCCCACCACCAACCACTGCACAGGAGACAAACCATGATGCAACGCCGTACCTTCGTTCAAGCCGCTGCCAGCGCCACCGCCCTGGCCGCCCTGGCCGCCCTGCAGCCTCTGGCCGCCTTCGCCCAGATCGCCCAGCCCCGGATCTACTACGGCTTCCCCGCCGGCAGCGCGGGCGACAGCCTGGCCCGCCGCGTGGCCGACAAGCTGGGCGGCACGCCCTACGCCCGCAACAACGCCGTGGTCGAGAACAAGCCCGGCGCAGGCGGCCGCATCGTTCTGGAGACGCTCAAGGGCTCGCCGGCCGACGGCTCGGTTCTCACGCTGGCACAGGCCTCGGCCCTGACCATCTACCCCCACGTGTACAGCAAGATGAACTACACGATGGCTGACTTCGCGCCCATTTCCATCGGTGCGCAGATGATCTTCGCGCTGGCCATCGGCCCGCTGGTACCCGAAAGCGTCAAGACCCTGCAGGACTTTGTCGCCTGGGCCAAGGCCAACCCCGAGAAATCCAGCTTCGGCTCCCCGGGCGCGGGCTCCATGCCGCACTTTGTCGGTTCGCTGTTCGGCATCAACGCCGGCATCACCTTCCAGCACATCGCCTTCCGCGGTTCGCTGCCGGCCGTCAACGACACCGTGGGCGGCCAGATCGCCGCCTGCGTGACGCCCACGGGCGATTCGCTGGCCCACGCCCGTGCCGGCAAGCTGCGCATCCTGGCGGTCTCCGCGCCCAAGCGCGTGGCCGCCCCCGATGCCCCGACCTTCGCCGAACTCGGCTACCCCGAGATCGTGGCCGAGGAATGGTTCGGCTTCTTCGCTCCGGCCAAGACGCCGGCCAGCGTCCTCGGCGAGGCCAACGCCGCCATCCGTGCCGCGCTGCGGGACCAAGGCGTGATCGACGGCCTGTCCAATGTGGGCCTGGTCGCCTCGGGCGGCAGCACGCCGCAGGAGATGCGCAACTCGCTGGAGTCCGAGTTCAAGCGCTGGGGTCCGCTGGTGAAGAAGGTGGGCTTCACGGCCGAATCCTGAGCGTCCTGACCACCGGGGGGTCGTCCTGACCCGCCCGGCTCCAAGCCCTCTGCCGCCGTAGCCGCAGGGGGCTTGTTCTTCCTCCGCTTCGCACAATCGCCAGCCCGACCGCACCCATGGACTACCAACCCCGCCTCGAAGACATCCAACGCCTGCTCTTCGGCGTGCTCCAGGCCCCGCAACAGTTGCAGGCCCTGCCGCCCTTTGCCGAAGTCGATGCGGCGCTGATGCAGCAGGTACTCGAGGAAGCCGGTAAGTTCGTGGCCAGCGAGATTGCCCCGCTGCAGCGCGTGGGCGACGAGACCGGCGCGCGCTTCGAGGCCGGCCAGGTCACCATGCCCCCGGGTTTTCGCACCGCCTACCAGGCCTTCTGGCAAGCCGGCTGGCCCGCACTCGCTTGCGCGCCCGAAGACGGCGGCCAGGGCCTGCCGGCCGTGCTGGAGGCCGTGCTCTACGAGATGCTCAGCGCCGCCAACCACGGCTGGACCATGGCACCGGGCCTGCTGCACGGTGCCTACGAGTGCCTCAAGCACCACGGCAGCGAGGAACTCAAGGCGCGCTATCTGGAAAAGATCGCCTCCGGCGAATGGCTGGCGACGATGTGCCTTACCGAAGCCCATGCCGGCAGCGACCTGGGCCTGGTGCGCACGAAAGCCGTGCCGCGGGCCGACGGCAGCTACCGCGTCTCGGGCGGCAAGATCTTCATTTCGGGTGGCGAGCACGACCTCACCGACAACATCGTGCACCTGGTGCTCGCTCGCCTGCCCGATGCCCCGCCCGGCCCCAAGGGCCTCTCGCTGTTCCTCGCGCCCAAGGTGCTGCCCGACGGCGCGCGCAATGGCGTGCACTGCGAGCGCATCGAGGAGAAGATGGGCCTGCATGGCAGCCCCACCTGCGTGCTGCGCTTCGAGGCGGCGACGGGTTGGCTCGTGGGTGAGCTCGGCAAGGGCCTCAACGCCATGTTCGTGATGATGAACGCGGCGCGCCTGCACGTGGGTCTGCAGGGCATCGCCCTGCTCGAAACCGCCTGGCAGAAAGCCAGCGCCTACGCCGCCGAACGGCGCCAGATGCGCGCCCCCGGCGCCAGCGAGACCAGCCTGATCCAGGACCACCCGGCCATCCAGCGCATCCTGCACACCCAGCGCGCCTGGATCGACGGCGGCCGCCTGCTGGCCTATCGCACGGCCATCGAGCTCGATGTCATCAAGCACCACCCCGATGCGGCACGGCGCGACGCGGCCCAGCGCTGGTGCAGTCTGGTCACGCCCGTGCTCAAGGCCGCCTGGACCCGCCAGGGCTTTTTGGGGGCCAGCGACTGCCTGCAGGTCTTCGGTGGCCACGGCTATGTCCGCGAATGGGGCATCAGGCAGATCGTGCGCGACGCGCGCGTGACCATGATCTACGAGGGCACCAACGAGATCCAGGCCATCGACCTGCTCATCCGCAAGGTGCTGCCCGACGGCGGTGCGGCCCTGGGCGCGCTGCTGGACAGCCTGGGCGCCGAAGGTCCGCTGCCCGCCGAGGTAGGGCAGCGCTTTGACCAGTTGCGCGCCGTCGCTGGCCGCCTGAGCCAGGCGGCGGCCGGACACGCCCAGCTGCCCTACTGGGTCGCCGACGACTTTCTGCAGGCGTTGGCCCTGGCCCTGCTGGGCTGGGCCGGCGCACGCATCGGTGCCGCCCAGCCAGACGGGCAGGCACCGGCGCGCGCGCTGCGAGACTGGGTGCTGCCAGAATTCGCCCTGCGCCTGCAGATCATCGAACAGCAAATCCCGGAAACCGGAACCACCCCGCCCTAAACCATGGTCACCCGCAAGCCCGCTCCCGACACCGCCGTTGAACAGGTCGACACCAGCTACCTGGAGGGCCTGGTCGGCTACAACGCCCGCCGAGCCACGCTGGTCATCGTCGACGCCTTCCTGCGCAATATGGCGGTGTACGGCCTCAAGCCGGTCGAGTTTTCGGTGCTCTCGCTGATCGCCCACAACCCGGGCATCACCTCACGCCAGCTCTGCAGCACGCTCAACATCCAGCCGCCCAACCTGGTCGGCATGATCAACCAGCTGCAGCGGCGCGAAGTGATCACCCGCCGCCCGCACCCGCACGATGGCCGGGCCATGGGCCTGCACCTCACGCCGGCCGGGCGCAAGCTGGTCAAGCAGGCCGAGCTCACGGCCTCCGAGCTGGAAGACGCCGCCACATCCCGCCTCAGCCAGACCGAGCGCAAGACGCTCATGCAGCTGCTCAGAAAAATCTACATTTGATGCAAAAGTTCACAGCCTTGACGCGAGACCGCGCGTCAGGGTAGATACGGGGGGGCCTATCAGCTATTAATCTTGTAGCAGTCGAAAATCTGCGCTATAGTCCGCCTTCGCCGGGCCCCGTGGGGACCGGCCCGGGGAGGACGCGCCAGCCGCACCGCAGGCGGCGCACCAAGGAGTGCTGCTGAATGAGCTACAAGGAAAATGCCGCCATCGGCCAGTTGCTGGCTCTGCTGGAGTGCCGCTACGCGATGCGCGTGCTGTGGGCCTTGCGTGACGGCCACGCCCAGACCTTCCGTCTGCTGCAGGACAGCGTGGGCGGCATCACTCCCAACACCCTGAACACCCGGATCAAGGAATTGCGCGAAGCCGGTCTGCTCAACCACGGCAACGAGGGCTATCTGCTCACCACCAGCGGCGCCGAACTGACGCGCCGCCTGGGCGAACTGCCCGCCTTCGCCAGCAAATGGATGGCCAGCCAGGCGCGCAAGGCGCGCTGACCCCGCTGGCATAATCCGTCCTTCGCCCACTGGTGCCCGGTCTTCGCGACCGGCATCGCCAGCTATCAAAACAGTAGCAAGAAGGACCATGCCATGGCCATCGTCACCACCCCCTCCGGTCTGCAGTACGAAGACACCGTGCCCGGCACCGGCGCCGAAGCCACCCGCGGCCAGGACGTGACCGTCCACTACACCGGCTGGCTCTGGAACGACGGCGTGCAAGGCGCCAAGTTCGACTCCAGCAAGGACCGCAACGACCCCTTCCAGTTTTCGCTCGGCGCCGGCATGGTGATCCGCGGCTGGGACGAGGGCGTGGCCGGCATGAAGATCGGCGGCACCCGCGTGCTCATCATCCCCGCCAGCCTGGGCTATGGTGCCCGCGGCGCCGGCGGCGTGATCCCGCCCAACGCCACGCTGAAGTTCGAAGTCGAGCTGCTGGCCCTGGCCGGCTGAGCCCCTGCCCGGCCGCCGCAGCGGCCGGCTCCGATCGGCCTCTTGAACCGGCCGACCCCGCCCCCATCTGGGCCGCTGACTCCTCATTTCCCCCAGAACATGTCCGAACCGCAAGCCACCCCCCTGCCTGAAGAGGCCCCGGGCGCCGCCCCCGAAGGCCTCCCCGCCGATCCCCTGACCCAGGTCCAGGCCGAACTGGCCGAGCTCAAGGCCAAGAGCGCCGAGCTGGCCGACCAATTCCTGCGCGCCAAGGCCGAGGCCGAGAATGCCCGCCGTCGCGCCGAAGACGAAATCAGCAAGGCCCGCAAGTTTGCCGTCGAGTCCTTCGCCGAGAGCCTGCTGCCCGTGTGCGACAGCCTGGAGGCCGGCCTGGTGATCAAGGACGCCACCCCCGAACAGATCCGGGAGGGCGCCGAGGCGACGCTGCGCCAGCTGACCGCTGCGCTGGAGCGCAACAAGGTCATGCCCATCGCCCCCGCCCCAGGCACCAAGTTCGACCCGCACCAGCACCAGGCCATCAGCATGGTGCCGGCCGAGCAGGAAGCCAACACCGTGGTCAGCCTGCTGCAGAAGGGCTACACCATTGCCGACCGCGTGCTGCGCCCGGCTCTGGTGACCGTGGCGGCGCCCAAATAAAGACTTGAAAGCCGGAAAGTTATCCACACCTACGGCACATCCGAATTTCCAAGCATCTCAGGAGTAAGAACATGGGCAAAATCATCGGCATCGACCTCGGTACCACCAACAGCTGCGTCGCCATCATGGAAGGCAACAGCACCAAGGTGATCGAGAACGCGGAAGGCGCGCGCACCACCCCGTCCATCGTGGCCTACCAGGAAGACGGCGAAGTGCTGGTCGGCGCCTCGGCCAAACGCCAGGCGGTCACCAACCCCAAGAACACCCTCTACGCGATCAAGCGCCTGATCGGCCGCAAGTTCACCGAGAAGGAAGTGCAGAAGGACATCGACCTGATGCCCTACAGCATCGTGGCTGCCGACAACGGCGATGCCTGGGTGGAAGTGCGCGGCAAGAAGATCTCGGCCCAGCAGGTCAGCGCCGACATCCTGCGCAAGATGAAAAAGACCGCCGAGGACTACCTGGGCGAGCCCGTGACCGAGGCCGTCATCACCGTGCCGGCCTACTTCAACGACGCCCAGCGACAGGCCACCAAGGATGCCGGCCGTATTGCCGGCCTGGACGTCAAGCGCATCATCAACGAGCCCACCGCCGCGGCCCTGGCCTTCGGCCTGGACAAGGGCGGCAAGGGTGACCGCAAGATCGCCGTCTATGACCTGGGCGGAGGCACCTTCGACATCTCCATCATCGAGATCGCCGACGTCGACGGCGAGATGCAGTTCGAGGTGCTGTCCACCAACGGCGACACCTTCCTGGGCGGCGAAGACTTCGACCAGCGCATCATCGACTACATCATCGGCGAGTTCAAGAAGGAACAGGGCGTGGACCTGACCAAGGACGTGCTCGCCTTGCAGCGTCTGAAGGAAGCCGCCGAGAAGGCCAAGATCGAGCTCTCCAGCTCGGCCGCCACCGACATCAACCTGCCCTACATCACGGCCGATGCCTCGGGTCCCAAGCACCTGAACATCAAGCTCACCCGCGCCAAGCTGGAAAGCCTGGTGGAAGAACTGATCGAGCGCACCATCGCCCCCTGCCGCACGGCCATCAAGGACGCCGGCGTCTCCGTGAGCGACATCCAGGACGTGATCCTGGTCGGCGGCATGACCCGCATGCCCAAGGTGCAGGACAAGGTCAAGGAGTTCTTCGGCAAGGAGCCGCGCAAGGACGTGAACCCCGACGAAGCCGTGGCCGTGGGCGCTGCCATCCAGGGCCAAGTGCTGTCCGGTGACCGCAAGGACGTGCTGCTGCTCGACGTCACCCCGCTCTCGCTGGGCATCGAGACCCTGGGTGGCGTGATGACCAAGATGATCGCCAAGAACACGACCATCCCGACCAAGTTTGCGCAGACCTTCTCCACCGCCGACGACAACCAGCCGGCCGTGACCATCAAGGTCTACCAGGGCGAGCGCGAGATGGCCACCGGCAACAAGCTGCTGGGCGAATTCAATCTCGAGGGCATCGCTCCGGCGCCCCGCGGCCTGCCGCAGATCGAGGTGACCTTCGATATCGACGCCAACGGCATCCTGCACGTGGGCGCCAAGGACAAGGCCACCGGCAAGGAAAACAAGATCACCATCAAAGCCAACTCGGGCCTGTCCGAGGAGGAGATCCAGCAGATGGTGAAGGACGCCGAGCTCAATGCCGCCGAAGACAAGAAGCGTCTGGAACTGGTGCAGGCCCGCAACCAGGCCGATGCGACGGTGCACAGCGTGCGCAAGAGCCTGGCCGAACATGGCGACAAGCTCGAAGCCGGTGAAAAGGACAAGATCGAGGCTGCCGCCAAGGAGCTGGAAGAAGCCATCAAGGGCGAGGACAAGGCCGCCATCGAGTCCAAGACCGAGGCCCTGATGCTGGCCAGCCAGAAGCTGGGCGAGAAACTCTACGCCGAGCAGCAGGCTGCTGCTGCCGCCGCCGGTGCGGCGGGAGGCGCCCCGGGCGCCGAGCAGGCGCAGGCCAGCCGTCCTGCCGACGACAATGTGGTGGACGCCGAGGTCAAGGAAGTGAAGAAGGGTTGATGCCGGACGTCTGACGCCGCCTCAACGCGCCGCGCTCGACGCTTACCCCACGGTAAGGTCAGCGCGGCGTTCCTGCTCTGGAAGTTAAAGAACATGGCCAACAAAAGAGACTTTTACGAAATCCTGGGCGTGCCCAAGAACGCCTCCGAGGAGGAGATCAAGAAGGCCTATCGCAAGCTGGCGATGAAGCACCACCCTGACCGCAACCAGGGGGACAGCGCCAAGACGGCCGAGGAAAAATTCAAGGAGGCCAAGGAGGCCTACGAGATGCTCTCGGACGCGCAGAAGCGCGCCGCCTATGACCAGTACGGGCACGCTGGCGTGGACCCGAACATGCGCGGCGGCCCGGCCGACGGCTTCGGCGGTGGTTTTGCCGAGGCGTTTGGCGACATCTTCGGCGACATGTTCGGCCAGCAGCAGCGCGGCCGCGGCGGGCGCCAGGTCTATCGCGGCAGCGACCTCTCGTACGCCATGGAGATCACGCTGGAGGAGGCCGCCCATGGCAAGGACGCGCAGATCCGCATCCCGAGCTGGGACAACTGCGGCACCTGCCATGGCAGCGGCGCCAAGCCCGGTACCCAGGCCAAGACCTGCAGCACCTGCCACGGCTCCGGCACCGTGCAGATGCGCCAGGGGTTTTTCAGCGTGCAGCAGAGCTGCCCGCACTGCCACGGCACGGGCAAGATCATTCCCGATCCCTGCACCACCTGCATGGGCCAGGGCCGCATCAAACGCCAGAAAACGCTGGAGGTGAAAATCCCTGCGGGCATCGACGACGGCATGCGCATCCGCAGTGCGGGCAACGGCGAGCCGGGCACCAACGGCGGCCCGCCGGGCGACCTCTACATCGAGATCCGCCTCAAGAAGCACGAGATCTTCGAACGCGACGGCGATGACCTGCATTGCGCCGTGCCCATCAGCATCGTCACCGCGGCACTGGGCGGTGAGATTGAAGTGCCCACCCTGCAAGGCAAGGCCGCCATCGATCTGCCCGAAGGCACGCAGACCGGCAAGCAGTTCCGCCTGCGTGGCAAGGGCATCAAGGGTGTGCGTTCGAGCTATCCCGGTGACCTCTACTGCCACATCACGGTGGAGACGCCCGTCAAGCTGACCGAGCACCAGCGCAAACTGCTGCGCGAGCTGGACGAATCCCTCAAGAAGGGCGGCGCCAAGCACTCGCCCGGTGAAGGCAGCTGGGCCGACCGGCTCAAGAGCTTCTTTAGCTGAGCGATATGCCGCTGCGCAAAAGCCGTGAGGGCCTCCGCCCTTGCGGCTTTTCTTTTTTGATCTGGGTCATGCCGGGGCCGGCCAGCCTCGCTACCATGCACCCATGAGTGTCTCCATCACCTTCCTCGGCGGCGCTGGCACCGTCACCGGCTCCAAGTACCTGGTGCGCCATGATCGCCACACCCTGCTGGTCGACTGCGGCCTGTTCCAGGGCTACAAACAGCTGCGCCTGCGCAACTGGAACCCGCTGCCGGTCGCGCCCAACCAGATCGACGCGGTGCTGCTAACGCACGCGCATCTGGACCACAGCGGCTACCTGCCCCTGCTCGCGCGCGAGGGCTTTCACCGCAAGGTCTGGGCCACGCCGGGCACGCAGGCGCTGTGCAAGATCCTGCTGCCTGACAGCGGCCACATCCAGGAAGAGGACGCAGCCTACGCCAACCGGCACGGTTTCTCCAAGCATGCCCCGGCTCTGCCGCTGTACACACGCCAGGACGCGCTGAACTGCTTGAGCCTGATCAAGCCCGTGGACTTTGGCCGCAGCTTCGAGCCTATGCCCGACTGCCGCGCCACCTTCCATCGCGCCGGCCACATCCTGGGCGCGGCCAGCCTGCTGCTCGAGATCGCGGGCCGACGCATTCTGTTCTCGGGCGACCTCGGCCGCAGCGACGACTTCCTCATGCGCGCACCCGACCCCGCGCCACAGGCAGACACCGTCCTCATCGAATCGACCTACGGCGATCGCCTGCATCCGCAGGAGGATGTGCTGGCCGAACTCGGCCCAGCCCTGCAGCGCCTGGCGGCACGCGGCGGCGTGGCCGTGCTGCCAGTGTTTGCCGTCGGGCGTGCGCAGGAGATCCTGCACGCCATCGACGTGCTCAAGCAGCGGGGCGAGATCCCCGCCAAGCTGCCCGTCTTCCTCGACAGCCCCATGGCCATCCACACCACGAACCTGTTCGAGCATTTCCCCGACGAGCACAAGCTCGATGCGCGTGCCGTGCGCGCCCTGACGCACAGCGCCACCATGGTCAACACGCCCGACGAGTCCAAGGCCCTGGCGCGCCGCCACGGCCCCATGGTCATCCTGGCCGCCAGCGGCATGGCCACGGGCGGGCGCGTGCTGCACCACCTGTCGCTCTATGCGGGCAACCACCGCAACATGATCATCCTCACCGGCTACCAGGCCCCGGGCACGCGCGGTGCTACCTTGTCCAGCGGCGCACCCTCTGTCCGCATCCATGGCCGCGACGTGAGCGTGGGGGCCGAAATCGTGCAGCTGCAATCCGCCTCGGCCCACGCCGACGCCAACCAGCTCGAAGCCTGGCTGCGCACCCTGCCCTCGGCACCGGACCAGGTCTACGTGGTCCACGGCGAAGCCGGCGCCGCCGACGCGCTGCGCATGCGCATCGAACACGGCCTGGGCTGGCGGGCCCTGGTGCCGGAGCATGGGGCAACGTGGCCTGCATAAAGTGCATGCTTATGTCATCGCATAGTGATGTACTAATGCAAAACAAGTACTTACAAAAAAGATCACGGCTGGTAACTCCATCCGAAAACTGAATCGGCTGACAATCCTTCCTAACAACGCAACAAGCGTGAATGTCAGGGAGGAAGTCGTTGCAAACGACAGGCATCAGTGCGAGCAGTGCCATCACATTCGGTCCCGGATGTGATGGCACTGCTCTTCGCCATTTGCTCGCGGGTCTATGCGGCCTGCTCCTGATGGGCCTGGCCTGTGCGCAGGGCACGGTCACGGAATCCGAGCTACGCAGCATCGATGCCAGCCGCCGGCAGCAGGAGCGTGAGCAGGAGCAACGGCTACGCCTGCAAAGCGCGCCTGACATCCGATTGCAGCCCGCCGCTGCCGCATCACCGCGTCTGCCCCGCGACGAGAGCCCCTGCTTTCGCATCCAGGCCATTGATCTGATTGGTCCCACCTCCGATGTCACCACGCCTGACGCACCTTCTGTCGAGCTGCCACCCCGGTGGACCACCTGGCTGCTCGATGCACTCGATGCTGGCGCGGATCTGGATGCCACAGGCCAAACCGTCACCGTCCGGCCCGACGCAGACAGCCCGCTCTATCAACGGTCGGGCATCTGTCTGGGCAGCCAGGGAATTGCGGTCTTGCAACAGCGGGCGCAAGCTGCCTTGCTGGCGCAGGGCTACATCACCAGCCGCGCTCTGGTGGAAGCACAGAACCTCAGCAGCGGACGCCTGCGCATACGCATCATCCCGGGCCGGATTCAGAGGCTGCGACTGGACTCTCCGGAGGCCAGGATCACGGACCACAGCCTCCCGCCTGTGCTCGCAAGCGCCTCACCTGCACGCCCCGGTGAGGTGCTCAATCTGCGCGACCTGGAACAGGCTCTCGAGAACCTCAAGCGCGTGCCCACGGCCGAAGCCGACATCCGTATCGAACCGGGCACGTCCCCGGCCACCAGCGACTGGGTCGTACGTCACCGTCAGGGCTTTCCTTTACGGTTGACGCTGAGCGCAGACGACAGCGGCAGTCCCGGCACCGGGGTCTACCAGGGCAGCGCTACCGTCTCCTGGGATGCCCCACTGGGTCTGAACGACCTGTTCTATGCCACGCAGAACCAGGACCTGGGCGGTGGCGAAGACGGCAACCGGGGCACACGCGGGCAATCGCTGCACTACAGCCTGCCCTGGGGCTATTGGAGCCTGGGTCTGACACACAGCAGCAACCGCTACTACCAGAGCGTCGTCGGACTGAATCAGACCTATGTCTACAGCGGCACCAGCGCCAGCACCGAGCTCAAGCTGAGCCGCGTCATTGCCCGCACGGCGGTGGGCAAGACCAGCGCCAGCCTCAAGGCCTTCCAGCGCCGCAGCAACAACTACATCGACGACACCGAAGTGCAGATCCAGCGCCGCGTGGTCGGCGGCTGGGAAGCAGGGCTGGCGCACAGAACCGTCCTGGGGGGCGCCAGCGTCGATAGCAGCCTGAGCTACAAGGTCGGCACCAAGGGCTTCGGGTCCCTGCCCGCCCCCGAAGAAGCCAGCGGCACGGGGACCTCCCGCTTCGGCCTGACACTGGCCGAGCTCAGCGTGCTGGTCCCGCTGGACTGGCGATACTTGCCGCAGGCGCGCTACAGCGCCTTACTGCGCTGGCAGCACAACCTCACACCGCTGACGCCGCAGGACCGCTTCGCCATTGGCGGACGCTACACCGTACGCGGCTTCGACGGTGTCAATGTCTTGAGTGCCGAACGCGGCGTGCTACTCCGTAACGAGCTCAGCGCCTCCCTCCCGGTAGGCTCACCGCTCGCTGCCTTCATCGGACTGGACTACGGCTGTGTCGACGGCCCCAGCAGTGCCAATCTGGCTGGCAAGCAACTGGCCGGTGCCGTGCTGGGCCTGCGCGGTGCCTGGCGACAGCTGAGCTACGAGGTGTTCGTCGGAACCCCGCTGGACAAGCCGCAAGGCTTTCGCACGGACAACACCACGGCAGGCTTCAACCTCATCCTGACCTTGTAGGCCACAGATGGACAACGATCTCGTCACCGCCCCCACCCTGAATCGCCCACCACGCAGCGAAGCGGAAGCCTTTGGCGCCGTAACCTGGCTCTGGATGCAATCGCCCGATCACCGCACCCTGCCGCTGCAGGCCCTGCAGCAACTGCTGCTCCCGGCCATCCAGACGGGCCAGTACCTGCTGCTGCACGAGCGCAGCGCCACCGGCCTGCGACCCGTGGCCTACCTGAGCTGGGCCAATCTGAACGCAGAAGCGGAAAGCCGCTACCTCGCCCACCCACTGCGCGGCCTGCAGCCCGGCGATTGGTGCAGTGGTGACCGCATGTGGGTCATCGACTGGATCACGCCCTTCGGACATGCCCACGACCTGTACACCCTGGGCAGAGAACTGCTGCCTCAGGTCTGTTTCCGCTTCCTGTACCACCGCGGCAACGAACGGGGGCTGCGCATCAAGACCTATCGTGGTCGCGCCATCACCGCCGAGCAGGCCCAGCAATGGTGGCTGGCGCGCCCCATGCTGGCTGCCGCGCAAGCTGGCACACCCGCACACTATTTACTCAACCGGCCATTGGCCATCCACAAGGAAGGAAAACCAGCATGAAAGTCCCTCACCATCTGATCGCAGCAACAGCCCTGGCATGTGCCAGCGGCCCGGCCTGGTCGCAGGGCGTGAATCCCTGGGTGGGACCCGCCGCCGGTCTCGCCGTGCAGTCCCAGACCGTCAAGACGGACTACACCAGCTCGGTCAGCTCCATCCATGGCCAAAACACCAGCGCATCGGAGAGCGCCGTCAGCCTGGTCGGCTCCTGGGGTTTCGCCTTGTCGGAGCAATGGGTCGCCACCCTGGGTATGTCCTACGGACTGAGCAAGACCGACATCAGCCAATTCACCTACACGTTCAACGGCACGCAAAGGGTGACGGCCCAGGCCAAGGACCACCTGACCTTGTCCGTCGCTCCAGGCTACCGGCTCCATCCCCAGGCCCTGGTCTACGCCAAGATCGGCTATCACCAGCTCACCGCTGAATACACAGATACGGCCATCAGCACGTCAAGCATCGACTTCTCCGGCATGGGCTATGGCGTGGGTGCGTCCCTGGCGCTGAGTCCGCGGTACCAGTTGCGCGTTGAATACGAAACCGTGCGCTACGGCAGCAAATCGGCTGCCTTGACCACCGCCGAGCCGACGCAAAACCTGCTCAGCGTGGCGCTGCTCTACAAGTTCTAAGCGCCCGCTCGCTCGCAAACCACCCCCTGCACGCCCAAGCCATCTCCATCGAGCTATGTCAGCCGACACGAATCAAGCGACAGGGGTTGGTCCTTTTTTCCTGCTGTCACCTCTTCAAGGAGCCCGACCATGAACCGCTCGCTGCATCGTCTCATCTTCAACGCCGCGCGCGGCCAGATCATGGCGGTAGCAGAGGTGGCGGCCTCGCACACAGGAAAAGGCAGCGCGGATGAAAGCCCCAGACAGCAAAGACGTGCCCACCGACAGGGCGGAGCCACGGAAGCGGCCACACCGGGTTCGGCACGCATCATCCTGCGCAAGAGCCTGCTCAGCCTGTGCGCCCTGCTCACTGCCTTGCCGCCCGGTCACATGGCCCGCGCCCAGGTCATTGCCGACCCGAACGCTGCAGCCACGCTGCGCCCTCAGATTCTCAGCAGCGCCAACGGCACCACGCAGGTCAACATCCAGACCCCCAGCGCTGCGGGCGTGAGCCGCAACGTCTACCAGCAGTTCGACGTCCACAGCCAGGGGGTCATCCTCAACAACGCCACCAGTGCCGTGCAAACCCAGATCGGCGGCTGGGTGCAGGCCAACGGCAATCTGGCGGGCAACAGCGCCCGCGTCATCCTCAACGAAGTCAACGCCAGCTCGCCCAGTCAGCTGCGCGGCTTTGTGGAAGTTGCCGGTCAGCGGGCCGAGGTCGTCATCGCCAACCCGGCCGGTATCGCCGTCAATGGTGGGGGCTTCATCAACGCCAGCACCGTCACACTCACGACCGGCACCCCCATCCTCAACAGCGGCAACCTGGAGGGCTACCGCGTCACGGGCGGCAGCATCCAGATCGAAGGTGCAGGGCTCGACGTCAGCGGCGCAGCCTACGCCCAAGTGCTGGCACGTGCCGTTCAACTCAATGCCGGCCTGTGGGCACAGCAGATCAAGGTCGTCACCGGCGCCCACCAGGCCAACGCCGACGCCTCCGTCATCACCTCCATCGCCCCGGAGGCAGGCTCCGCCCCCACTTACTCATTGGACGTGGCAGCCCTGGGTGGCATGTATGCCGGCAAGATCACCCTCATCGGCACGGAGGCCGGGCTGGGCGTGAACAATGCCGGCGTGCTGGCAGCCGACAACGAGCTGGTGCTGCGCGCCGACGGCCAACTCGTGAATCGCGGCGTACTGGATGCCCAGACCACGCGTGTCGACGCGGGCGATCTGCAGAACCTGGGCACCGGCCGCATCTATGGCGACCATGTGGCCGTCCAGGCCACCACCCTGAACAATGCGCCGGAGACCGTGAGTGGCGTCACCAGCGCCCCTGTCATTGCCGCCCGCGAGCGGCTGGACATTGCGGTTGGCACGCTGGTCAACGGGCTGGACGCCCTGCTGCTCAGCGGCGGCGACCTGGCCATCGGCGGCACCCTGGACACCCAGCAACGTGCCAGCGGTAGCGCGCAAAGCATCCTCAATGCCGGTGGCGTCATCGAAGCTGTGGGCCATCTGCACGCCAGTGCCAACAGCATCCGCAACACCAACCCCGGCTTTGCCTACGAGATACGAAGCGACGGCAGCTTTGACGGCAAGGAATACATCACAAGCTCGGGCATCTACACCGCCGAGCAAGTTGCCTGGGTTCTGGCGGAAAACACCCTCGCCTGGGCCGGCGCGGGAGGTGGCTACAGCTACAGTGGCGGTCAAGGGCGACTGCTTCCCATCGGACACGTCTACGCCGACAAGAAGTACCAGCCTTACTACAACAGTGCCAACGCCTATGTCGCCGCACATACCACTTACACCTCGGACTATGAAGGTAACTCTTACCCGGTACCGGTACCTGATTCATTTGCGTATTCGGCTGGCGACCCGATCTGGGGCGTCTTTGGCATAACACCGCCGACAGGCCAGGCCCCAGGCAGCCGTCCCACGACAACGGTTGGTGAATGCCACGATGGCGGGGGTTGCAGCTACAACGTACCTACTGCGGCTGAAATCGCCGCCTGGGACACTGCTTCTGCACCCTGGCGTGCCCTGCAATCCCAGCTCGACGCCTTCCGCGCCTCCGTCAACGCCAGCGCCATCACTTTCACCGCCTTCCGCAACTTCAGCCAGGACATCCCCGTCGCCGTCGTCACGGCCAGCACGCCGGGGCAAATCCTCAGCGGCGGCAACATGACCTTGCACGCCGGCACCGAACTGGTCAATGACCAGAGCCGCATCATGGCTGGCGGCACCCTGGCCATCACCGGCCAGAGCCTGGAAAACCGCGGCCTGGACGTCGCCGCTACCGCCGAGCGCACAGGCCGCTCCTATGCCTGGAGCAACTTCAACCACGGCTGCGGCAACATCAAGGGCTGCGACTACAACTACAACGCCTACCGTGACAGTGCCTACAACGTCGGCATCCCGCAGACGCTGAGCCTCAACAGCGCCCGCACCGACGCCGGCAGCCCTCCGGATACCGCAGGCCTGGGCGCCTCGGCCTCGCTGCCCACGAGCAGCCTGTTCCATACGGCCCCTGATCCGCAGGAGCACTACCTCATCGAGACCGATCCGCTCTTCACCAGCTACCGTAACTGGCTCTCCAGCGACTACATGCTGCAACACCTGGGGGTGGACCCGGCCCTCACACAAAAGCGCCTGGGTGACGGCTACTACGAACAGCGCCTCGTGCGCGAACAGGTCGCGCAACTGACCGGCCGCCGCTTCCTGGACGAATACACCAGCGACGAGCAGCAGTACCAAGCCCTCATGAACGCCGGCGTCGCCTACGCCCAGGCGCACGATCTGCGCCCGGGCATCGCCCTCTCCGCCGAACAGATGGCAGCCCTCACGACCGATCTGGTCTGGCTGGTCGCGCAGACCGTCACCCTGCCCGATGGCAGCACCACCACGGCCCTGGTCCCCCGGCTCTACACCGTGGCGCGCGACGGCGATCTGGACGGCAACGGCGCGCTGTTGAGCGCGCGCAGCCTGGACGTCCAGCTCGACGGGCAGTTCAGCAGCAGCGGCCGCATCGCTGCCGTGGAGAACGCGCGCATCAAGGCCCACGACATCCGGCTCGCCAGCAGCGGCGCCACCGACCTCCAGGCCGACCGCATCACCTTGCAAGCCACCCAGGACATCCACCTTGTCGGAAGCCGCGTTGAAGCGGGCAGCAGCCTCGACATACAGGCCGGACGGGACCTGAACCTCACCACGACGACCGCCCGTGGCAGCAGCGCCGATGGTCAGCACAGCGTGACCCAGATCGACCGTGTGGCCCGCCTGAGCGTCCAAGACGCTGATGGCACGCTGCTGGCGGCGGCCGGGCGCGACCTCACCCTCACCGGCGCTGTCGTCGAATCCGCTGGCGCGGCGAGCTTTCAAGCCGGGAACAACATCACGCTTGGCGCCGTGCGCACGGAGAGCAGCAACTTCTACCAGCACGGTGACACCGTGCTGCAGGACCGCATGCGCCAGGACGTCGGCAGCCGCGTCAGCGCCGGTGGCAATGTCGATCTGCTGGCCATGAACAGCATCACCGGCACGGCCGCCAACGTCAGCGCCGAGGGCCAGACCCGCATGATCGCTGGCGACACCATCAGCCTGGTCGAGGGCCGCGACGATCGCAGCTATGACCAGCGCTGGAAGACCGCGAGTTATGATTTCCTCTCCCGCACCGAGACCAGCACAAAGATCCAGGACCAGCGCAGCACCACCCTGCTCGGTCAGGTCAGCGGCACCCAGGGTGTGAGCCTGCAGGCCGGTGGTGCCATCCAGCTCAGCGGCCAGCAACTTGCAGCCGAACTCGGTGATATCCAGCTGGGCGCCCCGCAGATCGTCCTGGCCAGCACCTTGAACATGGTCAACCACAGCGAGAGCGTTGAGACCAAGACCTCGGGTATTTCTTTCGGTGTCGCCACCGGCAGCTTCAAGCCCGGCCAGGGCATGTTCTACCAGGTCAACCTGGACCAGGCCAACAGCCAGACCTCGCTGGCGGCCACCACCCTCACCGCGCAGAACATCACACTCTCCACCACCGGCAACGGCAACACCGGCGGCGACATCACCCTGGCCGCCGTGACGCTCCAGGCCACAGCCGGGTCAGCACAGCAGCGCAGCGCTGAAGACGGCGCGGGCCATGGTCGCGTCACCCTGGACGCCGGCGACGGCAGCGTGAATTTCGCGACGGTGCAGACCACGGAGATGGCCTCCATCAGCCGCAAGGCCAGCGACATCGCCTGGCAAAGCGCCTCCGGTTCGGGCCGCCAGGACGAAAGCACCCAGTACAACAAGATCGATGGCGCGCTCACGCTCCATGCGGCCCAGCTCAATGTGCAGGGCAGCGCCGCCTCCTTGCAGCAAGCCGCCACGACCCTGGCCCAGCAACCCGGCCTGGAATGGCTGGGCCAGCTCCAGGCCGACCCGGCCCTGGCCGCCAAGGTGGACTGGCAGAAGATCAACGAGGCTCACCAGAGCTGGCAATACAACCAACAGGGGCTGACGCCTGCGGGGGCAGCCATCATCACGCTGATCGTGGCCTTGTTCACGGCGGGCGCGGGTACGGCGGCTGCAGGCTCCGCAGGAACTGCTGGAACGGCCGGAGCAGCAGGCGCCGCCGGTTCAGCGGCAACCGCAACCACGGTTGCGACGGGCGCGACTTGGGCTGGCGCCTATGGCGCAGCCATGACGGCCGCCCAGGGCATCCTCATGTCGCAAGCCGCCGTCACCATGATCAACACCGGCGGCAATATCGGCGACACGCTCAAGCAGATGAGCTCCAAGGACAGTGTGCGCGCGCTCATCACCGCCATGGTCACGGCCGGGGCCATCAACGCCCTGGGCAACACCATCAACTACAGCGGCTCGGGCGGCAATCTGGGCACCGGTGCCGGCCAGGGCACGCTCAACGTCGCCCAGCGGGCGAATGATTTCACGGGCAACCTGCTCAGGAACATCACCAACAACCTGGCCAGCGCCACCATCGATGCGGCGATCAATGGCAAGCCGCTCAACACCGAGACCTTGGCCGACTCCCTCAAGAGTGCGCTGATCACGGCGGGGATGGCTCAGGGGGCCAACTCAATAGGCGATGCCAAAGTAACTGGTGATCTGAACGCTTTTACGCACAAGGTGGCCCATGCCATCCTGGGCTGCGCGGCCGGGGCGGCCATGGAGAGCGGCAATTGCGCCACTGGAGCCGTGGGCGGCGTGGTGGGCGAGCTGGCCGCCGAGTTCTACAACCCCACAGGCACGGGCAACAAGGCGCAGACGGAGGCTTTTGCCAAGCTGATGGCGGGGGTGGCCGGGGCCATGGTGAGTGAGGATGGTAACGATGCGGGGGCTGTGAATGTGGCGGCGGCTACCGGGGGGAATGCGGCAGCAAATAACTACCTCAAGCACACCGAGCGCGCTCAACTTAATCAGGCCCTGCAGTCTTGCTACACGCAGGGCAATAATCAGGCCTGCCAGACAGCGGCAGCCTTGCAACGAAAAGATGAATTGAGCGACAAGCTCCTCGCCAATGCGACTGCTTCTTGCCACGGGTCTGACTGCAATGAGGTCAGCAAATTCATTCAGAACGAACTTAGCGCCCTCGGTTGCTCGGCTCCGAGTGCCTGCCCTGATTACAAAACACTCAACGATTACTGGCAAGTAGCTCAGGCCAAGGCTCAAGGGCTGGAGCCTGTGTACCCTGAAGCATGGCTGCTGGACGCCAAGGCGGTGCTTGATCTCGGCAAGCTGGGTGTGCGCGCTGTGAGCGGAATGACCAGCAGCGCCAAGAGCAACCTTGAAGCGGTCTCGCAACTCAGCCGCGCGGATGCACAGACGTTGGTGAATAATTTCTATCGAGATGGGGCGATTGCCGATCCAGGTAAAGGCATGTCTTGGACCGGGCCTTGGAAGTCAGTTGCTGAACTGACTCTCCAAGAGGCCAACATGCTGATTGCCAGCCGCATACCAGCCGGAACCAAAGTGATTGGTACCAGCAGTGCAGATGCGGCCAACGCCAGCTCTATTGCCTCGGGCTACCAAGCGCCGTTTGCTCCAAGAACCAATGTGGTCGAGGCGATAACAACGCAGCCGAGTGACTTTGTGCGGGTGTATGTGAATGACCCGGATACTTCTCGCCAAGCAGGCTCATGGGTCATGCGAGCTGAAGACATTGCGGGCCTGACACCCCAACAAATTGCCAGCAAATACAGCCTGCCTCAAGTGCCAACGATGGTGACCAATGTCACCCTGCCCGCTGGTGTGAAACTGGAGGTGAGCGCGGCCAACAGTATTTCTCCCAACGCGTCCAAGGGAATCATGACAGGAGACAATCTAGGAGGTGGTGGAGTACAGTTTCAGATCAAGGTACCTTCACGCGAAGACCTGAATCCCGCCTGGTTTACCAATGGGAGGCCGCTGCAATGACAGTTCCTGCTTTCGGGGGTTGGGCATGCCGCAAAGTGTTGATGCCCAATTCTGATGAGATTGTTTGCTACTTCTTTCGGGCGGATGGCGATTACACGTCTCTGCACGACATCAACCACAACGTCTTTCGACTGGACAAAGAAGGCAAAGTTATCTGGCAGGTGCGGCGCGATGACAGCAACCATCCGCTGGATTGGTGGGACATCCTGCATAGCCAAGCTCGCAAACAAGGTAGTGACGGTGCACGGGAGCCGTTTATGCACATTGATGTTGTCACGCCTGAAGGGAAATTCGCTCATATCGATCCCACTACAAGAATGAACCCAGATGTACAAACTTGGCTGCCAGGATGCTCGATCCGCTTATCCGGCTCCGCCTACCAAAACTACATCCTAGATCCAGATACCGGTATCGCCAAAAACATTACGGATTGGCCTGTGCGGCCCTGGTAAGGGTGGTCGAGCGATTCCCCAGTAACCGCTATCCTCATCTGCGCCGTTCTACAACACCATTTCTGAAAGCCTCCATTCGTCACCTATATTCATCATGAAAGACGCTCGCCACTTCGCCTGTACAAAGTGGAAAGACCCGCCGAAAGATCGTCCACCGCATCCATAACCAACCGTCAGGGTCTCTGTATATAACTCAGCCAGAATGCTGAAATTGCCCTACGCAGGGTTACCCCCTGTTACAGAACCAAGCGCATATCGGTCAGAATGTCGGTCCATGAGTCTGCGCCTGTTCCACATCACCGAATTCGCCGATTCCATGCTCACGCCGGCCGCCCAGCGGGAAGCCCGGCATCCGGCACTCCTGCTGCTGCTGGCCAGTCTCTGGCTCGCGCTGGCAGGCAACTTCCCCCTCTGGCGTGAACTGTCCCGCCTGCCCATGGACGGGGGCAGCTTCGTCTGGATCGCGCTGTGCTTCGCCCTGCTGACCACGGCCGCGCTGGGCCTGCTGCTCAGCCTGCTGAACTGGCCCTGGCTGCTCAAGGGCGTCATCACGCTGCTGCTCTGGCTGGCTGCGCTCAACACCGCCCTGCTCTGGGCCGGCCACGCCTATCTCAGCACAGCCCTGGTGCCGCAGGGGCTGCACACGGTGCTGGCCCAGCTGCGGTCTCTGCCGATCTGGCTGCTGCTGCTGGTGCTGGGCGTGCTGGCCCTGGTCCCCTCGATCTGGCTCTGGCAGCTCAGGCTGCGCCGCGTGGCCCTGCCCACCCGCCTGCCGCAGAACCTGCTGCTGGCCCTGCTCTTTGCCTGTGTGCTGGCCGCCGTCTGGTTCGCGGGCCGTGGCACCCTGCTGCCCCTGCTGCAGGACCAGCCGCGCTGGCTGGAACTGCTCAGCCCGTTCAATACCCTGCTGAGCCTGCGCCACGCCTGAGCGCGGCGCGCCGGTACAAGCCCGGCCTCAGACGCCGGCCGAGACAGCCAGCAGGCGCTCGCGCGCCGCGCGGTACTCGCGCTTGAGCTGTTCGATGTAGTCGCCCGCACCCTGCACCTGCGTGATGGCGCCGATGCCTTGGCCCGAACCCCAGATGTCTTTCCAGGCCTTTTTGGCGTCGCCGCCGAAGTTCATCTTGCTGGGGTCGCTCTCGGGCAGGTTCTCCGGGTCCAGGCCCGCGGCGCGGATGCTGGGCGCCAGGTAGTTGCCGTGCACGCCGGTGAAGAGGTTGCTGTAGACGATGTCGTCCGAGCTGCCCTCGACGATGGCCTGCTTGTAGGCCTCGACCGCGCGAGCCTCATGCGTGGCGATGAAGGCCGAGCCGATGTAGGCGAAATCCGCGCCCATGGCCTGGGCCGCGAGCACCGAGGCGCCGGTACTGATCGAGCCGCTGAGCGCCAGCGGGCCGTCGAACCACTGGCGGATCTCCTGCACCAGCGCAAACGGGCTCTTCACGCCCGCGTGGCCACCGGCGCCGGCCGCCACGGCGATCAGGCCATCGGCACCCTTCTCGATGGCCTTGCGCGCGAACTTGTTGTTGATGATGTCGTGCAACACCACGCCGCCGTAGCTGTGCGCCGCCTGGTTGATTTCTTCCCGCGCGCCCAAAGAGGTGATGATGACCGGCACCTTGTACTTCACGCATAGTTCCATGTCGTGCTCAAGACGGTCGTTGGACTTGTGGACGATCTGGTTGATGGCAAAGGGCGCGGCCGGACGATCCGGATGGGCCTGGTTGTGCGCGGCCAGGGCCTCGGTGATCTCGGCCAGCCACTCGTCGAGCTGCGCGGCAGGGCGCGCATTGAGGGCGGGCATGGACCCCACCACGCCCGCAATGCACTGGGCGATCACGAGCTTGGGGTTGCTGATGATGAAGAGCGGCGAACCGATGACGGGCAGCGGCAGGTTCTGCAGGACGGGGGGAAGCTTGGACACGGGTGTCTCCGGGAGTGGGTTCAGGTCATGGTCAGAAAAAACGGCCGCCGCCGATGTCCATCGTGCGACAGCCGTTTGCTCTCTTTCTTATAGCAATCAGAAGGCTTCGAGCGGCAGGGCCGTCACGCTGCCGGCGCCGGCCACGATGCTGTCGCGCGTACCCGGGGCCTTGCTCAGCATGTGCTCGGCATAGAAGCGCGCCACGGCGATCTTGCTCTGCATGAAGGCGGTGTCCTCGCCTCGCGCCAGTTCGGCCTGGGCCACGAGCAGGGCGCGCGCAAGCTGCCAGCCGGCCATCAGGTTGCCGGCGAGCATGAGGTAGGGCACGCTGCCGGCGTAGACGGCATTGGGGTCCTTCTCGGCGGCCATGAACTCGACCACGTCGACGAAGGCCTGGCGTGCGGCGTCCAGGCGCGCGGCTACGGCCAGCGCATCGGAGCTGCCGTTCTTCTTCAGGTCGGCCACGGTGGTGGCCACCTGCTGGGCGATGGCCTTGGCCGTCTGGCCGCCGTCGCGCAGGGTCTTGCGGCCCACGAGGTCGTTGGCCTGGATGGCCGTGGTGCCTTCGTAGATGGTCAGGATCTTGGCGTCACGGTAGTGCTGGGCCGCACCGGTCTCCTCGATGAAGCCCATGCCGCCGTGCACCTGCACGCCCAGGCTGGTGACCTCCAGGCTCATCTCGGTGCTGTAACCCTTGACCAGCGGCACCATGAATTCGTAGAAGGCCTGGTTCGTCTTGCGCGCCTCGGCATCGGGGTGATGATGCGCGGCGTCGTAGGCGGCAGCGGCCACCGAGGCCATGGCACGGCAGCCTTCGGTGTAGGCGCGCATGGTCATGAGCATGCGGCGCACGTCGGGGTGGTGGATGATGGGGGCGCTGGTCTTGAGCGAACCATCGACGGGGCGGCTCTGTACACGGTCGCGCGCATAGGCCACGGCCTGCTGGTAGGCACGTTCGGCCACCGCAATGCCCTGCATGCCCACGGCGTAGCGCGCGGCGTTCATCATGATGAACATGTACTCGAGGCCACGATTTTCCTGGCCCACGAGGTAGCCCACGGCGCCACCGTGGTCGCCGTACTGCAGCACGGCCGTCGGGCTGGCCTTGATGCCCAGCTTGTGCTCGATGCTCACGCAGTGCACGTCATTGCGCGCACCCAGCGAGCCGTCCTTGTTGACGAGGAACTTGGGCACGACAAAGAGGCTGATGCCCTTGATGCCCTCGGGCGCGCCGGTCACGCGCGCCAGCACCAGGTGGACGATGTTGTCCGCCATGTCGTGCTCGCCGTAGGTGATGAAGATCTTGGTACCGAAGACCTTGTAGGTCCCGTCAGGCTGCGGCTCGGCGCGGCTGCGCACCAGGGCCAGGTCGGAGCCAGCCTGGGGCTCGGTCAGGTTCATGGTGCCCGTCCACTCGCCACTGACCAGCTTTTCCAGGTAGGTGGCCTTGAGCTCATCGCTGCCCGCGGTCAGCAGGGCCTCGATGGCGCCGTCGGTGAGCAGCGGGCAGAGCGCGAAGCTCAGGTTGGCACTGTTGACCATCTCGATGCAGGCCGCGCCGATGGTCTTGGGCAAGCCCTGGCCCCCGAAGTCCGCGGGGTGCTGCAGGCCCTGCCAGCCGCCCTCGCCGAACTGGCGGAAGGCGTTCTTGAAGCCGGGCGTGGTGGTGACCTGACCATCCTTCCAGCTCGAAGGATTCTTGTCCCCGTCCACATTGAGCGGCGCCACCACCTGCTCGTTGAACTTGGCCGCCTCCTCCAGCACGGCCTGGGCCGTGTCGTAGCCTGCATCTTCAAAACCCGGCAGCTTGGCGATCTCGTCGATGCGCGCCAGGTGCTTGATGTTGAACAGCATGTCCTTGAGGGGGGCGGTGTAGCTCATGGAAGACTCCGGGGACGATTCAGGTACAAAAAAAGGGCGTCACCCCGTGACGCCCTCGGTTCAACGGATCAGAGGGCCTTGACCAGCTCGGGCACGGCCGTGAACAGGTCGGCTTCGAGGCCGTAGTCGGCGACGGAGAAGATCGGGGCCTCGGGGTCCTTGTTGATGGCCACGATGACCTTGCTGTCCTTCATGCCGGCCAGGTGCTGGATGGCGCCCGAGATGCCGGCGGCGATGTAGAGCTGCGGCGCGACGATCTTGCCGGTCTGGCCGACCTGCAGGTCGTTGGGCGCGTAGCCCGCGTCCACCGCGGCGCGGCTGGCGCCGATGGCTGCACCCAGCTTGTCGGCCAGCGGAGTCATGACCTCGTTGAACTTCTCGCTCGAGCCCAGGGCACGGCCACCGGAGACGATGATCTTGGCGGCGGTCAGTTCGGGGCGGTCGTTCTTGGCGATCTCGGAACCGACGAAGCTGCTCTTGCCGCTGTCGGCGGCGGCGGCGGCGGTCTCGACGGCGGCGCTGCCGCCCGTGGCAGCGGCGGCGTCAAAGCCGGTGGTGCGCACGGTGATGACCTTCTTGGCATCCGTGCTCTGCACGGTGGCAATGGCGTTGCCAGCATAGATGGGACGCTCGAAGGTGTCGGCACTCACCACCTTGGTGATGTCGGACACCTGGCCCACGTCGAGCTTGGCGGCCACACGCGGGGCCACGTTCTTGCCCGAGGCCGTGGCCGGGAACAGGATGTGGCTGTAGTTGCCGGCTATGGCCAGCACCTGGGCGGCCACGTTCTCGGCCAGGCCGTGCGCCAGCTGTGCGCCGTCAGCGTGAATGACCTTGCTCACACCGGCGATCTGCGCGGCGGCGGCGGCAGCAGCAGCAGCGTTGTGGCCGGCCACCAGCACGTGGACGTCACCACCGCAGGCCAGCGCTGCGGTCACGGTGTTGAGGGTGGCGCCCTTGATGGACGCGTTGTCGTGTTCGGCAATAACGAGTGCAGTCATTTCAGGTCCTCAGATCACTTTGGCTTCGTTTTTCAGCTTGGCCACCAAGGTGGCGACGTCGGGCACCTTGATACCGGCGCTGCGCTTCGGGGGCTCCGAAACCTTGAGGGTCTTGATGCGCGGCGCAACGTTCACGCCCAGGTCTTCGGGCTTGAGCGTGTCGAGCTGCTTCTTCTTGGCCTTCATGATGTTGGGCAGCGTGACGTAGCGCGGCTCGTTCAGGCGCAGGTCGGTGGTAACCACGGCCGGCAGGCTGACGCTGAGCGTCTCCAGGCCGCCGTCGACCTCACGCGTGACCTGGGCCTTGCCATCGGCCACTTCGACCTTGGAGGCGAAAGTGGCTTGGGGCAGATCGGCCAGCGCGGCCAGCATCTGGCCGGTCTGGTTGCAATCGTCGTCGATGGCCTGCTTGCCCAGGATGATCAGACCAGGTTGTTCCTTGTCGACCAGGGCCTTGAGCAGCTTGGCCACAGCCAGGGGCTGCAGTTCCTCAGCGGTCTCGACCAGGATGGCGCGGTCGGCGCCGATGGCCATGGCCGTGCGCAGGGTTTCCTGGCACTGGGCCACGCCGCAGGAGACGGCAATGACCTCGGTCACGGCACCCTTTTCCTTCAGGCGCACGGCCTCCTCGACGGCGATCTCGTCGAAGGGGTTCATGCTCATCTTGACGTTGGCAATATCAACGCCGGTGTTGTCCGACTTGACGCGGACCTTGACGTTGTAGTCGACCACGCGTTTGACGGGGACGAGGACTTTCATGGGAGCCACTCCTGCTGGTTACTGATTCAGAGATTCGATTGACGTGCACGTCAATCGGACGATTCTAGGCGCTGCGCTGGCCCGCCTGGGCACCTGCGCGACACAAAAACGAACGGTCGTGCTTTTTTGGATTATATGCCGAGAAATGCCCGGACTGAAGCACCGGCTCAGGATTTCGTGTGGACCACGCGCTGCGGGTACGGAATCTCGATGCCGGCCGCACGCAAGCCGCGCAGGATGGCCAGGTTGATGTCCGAGCGCAGACCCAACTGACCGTTTTCCGGATCGGCAATCCAGAACGCAAGCGTGAACTCCAGTCCGTCGGCCCCGAAATTGGCCAGATGAGCTGCGGGAGCCGGCTCCCGCAATACACGCGGACTGCTCAAGGCCGCAGCCAGCAGGATCTGCCGCACCTGATCCACATCACTGTCATAGGCCACCGAGACATTGAGGGTGACCGACACCTTGGGGTCGGCCGCCGTGAGGTTCTCGACCCGCTGGGTGATGAAGAGCTCGTTGGGCACCACGGACTCGCGGCCGTTGAGCGCACGGATCAGCGTGTAGCGCGTCTTGATGTCCGTCACCACGCCCTCGAAATTGTCCACCCGCACCAGGTCACCGATGCGCAGCGAACGCTCGATCAGGATCACGAAGCCACTGACGTAGTTGGCCGCCAGCTTCTGCAGGCCGAAGCCCAGGCCCACGCCCAGCGCACCACCGAGCACCGACAGCGCCGTCAGATCCACGCCCACGGCCGAAAGCACGAAGAGCAGGCCCACGAGCAGCAGGCCGGCGCGGATGACATTGGCCGCCACCTTGCGCATGGACAGATCACCCACAGCCTCACGCAGCACGCGCTTCTCAATGGTGGCCGAGATCCAGAGCACCACCACCAGCATCACGCCCGAGGACAGCACCCCCTCGAGCAGCGTGCGCAGGCTGATGCGTGACTTGCCGAAGGCAAAGGAAATGGCGTCGAGCTCTGCCAACACCGCCGGTAACAGGCCCGTGATCCAGAGGACGGCCCCGCCCCAGGCCAGCCAGGACACCACGCTCTCGATCAGCTTGATCGCCGAAGACTGCGGAAAAGAAGCACCCAGCACGCGCACAAAGAGCCGGATGGCGGCCAGGGACACGAAGATAGGCAGGGCCACCTTGAGCACAACCACCGGCTGGTACACGGCCACGCCGTAGCGCGCCGCATAGATGAAGACCAGGGCCAGCACGGGAAAGAGCAGACCGTCGATGGTGTAACGGCCGAACCAGACGGAGTCGGGCGCCGCGCCGCGCCGCAGCAGACGGGCCAGGCCCCAGGCCAGGCTGACGCAAGCCAGCAGCACAAGTACCTCGACCCAGACGCGGGTACCGCCCAGCTCTTGCAGAAGATGTTGAAGTTCGGTCATGGGAGCCGATTCTCACCGAACTGCGGGTCGGGAGCTGCGCGGCGATCGGCTAATCTACCCGCCTGCCTATGGAGATTGCCATGACCGACCGCTCCCCCCTGCCCCGCCGCCATCTGCTGGGCGCTGTGGCCGCTGCCGCCGCAACCGGCGCCGCCCTGCCCTCGCGGGCGGCGGGCAAGCCGGGCACCGACGGCCCGCCGCACAAGATCGTCTACCAGCTCAACCGTGCCGAGCCGGACTACCAGGAAGCCATCCTCAACTCCATCGGCGCCATGCTCAAGAAGTATGTGGACGACGTGGCCATCGCCGTCGTGGTCTGGGGGCCGGGCATCCATCTGCTGGCGAAGAAGCCGCAACGCCCGGTCGCGCCGGTGCTGCAGCAACGCGTCAAGGGCATGAGCGAATCCTATGGTGTGGAGTTCGTGGCGTGCGGCAACACCATGCACAGCCTCGGATGGAGCAAGACCGACATGCTCGACATCGCGCGCATCGAGGAAGTCGGCGCAGCTGCGATCATGGAATTCCAGGAGCGGGGTTACGCCTACCTCGCCTGGTAAGCCGGGGCCTCAGACCCCGGCCAGGGCTCGCAGATGCGCCTCCACGCTGCGCCCCAGCGCGCTGAGGTTGTAGCCCCCCTCCAGACAGGAGACGATGCGCTGTTTGCTGTAGCGGCGGGCCACGTCCATGATGCGCCCGGTGATCCAGGCGTAATCCTCCTCGACCAGACCGAGCTGGGCCAGGTCGTCCTCGCGGTGGGCGTCGAAACCGGCGCTGATGAAGATCATCTCCGGCTTGTGCGCCTCCAGCCGCGGCATCCATTGCGTCTCCACGATCTCGCGGATGGCCATGCCGCGGGTGTAGGCCGGCACCGGGACGTTGACCAGATTGTCTGCGTCCGAGCGTGAGCCGCCCGGCGGGTAGAAAGGGTGCTGGTAGAAGCTGACCATGAGGATGCGGGCATCCCCCGCCACGATGTCCTCGGTGCCATTGCCGTGGTGCACATCAAAGTCGACGATGGCCACGCGCTTGAGGCGGTGCCGCTCCACCGCGTACTTGGCAGCGACCGCCACGTTGTTCACGAAGCAGAAGCCCATGGCCTGCTCGCGGCCTGCGTGATGTCCGGGCGGGCGCACGGCGCAAAAGGCATTCTGCAACTCCCCGGCGATCACGGCATCGGTGGCGGCCAGTGCCGCACCGGCGCCGCGCATGATGGCGTTCCAGCTGTCCACGTTCATGGACGTGTCCGGGTCGACCATGGCGTAGCGCGGGCCGCCGGCGAGCTGTTCTTCGGCCAGGGTGGCGCTCATGCCGCGCAGGGCCAGCACATGGGTGCGGCTGTGCGCCAGCTCCACTTCGTCGAGCGAGGCCATGGGCGCCTCGATGCGGATCAGGGCATGGTCCACCCCGCTGATCAGCAGCCGCTCCTCGATGGCGTCGAGCCGCTCGGGACACTCCGGGTGGCCCGGCCCCATCTCGTGCTTGCGGCAGTCACCGTGCGTGTAAAAGCCTGTCTTGCTCATGACTCATCCGATTTCGGTTATGGTCGCGTCATGGACGCACAAGCCAAGATTAAAGCACTGCTGGCACAACTCAACACGGTCATCGTCGGCAAGTCCGCCCAGGTCAGCGACGGCGTGGCCTGCCTGCTGGCCGGGGGACACCTGTTGATTGAAGACGCCCCGGGCGTGGGCAAGACCACGCTGGCCCATGCGCTGTCGCGCAGCTTCGGCCTGCAGTTCTCGCGCGTGCAGTTCACGGCCGACCTCATGCCCAGCGATCTCTCGGGCGTTTCCATCTACGACCGCAACCAGAACGCCTTCGTCTTCCATCCCGGCCCCATCTTCGCCCAGGTGCTGCTGGCCGACGAGATCAACCGCGCCAGCCCCAAGACCCAGAGTGCCCTGCTCGAGGCCATGGAGGAACGCCAGGTCACGATCGAGGGCGAAACACGGCCGCTGCCGCTGCCCTTCTTCGTGATCGCCACCCAGAACCCTCAGGAACAGCTGGGCACGCACCCGCTGCCCGAATCGCAGCTCGACCGCTTCCTCATGCGCATCTCGCTGGGCTACCCCGACCGTGCGGCCGAACGCGAGCTGCTGGCGGGCCGCGAGCGGCGCGAGATGGTCGAACAGCTGCCAGGCCTGCTGAGTTCCGAAGAGCTCAAGGCCCTGCAGCAGCAGGTGCTCGCCATCCATGCCGCACCGCCTTTGCTTGACTATCTGCAGGACCTGATCGCCGCCACGCGCAACGGCCGCTGGTTCGTGCAGGGCCTCTCGCCCCGCGCCGGCCTGGCCGTGCTGCGCGCGGCCAAGGCCCAGGCGTTGATCAGCGGACGCGACTACGTCGCGCCCGACGACGTGCAGGCCATCCTGCCGCAGACCGCGGCTCACCGCCTGGTGCCCGTGGCCAGCGCTGGACGCGGCCCGCTGGAGCAGGTGCGCGCCATGCTCGACGCCGTGCCCCTGCCCTGAGGACGCCGGCCCATGAGCGCGGCACCGCCTCTGCCGAACCCCCTGCTGCATCCGCTGGGCCATGTGCGCGACCGCTGGCAGCACTGGTGGCAGGCACGCCTGCCACGCAGCGACACGCACACCCTGACCCAACGCAACGTCTACATCCTGCCCACGCGCGCGGGCTTCATGCTGGCGACCACCTTGCTGGTGCTGCTGATCGCGTCCATCAACTACCAGCTCAATCTGGGCTATCTGCTGACCTTCCTGCTCGGGGGCTGCGCCATCGTCAGCATGCACACCTCGCACGGCACGCTGCGCGGCCTCACGCTGGTGCTGCATCCGGTGGAAGCGCATCACGCCGGCACGCCCACCCGGCTGCGCATCACGCTGCACAACGCGCGCAAGGCTGCACGCTACGGCATCGGCCTGCGCGTGCACACGCCGGACGAGGCCGCACACTGGGTCTGGTGCGATGTGCCCAGCCTGGGCAGCAGCGACGTGGAACTGGTACTGCCCGGTCTGCCGCGTGGCCGCCACGACATCCCCACGCTCAGCGCCGAGACGCGCTTCCCGCTGGGTATCTTCCGTGTCTGGACCCTCTGGCGTCCCGCTGCCAGCGTGCTGGTCTACCCGCAGGCCGAGGTCTCGCCCCCGCCGCTGCCGCCGGGCCAGCCACACAGCAGCGGTGGTGCGGCCGCGCGCCATGTGGCCAGCAGCGAATTTGACGGTGTGCGTCCTTATCGCCGGGGCGACCCGCTCAAAAGCATCGTCTGGAAAAAGGCTGCCAAGACCGACGAGCTCGTGAGCCGCGACAGCCTGCAGGCCCAGCATTTCCAGCTCTGGCTGGACCTCAACGAGACCTATGGCGCCACCACCGAGCAGCGCCTCTCGCGCCTGTGCGCCTGGGTGCTGCAGGCCGAGTCCCAGGAGCTGGACTACGGGCTGCGCCTGCGGGGCTCGGAGCTGGCCCCGGCGCAGGGCGAGGCCCATAAGCGCGCGTGCCTGCAGGCGCTGGCCCTGTACTGAGCTGAGCGGAGTGCCAGCGCCTCCCATCTTCATGCGACGCATCCCTGGCCTGACCCGATTAGCATCGCGTCATGCATGACCAGTCCACCGGAACGCCCGCCCGGCTGCTGACCCCCTGCCTGCTGGGCGGCATCGCCGGCCTCGCGCTGCAGCTGCAGCAGCCCGAGCTCTGGCCGGTGACCGCCTACGCCCTGACGCTGGCCGCCGCGCTTGCAGTCCTGCTGGTCTTGCGCCGGCTGCCCCGCCCCTGGATCCGGCAACTGCTGGCCTTCGTCGCCGCGGCCCTGCTGGCCCACGCCAGCACCGGCCTGCGCGCCACCCACTTCCAGCAGCAGGCGCTGGATCCAGCGCTCGAAGGCCGCGACATCAGCGTGACGGGCCGCATCAGCGCCATGCCGCAGTTCGGCGAGAACAGCACGCGCTTTCGCTTCCGCGTCGAACACGCGACGATGGACGGCGAGGTCGTGCAGGTGCCGCCACGCCTCTACCTGAGCTGGTATGGCGGCTTTCGCAACGAGGACGGCGCGGTCCTCGAGCCTTTTCTGCAAGCCCCTGAACTGCAGGCGGGCGAACGCTGGCGCTTCAACGTCCGTCTGCGTGCACCGCATGGCGCGCGCAACCCCCACGGCTTCGACTTCGAGCTCTGGCTCTGGGAGCAGGGCCTGCAGGCCACGGGCTATGTGCGTACCGGCCGCAAGGACCCGCCGCCGCAGAACCTCGGGACCAGCGGCGCGCATCCGGTCGAACTGGCGCGCCAGCGGGTGCGCGACGCGATCCAGCAGCGCGCGCCGACCCTGCCCGAGACCGCGCAGGAACAGGCTCGCGCGCGCGCACTGGGCGTGGTCGCGGCACTCGTCACGGGAGACCAGCAGGCCATCGCGCGCAGCGACTGGGATGTATTCCGCGCCACCGGCGTGGCGCACCTGATGAGCATCTCAGGCCTGCACATCACGCTCTTCGCCTGGCTGGCCGCCCTGCTCATGCGCGGGCTCTGGCGCGCCTCGCCGCGCCTGTGCCTGCACTACCCCGCGCAGCACGCCGGCCTGCTGGGCGGCCTGTTGTTGGCCGCCGCCTACGCCCTCTTCAGCGGCTGGGGCGTACCCGCGCAGCGCACCGTGCTCATGCTGGCCACGGCCACGCTGCTGCACCTGACGGCGCGGCGCTGGCCCTGGCCACAGCTCTGGCTGCTGACGGCGGCCGTGGTGCTGGCCGTCGACCCCTGGGCGCTGCTGCAGCCGGGCTTCTGGCTGAGCTTCGTGGCCGTGGGCGTGCTGTTTGCCGGCGTCGGCCATGAACACGCGGACGCGCCGCGCAACCTGCGCGCGCGGCTGCTGGGCCTGCTGCGCGAACAGTGGCTGATCACGCTCGCCCTGGCGCCGTTGACCCTGCTGTTCTTCGGCGAGGTCTCGCTCATAGGCCTGCTGGCCAATCTGCTGGCGATTCCCTGGGTGACGCTGGGCGTGACGCCGCTGGCCCTGCTGGGCACACTCTGGTCACCGCTGTGGGATACCGCGGCTTGGGCCGTGCAGGTCCTCGGTGCGCTGCTGACCCAACTCGCCGGCCTGCCGCTGGCCACGCTGGCGGTGGCGCAAGCCCCGCTGTGGGCCGGACTGGCCGCGGTGCTGGGCGGCCTGTTGCTGGCCCTGCGCCTACCACGGCCCATGCGGCTGGCCGGCCTGCCCCTGCTGCTGCCGGCGCTGCTGTGGCAGCCGCCCGCGCCACCGCCCGGACAGTTCGAGCTGCTGGCCGCGGACGTGGGTCAGGGCAACGCCGTGCTGGTGCGCACGGCCTCGCATGCCCTGCTCTACGACACCGGCCCGCGCTACGCCAATGACAGCGACGCGGGCCAGCGCGTGCTGGTGCCGCTCTTGCGCGCCCAGGGCGTGCGGCTGGACACCCTGGTGCTGAGCCATCGCGACAGCGACCACACGGGTGGGGCGGCCTCGGTGCTGGGGGCCCAGCCGCAGGTACGTCTGCTGAGTTCGCTGGATGGGGCGCACGAGCTGCTGGCCGGGCAGGCGAGCCAGCGCTGCGAGGCCGGCCAGCGCTGGACTTGGGACGGCGTGCAGTTCGAGGTGCTGCACCCGCGGCCCGAGGACTACGGTCGCGTGCGACGCAGCAACGCCCTGTCCTGCGTGCTGCGTGTGAGCAATGGCGTACAGACGGCGCTGCTGGCGGGAGACATCGAGAAGGAACAGGAGGCCCGTCTGCTGGCCGACCCTGCCGCACTGCGCGCCGACTGGCTGCTGGTACCGCACCACGGCAGCAAGACCTCGAGCACAGCGACCTTCCTCGACGCCGTGGCGCCGCGCTGGGCCCTGGTGCAGGCTGGCTACCGCAACCGCTACGGCCACCCGGCCGCCGAGGTGGCCGCGCGCTACGCCGAGCGCGGCGTGCGACTGCTGGACTCCGCGCACTGCGGCGCCGCCCACTGGATATCGGCCCAGGCTGATCGGATGCGCTGCGAGCGCCTCGAGCGGCGACGCTACTGGCAGCATCACCCGCCGGCAGAATAACCACAGCTTGCGCCGGGACCACAGCGCGGCGATGATCGCAGCATGACGTCGAAAGCCGCCAGGCCGGCCTCCCTGCAGATCGCCGATATCGACCGGGAGCTGGATCAGGCCCGCGCCGAGGGGCCGGTGCGCAACATCGTGATCCCGCCCTGCCCCGAGCTGCTCACCGCGCTGCAGCTGGAGATGCGCCAGCCCGATCCGGACCCGGCCGAGGTCACGCGCATCGCCGGCAGCGACGTCGCCATGGCGGCGGCCCTGCTGCGCCTGGCCAACAGCCCGCTCTACAGCCGCGCGCGGCCCGCGCACACCGTGGCCGAAGCCGTGAGCCTCCTCGGCCTGGGCCAGACGGCTGCCATCCTGACGGGCTTTCTCGCACGCAGCAGCATCCCCGCCAGCTCACCGCTGCTGGAACATTTCTGGGAGACCTCGACCCGGCGCTCACTGGCCATGGCGTTCATTGCACGCCAGCTCTATGGCGTGGACGCCGAGATCGCGCAGACCTGCGGTCTCTTCATGCACGTGGGCCTGCCCATTCTGCTGCAGGGCCTGCGCGGCTACGCCGGCACCCTGGCCGAAGCCCTGGCACGGCAGGACCGCAGCTACACGGAAACGGAGAATGCCGCGCACCACACCGACCATGCGGTGGTCGGCGCCATCGTCGCCCGCACCTGGCACCTGCCGCCGGTGATCGCCTTCGCGATCCGCCTGCACCACGACTTCCACGTGCTGCGCGTGAGCTCCATCCCGGCCGGCGTGCGCACGCTGGTGGCGCTGGCCGCGGTGGCCGAGCATCTGGTGGCGGACTTCGAGGGCGTGCAGACCCAGCACGAATGGGCACAGCATGGCCCGGCCTGTCTGGCCTATCTGCAGATCGGCGAATCGGAAGTGGGTCTCTGGATCGACACGCTGCACCCGGTGTTCGAGTCCGTGGTGCTGGCCTGAGCCTGCACCCCCTGGCCGGAGGTGCGCGCCCGGGCCACGGCCTGGCCCAGCTCGATCACGGCCAGCGCGTAGTAGCTGCTCCAGTTGTAGCGCGTGACGGCATAGAAGTTCTCGGTGCCAGCCACATAGCTGGGTGAGTAATCGCCGTTCTGCAGTTCCACCAGCGCCAGCGGCCCCTCGTGCTGCCGCCCGGCAGGCCCCAGCACCACGCCCTTGGCGGCAAACTGTTCGACCCCGAAGGTGGGCTTGATGTCCGGGGCCAGCAGGGTCTCCATGTCCAGCCGCGAGTAGTCGAAGTCCACCGCGTAATGGGTGGGCATGCCCGGCTTCCAGTGGAAGGACTTGAAGTAATGCGCGACGGAGCCGATGGCGTCGGCCGGGCTGTCGAGCAGGTCGATGCGGCCGTCCTGGTCGAAATCCACCGCATAGCGCGCCCAGCTGGAGGGCATGAACTGCGGGATGCCCATGGCGCCCGCGTAGCTGCCGCGCGCCTTCAGCGGGTCCAGGCCGGCCTGATGGCGCTGCTTGAGAAACTCGCCCAGCTCGCTGCGGAAGAAAGCCGTGCGCGCCGCCGCGCGCGGGTGCTCAGCGGGGAAATCGAAGGCCAGGGTCGCCAGGGTGTCGAGCACGCGGTAGCGACCCAGATGGCGGCCATAGAAGGTCTCGACACCGATGATGCCGACGATGATCTCCGAAGGCACGCCATAGGTGGTGCTTGCGCGCTGCAGCAGCGCCTCGTGGGTCTGCCAGAAGGCCACGCCGGCCTCCACGCGCTCGGCGTCCAGGAAGCGGCTGCGGTACTGCTGCCAATTGCGTGGCGTGCTCACGGGCGGCGGCACGACCAGCTTGGCCAGCTGCGGCACATGGCGCGCCTTGCCCAGAGTGCGGCGCACCCAGCGGCGGTCGAGCCCATGTTGCTGGGCGATCTCGTCGGCCAGGGCCATGGCCTCGGGCCGCGCCGCATAGGCCGGACCCGTGCCTTCAATCAGCTGGGGGACACTGTCCTGCGCGCGCTTGACGCGCGGCTTCTTCTGCGCACTGGCCTGGGCCGAGGCCAGGGCAGCACAGAGCAACACGAACAACAGCAGAGTGGGAAGACGTCGGTTCACGAGGGCCAGCTCAATTCATTCCATTCACGCCGCAGGGTGGCCAGATCGGCCCCCGGCCGAGGTCCCGCCGGCGCGTACCGCAACACTTCAAAGCGACGCAGCCACGCCTGGATGGCCTGCACCCGATTGTCCGCCGGATCGTGATGCAAGGCCAGCAGGCGGGCCAGTTCGCGTGGCGTGGCCGCTGCACCCGGCTGCAGGCCCTCGCCCTGCAGACGCTGGCGCACGAGGTCGAGCAGACGCAACCAGGGATCGCGCCGGGTACGCTCCCAGCGCGTCCAGGCCGCCCCGGCCAGGCTGGCGAGCACCAGCGCGCCCAGCAGCAGATAGCCCAGGTCTTCCCAGCTCGGTGCCTCGAAGCCCAGCGCACGCAGCAGGTCAAGCTGTCGGCTCTGGGTGTAGTTGAGGATGCGCTGGTTCCAGGCGTTGTTGACGGCATCCCAGACGACGCGCACGCTCTGCACGAAGCTGGGGCTGATCACATTGCCCACAGCCGTCGCCACGGCGCCACGCGGCGCCAGCAGACGCTGCAGCGAGCCGATGCGCCCGGGCATCACCGAGGCCGTCGGATCGACCCGCACCCAGCCCTGCCCGGCCAGCCAGACCTCGGTCCACGCATGGGCATCGCTCTGGCGCACCACCCAGTAGCGGTCGACCGTATTGAGTTCCCCGCCTTGGTAGCCCGTGACGACGCGCGCGGGGATGCCCGCCGCACGCATGAGCACGGCGAAGGCCGAGGCCATGTGCTCGCAGAAGCCGGCCTTGCGATCGAACCAGAACTCATCCGCGGTGTGCTGGCCGTACTGCTCGGGTTCCAGTGTGTAGGTATAGCCGCCGGTGCGCAGCTGCGTAAGCACGCGCTCGATCAGGGCCACCGGATCGCCGCCCGTCTCGCGCTGCAGGTCGACTGCCCACTGCAGGGTGCGGGGGTTGTAGCCCGGCGGCAGCACCAGGTAGTCGGTGAGGCCGGCCATCATGCGCTGCGGTCCGTGGCGAAAGACCGTGTGCGCCTCGGCGCGGTAGCGCAGCAGATCGTTGACGGCGGCACTGGAGCGCCACTGCAGTTCCTCGCTCATGCGGGCCTCGAGCTCGCCGGGCAACTGCGGTGGTCTGGCTGTGGCATCCAGGGTCAGCAGCCAGGAGCGCCGGTGCGGCTCCAGCGTCATCTCATAGCGCAGGGGTGGGCCGCTGACCTGCAAGTCCGCGCGTGGCCGGTCGTTGACCCGGAAGGTGGGCTGCAGCGCTTGCCACTCGCGCCCGTCGAAAGTGGACAGCACCGGGCCACGGAAGTACAGCTGCCCTTGCGGCGGCGGCTCACCGTCGAAACGCACGCGCAGGGCGATGCTGTCGTCCAGCGCCAGACTCGTGATCTGCCCGACCTCCATGCTGCCAGACAGGCCGCTGCGTCCGCTCATGGCGTCGCCCGGCGTCCCCCACAACGGCGCCATCCGGGGAAAGAGCACGAACAGCAGCACCATGATGGGCGCGCCCAGCAGGGTCATGCGCGTGGCCAGCCGGGCCGACTGCCAGAGCGAGGGGCGTCCCGCAGGCATGTGGCTGTTGACCAGGGCAGTGAGCAGGCCCATGAGGCCCAGCAGCATGGCCGCAGCCGTCAGCAGGGATTGCGAGTAGAAGAAATTCGTCAGCATCGTGAAGAAGCCGAGGAAGAAGACCACGAAGGCGTCACGACGCGCGCGCAGCTCCAGGGTCTTGAGCGCGAGCAGCACCACGATCAGCGTCACCCCGGCATCCCGGCCCAGCAGGGTGCGGTGCGTGGCCCAGGTGGCGCCGACCGTGATCACCAGCAGGGCCAGCAGCCACCAGCGCCCGGGCAAGGGCCGCAGGCTCAAGGCCAGCCAGCCGCGCCAGACCAGCATGGCGGCCGCCAGCGCGCTGCACCACCAGGGCAGATGTGCGGCGTGGGGCATCAGCACCCAAGCGATCACCGCCAGCAGGAACAGGGTATCGCGGCTGTCACGCGGCAGATGGGCAAGGAGGTTCTTCATGTCAGCGTGCAGGGAGGCGCGGCACGCCGGCAACAATACCCGACAATCGGGCGTCTTGCAGCCTGCAACCCTACGGAGTCCCCATGAATATCCAAGAGACGCTCAAACAGCTCGGCATCACCCTGCCGCCGGTGGCCACACCCGCTGCGGCCTACCTGCCTTTCGTGCAGACCGGCAAGCTGGTCTTTCTCAGTGGCCATATCGCGAAGAAGGACGGTAAGCCCTGGGTCGGCCAGTTTGGCAAGAACATGACGACCGAGGAAGGCAAGGCCGCCGCGCGCGCCGTAGCCATCGACCTGATGGGCACGCTGCAGGCCGCCGTCGGTGACCTCAACCGTGTGCAGCGCATCGTCAAGGTGATGTCGCTCGTGAACTCCACGCCCGACTACACCGAGCAGCATCTGGTCACCAACGGGGCCAGCGAACTGCTGGCGCAGGTCTTTGGTGACAAGGGAGCCCACGCACGCAGCGCCTTCGGTGTGGCACAGATACCCCTCGGCGCCTGTGTGGAAATCGAACTCATTGCCGAGATCGCCTGAACATGAAAAAAGGGCCTGTACAACAGGCCCCGTTCTGCGGGCTCGGCGCCCGCCGTGTCAGAAACTCTCCCAGTCGCCGTCTGCTGCACCCTTGGCTGTAACGGGCGTCGCCTTGGCCGCCGGCAAGGCCACCATGGCCGGCTGGACTGCCGGTGCCGGCCGCGCCGGCGGCGACATGCGGGGTGATTGCGCTGCACGCGGCAGGGGTGCTGCCGGAGTCCGGGCCGACTGGGCCGCCAGCTTGAAGACCGCCACCGCCTGGGCCAGTTGATCGGCCTGCTCGCGCAGGCTCTGCGCGGCCGCCGCACTCTGCTCCACCAGCGCGGCGTTCTGCTGCGTCATCTGGTCCAGATTCGCGATCGAGGTGTTGACCTGGGCAATCCCCGAGCTCTGCTCGCCGGCCGCGGCCGTGATCTCGCCGATCACATCGGCCACGCGACGCACCGACTGCACGATCTCGCTCATGGTGTCGCCAGCCTGGCTGACCAGCTGCGTCCCGGTACCCACCTTCTCCACCGAGGTACCGATCAGGGCCTTGATCTCCTTGGCCGCCTCGGCGCTGCGCCCGGCCAGCGAACGCACTTCACCGGCCACCACGGCAAAGCCGCGCCCCTGTTCGCCCGCGCGTGCCGCCTCCACGGCGGCATTGAGCGCGAGGATATTGGTCTGGAAAGCGATGCCGTCGATCACGCCGATGATGTCGGCGATCTTCCTGCTGCTGGCGTTGATCTCGTCCATGGTGGACACCACCTGCTGCACCACCGCGCCGCCCTTCTGCGCCACGGTGGAGGCGCTGGACGCGAGCTGCGACGCCTGGCGCGCATTGTCGGCGCTGTGCCGCACGGTACTGGTAAGTTCCTCCATGGCCGAGGCCGTGGACTGCAGGTCGCTGGAGGTCTGTTCGGTGCGCACCGACAGGTCATGGTTACCGGTGGCAATCTCGGCACTGGCGGTGGCGATGCTGTCGGTGCTCTGGCGGACCTGCTGCACCATGCTGGCCAGCGACTGGTTCATGCGCGCCAGCGACTTCATGAGATCCCCGAACTCATCGCCGCGCGACGTGTCGATGCTGGCGCTCAGATCGCCCTCGGCGATGCGTGCGGCGAGCCGGTTGGCCTCCTCGAGTGGCTGGCGAATGGACCGGATCAACACCGCCGCACCGGCCAGGACGCCCGCGAGGATGACGACGACGGCTCCGCCCGCGATCTGGATCGTGAGGCTGCGCGCAGCGGCGAGCTGCTCAGAATAGCGTTTCTCGGCGAGCTCCTCGATCTGCACGAGCTCGCGCAGGGCCATCACATAGGCATTGACCGCCGGCGTGTATTTTTCATTGACCAGCCGCTGGGCCCCCTCGCTGTCACCGCTGCCCTTGGCCTGCTGCGCCTGGTTGCGCACCTCGATCATGGCCTTGCGCAGGCCGGCAATCTTGGCCATCTGCGCCTGCTCCTCGGCGCTGAGGGTCATGGCTTCGATGGACTGCTGAACCTGGGAGATGCGCGCCGTGGTGGCCTTGATGTCCGCGGCCATGCGCTCCTCCACCCCGGGATCAAACGTGATGATCATGGCCACGGTACGCGCCGCATTCGCCTCCGTCAGGCCCGCCCAGGTACTGGCGAGGTTGACACGGCTGTTGAGCGCGCGCAGCGTGCTTTCGCTCTCGGCGGTCAGCCGGGCCGAACGCATGCCCGCAAAGGCGATCAGGACAGTCAGCGCCACCACGATCACCGCGACCCCGAGCCAGAGCTTGGTCGCCACATGCATGTTCTTGAAGTTCATCCCATACCTCTCTGCGTCATGCCCATTCTAGTGGGCGGCCCCTGCTCGAGGCAGGCTCAGAGGCGACAGATCGACTGCCGGGCCACCCGTTCCAGCTGCTGGGAATTCACGAGGGAGGGCGCGATCTCCGCCAGGGGCCGGAGCACGAAGGCGCGCTCGGCCATGCGTGGATGCGGCAGGGTCAGCACCGGATCGTCGAGCCGCAGCTCGCCATAGAGCAGGAGGTCCAGGTCCAGCGTGCGCGGGGCGTTGCGCCAGGGGCGCTCGCGACCGGCCTGCTGCTCCAGGCGCTGCAGCTGCGCCAGCAGTTCATGGGCGGACAGGCGGGTTTGCAGCTCGGCCACGGCGTTGATGTAGTCGGGCCCCGAAGCGTCGACCGGCGCGCTGCGGTACAGGGCCGAGGCGCGCGTCCGCCGCGTCTCGGGCAACGCGTCGAGATCGTGCAAGGCCTGACGTACCGTCGCCAGTGCATCGCCCAGATTGGCGCCGAGCGCGACGTAGGCCGTCAGCTCTGCGGGCGCTTCCATGCTCAGTCCTGTGCGTCCGGGGCGCCGTCGCCGGTCTTCTTCGCGCCGGACCGGCGGCGCCGGCGGCGCTTCTTGGGCGCGGCGCCGTCTTCCGCCGAAGCTTCACGCTCCTCCTCGGCCCGGGCGGGCGGGCGCTCGGCACTGCCGCGGGCCGTGCGCGGGGCCTTGGCGCGCTGGCGCGCCAGCTCCTCGCGCGCCTGCTCCATCAGATCCTGGCGCAGGTTGTCGTCCCCGGTGCTGAACTCCTGCCACCAGTCGGCCAGCACCACGTCAATCTCACCCACGTCGGCACGCAGACGCATGAAGTCGAAGCCGGCGCGGAAGCGCGGCTGCTCGACCAGGCCGAAGGGCGCATTGCCCACGCGCTTGTCGAAACGGGGCTGCATCATCCAGATCTCGCGCATGTCGGCGGCCAGCTTGCCGCGACCCGAGACATCCCCGATGCGTGCATTGAAGACATCGTCGATCGCGTCCTGCAGCGCCGGGTGCGCGTGCTGCTTCTTCTGCCGCTGGGCCCAGCCCTCGCGGACGTCCGACCAGAGCACGCAGGCCAGCAGGAAGCTGGGCGCCACGGGCTTGTCCTCACCGACGCGGCGGTCGGTGTCTTCCAGCGCAGCCTTCACAAACGGATCCGACGCGCGCTCTACCACCAAGTCGAGCAGGGGGTAGATGCCCTGCGCCAGGCCCAGCTTGCGGAGCTGCTCCACTGTGGCCATCGCGTGCCCGGTCTGCAGCAGCTTGAGCATCTCGTCAAACAGGCGGCTCTGCGGCACGTCGGCCAGCAGGTCGCGCATCTCCTTGAGCGGCTTGGCGGTCTTGGCCTCGAACTTGAAGCCCACCGCGCTGAGCTTGGCGGCAAAACGCACGGCGCGGATGATGCGCACCGGGTCTTCGCGGTAACGCGTGGCCGGGTCGCCGATCATGCGCAGCACCCGTTTCTTCGCGTCCTGGATGCCCCCGTGGTAATCGACCACGATCTGCGTTTCCGGGTCGTAGTACATGGCATTGATGGTGAAGTCCCGGCGCGCGGCGTCCTCGTCCTGCGGGCCCCACACGTTGTCGCGCAGCACGCGGCCGCTGGAGTCGACGGCATGTTTCATGCCGGCCAGTTCGCTCTTGCTGGTGCGCTCGTTGCCCGCCACCTGCTCGGCGGCCGCGTTGTCCATGTGGGCACGGAAGGTCGAGACCTCGATCACCTCGTGCTCGCGCCCGCGGCCGTAGACCACGTGCACGATGCGGAAACGCCGCCCGATGATGAAGGCGCGGCGGAACAGGCTCTTGACCTGTTCGGGCGTGGCGTCGGTCGCCACGTCGAAGTCCTTGGGCCGCAGGCCCAGCAGCAGGTCGCGCACGGCACCGCCCACGATGTAGGCCTCGTAGCCCGCGTCCTGCAGAGTCTGCACCACATCGATGGCGCGCTTGTCCACCAGGGAGGGATCAATGCCGTGTTCGGCCGCGCCGATCTCACGGCGCTTGCCCAATGCGGGCTGGGTGCTGCGCTTGCCGAGCAGCTTGTCGATGATTTTCTTGATCATTGCGGGTATGTTGCGGGACAGGTTCAGGACGCAGTCCCCGGGGCTCAAAAAAGGTCCAGGATCCGCCAGCCGCGTTCCCGGGCCAAGGCGCGGAGGCGATCGTCGGGGTTGGTTGCCACCGGATGGTCTGCATTGTCCATCAGTGGGAGGTCGTTGGTCGAATCGGTATAGAAAGTCACCTGGACCTGCTCCCGCCTCAGGCCGCGGTCCGCCAGCCAGTCCTCGAAGCGGCGCACCTTGCCTTCGCGGAAAGACGGCGTGCCCCTGATTTCGCCCGTGATCCAGCCGGTCGCGTCGCGCTCGAGTTCGACCGCGATCAGGTGGGACACGCCAAAGCGATCGGCGATCGGCCGGGTCACGAACTCGTTGGTCGCCGTGATGATCAGCACCTCGTCACCGGCGTGTTGGTGGGCGCGCACCAGCTCCAGCGCCTGCGGGCGGATCGCCGGGCCGATCACCTCGGCCATGAAACGCTCGCGCGCCGCCTGTGCCTGCTGCGGTCCGCGCAGGCGTACGGCCTCGGTGGCAAAGCGCACATAGTCGTGCACATCCAGCGTGCCTGCCTGGTAGTGGGCATAAAACTCGTCGTTGCGCCGGGCAAACTCCACCGGGTCGGTCCAGCCGATGGTGATGGTGAACTGGCCCCAGGAGTAGTCGGAGTCGATGGGCAGCAGCGTGTGGTCGAGGTCGAACAGCGCCAGCTTCTTCTTGTCGGTCATATCTCTTGCAGCATCGCCTTGATGAGAGGGATGGTGATGGCACGCTGGGTCTGCAGCGCGTAGCCATCCAGGTGTTCGAGCAGCTGCATCAGGCTGCCCAGGTCGCGGGAGAAGCGGGTGAGCATGAAGTCCATGACTTCATCGCTCAGGAAGACGCCGCGCGCATCGGCGGCGCGACGCAGCACGGCGCGCCGCTCGGCCTCGCTCAGGATCTGCAGGCCGTAGACATGGCCCCAGCCCAGACGGGTGCGCAGGTCCTCGCGCAGCTTGAGGCCAGCCGGCGCCAGCTCACCCGCCGCCAGCACCCACTGGTGGCCGGTCTGCGCATGCACGAACCAGTTGAAAGCGGCGTGCTGCTGCACGGCGGTGTAGCGTTGCACATCGTCCAGCAGCACCGCGGCCCAGCGCTCGTCGAAAGGCGGCGGCTCGGCGACCGTGGCGTCGAGCCAGCCCACCGCGGCCCCTTGCTCGCGCAGGGCCTCGCGCACGGCCTTGAGCAGATGCGTCTTGCCGCTGCCCGAGGGGCCCCAGAGATAGGTCGGCACGGGCGAACGCAGTGCGGCACTGGCCCCGTCCCCGACCCACAGCTGCAGGTGCTGCAGCACGGCTTCGTTCGGGCCGGCCATGAAGTTGGCCAGGGTCGGGCCGCTGCCCAGCCCGATGTCCAGCGCAATCTGCTTCATGCCTGCGCTGCCATGGTCAACCCAGATACAGCTTGCTGGCCAGATAGCTGGTGCGCACGCGACGGATCGCGACCAGCAACACGGCACTGGCCGGCAGGGCGATCAGCACGCCGACAAAGCCGAACACCTGCCCGAAAGCCATCAGCGCGAAAATAACGGCGAGCGGGTGCAAGCCGATGCGCTCCCCCACCAGCCTGGGCGTGAGATAGAAACTCTCGACCAGTTGCCCAGCGCCGTAGACTCCGATAACCACCAGCACGCCGTACAGGCCACCGAACTGCAGCAACCCGGCGAGCAAGGCCAGGATCAGCCCCAGACCGAAACCCAGGTAGGGAATGAAGAAGGCCAGGCCGGTGAACACCCCCAGCGGCACGGCCAGGTCGAAGCCGAAAACCGCCAGCGCCGCGCTGAAGTAGATGGCCAGCACCCCCATCACCAGCAGCTGGCCACGCAGGTACTGGCCCAGCACGTCATCGGCTTCCGCCACAAAGCTGTCATAGGCAGGCCGCATCTTCGGCGGCACCAGCGCGAGCACGCGGGCCACCAGGCGCTCCCAGTCCTTGAGCAGCAGGAACAGAACGACGGGGATCAGCACCGCATTGCCGAGGATCGCCAGCGCAACGCTCCCGCCCAGCTTGAGCGAGGCCATCACGGAGCCGAAGGCGTCTTCGACATTGGCATTGAGGTACTTGACGACAAAGGCCTGGATGCTCTTGCCGTCCAGCGACACCCTGATGCCGTACTGGCCCAGCCAGGGGCTGAGCACACTGTTGATCCGGTCGGCCAGCAAGGGCAGTTGCTCGCGCAGCAGCGGCAGCTCTTTGGCGAAGATCGGCACCACGAGCAGGACGATGGAGACGAGGATCAGGATGAACAGGGCTTCCACGATCAAGACCGCCAGCACACGCGGCATCCGCCCCCGACCCAGGTGATCCAGCCGGTCCACCACCGGCGTCAGCACATAGGCCAGCACGGCGGCCACGACAAAAGGCGTGAGCACCGGCCCCAGCAGCCACAGGACCAGCATGGCCACGATGGCGATCAGGCACCAGATCACGGCACGTTTTTGGGCAGGCGTCAATGGCATGGGGAAAGACTGGGGTGAACCCTTAGAATCTAGCGCTGAATTCTATCGGGCTTGCCTGCGGGCACCCGGACTGATCCCCAGCGGCCCGCCGCCCCGCCCTACCAGAGCACCCAGCATGACCACTTCCTCCACTTCTCCCCTGAGCTACAAAGACGCCGGTGTCGACATCGACGCCGGTGACGCGCTGGTCGAGCGCATCAAGCCCCTGGCCAAGAAAACCATGCGCGAGGGCGTGCTGGCCGGCATCGGCGGCTTCGGTGCCCTGTTCGAGGTGCCCAAGCGCTACAAGGAGCCGGTGCTGGTCTCCGGCACCGATGGCGTGGGCACCAAGCTCAAGCTGGCCTTCGAATGGAATATGCACGACACCGTGGGCATCGACCTGGTGGCCATGAGCGTCAACGACGTGCTGGTACAGGGCGCCGAGCCCCTGTTCTTTCTGGACTACTTCGCCTGCGGCAAGCTGCACGTGGACACGGCCGCGGCCGTGGTCGGCGGCATCGCCAAGGGCTGCGAGCTCTCGGGTTGTGCCCTGATCGGTGGCGAGACGGCAGAAATGCCGGGCATGTACCCGGATGGCGAATATGACCTGGCCGGCTTCTGCGTCGGCGCCGTCGAGAAGTCGAAGATCCTGACCGGCCAGAGCGTCAAACCCGGCGACGTGGTGCTGGGCCTGGCCTCCAGCGGCGTGCATTCCAACGGCTTTTCGCTGGTACGCAAGTGCATCGAGCGCGCCGGTGCCAACACCCCCGCCACGCTCGACGGAAAGCCCTTCCGGCAGGCCGTGATGGAGCCGACCCGCCTCTACGTCAAGAACGTGCTGGCCGCCCTGGCCCAGCACCCGATCAAGGCCCTGGCGCACATCACGGGTGGGGGTCTGCTGGAGAACATCCCCCGGGTTCTGCCCGAAGGCACGGCCGCCCATTTGAGGAAGGGTAGCTGGCCCCAGACCGAGCTCTTCGCCTGGCTGCAGAAGACCGCCGGCATTGACGACTTCGAGATGAACCGCACCTTCAACAACGGCATCGGCATGGTCGTTGTCGTGCCGGCCGCCGCTGCCGCCACCACGGCCCAGACCCTGCGCGGCCTGGGCGAGCAGGTTCACGAGATCGGCGTCATCGCCCCACGCGGCGCGGGCGCCCCGGTCGTCGTCGCCTGAGGCCCGCCGGCCGGCCGCGTGTGTCGGCCGTGTGAAGCAATGCCGAAGTGTTGCTTTTCGCTACAAAATCCCTAGCTGTCGGTACCTGCCGCAGCTGGACATTCAGACAGTTTCGGGTCAAACTTCAGTTTTTGGTTCATCGCCAGGAGCATGGATGCCCGTCATCGCCGTGGTCAATCGCAAGGGAGGGAGTGGCAAAAGCACACTCGCGGCGCACCTGGCGGCCTGGTGCGCACACCAGGGCCATGCGGTCATGCTGGGCGATGTGGACCGCCAGCAATCCACCCGCTCCTGGCTGCGCAAGCGCAACGAGACCCTGCCCGCCATCGCCCCCTGGACTGTCGACCAGAACATCCTGCGCGTGCCCGCCGGCATCACCCATGTGATCCTCGACACCCCGGGCGGCCTGCACGGCTTTGATCTGGCGCGCATGGTCATGTTCGCCGATGTCATCCTCATGCCGGTCTGCGGCTCGGCCTTTGACCGTGAATCGGCGGCCGACTGCCATGCCGAGCTGATGGCCCTGCCGCGTGTGGCCACCGGACGCTGCAAGGTAGCCTGCATCGGCATGCGCATCGACACCCGTACCCGCACGCCCCAGGTTCTCAAGGACTGGGCCGGTGGCCTGGGCATGCCCTTCCTGGGCGTGCTGCGTGAATCCCAGGCCTATGTGCAGTGCCTGGAACGCGGCATGACCATCTTCGACCTGCCAACCGATCGCGTGCCCACGGATCTGCGCCAGTGGGAGCCCATCCTGGGCTGGCTGCGCCCGCAGCTGGCGCTCCACCCGGCCACAGCGACGGCGGCTTCCCAACCCGCCCCCTCCGCCGCCGTAGTGCCGCCCGCACGATCGCCGGCCGCCCCCGCCCATCTGCCGAGCCGCCTGCTCGCCGCCCAGCCGGCGACACCGCCCGCACCCGCCGGCCTGCGTGCGCACGCGACCGAGCCCGCAGCAACGCCCGCGGTCACACCGCCCTCCACCCCGACACCTGCCGCCGCCCGCCTGCTGGCGTCACGCCCCGTGCCGGCCGTCACACGCATCAACAGCAGCCCACGCGTGCTGGACCGTGTGGCCAGCAACGCGGCGCACCGCACCTCACCGGCGGCCTCCCGCAACGCTGAAGCATCGGCCGCGCAGGAAGCACCGCCCATCCCGTCTTTCCTCAAGCTCGTGAAGTGCTGAGCGCGGCCCGGCCTGCGTGCAGGGCGCGGGCGCGGCGGATGGCTCCCCCCACCCCTCAACCCAGTGCGCGGCGCAGCGTGGCGAGACGCTCGGCAATGGCCACGGTGTCCCCGCCTTCGCCAGCCCGGCCCAGATAGGTCTCCAGATCCCGTACCGCCGGGGCCAGCTGGCCGAGTTCGGCCCGAGCCAGACCCCGGTCGCGGTACTCGTCCCAGGCCTGGGGCAGCAGGACCAGCAATCTGTTTTCCACCGCCACCAGACGCTCCCAGTCACGCTGGGTGCGGTGGATCTCCTTGAGATTGCGCAGCATGCGCGCGATGATCTCGCGCGCCGGCATGGCCTGCAGGTAATGGCCCAGCGGCAGTTCCGAGGCCCCGGGCAGGCCGTGGCTGGCACGCCAGACCTCCAGCCGCGACTGCAGGGCCTCGCGGCTCAGCGACTGGCCGGTAAAAGGATCGATGACGACCTGGGCCTGCGGCAGATTGACCTTGACCATGAAGTGCCCGGGGAAACCCACGCCCTGCGCGGCCAGACCCAAGCCCTGGGCCAGCTCCAGCCAGAGCACCGCCAGCGAGACCGGGATGCCGCGGCGGCGTTCCAGTACCTTGTGCAGATAGCTGTTGTCCGGGTCGTAGTAGTGGTTGAGGTTGCCGCCGAAATGCAGCTCCTGGAAGAAGAAATGGTTGAGCAGGCGCAGCTTGTGCACCGCCGACGCGTCGGCAGGCAGACGCCGCCGCAAGCGGACCAGGAGGGCATCGACTTCGGCCAGCGCGCGCTGCACATCCAGCTCGGGATACTCGTCCTGCCCCAGGCTGACGGCTGCCTCGAACAGGTGGAACTGCTGGTCGCTCTGCACCAGGCTCGCAAAGTAGTCCAGCGGGGTCGGGATGACGAAGGACAGGCTCATGGTCAGCGACGCAGGAACTGACGGAAACGCAGGCCCGCCGCCCATACGGCGCCGAGATAGATCAGGGCCGCCGCCACCACCAGGGCCGCCAGCAGGCCGATGCGCAACCAGGGTTGCGCCTGCAGACGCGTCCAGTCCCAGGCGCTGGCCGCCCACATCAGGAAGATCGTCAGCAGGGCCGCCGCGGCCGTGACCTGCAACGCGAACACCCCCCAGCCCGGCAACGGCCGGTAGCTGCCGCGGCGCAACAAACCCAGCAGCAGCCAGCCTGCATTGACCAAGGCACCGATGCCGATGGACAGTGCCAGCGCCGCGTGCTGCAACTGCGGTACCAGCACGAGATTGAGCAGCTGGGTGAAGACCAGCACCACGATGGCGATGCGCACCGGCGTGCGGATGTCCTGGCTGGCGTAATAGGCGGGTGCGAGCACCTTGACCGCCACGATGCCCAGCAGCCCGACGCCCCAGCCCATCAGGGCCCAGGACGTCATCTGCACGTCACGTACCGTGAAGGCGCCGTAATGGAACAGCACGGCCACCAGAGGCTGGGCAAAGGTCAGCAGGGCAATGGCACAGGGCACGGCCAGCAGGACCACCAGGCGCAGACCCCAGTCCAGCATGGCCGAATAGCGCGTCACGTCGTCGGTCGCCCTGGCGGCGGCCAGTTGCGGCATGAGCACCACGCCCAGGGCCACCCCGAGCAACGCCACCGGAAACTCCATCAGCCGGTCGGCATAGCTGAGCCAGCTCACACTGCCCGGCGCCAGATGCGAGGCGATCTGGGTGTTGATCAGCAGCGAGAGCTGGGCCACGCTCACGCCCAGCAGAGCCGGCGCCATGAGCTTGAGCACGCGCTGCGTCCCCTCGTCGGCCCAGGCCGCGCGCAGGGCGGCAGGCGAGAGCCCGATGCGCGGCAGCATGCCCAGGCGCCTGAGCGCCAGGATCTGCGCCCCCAGCTGCAGCAGCCCGCCCACCAACACCCCGCCAGCGAGCGCGTAGATGGCCGGAATACCGCGGGACTGGAACCAGGGTGCGCCCCACCAGGCCGCGGCGATCATGGCCACGTTGAGCAGCACGGGCGTCGCCGCCGGGACCGCAAACCGCTTCCAGGTGTTGAGCACACCCGCCGCCAGCGCCACCAGGGACATGCAGGCGATGTACGGGAACATCCAGCGCGTCATCACGACCGCGGCGTCAAAGGCACTGCCCGCCTCCATCTTGCGCAGTCCGGCCGCCATGAGCCAGACCAGCAGGGGGGAAGCCAGCACGCCCAGCACGCTCACCGCCAGCAGCACCCAGGCCAGGACCGTGGCGACGCGGTCGACCAGCTGGTGGGTGGCCTCCTCGCCGCGCTGCTCCTTGACGGTGGCCAGGACGGGAACAAAGGCCTGGCTGAACGCGCCTTCGGCGAAGAGGCGACGGAACAGATTCGGGATGCGAAAGGCGACGTTGAAGGCGTCGGTCAGGGCGCTGGCCCCAAAGGTGGTGGCGATCAGCAGCTCACGGGCCAGGCCCGTGATGCGCGAGGCCAGGGTCAGCAGCGAGACCGTCGAAGCGGCTTTGAAGAGACTCATTGGCCCGGAGTGTAGCCCCCCCTCCCCTTTGCGGAGTACCCACTCACCCCGTTGGGCACGACCTGCTACAATAGCCGGCTTTGCTGACATCATCCACAGACACAAGGAAACACTGATATGGCATCTGGAAAGCCGAAGAAAAAGAACCCGCGCCTGGCGTCGGGCCGTAAACGCGCACGTCAGGACGTGAAGCTCAACGCAGCCAACACCTCCCTGCGCTCCAAATACCGCACCGCCGTGAAGAACGTCGAGAAGGCTGTTCTGACCGGTGACAAGGCCAAGGCCACCGAACTGTTTGCCAAGATGCAAGCTGTGGTGGACACCGTGGCTGACAAGGGCATCTTCCACAAGAACAAGGCGTCTCGCGACAAGAGCCGCCTGTCCGCCAAGGTCAAGTCCCTGGCCGCCGCCTGAATCTCAGGCCACTCGCACGGAGCCTTCGGGCTCTGCCGTTTGTAACGGGTGCGCTGTCCGCAAAGCAAAAAACCGCCTTCGGGCGGTTTTTTGTTGCCTGTCGTTGGCCGCTAAGCCAGAGGCCGTCCCTGGGCATCGTACTCGCGCACCTGCAGACCGTTGTCACGTGCAAAGTTGATGCAGAAATCCCAGGCCATGGGCTCGGCATCACGCAGATCGCGGTTGACGATGACGCACTTGATGTTGTCGACGGAGCTGGGCACGCACCAGGGGGAATAGCCCAGATGGCTGCCGGGTTGCGGCCCACCGGGGCGGAACTGGCTCATGACGCCGGCCAGACGTTCGGCCCAGTCGCTGGGGCGGAACGCCTTGCCCGTGCGGGTCAGTCCGAGGATGAAGACTTCTTTGGCGGCGTTGGAGACCATGGGTAGGGGCTCGGGCGGCGGACGCGGGCTGGGTAGAGCGCTGGTCCGTCCGGGGAGGGCTGGCAGTATTGTATCTTATATAAGACTTGAGTCCGGCAGGGCACCCTCGGCACCGCCCGCCCCGCATCGCGGCGGCCGGGTCTTGTTCAAAGCGCCGCCACAGGCCCTAAAATCACCGCTCAACGGCCCAACTCTCGTTGGGCCGCCTTTGTTTCCAGACCTCCGGAGTGTGTAGCCATGAACGCCCCTGCCGTCAAGCCAGCCACCGCAGCTTCCCCGCACGTGATGAACACCTACGGCCGCGTGCCGATTGCGCTGTCGCACGGTGAAGGCTGCCGCGTCTGGGACATCAACGGCAAGGAATACCTGGACGCGCTGGCCGGTATCGCCGTCAACACCTTGGGGCACAAGCACCCGAAGCTGGTGCCGGCCCTGCAGGACCAGATCGCCAAGCTGATCCACACTTCCAACTACTACCACGTGCCGCTGCAGGAAGAACTGGCGCAGAAGCTGGTCGAGCTCTCGGGCATGCGCAATGTCTTTTTCTGCAACACGGGACTGGAGGCCAACGAGGCCGTGCTCAAGCTGGCGCGCAAGTACGGCCATGACAAGGGCATCCAGAACCCGCAGATCGTGGTCTACGAGCGCGCCTTCCATGGCCGCTCCATCGCCACGCTCAGCGCCACGGGCAACGAGAAGATCCAGAAGGGCTTCGGTCCGCTGGTGCCCGGCTTCATCCGGGTACCGCTCAACGACATCGAGGCGCTGAAGAAAGCCACCGCCAACAACCCCGATGTGGTGGCCGTGTTCTTCGAGACCATCCAGGGCGAAGGTGGCATCAATGCCATGCGCAACGAGTACCTGCGCGCCGTGCGTGAGCTCTGCACCGAGCGTGACTGGCTGCTGTGCATCGACGAGGTGCAGAGCGGCATGGGCCGCACGGGCAAGTGGTTCGCCCACCAGTGGGCCGGCATCGTACCCGACGTGATGGCCCTGGCCAAGGGTCTGGGCTCGGGCGTGCCCATCGGCGCGGTCGTGGCCGGCCCCAAGGCGGCCGACATCTTCCAGCCGGGCAACCACGGCACCACCTTCGGCGGCAACCCGCTGGCCATGCGCGCGGGCGTCGAGACGCTGCGCATCATGGAGGAGGACGGCCTGCTGCAGCGTGCCGAGCAGATGGGCCGCTACCTCGGCGACAAGCTGCGTGAGGCGCTGGGCAGCCACCCAGGTGTGAAAGAGATCCGCGCCCACGGCCTGATGATCGGCATCGAACTGGCCAAGCCCTGCGGTGTACTGATCGGCCGTGCGGCCGAGGCCGGCCTGCTGATCAGCGTCACGGCCGACAGCGTGATCCGCCTGCTGCCGCCGCTGATCATCAGCCAGGCCGAGATCGACGAGCTGTTGGCCCGCCTGCTGCCGCTGGTCCGCGACTTTCTCGCCGAAGCCTGAGGACGGAGCGATGACGACAGCCCAGCTCAAGCATTACCTGAAGTTCACCGACCTGACGGCGGCCGAATACGCCTACCTCTTCGAGCGCACGGCGCTGATCAAGAAGAAGTTCAAGACCTACGACAAACACCAGCCCCTGGTGGACCGCACGCTGGCCATGATCTTCGAGAAGGCTTCCACGCGCACGCGCGTGAGCTTCGAGGCCGGCATGTACCAGCTCGGCGGCAGCGTGGTGCACCTGACCACGGGCGACAGCCAGCTCGGCCGCGCCGAGCCCATCGAGGACAGCGCACGCGTGATCAGCCGCATGGTGGACCTGGTCATGATCCGGACCTTCGGGCAGGACAAGATCGAGCGCTTCGCCGAGTACTCGCGCGTGCCGGTCATCAACGGCCTGACCAACGAGTACCACCCCTGCCAGATCCTGGCTGACATCTACACCTATATCGAACACCGCGGCTCGATTGCCGGCAAGGTCGTGGCCTGGGTGGGCGATGGCAACAACATGGCCAACACCTGGCTGCAGGCGGCCGAGCTGCTGGGCTTCACCGTGCATGTCAGCACCCCGAGCGGCTACGAGATCGACCCGGCCGTGGCGGGCGTGAACAGCGCCTGCTACAAGGTCTTCAAGGACCCCATGCAGGCCTGCGCCGGCGCGGATCTGGTGACCACCGACGTCTGGACCAGCATGGGCTTCGAGGCCGAAAACGAGGCCCGCAAAAAGGCCTTCGCCGACTGGTGCGTGGACGCCGAGATGATGCGAGCGGCCCAACCCGACGCCCTCTTCATGCACTGCCTGCCCGCCCACCGCGGCGAGGAGGTCGAGGCCGAGGTCATCGACGGGCCTCAGTCCGTGGTGTGGGACGAAGCCGAGAATCGCCTGCACGTCCAGAAGGCTCTGATGGAGTATCTGCTCCTCGGAGCCCTGAAGTGATGAGCGGGCGATTTCGGCGCAGGCTCACGTCGCGTCAGCCAAGTTAAGCGCAGCGGCCGCAACCACCACCGTTCACCTATCAACATGACTGCCTGCATCAGCTGCGGCGCCTGCTGTTCCTGGTGTCGCGTCGACTTCTCCGCCTACGAGCTTGAGGGCCACGGTGGCCAGGTGCCCGTGGGCCTGACCGTCGAGGTCAACGGAAACACCGCGCGCATGCGTGGCACGGACCACTGGCCGCCGCGCTGCGCAGCGCTGACCGGCAAGCTCGGTGAAAAAGTCGCCTGCGGCATCTACGAATGGCGCCCCTCGCCCTGTCGGGAATTTGAGGAAGGCAGCGAGGCCTGTCACCGTGCCCGTACCAAGGTGGGCTTGCCGCCCCTGCCAGCGTCCTGAGTTTCAAGGCCCCTGGTAGAGCCAGGGCACATCCAGCAGGCGCTCGCCCAGCAGACGCAGAGACGTATCGCGCGCCCAGGCCAGGGGGCCCTCCATGTGGAAGATCTCACCGTTACGGATAGAACGCGCCTGCACGCGCGCATTACGCTCCCAGCGGTTGAGCGCGTAGCGCCGCAGCAGTGTGGGCACGTCCAGCACCCCATCCACCAGCGCCACCTGGCGCGCCAGTTCGGCGGCGTCCTCGATGGCCATGCCGGCCCCCTGGGCCAGATAGGGCCGCATGGGATGGGCCGCATCGCCCAACAACGCCACATGGCCGCGCGCCATCTGGTCGACAGAAGTCAGGGGCGGGCGATCGCACAGCACCCAGAGGCGCCAGGCCGGAATGGCCCCGATCAGATCGCGCAAGTCGGTACAGGTGGGGGCCAGCGCAGTCTGCAGATCGGATGCATTGGCCCCATGGTCCCAGTCCTCCAGGCCACCGGGCACATGGCCCTGCACGATGGCCACGACGTTGAGCCATTCGCCGCCGCGCACGGGGTACTGCACCGCATGCAGCTTCGGCCCCAGCCAGGCGGTAATCTGCTGGCTGCGCAAGGTGGCAGGCAGCTCGCTCTGCCGCAGCATGGCGCGATAGGCCAGATGTCCAGCCACGCGCGGAGGACCGTCCGCAAGCATCTGCTGACGCAGCCCGCTCCAGAGGCCATCGGCAGCGATCAGCGCATCCCCCTCCACGTCCAGACCATCGCTCAGACTCAGACCGATCGCACCGTGGGTCTCCACATAGCGGCTCACGGTCTTGCCCGTGTGCAACCAGACGGCGTCGCGCTGCTGCAGGGCCTGGAGCAGCAGCTGTTGGAGATCGGCGCGATGGATCGTCGCATAGGGCGCTCCATAGCGCTGCTCCATGGAGGAGCCCAGGGGCAGGACGCCCAGCTCCGCCCCGCTGAGGGCGTGGCGCACCTGCAGGCGTTCCGGGTAGGCGGCCACCTGCCGCAGGGCCGCGTCGAGCTCCCAGCCCTGCAGCACGCGCATGACATTGGGCCCCATCTGGATGCCCGCCCCCACCTCGGTAAAGGCATCCGCACGCTCATACAGGCGGACATGGCAGCCGGCACGCGAACAGGCGAGTCCGGCGGCCAGGCCGCCGATGCCGCCTCCGGCGATCAGTACATCGGTATGCATGGAGCCCGATTCTGCCCCAGCCGATGCAGCGGCTTACTCGACGCGGATCACGCTCGTGGGCTTGAAACCCAGGTCCGCCGCCTTGCCCTTGCGGCCGCGCCCGGCGCGCGCATTGTTGAGGCTGCGGATCTCCAGGGTCTCGTCGCGCTCCTTGCCGCCGCGTCCCAGACCTTCGATCTTCACGCTGCGCGTATACGCCGCCGCACCCGCCAGCGTGTCCTTGGGCTCGAGGTCGATCAGCATCAGGCCGCGCCCGCCATTCGGCATGGGTTTGAGTTCGCCGATCTCGAAGGTCAGGATGCGGCCCCCCGTCGAGGCACAGGCCACGTGCGTGGCCGGGGTGTAGAGCGCGGACACCTGCGCGCCCGCAGGCGGCGGCACGTTGGCGGCCGAAGGCCGGCAGACTGTGTCGCTCTCACCGCAGTTGATGAAAGACTTGCCGGCCTTCTGGCGCGAGACCATGTGCTCGACCTGGGCCAGGAAGCCGTAGCCGCCCGAGGTGGACAGGAGCAGCCAGGCACTGGCCGCACCGGCAAAGTAATGCACGAGCTGGGTTCCGGCTTCGAGCTCAATCATCGTGGTCAGCGGCTGGCCGTCACCCCGTGCACCGGGCAGGCTGGCCACGGGCACGGAATAGACCCGGCCCTTGCTGCCGAAGGCCAGCAGGGTGTCGACCGTGCGGCATTCGAAGGTCCCGTAGAGACCGTCGCCCGCCTTGAAGGCGAAGCTCGCGGCGTCGTGGCCGTGGCCCTGGCGCGCGCGCACCCAGCCCTTCTGCGAGACCACGACGGTCACCGGCTCGTCGACGACCTTGACCTCGGCCACGGCCTTCTTCTCGGCCTGGATCAGCGTGCGCCGCGCGTCGCCAAAGGTCTTGGCGTCGGTCTCGATCTCCTTGACCATGAGCTTGCGCAGCGCGGTAGGACTGCCAAGGATCTCTTCCAGCTTCTTCTGCTCGTCGCGCAGTTCCTTGAGCTCCTGCTCGATCTTGATGGCCTCCAGGCGAGCCAGCTGGCGCAGGCGGATCTCGAGGATGTCCTCCGCCTGGCGCTCGGTGAGCTTGAAGCGCGTGATCAGTGCCGGCTTGGGCTCGTCCGCGTTGCGGATGATGCGGATCACCTCGTCGATATTGAGCAGCACGAGCTGCCGGCCTTCGAGGATGTGGATGCGAGCCAGTACCTTGTCCAGGCGATGCTGCGAGCGCCGCTCGATCGTGGTCTGGCGAAAGGCGATCCACTCCTCCAGCATCTGGCGCAGGGTCTTCTGCGTCGGGCGGCCGTCCAGCCCCACCATCGTCATGTTGATCGAGGCCGAAGTCTCCAGGCTGGTGTGGGCCAGCAGGGTGGTGATCAGCTCCTGCTGCTCGATGCGGCTGGTCTTGGGTTCACAGACCAGGCGCACGGGCGCGTCCTTGCTGGACTCGTCGCGCACCACATCGAGCACGGCCAGCACCGTGGCCTTGAGCTGGTTCTGCTCGGGCGTCAGGGCCTTCTTGCCGGCCTTGACCTTGGGGTTGGTCAGCTCCTCGATCTCCTCGAGCACTTTCTGCGTGCTCACACCCGGCGGCAGCTCGGTCACGACCAGCTGCCACTGCCCGCGCGCCAGTTCCTCGATCTTCCAGCGTGCACGCACCTTGAGCGAGCCGCGGCCCGTGCGGTAGGCCTCGGCGATATCGGCCGCAGGGCTGATGATCTGGCCCCCACCTGGGTAGTCGGGGCCAGGCAGCAATTCCAAGAGCTCGTCGTCGGAGAGCTTGGGCGTCTTGATCAGCGCCACGCAGGCGGCCGCCACCTCGCCCAGGTTGTGGCTCGGGATCTCGGTGGCCAGACCCACGGCAATGCCGCTGGCACCGTTGAGCAGGGTGAAGGGCAGGCGTGCCGGCAGCTGCTTGGGCTCCTCGGTGGAGCCGTCGTAGTTGGGCATGAAGTCCACTGTGCCCTCGTCGATCTCGTCGAGCAGCAGGCTGGTGATCCTGGCCAGACGCGCCTCCGTGTAGCGCATGGCTGCCGCGCCATCGCCATCGCGGCTGCCGAAATTGCCCTGGCCGTCGATCAGCGGGTAACGCTGGGCGAAATCCTGCGCCATGCGCACCAGCGCGTCGTAGGCCGCCTGGTCGCCGTGCGGGTGGAAACGGCCCAGCACGTCACCGACCACGCGCGCGCTCTTGACCGGCTTGGCGGCCGTGTTGCCGTTGGGGCCGCTGTAGCCCAGCCCCATGCGTGACATCGAATACAGGATACGGCGTTGCACCGGCTTCTGGCCGTCGCTCACGTCGGGCAGTGCCCGGCCCTTGACCACGCTGAGCGCGTACTCCAGGTAGGCGCGCTGCGCGTAGTTCGCCAGCGTCAGGGCGTCATCGCCGGCCGGATCGGCCGTGAGGTCCAGGGTAGGTTGATCCATCGTGACAGTTCAGCTCTCAGGAAGGTGTTGGGTTTCAGTCCGGCAGCGCTTCGAGGCTGGCCACCTGCGCCGGCTCGCGTTGCCACGGGCGCTGGGCCTTCTCGGCCGCGGGCTTGAGCACCGCATACAAGGCCAGCACGGTGCGCACATAGTTCTGCGTTTCGCGGTAGGGCGGCACCTCGTTGCCAGCGCGCCGCACGGCCCCGAGCCCCGCGTTGTAGGCGGCCAGCGCGAGCTCGGGTTGCTCTGGGAATTTCTTCAGCAGGCGCGCCAGATGCAGGCTGCCGATGCGCAGATTGGTACGCGCATCGGTGAGCTGGCGCGCCACCGGCCGGCGTTTCTGGTCCACCAGGCCGTAGCCGCGGGCGGTCGCTGGCATCAGCTGCATGAGCCCGACCGCGCCCTTGGGGGAGACCGCGTCGGCATCAAAACCCGATTCGGTGGCGATCAGGGCCTGCAGCAGGGCGTAGTCGATGCCGTGTTCCCGCGCAGCCTCGCGCAGCAGGTGCCGCACAGCCTTGTAGTCAGGCGAAATCTCGAAGAAGGCGTGCAGCCGCGTGGGCGCCAGCGGCACCGGGCCGGCACGCGTGCTGTCCTCGGGGGCCGTGTCGCTGAAATAGAGCTCGTAGCGTTCATCCAGCTGCTCGGCCGCGAAATGCGCCACGCCCTGGTCGTTGACATAGGCCCAGACGTCGGCACGTGCCACGCCCTGCCCCAGCAGGAGCATGGTCAGCAGCGCGATCAGCTGGCGCATCAGATGTCCACCTCCACGGCGTCGCCATGCAGCTCCATGAGCTCACGGCGGGCCGCCGCCTCGCCCTTGCCCATGAGCTTGGTGATCTCGGCCTCGGTCTGCAGGTTGTCGAAGGCACCCAGGCGTACCTGCAGCAGGCGACGCGTGTCGGGGTTGAGCGTGGTCTCCCACAACTGCTCGGCGTTCATCTCGCCCAGGCCCTTGAAGCGGCTGATCTGGCAGCGCTCCTTGGCCACGCCTTCCTTGGCGCACTTGTCCAGGATGGCGACCAGTTCGCCCTCGTCCAGCGCGTAGGCCTTGCTCGCGGCCTTCTTGCCACGCGCGGGGACGTCGACGCGGAACAGCGGCGGGCGCGCCACATAGACGTGACCAGCCTCGATGAGCTTGGGGAAATGACGGAAAAAGAGGGTGAGCAGCAGCACCTGGATGTGCGAGCCGTCCACGTCGGCATCGCTGAGGATGCAGACCTTGCCGTAGCGCAGGCCGGAAAGATCGGGCGTGTCGTTGGGCCCATGCGGGTCCACGCCGATGGCGACCGAGATGTCATGCACCTCGGTGTTGGCAAACAGCCGGTCGCGCTCGACCTCCCAGGTGTTGAGCACCTTGCCCCGCAGGGGCAGGATGGCCTGGCTTTCCTTGTCGCGGCCCATCTTGGCACTGCCACCGGCCGAGTCGCCCTCCACCAGGAAGAGTTCGTTGTGCGTGATGTCGCGGCTCTCGCAGTCGGTCAGCTTGCCGGGCAACACGGCCACACCCGAACCCTTGCGCTTTTCCACCTTCTGTCCGGCGCGCTGGCGCGTCTGCGCCGCCTTGATCGCCAGCTCGGCCAGCTTCTTGCCGTACTCCACGTGCTGGTTGAGCCAGAGCTCGAGTGTGGGGCGCACGAAACTCGACACCAGTCGCACCGCGTCGCGCGAGTTCAGGCGCTCCTTGATCTGTCCCTGGAACTGCGGATCGAGCACCTTGGCACTCAGCACGTAGCTGGCGCGCGCGAACACGTCCTCGGGCAGCAGCTTCACACCCTTGGGCAACAGGCTGTGCAGCTCGATGAAGCTCTTGACCGCGTTGAACAGGCCGTCGCGCAGGCCGCTGTCGTGCGTGCCGCCCGCGCTGGTGGGGATCAGGTTGACGTAGCTCTCGCGCACCGGTGCGCCGTCTTCGGTGAAGGCCACGGCCCAGGCCGCGCCCTCGCCCTCGGCGAAGCTGTCGTTGTTCTCGGCATAACCCTCGCCTTCGAACAGCGGGATCACCGGGTCGGCCGGCAGGGTCTGCATCAGGTAGTCGCGCAGGCCCCCTTTGTAGAGCCAGGTCTGGATGTCCTTGGTTTTCTCAACTGTCAGCGTCACCGTGACGCCGGGCATGAGCACCGCCTTGCTGCGCAGCAGGTGGGTGAGCTCGCCCATGGGCAGGGCGGCGGATTCAAAGTATCTGGCGTCGGGCCAGACGCGCACCGTCGTGCCCTGCTTGCGGTCACCCGCGGCCTGGGCGCGGGTCTGCAGCGGCTCGATCACGTCGCCACCGGAGAAAGCCAGCGCGGCCACCTTGCCCTCGCGATAGGTCCTGACCTCCAGGCGCTTGGCCAGCGCGTTGGTCACGGACACGCCCACGCCGTGCAGACCGCCGGAGAAACTGTAGGCGCCACCCTGTCCCTTGTCGAACTTGCCCCCGGCGTGCAGACGCGTGTAGACCAGCTCGATCACGGGCGCCTTTTCCTCGGGATGCAGACCGAAGGGGATGCCGCGGCCATCGTCCTCGATGCTGACCGAGCCGTCGGCGTGCAGGATCACGGCGATCTTCTTGCCGTGGCCGGCCAGGGCCTCGTCGGCGGCGTTGTCCAGCACTTCCTGGATGATGTGCAGCGGGTTGTCCGTCCGGGTGTACATGCCCGGGCGCTGCTTGACCGGCTCCAGGCCCTTGAGGACGCGGATGGAGCCTTCGGAATATTCAGGGGTGGGTTTGACAGCCATGGCGCGGGATTGTAGACCCAGTCCACCCAATCACTGGATGAACATCCAGTTACACTCGGGCGATCCCCAGCAAGCCGCTGGTGGATTGGCTACAGTGCGGCGATGAGCAACAAGAAACTTCCCATGGCCCAGGTCCTGATCTGCGGCGCCATGATCGTCACCCTTTCCATGGGCATCCGCCACGGTTTCGGCCTCTGGCTACAGCCCGTCACCCAGACCCAGGGCTGGACGCGCGAAACCTTCGCCTTCGCCATGGCCATCCAAAACCTGACCTGGGGCTTCGCCGGCATCTTCGCCGGCATGCTGGCCGACCGCTACGGCGCCTTCAAGGTCATCATCGGCGGGGCCATCCTCTACGCCCTTGGCCTGATCGGCATGGCCCATGCGCCCACGCCCCTGCTCTTCGCGTTGAGCTGTGGCGTGCTGATCGGCATGGCCCAGGCCGGCACCACCTATGCCGTGATCTACGGCGTGATCGGTCGCAATGTGAGCATGGACAAACGCTCCTGGGCCATGGGCGTGGCGGCCGCAGCGGGCTCCTTCGGCCAGTTCCTCATGGTGCCCGTCGAAGGCTGGCTCATCAGCGGCCTGGGCTGGCAGCAGGCCCTGGTGGCGCTGGGCATGGCGGCCCTGCTCATCGTGCCCCTGGCCTGGGGCTTGCATGAATCCAGCTTTGCTGCCGGCACGGCACCTCAACGGGATCAGTCCATCCTGCAGGCGCTGCGCGAGGCCTTCGCTTACCCGAGCTTCCAATTGCTCATGGCCGGCTATTTCGTCTGCGGCTTCCAGGTCGTGTTCATCGGCGTGCACATGCCCAGCTACCTGAAGGACCATGGGCTCTCGCCCCAGGTCGCCAGCTACTCGCTGGCGCTGATCGGCCTCTTCAACGTCTTTGGCACCTACATCGCCGGCTCCCTGGGCCAGCGCCTGGCCAAGAAGAACATCCTGGCCTTCATCTACTTCGCGCGCGCCATTGCCATCACCCTCTTCCTGCTGGCGCCGCTCACGCCCCTGAGCGTCTACATCTTCTCCGCCGTCATGGGCGTGCTCTGGCTGTCCACCGTACCGCCGACCAATGCCATCGTGGCCCAGATCTTCGGCGTGGCCCACCTGTCCATGCTGGGCGGCTTCGTCTTCTTCAGCCACCAGATCGGCAGCTTCATGGGCGTGTGGCTCGGCGGCTACCTCTACGACAAGACCGGCAGCTATGACATCGTCTGGTACATCGCCATCGCCCTGGGCGTGGCCGCAGCGCTGATCAACCTGCCGGTGCGCGAAGCCGCGATCCGTCGCCCGGCCGAGGGAGCCCACGCGTGAAGCTGAAACAGCGCACACGCCACGCCCTGGCCTGGGTCGCGGCCCTGGGTCTGTTACTGGCCGTGTTTGCGCTCTACACGCGGCCCGACTTCCTCGTGACCCTGGCGGATCAGGTCTGGGCCTGTTTCTAGGGACAAGCCTGCATATCGCTGACGCAGGGCCATGGCACACTGCGCGTCATGACCATGAAGACCTTCATCCTCACCGGTGCGTCCGACGGTATCGGCGCTGAGATGGCGCGCCAGCTGGCCCGGCGCCATGGCGCTGAAGCCGGCCTGGTGCTGGCTGCCCGCAAGGAATCCCTGCTGGAAGACGTGGCCCGCGCCTGCCGCAACCATGGCAGCGAGGTGCTGGTCGCCCCCACCGACGTCAGCGACCCGGCCCAGTGCCGCAAGCTCGTCGAGCGTGCGGTCGAGCGCTTCGGCTGGCTCGACGTGCTGGTCAACAACGCCGGTGTCTCGGCCCAGGCCCTGTTCGAGGACGTGCAGGCCGAGCACCTGGGCTGGTACGAGGACCTGATGCGCGTGAACCTCTGGGGCTCGGTCTGGTGCACGCACGCGGCCTTGCCCCACCTCAAGGCCAGCCGCGGCCAGATCGTGGCGGTGTCCTCGCTGGCCGGCCTCGTAGGGGTGCCCGGGCGCACGGCCTACAGCGCGAGCAAGTTCGCCATGACAGGCTTCTTCGAGGCCCTGCGCGCCGAGCTCAAGACCGCAGGCGTCAGTGTCACCACCGCCTACCCGGGTGTGGTGGCCACCGAGATCCGCTACCGGGGCTACAACGCAGCGGGGCAGCCCGCCGGCACCAGCGGTCTCAAGGAAGACGACGCCATGTCGGTGGAAGAATGCGCGCGGCTAATCCTCGCGGGCATGGACGCGCGTCGGCGCGAGGTCGTGATGACCGGCAAGGGCAAGCTGGGGCGCCTCCTCAAGCTGCTGGCGCCGGGTCTGGTCGAGAACATGGCGCTGGCCGCCCTCAAGGACGAGGTCAAGCCGCGATGAGCGCCCTGCCGCATGGGGCCGAGGCGCCCTCGGCCTGGGTCCAGCGCTGGTCGCATCTCGTGCGTCCCGGCGGTACCGTGCTGGACGTGGCCTGCGGCCATGGCCGCCATCTGCGCTGGTTCGCACAGCGCGGCCACCCAGTCACGGGCGTGGACCGCTCCCCCGAAGTCATCGCCGCCGTCGCCGGCCTGGGCACGGCGGTGCAGGCCGACATCGAAAACGGCCCTTGGCCCCTGCTGCAGGACGGCCGGCCCCGCACTTACGACGCCGTGGTGGTGACGAACTACCTCTGGCGCGCGCTTTTCCCCGTGCTACTGGCCAGCCTGGCCCCGGGCGGCGTGCTGATTTACGAGACCTTTACCGCGGGCAACGAGACCGTGGGCAAGCCCTCGCGGCCCGACTTCCTGCTGCAGCCCGGCGAACTCCTGCGCGTCTGTGCCGGCCTGCGCGTCGTGGCCTGCGAAGACGGCTACCTCGCCGCCCCCGAGCGTTTCGTGCAGCGCATCGCCGCCGTCAACGAAGCCGGTCTGTCCACGGCTGGCGCGCCGGCGCGTTATTCCCTCTGAGCCTGCCGGTCCCGGCCACCGGGCGCGCTGCTCGGTAGAATGCACCATCCACCTGAATCAACCTCCCCGTTTCGGACATGACTTCCTCTACACGCCGGGTCACCGGCAGCATCGTGGCCCTCGTCACCCCCCTGCACGAGGACGGTAGCGTCGACTACCCCACCCTGCGCAAACTGATCGACTGGCACGTCGCCGAGGGCACGGACTGCATCGGCGTGGTCGGCACCACAGGCGAATCGCCCACGGTCAACGTCGAGGAGCACTGCGAGATCATCCGCGTGTCCGTGGAACAGGCCAAGGGCAAGGTCCCCATCATGGCCGGCTGTGGCGCCAACTCCACTGCCGAGGCCATTGAGCTCGCCCGCTTCGCCAAGAAAGTCGGTGCCGACTGCCAGCTGCAGGTCGTGCCCTACTACAACAAGCCCACGCAGGAAGGTCAGTACCAGCACTTCCGATCCATAGCCGAAGCCGTGGGCGAGCTGCCCATGGTGCTCTACAACGTGCCCGGCCGCACCGTGGCCGATATGGCGCACGACACCGTGCTGCGCCTGGCGCAGGTGCCGGGCATCGTCGGCATCAAGGAAGCCACGGGCAATATCGAGCGCGCACAGTGGCTGATCCGCGAGGCCCCCCAGGGCTTCGCCATCTACTCGGGCGACGACCCCACCGCCGTCGCCCTCATGCTCTGCGGCGGCCACGGCAACATCAGCGTCACCGCCAACGTGGCGCCGCGCGCCATGCACGAGCTCTGCGTCGCGGCCATGGCCGGCGACGTCAAGCGCGCCATGGAAATCCAGTTCAAGCTCATGCCGCTGCACAAGCAGCTGTTTGTCGAACCCAACCCCATCCCCGTCAAGTGGGCCCTGCAACGCATGGGCCGCTGTGGCGGTGCGCTGCGCCTGCCGATGACGTCGCTGACCCCGGCCAACCAGCCGGTAGTCGAGGCTGCATTGCGTGCGGCCGGCGTACTGTGAAGAGGACACCCCGTTGAAATCTGCATCGAAACTGGCCCTGCTGGGCCTGACCCTGCTGTTGTCCGCCTGTGCGGCCTTCGAAGGCGACAAGGTCGACTACAAGGCTGCCGCCAAGGCACCGTCGCTGTCCATCCCGCCTGACCTCACCCAGCTGCCGCGCGACACGCGCTACACCACGCCGGGCGCCACCGTCAGCGCCACGGGCTACCAGAACGCCAGCCAGGCCCCGGGCAATGCCGTGGCCTCGGTCTTTCCGGGCATGCGCCTCGAAGGCCAGGGCGCGCAACGCTGGCTGGTGGTGGATCAGCCGCCGGAAAATCTCTGGCCCCTACTCAAGGCCTTCTGGCAGGAAACCGGCCTGCCCCTGGTGATGGAGGACCCCAAACTCGGCATCATGGAAACCGACTGGGCCGAAAACCGCGCCAAGCTGCCGCAGGACTTCATCCGCCGCACCCTGGGCGCCATCCTCGACAACCTGTTCTCCACCGGCCTGCTGGACAAGTACCGTACGCGGCTGGAGCGCAATGCCGCGGGCGGTACCGAGGTCTACATCAGCCACCGCGGTCTGGAAGAAGTGGTGCGTCCGGGCAATGAGACCAAGACCACCTGGCAACCGCGCGCTGCCGACACCGAGATGGAAGTCGAGATGCTGCGCCGCCTCATGATCAAGCTCGGCGCCAGCGGCCCGCAGGCCAGCCAGCAGGTGGCCGCCGTGGCACCGCGTCCGACGGCGCGCGTGGATCAGCGCGACGGTCAGCCTGTGGTGCTGGTCAACGAGGGCTTCGACCGTGCCTGGCGCCGTGTCGGCCTGACGCTGGACCGCACTGGCTTCACCGTCGAGGACCGTGACCGCAGCCAGGGCATCTACTACGTGCGCTACGTGGAGCCGCGTGCGCCCGGCGAGGAAGAGCCGGGCTTCTTCAGCCGCCTCTTCAGCGGCACGCCCAAGGACAAGACGCCGCAGAAGTACCGCATCACGGTGCGCAGTGGAGGTGAAAGCAGCACCGTGGCCGTCCTCAATGCCGACGGCGCCCCGGAGTCCTCGGACACCGCGCGTCGCATCCTCCAGGTGATTGCCGACGACCTGCGCTGAGTCCCGCACCCCTCTCGCAGGGACGAAAAAAAGCCACCTTGCGGTGGCTTTTTTGCTGGTGCGTGCAGCTTACTGCTTGGCCGGCTCGGCAGCAGGCGCAGCTGCCGGAGCGGCAGCGGGGGCAGCGGCGGGCGCCGAAGCGTCAGCCGGTGCGGGAGCAGCGGCGGGAGCCGGGGCAGCTGCAGGTGCGGGAGCGGCGGCGGGAGCAGCGGCTTCTTCCTTCTTGCCGCAGGCGGCCAGGGCTGCAGCAGCGATCACGGCAGCCAGAACGAGAGACTTGTTCATGTTGGGTAAGACTTCAAAAATACGTTGAACCTGTCCGGAAAGACCTGTGCAGCGGACCGCACCCGGCCGGCAAGACTGCGGACACAGCGACTTGCTGGGCCGCGATTATAGGCGCTCATTTATCGCATCACGAAAAATACCGTGTTTACCCTAGGTTCGCAGCCTGCTTTTCGTTTCGCATGACGCTAAAGCCCCAGAACTGAGGATGGGAAACCGGGGCTGCTGTCCCGCCGGCACTCGTCGAGCAACTGACGCAGACCCACGCGCCGGGCGGCCTCGTGGTCGCAGAGCAGAACGTCCTGCTCGGTATCGATGCGCTGCATCACCCACGCCGGAGTCCAGAGCACGCTGGGGAAAGACAGGGCATCGCTGACGCGGCAGACGCGGCAATCGACGATGTGGTCCCAGGTCTGGCGCCATTTCACGAAGCGCGCGTGCCAACGCGGGATGCCCTCGTAGGTCATCGCCAGCATCACGAAGCGGCGTCCACCGCGTGACCAGGCCTGCAGGGCCTCGGCCACGGCACGCTCGCCCAGGGGCCAGTCGGCGTAATTCGCGTCGCAGAGGATGAGCTCGTTCCAGCCTTCGCGCGCCGCCGCTGACAGGGCATCGCGAACCGCCTGCTGAAAGACGCTGCGGCCCTGCAGACGCCCCTGCGGCAGGCCGGGTGTCGGCGACTCAGTGCTCATGCGCCCATCCATCCTCGCACCAGGCCTGCAGCAGTTCGCGCGCTGCGGCGCTGGCACGCGTCACGTCGCTCGCAGCCAGCGTGCGCTCATCTGCCAGCCGACGCATCAACGTGGCGTCTTTGCCGGCCGCACGGTAACTTTCACCATTGATGTAGATGTGTTCGGCGTCGTAAAGCATGCGTGTACGCCGGTCCAGGACCACGCCGCGCCGCGCACGCAGGCGCTGCCCGGGCTCGAACCAGACCTGGGGCTTGGGCTCGCTCAGGGCCTCGCCCAGGGCGCGCGTGAGGGCCTGCGGGTCCTTCAGCAGCTGCTGCACCGCCAGGCGTGCGAAGCGCTGCAGCTCGGCAGGCAGCGCTGCTGGCGCCGCAACCGCCGCCTGGCGCGGGTCACGGTAGAAATCCTCGCCCACGGCCTCGGTGGCATCCTCGGCCAGGCGCTGCAGGAGCTCCTGCGCCAGTTCGCCGGCCTTGGGCGAGCGGAAACCGATGGAGTAGGTCATGCACTCGCCGCCCTCGGCCACGCCGTCATGGGCGTAGTGCGGCGGCAGGTAGAGCATGTCGCCGGGCTCGAGCACGAACTCCTGCTCGGGCCGGAAGTTGGCCAGAATCTTGACCGGCATGCCAGGCTTGAGGCTCAGATCGTCCTGGCGACCGATGCGCCAGCGGCGCTTCCCATGGGCCTGCAGCAGGAAGACGTCGTAGTTGTCGTAGTGCGGGCCGACCCCACCGCCTTCGGTGGCGTAGCTGATCATCAGATCGTCGAGTCGCGCATCGGGGATGAAGCGGAAACGGTTCATCAGCGCATGGATCGCGTCGTTGTGCAGGTCCACGCCCTGCACCAGCAGGGTCCACTCGGGTGTCTTGAACGTGGGCACGGCACGGCGCGCAAACGGCCCGCGCTGCAGGCTCCAGTGCTCCGTGCCCCGCCGGCGCTGCAGGCTGACCAGACGTGACTCCACGTCCTCCCGGGCAGCCAGCTCCACCAGCGCGTTGCGCGACAGCGGGGCCTGGAAACCCGGGATGGCCTGGCGCACCAGCAGGGGCTTCTTGTGCCAATGGCGGCGCATGAAGGTTTCTGGGCTGAGGGCGCCCAGAAGCTCGAGCGGTTTTTGTGTGTCCATGGGCATTTCGTTGACGGCGATAACTGAGACAATTGTCGCCTATGGATATCAATCAGCAATGTGTGGTCGCGCTGACCTGGACGCTCACCGACACCCTGGGCGAAGAACTCGATGTGCTCGACGAACCGGTGGAATTCCTGATCGGCGGCAGCGATCTCTTCAAGAAGATCGAGGACGCGCTGCAAGGCCACAGTGTCGGCGCCAGCGTGGCGTTGCAGCTCGAGCCCGAGGAAGCCTTCGGTGACTACCAGGACCAGCTGCTCTTCCTGGAAAAGCGCGAGCTCTTTCCGCCCGAGCTCGAGGAAGGCATGACCCTGGAGGGCAGTGCCCTCCCCCCGGGTTGCAACCCCGAGGCGCCCAAGGACGCGCTCTACACCGTCACCGAGATCTACCCCGAACACGTGGTGCTCGACGGCAATCACCCGCTGGCCGGCATCGCGCTGCGCCTGCGCCTCAAGGTCGAAGGTGTGCGTGAAGCCACCGAAGAAGAGATCGGTCGCGGCACGGCCGGCACCGGCTTCTTCCGCATCGCCCCGCTGCATGAGCAAGGCCCGGGCAACGATCAGCTGCACTAGCAGCAGCCTCACGTTCGCCCTGACTTATCCCAGGAACTCCTTGGAACCGGCTTGGCCGGGCCACTGGGGTTGACCCCCTAGAGAGCTGAGGACCGCGGCTCCGAAACTGCCTGCGCAGGTCTGGACGGACCGAAGAGCCGCTGACTCTGGCAGCGGCACCGGAGGCGGCACGCAGTGAGCCCCAACAGGGAGATCAACTCTTTCCGGTCGAGCCGTACCCACCGACCCCGCGTTCGGTGGCGGCAGCGAATTCATTCACCACATTGAACTGGGCCTGCACCACAGGCACGATCACCAGCTGCGCAATACGCTCCATGGGTTCGATCGTGAAGGCCGTGGGGCTGCGGTTCCAGGCGCTCACCATGAGCTGGCCCTGGTAGTCGCTGTCGATCAGGCCCACCAAGTTGCCCAGCACGATGCCGTGTTTGTGGCCCAGGCCCGAGCGCGGCAGGATCAGCGCGGCATAACCCGGATCAGCCAGGTGGATGGCCATGCCCGTGGGGATCAGCTGCCAGGCATTGGGCTGCAGGGTCAGCGCCTCGCTCAGGCAGGCGCGCAGGTCCAGGCCGGCGCTACCGGGCGTGGCGTAAGTGGGCAACTGATCCGCCAGGCGCGGATCGAGGATCTTGACGTCGATGTGCATAGGTCAGAAAGAAGAAACGTTCAGAGCAGGACCGGCAGGCGACGCGCGATCTCGGCCACGAGCTGGCGTGCCAGCGTGAGCTTGTCGGCGCGAGGCAGCTCGGACACGCCCTTTTCGTCCACGAGCAGCAGCTGGTTGTCGTCCTGGCCAAAAGTGGCCGGGCCGATATTGCCGACGAGCAGGGGCACACCCTTGCGCTCGCGCTTGGCCTGCGCGTGCGCCAGCAGGTCATGGCTCTCGGCCGCAAAACCCACGCAGTACAGCGCCCCGCTTTTTGCGCGTGCGCCCTGGGCCACAGCGGCCAGGATGTCCGGGTTCTCGACGAAGCTCAGCGCGGGCACTGCGCCGGAACCATCTTTTTTGATCTTCTGTTCGGCGGAGCTGGCCGGACGCCAGTCGGCCACAGCCGCAGTTGCTACAAAAACAGTAGCAACTTGTGATTCCGCCTCGACGACCAGCTGCATGTCGCGCGCCGAACGCACGTCCACGCGGCGCACACCACGCGGCGTGGGCAGGTGCACCGGGCCGGCCACCAAAGTCACGTCGGCACCCGCCTCACGCGCCGCGCGCGCGATGGCAAAACCCATCTTGCCGCTGGAGCGGTTGGTGATACCGCGCACCGGATCGATGGCCTCGTAGGTAGGGCCAGCCGTCACCAGCACACGCTGGCCACGCAGGACCTTGGGCTGGAAGAAGGCGATCACCTCCGCCAGCAACTCGTCGGCTTCGAGCATGCGGCCGTCGCCGACCTCGCCGCAAGCCTGGTCGCCCGAACCCACCTCGAACACATGGGCGCCATCGGCCTTGAGCTGGGCCACATTGCGCTGCGTGGCGGGATTGGCCCACATCTCGCGGTTCATCGCGGGTGCGACCAGCAGCGGCACGCTCTCTATGGGGCGCGCCAGGCACATCAGGCTCAGCAGGTCATCGGCGCGGCCATGCAGCAGCTTGGCCATGAAGTCGGCGCTGGCCGGCGCGATCAGGATGGCATCGGCCTCACGGCTGAGGTTGATATGCGCCATGTTGTTGGGCTCGCGCGCATCCCACTGAGAGTGGTAGACCGGCCGGTTGGAAAGCGCCTGCATCGTCACGGGCGTGATGAACTGGCCCGCGGCCTCGGTCATCACCACCTGCACGGTGGCGCCCTCCTTCACCAGGGCACGGCAGAGCTCGGCCGCCTTGTAACAGGCGATGCCGCCCGTGAGCCCCAGGACGATGTGTTTACCAGCGAGGTCGTTCATGGCCACGGAATGTAGCATCTGTACCCTACCTGTACCCGGGCCAGGACTTCCGGCGCAGGGGGAGGTCTATAATCTCGCTTTACCACCTCCTCGGACGCCGCGTCCGAACCTGACATGACCAAATTCGTCTTCGTCACCGGCGGTGTGGTGTCCTCCCTGGGCAAGGGAATCGCCTCAGCGTCTCTGGCCGCGATCCTGGAATCGCGGGGCCTCAAAGTCACCCTCATCAAGCTCGATCCCTACCTCAACGTCGACCCGGGCACGATGTCGCCGTTCCAGCACGGTGAGGTGTTCGTGACGGATGACGGTGCCGAGACCGACCTGGACCTGGGCCACTACGAGCGTTTCGTCGAAACGCGGATGAAGAAGACCAACAACTTCACCACGGGCCAGATCTACAAGAGCGTGCTGGAGAAGGAACGCCGCGGCGACTACCTGGGCAAGACCGTACAGGTCATCCCCCACGTCACCAACGAGATCCAGGAATACGTCAAGCGCGGCGCCGGCTACGAGACCCCCGAGGCCGTGGACGTGGCCATCGTCGAGATCGGCGGCACCGTGGGTGACATCGAGTCCCTGCCCTTCCTCGAAGCCGTGCGCCAGCTCAGCCTGCGCCTGGGGCCGAACAACTCGGCCTTCGTGCACCTGACCTATGTACCCTGGATCGCGGCTGCCGGCGAGCTCAAGACCAAGCCCACCCAGCATACCGTGCAGAAGCTGCGCGAGATCGGTATCCAGCCCGATGCCCTGCTCTGCCGTGCCGACCGCACCATCCCCGACGACGAGCGCGAGAAGATCAGCCTCTTCACCAACGTGCAGAGCTGGGGCGTGATCTCCATGCCCGACGTGGACACCATCTACAAGGTGCCGCGCGTGCTGCACGAGCAGGGCCTGGACGGCCTGATCTGCGACAAGCTGCGCCTGAACACCCCGCCGGCCAACCTCAAGCGCTGGGACTCGCTGGTCTACGAGACCGAGCACCCGCAGGGCGAAGTCACCATCGCCATGGTCGGCAAATACGTGGACCTGACCGACAGCTACAAGTCGGTCAACGAGGCCCTGCGCCACGCCGGCATGCGCAACCATGTGCGCGTGAAGATCGAGCATGTCGATTCCGAAACCATCACGGACGACACCGTGGCCCGCCTGGCCAAGTACGACGCCATCCTCGTGCCCGGCGGCTTCGGCAAGCGCGGCATCGAGGGCAAGATCAGCACCGCGCGCTTTGCACGCGAGCACAAGGTGCCCTATCTGGGCATCTGCCTGGGCATGCAGGTTGCGACGATCGAGTTCGCCCGCCATGTGGCCGGCCTCCAGGACGCCAACAGCACCGAATTCGAGCCGCACTGCCAGCACCCCGTGATCGCGCTGATCACCGAGTGGAAGGACGCCGACGGCACCATCAAGACCCGCGACGCCAACTCCGACCTCGGCGGCACCATGCGCCTGGGCGCCCAGAGCTCCGATGTCGCCAAGGGCACCCTGGCGCACAAGATCTACGGCGACGTGGTCACCGAGCGTCACCGCCACCGCTACGAAGCCAATGTCAACTACCTGGACACGCTGCGCAAGTCCGGCCTGGTGATCTCGGCGCTGACCCAGCGCGAACAGCTCACCGAGATCGTCGAGCTGCCGCAGAGCGTGCACCCCTGGTTTGTCGGCGTGCAGTTCCACCCCGAGTTCAAGTCCACGCCCTGGAACGGCCATCCGCTGTTCAACGCCTTCATCAAGGCGGCGCTGGAACACCAGGGCGCGGGCAAGAACAAGAACCTCAAGGTCGTGGCCTGAGATGAGCGCCGGCTACATCATCGCCGACGTCACCGTCACCAATCCGTCGCAGTACGAGGAGTACAAGAAGTGGTCCTCGGAAGCCATGCGCGTGCATGGCGCCGAGGTGCTGGTGCGCGGCGGCAAGGCGGAAGTGCTCGAAGGCGACTGGACGCCCGGTCGCCTGGTCATCCTGAAGTTCCCCAGCGTCGCGGCCGCCCGGGCCTTCGATGCGTCTCCTGAATACGGCCGGGCGCGCAGCGCGCGCCAGGGCGCAGCCATCATGCGCATGGTGGTGGTTGAAGGTATCTGACACCCAAGGTTTTCATTTTTTGTTCATCGGAAAGAAAAAGACATGAGCGCAATCGTTGATATCGTCGGCCGCGAAGTCCTGGACAGCCGCGGCAACCCCACCGTCGAATGCGACGTGCTGCTGGAGTCCGGCACCATGGGCCGTGCAGCCGTTCCCTCGGGCGCCTCCACCGGCTCGCGCGAAGCCATCGAGCTGCGCGACGGCGACAAGAACCGCTACCTGGGCAAGGGCGTGCTGAAAGCCGTCGAGCACATCAACACCGAAATCAGCGAAGCCGTGCTGGGCCTGGACGCCTCCGAGCAGGCCTTCCTGGACAAGACCCTGATCGACCTGGACGGCACCGAGAACAAGAGCCGCCTGGGCGCCAACGCCATGCTGGCCGTCTCCATGGCCGTGGCCCGCGCCGCCGCCGAGGAAGCCGGCCTGCCCCTGTACCGCTACTTCGGCGGCATGGGTGCCGTGCAGATGCCCGTGCCCATGATGAACGTCATCAACGGCGGCGCGCACGCCAACAACAACCTCGACCTTCAGGAGTTCATGATCCTGCCGATCGGCGCGCCCAACTTCCGCGAAGCCCTGCGCTACGGCGCCGAGGTCTTCCACGCGCTCAAGAAGATCCTGCACGACAAGGGCATGCCCACCTCGGTTGGGGACGAAGGCGGCTTTGCACCCAGCGTCGCCAGCCACGAGGCCGCCATCCAGCTCATCCTGGAAGCCATCGACAAGGCCGGCTACACCGCCGGTGAGCAGATTGCCCTGGGCCTGGACTGCGCCGCCAGCGAGTTCTACAAGGACGGCAAGTACCACCTCGAAGGCGAAGGCCTCGTGCTGTCCGCTGCCGAGTGGACCGACATGCTGGCCAGCTGGTGCGACAAGTACCCGATCATCAGCATCGAGGACGGCATGCACGAAGGCGACTGGGACGGCTGGAAGCTGCTGACCGAGCGTCTGGGCAAGAAGGTTCAGCTGGTGGGCGACGACCTCTACGTCACCAACACCAAGATCCTCAAGGAAGGCATCGACAAGGGCATCGCCAACTCCATCCTGATCAAGATCAACCAGATCGGCACGCTCACCGAGACCTTCGCCGCCATCGAGATGGCCAAGCGCGCCGGCTACACCGCCGTGATCAGCCACCGCTCCGGCGAGACTGAGGACAGCACCATTGCCGACATCGCTGTGGGCCTGAACGCCGGGCAGATCAAGACCGGCTCGCTGAGCCGCTCGGACCGCATGGCCAAGTACAACCAGCTGCTGCGCATCGAGGAAGACCTGGGCGACATCGCCCAGTACCCCGGCCGCGCGGCCTTCTACAACCTGAAGTAAATGGCCCCCACGGTCGCCCACTGCGTGTGGCTCCCTACCCCCCGAGGGGGCCGTGTTTCGCTTTGGGGCGGCCCGGCGGCGAAACCAGCCGTAGAAGGGTAGATCATGGGTTCTCGCGTTGTCCCGGCCATCCTCATCACTCTGCTCGTGGTGCTCCACGCGCAGCTGTGGTTTGGCCGGGGCAGCGTGCCCAAGGTGGCCAGCCTGGCCACCGAGCTGGACCTGCAGCGTCAGAAGAACGCCCAGGCCCAGCAGGCCAACGACCGCCTGGCCGCTGAGGTACAGGACCTCAAAGAGGGCCTGGAGATGGTGGAAGAGAAGGCTCGGCTGGAGCTCGGCATGGTCAAACCCAACGAGATCTACGTCCAGATCGCCAAGTAAGGGCTGGTCCATGCCCTCCATGAGGATCGCCATCCTGGGCGCCCCGGGCACCGGCAAGACCGCGCTGGCCAACGCCCTCGGTCTGCACCTCGGCACGCTGCAGATCAGCGACGCCCCGGCCTCTGACACCCTGCAGAGCGATCACTATGACCGCGTGCTGCTGATGGGTCTGGACCGGCCGGGCATCACCCCCGCGCAACAGGCTGCCGATGCAGCCCTGCGCGCGCAGCTCGCGGCCACGGGTGTGGCCTTTGGCGTGGTCTACGGAAGGGATGAGCGGGAGCGCCTGCGCGCCGCCCTGCGGCTCATCGAGCCCCAGGACGGGCCAGCGCCGCGCTGGACCGGGATTTGCGAAAAGTGCGGGGACCCGGAATGTGAATTGAGAACTCTTCTCCCCCGGATTTGAGGGTCACGTTACGGCGCAATCGGGATGAGTTGCCCGCCAGCATTTCGCAGCATGGGCTGCAGCCCATGCAAGGAATTGGGTGGGCAAATCGACCGATTTCGCCTCAACCCCTAGGGCCCCTGTCTTTCCGGGCGATCTGTGGCGTTGCAAAACCAGGCAAGGCGTTCAGCCTTGCCTTGGGTCTTGCGCCTTGCATCTCATCCCGGAAAACCGCGGGCGTGGCCCTTAAATTCTGGGGAGAAGAATTCCTGTTTATTGCACTGAAGAACTCGAAGGCGGCCGGTCACCCGCCTGCGTGAAGAGCTGCGTCACGTCGATGTCGTCGTAACGGTAGCCCGCTCCGCAGAACTCGCACTCCACCTGGATCACGCCGCGCTCGGCCAGGATCTCGCGCGCCTCGGTTTCGCCGAGGCCACGGATCATGCCGCTCACGCGCTCACGGCTGCAGGTGCAGGCAAAGCGCGGGCCCGTCTCTCCCACTTGAGGCTCGAAACGCTGCAGCTTCTCCTCCCAGAACAGGCGACGCAGGATGGTCTCCACGTCCAGCGTCAGCAGCTCCTCGGGCTTGAGGCTGGACGCCAGCGTGGCGATGCGGTTGTAGTGCTCGTACTGCTCGGCCTCGAAGAGCTCGGCCTCGGCCGGGTTCTGCCCGGCCAGATTAGCCATGCCCTGCACGGGCAGGCGCTGGATCAGCAGGCCCGCCGCCACCTTGTCATCCGCCGCCAGCACCAGCGTGGTCTCGAGCTGCTCGCTCTGGCGCATGTAGAGCTGCAAGGCCTGCGACAGGCTCTGCATGGACTGCCCACCCGCGTCCGTGAGCGGTACCACGCCCTGGTAAGGCTGCTGCCCCGGCTGGCGCCCCTGCGGGTCCAGTGTGACGGCAAAGCGCCCCTGGCCGTGCACATTGAGCATGGCACCCAGTGCCGCATCAGCGGCCACCTCGCCCTGCACCGTGGCCGTGGCACGCAGGCTCAGATCGGACTGCACCTCGGCCACGGCCAGTTTGACCGGGCCGTCGCCAAAGACCTGCAGGATCAGCGCGCCGTCGAACTTGATGTTGGACTGCATCAGGGCACCCGCCGCGGCCATCTCGCCCAGCAGGGCCTGCACAGGCGCGGGATAGGGGCCGGCGGTGTTTTGCGCGCGACGCCTGAGGATTTCGGTCCAGGCATCGGTCAGGCGCACGACCATGCCGCGGACGGGCAGGCCTTCGAAGAGGAATTTGTGGAGTTCAGACATGCAAGCAGGTAAGGCCTAGGCGATCTTCTTCAAGCCCTTGCGGAACTGCTCGGCGTTCTCGACGTAGTGCTGGGCGATGCGCTGCAGACCCGCAATCTGCTCGGGGCTGAGCTGCTTCACGGCCTTGGCTGGGCTGCCCAGGATCATGGAGCCGTCGGGAAACTCCTTGCCCTCGGTCACGAGCGCACCCGCACCCACCAGGCAGTTCTTGCCGATCTTGGCGTGGTTGAGCACGATGGCCCCGATGCCGATCAGCGAACCGTCCCCGATGGTGCAGCCATGCAGCATGACCTGGTGGCCGATGGACACGTTCTCACCCAGCGTCAGCGGCACGCCCGGGTCGGCATGCAGCACGCTGGCGTCCTGGACGTTGGTGTTCTTGCCGATATGGATGTGTTCGCTGTCGCCGCGGATGATGGTGCCGAACCAGACGTTGGCGTTTTCTTCGAGCGTCACCTTGCCGATGACCTGGGCGCTGTCAGCGACCCAGGCGTTGGGGCCGAGGGTGGGGGCTTGTCCGTCGAGTTCGTAGAGGGCCATGGTTTGTCTCTTTTCTATGGGATTCAGGCGATTGTAGAGTTCATGGCCGGTCCCTCACCGGCAGCGGGTTTGATGGGGCGGCAAGCCGGGTCTCGCCCCGGCGGGCGAGGTACTTTCTTTTGCTTCGCCAAAAGAAAGTACCCAAAGAAAAGGCGAGCCGGATTCGTCGTCCCTCCGCTTGCGCTACGGGCACGCTGCGTTGCTCGGCCCGGACGGGGTGCGCGCAAACTCGCTGCGCTCGAACATGCGCGCCCCTGATCCGCCCGGTCCTGCGCTACTCGCCTCCTCATTACGGCGCGGGGAACCGAATACCAAAGACCACAAGGACGCGCCATCATCGATGACATTTCATTAGACCGAATTGTTGTTTGTTGATATAAAAATACGCAACGAATAAAAGGCAACTCACTTGAAAATCATTCAAATCCCCGTCACCGCTGAGCCTGAATCAATAAGGTGGGGTGAAATTGAGCTTTTTCGCCGCCGCTTCAACATTCTGTGGGACAACCTACAGGATTTAAAAATTGGCCGACTAAGCGGTGGCTTTTTTAGGCAAGCAAATGGGCGATACATAGGCGGTTTTGAACTGCCTAACAGCTATCGGCTCAAAGGACTGTACGTTGATTTCAGACACTTCTATCTAAACAACGAGCCAACTAACTTCGAGAAATTCACGAATTACCTTAGAGACGAATTGACTGAGTCAAAGATCTTTCATCAATTCATAAAGAATGAAAAGAAGCGATCACGATCAGATTTTCTAGAGAATGGTTGGTTCGATTACAACGGCGAAAGGATCTCTGCCGAAAAGTTTCTTGATGTTTTTTTCAATGTTGAAATCTTCCACAGCAATCGTGGTCGCAATAAAAAAACATGGAAAACTGAGACGCTGCTGGAATGGATGAACGTCTTTTCGGATGACACCGCGAAGTCAATGCTGTTCATGGCTGTATATGACAGTATTTTGAAAATTAAGGACATCAACTGGGTAGTCATGGAATTCTCAAAAAACAATCTCAATCTAAGGATTCCAGAGATTGAGTCTTGGCCGAAAACCGACAATCAACAACAGAATAAACACGGGGCAAGATAGATTTCTTTGAATCAGTACGCGCGATAGCGCGTACTGATTCGGCTGTTGGCTGTCTGGTCTCCCCTGCCGTAATGAGGAGGCGAGTAGCGCAGAGCTGAGCGGATCAGGGGCGCGCATGTTTGAGCGTAGCGAGTTTGCGCGCACCCCGCTCAGGTCGAGCAACGCAGCGTGCCCGTAGCGCAAGCGGAGGGACGACGAATCCGGCTCGCTTTTCTTTGCTTACTTTCTTTGGCGAGACAAAGAAAGTGAGTGCCCTGCCGGGGGCACAGCCCGGCAAAGCCACGCCCGCCCGGGCATCAAACAAAGCAATTCACTCAGACTGCAGAACAGACAACTCCGCATCCGTGAACCCCGCCGCCCGCCTCGCTTCAAGGTTGAAGGGCTTCTTGAGCTTCGGAGCCTGATACTTCACCGTCAATTCGGCATAAGTAGCAACCGGGTCAATGCCGCGCCGCGCGCATTCCCAGGCATACCAGTGGTTGCCCGTTCCCACATGCCCAATCTCATCCCGCAAAATGATGTCCAGTATCTCCCCCGCCCGATGATCCCCAATCGACACCAGCTTGGTCTTCACCGCCGGTGAGGCATCCAGCCCCCGCGCCTCCAGCGTACGTGGCACCAAGGCCACACGGGCCAGCAGGTCACCGCGCGTGCGCTCCGCCATGGACCACAAACCGTCGTGTGCCGGAAAGTCCCCGTAATCGAACCCAAGCGTCAACAGGTGCTCACGCAAGAGCGTGAAGTGATAAGCCTCTTCAAACGCCACCCGAAGCCAGTCGCGGTAGAAGGCCTCGGGCAGGCCTGCAAAGCGCCAGCAGATGTCCAGCGCCAGGTCGATGGCATTGCGTTCGATGTGCACGATGCTGTGCACCAGGGCGGCATGGCCGCGCGCTGTGGCGAGCGAGCCGGGTTTGATCTGGGTGTGGGGTACGAGCGGCGGTCGCTCGCTGCGGCCGGGTACACCGGGCGGCTCGGCAAACTCCCGCGCACAGTCGATCGGGCCGGTACGGTCCAATGCGGCCACCCCTGCGGCCTTGGCCACAGGGTCAGCCAGGGCCAGCAGTTCAAGGCAGGCGGCGCGCAGTTCCATGAGGACGAAATTATCCCCCTAGAATCTGTTCAAACACTCCAAGCCGCCATGTCCACGCCCTCCGAAGCCTCCGCCCTGCCGGATACCGGCGACCAGACCGCCATCGCCCGCCAGGCCATCCTGGACGAGAGCCGCAACGTCATTGCCTACGAGCTCTACGACCGCTCCAAGAAGTTCAGCGAGCATTCGGTCGCCAGCGATGCGGAGATGCTGTTCAACGTGCTTTCGCATGCCGAGCTGCAGTCGCTGATCGGGCGCAAGCTCATGTACCTCAACTGCACGCACGAGAGCCTGAGCGGCAAACACCTCGAGCTGATCCACCCCGAGCGCGTGGTGCTGGAAGTGCCGCCCGTGGCCGATCATGGCGCTACCGAGATCGAGGCACGCATCCCGGCCATGGAGGCAGTCAAGGCGCGCGGCTTTCGCCTGGCCTTCGGGCACCAGACCCTGGCACGTCAGTACGCGGCCTGGCTGCCGCTGGCGAGCTTCATCAAGATCGACCTGCAGAAGGTGCCGGCCGACAAGCTGGAGCCGCTGGTCCGCTTCGCGGAGAAGCACAGCGGCGCGCAGGTCATCGCCGAGAAGGTGGAGACCGTGGAGCAGTATGAGCTGGCGGCCAAGGTGGGCATCAAGCTCTTCCAGGGCTACTGGTTCGCCACACCTGTCCTGGTGCGCGGCCAGACGCTGCGCCCCGCCCAGGCCCACATCATTCAGCTGATCAATCTCATCAGGAAGCCTGCCGAGGTGGGCGAGATCGAGGAGCTGCTCAAGCGCGACCCCACGCTGTCCTTCAACCTGCTGCGCTTCATCAACTCGGCCGGCTTCGGGCTCAATGTGGAGATCTCGTCCTTCCGCCACGCGGTCATGCTGCTGGGTCTGCAGAAGCTGTTCCGCTGGGCGGCGCTGCTCATGACGACCTCGCGCATGGGCGAGACGGCCCCGGCCGTGGGCAAGATGGCCGTGGTGCGTGGCCGCCTCATGGAGCTGCTGGTGGCCGAGCTGCTGCCGCCGGAACACGCCGACGACGCTTTTGTGGTCGGCATCTTCTCCCTGCTCGACACCATGCTGGGCCTGCCCATGGCGCAGGCGCTGGAATCCATCTCGCTGTCCTCCAACATCACGGACGCGCTCTTGCAGCGCAAGGGCATGTACGCGCCCTTTCTGGAGCTCACGCTGGCCTGCGAATCGGCCGATGACGAGGCCTTTGCACGCGCGGCCACGCAGCTGCAACTCTCCAACCACCAGGTCAACTGGGCCCATCTGCAGGCCCTGGCCTGGGCCGAGAGCCTGGACAGCGCGGCCTGAGGGCGCGCTTCAGAGCCCGGCAATCACCGGGCCGCCGCGTTGCAGCGCGCGCTGGTAGGCGGGGCGCGCATTCACGCGCTCGCACCAGGCGCGCACATGCGGATAGGGCGTGGTGTCGGTACCGCGCGAGAGCGCGGCCTCCACGGCAAAACTCATCTGGAAGTCGGCCAGGCTGATGGCCTCGCCCGCAAACCAGGCGCTCTTGGCCAGATGCTGCTCCATATAGGCCAGGCCGCCCACCACATTCGGCTCGATGAGCTTCTGGATCACGGTGTCGCAGAGCTTGCGCGCGATGGGCTTGACAAAGAAAGGCATGCGCTGGCGCGGGATGCTGATGAAGACCAGCTTCATCACCAGCCAGTTCATCAGCGAGCCTTCGGCGTAATGCATCCAGAAACGGTTCTGGCGATGCGCCGGGGTACCCACCGCAGGGACCAGCTGCGACAGCTCGGCCGGCGCCTGGGCGCCATAACGTTCGGCCAGGTATTCGAGGATGGCGCCGGATTCGGCCACCACCTCGTCACCATCGGTGATCACGGGCGATTTGCCCAAGGGGTGGATCTGCTTGAGCTCGGGCGGCGCGAGGCGGGTCCGCGGGTCGCGCTGGTAGACCTTGAGTTCGTAGGGCAGGCCCAGCTCTTCGAGCAGCCAGAGCACGCGCTGGGAACGGGAGGTTTCGAGGTGATGGACGGTCAGCATGAAACGGATTATCCCCGAGGGTGATGCTGGGCGTGCAGGGTCTTGAGTCGCTCACGCGCCACGTGGGTGTAGATCGTGGTGGTGGAGATGTCGGCGTGGCCCAGCAGCATCTGCACGGCACGCAGGTCGGCGCCGTGGTTGAGCAGATGGGTGGCAAAGGCGTGGCGCAGGGTGTGGGGCGAGAGCGGCGCGGTGATGCCGGCCACGCGCGCGTACTTCTTCACGAGCTGCCAGAACATCACGCGCGTCATGGCCTCGCCGGCACGCGCACCGCGCACGGTGACGAAGAGGTCGTCAGTCTGCTTGCCCGCCAGCAGCGCGGGCCGCGCCTCCTGCAGATAACGCTGCAGCCACTGGCCCGCCACCTCACCGAAGGGCACGAGGCGCTCCTTGTTGCCCTTGCCAAAAACGCGCAGCACGTGCTCGGACAGGCTGATGTTGAGCGTCTTGAGCCCCACGAGCTCGCTCACGCGCAGGCCACTGGCGTACATGAGCTCGATCATGGTGCGGTCACGAACGCCCAGCGGCGTGTCCTCGCCCGGGGCGGCCAGCAGGGCCTCGACCTGGGCCTCGGAGAGCGTCTTGGGTACGCGCAGCGGCTGCTTGGCCGCCTGCAGCCGCAGCGTGGGATCGGCATCGATGCGCCGCTCGCGCAAGGCCCAGCGGAAGAAGCGCTTGAACACCGTGAGCCGGCGATTGGCCGTGGTGGCGCGGGTGGCCGCATGGCGTGCGGCGAAGTAGGCGTTGAGCTCGGTTTCTGTGCTCTGCAAAAGCGTACGCCCGCGGCCTTGCAGCCAGCGGGCGTAGAGCGTGAGGTCGCGGCGGTAGGCCGTCAGCGTGTTGCGCGACAGGCCTTCCTCCAGCCACAGGGCATCGACGAAGGCGTCGATCTCGGCATCGTCCATGCCCCGGGCCGTGGCATCAGTCGAGCTTGAGGCCGGCGGTGTCGACCACCTTCTTGTAGACCTCGTACTCGGCCTTCATCTGGGCGGCGAACTCCGTCGGCGTGTTGCCGATCACGATGGAGCCGGTATCCTCGATGCGCTTGCGCACGGCCGGGTCCTTTAGGACCTCACGCACGGCGGCGTTGACCTTGTCCACCACTTCCTTGGGCAGGCCCTTGGGACCGAGGATGCCGTAGTAGGCCATGCGGTTGACGGGCTCCAGGCCTACCTCCTTGAAGGTCGGCACGTTCTGCAGCACGGCCAGGCGCTGCGGCGCGGCGACCACGATGGCGTTCAGGCGACCGCTCTGGATGAAGGGCAGGGCCGAGGGCAGGTTGTCGAAGATGATCGGCACCTGGCCAGCCACCGTGTCGTTGAGGGCCGGACCCGCACCGCGGTAGGGGATGTGGGTCATGAAGGTGCCGGTCTGGGTCTTGTACAGCTCGGTCTGCAGGTGGCCGATACCGCCCGTCCCCGAGGAGGCATAGGAGTACTTGCCCGGCGACTTCTTGAGCTCGGCGAGGAAGGCCTTGTGGTCCTTGGCCGGGAAGCTCGGGTGCACGGCGATCACGTTGGGCGTGGCCGCGATGTTGATGATGGCCGTGAAGTCGGTCTGGGCGTTGTAGGGGATCTTGGGGTTGATCGCCGGGTTGGCGGCCGTGGTCGAGACCGTGGCCATGCCCAGGGTGTAGCCATCGGGTGCGGACTTGGAGGTCTCGTTGGCGCCGACGACGCCACCGCCACCGGCCTTGTTCTCGACCACCACGGGCTGGCCCAGGGCCTTGCCCAAGGGCTCGGAGATGACGCGCGCGATGATGTCGGTGGTGCCACCCGGTGCGAAAGGCACCTGGAGCTTGATGGGCTTGTTGGGATAGCCTTGTGCGAAGGCGGTACCGGCGGCAGCCAGCAGGCTGAGGGCAAAGAGGGCACGTCGCTGCATGGTCACGATCTCCTGGGAGTTAACAGTGAGACCGATTCTATTGCCCCAGCAATCCCCTTTTAAGTCGGGTATCCACGGGGTGGGGGCCGACAAAAATACCCAGCAGGGCCTGGTAGAAATCGGCGCCAGCGATGACCTGCCCGCGCGGCACCTCGTTGACGGCCAGCATCAGCCCCTGGCCCGGCAGGTAGTCGAGGTTGATGGTGTCGCCCTCGCGCGCGGTACCGATGCTGTCGATGGTGCGAGAGAAGGCCTCGGCGCGCACCTGGAGCGCAGCCCACTCGGCCTCGCTGGCGTTCTTCTGCATGCCGCGCACCAGGGCCTTCTTGATCTCGCCCGGTCCCACGTCCATGAGCATGCGCAGCTGCAGACGGCGCGGCGTATCGCGGTCCAGGATCTGCTGCGCCTCACGCGTTTTCTCGGGCACGTAGAGGGCCGCGACGAAGGCCTTGAAGATCCAGGCCGCGCGCACGCCCAGGCCGTTGAGCTGCAGCTCGTGCTGGGCCAGGCGCACGCGCTCCTCGAAGCGCTGTCCCTCAAGGACGGCGGCATACGAGGGCAGCGCGGCCAGCACACCGGCCAGCAGCAGGGAAGGAAGCAAGAAAATTCGCATACAGCTACAACGCGGCGGCCGGGCCGGGCGCCGACAGGCGGACCGCGCATGAGGCGCCCTCGCCGGCTGGTATTCTCCCCGGGTGAACTATGCGCAACTGCTTTTCCCGGATTTCTCCCTGATCCTGTGCGGGTATCTGGTCTGCCGCTACACCGCGCTCAACCGGCCGGTCTGGGACCAGGTCGAGGTGCTGGTCTATTACTTCCTCTTCCCCGTGCTGCTGTTCCACAGCATCGTGCGCAGCACGCTGGACCTGGCGGGCGCCTCCAGCCTGATCGCGGCCGGCGTGAGCATGGGCGTGATCGGCATTGCCCTGGCCTACGCCCTGCCCCACCTGCCCTGGATCGGCAAGCGCATCGACACGCGCCTGCACGCGGCCAGCGCCCAGGTCGCCTTCCGCTTCAACTCCTTCATCGGCCTGGCCCTGGCCGAGCGTCTGGCCGGTGCCCAGGGCCTGCTGCTGCTGGCGGTGCTGATCGGCTTCTGTGTGCCGCTGTTCAATGTGGGTGCTGTCTGGCCCATGGCGCGGCACGCCAAGCGCAGCGTGGGACGGGAGTTGCTGCGCAACCCGCTGATCATCGCCACGGCCTCGGGCCTGGTCGCCAATGTGCTGGGCTTCAAGGTCCCGGCCTGGGCCGACCCCACACTCAACCGCATCGGCGCGGCCTCCATCGCCCTGGGCCTGATGGCCGCAGGTGCCGGCCTGCGCTTTGCGAGCCTGGGCCAGGCCAAGACGCTGGCGGTGGCGGTGCTGAGCATCAAGCACCTGCTGCTGCCGCTCGTGGCGCTGGGGCTCTCGCTGGTCTTCGGCCTGAGCGCGGCGCAGACCACCATCCTGCTGGCCTTCTCGGCCCTGCCCACGGCGTCGAGCTGCTATGTGCTGGCCGCGCGCATGGGCTATGACGGGGCCTATGTGGCCGGCCTGGTGACGCTGTCCACGCTGCTGGGCGTGGCCAGCCTGTCATTCGCGCTCGGCGTGCTGCGTTGAGAATTTGCGAATAAATCTACCGCGCGGCCCGATCGCCGCATTGGGCGGTGTTGGCTCCGGTGGCTGCGCTCCGTCCGCCTCACGCTCGGGCCGCTCGCCACGACTTCTTCACCAGTTATGGGGCAACACGCTGCGAATCAGAAGCGGAAGTGCAGCGTGACTTCCGGGCGTGTCTCGTTGCAGTCGGTCATGACCGCACGGTCGCAAGACTCCTGGCGCTCATGGACCAGGCCCGCGCCGATGTAGGCGCTGCGGTCCAGCACGTAGTACATCCCGCCGCGCACGCCGTAGCTGTTGTGGCTGGAGACATCGTTGCTGTAGATGGTGCGCGAGAGGAAGACCGCCGCATAGGGCTTGAAAGTCTGGCCCGTGGCCGAGACATAGCGCAGCTCGGGGATGATCTTGTAGATGCTGGGGCTGTTGCCGCGCCAGAGCTCCAGACCGATGCTGGCCTCGAACTGGTCGACGAAGAAGCGGCCGTAACGGCCACTGATCACGGTGTAGTCCTTGCCGAACTGGTCACCCGTGCCCAGCGAGAAGGAGGCGCTGGTCTGGCTGCCGTAGCCGCTGTACTGCGCCGCCGCGGGCAGCGCACACAGGGACAGGGTGGCGGCCAGCGCCAGCACCCCGCGTGAAAGAAGAGTCGATCGGCCCATCATCGTGGCGTTACCTCCGTAGAAAAGGCGACACCATAGCAGCACAGGGCCCATCCCCTGTAACAAAAGACTTCAGGGCGGGCTCAGGCCTTGAGCAACTCGGCCATGAAGCCGTGGATGGCCTCGACCTCGGGCTTGATCGGGGTGAAGGGCAAACCCTCGCGACGCAGCAGGGCACGCATGCCGCGGTCCACTTCCTTGGCCTGCTCCTCGTCCTGGAAACGGCCGGTGTGGATGTACTTGCGCTCGCTGGCACGCTCGACCAGGATGTTGACGTTGTTGAACTGCCGGTACCACTCGATGATCTGCTTGCGCGTCTTGCCCACGTCGCAGATGTTCTCGGGATAGAACTCGTTGTAGTAGAGCACCTGCGGCAACGAGGACTCGGTCACCAGGTACTGCACCTGGCCGTCGAGCAGGCCGAGCATCTGGAACTGCTGCTGGGCGATGCGGTACTGGTTGCGCAGGGCCTCGTAGTCCTTCTGCCAGACCAGGGACTTGGCGTAGTCGGGAATCAGCTCCACGGTCTTGTGGTGCAGGTGCAGGTAGAGCAGGATCGCGCCAGTGAAGAGCGACTTGTCGCTGCCCGGCCCGCCGATGATGTTGATCACCTTGGTGGGGTACAGGCGCATCTTGTTCTCGGGCAGATGCGGTGCGACGTAGGTGTACTGGATGCTCATGAACCGTCCTTCAGGCGGGGAGAAATGGACCGCTGCGTCAGGGCCCAGGCCGCGTGTTCGCGCAGCAAGTCGCTGCCCTGCTCCAGCTGGCGCTGCAGTGCCCCGACTATCGCAGGGTCATCTGCAACACGCAAGGCATTTCCCAGGGCCACGACGATGTTGCGCTGCCAGCGCGCATGGCCGATGCGCCGGATCGCGCTGCCCTCCATGCGCTGCAGGAACTCGGCTTCGCTCCAGGCCAACAACGCCAGGAGATCACCACCGCCCTGGTCCGCACGCGGCACGAAATCCGGCAGCGGGTTGCGCTGCGCGTACTTGTTCCAGGGGCAGACGAGCTGGCAGTCGTCGCATCCGTAGATGCGGTTGCCCATCAGCGGGCGCAGCGCCACGGGGATGGCGCCCGGATGCTCGATGGTCAGGTAGGAGATGCAGCGCCGTGCGTCGAGCCGGCCGGGGCCCAGGATGGCCTGGGTGGGGCAGACCTCGATGCAGGCACTGCAGCTGCCGCAATGCCCGCTCACGGGCTCGCTGACCGGCAGGGCAATGTCCACATAGATCTCGCCCAGGAAGAACATGGAGCCGGCCTCGCGGTTGAGCACCAGCGTGTGCTTGCCGCGCCAGCCCTGACCGCTGCGCGCGGCCAGCTCGGCCTCGAGCACCGGCGCCGAGTCGGTGAAGACGCGGTAACCGAAAGGGCCGATCTCGTCAGCCATGCGGTCCGCCAGCTGCTGCAGGCGCGCGCGCAGCACCTTGTGGTAGTCCCGCCCGCGGGCATAGAGCGAGACCACGCCCTCGCGCGGGCGCTGCAGGCGTTCGAATTCGATGGCCTGCCAGTCCTCGGGGGTGGCCTGCGGCAGGTAGTCCATACGCGCGGTGATCACGCTCACGGTGCCCGGCACGAGCTCGGCCGGGCGGGCGCGTTTCATGCCGTGGGCAGCCATATAGGCCATCTCACCGTGGAAACCACGCGACAACCAGTCCCTCAATCCCTGTTCTGCGGACGACAAATCGACACCCGACACGCCGATTTGGGAAAATCCCAGCTGACGGGCCCAGGCCCGTACATGGGAAACGAATTGACTGCTGCTGAACGCCACGCGACCATTGTAGAAACCCGCGTCCTGCGCGACGAATCCGCCACGCAGGCCCTGGCCGCTGCACTGTCCCGTCAGCCGGCCCTGCGCAATGCCTGCATCGAACTGCACGGCAACCTGGGCGCCGGCAAGACCACCTTCGTGCGCCACCTGCTGCGCGCCCTGGGCGTGCAGGGTCGCATCAAGAGCCCCACCTATGCCGTGGTCGAGCCGCATGAGGTGCCGGGTCTGCAGATCTGGCACTTCGACTTCTACCGCTTCAGCGACCCGCGCGAGTGGGAAGACGCGGGTCTGCGCGATCTCTTTGCCGGCCCCGGTCTCAAGCTCTGCGAATGGCCGGAGAAGGCCGCCGGCCTGCTGCCCGTGGCCGACCTCGCGCTCACGCTCGAGGCCCGCCCCGATGAAAGCCGCCTGGCCACGCTGGAGGCCGGCACCGCGACCGGCGCCGCGTTGCTGCAGGGGCTGAACGAGGAACAGCCATGATCGGGCGGCGCGAACTGCTGCAGACCGGCAGCCTGGTGCTGCTGCTGGGCCGTGCCCAGATCGCCAGCGGCGCCTCCATCGTGGCCGTGCGCGTCTGGCCGGCCGAGGACTATTCGCGTGTCACGCTCGAATCGGACACCGCGCTCAAGGCCAAGCAGAGCTTCATCAGCCAGCCGCCGCGCCTGGCCGTGGACATCGAGGGCGTCGAGCTCAACCCCGCGCTGCGCGAGCTGGTGGCCAAGGTGCTGCCGGAGGACCCCAATATCGCCGGCATCCGCGTGGGCCAGTACGCGCCGGGTGTGGTGCGTCTGGTGATCGACCTGAAGCAGCCCATCAAGCCCCAGGTTTTCACGCTCAAGCCGATCGAGCCCTACCAGCACCGCCTGGTCTTCGACCTCTACCCCACCACCCCGCCCGACCCGCTGGCCCAGCTCATCGCCCAGCGCCTGGGGCCGCAGATCCCGGCTCCTACGACGCCAGCGCCCTCCGTCGAGATCGACCCGCTGGGCGATCTGATCGCACGCCAGGCCGACAAGGCCGCCCCGCCCGCCCCCGCCCAGCCGGCACGCGGCGGCCAGACCGACCGCCTGATCATCATCGCGCTCGACCCCGGCCACGGGGGGGAGGACCCCGGCGCCATCGGCCGCAACGGCACGCGCGAAAAAGATGTGGCGCTGCGCCTGGCGCGCCGTCTGCGCGACCGCATCAATGCCAGCAGCGTCAACGGCCACACCCTGCGCGCCTACCTCACGCGCGACGGGGACTATTTCGTTCCCCTGCACGTGCGCGTGCAGAAGGCCCGTCAGGTGCAGGCCGACCTGTTCGTGAGCATCCACGCCGATGCCTTCTACACGCCGCGGCCACAGGGCGCCAGCGTGTTCGCGCTGAGCCATGGCGGGGCGTCGAGCAGCGCCGCGCGCTGGATGGCGGCCAAGGAGAACAAGGCCGACCTGATCGGTGGCGTCAACGTGCAGGCCAAGGACGCACAGGTCGCGCGCGCCATGCTGGACATGAGCACCAGCGCGCAGATCAAGGACAGCCTGCAGCTCGGCAGCACGATGCTCAAGGAGATCGGCCGTGTGGGCAAGCTGCACAAGCCGCGCGTCGAGCAGGCCGGCTTTGCCGTGCTCAAGGCACCCGACATTCCCAGCGTGCTGGTCGAGGCCGCCTTCATCAGCAACCCCGAGGAAGAAGCCAAGCTCAACAGCGACCGCTACCAGGAGCAGTTGGCCGACGCGCTAATGCGAGGCATCCAGGGCTATTTCGCCAAGAACCCGCCGCTGGCGCGCAGCCGCAGCGTCTGAACCTCTCTCGCCGGAAAGCCTGCCCCATGGACTGGGTCATCCACTACCGCACCCTGCACCACCTGCACATGGGCCTGGCCTTCACGAGCGGGGCCCTGTTTGCCGTGCGCGGCGCAGGCCTGCTGGCGCGCCAGCGCTGGTCGCAGCACCTGGTGCTGCGCCGCCTGAGCGTGATCATCGACACCGGCCTGCTGATCACCGCCGGGCGCCTGCTCTGGGAGCTGCGGCTCAACCCCCTCGTCACGCCCTGGCTGCAGATGAAGCTGGCCATGCTGCCGCTGTACATCGTGCTGGGCATCTGCGCCTTCAGGTACGTGCGCCAGCACGAACTGCGGACGCTGTGCTACCTCGGCGCGCTGGCCTGCTATGGCTTCATTGTCTCGGTGGCGCTGACGCGCTCACCCTGGGGCTTGTTCACCGCCTGGTGACGGGTCAGTCGCTGTCCAGGTGCGGACGCGACATCCCTTCGGCCGGCTCGCCGGTCTCGGGATCGATCCAGTCGGCAATGCCCAGCTCGCTTTCGGCTTCCTGCAGGCTCTCGCCCGGCTCGGGTGCATCCAGGTCGGCCGCAGCCTCCATGTCGGCCTGGGCTTCCTCGAAGCTGTCGTAGGGGCCGAACTCGCGCCCGCCGTCGGACAGGCTCCAGTAATAGCCGCCGGGGCGCTTGAGAACCTGGCCTACCAGCACCTCATCCGCCTCGGGTACCGCCTTCATGCTCGCGGTCTCGCGGGCCGGGGCGGGCGGGCTCTCTGCAGCTTTCTTGCGTGGCATGTCTGACCTTCCTGCGCGCTGGAACCGGCGTCGTGGCGGCCGGCTGGAACACATCCCTAGAGCCGCACCCCGGCTCCCGCGCGGCGGGCACCGGGCGTCGGCCCGGTCCTATGATGCACGCAGCCGCCCGCCCCCGGCAAGCTGGTGATTCATCCACCCCGCAGCGCGGTAAGGCCTACTCGGCCGCCGCCTCGCGCAGCGCCGCGCGCCGGGCCTTCCAGGCACCGAAGATCACGATCAGGCCCGGCACCAGGATCAGGCCCCAGATGATCTTGTCGAGGTTGGCCTTGACCCAGGGCAGGCTGCCCAGGAAGTAGCCCGCGGTGCAGATGCCCACCACCCAGATGAAGGCACCGACGATGTTGTAGAGCGTGAATTTCACCCGGCTCATCTCGGCCACGCCGGCCACAAAAGGCACAAAGGTACGCAGGAAGGGCATGAAGCGCGCGATGATGATGGTGATGCCACCGTAGGTCTCGTAGAAATTGTGGGCCCGCTCGAAGGCGCGTTTGTTGAAGAAGCGCGAGTCTTCCCACTGGAAGACCTTGGGGCCGAAATAGCGCCCGATGCTGTAGTTGCACTGGTCGCCCAGGATGGCCGCGGCCAACAGCACGGCCACCGCCACCGGGTAGCTCATCATGCCCGCGCCGGTCATCGCCCCCACCACGAAGAGCAGCGAATCGCCGGGCAGGAAGGGCATGACCACCACCCCGGTCTCGACAAAGACGATCAGGAAGAGCAGCGCATAGACCCAGGTGCCGTAGTTCTGCACGAAGGTCTCGAGGTGTTCATCCACGTTGAGGATGAAGTCGATCAGAAAGGTGATGAGTTCCATGGGGCCTGATTATCCCCGCCCGTGCTGAACGCGCGGCGCACCTGTCCCCCGCAGAGCGCGGGGACATCAGCGTCGCCAGCGCTGCACCCCCATCACCCCGGCCAATACCAGCGCACCGGCCACCACCCCCACAGCGGCGCCGGCTGCAGTGTTGATCACCACCGCCAGCAGGCTGCCCCAGCCTGCGGCCCAGGCCTCGACCGCATGCGCCAGCGCCGGCCAGCCGTGCAGCAGGATGCCGCCGCCCACCATGAACATGGCCGCCGTGCCGACGACCGACAGCGTCTTCATGAGCCAAGGCGCCGCGCGCAGCAGGCCCAGGTCATCCAGCTTGACGATGCCCGCCACCAGGCCATAGACGCCGACCGTCATCAGCAGCGACATCCCCACCAGCACGCCCACCCGCTGCGCCAGCGGGGCACCCGCCACGGCCCCCAGGGTGATGACCACAATCTCGGCCGAGAGGATGAAATCGGTGCGCACGGCGCCCTTGATCTTGTCGCGCTCCAGGGCCACCAGGTCCACGGCCGGATCGGCCAGGGCCTGCAGGATCTTCTGACGCGCGGCCGCGTCCTCGGCGGCGCTGTGCAGCCACTTGTGCGCCAGCTTCTCGCACCCTTCGTAGCAGAGGAAAGCGCCGCCGATCATCAACAGGGGCGTGATCAGCCCTGGCAGCAGCCAGCTGATCAGCAGCGCCGCCGGCACCAGGATGGCCTTATTAATCAGGGAGCCCTTGGCCACCGCCCAGACCACGGGCAGCTCGCGCTCGGCGCGCACCCCCGTGACCTGCTGGGCATTGAGCGCCAGATCGTCACCCAGCACCCCGGCGGTCTTCTTGGCCGCCACCTTGGTCATGGTGGCCACGTCGTCCAGGATGGTGGCGATATCGTCGATGAGCGCCAGCAGGGTCGTTCCGGCCATGGTGATGTCCTCCCGCAGCAGATGGTAATCGCAGGGCCGGTGGCGCGCCCTACACTGGCGCCCATGCGCATGTCCCGCTCCCTGTCGATGCTGATGCTCGCCTGCCCGCTGGCGCTGCCCGCGCAAGCCGAGGACGGGTTCTGGGAGCGCATGGGCCGCGCCGCCCAGACGGCCGCAAGCTCGCCGCGCACCTGGGCGCCGCTGCTCGGTGCCGTGGCCCTGCAGATCGGTGACGCGGACCGCAAGCTGCAAACCCGCGCCGCCGAGCACACGCCGGTCTTCGGCTCCCAACAGCGCGCCGACGAACTCAGCGACGATTTCCGCAGCCTGTCCCAGGGCGTCTGGGTCGTGACCGCGCTGCTGCCGTGGCAGGACGAGCCCGCCGAGGGCTGGGTCGCGGCCAAGGGGCGGGTGGTGCTGGCGCAGGGGGGCGCGCGCCTGGTCACGAGCAAGCTCACGGGCGACCTCAAGGACGGCACCTCGCGTCTGCGCCCCAACGGCGGCGGCGAGACCAGCATGCCCTCGGACCACGCCACGCGTGTCGGGCTGTACAACACGATGAGCATCTACAACCTGCAGCGCATGGGCTGGTCGGCACAGAACGTGGAACGTGCCCAGCTGGGCCTGGATGTGCTGGCCGGCGCGACGGCCTGGGCGCGTGTCGAAGCCAACCAGCACTACCCCTCGGACGTGCTCGTGGGCCTGGGCCTGGGCCACTTCCTGGGCAGCTTCTTCACACACGCCTTCCTCGGCCCAGCCCGCGCCGAGACCTTGCAGGTCTCCCTGCTGCCCGGGCGCGAGCGCTTCGATGTCCGGGTTCAGCTGAACTTCTAGGGCCTGTGCACACTGATTTCTCAAATGCGAACAGGCCCTCCACCTACAATGCCCGCGTGAACGCCGTCCTCTCCCCTGCTCCGCGCCGCCCGATCCGTGAACTGCCCGACGAGCTGATCAGCCAGATCGCCGCGGGCGAGGTGGTGGAGCGCCCGGCCTCGGTGGTGCGCGAGCTGGTGGACAACGCGCTCGACGCCGGCGCCACCCAGATCGCCGTGCGCCTGCTCTCCGGGGGCGTGCGCCTGATCTCGGTGGAGGACAACGGCGGCGGCATCCCGCGCGAGGAGTTGCCGATCGCCCTGAAGCGCCACGCCACCAGCAAGATTGCCAGCCTGCAGGAACTCGAATCCGTGGGCACCATGGGCTTTCGCGGCGAGGCGCTGGCCGCCATCAACTCGATCGCGGACATGGCCATCCATTCGCGCACCAGCGAGCAGTCCCATGCCTTCCTGCTCGACGGCCGCACGGGCGAGATCAAGCCCGTGGCGCGCAGCACCGGCACCACGGTGGAAGTCAAAGAGCTGTTCTTCAGCACGCCCGCACGCCGCAAGTTCCTCAAGACCGACGCCACCGAACTGGCCCACTGTATCGAGTCCGTGCGCCGCCACGCCCTGGCCCGGCCCGACGTGGGCTTCGCCATCTGGCACGAGGGCAAGCTGGTCGAACAGTGGCGCCCCTGCAGCGGACCGGACGCGCTGGCGCAGCGCCTGGCCGATGTGCTGGGCGCGGACTTCATCGCCGAATCCGTCACCGTGGATTTCCAGACCGCCGCAACACCCGGCGCCTACCATGGGGTGCGGGTCTGGGGCCGCGCCGGTATTCCGGATGCTGCGCGCAGCCGCGCCGACCACCAGTTCTGTTACGTCAACGGCCGCTATGTGCGCGACAAGGTGCTCACCCACGCCGCGCGCAGCGCCTACGAGGATGTGCTGCACGGCCACAAACAGCCGGTCTATGCGCTCTACATCGAGATCGACCCGGCGCGCGTGGACGTCAACGTGCACCCGACCAAGATCGAGGTGCGCTTCCGCGACAGCCGCGAAGTGCACCAGGCCGTGCGCCACGCCGTGGAGAACGCGCTGGCCGCGCCACGTGCCCAGGCCGTGGCCGAGGGCCGGGCGCAGCCTGTGGCGGCCAGCCTGAGCGAGATCGCCCAGCCCTTGACTCAGCCCGCGTCTGCGACCTGGACCCAACCCGCCATCCCGTTCAGAGCGGACGACACCGCCGCGCGTGGCCACGAGGTGCGTGATCTGGCGGCCCTGTGGCAACCCGCCGCCGCGGCGACCCCGGTCGCACCCGCCTCCTGGGCGGTGCGTGAGCCGGCCTCCGCCGCTGCACCGGCTGCCGCGCAGAGCGACACCTGGCCCCTGGGTCGGGCGCTGGGGCAGCTGCAGGGCGTCTACATCCTGGCCGAGAACGCGCAGGGGCTGATCGTTGTGGACATGCACGCCGCACACGAGCGCATCGTCTACGAGCGGCTCAAGAACCAGCTCGACATGCAGCAGATCACGAGCCAGCCCCTGCTGATCCCCGCGAGCTTTGCCGCTACCCCGCAGGAGGTGGCCACGGCCGAGGCCCATGCCGACACGCTGGCCACCCTGGGTCTGGAAATCAGCCCGCTCTCCCCCCGGACCCTGGCCGTGCGCGCCGTGCCCACCACGCTGGCTCAGGGTGATGCCGTGGAGCTGGCGCGCAGCGTGCTGGCCGAGCTGGGACAGCACGAAGGCAGCACGGTGATCGAACGGGCCCGCAATGAACTGCTGGGCACCATGGCCTGCCACGGCGCCGTGCGCGCCAACCGCAAGCTCACGCTCGACGAGATGAATGCCCTGCTGCGCGACATGGAGCGCACCGAGCGCTCCGACCAGTGCAATCACGGCCGCCCGACCTGGCGGCAGGTGACCCTCAAGGATCTGGACGCGCTGTTCCTGCGCGGACGCTGATCTGCCCCGGAGTAGCCTCCAGCCGCTGTTCCGGGGCCCTCCCCGTACAGGTCTGGATACCGCCCTATCGCACCCTTCATGCACAGACGAAGAGCATCACCATGAAACACGCCTCCCTTTCAGCCTTTCTCGAAAGCGTCAGCCAGCACAATCCCGGCCAGCCCGAATACCTGCAAGCCGTCACCGAGGTGATGGACAGCCTCTGGCCCTACATCGAACAGCATCCGAAGTACGCTGAGCAGGGCCTGCTCGAGCGCCTAGTGGAGCCCGAGCGCATCATCATGTTCCGCGTGGCCTGGGTCGACGACAAAGGACAGGTGCAGGTCAACCGCGGCTACCGCATCCAGCACAGCCTGGCCATCGGGCCCTACAAGGGCGGCATCCGCTTCCACCCCTCGGTCAACCTGTCCATCCTCAAGTTCCTGGCCTTCGAACAGACCTTCAAGAACGCGCTGACCACCCTGCCCATGGGCGGCGGCAAGGGCGGCTCGGACTTCGATCCCAAGGGCAAGAGCCAAGGCGAGGTCATGCGTTTCTGCCAGGCCTTCGTCAGCGAGCTCTTCCGCCACATCGGCGCTGACACCGACGTGCCCGCCGGTGACATCGGCGTCGGCGGGCGCGAGGTGGGCTACATGGCCGGCATGATGAAGAAACTCAGCAACAGCGCTGCCTCGGTCTTCACCGGCAAGGGCCTGAGCTTCGGTGGTTCGCTGGTCCGACCCGAAGCCACGGGCTATGGCACGGTCTACTTCGCCGAGGAGATGCTCAAGCAAAAGGGCATGAGCTTCGAAGGCCTGCGCGTCAGTGTTTCGGGCTCGGGCAATGTGGCGCAGTACGCCATCGAGAAGGCCATGAGCCTGGACGCCAGGGTCGTCACCGTCTCCGACTCCAGCGGCACCGTGGTGGACGAGCAAGGCTTCACACCGGAGAAGCTCACCGTGCTCATGGATGTGAAGAACCACCACCACGGCCGCGTCAGCGACTATGCGCAGCGGGTGGGCGCGAAGTTCCACGCCGGCGCCACTCCCTGGCACGTGCCGGTGGACGTGGCCCTGCCCTGCGCCACGCAGAACGAGCTCCACGGCGACGACGCGCGCGCCCTGGTGAAGAACGGTGTCAAGTGCGTGGCCGAGGGCGCCAACATGCCCTCCACACTGGACGCGGTGCGCGTGTTCGAGGAAGCCCGCGTGCTCTATGCCCCGGGCAAGGCCAGCAACGCCGGGGGCGTGGCCACGTCGGGCCTGGAGATGAGCCAGAACGCCAGCCGACTGATGTGGACCCGCGACGAGGTCGACACCCGACTGCACGGCATCATGCGCAACATCCACGCCGCCTGCGTGCGCCACGGCAAGCGTGCCGACGGCAGCATCAGCTACGTGGACGGCGCGAACATCGCCGGCTTCGTCAAGGTGGCCGACGCCATGCTGGCGCAGGGTGTGATCTGAGGCCGGAGGCGCTCAGGGCTGCGACAGGCGGAAAACGCGCTGCGCATTCTCGTACGCCACCTTCTTCAGGGTGGCCGGGGTCAGCCGGGCCAGCAGGCCGCTGCGGATCGCGGCGATGACCGCGTCGTAAGAGACGTCCTTGGTGTAAATGTCGCTGCCCACCATGAACCGCTCAGGCAGCGCCTCGATCACGGCCAGCCAGGCCGAATCGGCGCTGTCGGCCGTGTGAATCATGTAGGGACGCAGCCCCGGCGCACCATTGCGTGCCGTGGAACGGTAGGACGTCTCGCAATAGAGATTGGCATGCCGCTCCAGCACGGCGCGCGCGGCCGGGGCCGACGCGCGGGTCATGCAGTGCGACAGGATGAACGGCACGTCCGGATAACGCCTGGCCATGCTCTCGATCTGCTCGATGCTGTCCGGGTCGTCGTCCATATGCAGCTGCACATAGCCCTGGTGTTTCTGCGCCAGCGCATACATGGCCTGGAGACTCTCGGCATCGATGCGCACCTTGCGCGCGAAACCCGGCATGGCGGAGGATCGGTGGTTGTTGAGCACCAGCTCGCCCACCCCCGAGATCTCCTTGCGCTCGAACTGGCCGGCCAACTGCTCCATCAGGGCCTTGAAGCGCGGGCTGTCGGCACTGGCCAGCTCGTTCGCACCACCGGCCTGGAACATGACGAACTGCTGGGCCTGGGCCCCGGCCGGGAAATAGCGCGGTCCCAGCACCTTGCTGAACTCCAGCGGGTCGTAACCCGGCCCCACCGGACCCACCCCGCCCCCCCAACGCACGTTGTTGCGGTCCATGGCCGCTCGCAGTTCGTCGGGCGTGAGCCCGCGGTACAGATGCATGTGCACATCGGCGATCGGCACACTGGCCGCCAGGCTGGCGCTGTCGCCGTCGCTGGCGCGCGCCGGCGACGCCAGGAACAGCCAGGTGACGAACGTCACGCCCAGCGCGAGGCCGTGGCATAACCGTCGGACGTTCAGGTGCCGGATCAGGCTCAGGGGCTTCATGCAGTCTCCTCTTGGGCGTGGATGTGAGTGAGACCCATGATAGGGAGGCTCAGAGCTTGATCTGCTCGGCGTATACCCTGAGCATCTCCAGCCCCGGCTCCTTGCGCGGCCAGACCAGCTCCGCACCGTCGCCCTGATAACGCGGCAGCACGTGGATGTGCACGTGCGGCACGGTCTGCCAGCCCGCGGGCTTGTTGGTCTGCAGCAGTGTCATGCCCTCGGGCGCAAAGGCCGCCTGCACGGCCTTGGCCACACGTGTGGCGATGGCAAAGAGGTGGGCGGCCTCGGCCTCCTCCAGCTCCATCACCGTCTCGACCTGGCGTTTCGCGGCCACCAGCACATGACCGGGGTTGACCTGCCCGGCGTCCATGAAGGCAATGACCTGCGTGTCCTCGTAGACGATGACGGCCGGGATCTCGCGGCGGATGATGCGGGTGAAGACGCTGTCGGGCATGGGCACTCCGGAAAGAAAGGATAGGCCGCAGCCGCACAGGGCTTTGCGCAGGCGGCCTGAACTTTTCAGGGGTCGGGCGCATCATAGGTTGCCATGAAACGCTGGTTCCTGCTCCTCCTGGCCCTGCTCACGGCCTTTGGCCTGGTCACCGGTTGCGCCACCCTCGACGAAAAGCAGCGCGGCTGGATCTTCCAGCCCTCGGACCGTAGCTGGTGGCGCGGCGAACAGGCCGCCGAGGGCATGCAGGATGTCTGGATACCCTTCACCTCGCAGGAAACCGGCCAGCCCGTCAGGCTGCATGGCCTGTGGCTGGAACACCCTGATTTCGCGCGCCGTCCGGACGCCCCCGTGCTGCTCTACCTGCATGGCGCCCGCTTCAACGTCGTAGGCTCGGCCTTCCGCGCACGCCGCATGCAGGAGCTGGGCTTCTCGGTGCTGGCCATCGACTACCGCGGCTTCGGCAAGACCTCGCAGGAGCTGCCCTCCGAAGCCATGGCCTACGAGGATGCGCGCGCCGCCTGGGCCTGGCTGGCGCAGCGGCATCCCCAGCGCCCGCGCTACATCTTCGGCCACTCGCTGGGCGGCGCCATCGCCATCGACCTCGCAGCTCAGGTGGAAGACGAGCGCGGCACCGTGGTCGAAGGCACCTTCACCTCCATCCCCGACGTGGTGAGCAGCTTCAAATGGGGCTGGCTGCCCGTGGGCCCGCTGATCACCCAGCGCTTCGAAGCCGTCAAGCGCGTGGACCGCGTGGGCGCGCCCCTGCTCGTGGTCCACGGCAGCGACGACCGCTTGATTCCACCCGAGCTCGGCCGCAAACTCTTTGACGCCGCCACGGGCCGCAAGGCCTTTGTGCTGGTCGAGGGCGGCTCGCACCACAACACGAATTCGGTGGGACAGCCGCAGTACCGGGTGGCGCTGGGCGAGCTCTTCGGCTTGCGTTGATCTGGTAGTCTCGGGGCGATGTCCGTCCCCGCTTCCGCGGCGCCCAGCAGCGCCATGTCCCCGGCCCTGACCGTCCTGTTCCTGGCCTTGCTGCTGGGCCTGCAGCCGATCACCACCGATCTCTACCTGCCCGCCCTGCCCGCGCTGACCGCGGGCTTCGGTGCCACGTTGCCGCAGGCCCAGCTCACGCTCACGGCCCTGCTGCTGGCCTTTGGCGTGGCGCAGCTGGTCTGCGGCCCCATCTCGGACCGCTGGGGCCGCCGGCCTGTGCTGCTCTGGGGTCTGAGCATTTACGTCGTGGCCTCGGTGGCCAGCACGCTGGCGCCCAGCATGGAATGGCTGATCGCGGCGCGCACGCTGCAGGGTGCGGCCATGGGTGCGGCCGTGATGTGCGCGCGCGCCATCGTGCGCGACCTCTACCGCCCCGTCGAAGGTGCGCGCGTGATGTCCAAGGGCCTCACGGGCCTGGGCGTAATCGCCGCGCTCAGCGGACCGCTGGGCGGTCTGCTGACCGATGTGGCCGGCTGGCGCGCGGCGCTGCTTGTGCTGGCCGTCTTCGGCGCGGCCACGCTGGGGCTCATCGTCTGGCGCTTCGAGGAAACCGTGCGGCAGAAGAACCCGCTGGCTCTGCAGCCAGCCACACTGCTGGCCACCTGGCGCCGCATCCTGAGCCACCGCACCTTCTGGGCCTGGTCGGCGCTGTCGGCTGGCTCCTACGGTGGGCTGTTCACGGTGCTGGCCACCTCGCCCTTCGTCTTCATCGACCTGCTGGGCGTCTCGCGCTGGGGCTACGGCCTGATCATGGCCTCGGTGTCCTTCACCTACCTGCTGGGCACTGTGCTCTGCCGCTGGCTGTTGCCGCGCTACGGCCTGCAGCGCACCGTGGCGCTGGCGGCGCGCTTCACGCTCACGGGCGGCACGCTCATGGGCGTCTTCGGTCTGCTGGGCTGGCACAACGGCTGGACCATCATGGGGCCCTTCTACCTCTTCATGCTGGCGCACGGCGTGCACCAGCCCTGCAGCCAGAGCGGCGCCGTCGGCCCCTTCCCCGATGCGGCCGGTGCGGCCTCGGCGCTCAACGGTTTCGGCATGGCCCTGGTCTCCTTCCTCATGGGCAGTGTGCTGGGCGTGATCATGGACGGTACGGCCCGTCCGCTGCTGTACGGGGTGTGGTTCTGGAGCGCACTGATCGCGCTGGCCGCCTGGACTGTGGTGCAGAAACATGGCAACCCCGAGCACTAAGTTCCCGCCCTGCCTGGCCTTGGCTGGCCCCACCGCGAGCGGCAAGACGGCGGCGGCCCTGGCCATTGCCAGCGTGCTGCCGGTGGAGATCATCAGCGTCGATTCGGCCCTGGTCTACCGCGGCATGGACGTGGGCACGGCCAAGCCCAGCGCGCAGGAACGGGCTGCCGTGCCGCACCACCTGATCGACATCCGCGACCCGCTGCAGGCCTACAGCGCGGCCGAGTTCGTCCGCGATGCCACCCAGCTGGTGCATGACATCCATGCGCGCGGCAAGCACCCTTTGCTGGTCGGCGGCACCATGCTCTACTTCAAGGCCCTGTTCGACGGCATCGACGACATGCCGCCGGCCGACGCCGCGGTGCGCGCACAGCTCGACGCCCAGGCCCAGGCCGAAGGCTGGCCCGCGCTGCACGCCGAGCTGCAGCGCGTGGACCCGGCCACGGCGGCACGCCTGCCACCCGGCGACACACAACGCATCCAGCGCGCGCTGGAAGTCTTCCGCCTCACGGGCCGGCCGATCTCCTCCTTCCACACGCGTGGCGACGACGCTCACCCCTCGGCGGCGGCGCGCGCCACCCTACTGATCTCCCTGGAACCCGCAGACCGCGCCTGGCTGCATGAACGCATCGCACAGCGTTTTGATGCCATGCTCGCCGCCGGCCTGCTCGACGAGGTGCAGCGCCTGCGCGCGCGCGGCGACCTCCAGGCCGACCTGCCCGCCATGCGCTGCGTGGGCTACCGTCAGGCCTGGGAAGCCCTCGATGGCGTCTTTCCCATGAGCGAGCTGCGCGAACGCGGCATCGCTGCCACGCGCCAGCTGGCCAAGCGGCAGATCACCTGGCTGCGCAGCATGCAGCAGCGCCGGGTGGTGGCTTGCGATGCGCCGGATGCCCTGGGCCAGGTGCTGCAACTCGCGCGCGACTGGGCTGTGACCCATCCCATTCGTTAACATGCCCCCGACGCCCGGCGCTTCAGACCGGCCCCCAGGAGGACGTACAACCATGAGCCTGAACCGACGCCTGCTGCTCGGCGCCACCGGAGCCCTGACCCTGAGCGCCTGCAGCACCCAGCAGATGATCAACGTGGCGCTGTCCAAAAGCCCGGAGGCGGCCGTCAAGAACCTGGCGCAGAGCCGGGTCAACGCCTACACCTACAACCCCCAGCTCGCCCTGGCTGACCTGCGCCGCATCAAGAATGAGTACGACAAGCTCATGGGCAACCTGCGGAAGGAGAGCAGCCAGGAATGGGGCCAGCGAGAGGCCGGCACCCTGCCCGGCCGCACACGCTACGTGAAGTACACCGAGAACTATAAGAACCGCGTCGTGGTGGACTACGACGCCGGCACCATCCTGATCGAACACCTGGACGAAGAAGGCGTCAAGGACAAGCTGCGCCGCGCCACCGTGGTGGCCCTGCTCACACCGGGCGACCCGGGCGCCGTGGACCTGTTCTCGGACAAGGAGATCACGCTCACCGGCCAGCCCTATCTGCAGGAACTCGTGGTGGACCAGAACAACGCCGTCATCAAGACGCGCGAGGACGTGGAACGCTACGCCGCCTGGTTGGTCGACAACCGCCTGCAGCAGCGCGGCATCGACGCCAACGGTACCCGCAAGACGGTGTTCTACGTGCAGATGAGCATGGTCAATGCGGCCATCGACAAGCGCGCGCTGCAGTACGCCAGCCTGGTCCGTCAGAACTCGGAGAAGACCCAGGTCAGCCGCGCCCTGATCTACACCATCATCCGCATCGAGAGTGCCTTCAATCCCTACGCGGTCTCCAGCGCCCCGGCCTACGGCCTGATGCAGCTCGTGCCCACCAGCGGCGGACGTGAGGCCTACCGCAAGGCGCGCGGCGAGGACGTGATCCCGACCAAGGAGTTCCTCTTTGCGCCCGAGAACAACATCGAGTTCGGCACCGCGTATCTCGGCGTGCTGCTCTACGACAGCCCGCTGCGCGAGATCCGCGATCCGCTCTCGCGCGAGTACTGCGCCATCGCCGCCTACAACACCGGGCCGAGCAACGTCTACCGCGCCTTCAGCGCCAAGAACGGCCGCGCGCGGCAGGACGAGGCGCTGTACGCCGTCAACGCCATGCGCCCTGACGAGGTCTACAACGCGCTGCGCAACAAGTTGCCCTACGCGGAGACCCGCGGCTACATCGCCAACGCGGTGCAGGCCAAGAAGCGCTACGCCATGATGTGAGACTCGACGGTCACGCGACTGTCATCTGCGCTGCCTAGCATGCGGGCTTTCCAACCACCGCAAGCCTGCCACCATGCGCATCGCATCTTTGCTGACCCTGCTGCTGCTCAGCACCACCCTGCCCGCCCAGGCGCAAAGCGCCTTTCCTGCCACGCTCGCAGGCCACGCGCTGCTGCCGGCGCAGACCTATATCGCCGCTCCCAAGGACGCGCCGGCCAGCGTGCAGACCTCGGGCAAGTACACCACGCCCAATGGTCGCCGTGAAGACCGCCTGGGCGTGATCGCCGGTAGCTCCTACCTCTCGGCCAAGGACGCCCCCAAGCCCACGGGCATCAGCCTGCCCTTTCAGGGTCAGCCCCTGCAGGGCTTCTCGGGGATCCAGGCCATGAAGGACGGCAGCTACTGGGTGCTGACCGACAACGGCTTCGGCAGCAAGGCCAACTCGGCCGACGCGCTGCTCATGTTCCACCAGGTCCGGCCCGACTGGAAGAGCGGCAAGGTCCAGCGTCTCAAGACCGTCTTCCTGCACGATCCTGATCACAAGGTGCCCTTCCTCATCGTCAACGAAGGCACGAAAAAGCGCTATCTGACGGGCGCGGATTTCGACCTCGAGTCCATGCAGTTCATCGGCAACCACGTCTGGTTCGGTGACGAATTCGGCCCCTACCTGATCCAGGCCGACCACCAGGGCAAGGTCTTGGCCGTGTACGACACCTACATCGACGGCAAGCTTGCACGCTCGCCGGACCACTACAGCGTGACCACCCCCGCCGTGCCCGGCGCTTTCAGCACCCCGGTGCGGCGTTCGCGCGGCTACGAAGGCATGGCCGCCAGCAAGGACGGCCAGTTCCTCTACCCCCTGCTCGAAGGCCCGCTGTGGGACGAAGCCGGCAAGCAATGGGAAAGCAAGGACGGCCGTGAATACCTGCGTGTGCTCGAATTTGATGTGGCCAAGGGTGCATGGACCGGCCGCTCCTGGAAATACGCGCTGGAGCTCAAGGGCAACAACATCGGCGACTTCAACATGATCGACGCCGACACCGGCCTGATCATCGAACGCGACAACGGCGAAGGCCTGGAGCGCAGCGCCTGCAACGGCCCGGCCCGCCCGGACTGCCAGAACGTGCCCGCCAAGTTCAAGCGCGTCTACAAGGTCAGCCTCAAGGAGGTGGACGCCGACGGCTTCCTGCGCAAGATCGGCTACGTGGATCTGCTCGACATCCAGGACCCCAAGGGCGTGGCCAAGGTCGGTGGAGAGAACGGCAAGTTCACCTTCCCCTTCGTGACCATTGAGGACGTGGACCTGGTGGATGCCGAGCACATCGTCGTCGCCAACGACAACAACCTGCCCTACTCCTCGGGTCGCCAGCTGGGCCGCAACGATGACAACGAGTTCATCCTGCTGCACGTGCCGGAATTGCTGAACGCGCGCTGAACACCTGCGCACAGGCACAACGGGGGCACGGCCCCCGTTTCTTCTGGATTCCAGCCGCTGGCCGCGCCTTACTCGATGCGCAGCTTCTGCCCGGCCAGCACCTGCTTCTTGGGCAGGGTCAGCGTGAGCACGCCGTTGTCGTACCGGGCCTTGGCCTGGCTCTCGTCCACGTCCTGCGGCAGCTGGATGCCGCGCGAAACCGCACCGTAGAAGCGCTCGCTGCGCAGCACCTTGTCGCCTTCGGTCTGCTGGTCCTCCTGCTTCACCTCGGCGCGCACCATCACCATGCCGCCTTCGATGGTGACGTGGATGTCTTCCTTGCGCACGCCTGGGATCTCGGCCGAGACGGTGTAGGCGCCGCCATTCTCCTTGACGTCGATCTTGATCGAACCCGGGCTGGGCAAGGGGTCACCGTGTAGCGGTTTGATATAGAAACCCGGCGCCACGTCGCGGAAGAAATCGTCGAACAGGCTGCCACGCGAAATCAGAGCGTTCATGGTGTCCTCCAAACTTCTTGCCGGCCGCGCCCCTTGCGCGGCCCTGCAGAAAATATAGGAAGCACCGGCCGGCTTCTCAAGAGCCGGTCACCGCCTCGTTGACGCAGATCAAACGCCGCCGGTTCAGGCCGGCTGGGTCACGCCCTGCCAGCGCGGATAGTCGGTGTAGCCCGCCGGGCCTTCGGTGTAGAAGGTCTTGGGGTCGGCGGCGTTCAACGGCGCGCCGGTACGCAGGCGCTCGGGCAGGTCCGGGTTGGCGAGGAAGGGCACGCCGAAAGCCACGGCATCCAGTTGCCCGCTGGCCACGGCCTGGGCGGCCTCGGCGCCGCTGTAGCCCATATTGCCGATCAGCACGCCCTTGTAGGCCGCGCGCGCCGGCGACATCAGGTCGCCCTTCTGCAGGCCCTTGAAGTCGCCGCGCATGAGGTGCAGGTAGGCCAGGTCGAAGCGGTTCAGTTCGCCGGCCAGCCAGGTGCTCAGGCCCACCGGGTCGCTGTCGAGCATGCTGTTGAAGCTGTTGAGCGGCGACAGGCGCAGGCCCACGCGCTCGCTGCCCCAGACGGCACAGGTGGCCTCGAGCACCTCGAAGAGCAGGCGCGCGCGATTCTCGCGCGGGCCACCGTAGGAGCCGCTGCGCTGGTTCGAGCCATCGCGCAGGAACTCGTCCAGCAGGTAGCCGTTGGCGCCGTGTACCTCCACGCCGTCAAAGCCGGCCGCCTTGGCGTTCTCGGCGGCCTTCCTGAAGCCGGCCACGATGCCCGGCAGCTCGTCGTCGCGCAGGGCGCGGGGCACCGCATAGGCCACCTTGCCCTTGGGCGTGTGCACCATGTCGCTGGTGATGGCGATGGCGCTCGGAGCCACGGGCTGGGCCCCACCGTTGAGGTCCGGATGGCAGGCCCGGCCGCCGTGCCAGATCTGCAGGAAGATGCGCCCGCCGGCCGCGTGCACGGCGTCGGTCACGAGGCGCCAGCCCTCGACCTGGGCCTGCGAATGGATGCCCGGCTCCTTCCAGAAGGCCGAGTGACCTTCCATGGCCATGGTCGCCTCGGCGATCAGCAGGCCGGCGCTGGCGCGCTGGGCGTAGTGCTCGGCCATCAAGGCGTTGGGCAGATGCGCCTCACCGGCGCGGGCCCGCGTCAGCGGGGCCATGAAGACACGGTTGGGCACGCTCAGGGCGCCCACTTGCAGCGGGGTGAACAGGGTGGTCATGGAATGGCGCAGGAAAAGAAAGAAGACGAACCGCGTCATCTTGCCCCAGCCTGCCCGCCGCCGCTGGCCGCACGACAGAACACGGGACCGGCGTGCGGGTTCTGCGCTGCGCTATGCGCTTTCAGTCACCGAGGGTGTAGAAGCCGCGGCCTCCCAGGCCAGCATGACGCTCTTGCGCTCATCGCCCCAGCGGTAGTGACCGCTCTCTCCGCTCTCGCGGATCACGCGGTGGCAGGGGATGAGGTAGGCAATGGTGTTGGCTGCCAGCGCGCTGCCCACGGCGCGCTGAGCCTTCGGTCGGCCGGCCAGCGCCGCCAGCTGGGTGTAGGACAAGCGGCGTCCCGGCGGCAGACGCAGCAGGGCCTCCCAGACCTTGAGCTGGAAGTTGGTGCCGCGCAGCAGCAGATGCAGCCGCCCGGGCTGCGGCGTGGCAGGGAACACCTGGTCCATCAGGCGTTGCGCCTGGGCATCGTCCTGCCGCAGCTCGGCCGCCGGCCAGGCGGCGCGCAGCTCTTGCAGGCGTGGCGCGACATCGTCGTCGAGAAAGGCCAGGGAACAGATGCCGCGCGGCGTCCAACCGGCCAGCACGTCGCCAAAGGGCGTGCCGGCCTGGCCCCAGCCCACGACCACACCGGCGCCGCCGCTCTTGATCTCGCCCGGCGTCATGGCCTCGCAGCTCACCAGCAGGTCGTGCAGCCGGCCGGGACCCGAGAGGCCGCTGGCCTGGGCGGCGCCCAACACGTCCTGCGCCTCGCGCAGCGCGGCCAGCGCGTGCTCCTTGCTCAGGTACTGCAGGAAGCGCTTGGGCGAGATGCCGGCCCAGGCGGCGAAGACGCGCTGCAGGTGTTGCTCGCTCAGATGCACGGCAGCGGCCAACTCGGCCAGCGTGGGCTGCTGCCGGGCGTGCGCGCGCAGGTAGCGGATGGCCTGCGCCACCAGCGCGTACTGGCGCGCGGGCTGGGCCAGCAGGGCTTCATCCATGAACCGGCTCCTTGCGTGCCCAGAGCGTGCGCGGGTCGAAGCCCGTCACCAGCGCCGTCCCCACCAGCACCACCAGGCCCCCGCCCAGGGTGTGCCAGCCCACGGACTCGCCGAGGAAGAGCCAGCCCCAGAGCACGCCGAAGAGAGGAATCAGAAAGCCCACGGTCAGCGCGGACGCGGCCCCGATGTCGGCCACCAGGCGGAAATACAGCAGGTAGGCCACGCCGGTGCACAGCAGGCCCAGCGCAGCGACCATGCCGATTGCCGTGGGTCCGGGCGTGGCCGGCGCCGGCAGCCAGGGCAGCAGGGGCAGCACCCAGAGCACGGCGGCCCACATGCTGCCGTGCGCATTGGCCAACGGCCCCTGGGTGGGCGCCACACGGGCATAGTTGCTGGCCAGGCCATAGCAGCATGTGGCCGCCAGCGTGGCGGCGATGGCCCACCCCGCGCCGGCCTGCAAGGCGGCCGGGTCGACCCCCAGCAGCAAGGCCACCCCGGCCACGCCCAGCAGCATGCCCAGGGCCGCACGCGGGCTCAGCGGCGTGCGCTGCCAGAGCGCGGCAATCAGCGCCCCCCAGATCGGGCCGGTGGCATTGAGGATGGACAGGATGGAGGCCGGCAGGGTGCGCGCCGCATAGGCAAAGAGCAGGAAGGGCAGCGCCGTGTTGAACAGGCCCAGCACCGCGTAATGGCGGCCCTGGCCCTTCCAGACCAGGGGCTGGCGCAGCCAGCGTGCCACGGCCCAGAGCAGCAGCGCACCCAGCAGCACCCGCGCCTCGATCAGCCAGGCCGGGCCGAGCACCGGCACCGTGACGCGCATGAACAGGAAGGACGCGCCCCAGATGGCGGCGAGCGAGAGGAGCTGGAACAGGCTGGTGGTGGACATGGATAGGATTCTGAGGTCAGTCGCAGGGGGCGGCCACCCGATTCTTGCGCACTTGTGCACGAGGATATCGCCCGCCCGGCTTGCCGTCTGCGACACTAACGGCTACGCTCTCAAGCATCCGTTACCAGGACCGCCCGCATGAACGCCTCCTCCCCCTCTTCCCGCGGCCACGACCCCCGCGCCAGCCAGGCCAGCAACAAGTTCGAACTGCTGCTGTTCCGCCTGGGCGAAGCAGCCGGTACCGACCGGCGTGAGCTCTTCGGCATCAACGTCTTCAAGGTGCGCGAGATCATGGTCATGCCCGCGCTGACCAAGATGGTCAACGCACCGCCGCACGTGCTGGGGGTGGCCAACATCCGCGGCCAAATCATCACCGTGATTGACCTGCCGGCCCTCACGGGCTGCACGCGCAAGTCGGGCGACGGCATCCTGCTCGTGACCGAGTTCGCGCGCACCACCCAGGGGTTTGCGGTGGAGGAGGTCACCGAGATCGTGCAGGTGGACTGGAAGCACGTGCTCTCGGCCGAAGGCCGCGGCGGCGAGCTCGTGACCAGCATCGCGCGCATCGACGGTGACGCCGAGGATTCGCGCCTGGCCCAGATCCTGGACGTGGAGCGCATCCTGCAGGACGTGATGCCCGACCACACCAAGTTCGAGAAGGCCTCGGGTGGCCGCATCGACCTGCCGCCGGGCACCGTGGTGCTGGTGGCCGACGACTCGGCCATGGCGCGCGGCGTCATCGAGAAAGGCCTGAGCTCGCTGGGCGCGAACTTCATCATGACGCGCAGCGGCAAGGAGGCCTGGGAGCGCCTGCAGGCCCTGGCCGCCCAGGCCAAGGCCGAGGGCAAGACCGTGCGCGACAAGGTCGCCCTGCTGCTGACCGACCTGGAAATGCCCGAGATGGACGGCTTCACGCTGACACGCCAGATCAAGGCCGACGTGCAGTACAGCAGCCTGCCGGTGGTGGTGCATTCCTCGCTCACGGGTAGCGCCAGCGAACTGCAGGCCCAGAGCGCGGGGGCCGACGCCTACATCGCCAAGTTCCACATCGACGAGCTGGCCGACAGGCTGCGGGAAGTGCTGGCGCGGCGCTGAGCCCTACCGCAGCCCCAAGTCTCCCCCCGTCGCCGGGTATGCTCGCGTCATGCCCAGCGACAGCTCCCGTCCCCGTGCCCATCCCCGTTCCCTCAGCGGTCTGTTGCCTTTTCTGCGGCCGTATCGGGTACAGATCGCGCTGGCCCTGCTTTTCCTTGTCCTGGCCGCCGCTGCCACCCTGGCCTTCCCGCTCGCGCTGCGTGAACTGATCGACCAAGGCCTGCTGCCGCAGGACCGCGGCACCCAGCTGCTGGCGCTGCGCGAACACTTCGCCCTGCTCTTCGCCGTGGCCGCGGCCATGGGCGTGTTCTCCGCCGTGCGCTTCTATCTCATGAGCTGGCTGGGTGAACGCGTCACGGCCGACGTGCGCAACGCCGTCTACGCCCATGTGCTGCGGCAGAGCCCTGAATTCTTCGAGACCACCCAAACCGGCGAGGTGCTCTCGCGCCTGACCACCGACACCACGCTGGTGCAGACCGTGGTGGGTTCGTCCTTCTCCATGGGCATGCGCAGTACCGTGATGGGCCTGGGCGCGCTGGCCATGCTGATCTGGACCAATCCGCTGATCATGGCCCAGGTGCTGGGTGTGCTGCTGGTGGTGGCGCCCAGCGTCTGGTTCGGCCGCCGCGTGCGCCGCCTCTCGCGCGCCAGCCAGGACCGGGTGGCCGACTCCAGCGCCATCGCTGCCGAAGTGCTCAACGCCATTCCCGTGGTGCAGGGTTACACGTCCGAAGCGCGCGAGACGCAGCGCTTCAACACGGCCACCGAGAGTGCCTTCGCCACCGCACGTCGCCGCGTACGGGCCCGCGCCACGCTCATGGGCTTCATCATCGTCGCCACCTCCGCCGCCCTGCTCTGGGGCCTGTACCAGGGCACACAGGCCGTGCTGGCCGGCGAGCTCAGCGCCGGTCACCTGGGCCAGACGGTGGTCCTCATCATCATGCTGGCCAGCTCCTTCGCCGTGCTCGGCGAGGTGTATGGCGAGCTGCTGCGCGCGGCCGGCGCCACCGAACGGCTGATGGAGCTGCTGCACACCCGCTCGCCCATCGCCTCGCCCGCGCAGCCTGCCGCGCTGCCTGCCGCACAGGGCCCGAGCGCCCTGCGCTTCGAGGCTGTCACTTTCCACTACCCCTCGCGCCCGGCCCAGGCCGCCCTGGCCGACTTCACGCTCGACGTGCGCCCTGGCGAGACCGTGGCCCTGGTCGGCCCCAGCGGTGCGGGCAAGAGCACCGTGCTGCAACTGCTGCTGCGCTTCTACGACCCGCAGGCCGGCCGCATCGTGCTCGACGGCGTGCCCATCAACGCATTGAAACTGCAGGATCTGCGCGAGCGCATGGCCCTGGTGCCGCAGGAGCCCGTGCTGTTCTCGGCCAGCGCCCTGGAGAACATCCGCTACGGTCGCCCGGACGCGAGCGACGAGGAGGTACGCACCGCAGCCCGCGCCGCCTATGCGGATGATTTCATCCGCGCCCTGCCCCAGGGCTACGACACCTTCCTTGGCGAACGCGGTGTGCGTCTCTCAGGGGGCCAGCGCCAGCGCATCGCGATCGCGCGCGCCATGCTCAAGAACGCGCCCTTGTTGTTGCTGGATGAGGCCACCAGCGCGCTCGACGCCGAAAGCGAACGCATGGTGCAGGCCGCGCTGGAAAGCGCCATGCGCGACCGCACGACACTGGTCATCGCCCACCGCCTGGCCACGGTGCAGCAGGCGGACCGCATCGTGGTCATCGACCAGGGGCGGCTGGTGGAACAGGGGACACATGCGGCGCTGGTGCGGGCGGATGGGCTGTATGCGCGGCTGGCGGCGCTGCAGTTCAAGTCGTAGCTTCATTCCGCAATCGGAGGGGTACCAAAAATGTCATCGTCGGAAAACACTACCGAAGCACTCTTGAAAGTACTAGGCGAACCGGCTTTCGCAGAATTTAGCGACAACGCATGGAAGATTCGGACAAACCTCATTTTTGCGTCGGTGATTTCTATCGCCGTCGTATTCGGCGATTTGCATATCGAGCCCGACTCTCAAATTCTTGGACTCAAATTTCAAGGGTTGACTGATGCAGTTCTAACGAATGGGCTTATCGCCATCGTGTCGTACCTTCTACTGCATTTTGTTTGGACGTCAGTAGATGCCCTTCTTGAATGGCGTCTTCGAGTAACGGGTACCAGAGTCGCCCATGTCACCACTGCCCGCTTTGCTGGCACAGGTGGCGACTACCCAAACGACCCGCGGCAGTCCACCTTGTATAACTGGTGGAAAGACGAAGCAAAGAGGATTGGAAATCTCCGGGAATGGCCAGCCAAAGTTGATGCTCGTGTCACCGAGTGGGAGACTGTCTTGAAGGCCAAGTTTGCGGAGGGGGCTGACGCCTTAAACGTTGCGAGCACAACCAGAATGATCGCTGGCATCCAGAACGACTTGATGCGCCTGAGCAGCAGCATCGAGGCTGCCTCGAAGGCCATTGAATCCGCTCGAATTCCAACGTCTTTGAAACGATTTGACGCCTGGTACGAATTGTTCCTTCGAAGTCAGAATCTTCGCTGGCTGCTTATCGACTTCCTCGCGCCAGTCATTGCGGGCAGCTATGCGCTCGGTTTGTTGGTGAGCCGTTGACGATTCGACCCGCCTCCCACTACTGTAGCGGCCCCTTGAGCCCTTCCGGCAAGGGCAGCGGCATCACCGCAATGCCCTCCTCCAGCAGCGCCTCGGTCTCCTCGCGTGAGGCTTGGCCGCGGATACCGCGTTCCTCGCTCTCGCCGTAGTGGATCTTGCGGGCCTCTTCGGCGAAGCGGCTGCCCACGTCTTCGGTCTGGTTCACGATGTGGCGCGCCATCTGCAGCCAGGCCGCCTGCAGGGCCTGGGCGGCGTCACCGGCGACGAGAGTCTGCGGGTTGCCGGACGACGGGGTGGCAGGCGCCTCGCTGGCGCCGAGGTTGATGCGCGGGGCGCTGGGCAGCTTCTGCACGGCCTTGTCGGCGCAGAGCGGGCATTCCAGCAGGCCGCGCTCGACCTGGCTGACGTAGTCCTCTTCAGACGCGAACCAGCCTTCAAAGCGGTGCAAGGCGCTGCACTGAAGGTTGAAGACTTTCATGAGACGAATACTGACAGCTTGGGGTTCAGGCTGCGGTCTTCCAGTCCAGAGACCATGCGCCTGAAAGGACGTTCTGCAGCCAGAGCAGGCCTGTGAGGGTCTTGGCGTCGGTCAGCCGGCCCTCGCGACTCCATTGGAGCAGCTCGGCCGGGGTGGCGGTATCGACGTCGAGGAACTCACCGGCGTCGAGCTGCCGCGTGCCGGCCGTCAGGCCGCGCGCGAACCAGACCTCGATGAACTCGGTGGAATAGGAGATCACCGGATGCAGCACGCCGGCACGGGCCCATTCGGCGGCGCGGTAGCCGGTCTCCTCGTGCAGCTCGCGCTGCGCGCAGGCCAGCACGTCCTCGCCCGGGTCCAGCTTGCCCGCGGGAAACTCGATCATGACCTGCTGCACCGGGTAGCGGTACTGGCGCTCGATCACCACACGCAGGCTGCCGTCAGCCTGGGGCAGTAGCGGGATGATCATCACGGCCCCCGGGTGCCTGACGTACTCGCGCACGGCGCTGCTGCCATCGGGCAGGCGCACCGTGTCGCGAAAGGCATGGAGGAATTTGCCCTTGAGCAGCTCGGTGCTGCTCTCGCGCACTTCGATCAGGTGACGATCGTCAGCCACGCCAGACCCTCAACCGTGGCGCTTGAACAGGTAACGCCAGACGAAACCGGGAAAGGCCAGGGTGAGGAAGAGCGCGGCCGTGATGGCATAGAACTCCCAGCCCTGGGAGGCGATACGGCCCTGGCGCTGCTCCAGCAGCAGACCGATGCCACCGACCACGAAGTAGAGCGCCACGAGCTCCAGCAGGCGGATGGCGAGGTTCTTGGGAAACTTCACCGGCACGACCGCCAGCAGGCGGTCGTTGAGGAAAGGCAGGTTGGCCGCCAGCAGGGCCAGGACGATGAGGAAGGTGACGGCGATCGACGGCGTCATGGACTCAGGTCGTGATCATGGCCGCGACGGCCTGGGCGCACAAGGCCATGAGGCCGCCGGGCAGGATGCCCAGGCCCAGCACCAGCAGGCCGTTGATGGACAGCACGGCGCGTACATCCAGCGGCGCCGAGACCGTGGTGGCGGTGATGGGCTCGTCAAAGTACATGACCTTGACGACGCGCAGGTAGTAGAAGGCGCCGATCAGCGACATGATGACGGCGTAGACCGCCAGGCCGATGTACAGCCCCTGGCCGGTGCCGATCAGTGCCTGCAGCACGGAGAGCTTCGCGTAGAAGCCCACCATGGGCGGAATGCCGGCCAGCGAGAACAGGCAGATGCCCATGATGGCGGCGTACAGCGGGCTGCGCTGGTTCAGGCCGGCGAAATCGGCGATCTCCTCGCTCTCGAAGCCTTCACGGGCCAGCAGCAGAATGACACCGAAGGTGGCCAGCGTGGTCAGCACATAGGTGACCACGTAGAACATGGTCGAGCTGTAGGCATCGACGGTGGACAGGGCATTGCCGTTGACCACGCCCGAGATCAGGCCCAGCAGTACGAAGCCCATCTGGGAGATGGTCGAGAAGGCCAGCATGCGCTTGAGGTTGGTCTGCATGATGGCAGCCAGGTTGCCCACCAGCAGCGAGGCGATGGCCAGCAGCATGAGCATCTGCTGCCAGTCGAACCACAGCGGCAGCATGCCCTCGACCAGCAGGCGCATGACGATGGCGAAGGCCGCGAGCTTGGGGGCGCCGCCGATCATCAGTGTGACGGCGGTGGGGGCACCCTGATACACGTCGGGGATCCACATATGGAAAGGCACCACGCCGAGCTTGAAGGCCAGGCCGGCCACCACGAAGACGGTGCCGAAGGTCAGCACCTGGGCGTTGATCTGACCGCCGTAGATGTTGTCGAAGACCTTGTTGATGTCCAGCGTGCCGGTGGCGCCGTACATCATGGACAGGCCATAGAGCAGGAAACCCGAAGCCAGCGCGCCCAGCACGAAGTACTTCATGGCGGCCTCGGTGGACTGGGCATGATCCCGGCGCAGGGCCACCAGGGCGTAGCTGGAGAGCGTGAGCAATTCCAGGCCCAGGTAGATCAGCAGGAAGTTGTTGCCCGAGATCATGATGAACATGCCCAGCAGGGCAAACAGGCTCAGGCTGAAGAGCTCGCCGCCACGCAGCATGTCACGGTCGCCCGCGTAGGGACGGCTGTAGACCAGGGTCACCATGACGGCGATGGTGGCGAAACACTTGAGCCAGTTGCCCATGGGGTCGCTGACCACCATGTTGTTCAGGCCGTAGAGCGTGCCGCCGGTGCTGGCGTAGACGCCCTGCAGCACGGCGACGACGGCCAGGGTGGCCAGGGTCAGCACGTAGGTCCCGGTGCGCAGGCGGCTCTTGACCAGCAGGTCCAGCAGCGTCACGGCGCAGGCCATGACGAGGAGGATGACCTCGGGGAAGACCGCGATCCAGCTGAGTAGGTCTGTCATCTTGGTTCTCTTTGATTCAATTCAGCTTCGACTGCGCCACGTGACGCAACAGCTCGGCCACCGAGCTGTCCATCACGTCGGTGAAAGGCTTGGGATGGATGCCCATCCACAGCACGGCAATGGCCAGCAACGTGAGCATGAGGAACTCGCGGCTGTTGATGTCGCTCAGGCCCTTGACATCGTCATTGGCCACGGGGCCCAGGTAGACGCGCTTGAACATCCACAGCGTGTAGGCAGCACCGAAGATCAGCGCGGTGGCCGCGGCCAGACCGAGCCAGAAGTTGGCCTTGACGGCGCCCAGGATGACCATCCACTCGCCCACGAAACCGGCGGTGGCCGGCAGGCCGCAGTTGGCCATGGCAAACAGCAGCGCGAAGGCGGTGAACTTGGGCATGGTGTTGATGACACCGCCGTAGCTCGCGATCTCGCGTGAGTGCACGCGGTCGTAGAGCACGCCGATGCACAGGAACATGGCGCCGGACACAAAACCGTGGGCGATCATCTGCACCAGGCCACCGGCCACGCCAAGGTCGTTGAAGATGAAGAAGCCCAGGGTCACGAAGCCCATGTGGGCCACGGACGAATAGGCCACGAGCTTCTTCATGTCCTGCTGCACCATGGCGACCAGGCCGACGTAGATCACGGCGATCAGCGAGAGCGCGATCATGAGCCAGGCCCACTCGCGCGCCGCATCCGGGGCGATGGGCATAGAGAAACGCAGGAAGCCGTAGGCGCCGAGCTTGAGCATGATGGCCGCCAGCACGGCGGAGCCGCCCGTGGGCGCCTCGACGTGCACGTCGGGCAGCCAGGTGTGGACCGGCCACATCGGCACCTTGACGGCAAAGGCCGCGAAGAAGGCGAAGAAGATCAGGGTCTGGGTGGCGCCGTCCAGCGGCAGGGCATGCCAGGTGGCAATGTCAAAGCTGCCGCCCGACTTGACGTACAGGTAGATCAACGCGATCAGCAGCAGCAGCGAACCGAGCAGCGTGTAGAGGAAGAACTTGAAGGCCGCGTAGATCTTGTTGGGGCCGCCCCAGATGCCGATGATCAGGTACATCGGGATCAGCGTGGCCTCGAAGAAGACATAGAACAACAGGCCGTCAAGTGCGGCGAACACGCCGATCATGAGGCCGCTCAGGATCAGGAAAGCGCCCATGTACTGGTTCACGCGGCTGGTGATGGCTTCCCAGCCCGCGATGACCACGATGACGGTGATGAAGGACGTCAGCAGCACGAACCAGAGCGAAATACCGTCGACACCCAGGTGATAGTAGACGTTGAAACGCTCCATCCAGACCAGCTCCTCGACGAACTGCATCTCGGCAGTCCCGAGCTGGAAGCCGGTGTAGAGCGGAATGGTGACGAGGAAACTCGCCAGCGCGCCGACGAGTGCGACCCAGCGCACGACGCGCGCCTGTTCGTCGCGTCCGAGGACGAGCAGCAGCACGCCGAAAGCGATCGGCAACCAGATGGCCAGGCTCAGCAGACCCATGTTCTTCTTCTCCTTAGAGGCCGAGCACGGCGCGCAGCGTGGGCCAGGTCACGAAATAGGACATGAGCACCAGAATGCCGATGATCATGGCCAGAGCGTAGTGGTAGAGGTAGCCCGACTGGAACCAGCGCACGATGCCGGCCACCCAGCCCACGACCTTCCAGGAACCGTTGACCAGGGTGCCGTCGATCACGGCCTGGTCGCCGCCCTTCCACAGGCCCAGGCCCAGCAGACGGGCGCCGCGCGCCAGGATGTTCTCGTTGATCCAGTCCATGTAGTACTTGTTTTCCAGCAGGGTGTAGATGGGCTGGGCCATGCGCTTGATCGCGGCCGGCACGGCCGGGTTGATCATGTACATGTACCAGGCCGTCACCACGCCGGCCAGTGCCAGCCAGAAAGGCGGCGTGCTGAAGGCGTGGCCCGCCATGGCCAGGGGACCATGGATGAGCTCGGCCAGCTTGGCCATGGCCGGGTGGGCCGCGGTGTTGACGGTGATCGCGTCCTTGAGGAAATCCCCGAAGAGCATAGGCATGAGCGTGAGGTAGCCGATCACCACCGAGGGGACGGCCAGCAGCACCAGGGGCACGGTCACCACCCAGGGCGACTCGTGCGGCTCTTGGTGGTCGTCATGGCCGTGGCCATGGTCGTCATGGTGCGCGTCGGGGTTCTGGTCGTAGCGTTCCTTGCCGTGGAAGACCAGGAAGTACATGCGGAAGGAGTAGAAGGCGGTGACGAAGACGCCGGCCAGCACCGCGTAGTAGGTCAGGCCGGCGGCCGGCAGGTTGCTGAAGTGCACGGCCTCGATGATGCTGTCCTTGGAATAGAACCCGGCAAACAGCGGCGTGCCGATCAGGGCCAGCGAGCCGAGCAGCGAGGTGATCCAGGTGATGGGCATGTACTTGCGCACGCCACCCATCCAGCGGATGTCCTGGTTGTGGTGCATGCCCATGATGACCGAGCCGGCCGCGAGGAACAGCAGGGCCTTGAAGAAGGCGTGGGTCATCAGGTGGAACACGGCCACCGAGTAGGCCGAAGCACCCAGGGCCACGGTCATGTAGCCCAGCTGTGAAAGCGTGGAATAGGCCACGACGCGCTTGATGTCGTTCTGGATGATGCCCAGGAAGCCCATGAAGAGCGCCGTGATGGCGCCGATCACCATGACGAAGTTCAGTGCCACGTCGGACAGCTCGTACAGCGGCGACATGCGCGCCACCATGAAGATGCCGGCCGTCACCATGGTGGCGGCGTGGATCAGCGCGGAGATGGGCGTGGGGCCTTCCATGGAGTCGGGCAGCCAGACGTGCAGCGGGAACTGCGCGCTCTTGCCCATCGCACCGATGAACAGGCAGATGCAGATCACGGTGATCAGCAGCCACTCGGTGCCCGGGAAGATCAGCGTGCCGAGCTCGCCGCTCTTGGCGAAGATCTCGCTGTAGTTCAGCGTACCGGTGTAGGCGGCGATCAGGCCGATGCCCAGGATGAAGCCGAAGTCACCCACGCGGTTGACCAGGAAGGCCTTCATGTTGGCAAAGATAGCCGTGGGCTTGTTGAACCAGAAACCGATCAGCAGATAGGACACCAGGCCCACCGCCTCCCAGCCGAAGAAGAGCTGGAGCAGGTTGTTGCTCATGACCAGCATGAGCATGGAGAAGGTGAACAGGGAGATGTAGGCGAAGAAGCGGTTGTAGCCCTCGTCCTCTTCCATGTAGCCGATGGTGTAGATGTGCACCATCAGGGACACGAAGGTCACTACGCACATCATCATGGCGGTGAGGCCGTCGACCATGAAGCCGACTTCCATCTTGAGGCCGCCGACCACCATCCACTCGTAGATCGTGGCGTTGAAGCGCGCGCCGTCCATGGCCACGCTCTTGAGCGTCATGGCCGAGAGGATGAAGGCGATCAGCACGCCCAGGATGGTGGAGCTGTGCGAGAGGCGACGGCCGATCCAGTTGCCGCCCATCTTGGTGCCGAAGATGCCGGCCAGGATGGCACCGGCCAGCGGTGCCAGCGGAACGGCCAGCAGGGTGGATGCGTTCAGGGTTGCGCTCATTCTTTTTTAACCCTTGAGCTCGTTGAGTTCGTCCACATTGATGCTGGACTTGTTGCGGAACAGCAGCACCAGGATGGCCAGGCCGATGGCGGATTCCGCCGCAGCCACGGTGAGGATGAAGAAGACGAAGACCTGGCCGTGCATGTCACCCAGGTAATGGGAGAAAGCCACGAAGTTCAGGTTCACCGCCAGCAGCATGAGCTCGATGGCCATGAGCAGGACGATGAGGTTCTTGCGGTTCAGGAAGATGCCGACGACCGCGATGGCAAACAGCGCGGCGCCCAGCGTGAGGTAGTGACCGAGCGTGAGCGTCATTCTTTCTTCTCCTCGGGGGCGGCAGCGGGTGCCGCCTGGGTAGGCGCAACCTTGATGATCTGCAGACGGTCAGCGGCGCGCACGCGCACCTGGATGGACGGGTCGATGGCCTTGCTGTCCTTGCGCTCGCGCAGGGTCAGCGCGATCGCCGCGATCATGGCCACGAGCAGGATGGCCGCCGCGACCTGGATGGGGTAGACGTACTCCGTGTACAGCAGGATGCCCAGGGCCTTGGCGTTGTCGACCTCGACCGCCTGGCCGATGACCTGTGCCACGGCGGGCTCATCGGTGACGCGAAAGCCCGTGAGCAGTACCGCGGCCATCTCGAACACCACGACAGCGCCCAGCGTGGCGGCCAGGGGCAGGTGCTTCCAGAAACCGCGACGCATCTGGTCGATCTTGATGTCCAGCATCATCACGACGAAGAGGAAGAGCACCATCACCGCGCCCAGATAGACCAGCACCAGGGCGACGGCCAGGAACTCGGCTTCCAGCAGCAGCCAGATGGCCGAGGCCTGGGAGAAGGAGAGCATCAGGTAGAGCACCGCATGCACGGGGTTGCGCGCCGTGATGACCCGGAAGGCCGCGAACAGCAGCACCGCCGAGAACAGGAAGAAGAAACCGGTTTTGACGTCCATGATCGTGTTTCGCTTGTTCGTCGCGCCTCAGCGGTACTTCGCGTCGGCCGCCTTGGCCGCAGCGATCTCGGGCTCGTAGCGGTCGCCCACGGCCAGCAGCATGTCCTTGGTGAAGTACAGGTCGCCGCGCTTCTCGCCGTGGTATTCGAGGATGTGGGTCTCGACGATGGAGTCCACCGGGCAGCTTTCCTCGCAGAAGCCGCAGAAGATGCACTTGGTCAGGTCGATGTCATAGCGGGTGGTACGGCGGCTGCCGTCACTGCGCACCTCGGACTCGATGGTGATGGCCATCGCGGGGCAGACGGCCTCGCAAAGCTTGCAGGCGATGCAGCGCTCTTCACCGTTCTCGTAGCGGCGCAGCGCGTGCAGGCCACGGAAACGCGGCGACAGCGGGGTCTTCTCCTCGGGGTACTGCAGCGTCACCTTGCGGGCGAAGGTGTAGCGGCCGGTCAGGGCCATGCCCTTGACAAGCTCCACCAGCATGAAGCTCTTGAAGAAGTCCTTGAGGGAAAAGGCGGATGCGGCTTGCATGTCGTCCCCTTAGTTCCAGATGTTCCATGACGTCTGCATCCAGATGCCGACGACGAGCAGCCACACCAGGGTGACCGGGATGAAGATCTTCCAGCCCAGACGCATGATCTGGTCGTAGCGGAAACGCGGGAAGGTGGCGCGGATCCAGATGAACATGGACACGACCACGAAGGTCTTGAGCCCCAGCCAGATCCAGCCCGGGATGGCGTTGAACACGGTGCTGTCGATGGGCGGATACCAGCCACCGAGGAACATGACCACGGCCAGGATGGAGACCAGCCACATGCTGGCGTACTCAGCCAAGAAGAAGATGGCGAAGCCCATGCCCGAGTACTCGACCATGTGACCGGCCACGATCTCGGCCTCACCTTCGACCACGTCGAAGGGGTGGCGGTTGGTCTCGGCCACGGAGGAGATCAGGTAGACGATGAAGATGGGCAGCAGCGGCAGCCAGTTCCAGGACAGGAAGTTCAGGCCCATGTCGGCGAAGTAGCCGCTGCCCTGCCCCACCACGATGGCCGTCATGTTCATGCTGCCCGAGACCATGAGCACCACCAGGAAGCAGAAGCCCATGGCGATCTCGTAGCTCACCATCTGCGCCGAGGCGCGCAAGGCGCCCAGGAAGGCGTATTTGGAGTTGGAAGCCCAACCCGCGATGATCACGCCGTAGACCTCGATCGAGGTGATGGCCATGATCAGCATCAGACCGACGTTGACGTTGGTCAGCGCCACGTCGGGCCCGAAGGGGATGGCCACCCACGCGGCCAGCGCCGGCATGATGGCCATGATGGGGCCGAGGACGAACAGGCCCTTGGCTGCGGCCGTGGGCTGGATGATTTCCTTGGTCAGCAGCTTGAGCGCGTCGGCGATCGGCTGCAGCAGGCCCAGGGGGCCGACGCGGTTGGGACCATGACGCACCTGCATGAAGCCCAGGAGCTTGCGCTCCCACAGCGTGAGGTAGGCCACGGCACCCATCAGCGGCGCGAGCACGCAGACGATCTTGAGCAGGTTCCAGACCACAGGCCAGGCCAGCTCGCCCCACCAGCCGGCGGCGAGCAGATTCAGGCCCCAGTTGTAGAAGGCGTCGATCATGCCGCCACTCCTTCACGGGCGTCGGCCGTCAGCTGCAGCGACGGCGCGCGACGGACCAGGCCGTCGAGTTGGTAGATGGCCGCCGACACAGGCTCGCCCGCCGGGGCGTCGAGCCGGATCGCGGCCTGCGTGGCATTGGACAGGTTCGCGGCCTTGGCCGTGGCCGCAGCCAGCACCTCTTGCGAGGACTCGAAGCCGAAACCGTCCAGGCCCAGCAGATTGCCGAGCACGCGCAGCACCTTCCAGGCCGGACGCGTCTCACCCAGCGGCTTGACCACGGCGTGGAAGCTCTGCACACGGCCTTCGGCGTTGACGAAGCTGCCCGAGGTCTCGCTGAAGGGCGCGATCGGCAGCAACACGTCGCTGAAGGCCAGGTTGGTCTTGAAGGGGCTGAGCGTGACGACCATCTCGGCCTGGTTCAGGCCAGCAGCCGCACCCGCCGCGGTGTCTTCGGGCTCGACGTTGATCAGCAGCGCGGCCTTGAGGCCGCCGGCCAGCATCTGGCCCGCGTTCAGCCCGCTGCCCTGCGGCTGGGCACCCGCCCACTGCGCGCCCACGGTGTTGGCTGCTTCAGTGAGGTAACCGACAGACGCACCGGTCTGCGCAGCGATCCAGTTGGCAAGGGCCAGCAGGCTGGAGGCATTGGCGGCATGGGCTGCCGCATTGCCCAGCAGCACGGCCTTGCGCTCGCCACCGATCAGCGACGCAGCGATGGCCTTGGCTTCAGGCGTGGCCTGGCCAGCGGCCGGGGCGGTCACGCCCTTCTCGGCGGCGACGGCCGCGGCCACATTGGCCAGGGCCTGGGCCCATTGAGCGGCTTCGACCACCACCGGATGGGCCACCTTGATGGCCCAGGCGTCAGCGTCCTTGAACAGCTTCCTGGACGTGATCGCGCTGAGTTGCGCACCGTGGCGCACGGCCTGACGGATGCGCTGCGCGAACAGCGGATGGTCCTTGCGCAGGTTGGAACCGACGACGAGCACGCGCTGCAGCTGCGTGAGCGCGGCGATCGGCAGGCCCAGCCAGCGCACGCCCTCGCTCTTGCCGAACTCGGCATGACGCAGGCGGTGATCGATGCTGTCGCTGCCCAGGCCGCGCAGCAGGCCGGCGGCGAGGTAGAGCTCTTCCAGCGTGCTGTGGGGGCTGACCAGGGCCCCGACGCTGTTCGCGCCGTGCTGGTCCTTCACACCCTTGAGGCCGTTGGCCACGTATTCGAGAGCGGTCTGCCAGTCAACTTCACGCCACTCGCCGCCCTGCTTGAGCATGGGGGCGGTCAGGCGGTCGGCGCCATGGAGGGCCTCGTAGGAAAAACGGTCACGGTCGGCGATCCAGCACTCGTTGACGGCTTCGTTCTCCAGGGGCACCACGCGCAACACCTGGTTGTTCTTGACCTGCACGATCAGGTTGGCGCCGGTGGAGTCGTGCGGGGAGACCGACTTGCGGCGACCCAGCTCCCAGGTGCGGGCCTGGTAGCGGAAGGGCTTGCTGGTCAGCGCGCCCACGGGGCAGATGTCGATCATGTTGCCCGAGAGCTCGGAGTTCACCGAGTTACCGACAAAGGTCTCGATCTCGGAGTGCTCGCCGCGGTGGCTCATACCGAGCTCCATGACGCCGGCGATCTCCTGGCCGAAACGCACGCAGCGCGTGCAGTGAATGCAGCGGCTCATCTCCTCCATGGAGATCAGTGGACCCACATCCTTGTGGAAGACCACGCGCTTTTCTTCAGCGTAACGCGAGGCGGACCCGCCGTAGCCCACCGCCAGGTCCTGCAGCTGGCATTCGCCGCCCTGGTCGCAGATGGGGCAATCGAGCGGATGGTTGATCAGCAGGAACTCCATGACCGATTTCTGGGCCTTGAGGGCCTTGTCGGTCTGGGTGCGCACGATCATGCCCTGCGTGACGGGCGTGGCACAGGCCGGCATGGGCTTGGGTGCCTTCTCCACGTCCACCAGGCACATGCGGCAGTTGGCCGCGATGCTGAGCTTCTTGTGGTAGCAGAAGTGGGGGATGTAGGTGCCGGCTTTCTCGGCCGCATGCATGACCATGCTGCCTTCCGCCACTTCCACCTTCTTGCCGTCGAGTTCGATTTCAATCATGGTGTGCTCGCTCAGACGTGGGACCCGACCGTGCAGGTCTTGTTCGCCACGTGGGCTTCGAATTCGTGCCGGAAGTGCTTGATCATGGCGCGCACCGGCATGGCGGCCGCATCACCGAGCGCGCAGATGGTGCGGCCCTGGATGTTCTCGGCCACGTTGTCCAGCAGGTCCAGATCCTCGGGGCGACCCTGGCCTTCCTTGATGCGGTCGACCACGCGCGAGAGCCAGCCCGTGCCTTCACGGCAGGGCGTGCACTGACCGCACGATTCATGCATGTAAAAGTACGAAAGTCGCTGCAGCGACTCGACCATGCAGCGCGAGTCGTCCATCACGATGACGGCGCCCGAACCCAGCATGGAGCCGGCCTTGGCGATGGAGTCGTAGTCCATCGTGCATTCCATCATGATGTGCGCGGGCAGTACCGGGGCCGAGGAGCCGCCGGGGATCACGGCCTTGAGCTGGCGGCCCTTGCGCACGCCGCCGGCCAGCTCGAGCAGCTTGGCAAAGGGCGTGCCCATGGGCACTTCGTAGTTGCCCGGACGCTCGACGTCACCGGACACGGAGAAGATCTTGGTGCCGCCGTTGTTGGGCTTGCCGCACTCGAGGTAGGCCTGGCCGCCGTTGCGGATGATCCAGGGCACGGCCGCGAAGGTTTCCGTGTTGTTGATGGTGGTCGGCTTGCCGTAGAGGCCGAAGCTGGCCGGGAACGGCGGCTTGAAACGCGGCTGGCCCTTCTTGCCCTCGAGCGATTCGAGCAAGGCGGTCTCTTCGCCGCAGATGTAGGCGCCGAAGCCGTGGGCGGCATGCAGCTGGAAGCTGAAATTGCTGCCCGCGATGTTGTTGCCCAGCAGGCCGGCCGCGCGCGCTTCTTCCAGGGCTTCCTCGAAGCGTTCGTAGACCTCGAAGATCTCGCCGTGGATGTAGTTGTAGCCCACCGTGATGCCCATGGCATAGGCCGCGATGGCCATGCCCTCGATCACGATGTGCGGGTTGTACATGAGAATGTCGCGGTCCTTGCAGGTGCCGGGCTCGCCCTCGTCCGAGTTGCAGACCAGGTACTTCTGACCCGGAAACTGGCGCGGCATGAAGCTCCACTTCAGGCCGGTGGGGAAGCCGGCGCCGCCACGGCCGCGCAGGGCGGATTCCTTGACGGTCGCAATCACCTGGTCCTGTGTGAGGCCTTCACCGCCATCCTTGCCCAGGATCTTCTTCAGAGCCTGGTAGCCGCCGCGCGCCTCGTAGTCCTTGAGGTGCCAGTTGCTGCCGTTGAGGCCAGCGTAGATCTGGGGATTGATGTGGCGGTCATGGAAGCAGGTCTGCACGCCGGTGGCGGCAAACTGCGCGAGGATCTGTTCAGCCTTCATCACTGGGCCTCCGCCTTCTTGAGGCCGTCGATCAGCTGGTCGAGCTTGTCATTGCTCATGAAGCTGCACATGGTGCGGTCGTTGACCAGCATCACGGGCGAGTCGGCGCAGGCGCCCAGGCACTCGCTTTGCTGCAGCGTGAAGAGGCCATCGGGCGTGGTACCACCCATGGCAATGCCAAGCTTCTGCTCCAGATGCTTGAGCGCCTTGCTGCCGTCGCGCAGCTGGCAGGGCAGGTTGGTGCAGACGTTGAGCTTGTACTTGCCCACCGGCCGCTGGTTGTACATGTTGTAGAAGGTCGTGACCTCGTGCACGGCCATCGCCGGCATGCCCAGGTAGGCCGCAATCTCGGCCTCACTGTCGGTGCTGACGTAGCCCTGCTCCTGCTGCACGATGGCCAGGCAGGCCATGACGGCCGACTGCTTCTGCTCAGGGGGGTATTTCGCGACTTCCTTGGCGAAGCGCGCCTTGGTGGACTCAGAGATCATCGGTCAATCTCTCCAAACACGATATCCAGGGTGCCGATGATGGCGACGGCGTCGGCCAGCATGTGGCCGCGCGCCAGCTCATCGAGCGTGGCCAGGTGGGCAAAGCCCGGGGCACGGATCTTGAGGCGATAGGGCTTGTTGGCACCGTCGCTCACAAGGTAGATGCCGAACTCGCCCTTGGGGTGCTCGACGGCGGCGTAGGCCTCGCCGGCGGGCACACGGAAACCTTCGGTAAAGAGCTTGAAGTGGTGGATCAGCTCTTCCATGTTCGACTTCATGGCCTCACGGGCCGGCGGCGCCACCTTATGGTTGTCGGTGATCACCGGACCGGGGTTGGCACGCAGCCAGTCCACGCACTGCTTGATGATGCGGTTGGACTCGCGCATCTCCTGCACGCGCACGAGGTAGCGGTCGTAGCTGTCACCGGTCTTGCCCACGGGGATGTCGAAGTCCACGCGGTCGTAGGCATCGTAGGGCTGGGTCTTGCGCAGATCCCAGGCCAGGCCCGAGCCCCGCAGCATGGGGCCGGTCATGCCCAGGTTCAGCGCGCGCTCGGCGGTCACGACGCCGATACCCACGGTGCGCTGCTTCCAGATGCGGTTGTCGGTCAGCAGGGTCTCGTACTCGTCCACGCACTTGGGGAAGCGCTGGGTGAAGTCATCGATGAAGTCGAGCAATGAGCCGCTGCGCTTGGCGTTGAGGGCCGCGAGCGAACTCGCGCTGCGCACCTTGCTGGCCTGATGCTGCGGCATGCTGTCGGGCAGGTCACGGTAGACCCCCCCCGGGCGGAAGTAGGCCGCGTGCATGCGTGCGCCCGAGACCGCCTCGTACATGTCGAACAGGTCTTCACGCTCGCGGAAGGTGTAGATCAGGATGGTCGAGCTGCCACAGTCGTTGCCGTGCGAGCCCAGCCACATCAGGTGGTTGAGCAGGCGCGTGATCTCGCCGAACATGGTGCGGATGTACTTGGCACGCAGCGGCACCTCGAGACCCAGCATCTTCTCGATGGCCAGGCAGTAGGCCTGCTCGTTGCACATCATCGAGACGTAGTCCAGGCGATCCATGTAGGGCAGCGACTGGATGTACGTCTTGCTCTCGGCCAGCTTCTCGGTGGCGCGGTGCAGCAGGCCGATGTGCGGGTCGGCACGCTGCACGACCTCGCCATCGAGCTCGAGCACCAGGCGCAGCACGCCGTGGGCGGCCGGGTGCTGCGGGCCGAAGTTCAGGGTGTAGTTCTTGATCTCGGCCATGATTACTTCAGGCCTCCGTAGTTGTCTTCACGGATGATGCGTGGCGTGATTTCGCGCGGCTCGATGGTCACGGGCTGGTAGACCACGCGCTTGAGTTCGGCGTCGTAGCGCATCTCGACGTGACCCGAGAGCGGGAAGTCCTTGCGGAAGGGATGACCGATGAAACCGTAGTCGGTCAGGATGCGGCGCAGGTCGTCATGGCCTTCGAAAACGATGCCATACAGGTCGAAGGCCTCGCGTTCGTACCAGTTGGCGGCGCGCCAGACATCGGTCAGCGAGTCGACGACGGGGAAATCGTCATCGGCGGCAAAGACCCGCAGGCGCACACGCTGGTTCAGGCTGACGGACAGCAGGTGCGAGACCACGGCGTAACGCGCGCCCTCCCAGGCGCCCTCACCCCAGGCGGAGTAGTCGACACCGCAGAGATCGATCAACTGCTCGAACTGGCAGCCCGGGGCGTCGCGCAGGATCAGCGCGGCCGCGTGGTAGTCACGGGCGGTGACCTCGACGGTGAGCTCACCCAGGCGCAGCTCGATGCGACGGGCCTTGTCACCCAGCGCAGCCGCCACGGTGTTTTTCAGGGTCTCGGGATTCACGGCAACAGCAGTCATCGTCGGTTCCTTCAGACGCGCGCGATGGTCTGCGTGCGGCGGACCTTCTGTTGCAGCTGGATGATGCCGTAGATCAGCGCCTCGGCCGTGGGCGGACAGCCCGGCACGTAGACGTCCACCGGCACGATGCGGTCGCAGCCGCGCACCACGGAATAGCTGTAGTGGTAGTAGCCACCCCCGTTGGCACAGGAGCCCATGGAGATGACCCAGCGCGGCTCGCTCATCTGGTCGTAGACCTTGCGCAGGGCCGGGGCCATCTTGTTGCACAGGGTGCCAGCCACGATCATCAGGTCGGACTGGCGCGGGCTGGCACGGAACACCTCGGAACCGAAGCGGGCAATGTCGTAGCGCGCGGCGGCCGCGTGCATCATCTCCACCGCGCAGCAGGCCAGACCGAAGGTCATGGGCCACAGCGAGCCGGTCTTGGCCCAGTTCACCACCGTGTCGTAGCTGGTGGTGACAAAGCCCTCTTTCATCACGCCTTCAATCATGGCTGCTTCCTCGTCAAGAGTTCAGTTCATTCCCAGTCCAGCGCGCCTTTTTTCCACTCGTAGACAAAGCCCACGACGAGGATGGCGATGAACACCATGGCTGCCCAGAAGCCGACCGCACCCACCTCCTTGAGCGCCACGGCCCAGGGGAAGAGGAAGGCGATTTCCAGGTCGAACAGGATGAACAGGATGGCCACGAGGTAATAGCGCACGTCGAACTTCATGCGCGCGTCCTCGAAGGCCTCGAAGCCGCATTCGTAGGGGGAGTTTTTGGCCGCGTCAGGGCGATTCGGGCCGAGGATGTAGCCGATCACCTGCGGGATGACCCCGACAGCGATGCCGACCAAGATGAACAGGAGGACGGGGAGGTACTGATCGAGGTTCATCTTGAAATGCTGATCACCGTTGGGACCGGACGGGCGCTGCCCGACCGGTCGTTTTTTTGGTGCCGTCGGCGAGACTCGAACTCGCACAGCTTTCGCCACTACCCCCTCAAGATAGCGTGTCTACCAATTTCACCACGACGGCTAGTCTCTGATGCCGGCCTCGCATGAGGGTTGATTTCGGCTCAACCGGCAGCCTCAGAGTTTACCCCGAATTACCCTCTCTCCCCGAGGAGAAATTCGGGAAATCTTGACTCAGGTCATCGCGCCGGAATCTGCGCGGGACCCGGTGCGGCAGGTGCCGCCGGCTCGGCAGCAGGTGCGGTGCCGGCGGGTGCGGCTCCCGGAATCTGGGATGCCGTTTCAGGCACCACCGGCGCCGTCACGGCCGGGTTCTCCAGCACGCTGCCCGTGCTGGCGGGTTTGGCGTTGCCGACGTAGGCCAGCGCCAGCGTGCAGAGGAAGAACACCGTGGCCAGAACGGCCGTGGTGCGCGAGAGGAAGTTGGCACTGCCGCTGGCCCCGAAGAGGCTGCCCGAGGAGCCGCTGCCGAAGGCGGCGCCCATGTCGGCGCCTTTGCCGTGCTGGACCAGCACCAGGCCGATCATGGCCACGGCGGCGAGGATCTGCACCGTGATGAGGATGGATACGACGAGACTCATGTTCACTCCTAAATTCGTAGCATTCTTGGCGCGGCTTCAGGCGGCCGCGGCGATGATGGTCAGGAAATCCGGGGCCTTGAGCGAGGCGCCGCCGATCAGGCCGCCGTCGATGTCGGGCTGGGCCAGCAGCTGCGCCGCATTGGCCGCGTTCATGCTGCCACCGTAGAGGATCTTCACCCGCTCGGGATGCGGCGAGGCTGCCTTGAGCTGCGCGCGCAGCACGGCATGCACCTGCTGCGCCTGCTCGGGCGTGGCGGTCTTGCCGGTACCGATAGCCCACACGGGCTCGTAGGCCACGACGATCTCGCTGATGCAGTGGCCGTTGAGGTGGATCACCGCGGCCAGCTGACGCCTGACCACTTCTTCCGTCTTGCCGGCTTCACGCTCGGCCAGCGTCTCGCCCACGCAAACGATGGGCGTCACACCGTTGGCCAGCGCACGCTGGGCCTTGGCGGCCACGGCCGCATCGGTCTCGCCGTGGTACTGGCGGCGTTCCGAATGGCCCACGATGGCGTAGCGTACGCCGAAGTCCTTGAGCATGGCCACCGAGACCTCGCCGGTGTAGGCACCGAGTTCATGCGCCGACACATCCTGTGCGCCGAGTTCCACCGGGCTCGTGGCCAGCAGTTGCTGGCACTGCGCGAAATAAGGCGCCGGCACGCAGACCGCGATGTCGCAGCCCAGGTCCTTGAGGCCGGAGAGGATGCCCTTGAGCAGGGCCTGATTGGCGGCCAGGCCGCCATTCATCTTCCAGTTGCCGGCGATCAGTTTTCGGCTCATGCCTTCCCCCAGGTCAGCACGATCTTGCCGATGTGCTGGTTCGATTCCATCAGCGCGTGCGCCTTGGCCGCACCGCTGCCGGTGGGATCGGCCGCATCCACGGCCGCATAGGTGCTGTGGATCACGGGCTTGATCTTGCCGGCCTCGATCAGCGGCCAGGCGTGCTGGCGGCAGGCCTGGGCGATGGCGGCCTTGAAGGCCACGGGACGCGGACGCAGCGTGGAACCGGTGATGGTCAGGCGCTTGCGCAGGACCAGGCCTGCGTTGAAATTGCTCTTGGTGCCACCCTGCACGGCGATGATGACGATGCGGCCGTCCTCGGCCAGGCTCTCGACCTCGCGCGCGACGTACTCGCCGCCCACCATGTCGAGGATCACATCCACGCCCTTGCCGTCGGTCAGGCGCTTGACCTCGTCCTTGAAGTCCTGCGTCTTGTAGTTGATGGCATGGTCGGCGCCCAGCTTCAGGCAGGCGGCGCACTTGTCGTCGCTGCCAGCCGTGACGATGACCTGGGCACCCCAGGCCTTGGCCAGCTGGATGGCGGTGACGCCGATGCCGCTGGAGCCGCCCTGGATCAGCAGGGTCTCGCCCGGCTGCAGATGGCAGCGGTCGAAGACATTGCTCCAGACCGTGAAGAAGGTCTCGGGCAGCGAGGCCGCCTCCACATCGCTCAGGCCCTTGGGATACGGCAGGGTCTGGGCGATGGGCGCGGTGCACAGCTCGGCATAACCCCCACCGGCCACGAGGGCGCAGACCTTGTCGCCGAGCTTGAAACCGGCCTGCGCCAGCTCCCGGGCATCACCGCCCACGATCTCGCCGGCCACTTCCAGGCCGGGAATGTCGGAGGCGCCCGGCGGCACCGGGTAGTTGCCCTGGCGCTGGAACACGTCGGGGCGGTTGATGCCGCTGGCGGCCACGCGGATCAGCAGCTCGCCGGCCGCAGGCACCGGGTCGGGGCGCTGGCCCAGACGCAGCACCTCGGGCGCACCGTAGGAAGTGATTTCGATGGCTTTCATGGTCTTCTCACCCGGCCCCCGCCGAATCGGCGGCGGGGTGACCGGTACTTCGCAATGAAGGGGAATCAGCCCTGCTCGCTGCCGGCCGGGGCCTGCTGTTGTTCCGGACGATCCAGCAGCGCCTTCATGGACAGCTTGACGCGGCCCTTCTCGTCGGTCTCGAGCACCTTGACCTTGACGATCTGGCCTTCGGACAGGTAGTCCGTGACCTTCTCGACACGCTCATGGGCGATCTGGCTGATGTGCAGCAGGCCATCCTTGCCGGGCAGCAGGTTGACCAGGGCGCCGAAGTCCAGGATCTTGGTGATCGGGCCTTCGTAGACCTTGCCGATTTCCACTTCGGCGGTGATCTCGGCGATGCGGCGCTTGGCCTCATCGGCCTTGGCGCCGTCGGTGGAGGCGATGGTGATGGTGCCGTCTTCCGCGATGTCGATCTGGGTGCCAGTCTCTTCGGTCAGTGCGCGGATCACGGCGCCGCCCTTGCCGATCACATCACGGATCTTCTCGGGGTTGATCTTCATGGTGTACAGGCGCGGAGCGAACTGCGACACCTCGGTCTTGGCCTCGGCCACGGCTTCCTGCATCTTGCCCAGGATGTGCATGCGCGCTTCCTTGGCCTGGGCCAGGGCGACCTGCATGATTTCCTTGGTGATGCCCTGGATCTTGATGTCCATCTGCAGGGCGGTGATGCCGTTGGTGGTACCGGCCACCTTGAAGTCCATGTCACCCAGGTGATCTTCGTCACCCAGGATGTCGGTCAGCACGGCGAAGCGGTTGTCTTCCTTGATCAGGCCCATGGCGATGCCGGCCACGTGGGCCTTCATCGGCACGCCGGCGTCCATCAGCGACAGGCAGCCGCCGCAGACGGAGGCCATCGAGGAGGAACCGTTGGACTCGGTGATCTCGGAGACCACACGCATGGTGTAGGGGAACTCTTCCTTGGTCGGCAGCACGGCGACGAGCGCGCGCTTGGCCAGACGGCCGTGGCCAATCTCGCGGCGCTTGGGGCTGCCCACGCGCCCCGTCTCGCCGGTGGCGAAGGGAGGCATGTTGTAGTGCAGCATGAAGCGGTCTTCGAACTCGCCGGCCAGAGCGTCGATGCGCTGGGCGTCGCGCTCGGTGCCCAGGGTGGTGATCACCAGCGCCTGGGTCTCACCACGCGTGAACAGCGAAGAACCGTGGGTGCGGGGCAGCACGCCGTTGCGGATCTCGATGGGGCGCACGGTGCGCGTGTCGCGGCCGTCGATGCGCGGCTCGCCGGCCAGGATCTGGCCACGCACGATCTTGGCTTCGATCTCGAACAGCAGGCCTTCGATGGCCACGCTATCGAATTCCACGCCCTCGGCCTTGAGGCCGGCGAACACGTCGGCGTAGGCAGCGCGGCAGGCCTGCGTACGGGCCTGCTTGTTGCGGATCTGGTAGGCGGCCTCGAGCTTGGCCTTGGCCAGGCTGTCGATCTTGGCGATCAGGGCCTCATCCTTGGCCGGGGCCTTCCAGTCCCACACCGGCTTGCCGGCTTCACGCACCAGTTCATGGATGGCGTTGATCGCGATCTTGCCCTGCTCGTGGCCGAACACCACGGCACCCAGCATGATCTCTTCGGACAGCTGCTGGGCTTCGGATTCCACCATCAGCACGGCGGCTTCGGTACCGGCGACCACCAGGTCCATCTGGCTGTCCTTGCGCTGGGTCTGGCCCGGGTTCAGGACGTATTCACCGTTGATGTAGCCCACGCGCGCGGCGCCGATGGGGCCGTTGAAGGGGATGCCCGAGACCGACAGGGCCGCCGAGGTGGCGATCATGGCGGCGATGTCGGCGTCGACTTCAGGATTCAGCGACAGGGTGTGGATCACCACCTGCACTTCGTTGAAGAAGCCTTCGGGGAACAGCGGGCGGATCGGGCGGTCGATCAGGCGGCTGGTCAGGGTCTCCAGCTCGCTGGGACGGCCTTCACGCTTGAAGAAGCTGCCCGGGATCTTGCCGGCGGCATAGGTCTTCTCGATGTAGTCGACGGTCAGGGGGAAGAAGTCCTGGCCGGCCTTGGCGTCGGTCTTGGCAACCACGGTGGCGAGCACCACGGTGCCGTCGATGTCCAGCATCACGGCGCCGCTGGATTGGCGCGCGATTTCGCCGGTTTCCATGGTGACCGTGTGCTGGCCCCACTGGAAGGTCTTGGTGATCTTGTTGAACATGCTCATGTGAGTTCTCCTGTTCGTTGTCGGGGAGGACAGTGCCGCCTCCCCTTACGGCCCGGAGCCCGCATCACAGAACACGATGCCATTCCAGAGAACATCGAGAAAATCGGCCCGATTTCCTCTGGAATGACACAGCTTCGCTCTGTTTTTGCCTGCTCCGAAGTGCAAAGCGCCTGAGCCAGTCGTGCTAACTCAGGCGCCTTGATTCATAGGTGGTGCACGCTTACTTGCGCAGACCCAGCTTGGCAATCAGGGCCATGTAGCGGTCGGCGTCCTTGGCCTTCAGGTAGTCGAGCAGCTTGCGGCGGCGGCTCACCATGCGCAGCAGGCCGCGGCGGCCGTGGTGATCCTTGGCGTGGGTCTTGAAGTGGGGGGTCAGCTCGTTGATACGGGCGGTCAGCAGGGCGACCTGGACTTCGGGGCTGCCGGTGTCGGCGGCGGCGCGGGCATTGGCCTTGATGACTTCGGCCTTGATGCTGGAGGCGATCATTTCATTCTTCCTGTGCAGCGGGACGCCTGTCGGTCGGAATGACCGGGCCGTCCCAGGGTTTCAACTTGCGCCGGTGGCTGGAACTGCTGCCGGCGTGCGCTCTGCAAACCCTTGCAGGCTGCAGAACCGGGAGATTATAGCCCACCCTGGGCTGTACGCCCTGCGGGCGCTACGCCCCCTCCTTCCAGGGGCGATGCCAGCCGCCCGGCCCCGCCGGTTCGGCGGCATCCTCACATGAAGACCGTTGCGGCGCTAGCGTTTGCTCACTTGAGGAGCCAGCCTCGCAGGCGGTCCACGCCCTGCACCAGGCGCTGCGGATCCCGTGACGCAAAGCACCAGCGCAGCCAGCCCGCCGATTCCGGGGCAAAGGCCTCACCCGGCGCCAGGCCCAGGCCGGCCTCGCGCACCAGGCGCTTGGCCGTGTCCACGGCGTCCGGGTAGCCCGCCAGCCGGAAAAAGGCGTACATGCCGGCGGCCGGCTTCGCCAGCTCCACCCCCGGCACGGCCTGCAGCAGCGGTAGCAGGGTGTCGCGGCAGGTCTTGAGGTGGGCCACCACGCGCGGCGTGATCTCCCCGGCCCGCTGCAGCGCCGCCACGGCCGCGCGCTGGGTGAAGACGCTGGCGCAGGAGGTGTTGAACTCGATGAGCTTGCCCACGTCGTGCGTGCTGGCCGGCGGCAGCACCAGCCAGCCCAGGCGCCAGCCCGTCATCAGGAAGGCCTTGGAGAAACTGCCCACCACCATGAGACGGTCCTCGGACGAGGCGATGTCCAGAAAGCTTGGGGCACAACCGTTCGGGGTGTCGCTCTCGTAGTACAGCTGGGCATAGACCTCGTCGGCCAGGATCCAGGTGCCGGTCTGGCGGCAGTGGTCCAGGATGCGCTCCTGCTCGGCGCGCGTCAGCGTCCAGCCCGTGGGGTTGCTGGGCGCATTGAGCACCAACAGCTTGGTGGCCGGCGTCACGACCGCCAGCAGGGCCTCCAGGTCCAGCGTCCAGGCCCCGGCCACGGGCCTGAGCGGCACGGGCTTGAGCTTCGCACCCAGGATGCGCGGCTGCGCCGTGAGGTTGGGCCAGACGGGGGTGACGATGGCCACCTCGTCGCCGGCTTCGAGCAGCGCCTGCATGGCGATCATCAGTGCGTTGACGCCGCCCGAGGTGATGGCCAGGCGGTCGGGTGCCACCGTGCCGTGCAGGCGCGTCAGGTGCAGCGCCAGCGCCGCGCGCAGCTCCGGCAGGCCCAGGTTATGGCTGTAGAAGGTCTCGCCCTTCTGCAGAGATTCGATGGCCGCCTGGCGGATGAAGTCCGGCGTGGCCTCGTCACCCTCCCCGAACCAGAAGGCCAGCACGTCGCTGCGCCCCAGGCCGGCATTGGCCACTTCACGGATCTTGGATTCTTCGAGGTCGAGGATGAGTTGGCGCATGGAAACTGGAGCAGAGATCAGCAGCCATCCATTGTGCCGCTGCGCGCCGCGGCTCGCGGGGCGTGGAGAAGTAGCGCCGCCTCACATCTTTTCAAGACCGCGGGTTCAAAAAATTCCCGCGCCTGCCCGCCCTTGAAAAAGCATCACCCCGCGCCCAGCTATCCCCCACGGCCGGCGACGCACCCCGCTCCCGGACCCTGATCAACTTCCAAGGAGTACGACCATGCTGTTTGTCCCCGTCATCCGCCGTTCCGCCTTCGTGCCCTCGCTGCGCGCCTTCGACCGCTTCTTCGGCGACAACACCCAGGCCGAGTCCTCGGCCGCCGAAAGCCCGGCCTATGAATTCACCTTCGACGTGCCCGGCGTCAGCCGCGAGCAGTTGTCCATCGGCATCGAAGGCAATGTGATCCGCATCGAGACCCTGCCCGAAGCCAAGCGCCAGTACAAGGCCGCCTACGAGCTGCCGCAGGACATCGACGTGAGCAAGAGCGAAGCCAAGCTGGAAAACGGCGTGCTCACGCTCAAGCTGGCCAAGGTGCTGCCCGAGAGCAAGGCCGTCAAGCTCGCCATCAACTGATGGCTCAGGCCGCCATAGCGTTTCCTTGACGCCATGGCGGGCCCATACCTCACCCGGGCGAAGGGGCAGCTAGCTGCGGTAGACGCCGCAGCCGACGATCAGGTCCCCGTAACGCTCCAGGTACATGGACTTGGCCTCCACCTGCTTGGAGATCGGGTTGAGGAACATGTAGTCCTGCCAGCCCTTGCCATGGTTGCGGATGATCTCGATGCGCTCGCGCACGAACAGATTGCCCGCGCCATCCTTGGCGTCGATCATGTTTTTGCCGACATTGCCCGCGTTGGCGCCGTGAGCGAGGTTCTTGCCGCCCATGTCGTAGACCACCACATAAAGATCACGGTCGCAGAAAGGCCCCAGCTTGTTGCAGATGTCGGAGAACGTCTGCTCGTGACCGAACGCCTCCAGCGCAGCCACCGCCCGCCTGACCATCTCGACCGCCTCTTCCCTGGAGCCGTTACGCGTGGTCTTGATCTTGAAGACACCGACGACGCTGTTCAACTCGGCGGTCTGCACCTTGAGGGAATCCGCGGCCGCGGCCGCCTCCTTGACCAGAGTCGCGTTCTGCTGGGTGCCGCGTTCCATCTGCGCGATCGCCTGATTCACCTGTTCGATCCCGGTCCTCTGCCCCTGGCTGGCAGCAGTGATCTCGCCAATGATTTCATTGACGCGCTCAATGCTCTTGACCACCTCCTGCATCGTGGCGCCCGCCTGGGCCACCTGCTGACTGCCGTCCCGCACATTCTTGACCGAGGTCTCGATCAGCGTCTTGATTTCGCGCGCCGCGGTTGAACTGCGCTGCGCCAGGCTGCGAACCTCGGCCGCAACGACGGCGAATCCACGCCCCTGCTCACCGGCACGCGCCGCTTCGACCGCGGCATTGAGTGCGAGGATATTGGTCTGGAAAGCGATGCCGTCGATGACGCTGATGATCTCCACAATCTCCCTGGACGACTGGTTGATGGAGTCCATGGTGTGCACGACATGGGCCACCGCCGTGCCGCCCTCGGCCGCCACGTCCGACGCTGCGCGTGCGAGCTGGACCGCCTGGCTGGCATGGTCCGCATAGCCCCGAACCGTGGAGGTCATCTCGTTCATCGATGCGGCGGTCTTATCCAGCGCGGCTGCCTGCTGCTCGGTGCGCAGGGCCAGATCGTGGTTGCCCACGGCGATGTGGTCGGTGGCCGACGCCAGGTTTTCGGTGCCGTTGCGGATGTTCCAGACGACATTGGCCAGACCATGGCCGATGCTGTTGATCGCCGCCAGCAGCTTGCCGATCTCGTCCTGGCGCGAGGTCTCGATGCGGGTCGTCAGGTCGCCCGTGGCCAAGCGGCTGGCCGCATGCCGGGCCGCGTTCACGGGTGCGGTGATCACCCGGCGAAACAGTAGGTATTGCCCCGCTGCCACCAGCAACAAGGCCAGCAGCCCCACCCCCACCGCGGCAGCGCGTGAGGGCAGCAGGTCGCTCAACGCTTCAAACACAACGAGGCAGGCCGCGTTCAGCACCAGGGACAGGGCAGCCAGTCTGGCGCCCACGTCGAGTTTGTTGAAGGATTGCATGAGCTTGAACATGGTTGGCTTTCGGAGCTCCGGGATTCCAGCGGCCATCGTCACCGAAACGATTTGTCGCCTTCACCTCGATCCTCGCCACAAGTTATTCAAACCCGATGGGCTTGTCAATTCAGAAATCGACCCAGAGCGCCGCTCAATTCTCCTGACCGAATGACGGGGAGTCGCACAGGCAGCAAGCCTCCGCGCCAGTCCCGACCCACACAGAGACATGGGCTGCTGCCGGTTTCAAAGACACTTTGTTAAGGTGGTCGATGAAACCGGAGGTGGTGTATGGAAATGAGAAGGAAATTCAGCCGCGAGTTCAAGCTTGAGGCGGTGCGGCTGGTCA